>JBMORW010000038.1:0-74650 GCA_049322695.1 Bacillota bacterium | reverse complement strand
CTCTAATATTAAGCATTTTAAAACCTCCCTCTAAGTATTCATTTTACTATATTTCGAAGAAAGTTTTCCTTAGCAATTTTTTCAAAAAACAAGGCTGCTGACATAATTTGTATGTCAGCAGCCTGAAGATAAAGCATCAGGTTATTAACTGATGCTTTATCTTTTTTTATTCTTTTTAATGGCTTCCTTGGTAGCCGGCACAGATATAGAATCAGTATTTGGAAGCTTTGTACCTTCATTTCTGCCTTCATCCATATTACCGGTTGCACTCCTGTTTTTCTCCTTTTTCACAATGTCACCTCCTGTATTGGCGGCTTAGTATTTGTATTTTTTCTGATATCTGTTATATGATATTATTTCCAATGCAAATAAAAAAATGTATTCTTGTATCATACGTAATAAATCAGAGTTAATAAGAATTATTCAATGCTGAGTATAAATGTTCGTTTAAAATAGAGCTTTACTTTTTCTGTAGATAAGCGCATACTAGTAATGTATTTTTTACTTGGGAGAGATTTTATGGCAAGAATACTTATAGTTGATGATGCAATGATAATGAGAATAAAGATAAGAGAAATTCTTGAGGAGCAAGGTCATGAAGTGGTCGCAGAAGCAGCAAACGGAGATACTGCTTACAAAGAATACTGTAAGCATATGCCTGATTTGGTTACTATGGATCTTACAATGCCCGAGTATAACGGGCTGGAGGCAGTCGAAAGGATAATGAAGGAGTTTCCCAAGGCTGTTATAATAATGGTAAGTGCAATTACTCAAAAGGATTTGATATTCCAGGCTATCAGGCTTGGAGCAAAGGGTTTTATAATTAAGCCCTTTGAAAAGGAGAAGCTGATAGAAGCCATAAACAAAGCTCTGAAAATAGAGCCGTCAGCAAGCAAACCTGCCGGTCAAAGAATTATGAACACTTATACCAGAGCAAATCAGCTTAATAATCTAAATAGTACCATTGCTAAAATCAACAGCAGTATATCAAGTATAAGCAAATCTATCGATAAATTGGACAGAGAGAATAAAAAGTAGAACCAGCAAATAGCATTCAGATTTGCTGGTTCCTTTATGTACATACATATTTAAGGTCAGGAAAATATATATCTTTGAATGAATTGCCTGAGAAGCCACTCCTCACTGCAGATATTCTCGTATGAACAGCAGTATATTTTTGTAACTCCATTAAGATCCTCCATATAAGTATTGTTCTTCATTTTTTCCATATCAGTCCACCACTCGTACCTTATGTATGAAGATGTTCTGTTAGATTTGATATCTTCGTACTTTACGAGGGCATGACCTTTGATATTGGCTATTATTCTCCGACTCATTATTTTCCCTCCTAAAAATATCACAAAATTACTAAAAAATGTAACTAATACTAACAGTGTATTGATATTATATCAGCTCTCAGCGTAATAATCAATAGAATATTCTGATAATTTACAAATTTGAAACAAGTTTAGATGTTTTGCATATAATAAGAAAGTATTTCGGTGCCATGGAGGATAATATGTGCAAGCAAGCTAAGCTGCTACTGGTTATAAGTGCTTTATATACATTTGCAATGGGATTATCGGGAATATTCGTTAATGTCTACTTTTGGAAGCAGACAAATGATTTTAAGGTAATAGTTTTATACAATATGATACACTATATTGCAACTCCCATTGCCTTTATTACAGGAGGTGCGATAGCCAAGAAAAGAAACGGTATCTGGTCACTCAGACTCGGTCTTTTATTGTATTCCATATTTTATATTCTGATACTTTTCTATGGCAATAAAGGTGCTACCTATATATATGCTTTAGGTTTTATTTATGGTCTGGCAATAGGTTTTTATTGGCTGGCCTTCAATACCTTGAGCTTTGATTTTACTGATGTCAACAACAGAGACACCTTCAACGGCTATAATGGAAGCTGTGCCGGTGTTGCCGCAGCCATATCTCCCTGGATTTCCGGATTTATTATAAGTCTGTTCAAAGGTATGCGGGGATATGCTTATGTATTTGGAATAACTTTTTTGATATTTCTCCTGCTGGTGCTAATTAGCACAATTATAAGCTGCAAACGCTATGACAGCAAACTGGATATAAAAACCGTACTGCACGGAGGCTGTAAGGATTGGAATATCATAAAATGGGCAACGGTTTTGTGGGGCTTCAGAGATGTCGTAATTGTGTACATAGTGAATATATTAATAATAGAGACAATGAAAAGCGAGCTGCTTTTAGGGAAAATTATATTAGCAGGCTCACTGATTACCTCAGCATCGTACGTTTTGGTGCAGAGAATCATCAAGCCGCCCAAGCGTCAGCTTGCAGTAATATTGGGAACGGCCGGGTCGATGTTGGCTGTTGTATTAATTGCTATAAAGGTCAACTATCTTACAATACTCTCTTATATAGTTATTGATTCATTTTTCATACCCTTTTACATTATTCAGCTGACATCTGCAACCTTTAATGTAATCAGCAGAGCACGAGATGAGGATCTGAGAATAGAGTACATTATCAACAAGGATATAGCTCTTAACGCAGGAAGAGTACTAAGCTCTGCAGTACTTTTTATACTATTGCTTCTCTTTGACAAGGATGCACTGCAAGAGCTTCGGTTCTTAAAGTTTTATCTTCTTTTTATCGGTATTGCACCATTATTTAGCGGGATACTTCTTAGAAGGCTGAGAGTAATTTAGTATGTAAAAAGATCAAATTGAAAACGGCATTGAAGGGTGCAATGCCGTTTTCTGTGTATGCTATGGTATATATGTTAGGGGATTAGGAGATTGCTTATCTGTAACTTCATTATAACATCATAAAAATGCATTTCAATAGACTACACAAATAGTTAACAAATTTGAAACAATTTTTAACATTTTTGAAATAAAACCATTATATAATAGACAGTTTCAGGTAATAATAGAAACTCATTTCAAATAGATTAAATAAAAATTGTTTCAAATCAGGGTATTCACAGAAACCAATATATTATATAATTCATATTAGAGCGTAAATTGCGGTATTAGGCTGTTTACTTATATTTTCTTAAAGGAGAATGACATGAGAATCAAGCTTGCACCTGATATATACCTTCCAAGTGTTCACGATCTGGATGTGGAGGTTTTATTAAAGAAAAATATCAGAGGTATAATAATAGACATTGACAATACACTGGTATCCTGGGAGACCAAGCTTCCCGATGACAGGGTCATTGAGCTTATAGGGAGACTCAAGGGTCATGGCTTCAAGCTGTGCATACTTTCTAATGCTACAAAAAAGCGTGTTGAGGACTTCAACAGGGAGCTGAAGCTGCCTGCCATATACAAAGCCATAAAGCCCAGGAGAGGGAACTTCAGAAAAGCAATGGAAAATATGGGTACCGATGCATCCAACACAGCTGTCATAGGTGATCAGGTATTCACTGATGTACTTGGAGGCAATAGGCTGGGTTTGTTCACCATACTTGTAGCACCCATCAGTGAAAAGGAATTTGCCTGGACAAGGCTGGTAAGAAGGGTTGAGAAGCTGGTTCTGCGAAGCATGAGCAAAAAAGGATAAGATGTTTTACAGTATTGTGTGGTTATATTTGTCAGATTATTTTGTCTTATTTTTATGCGGCAGCAGAAGGATTTTATATTAAAATCTAGAATATTATCCGTACATAAGGATTTTTATACATTATGTTTAGGCATTTGATTCATAGTTATACTTGGGCGCTTATACTATGATGATGCAGTGGCGCAACCGGCTAACTTTACAGTTAGCCTTTATACATTACAGAGAAATATGAAAATGTGGCATTTACATAAAGTACAATGAATATGCGGGGGATATCATGATACAGAAAAACAAAAGGTTGGGGGATCTACTGGTAGAAGCGGGACTGATTACTTCCGAGCAGCTTAGCTATATATTGCAGAGACAGAAGGCTACAGGCAAGAAAATAGGCGAGCTGCTGATTGATGAAGGAGTAATACAGGAAAAGCAGATAATAGAGGTACTGGAGTTCCAGCTTGGGATTCCACATATGGATCTTGAAAAATACTATATCGATCCAGAGATACCAAAGCTTATCAATGAAAACCTTGCAAGAAGGCATATGCTTATACCTGTTAGAAAGGAAAGGGACAAGCTTATAGTAGCTATGGCAGACCCTTTGAACATTTTTGCCAGAGATGACGTGCAGATAGCTACAGGCATGGAGGTTGAACCAGTTATTTCCACCAGGAACGACATAACAAATGCTATTGATCAATATTATGGTAAGCAGAGGGCAGAGCAGGCCATTGAGGAGTTCAAAAAGCAATATGATGTTGAGAATCTGAATGAGCTGGATGATGAAACATTAAATGAAATAAATAATGCTCCTGTAGTAAGGCTGGTTAACTCAATTATAAGCCAGGCAGTCAAGACAAAGGCCAGTGATATCCATATAGAGCCCTACGATGACAATATCAGGGTGCGCTTCAGAATAGACGGAGAGCTGCAGGAAATAATGACTCCTGCCAAATCTGCGCACTCAGCTATTGTTACAAGAATCAAAATAATGGGCAAAATGAACATAGCCGAGAAAAGACTACCTCAGGACGGAAGAGTGGAAACGGTAGTTGACGGTAAGGAGATAGATCTGCGTATATCCATTTTGCCAACAGTATACGGAGAAAAGATAGTAATAAGGCTGCTTGACAGGAGCCAGTTCCTTGCTACCAAAAAACAGCTGGGCTTCAGTGATGAAAACCTTGCAATATTTGACAAGCTGATAAAGTCACCCAATGGAATCATACTGGTAACAGGACCTACCGGAAGCGGTAAGAGTACGACTCTGTATGCAGTGCTTAAGGAGCTTAATAAAGTTACAGAAAACATAGTCACGGTAGAAGACCCTGTAGAATACAAGCTGGAGGGCATCAATCAGGTACAGGTAAATACCAAGGCAGGTCTTACCTTTGCCAGTGGCTTGAGAGCGATATTGAGACAGGACCCTGATGTAATAATGATAGGGGAAATAAGAGACACTGAGACTGCACAAATATCCGTAAGAGCGGCTATTACAGGACATCTGGTGCTCAGTACAATGCACACCAATGATGCACCCTCAACAATAATAAGGCTTATAGACATGGGTATAGAGCCATATCTGGTGGCCAACTCCATTGTAGGCGTAGTAGCCCAAAGACTTGTCAGAAAAATATGTGAGAACTGCAAAAAGCCTGTTGAGCTTACTGAGATGGAAAAGCATATACTCGGAGTTACTGAGAATATTAAGGTATTTAAGGGGACGGGCTGCAGCTCATGCAGCAATACCGGCTATAAGGGCAGAACCTCCGTACATGAGGTGATGCTTGTAAATAAGCATATGAGAATGCTGATAGACCAAAGAGCAAATATGGATGAAATCAGAAGGATTGCCATGGAGCAGGGAATGTTAACACTTAAGGAAAACTGTAAACAACTAATATTTAATGGCATCACAACAGTGGACGAGCTTGTCAAGGTAGCTTATAGTCTGGAATAAGGCGGTGTATTATGGATATATTGGAACTACTAAAGATAACAACGGATAATAAGGCTTCGGACCTTCATATTACTGTAGCATTGCCTCCCATAATGAGAGTAAACGGAAGCCTGGTGAGGATAGGCGAACAAAACCTGATGCCAAAGGATACCATTGATCTGGCGCATCAGATATTAACAGAGCATCAAATACAGGAACTGGAAGCAAAGGGCGAGCTGGATTTATCCTTTTCCAATCCCGGACTTGGCCGCTTCAGGGTGAACATCTATAAGCAGAGAGGCAGCTTTGGTATAGCCTTCAGAGTAGTAGCACTTAGAATTCCCTCCATGGAAGAGCTGGGACTGCCCAATGTACTTAAAGAGCTTGCTTCCAAGCACAGAGGACTGATACTGGTAACAGGACCTACGGGAAGCGGTAAGTCTACAACTTTGGCATCAATGCTTGACTATATTAATAAGGAAAGATCCTGCCACATACTTACCCTGGAGGATCCCATAGAATATCTGCACAAGCACAATAAAAGCATGGTAAACCAGCGCGAAATAGGCAATGACTCCTTTAGCTTTGCCAATGCATTGAGAGCTGCTCTCAGACAGGACCCAGATGTAATACTTGTCGGCGAGATGAGAGACCTTGAGACCATAGGTATAGCGATTACTGCAGCAGAAACAGGCCACCTGGTCATGTCCACTCTGCATACCATAGGAGCTGCAAAGACTATTGACCGTGTAATAGACGTTTTTCCGCCGCACCAGCAGCAGCAGATAAGAGTACAGCTGTCTTCGGTATTGGAGGGTATAATATCTCAGCAGCTGCTGCCCAGGGCAGACGGCAGCGGCAGAGTGGCAGCCCATGAAATAATGATTACCAATACGGCTATAAAGAATCTTATAAGAGAGGGAAAGACCCACCAGATACAAAACCTTATACAGACAGGCTCCAAAGCTGGAATGAAAACCATGGACTATGCGCTGAGCGAGCTGTATAGAAAGGGTGTAGTAACGAAAGAGGTTGCACTGGATCACAGTGTAGACAAGGAGATGTTTGAAAGATATCTGGTAAGCTCTACCATAAGTTATTAATAAGTAATTAAAAATATAGAAATGTTATATTATGCCAGAGGATTTTTTCTGTAAATGTAGAATACATATATAGGACTTTGGGACTAAAAATAGGACTTTAGCACTATAAGATGGGGTGAAAAAATGCCCGATTATAAATATAAGGCCATAAATACGGCCGGGAAAACCGTGGAGGGTATTCATACAGCCCGCAACAGGGAAGAGGTAATTACCATGCTCCGCGGGAATAAATACTTCCCGGTATCTGTTGAGGAGCATGTACAGTCAAAGCAGATAAACATTAGTCTTTTTAATAAAGTAAAGCTAAAGGACATATCAATTTTCTGCAGGCAGTTCCATGCCATGCTGAATGCAGGAGTAAGCATAATAAACTGTCTGGATATTCTTAGGCAGCAGATAGAGAATAAGAGGCTAAAAACTGTTACGGGAGAAGTGTATGAGCTGGTACAGAAGGGCTTGACGCTGTCAGAGGCACTGCGCAGGCATATGGAGGTATTCCCGGAGCTTTTAGTCAACATGATAGAGGCTGGTGAAGCCAGCGGTAATCTTGACACCATAATGGACAGAATGGCAACCCACTATGACAAGGAAAACAGGATATCCAGAAAGGTCAAGGGTGCCATGGTATATCCGGCTTTTCTGGGCAGCATAGCTACACTTGTAGTTACAGGTATGCTGATATTCATATTTCCTACCTTTGTAAGCCTTTTTGAGCAGGTGGGAGCAGAGCTTCCCACAATAACAAGATTTGTTCAGGGGCTGAGCAACGGACTTCAGAAGTACTGGTATATAGTTATTGCCGTTATTATATTGGCTGTTTACATGTTAAAAAGATTTTCTGGCTCAGAAGCAGGAAGGCTTATATTGGACGGACTAAAATTTAAAATCCCCGTTATGAAAAGCACTACCTCCAAAATAGTCACTTCACGCTTTGCAAGAACGCTGTCTACTCTGATGTCCAGCGGTATGCCTTTGCTTCATGCTATGGAGCTAGTGGCCAAGGTAGTTGGCAACAAGGTAGTGGAAAAGGGCATATTAAATGCCAAAGAAGAGGTGCGCAAGGGTGTGAGTCTGGCAGGTCCCATTAAAAAGATAGGAATATTTCCACCAATGCTTATATCAATGCTAAGCATAGGTGAGGAGTCCGGTACACTTGATGATGTGCTGGAGCGTACTGCAACCTTTTATGACGGAGAGGTGGAGGCTGCCATAGATAATATGACCAAGCTTTTGGAGCCTATAATGCTCCTTGTAATGGCTGTTATGATAGGTTTTATAGCAGTTGCAATGCTGCTGCCGATGTTTGATATAATGACAAAGATACAGTATTAGTATATAAATATAATTTATATAAAGCTTACTCTGGAAGGGGGTGAAACAGATGCTGAATTTTTTCTATAAGCAGATGAATAAAAAGGGTTTCTCTCTTATTGAATTGGTGGTTGTAGTTGGCATATTGGGTATACTCGCTGCTGTTGCAATACCAAGAGTTACAAGTTCATTAGATGATGCTAGAGAGAATGCTGATTTAGCTAATTTGAGAAGTTTAAGAAATGCTGTTGAGATGTATTTTGTTGAAAATGGTTCATATCCACCACAACCTGCAAACGCAGCAGCCTTTGCAACTACTATGGCGACATATTTTCCTGAAGGAATACCTGAAGTACAAGTTGTTGGTTGGGAGTTCTATTATCACGAAGATGCTACAGGAGAGCATGTAGTATATGCTCAAAGTGCTCCTGCAGCCATAAGTTCTGTTGCATGGGTTGAAATAGCGAACTAATGTAAAAACTAATATTACTATTAAATAGGTATATGATATGTTTTGTTTACTAATATTCATAGCAATTGGTATAATTATTGGTTCCTTCCTAAATGTATGCATATCTCGCATACCTAGGAAGGAATCCATTATCTTTCCTAATTCCCACTGTCCTATTTGTGGGACAAATATAAAGCCTTATGATAATATACCTATTCTGAGCTATATCATTTTAGGCGCCAAATGTCGAAGCTGCAAAGGAAGAATATCATTGCAGTATCCACTGGTAGAGCTGTTGACGGGTATAATATTTTTACTGCTGTATATGAAATTTGATATTAGTATTGTTTTTTTAAAGTATGCAGTTCTTGCATGCTTATTGTTGGTTATAGGGATTATTGATTTTAAGACTCAGGAAATACCTGACGGACTTAACCTATTCGGACTTATAGCGGGAATGATATTTGCATTTACAGCCGGATATAAGGAGTTTCTTATAACCGGACTTACTGGCTTTCTGCTTGGAGGAGGTTTATTCCTATTGATTGCTATTGTGTCCAAGGGCAGCATGGGCGGCGGAGATATAAAGCTTATGGCTGTTTTGGGTATTTGGCTGGGCTGGAAGCACATTCTGCTGGTATCACTGCTTTCATTCATAATTGGCTCGGTGATATCTATCATACTTATGATTTTGAAAATAAAGAGCAGAAAGGACTATATACCCTTTGGACCTTTTATAGCCTTGGCTGCTTTTACTATAATACTGTATGGAAATGATATATTGAACTGGTATGTTAACAGCATGCTGAGATAATCAGCCGGGGGGGGGTAATAAAAATGGCTAAAAGTGAGGTATTATCACTTGATATAGGATCAAAAAACATAAAGCTGGTCATAGGCAAGCAGCTACCTAGCAGTGTCACTGTCAGCGCTGCTTTTGTATTCCCTGCTCCTGCCAACTCCATACAGGACGGGAAGCTTCTGGACATGCAGGCTGTTGCCGGATGCATCAAAAAGGTTATAGAAGAAAATAAAATAAAAACCAAAAAAGCAGTGTTGACTATAGAAAGCACTTCCATAATACGAAGAGAGCTGGAGCTGCCCGTGGTCAAGGAAAGCGAAATGGAATCAATGGTACGCTTTGAAATTGAGCAGTACCTGCCTATAATGCTCAGTGAATATGTAGTGGAGTATAAGATATTGGAAGAATTCATGGCAGACAACATCAAAAAGTGCAAAATACTTGTAGCAGCCATATCCAAGGCTATGGTGGAGGAATATCTACAGCTTTTGAGGTCTCTTGATTTGACACCTGTGGTAATGGACATGCACTCCAATGCCGTATCCAAGCTGTTTGGCAGCAAGCAGCAGATAAACAGCGAAGCCTATAATCTGGATAAGACTGCAGCCATATTTGATATGGGAGCAGATTTTATCAATCTGACCATAGTAGCCAAGGGGGTTACCAAATTCAGCAGACTCGTAACCATGGGTGGCAATGATATAGACGTAAACATAGCAAATACCTTTAACCTGAATACCGCTCACGCAGAAGAGAAAAAGATTATAGAGGGAAATTTGGGCTATGACAGGGAGAGCAGCTCCGCAGATGCCATACTCAACGATACAATAAGAGGCAGTATAGACAGATGTTTGGAAGAAATACAGAGAATGTTTCAGTATTATACCAGCAGGGATACCGGAAACCGTATTGATGAGATATATATTTACGGCGGCAGCTCCAATCTTACGGGGCTTGAGGAATACATCAGATTTGTTATGACTATGCCGGTGCATAAAATCAAGAGCATGAGCAGCGTAAAGCTTTCTAAGCCCGAGGGAGCTCAGCTGGAATACTGCCTGAACGCAATAGGCGCAATACTTAGAAAGTAGACAGGTGAGTGCATGAAGGATTTTAACTTTTTTTCGCCATATATAGAGCAGAAAAGTACCACTAACAAGAAGCATAGCTATTTCATCATTGCAGGAGCAGTTATTGCAGCCTTTGCCTTGGCATTTTTTGCATTCAATATATACAGAATAAGCAGCATGCAAAAGCAGCTCAAGCAGCTGGAAGCTTATCTGAATTCCGAAGTGACTCAAAAAAGTCTGGCAGAATATAAGCTGACTCAGGAAAAGGTCAAGGTGCTCAAAGAATATCAAAGCATGGTTGAGGATGTCAACAGGCGTATAGATATTAATGACAGAATAAACACAGAGCTTTTGGGCAAACTCAATGAAAACCTGCCAAGAAATGTTTTCTTAGAGGTTATCAGCATTCAGGATGACATAGTCCAGCTGCAGGGTATATCAAAGGATAGAATAGCCATAGCCGAATGTGTATACAAGCTTAAGCAGAACAAGGTGTTTAAAAGTGTTCTTATAGAAAATATCAACAAGGTGTCAGAGGGTGGAAGCTCCTATACCTTCAATCTGGTATGTGAACTGGGGGTGTCTGAATAATGAAGCTCAGTAAAAGAGAAAAGACGCTTCTGGCAATACTTTTGATTATAGGATTATCATTTTTATACTATAATTATATGCTTACACCACAGCTTTCAAGAATAAGCGAGCTGAGGCTGAAGCTGGAAGAACAGCAGAATAATGTTAATGTGGCTAATATGCAAATGTCAAAGGATAATCAGGTATATAAAGACTATAAAATACTGAATGCCAAAGTAGAGCAGATGACCAGCCGTTTCTTTCATATGATAGTGCCCGAGAGCTATGTATTGTTTATGGATGATATGATAAAGTCCTCAGGTATTGAAGCCTCTTCCATATCCTTTTCGGAGATTACTCTCGGAATACCAAGTGAAAAGAAGGAAGAAGAGGAAGATAAAAAGGTTGATCCTGATATACAAAGAATGTTAAATGAAATAATGGGTAAGAGCACAGGTGAAACAGATAATAGTTCTGCAAACACAGATGGAACAGACAGTAAAGGTGCTGAAGCTGCAAACAAGGAAAATGCCTATGGACTGGAGCATATTTCTGCAACTCTGAACATAGAGGGGACATATTTTGAAATAGTTGATTTCATGAAAAAAATTGAAATCTTTGATAAAAAAATACTTATCAACAGCTTGAATCTTACTTCAAATGAAACAGGAAGCATTACAGGCAGTATAGTTCTGGACTTTTATGCCATGCCGAAGCTAAACATAGTAGATGAGGATTATGCCAACTGGACCTTTGAAAATGACTTTGGCAAGGACAATCCTTTCTCCAGCTACAGCGGCTATGTATCACCGTCAGGGGGCGCAGGCAGAACTGCAGGTCAGGGACAAGCCGGCAGTCAGAAGGGTGCAGCTCAGGCAGCTGATTATTATGATTTCATATTTGCTGCCAGTCCAATGTCTGCTGACATACCAACCTTTATAATCGGCTATGCCAAAGATAAAAGCGGTGTAAGCTATGTATATGATGACAGTGACAAAATAGAAAGTGCCGTATTTGAGATTATAGAGGAAGACGGAAAGTATTATTACAGATACAAGATAGGAAACAGCTCCTATCCCAAGGATTATACCTCTATGGTTGAGTTTATGCCTATTGGAAAGAACATAGTCCTTAAGCTTTCAAGCTCGCCTAGGTTGAATGAAAAGGACAACAATGGTATCAACCTTACCATTGTAAACAGTACAAATAAGAAGCTTGAAATAAGCTTCTTCAACGAGGACGGCACCAGACCCCGCTTCAATATAGTCAAGCAAACTGGGGATGTAACGATTGTCAAGTGACAATAATCAGTGACCAATGAACAATGAAGTGGGAGTAGTGGACAGGAACAGCTGTCAGTTGTTAGAAGACAGTATATATGAGATGCAAGATGCTGGTGGTAGAGTTATAACGAAGATATGCTTATTTCTAAGGATTAGAGCAGCCAGTAGCTTGCCAAGCGTAGCCCGCAACTTGAAATCATATTGCTTTTGCTAGTTAGTGGTTGAAATATAGGTGATTTTATGAGATTTATCAATAATAATAAGGGAGTCAGCCTTATAGAGCTTGTAGTCAGTTTAGCCATACTTATGATGGTGATTCTGCCCTTTTCAGGGCTTTTTCTGGACTCGGTCAAGATGAACTCATCAGCCAAGAACAGGCAGATTGCCACTCAATACGCACAGCAGTGCATGGAATACCTGAAAGGAATAGATAAAAGTACTTTTATAGCTGATATTAAGAACTATAATGATTCTTCTATTCCGCTGCCTTTGCCTGCTGCTCCGGCAGGCTTTTCGGCAGTGGCTATACCTGCGGCCTATAACAGCTATGCCGTACCTTCAGGTACAGCCGATGCTGTTTCGGATTATGAGCTGATATTTGAGCTGGAAAAGCCTTTGCTGAATAATCAGCCAAATCCAAATAAAATGAGCATATATAAGGTGGATAATGGAGCTGCTGACTTGGTAGTAGACTCTATGAACTACTATTCATTTTATAATATAGCCTGCACTATAAACAGCTTGAATTCTGTTAATATACTTATAACAAATACCAGCACTGGAAGTACAGTACTGAATGAAAACATACCGATAACTAATCCCAACGCTAATTCAACTTTTGATATTAAGCTTATCACCTTTAGCAGTACGGATGTTACTATGGATATAGAGAATAATCATTCTTCAGCTGCAAGAATATTTCATTTTAAGGGTGTAAACAGTTCTAGCATTGTAGATATAAACACGCTTTTGGGGTCTGTTTATACCTACAGCAACATATTTGATTCAAGCAATCAGCCTGCAGACTCCAATAGAGTGTATTCAATACTTATTAAGGTATCCAAAAGCGATATTTATGATGAAACGAAGAAAATTTATGAGCTGACGGGTTTGCGTAAGATAGAGTAGGAAGTGATAAATATGCTTTCTGAAAAAATATGGAATAATAAAGGATCTACGCTGGTGATGCTCATGATGTATATTGCGATACTGAGCATACTGGGTATGACTTTAATTTCTGTTGCCTTTGTCAACTATAACACCAAGCATAGAGAGAGTAAGAGCAAATATAACTTCTATCTTGCAGAGTCCGGTCTTGATGAAGCCTGCGTACGAGTAGGAGAGGCAGTGGAGTACGTGATGGACTATATTGATGACAATTCGGATACTCTTATAAGCGCTCCTGTTGCTGATTATCTTGAGGATTATAAATATATAGACAGTGATTTTGACGGGGAAGAAGAGTTGAACACCACCTTTTATTATACTGCCGATGCTGGCAGTGATCTGGTGGGAATGCTCAAGCAGGACAAGGTGGAGGAGCTTATACAGGTATACTATGACAAGGTATTCAAGGAGCAGTTCAACAGCTATTACGGTACACTAAGCGCCCAGCTTACTAATCCTAATTATTATGGAGCAATTGATTTCGAAGGTATTAAGCCGACTGTGGCAATAACTGCTGTTAAGCAGTATATTGTTAATCCCCTTGATATGGATGATATTCTACAGCCTGCAGCACCTGAGGATAATGAGTTCAATCTGAGTCTGGAAGCTACCTACCAAAAAAACGGTATTGACAAGAAGCTTGCCATTGATATTACTGTGACTATTCCAGAGTATAATGCTGCTTTCTATGTTAACAATCAGGTCAGCGAGCTTTATAATAATGCACTATGGTCAAAGGTACTTGCAGCCAACGGAAATATCTATATAACCAGTGACAATGCAGCAGCAGATGGTACTGATACTGTTACGGTCAACGGTGACATATATGCATATGCCAATGATGCCAGAGACAATGGAGGCATATATGTTGGCTATAATGGCATAAAAGGCAATCTTACAGTCAATGGTAACATATATACAGCCGGCAATATTCAGACCAGGGCAGAGAATTCTGAAATAAATATCGGTAGTGCAGGAAGTCCGTCTGAAGTGTACTGCAACAGCCTTCAGATCAATGAGCTGCATTCACCTCCCGCGCATCCCACTCAGGGGGAATATTGCAATATAACAATGTACGGAGATCTCAACACTTTGGACGATCTGGAGCTGAATGGAGACCGATCAAGTATAACCCTTAACGGTAATTACTATGGCTTTACATATGTTTCAGATACAAGCAATGCAAGCAGCAGCATAGTTATAAACAGTGATGATGTGAGCAGCAGCAACCCTACGGGAAGTACGGGGGTATCAAAGCTGAGAATTACAGGTACCGGCGGTCTGGGTGCAAAAAGCTATTATCCCAGTGAAGGTATATTTGTAGGAGGAACAGTATATGTCACTCTATACAACAGTAAGGAGTATCAGACAGGTGAAAGTGTGGCCATAAAGGGCAATTATAGGGCTTATACTAAGGAACTCACCGGAATAACGGATGTTCCTGGAGGTAATATAGAAGAGAATCT
This sequence comes from Bacillota bacterium, assembly GCA_049322695.1. Classification (GTDB taxonomy): domain Bacteria; phylum Bacillota; class Clostridia; order Lutisporales; family Lutisporaceae; genus CALGKJ01. The sequence continues at coordinate 59,928 of JBMORW010000038.1, read as the reverse complement.
TTTAAATGTGGAAAACATGCAGTTTGAATACTGGGACCCCCTATATCTGGCAACAAAGTTTAACATTGGCGGCACGGGTGATGAGACTGACAGCAACAATAATACCTTTGATTATAATGAGTACAGGGCGGCATATTTTGAATATGCCAGAGCTCAATACCCTGATTTTATTAAGGTTAGCGGTACTCATGAAATAGACGGTAACGACATTTATAATATAGATATTGACAATGTTGTATATACATCAGGTGCATATATAGACGGTACTACTATTGATTATGCTTTTATTGATGTAATAAACCAGAAGCTTAGATTTGATCAGAACCTTAGGGAGTACAATTATTACGTTAAACAGCTGGCTGACCCTCAAATCAACGATTATCTGTCTACTAACTATTCTGCAAAAAGAGATTTTACCCGCTGGTTCAGCTATGGAACGAACATCATACCTGCTTCAAATGTAATAGGCGATGAGTTCTTCTATTTCAATAACAGTACTACAGATACACTGGTTATAGAGGGACCTGATGCAGAAAACATAACAGGTACCAATGAATACACTGTCAGTGATCCCGGTGGAGTGTTTCAGGGAATAATATACACCAGAGGTAATGTGAAAATAGCAGGAAAGATAGACTTCAAGGGAACTATTATTGCCGAAGGGAATATAGAAATAATAGATGAAAATCAAAAGACCTTTACAAATGATTATGCAGGGGGCAGCCTTGCAATAAACACTGGCAGCTATGTAGTAAAAAAGGTGCTGGAGCATAAAAGAGACACCTACACAGTAAATATCGGAGATTATTTTGTTACTGACAGCTCATTGATATCAGGCTTAAGCAGTCCGGCCAACGACAGTATTGCTGCGGCAATCAGCACGGATGCAGGAATAGACTCAAGTATAAGCACATACTACAACAAATATTCAAACTATGTAAAAATTAACCGATGGAAATATGTGAGATAGCAGTCTTAGCTCGTTCTCTGCAATAAGGGGGGAGGTTATGAGATACAAGTATATGAGGGATAAGGGCTACAGCCTTATTGAGCTGATGTTGGTTGTGGCATTGATCGTAATGATAATGATACCTATAGGAAGTTTTTTCTTCATAAATTTCAAAACCTTCTTCAGAGCTGACAATGAGATAGAAACCCAGTCGCAGGTGCAGATAGCAATGACATATTTTACTGAAAAGGCTATAGAAGCCAAGAGTATTTACAGCATTAACGATTCCGCAGGTGCTGTGGTAAACCTGAACAGCAGCGTCAGTGTCAGTATCAGCAGAATAGTAATATACAATATAGTTGATGCCAATTATCTTATTTATGAGCATAAGGATGCTGACGGAGACGGTATCATGGATTTTTGCTTTGCTGAAAGCACTGACCCGAATCATATAGCTCCAGCCGATAATGCAAGCTATATTGACAGTATTGAAATTGAGCCGCTGCAGGGACAGTTTTCCAGCTGCAGGGGTATTAGAATATCAATAAGCAGCAGCAAAAAAGACTCCTTATCAGAAATTACCAACGACATTTACTTCAGAAACTATAACACACAATAATACTTAAATATGATGCTTATATAAGTATCTAAATATTCAGACTATTGTATATGCGCCATATAAGTATTATAATATAATCAGAAGAAATATGCTCTACAAATAGTAATTACAATTAATGAATATTAATTACGAGGTGCTCGATGGATAGTAGATATAGATTCTTATTTAAGGTAATAAGCATACTCATAATAATAGCATTTATACTGGGTATATTATCAACCTTTTTCTTTGCCGACAGCGGTGATATGAGCTCCTGGGCTGTGGAAGAGGTCAATGCAGCCTTGGCTGCGGGACTCGTTCCTGAGGAGCTGCAATCCGACTATAAGTCACCCATAATGAGGAACGAGTATGCTGCTTTGGCCATGAGGTTATTTGGTATGGCAGGTTTTAGTGTACAGGTTACAAATGATAAGCCATTTCCAGATATATCAGGTGATTTTTATGAGAATACTATACTGAAAGCATATAATGCAGGTGTGGTAGGAGGATACCCTGACGGGACCTTCAAACCGGAGAACAAGATTACCAGGCAGGAAATTGCTACTCTAATAGTGAATCTGGTACGCTCCATGTATCCTGCTGCAAATCTGAAGCCTGTAAAATATTATGATTTTGAAGACAATACGAAGCTTGAAGACTGGGCCAGGGATGATGTCAATTTCTGCTACGAAAACGGTATACAAAGAGGAGTAGGCGGAAATATGATTGATCCTCAGGGTTATTCAACCAGAGAGCAAGCAATAATGCTGATATACAGACTAGCCGCGGCATGGAGGCTGATTGACGGGCTTGGTGACCCCACAGCACTTGATGATATAGTATTTTATATAGATGAAGCAATAGAGTTTGATGTTATAGAAATGACTAAGGACAAGCTGTCGCTTAGGTCAACGGAAAACGGATATTTCATTACGGCTGTCAAGAACGACGGAAAATTGAAAATCATGGTTGATACCAAGAAGCCTGATAGCTCAGACATGAGAGTAGTGGTTAAAGAACTGTCTTATACTACAAAATATCCAAACAAGCTTTGGAGTGTATTTGAAGACAATCTGGATATGGCAGTTGAGAGTGGCGAAATGGGATTTTATGAACTGTCGGAAGAAAAGTATATTATGAATGGCTACGTCAGACCTAACCCGGACGGAGTAGACTCTTTCATTCTATACTTCGAAGAGTACTAAGGAATGGGGGGATTTTATAATGAAAGGTAAATTAAGACTTAAAGCTGTTACTGCTATCATTCTTGTTATAGTACTTTTGCTGTCTATGACAATGTTTGCATTTGCAGACAAAAAGAATAAAAACAATAATGATGATACAGTATACAGCAATAAGAACAAAGAACTTGACAGGTGGGTTGAGCTCATAAACTACAAGGTTACCGGAGGAAAAACCTATGTAGATATGGTAGTAACCAATAATTTTGACGACAGTGACGGATTTACCACCATCAAATACGGTTTTGCAAAGGGTAATGGTGCCGGAGCAGGCAACTACCCGAGCCAATGGCAGACTGTTGAGGTAAATAAACATAATATCACTAAATATACAATAGAAGACATAGTAGTACCTTCCGATGCAAACAGAATATTTGTGCAAATATACGGCTATAATGGGGAGCAGTATATATCAGAAAAGGGCAAAAAAATAGAGGCTTGTAATATTCCTACATTAGAGATATATGATATTCTGGTTACCGGCTATTATGATCCTTTTATAGACAAGTATTGCTACGTATTGCTGCCTGATATGTCACTAGACTTGTATTTTGGCAGCTTTGACTGGGAGATAATAAGCGGCAGTGATAAGGCAGAGTTTGTTGATTATATACCATGGCTGCAGCCTATAATAATAACACCTATAGGAGACGGAGGGGATGTTACCGTACGTTTGACGGTAACCTACGATGATCAGACATTTACCTTTGATAAAGTTATATCAGTACTGAGTCCTATTACCATAAGTGTCAGCGAGAAGGTACTGAAAGTACCTGAAGTGACTGTTACTTTAGGTTTTTTCAGCGGAGCCAAGAACAAACAGTATAAAATAGGTCAGGACGGTACGTGGACTACCTATGACGGACCTTTTACAGTGAACGAAAACACAACAATATATGTAAGATGCTATGACTGGCTGGGCTTTAAGATGGAAGCGCAATATACAATAACAAACATCGATAACGCTGCACCTACCGCTGATATAGAATACAATACAACAAATCCTACCAATTCTAATGTGGTTGCTACCTTGGTGCCTTCCGAGAATGTTACGGTAACAAACAACAATGGAAGCTTTACTTATACATTTACCGAGAATGGAAGCTTTACTTTCACGTTTGTGGATGATGTGGGCAATACAGGTACGGCAACAGCTACTGTTAATAATATAGATAAGATTGCTCCAACTGCAAGCTTAAGCTACAGTACTACCGAGCCCACCAATCAAAATGTTACTGTAACAGTATTACTGACAGATGCAAGTGGAACAGCAGCAGTAACAAATAACAGCGGAAGCAGCACCTATACTTTCACTGAGAACGGCAGCTTTACATTTGAATATAGTGATGCAGCAGGAAATACTGGCAGCATAACTGCAGAAGTGAATAACATAGATAAAACAGCACCGACAGGTGAGATAATACTTAGTCCGGCAGGAGCAACAACAGGAAGCGTAACGGCAGCTTTGACCAATCTGTCTGAACCAGTGACTGTAATAGATCCTGTAGACGGATCAACTGCACTTACTTTTACAGAAAACGGTACTGCCACCTTCGTATTCAGGGACGCGGCAGGAAATGAAGGTACTGTGTCAATGGAAGTGAATAATATTTACAAGCTTACAGAACAGGAAATGCTACAAAGTGCAGACCTGACAAAAAACCCTGATAACCCCGTAAACGATGATAAGCTTTCGGTAATTCAGGGCGGAACCTTCGAGTTCTATCTTGTTATCAAACCGAATGCGGATGGAAAACTTGTAGCAGCATTTGAGGCAGAGGATATGAACGTTATGGACGACATTGACCGTTCTTTGGAGCTTTATAGCGCAATTACAATAAGAAGTGTTACAGGCGATAATAACATAACGTACACTATGCTACCCTCCGGTGATGGTACAAAGCAGTTCATACTCAGCTCCAATGAAGCCCTGACGGCGGGACAGGAATATAAAATAAAGATACGCCTTACCGTAAGCGATACTCTTCCGATAGACAGCTACAGGCTCAGAATGGTGGGCTCTGATCAATCCTTACAGGTTGATGTAGTAGAACTTCCTGAAATTACATGATTTATTAAAGGAATCGGATAACCGATTCCTTTTTTGCAGGATTTTTGCTTGTTATGTTGAATAGTTCAAATGATAATGTATAAGCTATTAGAATATTAGGAGGGTTAATGATGTTCAAACTGAAAAACTATATGGAAGACATAGTGATGCATAAGATAGATTCACTGCTGAAGCTTATGAATATATGCGACTGCGAAAAATGCAGGCTTGATATTATGGCCATTGCTCTGAATGACCTGCCTGCAAAGTATGTGGTAACAGAGAAGGGAGAGCTTTTTACCAAAATAAGAGAGCTTGAAAACCAATTTGAGGTGGATGTTGAAACTGCAATAATAAAGGCAGCGGTTTTTGTCAGCAAGAACCCAAAGCACTAGCAGAAATATGAATATAATACTTATTGGATTTATGGGAGCCGGAAAGACCTCTGTTGGAAAGAGGCTGGCAAAGCTGCTTTGCTATGATTTTTATGATACTGATGTACTTATTGAAGAAAAAGCCGGAATATCAATAAAGGAGATGTTTGAGCAGCAAGGTGAAACAGCTTTCCGGCAGCTTGAAAACCAGGTCATAAAGGACCTAAGGGGTATAAAAAAAGCAGTTATTTCCGTTGGAGGTGGTGCAGTGATGTACCACAATAATTTTGAGCTGCTGAAAGCCATTGGCATTACAGTATTTTTATATGCTTCTATAGAAAATATATTGAGAAATGTTAAGAGCAGCTACCGACCACTTCTTGGAGCAGTATTAGACGTAGAGAAAACTGAAAAGCTGTACAATAGCAGGTTGAGTACATACTTGAAAGCAGATGTCGTAATAGAGGTCAAGGATAAGGACATACTGCAGCTGGCAGAGGAAATAGTGCAGCAGCTGCGGGAGAATTATATGTAAGCTTTTGATGCATTGCGCTCAATATGATAGACATGTATAGTTGACATTAAATTTCAACATATGGAGGCATTTGCCTGTTCACAGCAGCAAATATATGTTAATATATCCATATAAAAGAACTAAACGGAGCTGGTATGAATGCTTAAGATAATGGTTATAAACGGACCAAATCTCAATATGCTGGGCATAAGGAATAAAAGTATATACGGCAGTATGAGCCTGAAGGATATATGCGAAGCTGTAAATACAGAAGCACAGAAGCATGGAATAGAAGTTGAGCATTATCAATCAAATTCTGAAGGTGAGCTTATTGACAAAATACATAGCGCTTTTGGAAGCTGTGACGGTATAATAATCAATCCAGGTGCTTACAGTCATTACAGTATTGCAATTAGAGACGCAGTGGAGTCAGTATCTCTGCCCTGTGTAGAGGTACATCTATCCAATATATATGCAAGGGAAGAGTTCAGAAGACACTCGGTAATAAGCTCTGTTTGCATGGGACAGATATGCGGTTTTGGGCACTATGGATACATACTTGCCTTGCACGCGCTCTTGAAACATTTAGATAATAAAAATGAGAATTCTTGACACTTCATTTTAGTTATGTATATAATGGATATTGTTTAGAAATGGTTTTATTGGCTGTATTCTAACATAAAAAGCTTTTATATAAGTAATAATATAAATCAAATGATTATGGAGGGATTTTTAATGATTTCAGCTAGTGATTTCAGGAAGGGCTTAACATTTGAAATGGATGGACAAATATATACTGTTGTAGATTTCCAGCATGTTAAACCTGGAAAGGGCGCTGCATTTGTAAGAACTAAGATAAAGAATATTATATCCGGTGCTGTTACAGAAAGATCTTTTAATCCATCAGATAAATTTCCGCCGGCTCACATTGAAAGAAAAGATATGCAGTATCTGTATGAGGATGGCGGTTTATATTACTTCATGGATAATGAAACCTATGAGCAAATACCGTTGAATCACAGCCAGGTTGAGGATGCGATACAGTACCTGAAGCCAAATGACAATGCTACTATCAGATTCTACAAGGGGGAAGCTTTCTCAGTAGAAGCACAAAATTTTGTTGAGCTTGAGGTTACTCATACAGAGCCGGGCTTCAAGGGTGATACTGCAACAGGAGCTACTAAGCCAGCTACCCTTGAAACAGGTGCGGTTGTCAACGTTCCTCTGTTTGTTAACATTGGAGACAGAATCAGAGTAGATACAAGAACCGGAGAATACATGGAAAGAGCATAGTCACTTTATGCATCAAGCAAGCATTTTCAACGATGCTTGATGAATATCATTCTATAGTATGGACAGAATATTAAGAGCAACAGGAACAAAACCAACTATAAAGGAGGAAGAAACGTGGAATACTTATACGAAAGAATAGCTTATCTTAGAGGACTTGCTGAAGGTATGAAGATTGATGAAACTTCAGACAAGGGCAAGCTGTTTAACAACATCATCGAAGTGCTGGCTGATTTTGCGGATGCAATCAACGAGCTGAATGATCAACAGGTAGAGCTTGATGAGTATGTAGAAGCACTGGATGAAGATCTCTCAACTGTAGAAGACGAGCTTTTCGGCGAAGATGATGATTATGACATGGATGAGGACGAAGACTACGATTATATAGAAGTAGAATGCCCACATTGCAAAGAGTTTGTATACCTTGACGAAGAACTTATAGACAGCGGCGAGGAAGTACTTTGCCCTAACTGTCATGAGCCTATAGAGGTTGAATTTGAAGAGGATTGCTGCTGCTGTCACGGACACGAGCAAGAAGACTAATCCAAAAACCAAAAGACTTTCGAGCTATCGAAGGTCTTTTTTTTATGAAAATCCATATATAAGTCTGAGGCGGTTTAACCGTCTTTTTATTATGTCTTTTTTTAAGTACGTCGGCATTTTTAGGGATAAGCTGTCATATGTATAAAGAGAACGAACTGTTAACTTGATGTGGAGTGAATCAAATGAATAGAGGAAGCCTGCATGATATTTTAAAGTACATGCCCAATAACCTCAGTACAATGCTATTGAAGCTACCAGAAAATATAAAAGAAAATATTGAAGAGGTAAGACTGAGGGTAGGACGTCCCTTAATTGCTGCCGGGGGAGGCAGTGAGTACCTGATCTGTGCATTTGGCTGTTATGACGGCTCCAGAGGAGAGCCGTACTTGGTTACGACTGAAGATGTAAGAAGCTCTGTACAGCTTATAAGCAATTTTTCACTGTATTCTGTAGAGGAAGAAATAAAAAACGGTTATATAACAGTAGGGGGAGGGCACAGAGTCGGCTTATGCGGCAGAGTGATACTTGACGGTAACAAGATCAGAACTATCAAGGACATATCTTTTCTTAACTATAGGATAGCAAAGCAGATTATCGGTGCAGCAGACAAGGTAATGGGATATATTATCAGATCTCCTGACAGTATATACAATACATTGATTATATCTCCTCCGCAATGCGGAAAAACCACCTTGCTGAGAGATATTGTGAGACAGTTGAGCAATGGACTGCCCGGCTATAATCTGAAGGGTAAAAAAATCGGTCTCGTGGATGAAAGAAATGAAATTGCAGCCTGCAGCTTCGGGAAGCCAAGAAATGATCTGGGTATAAGGACAGATGTAATGGACAGCTGTCCAAAGGCTGAAGGTATCATAATGATGATAAGATCAATGTCCCCGGATATCATTGCAACAGATGAAATCGGGCGGAAGGAAGATGCTGAAGCTATTATTGATGCAATAAATGCAGGTGTCAAGGTAATAAGCACTATTCATGGAAATGATATTGAAGATTTTATGAGAAAAGGCACATTGGAATGCCTTAGAAAGGATTTGTTTGAAAGAATAATAATCCTTAGCAGAAGTAACGGAGTAGGAACCATAGAGAAGGTTTATGGTGAAAACTACAGATTGATATTCAAAAACAGCAGAAACGAATCAAGCGAACAAGCGAAGAAATATTTTATCGGAGGGGATGCATAGTGTTTATAAAGCTATTAGGCGGCATTCTCATTATTGCAGCATCAGGACTGTTTGGAATAGCTCTTTCCAATAAATACAGCTGCAGGCCAAAAGATATAAGGAAGCTCAGAACATATCTTCAAATGCTGGAAACTGAAATAGTGTATGGAGCAACACCTCTGCCTTATGCTTTCGATAGCTTGGCTGCCAAGGCTGATAGGGAGTGGGTGTGTTTTTTCAGTACTATATCCAGAAACCTGATTGAAGGAAGGTATTATAATGTAAAAACAGCATGGGAGGATGCAGTTGATAATGAGCTTTCTGAAGTATACCTGAATAAAGAGGATAGAGAGCTTATGCAGTCCTTTGGCAATATATTGGGCAGCTCAGACACAGAAGACCAGCAAAAGCACTTCAAGCTGTTTTACAGACAGCTGGAGCAGCAGGAGCAGCTGGCAGATGAAGATAGAAAGAAAAACGAAAAAATGTACAAGAGTCTTGGATTCTTGCTTGGGTTAGTCATTTTCATTATTTTAGTATGATACTGGAGGTTTTGAAATGGATGTTAGCATAATTTTGAAAATAGCTCTTATTGGTATAGCGACAGCTATACTAAACAGAGTACTTGTTCAGTCCGGAAGAGATGAAGTAGCTTTAATGACTACTCTTGCAGGAGTTGTAGTGATTTGCATGATGGTGCTCAGCCTTATCAGTAAATTATTCAGTACTATAGATACAATGCTTAATTTTTAGGTGAAGCTTATGGATATAATGAAAATTGTACTTATCGGAATTGCAGCGGCTGTACTTGCGGTTATCCTGAGACAGGAGAAGCCTGAGATTGCAATGCAGGTAAGCATTGTAACAGGCTTGATAATATTCATATTTATAATAACCAAGCTTAACTCGGTTATAACAGTATTGAAGCATTTCGCCGGAAAAGCAAATATTGACCTTCTGTATTTCACTACCATACTTAAGGTTATTGCCATAGCATACATAACCGAATTTGGAGCACAGATTTGCAGAGACGCCGGCGAGGGTGCAATAGCATCAAAAATAGAATTCTCAGGAAAAATCCTAATAATGATAATTTCTATACCGATACTTGCAGCATTGTTGGATATTATCATAAAAATTATTCCATAGCACTGAGAAATTGATAAGCAAAGGGTGTGAAAAACTTGAGGAAGAGGCGGATTTTTCAGGCTGTATTTGTTCTGATTATTGCAGCTCTTATACTTATATCACCTGCATTCTGCGATGACGGGGATCTGATTAAACAGCAGCTGGATATGTTGGATACGGACGATATGCAAAGCTTTATTGACCAGATAAACAGAGAAACTGACGGCAGCATACCACTTATAGATATAAAGCAGACTATCCTTGGTATTTTCAAAGGGAATCCCATTGTGAACATAAAAAATTTACTTACTGGTATGGGTAGATATTTTATAAAGGAAGTTATACTGAACTTCAATCTCATGGGAAAGATCATAGTACTTGCCATTTTCTGTGCCGTGCTGCAGAATCTGCACAGTGCATTTGAGGGAGATACGGTTGGAAAGCTTGCATATAACATATGCTATATGCTTATTATAATCATTTCAATAAAGAGCTTTTATACAGCAATGAAGCTTGGCTCAGATGCAATAGATACTATGGTTAGCTTCATGCAGTCCCTGATACCTACGCTGCTGGCACTTCTGGTTTCTGTTGGAGGAATAACTTCTTCAACAGTATTCCAGCCAATTGTATTTGGCTCAATAAGTGTTATTACAACCTTCATCAAGGTTGCAATAATTCCAATGATATTTCTTTCTGCAGTGCTGTCCATACTGAATAACCTGACAGAGCAGGTGAACGTATCCAGGCTGGCAGGGCTTATAAGGCAGACAGCTGTCGGCTTATTAGGGCTGATACTTACTATTTTTCTTGGAATAATGTCTGTGCAGGGTGTGGCGGCTTCTTCACTGGACAGTGTAACGGTAAAGACTGCAAAGTTTGCAGTAGACAACTTTATACCTATTGTAGGAAAGTTCTTGACTGATGCCTTAGATACAGTAGTAAGCTGTTCCATGCTTATCAAGAACGGTATAGGGGTAGTAGGACTGTTGGTTCTGGTTATTATATGCAGCGTGCCTCTTTTAAAGATGTTTTCTATTATAGTCATATATAAGCTTTCAAGTGCGTTGATACAGCCAATACTTGATAACCAGATTGTGCAGTGCCTCAATGACATGAGCAATTCACTGCTGATTCTGCTTGCCTCAGTAATAGCAGTTGGAGTTTTGTTCTTTATAGCAATAACGGTTATTATGGGCGCAGGAAATATGACAGTGATGATGAGGTAGCAGTATGATTAATTTTTTAAGAACATGGATTACCAATATTGCCGTAGTGATAATATTCATTGCCCTGCTTGAAATACTAATGCCAAGCGGAGCTATGAAAAGGTATTCAAAGGTTATTGCTGGACTGATAATAATTATGGTTATAGTAAAGCCCTTTATGTCATTAAAGGATATAGAGGATTTTAAGCTTAATGTTTTTGAAACGGACGCATATCTGGACAGCAATGTCAAGGAAAACGGGAGTCAGCTTGATAAGTATCAGAAGTCTCAAGCAATCAAGCTCTTTGAGAGTAACATAGAAAATCAGGTAAAAAATGTCATAGCAGGCAGCTGCGGCATAGAAAAGGATAAAATCGAAGTGACGGCGACAATAGAGAGAGATTCTGACAAGGATGGATACGGAAGTTTGGCAGGGCTTATCGTAAAAATTGAGGATAAGGCTGCTTTAGATATTGCAGTCAGTAAAGTAGAGACGGTAAAAATTAATGGTAAAGAAAAAGTAATTAATGAGAACAAACCTGAATATAATTTGAATGATAGTAAGTTATCCAAGGAAATCAAGGAAAAGGTTTCAGAATATCTGGGTCTTAGAGAGGAAGCCATTGAGGTGTATTTACAAGAGTAAAGGCGGGAGGTACGGAAAATGAATTTTGGAGAATGGCTAAAGGATAAGTTAAAGCCTGATTCCCTGCGTAAGCTTAATTTATCTAAGAAAACAGTGATTAACTTGATTGCACTTCTATGTATTGGAATAACCTTTATATTGATAGCAGACTTTTACAGTGATTTGAATAAGGATATTAATCCTGCTCCCATAAATCAGAGCAATCCGGCTGAAACAGGTGTATCTGATACTGATAACACAACTATTGAATATGTAAATAAAATGGAAAAACAATTGGAAACAATACTTGGTAAGATACAGCATGCAGGAGAAGTATCGGTTATGATTACACTTGAAAGCAGCGTAGAAATAGTACCTGCAAAGGATGAGTCTGTTTCAGACAAGGTAACCAATGAGAAGGACACCGAAGGAGGCACCAGGGTAATAAACGAATCAAGCACCAGTGACAAGGTCGTCTTTAAGAACATTCAGGGGTCAAATTCAGAGCCTTTAATAGTGAAGGAAATAAATCCTGATATTAAGGGAGTGATTGTAGTAGCTGAGGGGGCCAGAGATCCTAAGATAAAGCTTAAACTAACCCAAGCAGTTCAGACTGTACTTGATATACCGGCTTACAGGGTTACGGTATATGAAGGCACAAAATAGCATAACATTTTGTTAAGGGGGTAAAAATATGCAATTAAAGAAGCAAAACATAGTCATACTTTCAATGATACTATTACTGTTTGTAATAGGCTATGCCTACAATATGTTTACAAGCAGCAGGTACATAGGCTCGGACCTGGATATAGGGTTACAGGGAGAGGAGTACAATACATTTGATATAAGTGTTGATGAAAGCGGAGGAGATAATCAGGCAGTAGATGAGACACATAATATGACGGCAGCAGAAAATGCAGACAGTGCAGACTACAATCCCTTTGAGCAGACTAGCAGCGTTGCAGTTGTGGAAAATCCTGAGCAAAATGCACAGGAAGCTATAGGAACAGCAAAGTCAGCCAGTGCAGCATTCTTCGCAGAATACAGACTTGAAAGAGAGAAAAACAGAAGCAGAGAAGTGGAAATGTGGGAGGATATCATAAACAGCCAGAACACAGAAAAGACTTTTAAAGAAATGGCGCAGAACGAGCTTGTTAAAATTGTGGCTTTGACAGAAAAAGAAATGATAATAGAAAAGCTGATTATTTCAAGAGGCTTTAATGATGCACTGGTATTTATCACTGATGATTCTGCAACTGTTATTGTAGAAACAAAGGAACTCAATCAGCAGCAGGTTGCTCAGATTCAGGATATAGTAGTAAGGAAGACAAAACTGGACCCAAGCGCTATAAAGATAATGACAAAGAATTAACTGTACATATATTATCTGTATATATCGGTAAATACAGCTGTAAATTATGACTTAGAAGCTCTAGAGTAGTATCATACTTTAGGATTTCTAAGTTGTTTTATATGTGATACTGTAAATATGGAAAATCAGTGTTTGTAAATGTACTTTTGTTTTGCTATAATAATTTCATAGCGTTTGCTGATTATCTGTAATATAACAGTAAAAATTCAAATGATATATAATATACCAAGAGGTGATATAATGGAAAAAGAAATAAAGATTGACAATTATGGCGTAGTCAGGATAGCAGAGGATGTTGTTGCTACCATAGCTGAGCTCGCTGCAAAGGAAGTAAAGGGTGTAGTGAGTATGAGCGGAGGCATTGCTGATAGTATAACTGAGATGCTTGGGAAAAAGAATCCATCTAAGGGTGTAAAGGTTGAGGTAGGAGAAAAGGAAGCAATAATCGACCTTTATGTAGTTGTTGACTATGGCGTAAGAATACCTGATATTTCCTGGCAGATACAGGAAAACGTGAAGAAGGCTGTTGAGACTATGACAGGATTATCTGTCGTAGAGGTCAATATACATATACAGGGCGTGTTTATTCCAAAGGAGCCCAAAGAGCAAAAAGAAGTCAAGGAATACAAGGAGTCTAATTAACCATAATTTATGGGATTAAGTCTAAACCCTCTGAATGTTCAGAGGGTTTATATTTGGTAAATCCAGATGCCGGTAAAAAAGAGTTATTTCTGGTCCTATGCAAATATTGTGTAATGATAAATAATGTATTACAATTATGGTAAAATTAAATACAAAAGTAAAGGATGCAGGAGGAAGTATGAGTAGGAGACTTGCACGTGAATATGCAGTACAGTTTTTATACAGCTATGACTTTAATAAAGAAGAAAATGTGGAAGGCTTGACAGAAGAATTTTTTAATCTTCAGGAAAGCCAGGCTGATGAAGATAAGGGAAATAAGCTATCCGGTCAGGATAAGAATTTTTCCATAGAGCTTATTAAGGGAACTCTAGAAAATCTGGAAAAGATAGATGAAGAAATCAATACAAGCACTATAGGCTGGAAAAAAGAGAGAATTGCAAAGGTGGATCTGGCTATATTGAGACTTGCGGTATATGAGATATTGTTCAGAGATGATATTCCGGACAGTGTTAGTGCCAATGAGTCCATAGAGATTTCAAAAAAATTCAGTACTGAGGATTCCAGCAGCTTTGTTAACGGCGTTATAGGAAAGATTATAAGAAGCAAAGCATTGGTGTAGCATGTATTATATTGGTATTGATACAAGCTGCTATACCACTTCAGTTTCGGCTGTTGACATGAATTGCGGAATCGTGTACGACGGCAGGATTGTTCTGAAGGTAATGGAAGGCAGCAGAGGATTAAGGCAATCAGATGCTGTTTTTCAGCATAATGCAAATCTTGCAAAGCTTATAGAGCAGCTTTTTGAAATAATAAGCGGCAAGGATATTATAGGTATTGCAGTTAGTACGAAGCCGCGTAATATTGAAGGGTCCTATATGCCTGTTTTTACCGCAGGTCACTATGCGGCAAGAATACTGTCTAGTTCGTTGAAAATCCCTTTAAAGGAAACTACACATCAGCAGGGACATATAGCTGCAGGTCAATGGTCTTCCAATACATACTTCACTGATAAATACCTTGTTTATCATATTTCAGGGGGTACTACAGAGCTGCTGCTGGTTGAAGACGATAATATGGAGTGTATTTCCATTGTGGGCGGCAGCAGAGATCTGAATGCAGGACAGTTCATAGACAGGGTTGGCGTAAGTATGGGAATAAGCTTTCCTTGTGGACAGCATATGGACAACCTGTGTAAAAAGCAAACCGCTTCAGCCATGGAATTTCCCATATCCGTGGATGGCTGCTTTTTAAGCTTCTCCGGCCCTGAATCACATGTACAGCGTATATTAAAAAATAAAGCCTGTGTTGATGCAGAATTGTCTGCGTCAATATCAGCGGGAGTATTTCAATGTATAGGCAGATCATTGGAAAAGACTATGATTAGTGCAGCTAACAGCTATGGCGTTAAGAACGTAATGATAGTCGGGGGAGTAGCAGCAAACAGCATTATTAGAGAGATTTTGTATAAAGGCAGCTCAAAAAAAGAAGATATCAATATTATTTTTTCTGACCCTGTATATTCTTCTGACAATGCTGTAGGTACTGCCGTAATAGGAATGAGAAGTCGGAGGTCTAAATGAGCGAGAAGAGAGCTTTCACCGTAAGAGAGGTTAATGATTACATAAAAAAACTTATGGAAACAGATATACTGCTTTCTCATGTTAGTGTAAAGGGAGAGATATCTAACTACAAGCTCCATTCATCCGGACATGCATACTTTACCTTAAAGGACAGCGAGTCAAGAATAAAATGTGTTATGTTCAAATCCAGCTGCATGAAGCTCAGATTTGTGCCTGAGGATGGAATGGAAGTAGTTGTCAGAGGCCATTTTTCAGTATATGAAAGAGACGGGCAATATCAGCTTTATGCAGAGGATATGGCCCCTGAAGGTACGGGAGCACTATATAAGGCCTTTGAACAGCTCAAGAAAAGATTGGCAGAAGAAGGCCTTTTCAACCAGGAAATAAAAAAGAAGATACCTTATCTGCCTGCTGCTGTTGGAATAGTAACATCTCCTACAGGAGCAGCCGTAAGAGATATAATATCAATAATAAAAAGAAGATGTCCCCTCATAAATATAATTCTGTATCCTGTTCAGGTACAGGGAGAAATAGCAGCTTCAGAGGTTGCTGAGGGCATCAGATACTTTAACGAGCAAAGAAATGTAGATGTCATTATAGCCGGCAGGGGTGGAGGCTCTATTGAGGAGCTTTGGGCCTTCAATGAAGAAATAGTTGCAAGAGCTATATATATGTCAAAAATTCCCATAATATCAGCGGTGGGCCACGAAACTGATTTTACCATTGCCGATTTTGCTGCTGATATAAGGGCTGCGACACCATCAGCTGCTGCTGAGCTTGTAGCACCGGAGCTTAATACGCTTATGAGCAGGCTCAACCAGGCAGTTTATGGATTGCAGACATCTATGAATTCATATATAACTGATAAAAGAATGAAGGTTGAGTATATTTCCAGAGACAGCGCGTTTAGAAAGATCGAGCAAAAGCTCATGTCGCTGACCCAAACCCTGGATTTCTTAAATAGAGATCTGGAGAGCTGTATCTTACGGATCATAAAAGACAGTAACAGAAAGCTGCTGGCTAATATAGAGAAGCTTGATATTTTAAATCCTGCAGCAGCGCTTCTAAGAGGTTTCACCATTACAAGAAGGGCAAGTGATAATACAATTGTATCTTCTGTAAGTGATATCCATATAGGTGAAAGGCTTGAACTGGAGCTTAGGGATGGATGCATAACAGCCAGTGTAACAGATAAAAATGAAAATAATTATAGGAATGAGGTATAGAGCATGGATACAAACCTAACCTTTGAGCAAGCACTTCAGAGGCTTGAGGAGATTGTAAAGCAGCTTGAGTCGGGAGACGTTTCCCTGGATAAATCCCTGGAAATATACCAGGAAGGCATAATATTGTCAAAATTCTGCTCTCAGAAGCTAAATGAGGCTGAAGGAAAGGTAATGACTATAATGAATAAAAACGGCAACAATATGGAGGAATTCAAAATCTCATAAAGCAGTGAAGGTGAACAGGCATAAAATCTGTAGGAGGTAAAAATTGAATCTGAAGGAATATTTATCTGAGAAAAAAATAATAGTGGAAGAGGGCTTAAGAAAGTATCTGCCTTATTATGAGGGTATTCCCGTAATAAATGAAGCAGTCAGCTACAGCCTTTTTGCAGGCGGAAAGAGAATAAGGCCAATTCTGGCTATTATGGCTTCTGAGCTGTTTGAAGGAAGCACAGATGAAATAATGCCGTTTGCCTGCAGTATTGAGATGATACATACTTATTCTTTAATACATGATGATTTGCCTGCCATGGATAATGATGATTACAGAAGGGGCAGGCTCACAAACCATAAGGTATACGGAGATGCATTTGCAATACTTGCTGGAGATGCACTTCTTAATCTTGCTTTTGAAACACTCATAAATGCTGTAAAGCAGAACCCCAGAACAGAATATATCTTTGCGGCAGCAGAAATCAGTAGTGCATCAGGAATGTCAGGAATGATCGGCGGTCAATGCATTGATATATACTACGAGGATAAGCATGCAGATATCGAAACCCTTAAGCTCATGCATGGGAAAAAGACTGGAGCACTGCTTACCGTACCATTGGTGGCAGGTGCTGCAGTGGCAGGTGCTTCCAAGGAAGACATAAACGCTGTGAGAGAATTCGGAGCATTGATTGGCTTGGCTTTTCAGATTGCAGACGATATACTTGATATAGAAGGTTCATCCGAGAAGCTGGGTAAAAGTACGGGAAGCGATGCTGCAAATCAAAAATCCACCTTTGTTACATTCTATGGCTTGGAAAAATCCAAGCTGCTTGCAAAAGAATTAGTGGAAAAGGCTAAAGCCATAATGGACAGATATGGTGAAAAAGGTTTACTCCTATGCAAACTGGCTGATTATATTATAGAAAGAGATAACTGATTGGTTACATACATCATATACTACACATAAGGAGGATTCCAGTGGTTTTTTTTGATAAAATACTTAACAATAAAGTGCTATTCGCTTGCTTCTGTGCATGGCTGACGGCACAGCTGATAAAACTGATATTGACTATGTTTGTAAGTAAAAAGTTTGATGCCGGACGTTTAGTGGGGTCAGGAGGCATGCCAAGCTCACATACTGCTTTTGTAATGGCTCTGGCAACTTCAATAGGCAAGATACATGGTTGGGATTCTTCATTTTTTGCCCTTTCCTTATGCTTTGCTTTTGTGGTAATGTATGATGCAGCCGGTGTAAGGAGAGCAGCCGGCTATCAGGCCAAAATACTAAATATAATCATTGACGATCTTACTCACAACAAGCATCTTGAAAACGAAAAGCTTAAGGAGCTTATAGGTCATACTCCTGTAGAAGTAGTTGCAGGAGCTATATTGGGTATTTTATTGGCAAACATAATTATTTGATAAGAGGGATAGAATGTATCATTTATTGGATAGAATTAATTCAGCTGAAGATATTAAAAAACTGAATACTGAACAGTTGAAGCTTCTGGCTGAAGACTTGAGAAGATATATAATAGAGGTTGTAGCCTGCAACGGAGGACATCTTGCATCCAACCTTGGAGTAATAGAGCTTACAATAGCTTTGCACAGGGCTTTTAATACGCCTGATGACAAAATAATATGGGATGTGGGACATCAATCTTATGCCCACAAAATACTATCCGGCAGGAAGGATGAGTTTAAGACTCTTCGTACCTTTGGAGGTATAAGCGGTTTTCCGAAAAGAAATGAAAGCGAGCATGATGCTTTTGAAACAGGTCACAGCAGTACTTCTATTTCTGCTGCCCTTGGTATTGCCAAGGCAAGGGATTTATCAAAGGAGAGCAATTCTGTTGTTGCAGTTATTGGGGATGGAGCCCTGACCGGAGGTATGGCTTTCGAAGCCCTGAATCACGCAGGTGATTTTCCAACAAGCCTGATAGTTGTATTAAATGACAATAATATGTCTATTTCCAAAAATATAGGAGGTATGTCAAAGTATCTGAGCAGGATTAGAACTGTTCCTGCCTATTTCAAGTTCAAGGCTGAGCTGCAGGAAATACTGAATAAGATACCTGTGATAGGCAAGCCTGTTTATAATGCTGCAGAAAAATTCAAAAACTGGATGAAATATCTGCTGGTGCCGGGAATACTATTTGAAGAGCTTGGCTTTAAGTATTTAGGACCTATAGATGGTCATGATATCAGCAATCTTGAGCAGGTACTGAAAAATGCCAAGAGCTACAACGGCTATCCTGTGCTTGTACATGTCATAACAAAAAAAGGCAAGGGCTATAAGTATGCGGAGGTAATGCCTGAGAAGTATCATGGGGTTGGTCCCTTCAATATTGTTACAGGTGAAATTAAAAATAAATCAGAAAACAGAAGCTATTCCAATATATTTGGAAACAAGCTCGTGGAACTGGCTGAAAGGGATGAAAAGATTGTTGCCGTGTCGGCAGCAATGCCTGATGGTACAGGATTGTCAGAATTCTCAAAGATGTTCAGGAAGAGATTTTTTGATGTGGGAATTGCAGAGCAGCATGCCGTTACCTTTTGTGCTGGTTTGGCTGCAAATGGCTATAAGCCAGTCTTTGCAGTGTACTCTACTTTTTTGCAGAGAGCTTATGATCAGATTGTACACGATGTTTGCATGCAGAAGCTTCCCGTTGTATTTGCCATAGACAGGGCGGGTATTGTAGGCTCTGACGGTGAAACTCATCACGGGATTCTGGATATATCATATTTAAGGCATGTGCCCAATATTACAATAATGAGTCCCAAAGATGGTCAGGAGCTTGAAGAAATGCTTGAATTGGCTTTTAAGCTTGGCGTACCTGCAGCAATAAGATATCCAAGAGGAGAAGAAGCAGAGTTTGATTATTCTCCCAAGGCTGTAGAATATGGAAAAAGCGAGCTGCTTGCTGAAGGTAAGGACGGGATTATTATTGCTGAAGGAAAAATGACTTCGACAGCCGATAAAGTAATCAGGATGCTGAAAAAGGAAGGCTACAGCTTTACATTGGTGAATATGAGGTTTATAAAGCCCATGGATGAGGAAATGTTGAGAGCTGCAGCAAGTAAGTTCAACAGAGTATATACTATTGAGGACAACGTACTTGCCGGCGGAATGGGCAGTGGTGTTTTAGAATTTTACAGCAATAATGATTACAATACAAGGGTTAAGATATTTGCACACAATGATAAATATGTGGTGCATGGCGAAAACTCTGAGCTATACAAGCTGGAGGGCCTGGATGAAGAAAGTATTTTTAAAACGATTATGGAGGACCTTAAGGGGTCTGTACGTTAGCTGAAAGGAGCCTCTATGGAAGACAAAAAAGAAAGACTGGATATATTGATTCATAATAAAGGAATGTCTGAAAGCAGAGAAAAAGCCAGAAGCCAGATTATGTCGGGTGTAGTTTATGTAAATGGAGTAAAGACAGATAAACCCGGAGTAAAGGTATCCTGTAACAGCAATATAGAAATAAGAGGAAATGCCATTCCCTATGTAAGCAGGGGAGGACTAAAGCTTGAGAAGGCCATTAAGCAGTTTGACATAAAGCTCGCAGGGCTTATAGGAATAGATATTGGAGCATCTACAGGAGGGTTTACAGATTGTATGCTTCAAAACGGTGCAGTGAAAGTTTATGCAATTGATGTAGGTTATGGTCAACTGGCATGGACACTTCGCACTGACAGCAGAGTTGTTTGTATGGAAAGAACCAACATCAGATATGTCACTCCGGACCAGCTGGATGATATGGCTGATTTTGCTTCCATAGATGTCTCATTTATTTCTCTTACTAAGGTGCTGCCTTCCGTATATTATCTTTTAAAGGAAAATGGCAGAGTTGTATGTCTTATTAAGCCTCAGTTCGAGGCGGGCAGAGAAAAGGTGGGAAAAAAAGGTGTAGTAAGGGATAAGGAGGTTCATATTGAGGTTATAAGGGCTATTGTTGACTTCTGTGAGAACAAAGTGCCTTTTGGTATATTGGGATTGACTTATTCACCTGTCAGAGGACCGGAAGGGAATATAGAATATCTGCTATATCTCGGCAAATCTGAAAAGGAAGGTACTATAAGCGATATACAGAATGTAATACATACTGTTGTAGAGGATGCCAATAATTCAATATGATACTTGAGGGATGCTGTCATAATACGGTATCCTTTTATTTATGCTTGAATACTTTTTGTGCTGGATATATTATACAATATTAAAAAAATATATGGATAATTTTATACTCATCATATAAAATTATAAATAGTGAATTATTTTAATATTTATACGGCATTATATTCAAATATCAAAAGCAGACAGGACGGTGCATGTAAGTTTATGAGGTTTGGTATTATTCCCAATCTTAGCAAGGACTCAGATCTGACAATTACTGAGAATATAGTCAAGTGGCTTAAGAATAAAAATGTAGAGGTTATGCTGAATGATACCATAGCCAATAAGCTGTATATGCCGGAGCTTGCATTTCCTGTTGAGGAAATCTATTCAGATTCTGATATGGTGATTGTATTGGGGGGAGACGGAACTCTCCTTAATGTTGCTAGACAGTCCTGCATCTATGATGTGCCTTTGTTCGGCATAAACCTTGGACATCTGGGTTTTTTAACAGAAACTGAGGTTGCCGACATGTATCATGTATTTGAAAGAATACTGGAAGGCGAATACAGGATAGAAAAGCGAATGATGCTGGATGCCTACGTTGAAAAGGACAATATACTTCTTGGAAGGTTTACTGCACTAAATGACATAGGAATAACAAGAGGAACCTTTTCCCGGATTATCAGCTGTTCACTTTTTATAAACGACAGCTTTGTTGATTTGTATGCTGCCGACGGGTTGATTATATGCAGCCCTACTGGTTCAACAGCTTACTCATTATCAGCAGGAGGACCCTTAGTGAGTCCTTTGGTAAAGGTATTGATAATAACCCCCATTTGTCCGCATTCATTGCATTCCAGGTCCATAGTTGTATCTGATGAGGATATTGTGAAGGTTGAAATATGTGAAAACAGTACCGAGGTTATGCTGACTGTTGACGGTCAGCACGGCTATAAGCTAAAACCCGGAGATATAGTCACTGTCAGTAAATCCGGCTATCAAACAAGTTTGGTGAAGCTCAATCAAAGAAGCTTTTTCGATGTATTAAGAAGGAAAATGTCAGAAAGAATGAACTATAAAAACAGTTAAATTGGAGGGGAATTGTATGAAAATATCCAGACATGCAAAAATACTGGAAATTATCGACAGGAATATCGTTGAAACACAAGAGGAGCTTGCGGAGGAACTGAAGAAGAACGGCTTTAATGTAACACAGGCAACTGTCTCAAGAGATATTAAAGAGCTGAGACTTATTAAGGTTCTTACTGAAAACGGCAGGTACAAGTATGCTGCTCTTAAGGAGCATGATACTATGCTTAGTGAAAGACTTGTTAAGATGTTTACGGAATCAGTATTAAATATGGATTTTGCCGGAAACATAATTGTACTGAAGACCTTTTCGGGGGCAGCAGGCGCTGCATGTGAAGCTATAGATGCCTTTGATATTAAGGATATTGTAGGCACTTTGGCAGGTGATGATACAATTTTCGTTTTGATAAGAGATTTTAACAGTGTTGAGCATGTTATGGAAAGATTTAGAAAGCTGATGAAATAGGTGGATTAAATGCTGCTTGAACTAAGTATTAGAAATTATGTCATAATTGAACAGGAAACAATGAACTTTACTAATGGGTTAAATGTCATTACAGGAGAAACAGGAGCAGGTAAATCTCTCGTAATAGACGCTATTGATGCTGTAACCGGAGGAAAGCTGAGCAAGGATGACATACGACATGGTGCTCAAAAGGCCGGTATTGAGGCATTGTTTATTGTTGACAATTCAATGGAATTACTTGAGTCATTGAACGAGTATGGCATTACTTTGGAGGAGGATAATACTCTGCTTATTTCGAGAGAAGTGAACACGTCAGGTAAATCAGTAGCCAGAGTAAATGGGCAAATAGTGACTCTATCGATGCTAAGAAGCATTACTGAAAACATAATTGACATAGTAGGGCAGAATGAACATCAGCTGCTGCTGAATACTGCAAGACATATGGATTTAGTTGATAATTTCAGCCAGGGCGATATTATTTCATGTAAGCAGAACATAAAAAGTCTGCTTGATGAAATAAAGAGCAGCGAAGCAAAGCTTTTTGAGGTTTGCGGAAATACCTCTGAAAGAGAAAGAAGACTGGATCTTCTTAAATATCAGATTGAAGAAATTAGATCGGCAAAACTGAAAAGCAATGAAGAAGAGGAACTGAAATCAAGAAAAACATTGCTCAGCAATGCAGAAAAGCTTTATAAGAATATTAGTTTTGCTTATCTTAAGCTTTTCGGCGGAGATAACAGCGTATCGGCTGTCATGGATATCATGAATGAATGTACCTCAAGTATAGCTGATGCCGCTTACATAGACAGCAGCCTTGAGGGCATCAGAGCGGTTATCGAAAGCTCTGCTTTTCAGCTGGAGGATATAAAGCATGAGTTAAGAAGATACAGAGATAATATAGAGTTTAATGATAAGGAAATAGACTCCATAGAAGAAAGACTGGATATCATCAACAGATTAAAGCGTAAATATGGTGCGAGCATAGAAGAGATACTTGAGTATGAGCACAAGGCACAGCAGCAATATGATGATCTGGTAAATAGTGAGAAGCTTGCGGCTGAACTGGAAGAGAAAATAAATAGCTTAAAGATGAGATATCTGGAAGTGGCCTTAAAGCTGTCGAAGGAAAGAAAGAAATCTGCAGCACGTCTAGAGAAGCTTGTGGAAAAAGAGCTTCAGGACCTGAATATGCAGGGGGCGAAGTTTGCTATCAATGTGGAAAGCAACGAAAACACTATCAGCCCTAAGGGCATAGATAAAATAGAGTTCATGATATCTCCCAATCCGGGAGAGCCAAATAAGCCACTTTCCAAGATAGCTTCAGGCGGTGAAATGTCAAGAATCATGCTGGCTATTAAGAATGCTCTGTCAAATACCGAGAGGCTGGAGGTACTTGTATTTGATGAGGTTGATGCAGGCATTGGAGGTGTGACAGGCACTATGGTGGGACAGAAGATAAAATCCATTGCGCGGAGTGTACAGACAGTTTGTATTACACATTTGCCACAAATAGCTGCATTTGCTGACAATCATATATATATTGAAAAGCTGATTTCTAATAATAAGACAAGCACCAGCATAAGATGCTTAAGTGAAGATGAAAAAGTCATAGAAGTGGCCAGAATGATGGGTGGAGATGCAGGCAACAAATCCTCTATACAGCATGCCATGGAGCTCATCAAAAGCAGCAGACAGATATGAAAGCAGGGAAAGTATTCCTTGCTTTTTTTGCATTATGGCTTTAAAAAAGCGCAGAATATTACTGAATGAAAAAAATTACTTGGAAATAAGTGGTTAGTATGAATGTTATTGTAAAGTGCCATGAAAAACAGTATTGAAATTACGCTGCTTTACAGATAATTGAAATGTTTTGTGGAATAATAGGACTTTAAAAAGGTTAACTTAAAAGAGAGAAATTTGTTTGAAGGAAAGACTCTTCTGGGGATTCAGGAGAGTGATGTTATTGCACAAAATTTATGGAAGATTCCTCGCTCTTTATATAGTAATATTTGCTTCAATTTTCATACTAGCAAGCAGCATTGCTGTTTTGTGTACCTTCCCTGATGAAATAAATGTGATTCAGGGACAGAGTAAAAAGCTGAATGACAGTTTGATATTCAATCTTGTTTTGGATAACGGACAACAGAATAATATTGAACTACAATGTGCCAGTAAGCTAGTATCGTCTTTTACGCTTATTCATGGGAACAATCAAGGCAGAACAAAAGGGAGAGTAATGCTGCTTAATATATTGCCGATTAAGCAGGTAGCAGTAAATGTTATCCCTGATCTGAAGCTTGTACCATCAGGTGAAGCAATAGGAGTAAAAATTGAGGCAAGAGGCTTACTGGTTGTAGGAATGTCCAGCATAAATGGTACTGACGGGAGGAGACATTCTCCTGCAGCAGACGCAGGTTTTGAAATAGGAGATATACTACTTGAAATCAATGGCAAAAAAATTGACAACGAAAGGGACATAATAGAGTATCTGAACAACAGGAAGAACAATGAGGATAATGTTGAAATAGTTATAGAAAGATCTAAAAGCAAGATGACAATACCTGTAAAGCCTGTACTCAGTCAGGATGAAAACACATATAAAATAGGTCTTTGGGTAAGAGATTGTATAGCAGGTGTAGGTACTTTAACCTTTTACGATCCGAAATCTAAGGTATTTGGAGCTTTAGGACACGGTATTACTGACAGTGATTCCGGCGCACTAATTGATGTGGACAGAGGCTCGATTATGAAATCCAGCGTTGCTTCAGTTCAGAAAGCAAGAAAGACAGCACCTGGAGAAATTATCGGATTGTTTTATGACGGTAAAGAGGCTTATGGAAAAATCGAGAAAAATACAAACTACGGCATATATGGAAAGCTTAATAATCTGAAGGATAACAAGCGTACAAAACCCATTTCTGTCGGCTTAAGCTATCAAGTAAAGGAAGGACCTGCAAAAATACTGACTACTATAGAGGAAAATAAAATAGAGGAATTTGACATTCTCATACAGAAGGTTGTAAGACAGAATAATGCGGGCTCTAAAAGCATGCTGATAAGAATTACTGACCCCCGCCTTATAGAAAAGACAGGAGGAATTGTTCAAGGGATGTCAGGAAGTCCTATAATACAGGATGGTAAGCTCATAGGCGCCGTAACACATGTTTTGATAAACGACCCTACCAGAGGTTATGGGATTTTTATAGAGTGGATGTTGGATGAAGCTGATATTAGCTTAAAAAATGAATATAAAGCTGCTGCAGGACAATAAGTCCTGATCAGCTTTTTTTATTTGATAATGTAGTGTATTTGTCGAAAATTGTTGAAGAGTATTTTTTCGACATTAATAGCATTTGTAATATATATAGCAGTAACTCATGAGACAGATATGTTGAATTGAGTTTTACATACTGTCGGAAGTATTGAAAATGGTGTATTTTGTAGAATACTGCTGTAGTAATTTGTATTAAAAAATAGAACGATTATTGGTAGAAAATAGCAGGAAATGCATTGCATTTGTCGAATCTAATTACTGCAATACAATAATAGGAGGTATACTGATGAATTTTGATAAGGTCAAAATACTAATTGCTGATGATAATAAGGATTTTTGCAGCATATTAAGTGAATATTTAAGTGCTCAACCGGATTTTGAGGTTGTAGGAGTGGCTAAGGACGGGCTTGAGGTTATAGATATACTTGAGAAGATAGTACCGGATATAATTATTTTAGATATAATAATGCCTCACCTGGATGGACTTGGAGTACTTGAGAGACTTAATTCCATGAACCTTGAAAGACATCCTAAAATAATAGTACTGTCAGCAGTTGGACAGGATAAGATTACACAGAGAGCGCTTACATTGGGAGCTGAGTATTATGTTGTGAAGCCTTTTGATATGGAGGTGTTCTCCAAGAGAATAAGAGAATGTGTTGGCATAAAGACAAACGAACCGGAAAGAAGGTCATATGTACAGCCGGTATCCTCTGGTTTGGTGGCATCTTCTACTCCACATGAGCTTGAAGCAGCCATAACCAATATAATTCACGAAATCGGAGTGCCTGCACACATTAAGGGATATATCTATCTTAGAGAAGCAATTACTATGGTAGTAAATAACATGGAGATTCTTAGTGCAGTTACAAAGGAGTTGTATCCTTCAATATCTAGAAAGTATAATACTACTCCAAGCAGAGTTGAAAGAGCCATAAGACATGCTATTGAGGTGGCATGGGGCAGAGGAAGAGTAGAGACTATAAGCACTTTGTTCGGGTATACAATACATAATACAAAAGGGAAGCCGACAAACAGCGAGTTTATTGCCATGATAGCCGACAAGCTGAGGCTGGAGCTGAAGATAAGCTGATTGCAGCTTTGCATATATTAAAAAGGGACTCATTTTATATGAGTCCTTTTTTGAACACTTTTTGCATGGAATGTATATGCTGGTATAGGGTGGTAATATGTATGATTTCAAGCTTATTCCGAATAAAAGGATTTTTCAGGTGGAAGTATCCGGAACCATAGACATTATTGAAGGAAGCAAGATAATTGAGGAGCTGAGAAGCAGGCTTAAATCAATAAATGCCAGTGAGTATGTATTAGTTTTAGATGGAAGGACAGTAAAGCCGGCTTCTATTCTTGTCATACCCTCAATACACAGCTTTATAAACACCTGCTATAATGCGCCCTTCAAAAAATTCATATTTATAGGTGATGATAACCTAAATACCTATGCAGCTTCTATGATAAAGTCATATAATCATGCAGACAAAAAAATAATACTGGTAAAAAGCACAGAGGAAGCTATGAAGCATTTTTAATGTTCAAGGCATTCAGTGAAAATATCTGCTGAATGCCTTATTTTTTATAGCTTAATCTAGTACATCAACAAAATAGTGTTCTATTTTTTCACCGTTCTCACAGCCTTGCATATAATACCAGTCCAATACTTCATTTGTAATCTCTTCGAAATCCCCCTTTACCATATACGGATAGATTTTGACAATATCGTTTGTTTCCTTGTCTCTTATACCGACTCTTACTTCCTTGATTATCTCTTTCATTATATCACCTCGCAAAGTGCTTTTATCCAAATCCTCAATACTGCTTAAATATATTCTGTGCTAATGAGTATTATTTATTATGTGATTTTATTATTGTTGTATTTTTTAAAGCAATAATTTCAATAATAACAATAGCGGAGGTGTGCAGATGTATATAGAAGGAAAAATCAAAACAGGAAAAAAAACCAAGGAGCTTGTAAAGTATCTTGATAAGTGGGATATAGCACTTATAAATCATAATGATATTGATGAACTGGCTGCACTGTCGATTTTAAATACGGGAGTCAGATGTGTACTTAATACAGGATGCTGCATGACAGGCAGATATGAATCAAAGGGGACCTCGATACTGATAAGAAACGGAGTCTTACTATATGATATTGCTCTTTCATTTGATCTTTTTAATGATAATGACCGAATAAGCATAGCAAACAAGGATATAGTCATAGAGGGTAAAGGAATTCATTATAATGTTTGTACACCGGTTAATGAAGAATACATCATACTGAAGACTGAAAAATCAAGAAAAAACGCCAAAAGCGAGCTGAATGCATTTATTGATAATACTATTACTCATGCTTTAAGAGACAAGGAGTATTTGCTTTCTGACAATTATTATCCGGATCTAAATACAGAGCTTTTCAATAAGCATGTCCTGGTAGTAGCAAGGGGAGCAGGCTGCGAGAATCAGCTACTGATGATCAAAGATTATATAAAATACCAAAATCCGGTTATAATAGGTGTGGATGGAGGGGCTGATATTCTGCTGAATTTTGGACTGATTCCCGACATTCTTATAGGAGATATGGATAGCGTATCGGATATAGGAATTTACA
This sequence comes from Bacillota bacterium, assembly GCA_049322695.1. Lineage (GTDB taxonomy): Bacteria > Bacillota > Clostridia > Lutisporales > Lutisporaceae > CALGKJ01. Next base: position 31,610 of record JBMORW010000038.1, on the reverse strand, counting down.
AAAGCAGAGAAATCATACTGCATGCATATAGCAGCGGTTATTGCCCATGCCTTGAAAGAATAGAAAAGATGAATGTAAAATATAAGCTGCTGCCAATGCCGGGAACCAGTGAGGATATAGCACTTCTGCTTGCATATGATATGGGCGCAGAGCTGATTACATTGGTTGGCGGTCATGCATGCATGGAGGACTTTCTAGAAAAAGGAAGAAATGGCATGGGAAGCACATTGCTTACAAGAATAAAGGTGGGAAACAAGCTTGTTGATGTTAAAGGTATAAGTAAGCTATTGCCTGTGTTTAGTTTGAATAGCTCAATATACGGCGGCAGTACAACAAGCTATGAATCAGAATGCTATAAGGAGAGAGATAGGCTTTGTATGAAAATGTGACTGCAATAATTCCGGCATATAATGAGGAGAAAAACATTCGAAAGACTATAGAGGGTCTTAAAAAAATAGAGGTCATAGATGAAATAATAGTAGTGGATGATGGCTCTACAGATTCAACCTTCAATTTAGTTTCTGCTATAGAAGACATTATTGTGCTAAAGCATGATAAAAACAGGGGAAAAGGTTTTGCTGTTAAATCAGCACTTTCTCATGTCGGAAACAGGTTTGTAGTATTGGTAGATGCGGATTTATGTGAAAGTGCGTATGAAATCAGACTGCTGCTGGATAAGTGCTGCTTTAATGACAATTCAGTTATTGTTGGGAAGCTGCCTCCTCCAAAGAGAAAGGGAGGCTTTGGCATAGTAAAGTTTACAGCAGCAAAAGGCTACAAGCTTCTGACATCTAAAGAACCGATGTCTGTATTGAGCGGGCAGAGGGTTATACCAGTACGCCTTTTGAGAGAAATAGATATTCCTAATGATTTTGGACTGGAATTCAAGCTGTCTGTAGAAGCAGCAAGAAGAAACTATGAAATAATCGAAATACCAGTAAATATAAGACATAGAGAGACAGGAAGAGACTTAAAAAGCTTTATCCATAGAGGAAGGCAATTTAAAGATATATTTCGTGCAATATTAAAAGAGGTAAGATAATTTATGGCGATTCATATGCTCTTATTGATTATAATAACCTATTCAGCAGCATACTTATACATACCTGGAATACTGACAATGTTGAATCAAAGCAGATGTATAAGATTCAACTATAGAAACAGACCGATTCCATCTATTGGGGGTATAGTATACGTGCCTGTAATGCTTACTGCTTCAGCCTTTGCAGTTATCACGAATATGCCGGGTAATATGGAACTGATCTATATAGTTTTTATTATAAGCTCAATGGGGATTATCGGACTGCTGGATGATCTTACAGGCAATAAGCAAATTAAAGGCATAAAAAACCACATAAGGAGCTTTTTAAAGGGTAGGCTGACCACCGGTTTTATAAAGGCTTTCACTGGAGGGCTGCTGGCATTGATTATAAGCTTTTCAATGCCTTTAACTCTTATGGAAGCATTTATAGGCTTTTTTATTGTTTTGCTGTTTACCAACACCATGAATCTGTTTGACTTAAGACCGGGAAGAAGCAGTAAGATATTTATTGTGTCAGCAAGCGTATTAATTACCGTAGGCATTGATAAACTGCAGATTATAACACCTTTGGTACTGATGCTGACAGCAGCAGCAGTGTATTTTTTTTATGATATAAAGGAAAAATGCATGCTGGGTGATGTAGGCTCAAATATTTATGGAATCACCCTTGGCTATTATAGTGCTCTGCTGCTGGATACTTATTGGAAGCTGATACTTCTATCTGTTTTGATGTTTTTGAATTTGCTATCTGAAAAAAAGTCGTTGACGGAAATAATACAAAGAAACAGAATTCTTTCTTTCCTCGACAATCTCGGAAGGGGTTAAGACATAATGATAAACACCAAAATTGCAGTAATAGCTGCTGTATACTATGAAGACAAAGATATAGCAAAGGCTGTGGCTTACGTGAATGATAAACGACATGAGTGCATTAATTACAATAGTCTTACTGGAAGACTGAAGCCTGACGACAGAGTGGTTCTGAACACAACAGCTGTTGATTTGGGCCTTGGCACGGGAGGCTATGACTTTGTACTATGCAACTTGTCTAATGATTCTCAGGAAATAACTGAAGGACATATTATGAAGCTTAAGTATACCCCCGTTCAGTTTAACTGTATGTCTGCCGAGGCACAGGAAAGCAGTTTTCATGATATTATCAACGGTTTCAGTGAGCTTGACGGTATGCCGGTTATTGCGGGCTCATTGCACAGCGTGCTTGCCCCTTCGTCAATATGCCTCAAGGGTATGTCTCCTGGACTTAAAATTGTATATATAATGACAGACAGCGGCGCTCTGCCGATTTATATTAGCGACATTGTTAAGAGTTTGAAGACTGATAAATTCATAGAGGCTTCTATTACATGCGGAAATGCATTTGGAGGAGATCTTGAATGTGTCAATGTATATTCTGCTATAATAGCTGCAAAGGAAGTATTTCATGCCGATGCTGCCATCATCTGTATGGGACCTGGAATTGTAGGTACTGGTACTGCCTATGGCTTCAGCGGGATAGAACAGGGATATATTATAGATGCAATCAACAGTTTGGGAGGTAAGGCAGTGGCCGTACCAAGGATATCCTTCAGCGACAGAAGAGAAAGGCACTATGGTATAAGTCATCACAGTATTACTGTACTAAGCAGGATTTGCAATACAGGTGCCTATATAGCAATACCTGAATATGAAGAAAGCAAAATAAGCGTCATTAAAAGCCAAATAGTCAATAATGGAATCGATAGTAAACATAAAATTATTTATGTAAACACTGATAATATAGAAAGGTATCTTAAAGAAAACATTAAGTACCTCTGTAAAATGGGCAAAGGATATGATGAGGATAGAGAGTATTTTCTTGCATGCGGTGCATCAGCAGCAGCTCTGAAGCATTTTTAGCTCAGCTCTTTTTTAAGGCAGGAGATTATATAATCATAAACTGTAATGTTCTTATTTTCTATACGGGCGAAATAATCCATCAGTTCAATTATACTGCCTGCGAAAAAAATACCCTTTGAGAATTTCATAACCTTCATTTTTTATCTCCTTATACAAAATATTTCCGACAAATGCTAAAATAACATTATGACAATAGATTGTATTATTGGAGGTTTAATAATATGTGCTTTTATGAAAGGACAATAAATAAAAAAAATATCTTCAACGGTAAGATAATTAAGCTTGATATACATGATGTGCTGCTGGACAATGGAAAGACAGCTGAAAGAGAGATAATTACGCATCCCGGAGGTGTTGCAGTCATACCGATAACAGATGATGGCTTCATTTATTTTGTAAAACAGTTCCGAAAGCCTTATGAAGAAGAAGTGCTTGAAATACCTGCAGGTAAGCTTGAACACGGTGAAGATCCGCGAAGCTGCGGCTTAAGGGAGCTGAAGGAGGAAACAGGTCTTACATGTGAAAAAGTCACTTTTTTGACTCAGATGTATCCTTCTCCAGGATATACTGATGAGAAGATTCATATCTATATTGCAGAGGGCTTACAAGAAGGCGATTATGCCAGAGATGAGGATGAGTTCTTAAATGTATGCAGATATACTCTTGATGAAGCCTATGAAATGATAAGCACAGGTATAATAAAGGATGCTAAAACCATAATAGCTGTTTTGGCTGTAAAGCTTAAGCTAATGCAAAATAATTAGCTTGACTTATGTCGCAATCATATAATGTAACCCAACGGCATATTATTTTTATAAGGTGGACAAAAGCTGAGAGGGGGATTAAGATTGCTTACAAGATTCAATGAAATCATAAGGCGGCATCTGACAGAGAACATATGGCTGTATTGCATTATGGTGTTTTTCTTTGTACTTGGTGTTTGTTTAGGCGCATTGGCAGTAAATAATGTCAGCGTTGATGCAAAAAATGAACTGCGAAGCTATATGGAAGGCTTTCTAAACATAACCGAAAGTGAAGGTATTTATGCTGCAGATATTTTAAAGCAATCTGTGATATTCAATTTCATAACTATTATAGTGATTTTTTTCTTTGGGATGACATATTTTGGGATTGCTGTAATACCTATTATTGCAGGGTTCAGAGGCTTCTGCATCGGATTCACTGTCGCATTTCTTACTGAAAGCTTCAGCAGAGGAGGATATTTGCTTTCTTTAGTATCCATTTTACCTCAAAATATAATATATATTCCTGTTTTAATAATATTGTGTGTTTGCTCTTTATGTCTTTCATTAAATGTATTGAGGAACAGATATATTAGAAAGTACAACCAGCTGTCAGGCTTTATTATGCCGTATTCAATAACAATGGTTGTTCTTTTTGGAGCAATGCTTGCTGGCAGTTTGATTGAATCATATCTCACACCTTTTATTATTAGATTTGTGATTCCCTATGTAACATGATTTCTTTATTTACAGATAAAGTACATATATCATATCAAATTGGAGGCTGTCATGAAATATTATGGAATCAATAAACTTATGATACTTTTTTTGAAGCTGTTCATAGTACTTATGATTTTTATAATTGTGATTCCTCAACTAATAGATTTTTACCTGAATATGTTTATAAATAATATAGTTCCACATAATAATTCTATATTTGTTTACAATAATATATTAAAAGGTGAGAATAATATCCTAAAATTGATGATTTATGTAAAAAAGATGATAAGTATTTTGTAAAATTTTCATTTATTGGAGGATTTTTATTCTTAATGTTGAATATTAAATAAGATATTCAAAAGAAGGGATAGATCTCTATGAATTACATTGATATGTTCTTTAGTTATCTGGAAAATGAAAAGGATTTATCTGCAAATACTTTGGAGTCATATAAAAGAGACATAAAGCAGTTCGAAAGCTATATTTCAGAGCACAAAATTACTATTGATGAAGTTAACAAGACTGTTATTATTACATACTTGATATATCTTCAAAAAAACGGTAAAGCAACTTCAACAATATCCAGAAGTTTGGCTTCAATAAGATGTTTCTACCAGTATATGCACAATTCCAGATTCATAGATTCTGATCCGTCTGCTAATTTAGAATCACCTAAGGTTGAGAAAAAGCTGCCCTCTGTTTTGACTAAAAAAGAGGTGGAGCTACTTTTAGAGCAGCCCAAGCCTATTGATCCTAAGGGTGCCCGTGATAAGGCAATGCTGGAGCTTTTATATGCAACAGGTATAAGGGTATCTGAGCTGATATCCTTGGAAAAGTCAGATATTGACCTTGTAAATGGAATAATGCACTGCAGATCTTCGCAGTCAAAAGGCAGAGCTGTACCAATAGGCAATATTGCTCAGAAATATCTGAAGCTCTATTTGGATGACTTTAGAAGCAAGCTTGACCCAAATGGCGATGAAACAGCATTGTTTTTGAATTTTCATGGTAAAAAGATGACCAGACAAGGCTTCTGGAAAATAATAAAGTTCTACACTGGGAAAGCGAAAATCAACAAGGTTATTACACCTCATACTCTAAGGCATTCTTTTGCTGTACATCTGATTGAAAACGGTGCTGATCTTCAGGCAATCCAGGAGATGCTTGGACATTCAGACATATCTACAACACAGATTTACAGCAAGATAAAGAAAAACAGGATTGTAGAGGTATATAACAAAACGCATCCAAGGGCTTAATGCCCTTTTCTATTTTTTATCTATATTTTAGGAGGTTATTATGATAAATAGAGTTATTTTAACAGTTATGGATAGTGTTGGAATAGGAGAACTGCCTGATGCAGCCCTGTATAAGGATGAGGGCAGCAATACACTTGGAAATATGATTAAGAGTATACCGGGTTACAGACTTCCCAATCTTGAGAGGCTGGGTCTTTCAAATATTACAGACATAGGACTGCCTAAAAATGAAGCTTGTATAGGAAGCTACGGGAAAGCTTCAGAGGTTTCACCCGGAAAGGATACGACCACAGGTCATTGGGAAATAGCAGGGCTGCAGTTGGAACAAGCGTTCCCTACATACCCTGAAGGATTTCCTGATGAGCTTATCAACGAGTTTGAAAAAAGAATAGGAACAAAGGTTATAGGAAATGAAGTGGCATCAGGTACTGAGATAATAGAGAGATTGGGTGATGAGCATGTCAGAACAGGCTATCCCATTGTTTATACTTCTGCCGACAGTGTATTCCAAATAGCAACTCATGAAGAAGTAGTTCCACTGGAGAGACTATATGAAATGTGTGAAATTGCCAGAGCGATGCTTAAGGGTGAACATGCGGTAGGGAGAGTTATTGCAAGACCTTTTACCGGACCGTCGGGCAGCTACAAGAGAACCTCCAACAGAAAGGATTATTCATTAAAGCCCAACGGTAAAACCATGATGGATGTAATTAAGGAAAACGGACTTGAAGTCATGGCGGTAGGAAAAATAGAAGATATATTTGTGGGTCAGGGTATTACAGATGCCGTACATACAAAGAATAATATGGATGGCGTGGACTGTACGCTTGATTATATGAGAACAGGCAAAAAAGGTCTTATATTTACAAACCTTGTTGATTTTGACATGCTGTTTGGTCATAGAAATAATGTTGAAGGCTATGCAAATGCTTTAAAGGAGTTTGACAACAGAATACCTGAAATATTACAGTCTATGACTGAAAACGATGTTCTGATAATAACAGCTGACCATGGGTGTGACCCGACTACTCCAAGTACTGATCACTCAAGAGAATATATTCCTGTTTTGGTATATGGAAAAACACTAAAAAAGGGAGTAAATCTTGGAGTAAGAAACAGCTTCTGCGATATTGGGGCAACAATTCTGGAGCTTTTAGAGCTTCCAGTAGAGATCAAAGGGGAATCCTTTAAAAGGGATCTGATATAGTAAGAGTCAGTCATTAGGTATTGGAGCTTATTTATTAACATGTAAGCTTTCTGATACTAATATATAACATGCAAACACAGGAAGGGGTATAGTATGAAGGAAAACATTATCAGCAAAATTAATGAAGCCAGAGACTATATAAAGGGCAAAATCGATTTTGTACCTGAAATAGGTTTGATTCTGGGTTCAGGCTTAGGGGTTATGGGGGAAGAAGTCGAAGACAAAATTATTATTGACTACAGTGATATTCCGAATTTCCCGGTGTCTACTGTAGAAGGGCATAAAAGCAGATTCATATTCGGTACCTTGAGGGGGAAAAAGGTAGCGGTTATGCAAGGCAGATTCCACTTCTACGAAGGCTATGCAATCCAACAGACGGTTTTTCCTGTTTGGGTTATGAAGGCACTGGGAATATCGAAGCTGATAGTTACTAACGCTGCAGGCGGTGTCAATACAAGCTTCAAGCCCGGTGACCTTATGATTATCAAAGACCACATCAATATGTCAGGCAATAATCCGTTAATAGGTCCTAATATTGAAGAGTTCGGTCCAAGATTTCCTGATATGTCACAAGCATATTCAAAGAGACTGTCTGAAATTGCAAGAAGCAGTGCAAAGGAAATAGGAATGATTATGCAGGAAGGTGTATATATGTATCTGACAGGTCCTACCTATGAAACTCCTGCAGAAATAAGAGCTTTTAGGACGCTTGGAGCAGACGCCGTCGGTATGTCAACTGTTCCTGAGGTAATAATAGCCAACCACTGCGGTGTTGAGGTAATGGGAATATCCTGTATAACCAATATGGCAGCAGGCATACTTGATCAGCCTTTGAGTCATCACGAGGTAATGGAAACAGCAGAAGCTGTGAAGACCAGCTTTATAAAGCTTGTTAAGTCAATTATTGAAAGAGCTTAATATATACAATATTTTTGCAATGGGAGGGCTCATAATGAATTTGATGCAAAGAATAGAAAAGGCAGCAGAATATATTAATAGTAAAATTGAAATAAAGCCTGAAATAGGTATTATACTTGGAACCGGCTTAGGCTCTCTGGCTGAACAAATAGAGAATCCAACAGTAATAGAGTATTCACAAATACCTGAGTTTCCTGTATCTACAGTGGTAGGTCACGCCGGAAGACTTCTAATAGGTAAGCTTGAAGGGAAAAACGTAGTTGCAATGCAAGGGCGCTTTCACTACTATGAAGGCTATCCTATGCAGGATGTGACTCTTCCGGTAAGAGTAATGAAGCTCCTGGGCATTAAGCTTCTTATTGTAAGCAATGCCTGCGGCGGACTTAATCCCTCCTTTAAAGCAGGCGATATAATGATTATAACAGACCATATAAACATGCTCGGAAATAATCCTCTTATAGGGCCAAATCTTGATGAGTTCGGACCTAGATTTCCTGATATGTCCAATGTATACGACAAGGAGCTTGTTACACTTATGGAAGCAACTGCAGAAAAGCTGGGTCAAAAGGTCCAAAAGGGCGTGTACTGTGCAATAAGCGGACCCAACTATCTGTCAAAGGCGGAGCTAAGGATGCTAATTACAATAGGCTCAGATACAGTAGGGATGTCAACCGTACCCGAGACAGTGGTTGCAAAGCACTGCGGCTTAAAGGTAGCAGGTGTATCCTGTATAACGGATATGGCCATACCCGATACTTTGGTTTCACCTACTCATGAAGAAATAGTCAAGGTTGCAGAGAGTGTAAAGCCCAGATTTGTATCGCTTGTCAAGCATTTTATAAAAGAGGTGCAGTTGTAATGAGGGTTGTAGATTTAATAAATAAGAAAAAAAATGGCCTGGAGCTGTCAAGAGAAGAGATTGATTTTATTGTACAGGGTTACACGAAAGGTCAGATACCTGACTATCAGATATCGGCATTTTTGATGGCGGTATACTTTAAGGGTATGAATAAGGAAGAAACAGCAAATCTTACAATGTCATTTGTGAACTCAGGAGATAAGGCAGATTTATCACCCATAAAGGGCATAAAGGTAGACAAGCATTCAACAGGCGGAGTAGGTGATAAAATCAGCCTTATTGTAATACCATTGGTTGCTTCATTTGGAGTACCTGTTGCTAAAATGAGCGGACGAGGCTTAGGACATACCGGAGGGACCATAGATAAGCTGGAATCTATTGAAGGCTTCAGGATAGAGCTTAGCAGCGAAGAGTTCATAAATAATGTTAATACATATAAAATGGCTATAACTGGCCAGTCCGGAAATCTTACACCTGCTGACAAGAAGATATATGCATTAAGAGATGTAACTGCAACAGTTGACAGTATACCTCTGATTGCCAGCTCGGTAATGAGTAAGAAGATTGCTTCTGGAGCAGATGCTATTGTACTGGATGTAAAGGTAGGCTCAGGTGCATTCATGAAATCCATTGAGGATGCAAAAGAGCTGGCTAGAACTATGGTTGACATAGGAAAATCGCTGAACAGAAAAACCGTAGCAGTAGTAACAGATATGAATCAGCCCTTGGGCCATGAAGTAGGAAATGCAAATGAAATAAGAGAGGCTATTGAAGTGCTTAGAGGACACGGATCAGAGGATGAGACAGAGGTAGCTCTTACAATTGCTTCATATATGGCTGTATTGGGTGGAGCCTTCAGTGAATATGATGATGCCTACAAGGCCATGAAGGAGCTTATAAGCTCAGGCAAGGCAATTAATAAGCTTAAGGAGCTGGTAAAGATACAGGGTGGAAATCCTGAGGTTGTTGATAACACTGATTTACTGCCTCAAGCCAAATATCATATTGAAGTGAAAGCTACAGGAAACGGATATGTTAACTCCATAGATGCCGAAGAGATTGGCATTTCAGCTATGCTGCTGGGTGCAGGACGTAAAACCAAGGAAGACAGGATTGACTATGCAGCAGGCATTACAATGGCTAAAAAGGTTGGAGACAAAGTAAGCATAGGAGATACTCTATGCATACTTCATACAAACATGGAAAACTGCAGCGAAGCTGAAGCAGTTGCACAAAATGCGTTCGTAATCAACGAAAATGAGCCGGCTCCAATTAGCTTTATCTATGGAGTAATAGAATAAAAGTCGATTTTTAAAACACACTTTGTATTAGGTGTGTTTTTTTTCTGGCAATAAATCAAAATTAGTAAAATAAACAGCAGTTGGATTTTTATTACGTTTTCACCACTTGTTTATAAGGATAACAGTAACTTATAGAGGTTAAAATATTTATAAATAAAATTTGTTAGGAGGATTGCAAATGAATAAATGCAAGTGTATAAGAAGGTCTATTTGCATCGTTCTTACCTTGGCAATAATGTTCAGTATATATACAACCCAGGTATTTGCGGATACACTGGATCTTAAATGCAAATCATATATATTACTAGATGCAGATAGTGGTGAAATAATACTTGAGAACAATTCCCATGAAAAGCTGCCGCCTGCAAGTGTTACTAAAGTAATGACCATGCTGATGGTGATGGAGGCGATTGATTCTGGAAAAATCACCTTACAGGATAAAGTGACAATCAGCAAGCAGGCTGAAAGCAGAAGTACAACAGGTACCATGCTTTTACTTGATGAAGGTGAAGTCAGAACAGTACATGAGCTCTTGCTGGGAATCGCTGTTGAGTCTGCAAACGATGCTTGTATAGCAATAGCTGAATACATATCAGGCAGTGAAGAAGAGTTTGTAAAGCAGATGAATAAGCGTGCCAAAGAACTGGGAATGAATGATACTAATTTTATGAACTCCAATGGTCTGCACATAGAAGGTCATGTGACTTCAGCCTATGATATAGGAATCATGTCAAAGGAGCTGGTGAAGCATAAGGGTATATTCGATTATATTTCTAAGTATATGGTAACAGTAAATGTAGGAAAGAATAATGACATTAAGCGTGAGCTTGTCAACAAGAACAAGATGGTTAGATTCTATAATGATGTGGATGGTATAAAAACAGGCTTTACAAACCAAGCTATGTTCTGTATAGCCGTTACTGCAAAGAAGAATAATCTGAGGTTGATAAGCGTTATTCTGGGTGCTCCTGATGTAAAGACAAGGAATAGAGAAGCGAGAAAGCTGCTTGATTATGGCTTTGCCAATTATACCAATCATCCTATTGCAAAAAGTGGTGACATTTTAGGTGAAATCAAGGTTATAAAGGGTGATAAGGAAAAAATAAATCTTGTATGTAAGGATAACATTTCTCTGCTTCTTAAGAAAGGCACAGAAAAGGCAGTAGATAAAGTACTTAATATACCCGAGATGATACATGCGCCGGTAACAAAAGGTCAGCAAATAGGAGAGGTAATTATAAAAAATGGAGATGTGGAGTATGGAAAATATCCTCTTGTTGCAGACTGCGATGTTACTAAAGCTTCTTTTATTAATAATTTGAGAAAGTCGCTTAAGTACTGGTTTGGAAATTAAAATAATCGAGAAAAGGTAATGCAGGAGCATTACCTTTTCTCGATATTAGATAAATTTACTTTTATATTATTGTATAATCCAGGCAAATATATTAAAATATATAGGATACGAATTAGACTGGGAGGAAGACGGATGTTTGGTTTTGATATAATGATAAAGGTTTTGATGCTGCCTGGTATACTTATAGGATTGACTTTTCATGAGTTTGCACATGGTTATGTAGCATATATACTTGGAGATGATACAGCAAAATTAAGAGGGAGACTAACGCTGAATCCAATTGCGCACTTGGATCCTCTTGGCTTTCTTGCATTACTGCTGGCCGGTTTTGGATGGGCAAAGCCTGTGCCTGTTAACCCGCTTATGTTCAGGGAAAGAAAAAAGGGTATGATACTTGTATCTCTGGCAGGACCTTTAATGAATTTCTTTATTGCATTTGTTACTTTGATTATAATTTATATATCTTATTATGTTTTTAATATAGAAAATGAAATCTATAACTTGATAATGAATCTTATATATCAGGTTAACATAGGGCTTGGAGTATTCAATCTTATTCCTGTACCGCCTCTTGACGGCTCTAAAATATTAGCCGGCTTTCTACCTTACAAATATGAATATCAAATGATAAGAATGCAGCAGTATTCATATATTATACTTATAGTATTGCTGTATACCGGAATAGCCGGCTTCATACTGGAGCCCATGAGAAATGTTATAGATATGGCATTAAACGGGATAGTAGGATTATTTTTCTAAGGAGGATTCACATATGACAAAAAAAAGAATAATGAGCGGTATGAGACCCACAGGCAGCCTCCATCTAGGGAATTATTTCGGAGCATTGGAGAACTGGGTGAAGCTTCAGGATGAATATGAAGGCTTCTTTTCGATAGTAGACTGGCATGCTCTGACAACAGGCTATGAAGATACAAAGGACTTGAAGGAAAACATTATAGAGATGGCTGTGGACTGGATGAGTGCCGGATTGGATCCTGAAAAGTCCACTATTTTTCTGCAGTCAAATATCAAGGAGATAGCCGAGCTGCATTTACTGTTATCTATGACTGTACCTCTTTCGTGGCTGGAAAGATGTCCGACCTATAAGGACCAGCTTTTACAGCTTAGAGAGAAGAACATAGCAACCTATGGCTTCCTGGGCTATCCAAATCTTCAGGCTGCAGACATACTTATTCATAAGGCGCATGTAGTACCCGTTGGCGAAGACCAGCTGCCGCATTTGGAACTGTCAAGGGAGATTGCAAGAAGGTTTAATCATGTATATGGAGAGACCTTTCCTGAGCCTCAGGCTAGGATGAATCAGATAAAGCTGCTTCCCGGACTTGACGGAAGGAAGATGAGCAAAAGCTATGACAATACAATAGCACTGTCGGATTCACCGCAGATTATTCAAGAAAAAGTAAGAAGCATGATAACAGATCCTGAAAAAATCAGAAAGGATGATCCGGGGCATCCTGACATATGCTCCGTTTATGCTTTTCATAAGGTATTTACCGAAGGTGAGCATGAAAATATCCGTGAGATCTGCATTCAGGGCGGCATGGGCTGTGTACAGTGTAAAAAGAAGCTTGCTGAGAACGTAATAGGCTTCATGGCTCCGATATACGAGAAAAGGCAAGAGCTAATGAGCAATAAAAACAAAATAACAGATATATTGAAAACAGGAACGCAACAAGCAAGAGCTGCTGCAAGAGAGACAATCAGGGAAGTCAGAGACAGAATGAATCTTATGGAATTGGAGTAATACTATGCCCATAAATATAAAGCTGCAAGCCTTTGAAGGTCCCTTGGATCTTTTGCTACATCTTATAGAAAAAGCAGAAGTGGACATATACGATATACCAATAGCAGATATAGCAGAGCAGTATCTGGATTATCTGCATATGATGCAGCAGTTTGATATTGAGGTAGCCAGTGAATTTCTTGTAATGGCTGCGACCTTGCTGGAAATTAAATCCAAGATGCTGCTGCCAAAGCCTAAAAAAGAAAACAATCAGGCAGAGGAAATTGACCCTAGAGAAGAGCTTGTTCAAAAGCTTATTGAGTATAAGAAGTATAAGGAGTTTTCCGAAACTCTCAAGGACAAGCTTGTGGTTTACGAAAAGGTGTTTTACAAGCATCCGGAGCCAATAGAAAACTACATACCGGATTATACGTCATTAAACGGTATCACTTTGGACATGCTTACAAGCAGTTTGGAAGCAATACTCCTGCGCAGTATTAAAAGAAGAAAGAACAGTATTAGAGAAATATACAGAGATGCTATTACCATAGAAGACAAAATTCTTTCTATATCAAAGCTTTTGACAGCTAAGCCAGCTTTTTATTTTGAGGATTTGTTTTCGGAATATATAAGCAGATATGAGATTATTGTAACTTTTATGGCAGTACTTGAGCTCATAAAGCAAAAGAATATTCATGTGGAGCAGGATAAGAGCTTTGGTAAAATATTGATAAAAAGAAGAGTGGACTGATTATTAGAAAGTAGCCGGAGAGGAGAGCTGTGATTGGATATTAAGGAAATCAAATCGATAATTGAAGGTCTTTTATACGTTGCAGGTGATGCCGTACCTTTAAAGGAGCTTTCTAATGTACTTGGCATTGATGAGCCCACTGTTAAAAGAATAATAAATCAAATGATAGACTATTATAACGATGAGGAAAGAGGTATACAGATAATAGAAGTGAACAGCAGCTATCAGTTCTGTACAAGACCGGAGCATTATGAGTATATAGAGAGACTTGTAAAACCGCAGACACGCCAGGGACTTTCACAGGCAGCACTGGAGACCTTATCCATAATTGCATATAAACAGCCCATAACCAGAGTGCAGATAGAAGCTATCAGAGGAGTAAAGTCCGACAGCAGTATAGCCAGGCTGCTGGAAAAAGAGCTTATCTTTGAGGCAGGCAGGCAGGATGGACCCGGGAGACCTATGATATACTGTACGACAGATAACTTTCTTAAGCTTTTTGGCTTGAAATCTATAAGCGAGCTTCCACCACTTAAAGAGCTTACTGAAGATCAGCAGCTATAACAGTATAGATACAATAAGTTAAATACATAGTTAATTCTATGTATTTTTTTATTGTTTTTGAAAAAAATAACAGTATTAGACATGGTAGTGGAGGAGCAAACAATGATTATTTTGATTACCACCGCTATAATCCTCTTAATACTGCTGCTGACACCGGTACATTTAAAAACTGAAACTCTGCAAAAGAAAGACAAGGATTTATTACTGGTGAAGGTTAAAGCACTGTTTGGAGTTATCAAGTTTAAGCTTGAGCTTCCTTTTCCGGAGCTGGTATTTGACGGCTTCAGACCCGGACTGCGATATAGTGCTGAGCTTGAAGCAGGAGAAAAAGGAAAGCTTATTAAGAAAAAAAGCAAAATAATGAGTTTGCTCGAATTTGATAAGCTGTATGAAAGCTATAAGCTCAACAAAGGCAGATTCAATAAGCTATTTCAGTATGTTCTGAAGAAAAGCAGATTCAGAAACCTTATTATAAGGCTTGAAATAGGGGCTCAGGATGCATTTTATACAGCTTTGGCCTATGGCATGGTATGGACAGCCTTGGGTGGTGTTATAGCATTTATGACTAATAATGCGAATATAGCCCTGCAGGATATATCAGTATATCCAAGCTTTGATAAAAAAGCATTTAATTACAAAATAAGCTGTATAATTACAATGCTTGCAGGTCATATTATTATTGTTGGGATCAAGCTAGTGGCAGCACTTCTCAATAGTAGAAAAAAAGAAATTCATCTAAAATATTAATTATAGAAAGGAATGTTATAATGGATCAAACAGTAGAAGGCTTAATGAGAACCACTATGGAAAACATCAAGAAGATGGTTGATGTTAATACCGTTGTAGGAGATGCAGTAGAGACAAAGGACGGTACGGTTATAGTGCCTGTGTCGAGGGTATCCTTTGCGTTTGTTGCAGGCGGAGGAGAATTCGGAAGCAGAGACAATACTGAAGCACAGAACAATCCTTTTGCAGGAGGGACGGGTGCAGGGGTAACTGTACAGCCTTTGGGCTTCTTAGCTACAAATAATGGTCAGCTGAGAATGCTGCCGGTAAATTATAATACCACTGTTGACAGAATAATAGATTTGGTACCAAATTTCATTGAGAACGTGGAGAATATGATGGCAAAACGTGAAGAAAAGAAAAAAGAGGAAATAATCGGATAACATACTGTAAAACTTAGATTACTTGATGGATATATTGAGATAAGTCACACTATTACTGTGTGGCTTGTTTTGTTGAACATAAACTGTGCATAAGCGGAAAATTGAGACAAAAAAGCTCAAAATATGCTATAATCATCGTATAAATATAATTTAAGTTTGAGATATATATTATTAACGGGGGTGATCTTATGGATATTAAAAATGCTGTTGAACTGATATGGGAAAACAGAAAGTATGTAACAGATGATCCTAAGGAAGCCATAAGCCATTTGAACGAAGAGGTCGCTGAGTCTTTGAAAGCTCTTCTGCGTGGCGATAGTAATAAAGCAAAAAGAGAGCTTGAGGATGCATTATCCTGTATTTTTATAGCACTTAAGGTTATGGATGTAGATATCGAAGATGCTATTGAAAGACAGATTATTCAGATGAAGAAAAGAAATGACAAGCTTATGATTTTCAAGAAGGACAAGGTCGAAATCTATGTTGACGGTGCTCTTAAAGGCGGTTGGACGATCTGGAGTGAAGATGACGTGAAGGAAGCAGAAAAAATCGCAAAAGAGTTTGGCTGTAAGATAGTGTATAGTTAATTTTACTAATACTCTATTAGTATGATATTTCTCATTCTGTCAATAATAAGCTTATATTAAAGCTGAAAAGATCAGACTAAGCTTTAGATTAAAGTGTAAAAAGTTGACGGAGTGATAAAATGAAACAGATACTGATAACACTACTGATTTTAACACTTTCAGCAGGTTTATGCCTGTTTGAGCCGTGCTATGCTTTGGATACCAGTGCGAAGGCAGCCATAATTATGGACGTAAATACCGATAGGGTGCTTTACTCAAAAAATATTCAAATGAAGCTCCCCATGGCGAGTACAACAAAGATAATGACAACTTTGGTGGCAATAGAAAGCGGAAAACTGGATGACAAGGTAAAGGTAAGCAGAAGAGCTAGTAATACAGAAGGCTCATCCATATATCTCAAGGAAGGTGAGCAGCTCACTATTGAGGAGCTTTTGTATGGCGTTATGCTCCGGTCAGGTAATGATGCAGCTGTTGCGGTAGCTGAGTATGTTGGAGGCACTGAGGCTAAGTTTGTCGAGATGATGAATATGAAAGCAAAGGAAATAGGTGCAGTAAACACTTGCTTTGCAAATCCGCATGGACTGGATCATAAAAATCATTATACCACTGCTTATGATTTAGCGCTTATTACAAGCTATGCATTGAAGAATCCAAAATTCAAGGAAATAGTCAGTACCAGAAGGAAAACTATAGAAGGACCGCCTGGTGTCAACTGGGACAGAGCTCTATTAAATAAAAACAAGATGCTTTGGGAATATGAAGGTGGAGACGGGGTCAAAACAGGTTATACAAAAAAAGCCGGAAGATGTCTTGTGTCATCAGCAACAAAAGACAATTGGCAGCTGGTCTGCGTGGTATTAAACTGTGGACCCATGTGGAATGAATCCTCAGCACTTTTGGATTATGCCTTTACAAGCTACGAAAACACTAAAGTAGTAGATGCGGAAAACACCATTCAGAAGGTAGAGGTGAAAAGGGGTAAAAAGAAAGCTGCTTCAGTAATACCTGTAAATGACTTTTCAATACCTCTTAAAGAAGAAGAAAAAAGCAAGGTCAAAATCATTCCTGAGTACAACAGCAATAATACTGCTCCCATATCAAGTGGAGTTGTAGCAGGTCAGCTGAAGGTCTATCTGGATGAAAAGCTAATTGGAAGAGTAGAATTAAAGTATGCAGAGAACATTGAATCCAGCGACCCGATTTATTATATAAATAGAATTTTAGAGCAGGTATTGAGTACAAATTAAAATAGGATATTATGATTGATGAAGTATGAATATTCGCACATAAAAGAATATCAATAATTCATCAATTATTTTGTGATTTTTTATTACATAAAATGTACAAAAGAGGTATAAGTTTCATGAAAGAACGTTTGCAAAAGGTCATGGCGGAGCTGGGTGTAGCTTCAAGGCGGAAGTGCGAGGAGCTTATTACAGCCGGCAGAGTAAAGGTTAATAGCCAACTGGTTACTGAGCTGGGCTTCAGAGCAGACAAATCAATGGATGTTATTGAGGTTGACGGGATTAAGCTCCAAAATAAAGAAAAAAAGGTGTATGTACTGTTGAACAAGCCTGTGGGCTATATCACCAGCGTAAAGGATCAGTTTGACAGACCTACTGTAATTGACCTTGTAAAGGATATAAAAGAAAGAGTTTTTCCTGTAGGAAGACTTGATTATGATACTGAAGGACTACTGCTGCTGACCAATGACGGCGAGCTGACCTACAGAATTACCCATCCAAAGCATAACATAGATAAGACATATACTGCACTTGTGAGGGGGACAGTAACTCAAAAAGATATAGAGATTTTCAGCAGAGGTATAAGAATAGATAATTATATTACTTCTCCTGCGAAGCTGGAGGTAATAGACAATATCAAAGGTAACAGCCTTATAAATATAACCATTCATGAGGGCAAAAACAGGCAAGTAAGAAGGATGTGCAGCGCCATAGGTCATGAAGTAATAACTCTAAAAAGAATAAGTATAGGTGAGTTATTCCTGGGAGACCTGCAAAGGGGAAAATGGAGAATGCTTAATGATTCAGAAGTAGAATATTTGTATACGCTCGGAGGTGAGTTAAATGATAACCATAAGAAATGTTAAGCCTGAGGATGTTGATAGTGTACTTAAGTTGTTCGCAGACAATAAATCCAATGAGAAAGGTGTATTGGCCAATATTAAGGATTTTATGCTGTGTGAAGCTTCAGGGAAAGTACTGGGCTGTGGATGTGCAGTTATAAGGAATGAGGAAGTGTATTTAAACTGCTTGCTTGTAGACCAAGCTTCCAGAAGAGACAGGATAGGATCGTCCATTGTAAAGGCACTGTTGAATCATGCCGAACTGGCAGGGGTAAAAAAGGCATATCTCATGACTGCTGTTCCTGAATTTGCAGATTTTCTCAGATTTGAAAAAATATCAGAGGACTCATTTTATAAAGAAAGGCTTGAAATATTCCGAGAAGCTTTTAACGGCAATATCTGCGGCTCGATCTACTTTACAGCCTTGGAGGACTATTTTAAGCCATGCTGCATTAAATAGTATAGCACAAATGCTAATGTTATATTTTTTTGGATTAGTTGTATATTTTTTATGTGAAATATGATATATATATACATAAGTGGCAAGTATAACAAGAAGTTATAAATACTAACAGCCAATATTTTCACACTGTCAGGAATAGGAGGAAGGTTTATTCATGCCAAAGGTAAAAATCACTGAAACTGTCCTGAGAGATGGTCATCAATCTCTTATTGCAACCAGGATGAGAACAGAAGAAATGCTTCCTGTAATTGAGGAAATGGATAAGGTAGGCTATCATTCTCTGGAAATGTGGGGCGGAGCTACATTTGATTCATGTCTTAGATTCTTAAATGAAGACCCATGGGAAAGATTAAGAGTAATAAGATCAAAGGTTAAGAATACAAAGCTTCAAATGCTTTTGAGAGGACAAAACATACTGGGCTACAAGAACTATTCAGATGATGTGGTGGATGAGTTCGTTAAGCTGTCCATTAAGAATGGTATAGATATTATTAGAATATTTGATGCCCTTAATGATCTGCGTAATATTGAAACTGCAATAAAAGCAACAAAGAAGTACGGCGGACATGCACAGGGTACTGTAGTATATACAATAAGCCCTATACATAATATTGATCTTTATGTTGACCTGGCTAAGAAGGTTGAAGAAATGGGAGCGGATTCATTATGCATAAAGGACATGTCAGGTATATTGACTCCTTACTACGGATATGAGCTTATTAAAGCCCTGAAGAAGAATATCGGTATACCAATACAGCTTCACACACACTGTACCAGCGGTATGACAGATATGACATATTTGAAGGCTATTGAAGCCGGAGTGGACATAATAGATACAGCAATATCTCCATTTGGTCTAGGCACATCACAGCCGCCTACAGAGCCTATGGTAGCTACCCTTAAGGATACTGAATATGATACAGAGCTCAATCTAGAGCTTCTCTGTGATATCGCTGAACACTTCAAGGGAATAAAGGAAAAGTACATAAAGAACGGAATACTTAATCCAAACGTGTTCAATGTTGACACGAAGGTATTGTCCTATCAGGTGCCTGGGGGAATGCTCTCAAACCTTATGTCACAGCTTGCACAGGCAAATGCTTTGGATAAGTACAATGACGTTCTATTAGAGGTTCCAAGGGTAAGAGAGGACTTAGGCTTCCCTCCGCTTGTAACACCCTCAAGCCAGTTTGTGGGCACGCAGGCGGTAATGAATGTAGTTGCAGGTGAACGCTATAAGATGATTCCAAATGAAATAAAGGATTATGTAAGAGGTAAATATGGCAAGCCCAGTGTGCCCATAGCTGAAGATATTAAGAAAAAGATTATAGGAGACGAAGAGGTAATCACCTGCAGACCTGCAGATTTGATTCCTCCGCAGTTGGACTCAATAAGAGAAGAAATGAAGGAATACTATGAGCAGGAAGAAGATGTGTTGAGCTACGCTTTATTCCCTCAGGTAGCAGTAAAGTTCTTCAAAGACAGACAGGCTGCAAAATATAAGATAGACAGCGACCTGGTAGACAAATCAGAAAAAACATATCCGGTATAAAATGAGCTGACGAGCAATCGTCAGCTTTTTACTTTTTATACTGCTTATATAATTTGTAATGGTAATTTGCAGGCATTATTGGTAAAATGTAGAATATGTAATTGGTTGTATATTAGAGGAGGGGAAGCAATGGATGAGCTTTTTCAAGGGATTCCCGGCACTGAAAATTGGGCTTCTATAAAATTGATAGACAGAGGCTGGTCAGATGATATCAAATATCACATAGTAACAAAGGACAATCATCAGCTTCTGCTTAGAATTTCAGATATATCATGTATTAACGGAAAAAAGGAAGGCTACGAAGCACTTAGAAGTCTTGATTCTGATATTATGATTTCAAAGCCTTTGGATTTTGGAACATGCAATAATGAAAGGAGCATTTACATGCTGCTTACATGGCTTGAAGGAGCAGATGCCGAAGAAATTTTGCCCGGCTTAGCAAACGAAAAGCAATATGAGCTTGGATATAAAACAGGTCAAACGCTTAGAAAGATACATCGGGTTCCTGCTCCAAGCAGCTTACCGGCCTGGTCTGACAGATTTAACAATAAGATAGACAGAAAGATCAGGAACTATGAAAAATGTGCCATAAAAATCGAAAAGGCAGATAGAATAATCAAATACATCAATAGTAACAGATATCTATTGGAGAACAGAGTTCAAACCTTCCAGCATGGTGATTTTCATATTGGAAATATGATTATTACTGAACAGAATGAGATAGGTATAATTGACTTCAATAGATGTGATTACGGCGATCCATGGGAGGAATTCAACCGCATAGTATGGTGTGCAAAAGCAAGCTGTTATTTTGCTTCGGGGCGTATTAACGGTTACTTTGAAGGTAAAATTCCTGATGAGTTTTTCAGATTGCTTGCTTTATACATAGGAAATAATACTTTATCCTCTGTACCTTGGGCTGTTCCTTTCGGAGATAAAGAGGTTGGCACAATGCTGGAGCAAGCAAAGGACGTAATGGATTGGTATAGTGATTTTGATGATATTATTCCTAAATGGTACATTCCTCATAATGAGGTGAGGTGATTAATGAAACAATGGAGCTTTATAAGCTAATAATAAGAGGAATTATACATAGATCAGAGAACTGAACTATGCACCCATGCAGAGGGGTGACGGGTGCTTAAGAGTTAGGAGACTTATATGCATGGCTGATAATCTGATAAAAGAAGGGGAGTTTAATGATAACAGCAGAAGAATTAATAAAATATGATATTGATGCTATCCCTAAATATATCCTGATGAGGGATGCTCTCAGTATAGATAAACATAATGAGGAAATGAAGAATATTAAAAATATGATATTAGAAACCAAATGGGTAAAGGACATTGTGAAGCTTCAATGGGATGATGGCTCATGGGGTCAATTTCATAGCATGAGCACATCATCTAAATCGTCAATGACAACTGAATCTGCATTGCGGCGGTTATTAATACTTGGGCTAGACAAAGATGATATTGCAATTCAAAAGGTGTTAACTTACATGAAAAAATACTTAAATAAAGAGTTAGATTTAAGGGATTATAAAGAAAAAAAGCATGATTGGGATTTGCTTACAAGGCTGTTCGTAGCAGCGTGGGTATTAAGAATAGAACCTTCAGATTCAGTGGCTGGGGCAATTGCTATGGATTGGGCAAAAGTTATTACATACGCTTTCTCCGGAGAAAAATACAAGCATGAAGCTTATATAGAGGCATACAATGAAGTACATAAACCACATAAGGGGAAGGCTTTGTGGGGATTTCAAAACTACTATATAGTGGATATACTTCCAGGTTTTTTAGATACGTTGACTGAGTCCAAATATTTGGATTATATTATGACAAATGAAAAGGGTATCTACTATATTTATGATGGTAACCTTACTCTAAAGCCTGATGATTTTACTTCAAAGCATACTAGTAGATATGTTTATGCCTTCGAATTATTAAGTCGTTATCCAAATGCAAAAACGAAGCTTCAAGATTTTATTGCTTGGATTAAAGGGAACGTTTCTAGTGATGGCTTCTGGGACATGGGTCAAGCAGCCCTTGATAAAATGCAGTTTCCGTTATCTGACTCATGGCGAAAGCCAATAAATCGCAGGATAGATAGTTCAGTAAGACTATTACGAATGCTATCTCAATTGGAATAAATGAAAAAGCCATTCTTAGAAGACGAATCCAAGTAGCCGGTTAGAGAAAAAAATGAGTGTGGCACTTATGCTTTAGAGTAAGCAATTTTTGAAAGCTTTTTTGTTATAAGAAACACTTTATTAGACCTGATGAATTACAAACAAGGGAGAGGATTATACTGAAAAAGAATCACAGACTTCTAATTCTATACCATTCAGGAGCCGGGAGTACAAAAACAGTAGCTGAAATTTATTATAAAATGTTGAGCTCTTATATAGTTGATATAAGTCCAATTGAGCTTACATATGAATATAAAAAACTGCAGGACTATGATTTTATAGTTTTTGCTTTTCCTACATATCACTGCAGTCCTTCATCCTCAATTATGGAGTATATAAATGATATGCCAGCGTTTGATAAGCATAAGAATGCTTTTGCGTTCACAACCTGTGGTCTATATTCTGGAAATGCTCTGAGAGTGTTCATAAAAAAGTGCTTATCTAAAAACATAATTATAAATGGATATTCAATATATAAGGCACCCGCTACTGATGGAGCATTAATTCTGTCGACTTTGCCTTTTATGTTTAGATATGAGAATAAAATAGCTCATAAGATAAAGTCAGATATAAAAAGGATAGAGAATATAATTAATACTGATGCTAGTGTAGTTCAATGCCCTCCATTTAAGCTGTATGAAATATTAAACTATCCCAATAAAATCATAGGCAAAGCTTATAAGCACAAGTTGAGAATACTAAAAGAATACTGTGTGAAATGCAGAAGGTGTGCTGATAATTGCATAAGAAAATGCTGGAATACAGATGGTGAATATCCGGAATATGCAGGATTAAAATGTGAGTTTTGCTTTAAATGTGTTCATCATTGCCCAAATGGAGCTATAGTGCTGTCTGCAAAAACCAAAAGCAGGATTAAGTTTAATGAACAGTTTTATAAGAGCTTAAAAGAAAAGATATTATATAAAATATTTTAAAGTAAAGTCAAAAACTATCTGCGAAATACATTGAGAGAAAGGGTGCTGCCGGAAATATGGTCAAGAGGTTGCACATCTATGCGCAGATATTGAAAAAAGGAGCTTTCTAAAGCATATATTAATAAATAGTAAAGGGGGAGTAGCTATGAAGTTTTGGAGGCTGCACAATATTATTAATATTGTCGGAGGTATTGTATGTATATTGCTTACAGTACTTATATTTGTACTTCAGGAACATAAAGTACTTATTGGTGTGCTTTTTAGAGGTGTTATTTCTATCCTGATACTGTATAATTCTTTATACTTGCTTTTTACCAATAAACCTTCTTTTATTGCCCGAAATATAGTGGTAAAGGATAGGAGGCTTGCGGGGATTTTACTATTTGCAGTAGGAATGCTTGGACTTGTAACAGCTATTATGGGATATGGCATAAATGGCTTTCCTTTGTTAGATTGGAGTACAGTTTTTTAATGAAATAAGCATCAGGAGGGATTATATGAATCCTATCAGCAATTTCTTATCAAATTTCCTGTTATACTATACAGTTGCTGTAATATTTACATTTATGCATGAACTTGGACATGCCTTACCGTTGCTTTTATACTCTGATGCATATGTATCTATTAAGCTTGGAAGACAAATCGGTAATGAGAAGAAGGTATTTACTATAAAGAGATTAGCAATTTATGCAGATTTTCCTTTTCTATTAACTGGACGTATCTTTTACAACAGTCATAAAGTTTGCATCAATGATAAGGTGAGAATGTATTGTTATGCCGGCGGACCTTTAGTATCACTGTTATTTTTGCTGATTTTCTTTACTGCTTATAGAATATTTGATTATGATATAATAACCTTTCCAAGCGCAGCAATAAATGGCTGGTTGTTTATCAGCACTGTAATCCCGGTGGTATATCCCAAGTGTTTTGGAGGGTTGTCAGGAATTCCAAGTGATGGACTCAGGATTATGAAGCTGCTGACACAGAATAATCAAAATAACAGGTTGATATAAGAAAAGAGGTCCAGTTTATCTGGTATCTTGATTTATTAAGAGAGTGTTTCAAAACAAGAAACTATAACCTTGTATAAAATATCTTTGAAAATATATATAACTGTGAAGTGGATATTCTTTATTTAGATAACGAAGAGCCATCTCAATATTTATTTTTTGGGGGATAGCTTTTATTGCATTGTCAAATTAACAGATAGAATGGGGGTAGGAGTTTAAATGAGTAATTGGAAGGAAACAACTGAGGATAGCAGAAGACGGTGGGAGGATAACGCCGACTGCTGGGATGAAAGAATGGGAGAGCACAGCAACAGATTTCACAGAGAAATCATAAGGCCGGACACGGAAAAGCTGCTTTCAGTGAAGGATGGCGAAAAGATACTTGATATAGCTTGTGGTAATGGTAATTTTTCCAGAAGATTAGTTGAACTTGGAGCAAAAGTAACTGCTTTTGACTATAGTGAGAAAATGATAGAAAATGCAAGAAAACGCTGCTCTGCTTATCTGGATAAGATAGATTTCCATGTTATAGATGCAACTAATGCCAATGAAATACTAGCTTTAAGCAGTGCTGGACCCTTCGATAAAGCAGTTTCAAATATGGCCATAATGGATATATCTGATATTGCTCCTTTATTTAATTCGGTACACAGACTGCTTAAAACTGGGGGAACATTCGTTTTCTCAACCATGCATCCCTGTTTTCAATTACCGGGTATGAGAAAGATAACAGAAACAGAAGACCTGGGAGATAGTGTTCGTACAAGATACGGAATACAAATATTTGATTATATAAACCCATGTGTATATGAGGGGTTTGCAATTATAAATCAGCCATCTCCACAGCTGTATTATCATAGGCCATTATATGAAATACTTAATACATGCTTCGAGGCAGGTTTTGCTATAAACGGCGTTTCCGAGCCGGTGTTCAATATAGTAAATGAGAACAGGCAATTTGATTGGGATAAAATACCTCCTGTTATCATACTGAGATTGCTAAAGATAGGTTAGTCGAGAAATTTGAAAATGGTGAACAGATATAAATATAAACCTATATACATGATTAAAGTAAATATGCAGGTAAAGGAGTTCTTTATGGAGTTATGGGATGTTCTTGATGATAAAGGCAATTTGACCGGGAGAACTATTGAAAGGGGGAAAAAATTGAATGATGGTGAATACCATTTAGTGGTAAACATATGGATAAAGGATAGCAATAACAGGTATTTGATACAGAAAAGGGCTGAAAGCCTAAAGCTGCTGCCAGGGATATGGGCTTCAACGGGTGGTTCTGCCATATCAGGAGAAACAAGCAGGGAGGCAGCTGTAAGAGAAGCAAAAGAGGAGATTGGTCTGGACATCGAAAAATACACATTAATGCAGATTGCAAGAATAAAAAGAAAAAATGCTTTTCATGATATTTGGCTTGTAAAAGCAGATGTTCACATAGATGAGCTTCGACTGCAGGAGGAAGAAGTAAGTGATGTAAAATACTTCAGTAAGGAAGAAATTCAGCAGATGATCAGTGAAGGAGTATTTTTTGATTA
This sequence comes from Bacillota bacterium, assembly GCA_049322695.1. Classification (GTDB taxonomy): domain Bacteria; phylum Bacillota; class Clostridia; order Lutisporales; family Lutisporaceae; genus CALGKJ01. The sequence goes on along the minus strand of JBMORW010000038.1, from coordinate 5,708 downwards.
TGGTAGCGACTATTTTGAGCTCCTATACAAATATTAGAAATCATATAAGTCGAACAATGACCTTGGCTGATTCGGAGCATATAAGGCTGCTATAAGTGCAGTTTAAAGATAATCCTATAACTGACTTTAAGGAGCTAAAAGCGCATTATAATAATTTTAATACAGCAGCAAAAGAGGAAAAGTTTGTACTCTATACTATTGAAGATGTAAAATTACTACTTAAAAATCAATAGAATATTTTAATTATAATGTTATGAATCAGATATGTGCTGATTAATAATTTAGTATCAGTTTTAAAATAAATAGTTAGAGGAGGGTGATGTCAATGAAAAAGAGTATTTTCTCAAACAATTGCGCGGTTTATTATGACTGTGTGAAGAATGAAAATAAAACTGCTGTTGTGTTAATTCACGGCTATGGTGTAAACCGTAGAATGTGGGAGCCTCAGTTTGACTATTTAAGTAAAAATTATACAGTAATAAACATTGATGTGCGTGGACACGGATAATCAAGACCATGTGAAAGCTTCACTGTAAAAGAGGCAGCAGAGGATTTGCGAAATGTACTTTTGGCAGAGAACTGTGATAGTGTTGTTCTGATAGGACTATCAATGGGCGGCTATGTTATATGAAATACTGGAAAGAATACTACAAAGACTGTGAAACCAAAATTATAAAAGATGCTGCACATGTAACAAATCTGGATGCTGTAGATGAGTTTAATGAAATCATGTTGGGTTTTTTAACAAAATGTGAAAATATGAAAGCATCTTATAAAGAGACTGAGGAGCAGGCTTTATGAATAAAGATATTGAAAAAGCTATATTACTACGCGAGAGTGATAAAGCAGAAGAGGCGATATATATATTGAAGTCAGTAATTACTATTAATGAAAGAGATCCTATAGCTAATTATCAATGTGCATGGTGTCATGATGTACTGGGAAGGGAAACTGAGGCAGTTCCATATTATGAAGCAGCTATAGAGAACGGTTTGGCTGGAGAGGCTTTGGAGGGAGCTTATTTAGGTCTGGGCAGTACATACAGAGCAATAGGTGAGTACGAAAAGTCTAAATCTGTATTTGAAGAAGGGATGAAAAAATTCCCCGACAATCTAGACTTACAGGTTTTTTATGCAATGACTCTTTACAATTTAGGTCAATACTCTAGAGCTATGGAAATATTATTAAGAATAATTGCTGATACATCTGAGGATAAGAATATAAAAACTTACAGCTGGGCTATAGAATTTTATTCCGACAAGCTGGATAGTAGATGGTAGTTTGATTTAGGGGATTTACTGTTATAGCGACTTTATTCATGGGGTTACTTAGAGGTGTTTCCAGACTTGTGCCCTACAGCCAGTATAATAAGTATTTAAGCTAATAGAAGCAAAAAAATCAGGAGGACATCAAATGGAGGCAATTATAAGATATGTAACTCTAGAGGATGCAGATTCATTTGCATTAGTATATTCACAGTCATATCAAGCAGCTTTTAGGGGAATTATTCCTGACGGAGTATTAGATAATATATTTTCATATTCAAAAAGAAGAGAAGGATTTATTAAAGAAGCAAGCGATAGCTCAAGAGTTAATGTAATAATGCATGACGGAAATAATCCTGTAGGGATTCTTACATATGGAGCAAGCATGGACGAAGATTTGAATGATTCTGTAGTAGAAATTTTAAGGATATACATAATACCATCCATGTGGGGACATGGGTATGGTAATCTGTTAATGAAATGGGCTTTAGATAAGTTTCGCCAGAATAGTTATAAGAGGGTAAGTCTATGGGTTATTGAGCAAAACGAACGAGCAAGGCAGTTTTATGAGCAAACAGGCTTTGAGCACGACAGTAAAACAAGAATTATAGACGTAGGTAGAGACATTAAGGACTTAAGATATATTAAAATATTATGATTTGGAAGTGTTTCAATGGAAAACTTTGATGAATTAGCATTAACCTGGGATAATGAACCAAGAAGATTAGAAAGAGCAAATACAATAGGAAATGAGATAATAAAAGCTATTCCAGATCTGGATAATATGAATGCATTAGAATACGGCTGCGGAACTGGTTTATTAAGCTTTTATCTTCAGCCATACTTGAAAAGCGTAACGCTATGTGACAATTCACAAGGCATGCTCAATGTTCTGAGCGAAAAGATTAAGGCTGCCGGAATTAACAATATGATGCCAAAGCTGATGGATCTGACAGAAGTAACAGATATAAACGATAAGTACGATATCATTTACACGCTGCTGGCACTTCATCATATTGATAATATTGATATGGTTATTAATGCCTTCTATAGAATGCTTAACCAATCAGGGTATATATGCATTGCTGATTTGGATGAGGAGGACGGCTCTTTTCATGGTGATGAATATGTTCCACATAATGGCTTTAACCAGAAATATCTGAAGGAAAAGCTTGAGAGGAAAGGGTTTGTTAATATTAACAGTAGTGTTTGTTATATGAATAAAAAGAAGCTTAAGGATGGAACGGAAAGAGAATATCCGATATTCTTGATGACAGCAAAAAACTTGAGTGCAAAAGAGGGGTATAAAATATCTGAGACTTGATACCGGATGGGACAATAAGCGATTGAATGAGCTTTATGAGTCATATGGATTTATAAAAGTGGATAAGCTGATGCTTGGTGATTGTGCTTTTGCATTGTATGAAATGAAGATAAGTTAGGGGTAGCAGAATGAAAGATAAACAGTTTAATGAATGGACAAGGATGAGAGAAAAAGGAAAGCTCAGATTTATACTAAAATACGGGGTACTGTGTTGGGGTACTTTAACAGGTATATTAACGGGCTTACTAAGCAATATAACGGATTATGGCTTTACTATTTCATTTTTATCAACTGCAGTATTTTGGGTAGAAATCATTGGAAGAATTATCTTCTTTCAAATTGGTGGTATACTATTTGGGTTAGTTATGTGGCATACCAATGAAAGTGGTTGGAAAAAAGAAAATAGCCGCAGAACAACTTATATAGATAGAGTTTAAAGCATACCATTACATAAGCTTGGAGGTAAGAAATGAAGACTATAATTCTGAATCCATCTCACACAAAATACATTGAGCAAATCAATAATATACTAACTGAAGCCTTTGAAGAAGGCCGTCCAGGGAAATGGTTGAAAGACATAGAGAAATCCTTTAATAAGGATAGAATCAGTATAGCTGCAATAGACAATATGGATAATGCGGTAGGCTGGATTGGAGGAATAAGTCAATACGGAGGTAATGTATGGGAGCTGCATCCTCTGGCTGTCAAAAAAGAATATAGGGCTAATGGCATTGGCAGTATGCTTGTAAGAAAATTTGAAACTGAAGTGAGTGAGCGAGGAGGTTTGACAATTTGGCTGGGAACTGACGATGAGAATAATGCTACATCGCTGTCAAACACAGACTTATATGAAAATACCTATGATAAGATGAGAGATATAGTGAATCATAATAGACATCCTTTTGAATTCTATAAAAAACTAGGCTATACCATAGTAAGTGTTATGCCTGATGCAAATGGAATAGGCAAGCCGGATATTTATATGGCAAAACGTGTTGAAAAATAACCTTTGGAGTAGGTGGCAGTATGGATGTAATAACAGGAAAGGTAGCTTAATATATTAAGTACACAAACGAAAGCATGACATACAGCTGTCAGATAGACTTTGCTAGTATATAAGTACATATTGGCAAAGGAGATAAAATATGAAGGATAGCAGACCCAAATTAAGTAACACGCTTGATCCGGATGTTTTTGTCAGATATTATTATCTGAAAGAAGAATTGATGAGCTTTTGTAGAGAAAATAGTATTTCTGCATCAGGAAGTAAAACGGAGTTGAGCAAAAGAGTCGAACATTTTTTAAAAACAGGAGAAAAGGCGGGGAAACACGAAGCTCATATAAAACGCAGTTATAGCAAACCTGGCTATTCAGAGCTGTCGCCAGATACTCTTATTGAGGATGATTTTTGCTGTACACAAAGGCATAGAGCATATTTTGAATCAGTAATAGGTAAAGAGTTTCACTTCAGCGTAAAGTTCCAAAGATTTCTTAAGTCCAGTGCTGGAATGACATATGAAGATGCAGTTAATGAATGGTATAGGCTGGCAGCAGAAAAGAAGAGTAACAAGAGAACAGAAACAATAGACCCTCAGTTTGAATACAATAAATATATACGTACCTTTTTCAAAAGAAATAAAGGAAAAACTATTCAGGATGCAATCAAGTGTTGGAAGTACAAAAGAAACCAACCGGGTACTAACGAGTATGAGGATAGTGATTTAACAGCACTAAAAGAATATTCAAATACTATCTAGATGGATCGATGCAGCTGCATCGGTCTTTGTTTTTTGAAAATTAATATTTTGTAATAGTTATATAGAGGATTAGCTGGTAAAATGTAGAATATAATACATTCTGAGCAGTAAAACAGTATGTAAGTTTGCTTTAGTTCATACATTTACATGAGGATATAAATTGACAAAAAAATTATGAATGACAATAACATTATTTAAGGATATTGTAATAATGAGCAGGTTTGTATAGTAGGATAATTGAAGATGAGCAGAGGACTGTAATTAAGCTGCTTTTTGGGGGAGAGGTATAATTCATGATATATACTAATAGATTAGTATTGCGAAAGTTCAAGGAAAATGATATAGACCTTATATATGATATTAATAATGACCCCGAATGTATCAAGTTCAATGGCTGGGATTCTATGTCTTATGATGAATGTAAGACTGTACTGAAAAAGTGGATGGACAGCTATGATGATAAGTGCAGTATAGGTGTTTTCTGCATTGAATGTAATAAAAGTAAAGAAAAGATAGGTATGGCTTTCATAAAAGTCTATGCAGAGCCTGGTCAGTATGAAATAGGCTTCAGATTGAGAAGATTGCATTGGGACAAGGGGTATGCTAAAGAGATAACAAAAGGTTTTATCTCTCATGCAGAAGCAAAGCTCAATGCAAAAGAAATAGTAGCTGAAGTATATAAGGCTAACACAAGATCAAGAAGCATTTTTGAAAAACTTGGATTTGATATGTATCAACATCCTGATGGAGAAGATGGGCTTCTATATAGGTTAGTGCTTAATAAGGAGTAAATTTATGAATAATATCGTTTATCCCGATTATGACAACAGTATACTTAATACTATCGCTGCCGTAATGAAGCATTATGGTGTTGATACAAAATATAATGAGAATCAGAAGTTAATGGAACTGCTTGATAAAAATTACAAGAACGTAGTACTGATGATTTTTGACGGCATGGGAGTGGATATTCTTGAGAGCCTGCTGCAGAAAGATGATATTTTGAGAGCAAACATAACGGCAGAGGTCACTTCAGTGTATCCTTCAACAACAACAGCTGCTATGACAGCTTATTACTCGGGTCTTTCACCCTTTGAACATGGTTGGCTCGGTTGGTCATTATATTTCAAGGAGTATGGCAGGTGTCTGGATACGTTTATCAATAGGGACAGCTTCTCGGGAGAATATTTGGATATGCCTAATGCTGCTTATTACCTGATGCCTTACGAGACAGTGTTTGATAAGATTGAGAAGGCTGCAAAGGGGAAAACCTCTTGTCATATAATTCAACCAAAAGGCATCAAATGGTATGGAAAATCAGCATGGCATGGAGTTTCTTCAACAAAGGAAATGTGCAATCTG
>JBMORW010000037.1:0-76904 GCA_049322695.1 Bacillota bacterium | reverse complement strand
TGCTGCGTCCGCACAGTTCACTTGGCAACTTAACACCTAATGAATATGCGGAAAAATTACATAACGAACTTACCCAAAAATCGGCTGGACTAACATTGAGCGTGGTACAAAATTTGGGGTAAGGTCAATAAGATTATTACGTTCTTTTGGAGCTGATATCAACCTAAAAAACAAGCATGGCATATCACCTTTGCAACTAGCAAAAACAATAGGAAATTATGATGTTATACAGTTTATGAGGTAAAATTTAATGTAGTAAAATCTATGATAATATATGCCAATGAGGATATGTATCAGGTGCAAAGGTTATAAGGTTATTGAGGGATAATACCCCTTGTGGTAAAATATGTATAATATTTACACAAGGGTTGTTTTTTTAGCACAAGGGCTAGAGAGAGATGTAAAGGCTGTAAAAGCTTTATCCCAAGTACAGTTATACAGTTATTCTTCAAAATGCTATTGAAGGAAAGCAGCCCAAGTCATAAAAATTCCAAACCTTTTATGGATAAGCAGCAGCATTGTGTATAGTGTCAGTATAAAAAAAATGAAAAGCAAAAAGAACCGTCCCTGGTGCTTTTGTCCCTGGTGCTTTTTCCTTTAATAATTGTGGATTTACAAGTAAAGAGCTATTATATTCGTAAGTATTTTGATGTTATAGGAGGCCTTTTTGATGTTAGATTTGTCTAAAGTACAAAACTTGGTAAGCTACCCGCCAGCAAGTGAGTCTGAAATTGATAGGGTGGAACGAGAATATAAACTGTGTCTTCCTATGGTATATCGTGAATTATTAAAACTGTCGAATGGCTTTTCGATAGGCGGAGGATTACTTATCTACGGAACAGAGGATATTGGGGAGCGGAATTTGACTTGGGAAGTAGACGAATATGCTCAAGGTTACGTGGCTATTGGTGATGATGGTGCAGGGAATGTTTTCCTGATGAAACAGCATATAGAATCTAAAGGGGTAATTATTGTTGATTCCGGATATATGAATCCCATTGGTGCTGAGGAAATAACATGCGATTTATTAAGCTGGATAGCATATGGATGCATAGTCAAGTCGTGCAACAAAAACAATTTGCAAATATTGCCGGACACATGTGATTTGGTTTTAACGAGTATGCCTAGGAATGGAACTAAAGATTTACTTCAGATAAAAAATGTAATAGGCATTGAAATGTCAATAGGGAAGCTGTTAAAGGGCTCAAAGAACTTACCTTTTGTATTAGTTAAAGACTTTCCATATGGGAAAGCGATGAAACTTATAGAGTGTTTAGGAGACACAGGTAACTCAATAGCACTTTTACCTAGGTCATGAAATAGCAGTATTAGCCCCAAAATGCATGCTAGATGGAGTGTGCTGGAAAATGCAGGATACACATAAATCAGAGAGATATAATAAGGAACTTGATAACATATCAAAGGCAACTAATGTACTTAAAAGGGAGTTGTTAGATAATTTAAGCAGGATCCAGAGTGGTATATGGTGTACCTGCAGCAGTAAATAGAACAGGCGAGCAGTATCGGGCAGCCTGTTTTTTTGTGACTGGGTATTCAGCTATGCAATATATGATATTTAATATCCGATGATAATCAATAGTGATTTTTGTAGAATTTTGCAGGATTATCTGTGTATATATCGAATATTATTTATATATTTTTATTTTTTTGAGGAGGTACATTATGGCTATAGAGTGGAAGGATGATTTGGCGATAGGTGTTCTGGAAGTAGATAATCAGCATAAGGAGCTATTCAAAAAGGTATCTGATCTTTTTGAGGCATGCACTGCCGGTAAAGGTAAAGAGGAAATCAGTCAGGTAGTTAGCTATCTTGAGGATTATGTAGTAGTTCATTTCAGAGATGAGGAAGGCTTGCAGGCTAAGTATTCATATCCCGAATTTGAATCGCACAAAAAACAGCATGAGCAGTTTATTAAGGATTTTATTGCTCTTAAGGAAAAGCTTCAGTTTGAAGGGCCTACAGCAACAGTAATCATACAACTGAATCATACACTTGTGAATTGGTTGATAAATCATATAAGAAAGACTGATAAAGCTTTAGGTGCATTTCTTAGGGAAAAAGGTATAGTTTAAGTTTTTGGAGGTATGCAGATGTCAATACAATGGAGAACTGATCTTGAAATAGGATTTGATGAAGTTGACAGTCAGCATAAGGAGCTCTTTCGAAGGGTTGATATGTTGGTAGATGCCTGTAATAAAGGTAAGGGAAGGCATGAAGTAGTTGATTTGATGAAGTACCTAGAAGAATACATAGACCTTCACTTTACGGCAGAAGAAAATCTTCAGAAGAAATATGGGTATCCGGACTATGAGAAACATAAAAGGCAGCATCAGGATTTTACTTTTGAGTTCAGAGCCTTGAAGGATAAGCTTGATAATGTCGGTAACACTACCGATTTTGTTGTACTTATAAACAGAATTCTGGTTGAATGGCTTGTTTTTCATATCAGCAGATCAGATAAGGATATTGCACTTTTTATAAAGTCTAACTGTTAGAGGCGAAGTGTATAGAATGTCTTTAATCAGTACCCGAGGGAGTGAAAATATGGTAAAGCGTGAAGAAATCTGCCGGCTCCTGATGGCTCTGGACAAAGAGTTTGACATGGCTACTTCCGAAAAGGGAGTTGAAGGCTGGGTCTCCTACTTTTCTGAGGACGGTATAATGGTTCCTTCTCAAGGCGAAATAATAAAAGGCAAAGAAGCCATTTATAAAAGGATGCAGGGAGCATTTGGAACTGCAGGCTTTTCATTGAGATGGCAGCCTGAAGCTGCAAAAGTATCTGAGGATGGTACTATGGGTTATACCTATGGAAGATATGTAAGGAAGCACCCTGATAAGGATGGGACTATAATGGAAGGTACAGGAAGATATACATCTATTTGGCAGTTACAGAATGATGGAAGCTGGAAAATAGTATTGGATATTGGTAACTAAAAGGCTGCAGTAATGCAGCCTTTTATATATCCTTTTTTCTGATAAAGCAAGAAGTATTCTGAGGAAAAGCAGACTGTGCAGATACGATGTCAAAAGGATATTGGAATTTATTGAAAAAAGTTATACAATAGATAGGGTAACATAGTATGCAGTAGATATGGTATTGGGGATATGGTGGTAAATCTGTTTTTAGGAGGGTAAAAAAAGTGCTGAGAATAGGGAACGGATATGATGTCCATAGATTAGTGATAGGCAGAAAGCTCATTATCGGTGGTGTGGAAATACCTTATGACCGAGGCTTGCAGGGGCATTCAGATGCAGATGTGCTGGTCCATGCTATAATGGATTCAATACTTGGTGCATGCGGCGAGAAGGATATAGGACATTTTTTTCCTGATGATGACAAGTCATTTAAAAATATTTCAAGTATTTTTCTTCTGCAGAAAGTATTTCTAGTAATGAAGGAAAAGGGTTATAACATAGTCAATATAGATTGCATAATAGCAGCACAGGCTCCTAAAATGGCTCCTTATTTGGATGAGATGAAAATGAATATTGCCGATACATTAAAATGTAACAGTGAACAGATAAATATTAAAGCAACCACTACTGAAGGTCTTGGTTTTGTAGGTAAAGGCAAAGGCATAGAGGCATATGCCGTTTGTCTGCTTGAGAAATCATAAATTTTTATCGGGGGTGTATTTTTTGATTCAACTAAAAAATCTGAAGAAAAGCTTTAAGCAAATAGAAGCAGTTAAAGGAATATCTTTTGAAGTCATGCAAGGAGAAATATTTGGTTTATTGGGAGAGAACGGAGCCGGAAAGACTACAACATTAAGAATGCTTGCAACAATGCTCCAGCCTACAGGCGGAACTGCAGAGGTTGCAGGCTATGATATAGTCACTGATCCGGAAAAGGTAAGAGGAGAAATAGGCATTTTGTTTGGCGGTGAAATGGGACTTTACGACAGGCTTACAGCTAAAGAGAATATAAAATACTTTGCCGAGCTTAATGATATGAAAAACGAAGATATTGAAAACAGAGTATCATATTTGGTTGATATACTGGATATGAAGGAATATGTAAACAGGAGAGTAGGCAAGTTTTCAAAGGGAATGAAGCAGAAGGTCGCCATAGCGCGTTCCATTATTCACAATCCCCAGGTTATGCTTTTTGATGAGCCTACATCAGGTCTGGATGTCACATCAGCAAGGATTGTTCATGATTTTATCAGGAGCTGCAAGGAAGAAGGCAAGACTATAATTTTCTCAAGCCACTCAATGAAGGAAGTAGAAAAGCTTTGTGACAGGATAGGTATCATACATAAAGGAGAAATGGTTGATATAGGAACTATAGAAGAGCTGAAACGCAAGCATGATGATGAAGACCTTGAAGAAGTATTTATGAAGCTGGTAGGTGAAAAAAATGAAGCTTAAGCACATACTTATAGTGTTGAAAAAAGAACTGATAGATATATTCAGAGATAAGAAGACTATTTTTGCAAGCATTATAGTTCCCATTATATTGCTTCCTCTTCTTTTTTCTGTTATGGGCTATGGTACCAAACAGCTTGAGGAAAATTCAAAAAAAGTAATACCGATTTCTATAAACGGCGGCAGCAGTTCGCTGGCTGAATACTTGAAGAACTCTCCACTTTTTGAAATTGTGGCGGTAGAGGATTATACACAGGCAGTCAAGGATAATAAAATAAAAGCAGTAATACATATACCTGAGAATTTTGATGACAGCATCAAGACCGCCAATCCAGCTTCAATAACGGTAGAATATGATGATACAAGCCAGCAGTCACTTAATGCATTTTCAACCATAAAGTCAGCAATTGCAGGGTATTCGGATAAGGTCGTCATAGATAGATTAAATGCTTTAAATCTGAATGAGAGCATATTGAAGGTAGTTGATATTCAGGAAAAAAGCGCTACTCCGGACAAGGGTGGTTTTGGTTTCCTTATGTTTTCCATGATGCTACCAATGATGCTTACTATGTGGAGTGCAGTCAGTGGTATGCCGGCTGCTATAGACCTGGGAGCAGGCGAAAAAGAAAGAGGCACCCTTGAGCCCCTTCTCACTACAAAGCCAAAGAGAATGTCGCTCCTGATGGGTAAATATCTGGCTGTTACAATAGCTGCTCTTATGGGTACTGCTGCATCCTTTATTGGTTTTTTGATTTCTATGAAAATGAATCCCAATATGCTTGGAACCAGTAAAGGCCTGGAACCCAGCTCAATATTTATAATCATGCTCACGTGCATTGGTCTTTCCATGATATTCAGTGCTTTGCAGCTGGCTGTATCCGTATATGCAAGGTCATTCAAGGAGGCATCCACATATTTGTCTCCCCTTGCGATAATCATACTGATGCCGTCATATCTGACAATGCTGATAGATTCAAAGGCAATACCGTCTATATATTTCCATATACCGCTGCTCAATGCTGTATGTATAATAAAAGAGGTAATAGTCGGTGTATTCAACATGCAGCACATAGTGATTGTGTTGGTATGGTCACTGTTTTACATAGCATTCTCAATGATATTTGCGTTATCAATGTTTAAAAAGGAAAGTGTTGTTTTCAGGGTATAATAAGCTGAAAGAGGCTTATACTTTAATTAGTGGGAGAAATAGGCATGCTGGATAGAAAAATAGTAAAAAAAATGGTGAAGTATAGAAATCTATTTACTTTGGCTTCTATATTCATTATAGTTATAATGTTCTATATAGCTGCAGGAAGAACCCCTGATGAAGATACTGTATATCCTGACAGTCTTTTTTATAACAGCTATGAATACGGCTTTCATGAGATAATAAATGATTCCCCCTTGAAGTATTCAAGCAAGCCCGGAGTAAAGTACGACGGTTTTGTACTGCTGTTTCAGAAAAAAAACCTTAAAGAAAAACAACCGGAAAGCATTTATATATATACAACATATAGAACGTATAGGAAATATGTATTAAAAGGCAAATAACAGATTACAGGGACAGTTGATGGTTGTCAGCTTACGGTTGTCAGTGGACAGTGAGATGAGACAAACTTCGCAGATAAGCATACTGGTGGAAGCTGCCAGCTGGAGTCAATCAAGCAATAATAACAGGTCTCTAACTGCTTATAACTGACCACTGTAACTGATTACTGAAAAAAGGTAGGTGTGAATATGAAACTGTATAATACAATGACAAGGAAAAAAGAAGATTTTGTACCAATGGTGCCGGGTGAAGTAAAAATGTATTCCTGCGGACCAACTGTTTATAACTATTTTCATATAGGAAACGCAAGGCCCTTCATTATTTTTGATGCTCTTCGCAGATACCTGGAATACAGAGGCTATAAAGTAACCTTTGTTCAAAACTTTACTGATGTTGATGATAAGATAATAAAGCGTGCAAAGGAAGAGGGCATAAGTGAAAAAGAAGTATCTGAGAAATATATAAATGAATATTTCAAGGATGCAGAGGGCTTGAATATTAGAAAAGCAGACTATCATCCAAAGGTAACAGAGCACATAAATGAGATTATTGCAACTATAAAAATGCTGGAGGCAAAAGGCTTGACATATAGTGTAGGCGGGGACGTATATTATGATACCTCCGGATTTGACGAATATGGAAAGCTGTCAAGGCAAAATCTTGAAGAGCTTGAAGCCGGAGCGAGAGTTGATGTAAATGATGTCAAGAAGAACCCAACGGATTTTGTACTTTGGAAAAGTCAAAAGCCGGGAGAGCCTGCATGGGAAAGCCCATGGGGGCTGGGAAGACCGGGCTGGCATATAGAATGCTCTGCGATGTCAATGAAATACCTGGGTGAGACAATAGATATTCATTCCGGAGGACAAGACCTGATATTTCCGCACCATGAAAACGAAATAGCTCAGAGTGAGGGGGCTACAGGAAAGCCTTTTGCCCGATACTGGCTTCATAACGGCTTTATTAATGTGAACAATGAAAAAATGTCAAAATCCCTTGGCAATTTTTTTACGGTACGTGATATAAGCGAAAAGTATGACCTGGAAGTAGTAAGGATGTTTATGCTTTCTGCACATTACAGAAATCCAATAAATTTCAGCAGTGATTTGCTTGATCAAACAAAGAGCAGTTTGGAAAGACTATATAATGCCAAGAACAATCTTCTGCATTTACTGGAAAATGCAGAAGATAGAGCATTAACACCTTCAGAAGAGGAGTTTGTGACAAAACTTGAGTCCTATAAGGAAGGCTATATTAATGCAATGGATGATGATCTGAATACAGCAGATGCACTGGCTGCTATTTTTGATTTGGTAAGAGACACAAACAGCAATACTGATATTAATTCATCAAAGACTTTGCTGCAGAAGGCTTACAACCTTCTTATGGAGCTTACCGGAGTGCTTGGTTTACTACAGAAAAAACAGGATGGCCTGGATGAGGAAATACAAAGGCTAATAGAAGAAAGACAAAAGGCGCGCAAAGAAAAAAACTGGGCACTTGCTGATAAGATAAGAGATGAGCTTAAGGAAAGAGGAGTAATACTTGAGGATACGCCACAGGGAGTGAAGGTCACAGTGAAAAAATAAATATGCTCTGAAGGCTGTATATCAATTTTGATATGCAGCTTTTTAATGTGCAGGCGAGCATAATAAGCCTTTCCATAAAGGTATATGTTTGTCGAATAAGTCTGTGACGCTTATTCTATGCAGATTTTGCTGTCGATATTTGCTTCCGGTTATATAGCTCCATAAGCTTGACTTGAAGGATAAACTAACCTATACTGATACTAGTTTTGGAAAATATTATCATTAAAGGAGCAAATATGAATAGGAATAAAATCTATGAGTTTGATATAATGAGGACTATTGCAGCATATGCTGTTATTATGATACATGTAAGCGCAGTGGCCTTGTCCCTGTACGAGCCTCAGAGCTCATTAGGGATTATTACCTTTATATTCAACAGATTTCTGAAGTTTGCTACTCCGGTGTTTATATATATAAGCGGAGTCATGGTATATATAAAGTATAAAAAAAGGGATTTTTCAGCTCTGCCGTTTTTTAAGGACAGAGCTGTCAGAATATTGATTCCTTATGCCGTATTTACATTATTTTATTATACAGCAGATGCGTATTTTTATGGTACAGGCTTTACATTGAAGGGTATTGTACAGCATCTTATTTTTGGTACTGGAAAATATCATTTATACTTCATACCTATTATTATGCAGATGTATCTTATTACACCAGCACTGATAAAGCTTCGTGACAAAATTGCGGGCAGATATGCTGTTATTCTGTCATTCTTTGTTACTCTGTTTACGGTTATGTACGTTGTTTTTCCATATTCAGACAGAGTGTTTGTAAAATATCTTTTCTATTACATGATGGGAGTTGTTTTTGGAGATAGGATACTCGTATGGATGAACAGCAGGCTGAAATGCATGCTTGCATTGGCAGCCGCAGCTGCCGTTGGTACACTGTTTGTAGTTCTCAGTCCGTATGATCATAGAAATGTACTGTGGGTGATGTATACAAGCGTCTCCGTTTTTTCAATATTTGCCGCAAGCAGTTTGCTGAAGAACGTAGCTACAGTGAGGAGTGTTTCCACAAGATATGCACCTATATCCTTTTATGTCTATCTGGTACATCCTGCACTTCTGGCTCTTTCTGACAGAATTCTGGTTGTAGCAGGTGTCAGTTCTATATCTTTAAGGTTTTTGATTAATGCCCTTTTCACAATTCTGACGTCAAGCTATATAAGCAAGTATATAGTGATTATAAAAGACATGCTTATGGCAAAATTTACAACCCCCGAAAAACAAGCATATTCATCATAGTTTTCACAATCTATGTTGTGTTTGTTGTGCTGTTTTCTTATAATTATAGATAACATACTCTTTAGCTTATAATTGAAATACTATGGGACAGGTTATGAGAGGAGATAGACATGACTGATTTATGGTTGATTATTGCAGCAGCGGCAGGTATTATCAACATTATACTGCTGATAGTGCTTATTTCCGGCAGCTCAGGTAGAAAGCTCATAATGCTTGAGGGCAAGCTTGATGCTATAGAGAAGACACAGGGTAGAATAGACCAATCTGTAAGAGGAGAAATATCAAGATTCAGAGAAGAGATGTCCCTCAACGGCAGGAGCCAATATGAGATGGTATTCAACCAATTATCTACACTTCTGCAGTCCAATGAAAATAAGCTTGAGAAAATGCGTAATGTACTGGAAGACAGATTGAAATACCTTCAGGAGGATAACAGCCGAAAATTAGAGCAGATGCGTGCCACCGTTGACGAGAAGCTGCATATGACATTGGAACAAAGGCTGGGAGAGTCCTTCAGGCTGGTCAGTGACAGACTGGAAGCAGTGCATAAGGGCTTGGGAGAGATGCAGAGTCTGGCAGCGGGAGTCGGAGATCTCAAAAGAGTTCTTACCAATGTGAAAACAAGGGGTACCTGGGGAGAAATCCAGCTTGACAGTATACTTGAACAGATACTCACTCCCGAGCAGTATGGTAAAAATGTCTGTACCAGAAAGAATGGTACTGAGAGAGTTGAGTTTGCGTTAAGGCTGCCGGGAAGAGATGATAATACTGAACAGATTTGGCTGCCTATAGATTCAAAATTCCCACAGGAGGATTACCAAAGACTTATTGATGCTCAGGAACGTGCAGATACCGCTGCCGTTGATGAAGCATCAAGACAGCTCGAAATAAGGGTAAAAGCATCTGCCAAGGATATAAGGGACAAGTATATTGATCCTCCAAATACCACAGACTTCGGTATTATGTTCTTGCCGACAGAAGGGTTATATGCAGAAGTACTCAGAAGACCGGGACTGTGTGAGCAGCTGCAGCTGGAATACAGAGTAGTTGTTGCAGGACCTATGACACTGATAGCTCTGCTTAACAGTCTGCAAATGGGCTTCAAGACACTGGCAATTGAAAAACGCTCCAGTGAAGTTTGGGCGCTTCTTGGTGCTGTCAAAACAGAGTTCGGCAAGTTCGGTGTTATTCTGGACAAGACTCAAAAGAAGCTTCAGGAGGCTTCAAACACTATCGAATCAGCAGCCAGAAAAACAAGAAATATTCAAAGAAAGCTGAAAAATGTACAGGAGCTGTCTGCCAATGATGCATCAAATCTGCTTGAGAATGAAATAAATAGTTATGGAGAGAGCTTCAATGAAGCTGAAGATGCTTTGGATATAGCAGATGATGAGGCATGCTGTACGGAAACGGATATATAAAGAAAGTATATTGGAGATGGAAAATATTAATACAAAAGATTGCTTTGAAAAGTTTATAACGGAGACGGATAAATGCATGCTGAATAAAGGAAGTGTAAGTCTGTCCGATATCAGGATGTATAACCCACTTGTACTTGCCTATGTAGGAGATGCAGTATATGAGCTGTATATCAGAACGCAGCTTGTTTCATCAGGGAGCATGCAGGTTGCCAAGCTTCATAAAAGATCCATCAATTACGTGAAGGCAAAGTCGCAGGCTGAAATATTATCCGGAATTGAAGATATCCTCACAGAGGAGGAGCTGGATATAGTGAGAAGAGGGCGCAATACAAAGTCAGCTACTGTGCCTAAAAATGCGGATATTTCTGATTACAGATATGCTACCGGCTTTGAATCGCTGCTGGGATATCTATACCTTATTGGAAGCATTGAAAGACTTATGGAAATTTTAAATAGAGTAATGGTTGTTCGCAATACTTGATATTATGCTATTTGATGTTCATATGGAATAAGCGAATTTTAAAGTATTTTAATAATGGAGGCAGCATATGAAGGTAAACCTTATTCAATACACCCAAGAGCCTGAAAAGCTTATAGCAGCTTCAGCTAAGCTGTGCTATTCTCCAGTGGGAATAGAAGATATTATGATAGATCTGGATGAAGCAAAGACCAATAAGTTTCTGGATATGCTCATGGATCTGGGACATGAAAGCCCTATAGAACACGTCAGCTTCACATTTGCTGTGGAGGGTATCAGCAGAGTTTTGACTCATCAGCTGGTACGGCATAGGATAGGCTGTTCATATTCCCAGCAGTCGCAGAGGTATGTAAGGCTTGAGCAATTTGATTACATAGTCCCGCCTTCAATTGAAGCAGTTCCTGAAGCAAAAGAAAGATTCATCAGAGCAATGGAGGAGGCTCAAAAGGCATATAATGAGTTGACAGAGCTTCTGTACAAGAAAAATTATGAAAAGCTGATAGCCGAAGGTAAAAGTGAAAAGCAGGCAAAGCAGGCTGCAGAAAAGAATTCTATTGAAGATGCAAGATATGTTTTCCCAAATGCATGTGAAACCAAAATCGTATTTACAATGACCGCAAGGGCATTAATGAATTTTTTCAGACACAGGTGCTGCAACAGAGCTCAATGGGAAATCCGTGAACTGGCGGAGCAAATGCTGAAGCAGCTTAAAGCGGTGGCTCCAGTTTTGTTTAAGAATGCCGGACCCGGCTGTATAGAGGGAGGCTGCCCCGAAGGAAATATGACCTGCGGAAGGATTGCTGAAGTCAGAAAAAAATACAGAAATCTTTAATTGTGTATTCATAGCTTAACCGTATTACTGCAAATGAATCTGCATCTATTTTTCAGACCAACCGGCTTAATGTATAAAGGTATTTGCCGTCCTTTCTGCATAAGCCTTTTTTTCTGTTCTTTACAGCTATCATCTGCCTTATTGTGCTAATTATGAATTAAAGCTGGAAATCTGCCAATCATAATAATACGTTCTAATTAATTACTGCCGGAGGGATAAGGTGTTATTTCATAGCTTTGAATTCATGCTGCTGTTGGTTTTTACGTATGCACTGTACTATATGCTGCCAAGTAAGAGGGCTTATATACTTGCTGCCGCCAACCTTTTGTTTTACGGAGCCTCGGGAATCGGCTTTCTGGTATTATTTATTATAATGTCATATATAACCTATTTTTGCTCTAGAAAACTGCATGGAAGGTATGGAAAGGCTTACTATCTGTCTGTATTGGCAGTTAATATACTGAATATAGCCTTTTTTAAGTACACAGGATTTATATTAATTAATCTCAATAAATTACTGGGTGCGAAGTTCGTTTGGCAGGACAATCTGCTGGCAAGGATTATACTGCCTGTAGGAATCTCCTTTTATACCTTTCAGCTTATTGCATATATTGTGGATGTAAAGCGGGGGGATATTGAGCCCTGTGAATCTTATGTGAGGTTTTGGGTGTTTATTTCTTTCTTCGCTCAGCTCATAGCCGGGCCCATAATGAGGGGTCGGAATTTTATTCCTCAGCTGGATGAGGTTGATAGTATAAGCTTTGAGGAAGTTCGTTTTAAGTATGGCATATACTATATCTTCAGAGGCTTAATAAAGAAAATTATATTTGCCGATAACCTTGCGCCGATTGTTATTCATTACTACAGTGATGTTGCAGCTATGAGCGGACTGGATGCCTGGTTTGCCACATATGTGTTTGCATTCCAGATATATTTTGATTTTTCGGCATATAGTGAGTTTGCAATAGGTATAGGACACTTATTCGGCTTTGATATGGCATGCAACTTTAAAACTCCGTATATAAGCGGAAACCCAAAGGATTTCTGGAGAAGATGGCATATAACCTTATCGTCATGGATAAGAGATTATATATATATTCCACTGGGTGGGAACACTAATATCCTCATGAGAAAAAGTATCTTTGTTTTGGCAGCTATGCTTATTTCAGGCTTATGGCATGGCGCAAAATGGACATTTGTATTATGGGGAGCTTATCATGGGCTGCTGGCTGCTTTACATAACTATTACAAAAAATATTCAGAGCGTTTGGCTCCAAAATTGAGGGAAAGCTTGCCATATCGTTATATATGCACCTTTGTATTCTTTCAGCTGGCAACTATGGGATGGGTATTATTCAGAGCAAATTCTTTACATGATGCTGCAGCTGTATTGTTAAAAATGTTAAATTTCACTGATTTTGTGTTTTATGAAACATATTATTTGTATTTTAGTGTCATTGCTGTGTTATACTTATTACATCTACTTGAGTATTACATTAATAAACACGAAGCTGTGCTGTGCAGCAGATGGACACAGGAAGTTCCGCCATATATAAGGGCGGCAGTGTATACTGCACTCATATTTGTTTTAATAATGTTCAATGCTTCTGAAGAAAGTACTTTCATATATTTTCAGTTTTGATAAGAAGGGGCTGCTGAAGAGCTATAAAACATTTCAATTACTTATTTACAAGTTCATTTCTATAAAACTTATGAAGAAGGATGATGATTATGTATAAGAAACCTAGAGAAGACAGAGATTCAAAGAAAAAGGGCGATAACAGGGAGTTTGGGAAAAAGTCCGGAGGAAGGGATTTTAAGGGTAAGGATTCCAAGCCCAAGCCCTTTTCCAAGTCAAAGCCTTTTGAAAAAAGCGCTGTAAAGGAAACTGATAAGCCTAAATTTAAGGAAAGACCCAGAAAACAGGAAGTGTTTGAGGAAGCCGATGATGAAAATATCAATCTCATTGAAGGCAGAAACCCTGTACTGGAGGCATTGAAATCAGGAAGAGAAATCGATAAGATATTTGTTCAGAAGGGTGCCGCCGAAGGTTCAATCAGACAGATAATAGCTATGGCCAAAGATAAGCATATACTCATTAAGGAGGTAGACAGAAAGAAGCTTGATGCACTTTCATCCACAGAAGGACATCAGGGTGTAATAGCTTCCGCAGCCCTATATAAATATTATGAGGTGGATGAAATACTTCAAATAGCTGCTGATAAAGGTGAAGACCCATTTATAATAATACTTGATGAAATCACTGACAACAATAATCTGGGGTCAATACTCAGAATAGCAGAAGGTGCAGGAGTGCACGGCATAATAATCCCCAAGCGCAGATCTGCATCCTTGACACCTGTTATTGCAAAAACTTCAGCAGGAGCTATAGAATACGTGCCTGTTTCCAAGGTGACAAATTTATCACAGACTATAGAAGCGCTTAAGAAAAAGGGATTATGGATTGTTGGTGCTGAAATGAAGGGGGAAACATATTACAAGAAGGATCTGACAGGTCCTGTGGCTCTTGTAATAGGTAGCGAAGGAGAAGGAATAGGAAGGCTGATAAAGGAAAAGTGTGACTTTTTAGTAAGTATTCCCATGAAAGGCAAAATATCATCACTGAATGCGGCAGTTTCAACAGGTATAATAGTATATGAGATAAACAAGCAAAGGGCAGAGAAGTCAAAATAGGCTTCATTAGTGCATGCATGCTTTTTGGAGTAAAAAAATACCAGAAGTATTATAGAAGAAACTGAATAGTGCCGATATTAAAATAAAGCCTTCTATTGATAAACGGCTAAAATGGCTTTATGAGAGTCGCTGCTCCCCAAAAGGGTGGAGCAGCTCAAATTGAGTCTCCAAAACACGAAAATATTGGAAAAACGGCTTCGCGCAAGCGATAAGGCTTGACTTAGAAATAACGTGTAAGTATAATAATAATATGGTTTAGTATGTCCGATACTTGTTCATTTCAATAGTCAGATTTTTTCTGTTGAATGCAGAACTAACTCATACCTGTACAGTTCTTGTCTATAGAGGACGCTATAGTGATAAGTTCATTATATTCGTTCTCACGATTAGCTTGGAGGCGATAAAGTGGAAGCAAATGCTGAAAAAAGGTTTGTAGAAAGATATGAAAATATGCTTGATGAGGAATTGGTCCTAAGTGCAAGAGACGGGGATGAAAGCGCACTTGAGTATGTTATTAACAAATATAAAAATTTTGTAAGAGCAAAAGCCCGCTCATATTTTTTGATTGGTGCTGATAGGGAAGATATAGTTCAGGAGGGTATGATAGGATTGTATAAAGCCATCAGAGACTTCAGAAATGATAAGCTTTCTTCTTTTAGAGCATTTGCCGAGCTATGCATTACAAGACAGATAATTACGGCCATCAAGACAGCGACAAGACAGAAGCATATACCATTGAACTCTTACGTATCACTGAACAAGCCTATTTATGATGAAGAATCGGACAGGACCCTTTTGGATATACTGACAGCTGCCAAGATTACAGATCCTGAAGAGTTGATAATAAGCAGAGAAGAGCTTGTTTCTATAGAAAGCAAAATAGGTGAAATATTAAGTGATTTGGAGCTTGAAGTACTTATGTCATACCTGCAGGGTAAATCATACCAAGAGATTGCCTGTGACTTGGACAGGCATGTAAAGTCAATAGATAATGCTTTGCAGCGTGTAAAAAGAAAGCTTGAAAAATACCTGGAAATAAAAGATATTTAGAAGACATATTATGTATTGATTAATAATATAATTATTTGTATCCCGCTTGAATAAGCGGGATATATTACGGATAAGCTGTCAAAAGCTTGGTGTTTATCTCAATAGTTAGGCAAAATTGTATATTGACAAAGTATATCAATAGTTTTATAATACCATAATAGTATGGCCGAACATTTTTGTGTTCGCATAAGCATGGGGAAATTCCCGAGTGGCCAAAGGGGGCAGACTGTAAATCTGTTAGCAACGCTTTCGGTGGTTCGAATCCACCTTTCCCCACCATTTATAACAACTTTGTATAAACATGGACGTTTTTATTGCATTGTAAAAAATTTTTCAAATAAAAACTCCGGAATTAAATACAAAGTATTTAGTTAGCTCACGTAGCTCAGTAGGTAGAGCACTTCCTTGGTAAGGAAGAGGTTCGGCAGTTCAATCCTGCTCGTGAGCTCCATTTTTCTTATTCACAGTATAAATTAAAAAATATAACTGTGATACACACGGGAGTGTTTATTAGAAGACTATTTAGGAATATGCTTAAGTATTTCACTTAGGGATATGCCTTAAAATAAAACTTAAGGAGGAAGAAATAGTAATGGCAAAGGCAAAATTTGAAAGAAACAAACCCCACGTAAATATAGGAACAATCGGGCACGTTGACCATGGTAAGACAACATTGACAGCAGCAATTACAACAGTATTATCAAAGTTTGGTCAAGCAACAGCAACAAAGTATGACGAAATAGATAAGGCACCGGAAGAGAAGGAAAGAGGAATAACAATCAACACAGCACACGTTGAGTATGAAACAAAGACAAGACACTATGCGCACGTTGACTGCCCAGGCCATGCTGACTATGTAAAGAACATGATCACAGGCGCAGCTCAAATGGACGGAGCAATACTTGTTGTATCAGCAGCTGATGGACCAATGCCGCAGACAAGAGAGCACATACTGCTGTCCCGTCAGGTTGGTGTACCATACATAGTAGTATTCCTTAACAAGGTAGATATGGTAGACGACGCTGAATTAGTTGAATTAGTTGAAATGGAAGTTAGAGAGCTTCTTTCACAATACGAGTTCCCGGGAGATGACACACCTATCATACCTGGATCAGCATTAAGAGCACTTGAGTGCGGATGCGGTGATGAAGGATGCCAATGGTGCAGCGGAATCCATAAGCTTATGGATGCAGTAGACAGTTATATCCCAACACCGGAAAGACAAACTGAGAAGCCATTCTTAATGCCTGTAGAAGATGTATTCTCTATTACAGGAAGAGGAACAGTTGCAACAGGAAGAGTAGAAAGAGGAACAGTTAAGGTTCAGGATACAGTAGAGATCGTAGGTATGACAGAAGAGACAAGATCAACAGTAGTAACAGGCGTAGAAATGTTCAGAAAGCTTCTTGACCAAGCGCAAGCAGGAGATAACATAGGAGCATTATTAAGAGGCGTACAAAGAACAGACATCGAAAGAGGCCAAGTTCTTGCAAAGCCAGGCTCAATAAAGCCGCACACACACTTCAAGGCGCAGGTATACGTATTAACAAGAGAAGAAGGTGGAAGACACACACCATTCTTTAAGGGATACAGACCGCAGTTCTACTTCAGAACAACAGACGTTACAGGCGTAATCGATCTTCCAGAAGGCGTAGAAATGTGCATGCCTGGAGACAACATAGAAATGACAATAAAGCTTATCACACCTATCGCTATAGAAGAAGGTTTGAGATTCGCTATCAGAGAAGGCGGAAGAACAGTTGGAGCAGGTGCAGTTGCATCAATAGTTGAATAATTTAACTTTGTAAAATTAAGTTGCGAGTTGCGGGGTTAAGAAGTGCTTTTGTCAAGTTTAATCTCGAAACTCGTCCGGTTAGTATAACCGGCACTAGTAACCGAACATAATTCCAAGGACTAGAGTATACTCTAGTCCTTTGGGATTATATTTATATGCGAAATACAATAAAAAAATCACAAAAATTTCATTTTTTATGATGAAAAACCCTTGTAATATGTCCCAAAATATTATAGAATATATAAGGTTGCGAAAATTATTTTTTGAGCCACTAGCCACTAGCTGCTAGCCACTAGTACTTGGTAATGCTTTGAAGCCTTACTAAAAGTCAGTAGCCAGAAGCCAGTAGCCAGTAGCTGAAAACTTGTTTTCACAATTCAGCAGGCGATGACGTGAGAGGTTGCAGATACCAGCTTATCTGGTCTCCTGTGTGACCTGGGTAAGATGAACTCTGGGGAATTCTCACTGAGTATTGTCCGTATCTTGAATTCGGGCGACTCTACTGCCTTCACTAATCAAGTGTTTTGCGTACCAATCGGTACGCGATAAATAAAATTGGAAAACACCCGGATGAGTGTATAGCAGTAAGCGGTCGTACGTAAGTGAAGCAAAGCGTGCGATGAAAAGGAGGGAAACAAAAAATGGCAAAACAAAAAATCAGAATCAGACTTAAAGCGTTTGATCACAACCTAATCGACCAATCGGCAGAAAAGATAGTTGAAACTGCTAAGAGAACAGGTGCGAAGGTATCGGGTCCTGTGCCACTACCAACAGATAAGGAGATAATAACAATCCTTAGAGCGGTTCACAAGTACAAGGATTCCAGAGAGCAGTTTGAAATGAGAACGCATAAGAGACTGATAGACATATTGAGCCCAACACCAAAGACAGTTGATGCTTTAATGAGACTTGACCTGCCAGCTGGTGTTGATATTGAAATAAAACTGTAATAACAGTTGCGAGTTGCGCTTAAAAGCGCTCGGGTTTCGAGTTGCGAGCTTGCCAGCTCAGATCTGAATAGAGATTTAACAAAGATTTAGTATGACCGCATAGTCGGTCCGCTGTAAATTATGGAGGTGGAACAATGAAAAAAGCAATACTTGGTAAAAAGGTTGGAATGACACAAGTATTCGATGCAGCTGGTAAGGCTGTACCGGTAACAGTTATAGAAGCTGGTCCGAATGTAGTAATACAAAAGAAAACAGTAGAGAATGAGGGTTATGCGTCAATACAGGTTGGTTTTGATGATATAGCTGAAAGAAAAGTTATAAAGCCGTTAAAGGGGCACTTTGCAAAAGCGAAGGTAGCTACTAAGAGATATCTTAGAGAGTTAAGGTTGGAAGATGCTGCAGGCTACGAAGTTGGTCAAGAAATAAGAGCTGACATTTTCACAGTAGGTGAAAGAGTTGACGTAAGCGGTGTTTCAAAGGGTAAAGGCTACGCAGGCGCTATCAAGAGACACAATTTCCACAGGGGACCCATGGCTCACGGCTCAAAATACCACAGAGGAGCTGGTTCAATGGGGGCATCATCTGATCCATCAAGAACCTTCAAAGGAAAGAAGCTTCCGGGACATATGGGAGCAGTAAATACAACAGTACAGAATCTTGAAGTTGTTAAGGTTGATCCTGAAAAGAACATATTGCTTGTAAAAGGCGGAGTTCCAGGAATAAGAGGATCACTGGTTATGATAAAAGATTCAGTGAAAGCCTAATTACGGATTGGAAAGGAGGAAGTGTTATGCCTAAAGTAGCGCTTTACAATATAAGCGGAAATCAAGTTGGAGAGTTAGAGTTAAGCGAAAATACATTTGGTGCGGAAGTTAATGTAGAAGCTATGCACCAAGTTGTAAAAATGCTATTAGCTAATAGAAGACAAGGAACACAGTCAGCTTTGACCAGAGCAGAAGTAAGAGGCGGAGGCATTAAGCCATGGAGACAAAAGGGAACTGGAAGAGCGAGACATGGTAGCATAAGGTCACCTCAGTGGACACACGGAGGAATCGTATTTGCTCCAAAGCCAAGATCCTACAGGTACACAGTGCCAAAGAAAATCAAAAGACTTGCTATGAAGTCTGCATTAAGCTCAAAGGTTCAAGATAACAGCATAATAGTATTGGATGAACTGAACTTCGATGCACCAAAGACAAAGCAGGTAGTAAGCATGCTAAACAACCTTAAGGTTGATTCCAAGACACTTATCGTGCTTGCAGACAAGAATGAGAATGTTGAAAAATCAGCAAGAAATATTGAGGGTGTTAAGACATCCCTTGTGAATACACTTAATGTATACGACATACTGAACTGTGACAAGTTCATACTTACAAAGGACGCTGTCCAAAAAATCGAGGAGGTGTATGTATAATGAATGCTTATGATATAATCAGAAGACCTGTTATAACAGAAAAAAGCATGAGTGAAATGGCTGATAAAAAATACACCTTTATAGTTGATGTTAATGCCAACAAGACAGAAATAAAGAATGCCGTAGAGCAGATTTTCAAGGTGAAGGTAGACAAGGTCAACACTGTAAGAGTTCTCGGAAAGATGAAGAGAATGGGCAAGTATGAAGGAAGAAGAGCTAGCTACAAGAAAGCAGTAGTTAAGTTGAAGCCTGAAAGCAAAGGCATCGAATTCTTCGAAGGTCTATAATGCTAAGGCGAATAGCATGAAGCATTTTCTTAGGAAAAGGAGGAGAAAAAATTGGCAATAAAAAAGTATAACCCAACTTCTCCAGCAAGACGTTTCATGACAGTTTCAACCTTTGAAGAAATCACAAAGACTGAACCGGAAAAGTCACTGGTTGAAATAATAAAGAGCAAAGCTGGAAGAAACAATTATGGAAAAATAACTGTAAGACATCAAGGCGGCGGGCATAAGAGAAAGTACAGAATTATTGATTTTAAAAGAGATAAGATGGATATACCTGCAAAGGTTACAGCTATCGAGTATGATCCAAACAGAACTGCAAATATAGCACTTCTCACTTATGTAGATGGTGAAAAGAGATATATAATTGCTCCTCATGGTTTGGCAGTAGGAGATACAATAATATCCTCAGCTAGCGCGGATATAAAGGTTGGTAATGCGATACCACTAAGAAACATCCCTGTTGGTACAGTAATACACAATATCGAGCTGAAGGCCGGAAAGGGTGGCCAGTTGGTTAGATCAGCAGGAAACTCAGCGCAGCTTATGGCTAAAGAAGGCGATTATGCACAAGTAAGACTTCCATCGGGCGAGGTTAGAATGATAAGACTTGAGTGTAAAGCAACAATAGGACAGGTAGGAAACCTTGATCATGAAAACGTAACAATAGGCAGCGCAGGAAGAAAGAGACATATGGGTTGGAGACCTACAGTAAGAGGTTCCGTAATGAACCCGGTAGATCACCCGCACGGTGGTGGTGAAGGTAGATCACCAATAGGTAGACCAGGACCGGTTACTCCTTGGGGCAAGCCGACACTTGGCTACAAGACAAGAAACAACAAGAAGGCTTCAACAAAGTTTATTGTTAAGAGAAGAAATGAGAAATAGAATAGTTGCTGGGTACTAGTCGCTGGTCACTGGGAAGAAGTAAAAGCTGCGTAGCATATCTGAAACTAGAGACTAGTGACTAGAAACTAGTGACTCATATGTAGGAAGGAGGCAATTAATAGATGAGCCGTTCAACTAAAAAAGGACCTTTTGTAGATGAAAAACTTTTCAAAAGAATAGCAGATATGAACAAATCCGGCAAGAAGGTTGTTCTTAAGACTTGGTCAAGAAGCTCAACAATATTTCCGGAGTTCGTTGGACATACAATAGCTGTATATGATGGCAGAAAGCATGTTCCTGTATATGTGACTGAAGATATGGTTGGTCACAAGCTTGGTGAGTTCGCACCAACCAGAACATACAGAGGACATGGCGGCCACACTGAGAGATCAACAGCTCTTAAGTAAAATGTAAACATCAATATAGTCAAGTAGATTACGGAAAAGGAGGTACATCCTGTGGAAGCAAGAGCACATGTTAAATATGTTAGAATGTCCTCAAGAAAGGTTGATATAGTTAACCAGCTTATCAGAGGAAAAAAGGTAGGCGAAGCTAAAGCAATATTGATGCATACACCGAAGGCAGCATCAAGTGTTTTAGAAAAGCTATTAGATTCAGCAATAGCAAATGCTGAAAACAATCACAATATGGATAAAGATAAGCTATATATAGCTGAATTATATGCTACCCAAGGACCTACACTTAAGAGATTCATGGCAAGAGCCATGGGCAGAGGTGTAAGAATCCTCAAGAGAACCAGCCACGTAACAATGGTATTAAAAGAAAAACAGTAGAAGGAGGGAGTATTAGTGGGCCAAAAGGTTAATCCACATGGACTCAGAGTCGGCATCATTAAGGATTGGGATACTAAATGGTATGCTAACGATAAGAACTTTGCTGATTTCCTAGTTGAAGACAACAAAATCAGAGAATACTTGAAATCTCAGCTTTATGCTGCAGGTATAGCAAAGATAGAAATAGAAAGAACAGCAAACAAGATAAAGGTTAATATTCATACTGCTAAGCCAGGAATGGTAATCGGTAAGGGTGGTGCCGGTATAGAAACACTTAGAAAGGCACTTGAAGCTCTGACTAATAACAAGAGTGTAAATGTAAATATCACAGAAGTAAAGGTACCCGAAACTAATGCACAATTGGTTGCTGAAAATATAGCAGCTCAGCTTGAAAAGAGAATATCTTTCAGAAGAGCAATGAAATCCACAATGCAAAGAACAATGAAGAGCGGCGCTAAGGGTATAAAAGCAATGTGTTCAGGCAGATTGGGCGGCGCAGAAATAGCTAGAAGCGAATGGTATCGTGAAGGAACAATTCCTCTACACACTTTGAGAGCAGACATTGACTATGGTTTTGCAGAAGCACATACAACCTATGGCAGATTAGGTGTTAAAGTCTGGATATACAAAGGAGAGGTTCTTCCTGAAGCCAAAAACCGTGTGACCACACAGGATAAGGCAGCTGTGATGGAAGGAGGAGAAGAATAATGTTAATGCCAAAAAGAGTTAAGCGTCGTAGACAGCAAAGAGGAAACATGAGAGGCAAGGCTACAAGAGGTAATGTAGTATCATACGGCGAATTCGGGTTGCAAGCAACTGAACCTGCATGGATAACAAGCAATCAAATCGAGGCAGCCAGACAGGCAATGACAAGATACACAAAAAGAGGCGGTAAGATTTGGATAAAGATATTCCCTGATAAACCAGTTACTGAGAAGCCAGCAGAAACACGTATGGGTTCCGGTAAGGGATCACCAGAGTACTGGGTAGCTGTAGTTAAGCCAGGCAGAGTATTATTCGAGGTTGCGGGAGTTTCTGAGGAAGTTGCAAGAGAAGCGATGAGACTTGCTATGCACAAGCTTCCTGTTAAGTGCAAGTTCGTAACTCGCCAAGAAACTGAGGAAATGGTTGGTGAAGCAAATGAAAGCTAATAAGATTCGTGATTTATCAGTTAATGAGTTGGAGCAAAAGCTGGTTGAGCTTAAGGGTGAATTATTCAACCTTAGATTCCAGATGGCAACAGGTCAGCTTGAAAATCCAATAAAAGTAAGAGATGTGAAGAAATCTATAGCAAGAATCAAAACCATCCTTAGAGAAAAAGAACTCAAATCAATTGAGGCTAAATAGGAGGAGGTTTAGTAATGACACTTGAAAGAGCAAATAGAAAAACAAGAGTAGGTACAGTTGTCAGTGATAAAATGGATAAGACAATTGTTGTTGCGATAGAAACTTTGGTAAGACATCCTCTTTACAAGAAATCAGTAAAGAGAACTACAAAGTTCAAGGCACATGACGAAAATAACGAATGCGGCATAGGCGACAGAGTAAAAATAATGGAAACAAGACCTCTTAGCAAGGATAAGAGATGGAGACTTGTAGAAATAGTTGAAAAAGCAAAGTAAGATTCCGAAAGGAGGGTTTTTGAATGATACAGCAAGAAACGCGTTTGAGTGTAGCAGATAACTCCGGCGCAAAAGAACTTCTTTGCATCCGAGTTTTAGGCGGCACAAGAAGAAAGTATGCAAACATTGGCGATATAATAATTTGTTCTGTTAAAGATGCAACACCTGGTGGAGTTGTTAAAAAAGGTGATGTTGTTAAGGCTGTTATTGTAAGAAGCGTTAAAGGTTTGAGAAGAGCTGACGGCAGCTATATCAAATTTGATGACAATGCAGCAGTAATAATAAAGGATGACAAGCAACCAAAGG
Source organism: Bacillota bacterium (assembly GCA_049322695.1). Taxonomy (GTDB): domain Bacteria; phylum Bacillota; class Clostridia; order Lutisporales; family Lutisporaceae; genus CALGKJ01. Next base: position 53,598 of record JBMORW010000037.1, on the reverse strand, counting down.
GAACCCGTATATTCGGTCCTGTAGCGAGAGAATTGAGAGATAAAGAGTATATGAAAATATTGTCCCTCGCTCCTGAAGTTCTTTAATAGGAGGTGGCAGGCGTGGAAGCAAAAAAACTACATGTTAAAAAAGGCGATACAGTAGTAGTAATAAATGGAAAAGAAAAAGGCAAGAAGGGCAAAGTGCTCGTAGCAATTCCAAAGGATCAAAAGGTTATAGTTGAAGGAATAAACATGAGCACAAAGCACAAGAAGCCTTCAAAGACAGTTCAGCAGGGCGGTATAATCCATCAGGAATCACCTATCTTCAGCTCAAAGGTTATGCTTTGGTGCGACAAGTGTAAGAAGGGTGTAAGAATTGGACACAAGCTGCTTGATGACAAATCAAAAGTAAGATACTGCAAAGACTGTGGTGAAGTATTAGATAAATAATTCTCTGAAGGGAGGTAAACAGGTTGAACAGACTTAAAGACAAGTACGTTAATGAAGTAGCTCCTGCTATGATGCAGAAGTTTCAATATAAGAGTACAATGCAGATTCCAAAGCTCGAAAAGATAGTAATAAACATGGGCTTGGGAGATACAAAGGATAATCCAAAATCATTGGAAGCTGCCGTTGCAGATCTTGCAATAATTTCAGGTCAAAAGCCGGTAGTAACCAAGGCTAGAAAATCAGTTGCGGCATTCAAGGTTAGACAAGGAATGTCAATAGGTGCAAAGGTAACACTCCGCGGCACTAAGATGTTTGAGTTTGCTGATAAGCTATTCAATGTTGCACTGCCAAGAGTTAGAGACTTTAGAGGTGTTTCTGCCAAGGCATTTGACGGAAGAGGCAATTTTGCACTCGGTATTAAGGAACAACTCATATTCCCAGAAATCGAATATGATAAAGTAGACAAGATCAGAGGAATGGATATAATATTTGTAACAACTGCTAAGACAGACGAAGAAGCAAGAGAACTTCTCAGACTTCTTGGTATGCCTTATGCAAACCAGTAGAATGGAGGGAAAATAGTGGCTAAGAAGGCAATGATTCTAAAGCAGCAAAAGACTCCTAAATTTTCTACTAGAGCATATAACAGATGCAGATTATGCGGAAGACCACATGCTTATTTAAGAAAGTTCGGTATCTGCCGTATATGCTTCAGAGAACTGGCATATAAGGGACAAATACCGGGAGTTAAGAAGGCAAGCTGGTAGAATTCGGACGAAACGAAAGTTTGATATACAGGTAAATTTACAAAAACGAGTTTGGAGACGTAAGACTCAAACTATGTATAAGGGAGGTTTAAGTTTAATGGTTATAAACGATCCAATTGCTGATATGCTTACACGTATAAGGAATGCCAACACCGTTAAGCATGAAGTAGTTGATATACCATCATCAAATATCAAGAAGTCTATAGCTCAGATATTATTGGATGAAGGTTATATCAAGTCTTATGAAATAATTGACGACGGCAAGCAAGGTATAATAAGAGTAAGCCTTAAGTATGGCAATAACAAGCAAAAAGTTATAACAGGCTTAAAGAGAATAAGCAAGCCTGGTTTAAGAGTATATGCAAGAAAAGAGCAAATCCCGAAGGTTCTTGGAGGACTTGGATTAGCTATAATTTCAACATCAAAGGGTATAATGACAGATAAGAGTGCAAGATTACAGGGAGTGGGCGGAGAAGTTCTCTGTTACATTTGGTAGAATCTGGAAGGAACAGGAGGTGCACAGATGTCAAGAATAGGTAAAATGCCGGTGGTTATTCCTCAAGGCGTAGAGGTTAAAATAGATAACGAAAACCTGGTGACAGTTAAGGGTCCAAAAGGCCAACTGGTAAAGAAAATGCACCAGGATATAAATCTGGCAATAGAAGATGGAAAGATAATCGTAACAAGACCATCTGACATGAAGCAGCACAGAGCATTACACGGTCTTACTAGAGCTCTCATAAACAACATGGTTGAAGGTGTATCCAAGGGTTTTGAAAAAACATTGGATATTAACGGTGTAGGTTACAGAGCGCAAAAGCAAGGCAACAAGCTCGTGCTGACAATGGGTTACTCACATCCGGTAGAAATGATAGATCCTGATGGTATTACAACTGAAGTTCCCGCACCAAACAAAATACTTGTTAAGGGTGCTGATAAGGAAATAGTCGGATTGCACGCTGCAAAGATCAGAGCGGTCAGAAAGCCTGAGCCATACCTTGGAAAGGGTATAAAGTATAGCAACGAAGTAATCAGACGTAAAGAAGGTAAAACTGGTAAGTAATAAAAAGAAAAGGGGTGAATAGGGTGATAACTAAAGGTAGTAAGAACGCAGCAAGACTAAAGAGACATTTAAGAATGCGCAAGAAGATAGAAGGTACGGCAGAGAGACCAAGATTAAACGTATTCAGAAGCGCAAGCAATATATATGCTCAGGTTATTGATGATGTTAAGGGTGTTACTTTAGTATCAGCCTCGACTTTAGATAAAGAAATCAAAGGTCAGATTGGTCACGGCGGCAATAAGGAATCAGCTAAGGCTGTCGGCACTTTAGTAGCAAAGAGAGCAGTAGAAGCAGGAATAAAGAAGGTAGTTTTCGATAGAGGCGGATATATATATCACGGAAGAATAAAGGAACTTGCAGACGCAGCTAGAGAAGCCGGTTTAGAATTCTAGTACAAGGGAGGGAAATAAATGCAGCTAATAGATGCAAGTAAGCTTGACCTTAAAGAAAGGGTCGTTGCTATAAACAGGGTTGCTAAGGTTGTTAAAGGCGGTAGAACCTTCAGATTCAGCGCAATAGTAGTTGTTGGCGATATGAACGGCTACGTTGGAGTTGGAAAAGGCAAATCCGTTGAAATACCAGAAGCAGTTAGAAAAGCTATAGAAGACGCAAAGAAGAATCTTATACATGTGCCTATAGTAGGAACAACTATACCTCATAAGATAATAGGTACATCCGGAGCTGGAAGTGTAATGATGATGCCCGCACCGGAAGGTACTGGAGTTATCGCTGGTGGTCCTACTCGTGCGGTTCTTGAGTTGGCAGGCATTAAGGATATAACAACAAAATCATTAAGATCAAATAACCCAAGAAACATGGTTAATGCTACAATCGAAGGACTTAGCAACCTGAAGACAGCTGAGGAAGTTGCAAAACTCAGAGGCAAAACAGTAGAAGAGATATTGGGTTAGGAGGGAGCAGCATTGGCTAAATTAAATGTAAAACTGGTTAGAAGCACAATAGGCAGAAAGCAAGACCAGATTGATACAGTTAAAGCCCTTGGTCTTAAGAGGATCAACAGTGAAGTTGTACATGAAGATACACCTCAAATAAGAGGTATGATTGAAAAAGTTATACACTTGGTAGAAGTGAAGGAAGTTTAATCGAGTACACATAATTAAGGAGGTGTAAAAATGAAATTACACGAACTGAGACCTGCTGAAGGTACCAATAAAAACAGAAAAAGAATCGGTAGAGGTACAGCTTCAGGACAAGGAAAGTCAGCAGGTAAAGGAGAAAAAGGTCAGAAAGCACGTTCTGGCGGCGGAGTAAGAATAGGCTTTGAAGGCGGTCAGATGCCACTTTATAGAAGATTGCCCAAAATAGGCTTTACAAATATATTCAGAAAAGAGTATGCAGTAGTAAATCTGCATGATCTTGAAAGATTTGAAGCTGGAACAGTAGTAAATCCAGAGACACTCAAGGAAGCAGGACTTGTTAAGGCTATGAAGAGTGGAATAAAGATACTCGGAACAGGCGAGTTAACAAAGAACCTTACAGTTCAAGCACACAAATTCAGCAAAACAGCAGCTGAAAAAATTGCAGCAGCAGGAGGAAAGGTAGAGGTGATATAAGGTGTTAAACACTCTAAGAAATGCTTGGAAAATACCTGATTTGAGACAAAAGATGTTATTCACCCTTGGGATGCTTATAATATTCCGTTTTGGTGTAGTAGTAACTGTACCTGGAATGGACATAGTTAAGCTCTCTCAATTTGTCGGTAACAACAGTTTGATTCAGTTTTTCGACACAATATCGGGGGGAGCATTCAGTAATTTCTCAATATTTGCAATGAACATTACACCATATATTACCGCATCCATTATATTACAACTGCTGACGATTGCGATACCGAGCCTAGAAGCGCTTTCAAAGGAAGGCGAAGAGGGCAGAAGAAAATTAGCACAGTACACAAGATATGCAACAGTTATATTAGCACTTGTTCAAGCACTGGCTTTAGGCTATGGACTCAGAGGTTATATGCTGAGCAGCAGCGTTTGGAACATATTGCTGGTAGCTATAGTTTTGACAGCCGGTACAGCCTTCTTAATGTGGTTGGGTGAGCTGATCAACGAAAGAGGTATTGGTAACGGTATATCCTTGATAATCTTTGCCGGTATAGTATCAAGATTACCGCTGGAACTAACAAGAATCTTCAAGCTATGGCAGGCAGGCACTACAGGTATAGTTGAAATCATACTGTTTGGTGTATTTGCCGTATTGATAATAGCGGCAGTTGTATACATACAGGAAGGTCAAAGAAGAATACCTGTACAATATGCCAAGAGAGTTGTAGGAAGAAAGATGTACGGCGGACAGAGCTCTCATATTCCGCTGAAAGTAAACCAAGCCGGAGTTATTCCTGTAATATTCGCAATGTCTTTGTTACAGTTCCCGGCTCAGATAGCAGCTTTCTTTCCAAATAGTGCAGTAAATAGATTTTTAACTAATTACTTTAGTTTTGGAACATGGGCGCACTCAATTTTTTATGCATTGCTTATAGTCGGATTTACATACTTCTATACTGCGGTAACCTTCAATCCTATTGAAGTTGCGAACAACATAAAGAAGTATGGCGGATTTATTCCTGGTATCAGACCAGGCAAGCCAACATCAGACTTTATTTCAAAGTCCTTAAGCAGAATAACATTGGTAGGAGCATTATTCCTTGCTGCTATAGCAATAATTCCGACAGTACTGGCTCAGTTCACTACCATTCAGCTGGCGTTTGGAGGTACATCTCTTTTAATCGTTGTTGGTGTTGCTATGGACTTCATAAAGCAAGTAGAAGCTCAAATGATTATGAGAAACTACCAAGGTTTCTTGAAATAGCATTTGCAGTTAGAAATGGAGAGAGGAAATGAGGATAGTTCTATTGGGCTCACCAGGATCCGGTAAGGGTACTCAAGCATCCATGATAATCAGTAGTTACTCCATTCCGCATATATCGACAGGTGACATGTTCAGAAAGAACATTAAAGCCGGCAATGAAATCGGATTGGAAGCAAAAAAGTATATTGACAAGGGACTGCTTGTTCCTGACGATATAACTCTTAGCATGATTGAGAACAGATTTCTTGAGCCAGATTGCCAAAACGGATTCCTGCTAGATGGCTTTCCAAGAACTCTCATTCAAGCTGAAGCACTTGGAAACGAGTTAAGCAAGACAGGAAAAGAACTTACTGCTGTAGTAAATCTTGAAGTGAGCGATGAGGTAATTATAAGTAGAATGACCGGAAGAAGAGTGTGCAGCAAATGCGGGGCGAACTATAATCTGGTATTTAATAAGCCCGAGAAGGAAGATGTATGCGATAAATGCGGCGGTTTGCTGATAGTTCGTGAAGATGATAAGCTTGCAACTGTGATTAACAGGCTAGAAGTTTATAAGAACGAGACACAGCCACTTATAGACTACTACAGGGATAAGGGAATTCTCATAACAGTAGATGGTGAGCAAGACGCAGAGGACGTATTTAGAAATATATGCGAAGCATTGGAGAAGGTTCGATGATTAGCATTAAGTCAACAAGAGAGTTAGAGCTAATGCGTACTGTTGGAGGCATAGTAGCAGAAACGCATGAAAAACTTAAAGAGGTAATTAGTCCTGGGATAACTACAAAGGAACTCGATGTGTTAGCAGAGGAATATATCAGAAAATGCAGTGCAGTACCTGCATTCAAGGGCTACGAAGGATTTCCTGCAAGCATATGCACCTCTATCAATGAGCAGGTTGTACATGGAATACCCGGACCTATAGTACTTAAAGAAGGCGATATTATCGGTATTGATATTGGAGCCATCTACAAGGGCTACTATGGAGACGCGGCACGTACATTGCCAGTTGGCGAGATAAGTGATATGGCTAAGAAGCTGATAAGGGTAACTGAAGAGAGCTTCTTCAAGGGACTTGAGTATGCAGTAGAAGGCAATCGGTTATCTGATATATCTCATGCGATACAGCAACACGTAGAAAGCAACGGCTTTTCCGTAGTCAGGGATTTGGTAGGTCATGGCATTGGAACAAAAATGCATGAAGAACCACAGATTCCGAACTATGGACCTAAAGGTAAGGGACCAAGACTTGTATCTGGTATGACTTTAGCTATAGAGCCGATGGTTAATCAAGGAAGATATGCTGTTAAGGTATTATCTGATGGATGGACAGTAGTAACTGCTGATGGTAAGCTGTCAGCACATTACGAAAACACCATAGCTATAACTGGCGCTACTCCTGAAATATTGACAATGCTGTAAAGACAGCAGGTGATCTGATGAAGGATATTAGTATAGGACAATATGTTGAATCAACTGCCGGACATGATAGTGGCAGGAATTTCGTGGTAATATGCATAATAAATAGTCAGTATGTCTATATTTCAGATGGGTATAACAAAACGGTGGAAAATCCTAAGAAGAAAAAAGTTAAGCATTTAAAAAAGCTAAACTATATATCAGATGAAATAAAGTGTAAAATTGAATCGGGTAGAAAAGTTACAAACAGTGAAATTAGAAGCTTTATAAAATCTATAAACAGATATCGAGAACAGGAGGTTTGATTACCTTATGTCTAAACAGGACGTAATAGAAGTAGAAGGAAAAGTTATCGAAGCCTTGCCAAATGCAATGTTTCAGGTAGAATTGGAAAACGGTCACAGAATATTAGCACATATCTCAGGAAAGCTAAGAATGAATTTCATTAGAATACTTCCTGGAGATAAAGTAACAATAGAGTTGTCTCCTTATGATTTGACCAGGGGTCGAATCACATGGAGAGGTAAATAAACAGGAGGGTTTTTAATATGAAAGTAAGACCATCAGTAAAACCTATCTGCGAAAAATGTAAGATTATTAAGAGACATGGCAGAGTAATGGTTATCTGTGAAAATCCTAAGCACAAACAAAAACAAGGTTAAATCGTACAGAGTAGCGGCTGAGCTGTTTTGCTGAAAGCAAACAGAAATCTCTGGACATTTACAAATATATCAATATACCAAATTGGAGGTGTACAATCGAATGGCGAGAATTGCCGGTGTTGACTTACCTAGAGATAAGAGAGTAGAAATAGGACTCACATATATATTTGGAATAGGAAGACCAACTTCAAACAAGATTTTAGCTGAAGCAGGAATCAACCCTGATACAAGGGTCAAGGATCTTACAGAAGCTGAAGTAAGTAAGCTTAGAGAAATCATTGACAGAAGCTTCAGAGTTGAAGGTGATTTGAAGAGAGATATAGCTTTAAATATAAAGAGACTTATGGAAATTGGATGCTATAGAGGTCTTCGTCACAGAAAAGGGCTTCCGGTTAGAGGTCAAAGAACCAAGACTAATGCTAGGACGAGAAAAGGTCCTGCTAGAACAGTAGGAGTAAGAAGAAGCAAATAAGCTTAGAAGAAGGAGGTTAGCTTGAATGGTAGCGAAGCCAAAGGCTAAGAGAACCAGAAAAAGAAGAGAGAGAAAGAATGTTGAAAAAGGTGCAGCACATATACAATCAACATTTAATAATACACTTGTTACTTTGACAGATACTCATGGCAATGCTTTGTCATGGTCAAGTGCAGGTGCTTTGGGCTTTAGAGGCTCAAGAAAGAGTACACCATACGCTGCACAAATGGCAGCTGAAACAGCAGCTAAGGCAGCTATGGAACATGGCTTGAAATCAGTAGAAGTATACGTTAAGGGACCTGGATCAGGTAGAGAAGCGGCTATCAGATCCCTACAAGCTGCAGGGCTTGAGGTTAGCATGATAAAGGACGTAACTCCTATACCACATAATGGTTGCAGACCGCCAAAGCGTAGAAGAGTATAGTTTGTACAGGAGGTGTAATTAATTAATGGCAAGATATACAGGCGCAGTGTGTAGGCTTTGCAGAAGAGAAGGCTCAAAGCTTTACCTAAAGGGAGACCGCTGCTATACTGACAAATGTGCTGTAAGCAGAAGAGCTTATGCACCTGGACAGCATGGACAGAATAAGAAAAGATTATCAGGTTATGGTGTTCAGTTAAGAGAAAAGCAAAAGGTTAGAAGAATATATGGCATACTGGAAAGCCAGTTCAGAGCGTATTTTGAAGAAGCTGAAAGACTCAAGGGAGTTACAGGTGAAAACCTGCTGAGACTTTTGGAGCTGAGACTTGACAATGTAGTGTATAGAATGGGCTTCGGAAATTCAAGAGCAGAAGCAAGACAATTAGTAAGACATGGCCACTTTACAGTAAACGGTAAGAAAGTAGACATTCCATCTTATCAAGTAAAGTTAAATGATTTGATAGCTGTTAAGGCATCAAGCAAAGCATCAGAAAAGCTGAAGCAGCTTGCAGAAGATGCAGCTGGAAAGACTGCACCACAGTGGTTGTCAGTTAATGCTGAAATGATGGAAGCAAGAGTGATTTCATTACCTGCTAGAGAAGATATTGATATTCCGATCGAAGAGCACTTGATAGTTGAGTTGTACTCAAGATAAAATGTTTTGTGATTTGTGTCCTTTGTCGGACACAGATCAACAGAGCGTTGGTCGGATATTTAAGGATGTTTTATATAGATCAGTTACCCTCAAAATATCCATATTAAGCATGGCATTAGCCTTGTGTTAAGATATACATGGTGTAATGTCTGGATATAACGGTTACAAGATTAATAAGGAGGGTTTTTAAAGGATGATAGAAATAGAAAAGCCAAAAATAGAATGCATTGAAATGTCGGAAGATTATTCATATGGCAAGTTTGTAGTAGAGCCTCTAGAGAGAGGCTACGGCACAACGTTGGGTAATTCACTGAGGCGCATTCTTCTATCGTCACTTCCTGGTGCAGCAGTTACATCCGTCAAAATAGACGGTGTACTTCATGAATTTTCTACAATACCTGGAGTTGCAGAGGATGTAACAGAAATAATACTAAACATAAAGAACCTTGCTCTCAAAATGCATGGCGATAACACTAAGCTTATCAAGATAGATGTTCAGGGAGAAAGGGAAATTACAGCAAGAGATATAATTGGAGATGCAGATATAGAAATAATAAATCCTGACCTTCATATAGCTTCATTGGGTGAGAATTCAAGATTTTACATGGAAATGACGGTAGAAAGAGGCAGAGGATACTATACTTCAGAAAAAAACAAGCAGCCTGGTCAACCTATTGGAATTATACCGATAGATTCAATATTCACACCTGTTAAGAAGGTTAACTACATAGTAGAGAATACTCGTGTAGGACAGGTAACTGATTTTGACAGACTGACACTTGAAGTATGGACAAACGGCACAATCAAGCCTGATGAATCAATAAGCTTGGGTGCCAAGATCCTTAGCGAACACCTTAAATTATTCATTACACTTACCGATCATGTTGGTAATGTAGAAATAATGGTGGAAAAGGAAGAAGATAAGAAGGAAAAAGTTCTGGAAATGACAATAGAAGAGCTTGATCTTTCCGTAAGATCCTTTAACTGCTTGAAGAGAGCAGGGATTAATACTGTTGAAGAGTTGACCCAGAGAACTGAAGAAGATATGATGAAGGTTAGAAACCTAGGTAAAAAATCACTTGAGGAAGTTCAGCAGAAGCTTGAAGCATTGGGCTTGGGCTTAAAGGCAAGTGAAGAGTAATCAATCGTAATGATTGAGCCAATCGAATGATTGGACGTAGTCTAATAAAGGAGGTAAATTCAGATGGCTGGTTACAGAAAGCTAGGACGTACAAGCGATCAAAGAAGGGCGATGCTCAGAAATCTTGTTACTTCATTTCTTGAGAGCGGCAAGATAATGACAACTGGAACAAGAGCTAAAGAAACACAAAGCATTGCTGAAAAAATGATTACTCTTGGTAAAAGAGGAGATCTGCACGCAAGACGTCAAGCATTAGCATATATAACAAAAGAAGATGTAGTAAAAAGACTGTTTGATGAAATAGCGCCAAAGTACAAAGAAAGAAACGGCGGATATACTAGAATAATGAAGGTTGCTCCTAGACGTGGAGACGGTGCTGAGGTTGTAGTACTGGAATTGGTCTAGTATCAATTTAATAGAATATGTATCAACAGGGATTAAGTAGGTTGCTTAGTCCCATTTTGCTATTAAATTTTCTATGAAAATTTTGGTTGCGAGTGTCGCTTGTTCCAAGCAATCGGGTTACGGGTTACGAGTATTCGGCTGGGCTTCAAAGCCTGACTAAATCTCGCAACTCGCAACTTGCAACTCGTATCTCGAAACCAATAATCAGGAGTTTTTATGATTAAAGAGAACATGATTTCTGCAAACAATATTACATTTGAATATCACGGTCATCATGAGCACAACGTAAAGGCTATTGATGATCTGAGTATAGATATCGGAAAGGGTGATTTCGTAGCCGTTTTGGGACATAACGGTTCAGGAAAATCCACCTTTGCGAAGCATCTGAATGCTCTTCTGCTTCCTACAAAGGGAACTATTTACGTAAAAGGCATGGATACCAGGAATGAAGAAAATACATGGAAAATAAGACAAAGTGCAGGAATGGTTTTTCAGAACCCTGATAATCAGATAGTTGCAACCATCGTTGAAGAGGATGTTGCTTTCGGACCTGAAAACCTTGGAGTCAGACCTGAAGAAATAAGGCAGAGGGTGGATCAGGCACTTATGACTGTTGAAATGTATGAATATGCAAAGCATGCTCCACACCTGTTGTCAGGAGGACAAAAGCAAAGAATAGCCATTGCAGGTATAATAGCTATGAGACCTGAATGTATTATATTTGATGAGCCTACAGCCATGCTTGATCCATCAGGCAGAAAAGAGGTCATGGATACAATCATGAAACTCAACAGGGAAGAGGGCATTACAATCATTTTGATTACACACTATATGGATGAAGCAGTAAATGCGGATTTGGTATATGTAATGGAGCAGGGCAAGGTGGTCATGCATGGTACACCCAAGGAAGTATTCAAGCATGTGGATAAGATAAAGCAGCTTGGGCTGGATGTTCCTCAAGTTACAGAGCTCGGTTATAAGCTGATACAAGAGGGTATTGAACTGCCTTCAGACATTTTGACCATAGAAGAAATGGTGGTGGAACTATGCCGATTAAAGTAGAGAATCTGACGCATATATATATGAAGGATACAACCTTTCAGCATATAGCTTTAGATAACATCAGCTTCGAAATACAAGATGGGGAGTTTGTAGGTCTTATAGGGCATACCGGATCGGGAAAGTCAACTCTTATACAGCACCTAAACGGTTTATTGAAGCCTACATCAGGCAAGATATATATTGATAATGTTGAAATAGGGTCTAAGGAAGTACCCATGAAGACTATTAGACAAAAAGTCGGGTTAGTATTCCAATATCCTGAGCATCAGCTGTTTGAAGAGACAATATACAAGGATGTTGCCTTCGGACCCAAAAATCTAGGATTATCAGAGGAAGAAATAAGGCAAAAAGTAAAGGATGCTCTAGATATGGTTGGGCTGGACTTTGATGCAGTAAAGGATATTTCTCCCTTTGAGCTTAGCGGAGGTCAAAAGAGAAGGGTAGCCATAGCGGGTGTACTGGCCATGGAACCTAAAATACTCATTCTGGATGAGCCTACAGCAGGATTAGACCCTAAGGGCAGAGATGAAATACTGAATCAGATAAGAAAGCTGCACAAAAGAAGTAACATAACCGTAGTTTTGGTTTCCCATAGTATGGAGGATATAGCCAATATAGCTGATAAGCTGATAGTTATGAGTAAGGGCAAAATAATATTTATTGATACTCCTCACAATGTGTTCCTTGAGGCTGATACTTTGGAAAAAATAGGCCTTGGCGTACCACAGGTTACATATCTGGCACACAGGCTGAAAGCGAATGGCTTTGATATAAAGAACTGTATCAATGTGGACGAAGCAAAAAATGAAATATTGAGAATCTTGAGGGGTAAAATATCATGCTGAAAAATATTACTATAGGACAATATATACCCGGCGATACCCCCATACATAACATGGATCCAAGAGTGAAGATTCTTATTACAATTGTACTTATAACTATACTGTTTTTTATAGCAAATTTTTGGGGATATGCTGTTTATGCAGCATTCCTTGCTATGATAATATTTATATCCGCCATACCCTTCAAGCTTGTACTACGAGGCTTGAAGCCCCTGATAATCATAATACTTTTTACTGTTGTACTAAATGCATTAATGACACAAGGTCAGCCGATATTTACTTTCTGGATATTCAAGGTAACTAAAGAAGGTTTGATACTTGCCGGCTTTATGGGCTTGAGACTTATATTCCTCATTACGGGAGCATCAATACTTACACTGACTACTTCACCGATTGCCCTTACAGACGGAATAGAAAAGCTCCTTAACCCTTTCAAAAAAATCGGAGTGCCTGCACACGAGCTGGCAATGATGATGACTATTGCTTTGAGGTTTATACCTACGCTGCTGGAGGAAACAGACAAGATAATGAAGGCTCAAATGGCTCGGGGAGCAGATTTTGAGACAGGTAATATTATTAACAGAGCCAGAGCTATGGTTCCCCTGCTGGTACCCTTGTTTATAAGTGCCTTCAGAAGAGCTGACGAGCTAGCTTTGGCAATGGAAGCCAGATGCTACAGAGGCGGAGATAACAGAACAAGAATGAAGCAGCTGAAAATAAAGGGCGTAGATTATGCCGGCATAGCTGTGACTATAATATTTTGTGCGGCGATAATTGGAAGTAGATATATTTAGTTGCGAGACACGAGTTGCGGGTTACGGGCATTGAGTAGAGGCTTCGTAGCTTTACTAAACACTCGCAACTCGTAACCAGTAACTCGCAACCTTACACGAGGTGTATATGCGTAATATAAAATTAGTTATCGAATATGACGGTACGAGTTATAAAGGTTGGCAGATTCAGCCCGATGTTCCGTCCATACAGGAAGAGCTTCAAAAGGCAGTATACAGAGTGACTGGTGAAGAGGTAGAAGTTATAGGCTCTGGCAGAACAGATGCAGGTGTACATGCAAAAGGACAGGTTGCAAATTTTTATACGAAAAGCAGAATACCTGCCGAAAAGTTCTGTTATGCATTGAACAATACATTGCCTTTTGATATAGTCGTCAAAGAATCTGTAGAAGCTCAGACTGACTTTCATGCCAGATATAGTGCAAAAGGAAAGGTATACAGCTATACAATTCTCAACAGCAGATTTAACTCACCGATTCTGAGGAATTTTGTATATCATATCAACTATTGTGACAAGCTAGATACTGACATAATGAAAAAAGCATGTGAATGCTTTGTAGGGACGCATGATTTTTACGGCTTCATGGCAGCTGGCAGCAAGGTGAAGGACACTGTAAGAACAATATATAGTATTGATGTTGGTTTATATGATGAGCTGATAAAGCTTACATATTGCGGAAATGGTTTTTTGTATAATATGGTAAGAATCATAACGGGTACCATATTATATACGGCGATTGGTAAAATCTCCTTGGAAGAGCTGCCCGACATAATCAGCTCGAAGAATAGGATTCAAGCGGGGATAACTGTTCCGCCAGGTGGATTATGCCTGGAAAAAGTTTTGTATTAGTGTTGACACGCTCGGCTCAATGTATTACAATATTAATGTTGTAAAAAATGTTGTAAAAAATGATCCAAAGCCCCGGGTCATTTACAATAAACTGACGTAATTTTGGATGCGGAAAAAGCCGGAAGCATGGAGAAGTGTTATAGTGAAGCCATTGCTGAAATAGTGGGATTTCGGTATTTGGGGGAGCAGCATGAATACTGTGATATGCGGCTGATTGAATCTAATAACGAAAGATGTATGTAAGGATCTGGTAAGGAGGTAGAAGAATGAAATCATTCATGGCAAAAGCTAATGAAATAGAAAGAAAATGGTATGTAATCGATGCCAATGGCAAGGTACTTGGCAGACTTGCAAGCGAAGTTGCGAAAATCCTCAGAGGAAAGAATAAACCTATCTATACACCACATGTTGATACAGGTGACCATGTTATCATAATCAATGCAGATAAGGTTGTTCTAACCGGTAAGAAGCTTGACCAAAAAATGTATAGAAAGCACTCTTTATATCCGGGAGGATTAAAAGAGACTCCATATAGAAAGTTTATGGCTCAACAGCCTGAAAAAGCTGTATATGAAGCGATCAGAGGTATGCTTCCTCACAATAGCTTAGGAAGACAAATGATTAGAAAACTCAGAGTGTACAGAGGTACTGAGCATGAGCATCAAGCTCAACAACCTGAAGCACTTGAACTGAACATATAGTTTGAAAGGAGGAAGTTGTAGTGGCTAGAGTACAATATTTCGGCACAGGCAGAAGAAAATGCTCTGTAGCGAGAGTTAGACTGGTTCCAGGTGAAGGAAAGATTACTATTAATGATAGAGATATAGATAACTATTTTGGGTTGGAAACTTTAAAGCTTATAGTTAGACAGCCGTTAGTACTTACTAACACTCTTTCCAGATTTGATATTGTAGCAAATGTATTTGGCGGTGGCTTCACAGGTCAGGCAGGTGCTATAAGACATGGTATATCCAGAGCTTTGTTGGAAGCTGACAAGGAATTAAGACCTGTTCTAAAGAAGGCAGGATTCCTTACTAGAGACCCAAGAATGAAGGAAAGAAAGAAGTACGGTTTAAAGAAGGCAAGAAGAGCACCACAGTTCTCAAAGAGATAAGAAAAACGTGGAACTCCTCAAACCAATGGTTTGGGGAGTTTTTTTTGCATAAAACCATGATCTTCTTTAGACATAATATAGTCACATAGAAAAGGCAAGTATTATGTCTCTTTGATACATGGAAGGAAAATTGGCTAGTTCCAAACATAGTATGGAACGTAGAATTTGAAATCAGCAGGGACTTCTTGAAAGAGGTCAAACTCGACACTGTGGAAGAAGCTCTTGAAAATCTTAGGTCACTATGGAACTACTGCACTAAATCATGGTTGATAAAGAAGGAACTAGACCGAACGAGGATAGAGCGTTGCTCTATATCGCCTATATGGGAAAGCATACAAAAAGCTTTTGATAACTTCAACGGAAAGGGACTCATTGCAAGGGATAAGCAACTAGACGCTGCTGCCTTTGCATTAATACCAGGTACTATAGGAAATATTACTTCCTTTGCTGCAAGGGCAGAAATAACGGATATTAACCAACTTTTCAACACTATAAGGACTCAGGGGGTCAGATACTTACAAAAGAAGGAACTCAGCTTTGAAGAAGTCATTGAGAATAAAATGTCACTTCTGACGACTTGATTAGGGGTATAATTATAAAAAACAAAGAGAAATATGAAAAGTGCAAGAGTTTTGATAGTTACTGTATATCTTACATGAGATATTAAAAAAAATTACTAATAGTAAGATTCAGTAAGATAGTAAAAGAAATCTAATAGCAAAAAAATAATATCAGAAATGTTACTGGATATGGAATGCACTCTTGATAATATACAATGCTGTATCGATTGTTATATATAGATTGGAATGCTTTAAAATATATAATGCGTTTAACTTACTCAAAACCTCAAATGTAAATTTGAGGTGAGGTTATCGAAAAACCCCTTGATTCAAGAAATTGCATTTAGCGAAGCCTTGATTTTCAAGGGGTCTTTTTATTGGGTTTTGCAAATTTAGTACTTTTTCGATGGTCTGACCTCAAATGTAAATTTGAGGTTTTACTATTTCTGTAGCAATATAGTAAAGTGGATTAAGTACAGGACATAGAAATATAAAATATTTATTATTATATGAGAATAACAAATTATGGTAAAATAGTTGTATATAGCACTTAGATGCATAAATTTAGCTATGGAGTAGGTGGAAGATTGGAAAAATCAGTTATGATGTTATTTGAATATCATACGCTTTTATTTGCGTATCTTGGAAAGGATATACTGGATACATTTGATACGAAACGAGATAAAATTGTTAGCTCAATAGTAAATTTCTATACAGACGTTTTTAGATATAAAAGTCCAATGACAAAGTTAGATGGATTAAATTTTATCAATGAAATACAAAATAGATTAGAGACTGAGATAAGGAGTATCATTTCGAATAAAAGTGTTTATTATTGGTTACATCTTTACAGAAGAATTGGACCAGAGGCAAGTTTTGGAGAGAGTAAAACAACATTATGGCTTTATAGAAATATGATGGAGTGTGCATTTTTAAAATATGGGAATTTGAAATGTGGAAAAGAATTAATATTCAGTAATAAAACCAAAAAAATCTCTGACCAAAACATAGCTTCAGGTAACTATACAAAAGCATTAAAGTATTATTTAAAAGATAAATATGAATCGCATAAAAACACTGGCATTTATTTAGGCAAATTTGAAAAGGATGATCTGATGGAAGTATATATATTAGAAAGGATTCTATATGAATACTGGTATACTACTGCTTGTAAAAGAAGGCTTTTCAAAAAAGGGATATTGGTTATTGATAGAAATAATTACTATGTAGTAAATGATGATGAAACAGAAGAACTTATTAAATGCTATGATAATAAAGAAAGAGGTATGGAAGATATCTCAACTACAAGTGGTATGATGTTAGCAAACATAAATATTGATGATTCTAAAGGTATTACATTGTTACCTCAATACAATGTGAATAGGATTAGATTAAATGACTACCCATATCATGTAGTATTCGGTATTCCCAAGAATGTAAAGGATAGCTTGTCGACAGAAGAAGATACTGTACCAAACTTTGTATGGATTCCATTTGATTTTAATTATTACTATATTGTGCATAATTATATGAGAAAAGAATTTAAGAAAAAGTTCAATTACTCACTAGAATGTTTTGTAGTATCATTATACCTTTTAATTAAACAAGCTATGTACTTCTCTTTAATCTCTGATAAACCCAATGCTGGAATAGATATGATGAAGAGGTCATATAGACATTTTCTTTCTAAAGAAAAACTACTTAAAGAATTGGTTAGTATGTCAAAAGTTGATAGACTACCATCATTGAATAATTACGAGTTAGATTATGAGGAAATGCTTTTACTTTTTGAAGGTCTGTCACTAGATGAAAAGAGCAAAAAGCAGATATCATTAACGACTTTAGGACCACGAAAAATATTTATACCGTCAAATGAAGATAACTTTATAATAGATTATGCAGCTATACCATTTGTAATATTGACACATATGCACTTTTTAAGTGAAAATGATAATGAAAAAGGACATCTGTTCGAAGACTATGTTATTGAAAAGCTAAAAGCAGAAAATATAAAAACTTGGGAATGCAAAAAAAAGTTAAAGCATACTGATGGGACATCTAAAGAGATTGATATTAGCTTCATTTATAAAAATGTTCTTTATATAGGTGAATTAAAGTGTAATAAGATGTCGCTGGCATTTACTATAGGTGAAGAATCTGCTTTAGAACATAGAAAACAAAAAATTATTAAGGCCATTACAGAAGTTGATGAAAAGGCTAAATGGTTATTAATGCACAAGAGTGGTACTAACTTTTGTGTTCCAGATGGTGTCGATGTAATAGTACCTATAGTCGTAACACCATTCACTGAATATATATGGAGTAGAAATGATAGTTTATGGATAAATAATAATATTTCACGAGTTTGTCAGCCATCAGAAATTAAAGAACTAGTTACAGACAAAATTGTTAGTGATGTAGTAAAGAAAAATTATGCAGTATATTTGGTATAGATAAAAATTAATATACAAATGTTAAACATGCAAATTGTGATGAAAGAGCAAAAAAGAGGAAAATGCTCATATAGCATAGAAATATACAAAAAAAGAATAAGAGGGATTTTATGGAATATAAAGAACCGTTTTATATGTCAGATGCCTTTAATTGCCCTTTTTGTAATGCCTATTCACATCAAAAGTGGAGATTAATTATTGAGGCGAAAAACATGTTAGGTAGTACATATCATGATTCAATTCATGTAAATAACACATATATATGTACATGTGAAAAGTGTAAAAAACATTCTATATGGATATATCAAAATAATCAAGTGGTAAGAATGGTATATCCACTTGTATGTACAGCACCTTTAGCTTCACCTGATATGCCAAAAGATTGCATAAATGACTATAACGAAGCGAGAAACATATTTACTTTTTCTCCAAAAGCGTCGGCAGCTTTACTAAGATTAGTATTACAGAAACTATGTATAAATCTTGGAGAAGAAGGAAAGCACCTTAATACAGATATAGCAAATTTGATAAAAAATGGATTACCACCCAGTACACAGAAGGCATTTGATATTGTGCGTGTGGTAGGTAATAACGCAGTACATCCGGGCGAAATATGCATAGATGATAATGAAGAAATAGCTTTTATGCTATTTAAATTAATTAACATTATTGTAGAATATATGATAACTAGACCAAAAGAAATAGATGATTTATATGATATTCTTCCAGAAGAGGTGCGCAATGGGATAGAAAAGAGAGACAGAAAAAAGTAACAGATTAAGAAAGGTAATAATGATAAGTATTTTAGCAAGGTTATTCAAATAATTACGTGTGAATGATTGTAAGCAACTAACAAACAACTAACAATCTGAATATATGTGCTTAGAAAACAACATGTTCAAATTCTCAAAGAGATAATGCAATACACACAGGAAGAGTCGGGCATTTGTCAATGCAAATATCCGCTCTTCTTTTTTAATGCTTATAATTTGCAGAATAACTATATATAATATTTTAAATCTGTTATAATATTTTTATTGATAATTTATGTACTGTGGTTAGTATTGTCAAGGAGGATTAGCAGTGAATTATTTCGTTGGACAACTCATAATAGTATTGGCACCATATATGGAGCAGGAGCTTTACACAAGCATCAAAGCGATAAAGGAAGATAAACTGGTACTTACAGTTAAGTCTGCGAATATTTTGTCCTTGGGTAAAGAAATACTGTGTATAGCAATAAACGGAACAGATATTTTTGAATTTTACAGCAAGGTTGAAGAAATATATGATAATACCGTCAGCATATCAAGACCTAATAATAGCGGGGTAAGCTTTCAGGAAAAAAGACGCTTTAACAGGATGGACTGTAAAATAGGCTTCGTAGGACGTCCGCTCATGATAAATGATGTGCTAATGACCAGCTCCGACAAACAGTTTTCCGGTACAGTACTTAATGTAAGTGCAGGCGGAGTATTGATAGAAACCAGTCTGAAGCTGCCTGAATTTATGGTATTCAAGTTCAAGCTTAAGCTTAACTATTTCTTAGACTGTACTGCTATAGTAAAGCGTACTGTTCCTTCTTCAACTGCCGGTTTGTTTGAATCAGGCTGCGAGTTTATGGAAATGCCGTTGGAGGATATAAAGACAATTTCACTTTTTGTTTTCAGGGAGCAGCTTAAAATGATTAGAAAAGAGCTTAATAAGAATGCTACTAATAAGCAGTAAGGTGGTTTGAGTGATGAGTGAAAGATATAATGAAGAGGAAGCAACAAGGTATAAAAGCATTAGTCTGCCAAGGCTGAACAATTTGCGGCCCAATATTGAGTCAACTGCACTTAAGCTAATGGAGGAGGCAGGTGAATTGGCTCAGCTGATAGGAAAGTTCAGAGGACTTAACGGTGAGCAGTGCAGAATGGAGGAGCAGGAGGTTGTAAGCAGAATAGCGGATGAGCTTCTTGATGTTGCTCAGGTAGCAGTGTCCATGATGTTTGTGCTTGAAGAGTCATACTCTGTAAACATACACGATAAGGTAAGCCAGCATATAGATAAGCTGATTAGGAAAGGGTATATAAAAGAGCGGTAGCTCTTTTACAGTTGCGAGGAGCACTCTTTGAGTGCACGAGTTGCGAGTTGCGGGATTTTTCTGTTACAGAGTAAAACAAATACCCGAAACTCGAAACCCGTAACCATACCACAAAGGAGAACCCAAAGATGATTTTAATAATCGATAATTACGATTCCTTTACCTATAATCTTCTTCAGTATTTTCAGATTCTGGGTGAAGAAGTAGAAGTTGTCAGGAATGATAAGATAAGACTTGAAGATATTGATAGCATGAAGCCTGAGATTATTGTTATATCACCCGGCCCGTGCACTCCTAATGAGGCAGGTGTATCTTTAGACGTTGTAAAAAGGTACAAGGGAGTAATCCCGATACTTGGAATTTGTCTTGGACATCAGGTAATAGGACAGGCCTTTGGCGCTAAAGTCACCAGGGGGCAGCAACCTGTACACGGCAAGGTGCATCCTGTAACGCATAACAATGCAGGGGTGTTTACTGATTTGAAGAATCCTTTAAGTGTTACACGCTATCATTCTTTAGTACTTGACAAAGATACTTTACCGGAATGCTTTAGTATTACCGCAGAAACTGCAGAAGGTGAAATCATGGGAATTATGCATAAGGATTATGCCATAGAAGGTGTACAGTTTCACCCTGAGGCAATTTTAACGGAAGAAGGGCTTAAGATGCTAAAAAGCTTTATAGACAGAACAAGAAAATAAAAAAGGATATACAGGGAGAGGAACAGTTTGTATAAAGAACAATTCAATACCAAACTAAATGCATTTGAGCTATTTTCTATTTTGAAGGATGATTCCCATTGTTTTTTTCTTGATAGCGGTATGGATTGCAATAAGCTTGGAAGGTATTCATTCATAGGCTCTGAGCCTTTTTTGATTTTTAAAAGTAAAAATGAAGATATAGAAATACTGCAAGGCAGTTATCATAAAAGTATAAAAGGAAATCCCTTTGAAGAGCTGCAGCTCCTTTTTGATAAATATACTGCGGCTGTTTCGGATGACTTACCGTTTACTGGAGGTGCAGTGGGATATTTTGGCTACGATTTGTGTCACTTTATTGAGAAGCTGCCAAGAAAAGCAGTTGATGATGTATGTATACCGGATAGTTTTTTCGGATTTTATGACACTATTATAGCAGTTGACCATAAGACGAATGAATGCTTTGCAGCTTCCAACGGCTTTACAGGCTGTGAAAAGGATAATGTAAAAAGACTGATAAAAAGAATAAAGTGTAATGAGAATAAGATAATTTCAAAGCCTTTGAATGATAAATATAGAGAAGTTCAATATGAGAGCAATTTCACAAAGGAAAACTATATAAAAGCTGTTGAAAATATCAGGGAGTATATACTCTCCGGAGACATTTATCAGGCGAATCTGACCCAAAGGTTCAGATGTAATACCACAAAATCTCCATTTGAGCTGTATGAAATACTTCGTACTATTAACCCTGCGCCATTTGCAGCATTTATGGATATAGGAGAAGCACATATACTATGCAGCTCGCCTGAGAGGTTTTTAAAAATAAGCAGCAGATTTATGGAGACAAGACCTATAAAAGGTACCAGACCAAGGGGTAAGACCATGGAAGAGGATTTGGCATACAGGGAGGAGCTTTTATCAAGTGAGAAGGATAAGTCAGAGCTTCTTATGATAGTAGATCTTGAGAGAAACGATCTTGGAAGAGTGTCCGAGCCCGGCTCTGTGAAGGTGGAGGAGCTTTTCCATCTTGAGGAATATGCTACTGTATACCATCTTGTTGCAACAATAACGGGTAAAATCAGAGATGAATACACAGAGTTTGATGCCATAAAGGCAGCTTTTCCGGGTGGATCAATAACTGGAGCTCCTAAAATAAGAGCTATGGAAATAATAGATGAGCTGGAGCCCGCACAAAGAAATATATATACAGGAAGTATTGGTTATATGGGCTTTAATAGAAATATTGACCTTAATATTGTAATAAGAACAATATTGTTAAAGGACGGTGCCGCATATTTTCAAGCAGGAGGCGGTATTGTATGGGATTCGGACCCTGAAGAGGAATACAAGGAATCACTGCAAAAGGCCAAGGCGATGATGAACGCGCTGGCGCTATAGATTATGGCCGCAGGCCTCCAGCCACCGGCAGCTAGATGTGCGTTGGAGGAGTTGAGTGTGGTAGCGAGTTACGAGTTTCGGGATGCGAGGAGATGAGATATTAAGTTGTATATAATCTATAACAATGAAATAATAGAATCACAACAGTTTAATATCGATGCTGATAGTCCGGCTTTAGCTTATGGCTATGGAGTGTTTGAGACTATCAGAGTACTGGATGGCAGATTACTTTTTTGGAACGAGCATATTGAACGATTGAGGGCCTCATGTGTATTACTGCATATGGATTATTTACTTGAAAATTCATTGCTGCTGGAAAATGCTTATAAGCTAATGAAGCTAAATGGGATAAAAAACGGCAGCTTAAGGCTTGATTGCTTGAAAGAGAGTACAAATTGTGCAGTTACAATGAAGACAAGAAGCAAGGTTTATCCTCAAGTCAGCTATGAAAAGGGCTTTAAGCTGTGCCTTTCAGATATAAGAAGGAATGAATATTCACCCTTAAGCAGAGTGAAGTCCATAAACTATTTGGATAATATATTAGCAAAGAGGACAGCAGATGAAGCAGGTTATGATGAAGCGCTATTGCTAAACAGCAGCGGATTTGTATCGGAGGGCTCTATATCCAATATATTCTGGTTAAAGGGAAACAATCTGTATACACCTTCTGTAGAATGCGGAGTCCTGCCGGGTATAACCAGAAAGCAGGTTTTGGAGCTTTCAAGTTCTTTAAACATATGTATAGATGAAGGATTTTATAGCCCTGAAAAGCTTTTTAAAGCAGATGAAGTATTCATAACAAACTCATTAATGGGGATAATGCCGGTAAAGCAAATTGACGGAAATGTTTATGAGCTTAAAAGCGATGGGATAACGAGTATGCTGGATAATGAGTATAGGAAGATGATTGAGTCACTGGTCACTAGTAACTGGGAACAGAGAACAGGTGTCAGGGGACATTAGAAGTGGATACGGGTGTCAAAAGGATAGCAAAGGCTTGCTGATCACTGGCAACTCGTGTGCTTTACAGAAGCACTACTCGCATCTGTTAGCTGTCAGTAGTCAGAAAATAGTTGTTAGGTTATCGGTTAGTGGCCAGTAGTTAGAGGTTAATATATTGTTGAAAGAGGTATAAATATGGATAAGGAAAAAATTGAAAAAGCAATTAGAGATATATTGGAGGCTATAGGTGAGGATCCTGACAGAGAAGGCTTGAGAGAGACCCCTGCCAGAATAGCGCGCATGTATGAAGAAATTTTTTCAGGAATTACAGATGATCCAAAGAGCCATCTTAAGGTCTATTTTCAAGAGGAGCAGCACGAAGAGCTGGTATTGGTAAAGGATATACCCTTTTATTCTACCTGTGAGCATCATCTTGTACCCTTCTTTGGGAAAGCACATGTGGCATATCTTCCAAAGGGAGGAAGGCTTACAGGACTCAGCAAGCTTGCCAGGACTGTGGAAGCAGTGGCTAAAAAGCCGCAGCTTCAGGAAAGGATTACTGCTACTATAGCAGATAGTCTTATGGAGGCACTTAGTCCTTATGGTGTAGTAGTTGTTGTAGAAGCTGAACATATGTGTATGACAATGCGAGGGGTAAAAAAGCCCGGCTCAAAGACTGTGACTTCAGCTGTAAGAGGTGTGTTTAACAAAAACGCTGCTGCAAGAGCTGAAGTAATGTCTCTGATTAACTCAAGATAAATAAAGTCTCCTGACATTGGCGCCTTCAACCATTAAAAGCAGCAGCTTGGGGTGAAAAGAATTTTACTTGGAGGGTTAGGAATGCGTGGTATAAAGTGCAATATACATCGTAAAAGATATATTGATTTTGGAAAGCAAAAGCTTGAATTGGGTACAAGAACACATATTATGGGAATACTCAATGTTACTCCTGATTCCTTCTCGGATGGAGGTGACTTCTTCAGTATAGACAGTGCAGTAAAGCATGCAAAGCTGATGGCTGCAGAGGGTGCAGACATTATTGATATCGGTGGGGAGTCTACAAGACCGGGTCATCAGGAGGTTTCTGCAGAGGAAGAGCTTAAGAGAGTTATACCGGTACTGGAAAGGCTGAGCATAGAAATTGATATACCCATATCAGTAGATACTTACAAGGCTGCTGTAGCTGAAAAGGCTATATTGGCAGGTGCCGCAATGATTAATGATGTATGGGGCCTGCAGAGGGACCGGGATATGGCTTCGGTAATTGCAAAGTATAAGGTACCCGTAGTAATAATGCACAATCAGAATGGTACTGAATATAAAAACGATATAATGGCTGAAATCTGCTCCTTCCTTCAGCGCTCTATAGAAATAGGTTTAAAGGCAGGAATAGAATCTGAAAAAATAATAATAGATCCTGGCATAGGCTTCGGAAAGACACCTGAGCAGAATATTGAGGTAATGTCCAGGCTGGGTGAACTGAATGATCTTGGTTATCCCATACTACTGGGGACCTCCAGAAAGTCAATGTTGGGTAAGCTGTTGAATCTTGTTCCCAAGGAGAGGGTAGAGGGTACATTGGCAACCACAGTAATGGGTATAATCCAAGGTGTTGATATTATACGTGTTCATGATATCATGGAAAACTATAGAGCTGTAAAGGTTACTGATGCAATAGTGAGGAGATACTAATGGATAAAATAACAATGAAAGACATGGTCTTTTTCGGCTATCACGGAGTTCTCACGGAAGAAAATAAATTGGGACAGAGATTTATTGTAAGTGTTGAGCTGCTTACCGATCTTAAAAAAGCAGGGAATACTGATAGCGTTACTGATACAGTAAATTATGCAGAAGTATACGCTATGGTTAAGGCTATAGTAGAGAAGAAATGCTTCAAACTGCTGGAAGCTCTAGCAGAGAACATAGCTCAAAGTATTATTGAAGGCTATGAAAATGTGCTTGAGGTTATTGTTAATATAAAAAAGCCCAATGCCCCTATATCAGGAATATTTGAATATTTTGGTGTTGAAATCAGGAGAAAAAGAAATGAGTAGGGCTTATCTGGGAATAGGGAGCAACATAGGTGACAGGGAAGCAAATATAGTATATGCTCTCAAGATGATAGAAGCAAATGAAGCTATAGAGATTATTAAAAAATCATACATGTATGAGACAGAGCCTGTGGGTTATAAGGAACAGGACTGGTTTTACAATATTGTTGTAGAAATAAAAACATCTCTTAAGCCTTATGAGCTTCTGGATGTATGCAGCAATATTGAAGCTGAGCTCAAGAGAGAAAGATTAATAAGATGGGGTCCCAGAATAATTGATGTTGACATACTGCTCTATGATGATTTACATATTGATGAAGTGAAACTGACAATACCTCATCCAAGAATGACTGAGAGAGCTTTTGTAATGGTGCCTTTATATGAAATAGCAGATGATTTGGTCATCCATGGACAGTATATTGCAGATATTATTAAAAGCCTTAAGGGAGAAAGGATAAGGAAGATTTTATGATTAGGATAGCAGCCATATATGGAAGTCCAAGAAGAAATCAGAATAGTGATATGCTGCTTGACAAGGTACTTGAGGGAATAGGAGCTGACAAAGCAGCAGTAGTAAAGATATACGCCTCTTCTCCGGATATTCAGCACTGCAATTCTTGCAGCCGCTGCTTTAAGGAGGGAAATTGCATAATAAAGGATGAAATGCAAGAGATATATAAGATACTTGATAAGGCAGATATAGTTATTACTGCTACACCTGTGTATTTTCATAACGTGACTTCTCACCTAAAAAAGCTCATAGACAGATGTCAGGCAGTGTGGGCAAGTAAATATATTCTGAATGACAGCAGTATAATAAAAAGAAGGCCTAGGCTTGGATATGTTGTCTGCACTGCAGGTCCTCAGCAGCAGGAGGACTACTTCGACTGCACTCTAAAGACACTGGATATTTTCCATAAATGTATCAATGCAAGAATAACAGGCAAGCTGATAGTATCCAATGTTGACAACATACATATAAAGGAAAATGCAGCCGCACAGAAGGAAGCTGTAAAAGAGGGGAAAAAGCTCAGGAAAATGATGGAAGAGATTAAGAAAATAGAGTAGCTTTACAATATTTAAAAGGCTGTCATAGTTAACTGACAGCCTTTTAA
Organism: Bacillota bacterium; assembly: GCA_049322695.1. Lineage (GTDB taxonomy): Bacteria > Bacillota > Clostridia > Lutisporales > Lutisporaceae > CALGKJ01. The sequence goes on along the minus strand of JBMORW010000037.1, from coordinate 27,362 downwards.
CAGCTAATTGGAAATCTATATAAGAAACCTTCCTTCCTTATAGAAAAGCTCACCATCTGCATATATTTCTCCGCCATCCTTCATATCGCATATAAGATCCCAGTGTATAGCGGATACATTTTTACCGCCGATTTTTGAGAAGCCTCCACCTACTGCAATGTGGATGGTACCTCCCAGCTTTTCATCAAAGAGAATATTCTTTGTGAATTTTTTGATATTATTGTTAGTACCGATGGCAAATTCTCCTACAAATCTCGCTCCTTCATCTGTATCAAGTATTGAGTTAAGGAACTCCTCGCCTTTCTTTGCTGTTGCTTTAACCACTTTACCGTTTTCAAAGGTAAGCTCAACATCCTCAACCTCTTTTCCCATATATATAGCCGGGAAGGAGAAGCGTACTTTACCGTTAATGGAGCTCTCCACCGGTGAGGTATATATTTCTCCATCAGGGAAGTTGACCTTGCCGTCACAGTTTACCCATTTGCGTCCTTTAGTACTAAAAACAATATGGGTGTCCTTGGACTTCACTTCAAATTCTGATTTATTATTTAGGTAATCCACATATTTTTCCTGGAGCTGGTGTACCTTTATCCATTCAGCTACGGGATCATCATAATTCAATAAACAGGCATCAAATACAAACTCCTCGTACTCCATTAAAGACATATCTGCATCCATTGCAGCTGAATATGTAGGAAACTGAGTGCCGCACCATCTCAGTTCACCGGTGCTCATGCGTTCCATGTATCTCTTCGTAATATGAGCTCCGCCTTTGGCTCGCAATTGAAGCTTATTAGGATCTACGTTGGACATATTCTTGGTGTTCTTTTGACCCCAAACAGTCAGCCAAGCATCTCCCTTTTCTACGAACATTTCCTCAAAGGGATTAGGAAAAGCAATTTGATTATCATTTCCGTACTTTACCAGAAGCTCCATCCCTTCATCTATTAAAGGCATCAGAATGGGATTAGCACCGGCCAGCAGTGCTTCCTTATAGACCTCCAGCATAAGAGGCTCAGAGATGGTATAGCCGTTTATACCAAAGAGATCACCCTTCTTTATTCCCATGCTGTAATTAACTAGGACTTTTGCCATTTTGTTGATTCTAGAGTCTTTCATCATATCCCCTCCTTAAATCAATGCTTTGCCGTCTCTATAGAAAAGCTCGCCGTCGGCATATATCTCTCCGCCGTTTCTCATATCACATATCATATCCCAATGCAGGGAGGATTGATTCTTTGAACCGGTTGCAGGATAAGCTGAACCTAAAGCAATATGTATTGTACCACCGATTTTTTCATCGAACAGTATATTTTTTGTGAATTTTTGCACTCCGTAGTTAGTACCTATTGCAAATTCACCTGCATAGCAGGAGCCGGCATCAAGGTTTATCATTGTGTGAAGCAGATCTTCACCAGACTTTGCAGACGCCTTTACAACCTTGCCGTTTTCAAAGGTAAGTTGAACATCTTCAACAACCTTGCCTGATTTTATTGCCGGGAAGGTATATCTAATATGTCCGTTAAGAGAATCTTCAATGGGTCCGGTATATACTTCTCCGCTTGGAAAGTTGGTAGTGCCACAGCTGTTTACCCAAGTACGCCCTCCAACTCTGAGGGTCAGGTCAGTTCCATCAGCCACTACTCTAATATGGTTCTTTTTACTTATATAGTCTATTATTTTCTGTTGTTCTTCCTTAAGATTTAACCACTCCTGAATAGGATCATCCTTATCAACAAAGCATGCAGAATAAACAAATTCCTCGAACTCTGCAAGTGACATATCAGCTTCCATTGCACCTGCATGGGTAGGATACTGTGTTATACACCATCGCATCTTACCCTCAAAAGCTCTTTGCTGCATTATTTTGCTGGCTTTTTTATTTGCAACCTCCATTAGGCTGATTTTAGATGAATCGTAGTTCTGTAAGCTTTTAGTATGATAAGAGCCGCCTATACGTAAGAAAGCATCACAATTCTCCATAATGTGTGAATAAACAGGTGAAGTGAAACCAAGCTGCTCCTCATTTCCATACTTTAACTTCAGCTCCAGAAGCTGTTCATCCATAACAAGCACCTCGGGTAAGGCACCCTTTAGTAGAGCTTCCTTGTATACCTCTCTTATAAGCGGTATGCTGATATCATTGCCGCTGATTATAAAATAGTCTCCCTTTTTAATTGACAGTGAATATTCAACTAGTACCTTGGCCATTTTAGAATGTCTGCTATCGATCAAATCTGAATACCTCCCATAAAAATACTTCGTTATCCCCAAAACTATTATAACATACAAAACTAAAATAGACATCAAAACCCAAACTTCAAATTGAATATATGCATAATAGTTCTTTTATGCAAATAACATTATAAAGTAGCGGTATTACATCTTAAAGTATTTATAGCAAATAAAAACAGAATTGGTGGTGGCAGGAGTGCGGTTGATAGTGATAGACAGGCACAGAAGCTCGAAGATGCTTTACAGATTGTTACTGATTTTTATGATTGTGATATGTGTATATGTTGGATCAAAAGAAGCAATAAGCGTTTTTTCTCTGCCGATAAAAAATATGGTTGTAATAATTGATGCAGGACATGGTGGAAGAGATCCGGGAGCATCAGGCTCACTTGGCACTGTAGAAGAGCAGATAAATCTGGAAATAGCTTTGAAGCTCAGAAGGCTTATTGAACAGGCCGGAGGACTTGCCTTGATGATAAGAGAGGATGATTATGGCTTATATACGGAGGGAAGAGACCACAATAGAAAGCGGGAAGACCTGCTCAACAGACACAAACTGATAAATGAAAGCGGTGCAAACATACTTGTAAGCATACATTTGAACTATTTCCCACAACCACAATACTATGGAGCGCAGACTTTTTACAATAGGAATGATATAAAAGGTAAAAAACTGGCCGAACTGGTGCAAAAAGAGCTGATAAAAACACTGAACAGAGGTAATGACAGAGTGGCAAAGCCTATAGATACAGTGTTTTTACTGCGTGATAACGTTATGCCCGGTGTACTTATCGAATGCGGTTTTTTATCCAACTATGAAGAGGAGCTACTCCTCAGAGAAGATCACTATCAGGAAAAAATAGCATGGAGCATATTTTGCGGTATAGTGAAATACTTTGAGTCAGAGAAGAAATAAAATAAGGGGTCGGGCCTGACCCCTTATTATCTATAGTTATGCGCCATTTCCTTAAGTAATTCCAAAACATACTTTTTTGTTCGGTTCTTTTTTGAAATTGTATTAAGCAAATCTTCCAGATAGTTGCTGAAAGCAAAAGTCATGTTACGGTGACTAAAGGTAAACGCATTTAGTGGATCATCATTTTTGAGTACAACTACTCCAACGCCTTCCTTCACTGTTATCTGAAGTTTGCTATAGGTATCTCTTGGCATGATTACCACACTGAAATTATTATATTCATCCATAAGGTTTATAATATTTAGCAAATGATCTGAAAAGTTATCAGAAGTATATTGAAGTTTGCACATCATAGTAGGGTCGAGAGAAGTTATTGATAAACAGGATGAATCATTAAACTGTGCAGGAAGCGTAATTATCTCAGTATGATTATATTTACTTAGGTTTGCTAAAAAAGCATTTATTCTTTTTTTCTGTAACTTTAAAAGCATCTGCCTATCTTCACCACTGAAGCCATTATTGTCTAGCAATCGACTATATAGCTCTATAGGCATGGTAACAAGAGATGGCATATCCGATATGGAAATATGATTGCCGGGCTGAATATAAAACTCCAAAATCTCTTCAGAAAGCATTTGTGTTTGATTCTTTCCGTATATTTGCATAAGAGGCTTACATATACTGAGATACTCATTGAACTCATTTGTCAGATTTTGAAGCATTTTACTGTCTGAGACGTAGGCATGTACTGCGTCCTCTGAACAGGTGAAAAGTGAAGATGATGTCAATGCTGCAATTTCCGGAGCAATGAACATTGTTCTTCTGAAAGTGCCATCATTAAGCTTAGGATAATAATAAGGCTCTATAGCTCCAGTCAAATAAAGCGGCAGCCAACGCTCAATGGCTTCATGCATCTCTGTCAGATCACGTTGTACATTATGTATGATTCTAATTCTATTACCTTTGGAAATTGCCTCCAACAACAGCATTCCCCACTTTGTGTAAAACTCTTTGTCCTCCGTTAACCACTCCATGCTCTCATCGCTGTATAACAGCATTGTACATGGCTTACTTTGTGTGATAACAGCTGTTAAAAAACGTAGTACCCCATTTCTCTTACCTTTTTTTCCATAATAAAGCTCTACATTGGTAGTTTCTCCATTAGTTATTGAGTCTTTTATGCATACAACTGGTTTAGGTTGATACTGATTTTCGCTTGCTTCAAGCTTTTTGATTAACTCATGAATAAAGCCTGAGGTTTGAGTTTCAGGGTTCTCAAGCCAAGCACACAGGTACTTGTATAAACTTGTGCTGCTGCATTGCCTTTTTTCATAAGGCAAGCCAATAGCTTGATAAAGGGCATGTACTTGATAATCCTGCTTTGCTTGGTCTGAGAAATACTTTGCTAATGCACGGAAATGAGTACTTTTGTCTGAAGGTGTTCTGGTCCCTGCTTTCCATCTGCTTATTAGCGATGGATCTACAGACAATGCCTTTGCAAGACGGCTATTTGAGGTATTTTGTATGTTCATTAAAAGGCTCAACTTATCTTTGAAATTCAAGAAAACCCCCCCTTTTTTTAATTATAACACCACTTAGACTCGTTAAAAAGAATTCAGTCACAGGTTAATGACAAAAAGTGTCATTGACAAAGTAGCTAAAGTTATTGAATGCGTAGTATATCATAGTAAGATTATTTTAAGAGTTACTATTTTAAGCTTATGGTAAAGCCATGTAATTATATTGGATATATGGTATATGAAAATAAATAAAAAGGGGGGATATGATGTATTGCTCGAGCTGTGGATCGCAATTAATAGAAGGAGGCAGATATTGTACTGTTTGCGGAGCAGAGGTTAAGGGAAAAAATGTTAGCAGCACCATAGAAACAGAAAAGTCGAAGCTTATAGGTTATTCACCGAAAATAAATGACCCTGCCTTTTATAGGTATATAAAGAACTCCAAAAGATGGTCATTTGTTTTTGCTGTAATATTAGCTCTTATTGCAGTTATTGCGTTTCCGCTTTATGGAGAGAAAAGCGGTGAATTGGAATGGCCTTTATCACTTTTTTATGGGATAGGTATTGGGGGTATGTTTATTTTCATTGCTGCGGTTCAAACAGTGTTAAAAGCCTCGGACTCTACCTGGGATGGTGTTGTTATCGACAAAAAAATATACAACAGGAGGAAATGGGACAAAGATAATGATATGTATATTGACTATACCGTTTATGAATATTTTGTAAGAAGAGACAACGGTAAAATTTACAGTCACAGAACTGAAGACGATATGACGGTATACAACTATTATAATATTGGGGACAAAGTGCGACACCATAAGGGGTTAGGCTTATATGAAAAATACGATAAGTCAAAAGATGAGTTTCTTTTCTGTACTGCTTGCTCTTCAATAAATGAGATAAATGAAGAATACTGCTTCAGATGCAAGTGCCCGTTACTTAAATAAATTTGACTAGTAGAGATGTTAAATGGAGGCGATAAAATGTTTTGTCATAATTGTGGTCATAGAATGGAGGATAATTCAGATTTCTGCCCGGAATGTGGCTTCAAAAGAGAAAATAGCCATAGCCTAGCACCGCAGGGTGGTCAACCTGTCATAGCCGGAAAAAGTAAAAGAAAATCAAGATTTTTAAAGAGACTTCTTGTGTTTTTTATTGTTGTGGCTGTAGTCATAACTACCATATACTTTATTGTACCGGGCGTATCAAAACCTATTGACCTAAGTATCAAAGCTTCAAAAGAAGCTTATGAGGCAGCTTTATCTAAGCTTGATTTTTCAAAGGATAATTCTCCTGAAGCAGGTGATGCTGAAGATTACAAATATGTATATGGTGATTTACACGAGATTGAAGTAAGTCTTACCAGTGAAGAACTTACCTCTTTTTTCAACATTAATCGTCCCAAATATTATGCATTGAAAAACGTACAGGTTCGTGTGAATAAAGATGATACTATTGAGACCTCAGCAACTATAAACACATCTTATGTTCTTGATAAAGTTCTTGGCGGAGAATACGACAGAGAGGATGTAAGAAGAGTAATGCCGATGCTGGGATTGCTGCCTGAAAACATTAACATATATTGTAGATTCAGTGGAGAAATAGAAAATAATAGTCTGAATGAACTTTGTCTATATAATGCAAGCGTGATGGGGATACCTATACCTCAAAGCTTACTTAGTTCAAGTGACTCAACAAGCTTCGTTAAGGAGACCATAAACAATTATATTTCCAGAATTACTGAAAAATCAAATACAAAATACGAAGCAATAAAAGCTGCAAATGAAAGCATTGTCATTAAGGGACAAATACCTTCTTCTCTTTCAAGAATCCCTTTGAGGTGATTGTATGATACAGAATTTTAAGCAATATGGTTTGGAGCATATAGTAAGCATTTTGATTCCTTGCATACTGGGCTTGGCATATATTTTCTGGGGGCTTAAGTCTAAATCTGAAAGCAGTTCAAGGCTAGTAAGGATTCTCCTTGCAATTACTATAGTAGCAATAAGGTCCGCAAGATATATAATGGATATATATTACAATAGATTTGATTGGTTTGATTTGTTTTCACTGCATATATGTCATATAGACTTGATTTTGCTTGTTATATGCCTTATCAAACCAAGTGAAATTCTATTTAATTTTGTATTTCTTATTGGAATTCCAATGGGGTTTGCAGTAGCTTTGTTTCCAGGGTCAGTGCATGCTGAACCCGGCAAGCTGAGGGCTATGTTTTTTATTATGAGTCATATGATGCTAGTGACAGGTGCAATTTATCTGACTGTAGTAGAGCAAATGAAAGCAACAGTTAAGTACTTTCTCGGCTTTGGAGGTGCAGGAGGCGTTTCCTTAGCTGTCATATACTTAGTAAATCTAAGGCTAAAAACGAACTTCCTGTATATCGTGGAAGCGCCTGCTGGAACAGTAATTGAAAAACTTGAAGGGTTATTTGGATGGCCAGGATACGTATTAGTAATGTATGTTTCTGCTTTATTTCTTATGCTGACAATGCTGACAATCTCAAAAGCAGTTGACAGATATAGATATTGTCAAGAAAAACTGACTATGTAATGGGTTAAAAAATAATGGGGTCAGGACTGACCCCATTAGCCTAGCTGTACATTTTTGAGAGTATGTATAATACTGCTCTTGATGGAAGTATACGTTTCAGAAAAACCAATACCTTGTATGTAAAGCCTGCCACTATTCTTACAGGAGGGTTGCTGCTGCTTATGATCTTTGCAACTGCTTTGACAACGGCTGTAGGAGCCGGACCATTCATTTCATCCTTTTCCATCTTACTTACCGATTTGTTGAAAATATCTTTATAAACAGAATCTGCCGAAGCTTTGGCACGTACACGATTGCTTGTAAAGTTGGTCTTGGTATCTCCCGGCTCTACCATAGATACCTTAACGCCAAAGGGTGCAAGCTCCATTCTGAGAGCTTCCGTAAAAGCTTCTACTGCATATTTACTTGCGCTGTACATGGACTGATACGCTATGGAGAATATGCCCGCTACTGAGCTGGTATTAATGATCAAGCCGTTCTTCTTCTCTCTCATGAGCGGTATTACATGTCTGCATACTCTATGCATTCCAAAGAAATTTGTATCAAACTGCATAAAAGCTTCTTCGTGTGTGGTATCCTCTATAGAGCCTGCTAAAATAAAGCCTGCATTGTTGATAAGGATATCTATCCTGCCTTCCTTTTGATATACATAATCCACCGCCTGCTTGATGGATTCATCATTGCAGACGTCAAGCTGAACCATTTCTATACCTTCCATAGGTTTTTCAGTGAGCTTTTCAAGGTTTCTGGTCGTACCATATACTCGATATCCTTCCTTAGCAAGATACTCTGCAATAGCTTTTCCGATACCGGAAGACGCTCCTGTTATGAAAACTACTTCTCCATAAATCTTTTTCAATCCAAACCCTCCCCAATTTCTAGTCTCATATAAATAATTATACAATTGTAATAAGTATAATTGAATAGTTTAGCATAAGAAAGTAACGCAAATCTGGGTGAGGCCTGAGTTTTAAGTTTCCTTCAGGAAGAAACTCAAAAACTCAGGCCTTACCCCATTTATAAAAGCAAGTCTCCTAATTCACATATTTAAGGGAAGTTACTTAGAAGTACTGTTAGTCAGAGCATTTTCTATAGCTTTTAAAATGACCTTACTGCTGTAGGTTGCACCTGATATATGATCTATTTCCAGAGTTTGTGCTTCTACTACCCTTTCAGGTATTACCGCCGCCGCCTCTCCCTGGCCATTATTATGCTTTATCAGCTTGATACTGACTATCCTATGATTGCTTATAGTTACTTTAACCTCTGCCTCCACTGGGAAGGCTTTGTAGCTGCCTGTATAAGTGCCGTCTGATAGCGTAGACAGGTCGATCTTTACCACGGGAAGCCCACTCAGCTTACTAAGATTTGCTTCTATTCTTTTAAATGCTGCTATGCAAATTATGACACCAGCTATCAACACAGCTGCAAGAGCTATCAAAACAATCCTCTTCCTATTCATATTTCCTCCTGCAGGGCTTTACTGAACCTTTCAATCAGATCCTCAATCATTTTCTCCCGCTTTGAGTTCATCCAGTTTATTATACCGGTCAACCTCACATCAACGCCTTTTTTCTCACAAAACCCAATTAGCTGTCTTACAGCGCGGTTTCCTCCCATCCAAGGGAAAGGAAAAGCTTCAGTTACAAAGCATGCAACCTTCTTATTCTTTAGTGTCGATAGCTTTGTTAAGTATGCAGCCAGCACAGGAGATGCAGAAGCACCTCTTACAGGCCCAGCAAATATCAGCATTTCATAAGGACTTATATCCGGCATGTTTTTAAGTACTATATCTGAATATTTTATGGTGTCAGGATTATTGTCAGCAGGAATTATTTTTTCGATAATAACGTTGTGTCCGGCAGTTTCCAGCTTCTCCTGAAGTCTTTCTGCAACATACTGGGTGTTTCCCGAGTGGGAATGTATTATGATACCTATTTTCATAAAAATCCTCCTTTTGATTGGGGACTATAAAGCATGTTTATTACATATACTTTTGACTATTTGCGACTATCTTTTCTTTCCCTATACTCCGTCCTATTCTGAAAAGCTTCCAGCCAATCATTATATGCCATATCATCCAGAAAAGTCCTGCTGCAGGTATGAAGCAGACTGCCAATAGACCGCTGTAATCAGCTGGTACAAAGGAAAAAGCTATGCAATAAGTAAGGTCAAGTATGCTTGCCAGTACTCCGATATAGGCGGCAGCTTTACTAAAAATACCGCTTTTCAGCATGGTAAAAGAGATAAGCAGGCATGCTGCAGCAACCAATAACAGGCTTATCAAGCTGCCTGTGCTGAATGTAATAAGTGCCAGCATAGCTTGACCTGCTGCAAGCAGCAAGTCCTTCTGGGCTTCTGTTGAAGCTGCAGAATATTGGTTGCTTAAAGTAAGCATTGAGAAAGCTGTATTTGTAGCAAAAAAAACAGTTATTCCGACTATGCCCGAGACAGCAGCTACTGTCATATTGACCTTATTGACACTCCTGAGCAGTGCATAAAGTGCGACAAGCATTACTCCTACAAGTAAATAATTGACCAAATCAAAGATATTCAGGTTTGTGAGCCCGAGAAGCCGATTGCTTTGAAGCAGCTCAAACCATTCCTTTACGGTTTCTGGAGAGTAATGGTGGTTAAAAATCCCGACTTCAGCTGCTAGATTTCTTCTGAATAATAATCCGGCGGCCATAGCGGCAATACCGCCTGTTTTTAAAAGCCCTCTCAAGCTTGAATCCAAGACTTTGCCGGCAAATATGTCATTAGTTTGTGACATCTATACCTTCTCCCTTCTGTTTAATGATTTCATTAATTTTTATGTCCGGATGGCGGTAAAAATAGTCGTTTGTAATACCACCCTCTATAGCCTTGTTTGGACACCAGTTATAGCATGCAAGGCAGGTTTCGCAGTGGTGCAGCCATACAGGCTTATTATCCTCTATTTTTATGTTGTCTGCAGGGCACACCTTTGAGCATATGCCGCAGCCATTACACTTATCATTTGAGACAAAGTTTTTGTCCAGCATACGTATAAGGTCATCGAGCTTTGATTCAGCAGGTAAATTTGTTTGTTTTAGAAAGGCTTTTCTGCATATAGGTCTTATAAAGACAGGCTGGACAGGCATTATCACCAGCTCCAGTAAAGCATTGGTGTAGAATATTCCCCTTGTCTTTTTGCTGATATTGCTTACAATCAAATCTATTTTCTTTTTACACTCAGAGAACAAAAGCGGCTGGTTTTCCTTGGGCTTATAAAATGAGTTCTGAGGCATTTGTATTCCGTAGGCAGCTGAAAGCTCGCCGCCATTGGAGCGGATTATTCTCTTAAGTTGTCTTATTGATACCGATGCAGCTCCTCCATAGTTACTGACTGCAAATACATATTTGCCGTTTAGGTTTTCCAGTTTTTCCGCAAACTCTTTTACTATAACGGGGAGTTCCCCATAGTATACCGGGAATACAATTCCAATTACTTCAGCCTCGCTAGCTATGCTTTTCTTTTCCTTTATAGCTGCTATTGGGATTAGACTGCCTCCTGTTTTTTCGGCTATGTCTTTGGCGATGGCAAGTGAGTTGCCTGTTCCGGAAAAATAATAAATCTCTGTACGCATACTTCTCCCCCTAATAATTAAATAACGGTATCATTCTTTTATGCTTTTTCTGTGACAATTCTACATTATTTTATATATAAAATGCCATAGGTATTTTATCCTAAAGGCTGGTTTCCTTTACTAAATACAACAACTCCATTTTACTTGTCACATTTGTTTTCTTATAAATATTATAAATATGATTGTTAACGGTCTTGAAGGATCTGTCAAGCTTGCCGGCTATCTCTTTTATGGAAAATCCGCTTAACAAAAGCTCCATTATTTCCTTTTCCCTGCTGGTGATTGAGTACTTGCTTATAAAGCTGTCGGTTATGGCTATTTGCTCAATGATAGATGGAGCTTCTATAAAAAAATACTTGGCAGCAAAAACGATACTGATTACATCTATTGTGATATAGAATAAATTACGTGTGAGCATTACCAATACAATCTGCTTACTGAATATGTTCATCACAGCCTGAAGAGGTATGAAGGTCAAAAAAAGCAGTGCCAGCAGCTTTAAGGCTCTCTTTAGGTCAAGGTTCTCGATGAATTTCAGATTTAAACCTATTTGAATGCTGTACAGTATAAAGGTAAGAAAAAGGAAAAATAAGTTTGCATAAAAGAAGCCAAAGTATATTTGAGGGAGTATTAAGCTTTGCCCTCCACAACCTGCATAAACCAATGATATTAGGGTAAGCAACACAAAAGAGCATGGCAGTCCGAAGAATATTTTGCTGGGAAGCTTAAAGGGTTTATTGATAATTCCCAGTGAAAAATGAGTAAAGCTGTAGTTTATTAGTAAAATTAAAACTTCAAAAACCAGAAGTGCCACAGCATGCCAAATTGTGTAATTATCTATACTTGCATTAGAAGATAAATAGTTGTATACGGTGGTAAATGCAACGGTGAAGGTAGTGGAAAGAATGAAAACAGTATAATGCCTTATCTCCTTTACCCTGTATTTCAAATATAATAAATAGCCCAACAGAGCAGTAGTAACCCCTGAAATCAAAGTCAGAACATGTAATAGTATATCTATATGCTTCACAGTAAATCCTCCTTTTAGTAATGCTTCTCAGTCAGATGAAGTATATGGATTATGCTGTAATATTCTTCATTAAATACCAAAATCCTGCGAAAACCTTTGGGTCAGTCCTGAGTTTTTGAATAATTCATCTTACAAAAACTCAAAAACTCAGGACTGACCCTATTTACAATAATAGCCGGATGTAATATTATATAATTAGAATTCTAACTAATTGGGCAAAAGGGGAGATGTGTATGAGCAAACTGCCTGTAATGTCTAAGCTGGGAATAGTTTTTTTAACCTGGAGAAGGCAGCTGCAGAAGGATATGCTCCCTCATAAAATTACCTTAAATCAGCATTATGTTCTGAAACAGCTGTCGAAGCAGGATTTTCTATATCCTTCGCAAATAGCAGAAATGCTTTTTTGTGATCGCCCCACTGCTACGGTAGTAATTAAGAATATGGAGCGGGAAGGCTGGATAAAAAGGGAGAAAGACCCTGAAAATGCTAAGCAGACAAGAGTCAACATTACTGCAGAAGGCACTTTAAAGTTGGAAGCAGTAGAAAAGGATATTAGAACTTCAGGGTATCATACAATGGATCCCTTAGAATGTTTAACCACCCATGAAAAGGAAGAACTGGACAAGCTGCTTACCAAGATAAAAAAGTATATGGCTGATATTTATTAAAAATTTTTATACATATAATTAGAATTCTAATCAAAAGGAGGATTTATATGAATGACACGTTGAAAACCATACACAAACTGCATACCACTCATGGTAATTTCAGCAGAGTGAAAATATCAGATGATGAGCTGCAAACTATTATCAAGGCTTCTGTAAGGGCGGCTAATGCATCTGCAAGGCAGAGTTACTCCATCATAGTAATTGAAGACAGGCAGGACATGAAAGAGTATCTGCAATATGAAGGAAGTAAAGCATTGATATTCTGTGTGGATTTTACGAGGTTATGTGATACGGCAGAGTATCTGGGGCATCAGTATGATTGCGGCGGAGTTGTAGACTTTGTTACGGCATGCACTGACACTGCCATGGCTGCTCAAACTGCAGCCATAGCCGCTCAATCCTTGGGCATAGACTATATGTTTACCAACAGTATACACAGAAATGACTTAAGCAGACTTTGCAGCAAATTAGAACTGCCTCAGAAGTACTGCTTCCCTTTGATAGCACTTGTTCTGGGATATGCAAAAACAAATGAGGTGACTGTAAGAGGAAGGCTTGACGGTATAGGGATTGTTCACTACAAAAGGTATCAGCGTCTAAGTAAGGCAGAGCTGCAAAAGCTGGTTGACTTGCATGATGATGAAGGAAAGAATATGGGTGTTGTATTTTTCAAAAGAAATAAGGAGCAAATATACGATAGGTATATGGATTGGTTTTACCGCATATGGTGCAAGCCGGATTCGCAGCTGAGAAGTCAAAAAAGACAGGAAATGACAGACTTTCTGAAGCAATCAGGGTTTCTGGATTAATTTATATAGAAAGGGTATGGTATTATGTTGAATGCAGGTTTTTATGAGGTAACAGCAAGAAGACGTACAGTAAGAAGCTTTGTAGAAAAAGACATAGAAAAGGAGAAGCTTACAAAAATTCTTGAATGCGGATTAAAGGCACCAACCTATGACCACATGAGGGACTGGCATTACATATTTCTTAAAACTAAAGACATAAGAAGAGAAATACTTGAGAAAAGCGGTGCTTTCAGTCGAACTCCTGATAAGAAGTTTCTTGATGAAACACTGAAGAAACTGAGAAATGAGCATCAAAAGGCTGTGTACTCCTATTCTGTTCCTCTTCAGGAGAAAATGCTTTTGACTGCCCCTGAGGTACTGCTGGTTTGTTTTAAAATGAAGAAAAAGCTTGCTGAATGTAATACTCTTTTTGACCTTAATGATTTTGCTTCAGCATGGCTTGTAGTGGAAAACATTCTGTTGGCTATGGCTGCAGAAGGCTTGTACGGAGTGACAATGGTTCCATTCAGGACCGATGGAGTAAAAAATATTCTGGGCATTCCTGAGGATATCGAAATAGCTACCTTCATACCCTTTGGATATCCGGCAAAGGAGCCCTCAGTAAAGCAGATTAACAAGGAACTAAGTGATATAGTACATATAAATAAATGGTAAATATAAAAGCCGCTGTAAAGTAATTTCTTACAGCGGCTTTTGGCTTCCCTATTTGCAGCAGGAATTGCTTATTATTTCCTTTTACTGCGCTTCTGAACCACAGTCACATTTGCTGCATTCACAAGAGCTTTCTGTGCAGCAGTTATCTGTTACAGGGGTTTCATTGCAGCAGTAGCTTTTTTCCCCTGTACTCTCATCTATTCCTTCTTTTTTCTTGATAAAATTGAACATTGTACTTCCTCCTTTGTATTATTATTTATAGCAAAAAGGTTAATTACCTTTTTGCTAAGAGCATTTAAGCACCGTTGGAGAGGCCATTAATAATATCCACAGCAATAATAACCATTTTATGCAAAGCCTCATAATGGACTGAAGCTTCTATATCAATTGTATTCACCTATTCCTATTGTTGGTATGCCGCTACTTGAGAAGACAGTTGAATCATCGTTTCCCTTTAGGATTTTTCCTGTAATGCAGTGGGTAGTAAGGAATTCAAGAGCTATGGAAGATATCCGGCTTTCATGAAAACCATAACGTATTCTTACTTCTTTTAAATCAGGTCAAGTCCCAGCACATCAAAATTAATAGCAGCTGATATGGTTACAGGCGGATCTTGAATCAGTCAGCCTTGTAGCTGGTACTAATAAGGTTTGGTAATAATTCCCCATGTCATAAGGCTCAATATTCCATTCCTTAAGCTGTTCAGATATATAAAGGGCAGCTATGACAGCACCTTCTGATCCTGCCAGCCGACCTTTCATTTCTGGTCAGTAAGAGTAACGATATACTTTTTCAACATATAAGTTCTTCATTTTCCTTATGCATTTTCTCTCCCCCCGCTTATAATTCATCATATTCCAAGCATTATCAAGAAATCATAGAGATAACCCAAAACTATAGCAAATACCAACATGAAGGTTATATATAGTGCTATGGCCTTTCTTTTCATTATTGTTGCTATACCTGCAATTACACCTGCGCTTGTGCCGGGACCGGTTATCATAAAGGCAAGCAATGCTCCGCTGCTTGCTCCGCTAGACATAAGAGTACTGATTATCGGTATTGAGGATGAGCCGGTCACATATAGCGGCAGACCTACCAAGCTCAATATTGGTACTGCAAGTATGTTCCCTGAGCCAAGGAATCTGGTAATAAGCTCCGCAGGCACAAATTGATTAATCATATACCCAATGGCTGCAAACAGTGAGAAGAATACAAGTACCTGTTTTATTCCGACCTCATAGAACACCTTGAAAAGTTCTTTTAGCTTATATTTTTCTGTCAATCTTCTAAACTGTGTATTAATCGTTGTAGCTGTACAACAAGATGCAACTTCACTTGCGAAGCCGTTAATTGTTGACATTACTGCCATAGCAGGCTCTGCTTTTGAAGAACAACAGTTTATCGGATAAACCTTTTCACAACAGCTGCTTTGAACAGTCTCAGATTTACAGCCACAGGACGAAGCAGAAGCTTGAGCAAAACGGGCTTGATCCCTTAGCAAATTTGTTTTCTTCTCGATAAAATAAGTTATGTATCCGGCACCTAAACCGATTATTACAGATGCTATTGTGAGAGCTACAGCAAATTCGAGGCTTACTATCCCGGAAATCATTATGAATTCATCTGGACTCATAAGAGGTGAGGAAGTCAGAAATGCCATTATGGGCCCCCAGGGTAATGCTGTTGTAAGCATTGATACTATAACTGCCATACTGCCGCATGCGCAAAATGGGGTAAAAGCACCAAACACGACACTGCCTGGGATTGATACATGTGCTTTACTCGTTAAAGCACGTCTGAATTTCTCAGGATCAATATAGACCTTAATTATAGCTGCCACCATTATTCCAAGAAGCAGAGATGGTGCATTGTGAATCAGTGTCTCAAAAACATAAGTCATTGTGTTAAGTATGAATGTGAACATTTATTATCCTCCCTATATCATCGTAATAATACGATAAGATTATCTAAAAAAATTATTTCAGTTCGTGATAAATACCCTTAATGAACTCGGCAATAAGCTCTTTGTTCAATAGAAACACAGACCACTGACCTCTTTTTTCCCGAGTAATAATCCCGGCATTCTCAAGAACAATCAGATGCTGTGAAACTGTTGATTGTGCGAGACCTGTTATATTCACAACATCACCGACACTTATGCCGTTTTCATAATATTCAATTCTGTTGCAACAGGTTTCTATAGATTTATCCCTAAGCGCCTTGACTATCTGATATCTGGTTTCGTTGCCCAAAGCATTACATATCTTGACTATATCCATTAAATCACCTCATATCGCAAATTTACGATTTAATTATATCGCATATTTACGATTAAGTCAATAACCATTTGATTCTTAGAGACATATATAAGACATTTGTAAAAAATTAATAAAAAATGTAATGAATATACCAGATATTTTGTATAATATTTGGTACAAAACCCATGTGCATTTATGGTAAAATAGCTTTATAAACTATAATAGGGGGAAAAGAATAATGAGTAGAAAGACTATACTGGCAGTTCCAAATTTCAGTGACGGTAGAAATAAAGAAGTCATTGAAGCTGCAGTCAATGCGGTAAAAAAGGTTGAATCAGTTAAGGTTGTAGCTGTTGAGCCGGAGTACAATTTTAACAGAACAGTTCTTACCTTTATCTGTGAGCCTCAGCATTGCAAAGAAGCGATATTGAACCTTGCGGGAGTTATTTATGAGAATGTAAATATGGAGGTACAGAAGGGGGATCACCCTAGAATAGGTGCTCTTGATACAGCGCCTGTATTTCCGCTTCAAAATGTGACAATAGAAGAAGTAAAAGAGCTGGCAGAGGAAATAGGCGCGGCACTTTTTGAGACCTATAAGGTACCGGTGTACTTCTCAGCTCTTAATGCAAGAACAGAGTATAAGAAGTCCAACACTAATATAAGAAAAGGTCAATATGAAGGCTTGAAGGCTCTTCTGGATGATCCAAACCATCCGGATAGAGAAATGAGAAAGCCTGATTTATCAATAGATGGCAAGCTTGATTCTAAAAAGGGCGGCTGTACAGTAAGTGCAGACTACGAAGGCTTGACAGCATACAATGTCTACCTTGAGACAGAAGATGTACCGACAGCAAATGATATAGCAAAGGTAGTGAAGAATCCTGAAACAGGCTGGTCATCAATAAAGGGCATAGGCTTTAAGGATGCAAATCATGAAGGAACGGCGGTATCAATGAATGTATTCGATTGTGCAAATACTCCTCTGGTAATGCTGCGTGACTTTATTGGAAAAGAAGCAGAAAAGCGCGGTACAAAGGTTATTGCTACCGAAATAGTAGGACCTGTTAAGCTTCAATATCTTATAGATTCAGCAAAGAGCTTTGGCTTTGAGTTCAACGGCGATTACCAGGCTCTAGTTGACTGCCTTGTAGAGAATATGAAGCTTGAAAGATTTGAAGTAGAGCAAATAATAGAATACCACCTGGAAGGGTAGGTTAAAAAAGAGCGGCAGTATATTTCTGTCGCTTTACTATTTCTGGAACTTCCATTTATTACAAAAGATACATCCCGGAATATCTTAAACTAAAAAGCTTAGTCTGGGGAAAAGTATAAGCAATGATGATTTGAGAAGCAATAAAAGAACATATAATATATTTAAAGCATAAAAAGCTGGTGAATTGGTAAGCTTATGTATGTCTAAGTGTTTGACTGAGCTTTCCGACATATGATAGAATTGCATAAGTTGGATTAAAATGCAGTTTGGAGAGATACTAATGAGTTTGATAACAACATTGCTGATTGCTCTGGGGCTTTCAATGGATGCATTTACTGTTTCCATAGCAAATGGAATGGTAATGAAAAAGGTTAAGCTTGTTAATGCATTGAAAATAGCAGTATTTTTCGGAGGATTTCAGGCCATCATGCCATTGATAGGCTGGGCAGTAGGGACGCGTTTTGAAAGATATATAACTGGCATAGACCATTGGATTGCTTTTATTCTGCTCGGTGCAATAGGAATAAAGATGATTCATGAAGCTGTGAAGATAGGTGGAGAATGTGCCATCACTACTTCTGAGACACAAAAGGATGATCCTTGTAACAAGACCTTGACGGTCATGGCCATAGCAACCAGCATAGATGCTTTGGCTATCGGAGTAAGCCTTGCAGTTCTAAGAGCTCCCATAACACTGCCCGTTATTATAATAGGATTGCTGACCTTTGCAGTATGCTTAGCAGGAGTATATATTGGAAGAATTTGCGGCTGTATGTTCAAGAAATATGCCGAGGTATTTGGCGGAGTTGTGCTTATTGGTATAGGACTGAAAATACTTGCAGAGCATACAGGGGTTTTTGAAAAAATCTTTTCGATGTATAAATAAATCCCAAAGGAGAAAAATTTCCTTTGGGATTTGCTTCAAGAAGCTTGTATCTGCTTTTAGTCGTCTGCTCTTATTATTGCACCAACAGGACATACCTGTGTGCATACGGAGCAGCCGATCGCATGGTCTGGTTGCTATAATAACAGATTAACCTTCCTGCTTCACAGCTATTATATGCTCATCTCTGCTTATGGCAGAATGTACTGCTGTTACACCCAGTGCCATGCCAAGTGATGCGCCCATGCTGATATTTGTCTTTAAAACTTCAAAAGGCTCTAATATACCAAGTGAATAACAGCCTATATCACCCATAACTGTGGCTTTAACTTTTTTAAGAATATGAAATATAGGACGGTGGGGACAGCCGGAGCACATCATTGGTGTTCCAATGACTGTCTTTTCCGGCTCTGTCGCTTCAGGAGGCGTTCTGTAAGACCCAGCTGAGAGAGACCTTTCTGAATGATATGTGAGATTAGCTCTCGTGTAAAAGGTATATATTCCTTACCCACAGCGTAATATGAAAGTCTTAATATAACCAAGACAATCCTAAATTCATGATTTTATATATGCTTTTACTATTTCTCCATAATACAATATGTGATAATCACCTTTTGGATAACACGCTTCCCTGATTTCAGGTGAAACAGCCAACTCATCCATGGCTTGCTTATACACAATCCTGCACTCAAGATGCAGGTCGCAGTCGTCCAGTATAGGAGTGGCAGAGGATACACCCTCCCTCAACTTTAGCTTACAGGAATCGATTTTGTCCAGCTCACGTCCTGATTTGGTACCGCATATCCCAAGCTCTTTTCTTAGCTGTCCCTTTAGAGGAAGGCTGATAGTGAAATCCTGTGAGTTTTCTATAAGCTCATAGGTAAATCTTGAGTATCTTACCATTGTCATAAATATGGGTTTATTCCACATAAAGCCTATAGAGCCCCATGCTATGGTCATAGTATTTACCTTGCTTGCGGATTTGACAGTAAGGAATGCACCTTTTTGCAGCTGTTCCAGAAGCTCTTTGGATAAATCACTGAATTTAACCTCTTTATACAATTCAAGTCCCCCTTAATACTCTAAAAAAATTTCTATTATATAAAATTATATTATAAAGTATAACCTTTGAAAACAACAAATATAAAATTCAACATGTGCAGTGATGCTGCATATAATGATAGGTAAGATACTGGTTGATAGGAGGGGTTAAGTTGCCTGTCGTATATGTATTCAATCCTGACACTAGGATAAATGAACGTTACTATAGAGGTCTTCTTGAGCCAATGCCTTATTCTATAGGAAGGACTATGACTGTAGGTGAATTCCGCGGTAGCTCCAGATCAAATATATTGTGGACTGACAAAAGGCTTATAGCCTCCTGGAATGCCTTTCGAACAGGATGGGGAAGACCTATTTTCATAGGCTATGCATTTAAGAGAATATGGGAAGGGGGACACTCTGCACAGTCGCAGCATTATGCAGGTACAGCACTAGATTTGGGACACACCCTGTCAGGAACTGAGAGAGATGCTTTAAGGAATTATGCCGTTGAATCAGGTGTGTGGTCTTATGTGGAGCCTGCAAGTATTACTCCAAGGTGGGTTCATGTGGATGACAGATTTGGTGAGCCTGCATGTCCAAGAGGAGGCTATCCTGCGTTGGGTGTAGGCAGCAGAGGCGTCTATGTTTTTATACTTCAGGATGCACTTACGGCACTTGGGTTTACTGGCTCAGGTCTTGACGGATATTATGGCTATGGAACGCAGAGAATGGTAGCAAGCTATCAGGCAGCACAAGGTCTTCCCGTAACAGGATTTACAGACTGCAGCACCTGGCAAAGACTGACTTCCCAGGTCGTGGGCATAGGACCTACACCAACAGTGGTGCAGTGAACAATTTTGCTGTCAAAGCATTGAAAGCTTTCTTTAGTTTAGAAAGCTTTTTTCTTTATTTATGCCAATATAGGAAAAAAAAGTTGAATTTTGTACATAATAAATATATAATTAATAAGTTATACAAAAGAAAAGAGGTAAAGAATGAAGGTATTAAAATTCAATGAGTTAAATTTATCGACAGAAATCCAAAAGTCAATTGCAGATATGGGCTTTGAGGAAGCTACTCCGATTCAGTCAGAGGCAATACCCTATGTTTTGGAAGGCAGGGACGTAATAGGGCAAGCTCAGACAGGAACTGGAAAAACAGCTGCTTTTGGTATACCATTACTGGAAAAGGTAAATGTAGGCAGTAAAGCAGTGCAGGCAATAATATTATGTCCCACAAGAGAGCTGGCAATTCAGGTATCCGAAGAGTTGAGAGAACTGGGAAAATACAAAAAGGGCATTGATGTTCTGCCAATATACGGAGGACAGCCTATAGACAGACAGATAAGGGCTCTTAAGAACAGACCTCAGATAATCGTAGGTACACCCGGACGTGTTATGGACCATATGAATAGAAACACATTAAAGCTTGGTGCCATTAGCATGCTGGTATTGGATGAAGCTGATGAAATGCTTGATATGGGCTTCATTGAGGATATCGAGACTATACTTAAATCCGTTCCTGAAGAAAGACAGACGCTGCTCTTCTCGGCAACAATGCCACCGCCTATACTGGAGCTGACAAAGAAATACCAGAACAACCCACAGCACGTAAAGGTACTGCATAAGGAAATGACAGTGCCAAATGTCGAACAGATATACTTTGAGGTTAAAGAGAAATCCAAGGTGGATATTCTCAGCAGATTAATCGATATTTATGATCCTAAGCTTTCCATGGTATTCTGCAACACCAAGAAAAAGGTTGATACACTGGTTGCAGACCTCCAGGGCAGGGGTTATTTTGCAGAGGCTTTGCATGGAGATTTAAGGCAGGCACAGAGAGACAAGGTCATGGATAAGTTCAGAAAGGGTACTATTGAAATATTGGTTGCTACCGATGTGGCAGCAAGGGGCATAGACGTGGATGATGTTGAAGTGGTATTTAACTATGATCTTCCGCAGGATGAGGAATACTATGTCCACAGGATAGGCAGAACTGCCAGAGCAGGCAGATCGGGTAAAGCCTTTTCCTTTGTTGTAGGAAGGGAAATATTCAAGCTAAGGGATATCCAAAGATATACAAAAACAAAGATTACCCTTGGGAAGGTGCCTACACTGGGTGATGTGGAGGAAGTAAAAGTAAATGTACTGCTTGACAGGCTGAAGGACATAATGGAAGAAGGACACTTAGCAAAGTATGTGGCAATAATTGAAAAGCTGCTGGCCGAGGAGTATACCTCACTGGATATCGCTGCTGCACTTCTAAAGACAGTGCTTGGAGCAGAAGAAGGTGCTGCTAAAGCCGAGGAAATAGCTGACGATATAATAGATACAGGTGCTGAACAGGGTATGATCAGACTGTTTATGAATGTAGGCTCAAAGGATAGAGTAAGACCCGGAGACATAGTAGGCAGTATAGCAGGTGAAACGGGCATATCAGGTAAGCTTATAGGCAGCATTGATATATATGATAAATATACCTTTGTAGAAGTACCAAGGGAATATGCAAATGACGTAATCAAAGCCATGAAAAATAATCAGATAAAGGGCAGGAAAATAAACATAGAACCTGCAAATGCGAAAAGGAAGTAAAACTACAGTTTGCAGTGAACAGTTAACAGTGACAACTAACAGCTGATGACTGACAATAACAGATTACGGGTAGTGCTTTTCTTTAGACTATAATCAATGACCAATGATCAATATATGTGATAGAAAGACTTCGAAGAATCATCAACTTGAAATTTGGTTATTGATAATTGTCAATTGACAACTGACCACAGTAAAAAATCCGCTAGTGATATTGAACTAGCGGATTTCTATTTATTCTATCATTTCAAGGTATTCATCATATGTCATTCTTCTGTCGAACATGCCTTCCGGTGTTATGGCAATTATTCTGTTTGCTACGGTTTCTATCAGCTGATGGTCGTGTGAAGTGAACATTATGTTGCTTTTGTAATCTCTGAGTCCATTGTTTACAGCTGTTATGGATTCCAGGTCCAGATGATTTGTCGGCTGGTCAAGTATAAGGAAATTTGCAGTACTCAGCATCAATCTTGACAGCATGCATCTTACCCTTTCACCGCCTGACAACACCTTTGCCTGCTTCAATGCTTCATCACCTGAGAATAGCATTCTGCCAAGGAAACCTCTTAAGTAGCTTTCTGATTTTTCCTCGGAAAATTGTCTCATCCAATCAACCAGATTAAGCTCAACATCATTGAAGAACTCAGAGTTATCCTTTGGAAAATAAGCCTTTGTGATGGTTATACCCCATTTATATGATCCTTCATCAGGCTCCATTTCCCCCATCAGTATCTTGAACAATGTAGTGTAAGAAATTTCATTTTCTCCTACAAAGGCTATTTTATCACCCTTGCCAACCATGAAGGATATGTTATCAAGCACCTTTTCACCGTCAATGTATTTGGTGATTCCTTCAACCTTCAGAATTTCATTGCCTACTTCCCTTTCTGGCTTGAAGCCTACAAAGGGATATCTTCTGTTGGAAGGCTGAATATCATCCAATGTAATTTTATCAAGAAGCTTTTTTCTTGAGGTTGCCTGACGAGACTTGGAAGCATTGGCACTAAAGCGGGCAATAAATTCCTGCAGCTGTTTTATAACCTCTTCCTTTTTTCTGTTCTGATCCTTCATAATCTGCAGTGCAAGCTGACTTGATTCATACCAGAAATCATAATTGCCCACATAGAGTTTGATTTTACCATAGTCAACATCGGCCATATGGGTGCAAACCTTGTTAAGAAAATGCCTGTCATGGGATACAACAATGACTGTACCCTCGAACTCTATAAGAAATTCCTCCAACCAGCTGATGGACTTTATATCAAGATGATTTGTGGGCTCATCAAGTATCAGTACTTCAGGTTTACCGAACAAGGCTTGTGCCAGCAGCACCTTGAACTTTTCAGAGCCTGTCAGGTCAGCCATAAGCTTATCGTGCAGCTCTGTTCCTATGCCTAATCCCTGCAGTAAGGCAGATGCCTCTGATTCAGCTTCCCAGCCGTTTAATTCAGCGAATTCACATTCCAGCTCAGATGCCTTGATTCCATCCTCATCTGTCATTTGCGGTTTCGAATATATTGCTTCCTTTTCCTTCATTATTTCATATAAGCGCATGTTTCCCATGACCACTGCCTCGATGACATTCTTATCATCGTAGGCATAGTGATCCTGTTTCAAAACGGACACTCGAATACCTGGCATTATGCTGACATCACCTGTATTGGGTTCTATCTCTCCGGACAGAATCTTCAAGAAGGTACTTTTCCCGGCACCGTTTGCTCCGATGACTCCATAACAATTACCCGGTGTAAACTTAATATTCACTTCATCAAAAAGCTTGCGCCCGCCATAACGCAAGCTTACATTAGTCACTGTAATCACTGTATTACCTGCCTTTGCTATAATTATATACCTGCGTATTATAACATAGATTTAAGATAAGAGCACTAAAAAAATACTAAAAAGCATATTGACAAAACTAACACTGTTAGTTATAGTTAAACTAACAGTGTTAGTTTAATGAAGAAAGAAGGGTTATTATGAAATTTGCAGGACTGATTTCAAATGGTATAGCCATTGCAGCAGCTATACTATTCTATTTGTCACTTTCAGGCTCAAGACTTCCCATAATATCAAACAACAAGGCGGCATTTTTTATACTTTGGATTATTGGTCTGTCAATGTCAGCTGTTGGAGGAATGCGAGATGGGGATATAATGTTCAATATGCCAAAACCTATAATGTGGATACTTATGGCATTAGGTATAATTGCATTCATTCTGCTTGTGTTTATGCTTTTCAGCATAAGAAAGCCGTTACTTTTTGATTACAAAACGGCTATAATAATATTGGCAGTTATAATATCGGCAAAGCTGATTATCACCAGAGGTTACCTGGTCTATAAAATGCTTAGCTGATGAGGTTGTTATTGGATGATATTAACATAAAATACCTACTGATAATGAGAGGTGCAGTAATGAACAAGCTGATGGATTCTGATGCTAAATCAACAAGAGAAAAAATACTGGAGACTGCAATAAATATGTTCTCGGAAAGAGGCTACAACAATGTATCCATACGGGAAATCGCCAAGGAAGTAGGCATTAAAGGAAGTTCAATATATAATCATTTCAAATCCAAGGAGGATATACTTGATTCTATACTCCAGTATAACAGCAATATAGGTAAGGATAACTATGAAAGCAGCTCGGTTTACGAGAATATTGAACAGCTTATCAGCAACATGTCATTAGAGGAGATTTTGATGTCAGCCATGAAGGTAAGCATAAGCTTTATGAACACAGAGAGTATTGATAAGATATTTAAGATAATATCGGCAGAACAGCTGAATAATGACAAGGTAAGAGCCTTTTTCCTTGAGGAATACATAGAACAACCCAGAAGGGTATTGGAAAAGGTGTTTCATAAGCTTGCCGCCCAAGGCAAAATAAAAGGGTTTAGTGCAGAAATGCTGGCTGATGAGTTCTATTCATTTATAATTTTCAAGTATTATGAGAATTACCTGCTAAGGAAAAATACCTGCTTGGATTTTGAAAAGATGCAGCTTGAGTTCAGCAGACACATTAAATTCTTTAGTACGATAGTATCAAAGGAATGAGGGGGATATTAATGAAAATATTAGCGATTGTAGGTAGTCCGAGAAAAGGAGAAAGCTATAAGCTAATACAGGAGATAGAAAAAAGGCTTAAAAGGTATGAGGATGTTTGTTTTGAAATATTGATGCTGAGAGATTATGATATTAAAAGCTGCACAGGATGTCACCTGTGTATTAATAAAGAAGGCCCCGTATGTCCTTTAAAGGATGATACATATCTAATAGAAAGCAAAATGAAAGAGTCAGACGGCATAATATTGGTTTCACCACTATATTCTCAGCATGTAACCGCATTAATGAAAAGCTTTATAGATCATCTCTCTTATCTATGGCACAGACCAAGATACTTTGGAAGAAAAGCGATGGTGATTGCAACAGGCGGAGCCTCCTTCAAAACTACCTTGAAGTTTATGGCAGCTGCTGCAAAAGCGTGGGGTTTTCATGCTGTATCAAGGCTGGGAGTACCTCACCTGGATGCGCTGACACCGAAGTTCAGGCAAAAAATCGAAAAAAAAATAGATAAAGAGATTGAAAGCTTCTATATGTCTATAAAGGAGAAAAAACTGCCGGCTCCCGGAATAGGTGACCTTATGTGGTTTGAAATGTGGAAGGTGAATGCAATAGTATGCAAAGAAAGCCTGCCTGCAGATTTTCCGTTCTGGAAGGAAAGAGGATGGATTGACGGAAGCTATTATTATAATACGCAGGTAAATGTATGGAAGTGGGTTATTGTAAAGCTTTTGGGCTGGCTTGGGAAAAATTACATGAGAAAGGTTTATAAAGGTTACGATGTACTGTAGCAAGTAAAATGCTGCTCTATTGAGCGGCATTTTACATTTATTCATACGTTAGCTTATTAAGTCTACAGTATATACATCACTGTCTGATGAAAGATCTACTATTTTATTGTCTGACCATATGATAGGAGAAAAGCTTTTATGAGGTACAACATTTAAAACCTTTCCGCGCTGACCCGTGTTGGTGACTACCTCATAGCCGATATAGTGGTATGCTATGTTTTGTACAAAGGTTTTGAGCATACTCAGATCAAAGTGCCCTGCACCTGACTTTTCCAATACCTTGAATGCCTCAAAGGGTGTAATTCTTTCTCTGTATACTGTATCAGAATTAAGTGCATCATAAACATCTGCTATGGCTATTATCTTAGGATAAGTACCAACCTGCTTGTAATTGACCTTAAAGGGATAACCCGTGCCATCATATTTTTCATGATGCAATAGTACTCCCTGTAAAATATCATCCGTTATTCCGGGATTGCCCTTAATAAGCAAATAGCCGTTCATTGGATGATTTTTGATCTCTTCAAACTCTTCTTCAGTAAGTTTACCCTCTTTGTTTATAATATGGGCAGGCACTTTGACCTTGCCTATATCGTGCAATAGGCCGGCCTTCATAACGTCCTTTACCTCATTATCCGGCAAACCCAGCCACTTTGCTATCAGCATTGAATATAGTGCAACATTGAGACTGTGTGTGTACAAATATTCGTTTAAATTTCTTATATCATTAAGACATTTGATTATATTGCTAACTTCCTTTGTTTCCTTATATAGTGAATCTACAATGGAGCTTGTCTTCTGCACGTCCAGGTTGTGACCCACTGAAAGAGCGCCTATAATGTCTTTTATTACTGACAGGTTTTTTCTGTATTCTGCAAGGAATACCCGATATGAGCTATTGTGGGCCTCTTCTGCAGATTTACTTCCGGGTGATATCAGTATCTGATCCAGGCCGAGGTGCGTGAGTTTGCTTACTATATATGCATTTATAGGAGTATTTTTAGGCACAACAAGTGCGCCGTTCTTGCTGAAAACATCCTGAGCCAATATATCTCCTGTTTTGCATTCTGAAAGTTTTATCAAAACTCTTAGCATCATTAACACCTTCTCAATAAAAAGAAAATAAACTGATATGTTAACTACATTATACCATCATATACAAATGATTACAAATATTAATTATTAAAAAATAATTAATATTGGCAGTGATATCAAAAAACGATAAAATTTGACAGCCTACTATAATATAAAACAAAAAAAGTATTTTTACAATACTCAGTAGCATTTTTTTATATTTACTGATTTAAAAGCTGAAAAAACAGGAAATAAAGAAAGCCTGATAAAAACTGTGTTTTTCAGTGATATATGGCATCCTGGCTGTTTAATGTAATATAAAAGTGTAACAAAACGCAGTCCAAAAGTGTAACGGTCTGCGATGCAAAAAGTCCATTGTAACACCCCTCAAATTAAGTTATCCTTTAGTTTGTCTGAAGAACTGAAGGAG
>JBMORW010000036.1:0-7792 GCA_049322695.1 Bacillota bacterium | reverse complement strand
AATTTTGATAATCTAAAGGAAATTTCAATCCACGCTCCCGAGTAGGGAGCGACGCTCAATGTAAATAGGTGCATCATATTGACTAAAATTTCAATCCACGCTCCCGAGTAGGGAGCGACCTTTTATAAGAGGTGGATTTGACAAGAACATGCAATTTCAATCCACGCTCCCGAGTAGGGAGCGACCAAAAGATTTCTGGCGAGGAAATGCTCCAGCTTACAATTTCAATCCACGCTCCCGAGTAGGGAGCGACATAACAGCTATCCTTTTCTTGGTATGATGGCTTCTATTTCAATCCACGCTCCCGAGTAGGGAGCGACTGATTTCCTCAAGCAGATTTTCATACTCAGGACCTATTTCAATCCACGCTCCCGAGTAGGGAGCGACCTCATTCACTTACACAACCTCCTTCTCATCAGCATAATTTCAATCCACGCTCCCGAGTAGGGAGCGACCATAACCAACTATTTGTATTCTGTTTCCAGCACTCATTTCAATCCACGCTCCCGAGTAGGGAGCGACAGCTAAATTAACTAAAAAAGTAATAGATCTAACTCATTTTTTTATTATTTTAGCATTTATAAGATTATGTAATATGCTTTTTTATTTTTAACTTCCATTTTTTGTTTACATACTACTTATTTTCAGGTGCGAATACTCCAGTAATATATGTATACTTCACGTTCGCACTAAATTATCAGTGTATCCTCTACATTGAATGACTCCTTTGCTCCAATATGTAGTACTTTATTTTCGTATTTGCTTCCTAAGAAGTAAAACCGTATACTATCTTTGTCTTTATCAATTATTTGCTCAAGTCTGTTTTGCAACTCACGGCATTTTGCTGCATCCATTACGCATTCAAAAACCGAATTTTGTACACGCTGACCATAATTTTTGCATTGTTTTGCAACAAGCCTTAGTCGCTTCCTTCCGGCTGAGGTTTCGGTATTTACATCATAGGTTATCAATATCAACATTCAATCACCTACTTCCACATAAAGGGAGGATAACCATCTAAATCTCCGCGGATATATCTTGCAAGAAGCATAGCTTGCGAATAGGGCACCAGTCCCCATTCCATTTTTTCCTGTAAAAAAGGATGGGTAATCTGCTCCTGTTTTCTGTTCTGCCATGCCTTGAGTATACATTTTCTCGTATCTTCATGCATTATTACTGCACCGCTTTCTTTCTGATCAAATCCCTGGCTGTTTACTTCCCTCTTATTGATTAAGGAAATGACAAATCTGTCAGCATATACAGTTCTCAGCTCTTCCATAATATCCAGCGCCAGTGAAATCCTACCTGGTCTGTCTCTGTGCAAAAATCCCACATATGGATCAAGCCCTACAGTTTCTAGTGCTGCAGCTACATCATGTGCAAGCAGTGTATAGATAAATGAAAGCATTGCATTGACATTATCCAATGGTGGACGTTTGTTTCTGCTTCTGAAATAGAATGACTCCTTTTGTTGCAAAATAAGATCATCAAATACACTAAAATATCTTACTGCCGCTTCCCCTTCATATCCTCTCAGCTCTTCAAGATTACTACTTTGTTCAACCTGCTTAAGTGTATTTGCAATTGCTTTGGAAGCTGATTTCAGCTTTTCTACATCAAGCCTCATAGTATAGTCTCTAGTGGCACGTTCTATCACCCAGCGGCTGTTATAGAGCTTACCGATAATAAAGTTTTTCGCAACTTTGCAGCTCTGATCAACATTATCTGATAACCTGTACTGAGCTTTTCTTAAGGTAACATTTCCCCTTACCTCTCCAACCACTCGTGCGAGAAATTTCCCACTCGGCTTCACAAAACTCAAGGCGATATTTCTCTTAGCACAAGCACCCATCAGCGCTGGACTCGCTCCTGTATAACCAAAAGCAATAATACTCTCAAGATTGTGAAGTGGAATTCTGCCTGCTTCCGCATCCTCCTTAATAATAACTATATTCTCACCATCAAGTGACAGATAGGTATCAGGTGAAGTAACAAAAAGAGTATTTAGAAGCTTCCTCATTCCTCCACCTCCATGAGATTTTTTTGTATATAATAGCTTACAGATGGATTTTTGCAAAGCTTTGGTATGCAAATATCAGATAAGGAGCAGGCTTTGCAGACTTTTGTTGGTTTTACCTTCGGAGTATACCTCTTATTATACAATTCATGCATTTCCTTTGTCATAGCTCTGACTTTGTTACGCAGCTCTTTATCAAGTATGATTTTTTGCCTGTGCTTTGTCTCTCCATAATACAGGAATGCCTCAGGTATTTCACACAAAAGCATCTCCTCAAGACATATGGCTTGTGCGCACAATTGCAAGGCATCGGACTCATCCTGTTTAGGTTTGCCCCTTTTATATTCGACGGGAACAGGCTTAAAGGTGCCTTCTCTTCCAAATATGGTTACTCCGTCAGGGACTTTACGCATCTCAACGACATCGCAGCTTCCAGTCAGCCCCAGTGTATGGGAAAAAACAGCTATACCCCGCGATATTATCAAGTCACCCCGCTTTTCTTTGATACCGTCGTCATGTGCTCTTTCATGCAATATCTGTCCTTCAATAGTACGGAGGTTTTCCTGCCACTGCTGCTCTATATGTATCAGCGCCCATTGGCGTTTACAAAAGGAGAAATGTTGTATTCCTGAAAGTAGTAAGAAGTCTTCTTCTTTATATTCCATCATATATCTCAGGCTTCAATCCTTCAAGTTCTTCTAGTTGAATGTCATAGTCTTCAATGCTTTTGGGAATTTCTTTTAGCGCTTTTATTTTTAAGCTTCTGTGTACTTTAGCAGATGAATACTGCCCTATTTTTGAATTATGCTTCCACCAATAAAGCTTTACTACTTCCATACTTCCATCCGGTCGGGCTGACGAACAGTCATTTTCAAAAAGTGATAATAATGATTTTTTTATAATTTCACTATCTTCATCATTAAAACCTGTTTTTTCCGCCAGCTGAGTATTTATGCTTCCATAAAGCACATAGACCCCAAAATCAACTCTGTGCTTCATCCCCATAGTATCTGAAGCCTTTTTGTCCGGATCTTTCTGTTTCTCGCCATTAACACTTTTTGTTATTTGCATACTAGTTATCTCTATAGGTGATAAGCTTACAGCAGTATGTAATGAAACGGGACCCCTGATGCCAATGGAAACAGCATTGTCCTCTTCCCCTGCCTTGAAAGCAAACACTTGACCGAAGCTCCTGACATCCATCCACTTCTTACATGCAATTGCAGCGTATTGGTCTTTATCCTTTGATGCCTTTCTAAGCTCTTCACAACCGTCAGCCCTTTCTCTAAGGCTTCTGAACTCGTCCTTTCTCCTCTCATCTGACTGCACAAATATCTCTTGCCCCAAATCTTGGAATCTGTTCCTCAGTTTCCTCTTAATACATACATCGGAGATTTCTCCATATCCATCATAATTTTCTCTTGGACGATTCCCATTTAAGGGGTCACCATTCGGGTTCGCATTTTTCACACTGAAAACAACAGCAAAATCAATTTTATTCTTCAAACTGGACATTAAACTTCCTCCTATTCATTTAATTCTATTTTTTTCCTATCCTTTTCTTCTTTCCTTCTGTTCCTCTCGTCAATAAACACCTGACGTTGGCAGTAATAGCCTAATATGTAGCTGTCTTTCAATTTTTCAGAGCTTATGAACTCTTCATATGGTATCAATGAGTTTATTCCAGTCATTAGCTCCACAAGATTTTTCCCCTTGCTGCCCAGCCTGCATATATAAGGTCTAAGCTTATCCGTTAAAATTCCCCAAGTCCTATAAGGATACAGCTTAAATTGATGCATTAATCTTTCAGCATTAGTATCCCTTTTTTCCCCCGAAAGCTCCAATGCATATCTTTCAATCTGCTCTGCTACAGCCAATAACCGTCCAAATAGATAACTTCTGTCCTTTTGACTCTCATCCAACGACATTTTCCATACCTCCTTTGTTCTGTCATACTCATATTTCTTTATCAGTGCGCATGCTATACTTAAAACCTTTTCCCATTCGAACTTCTCCATTGAAACAGGATTAGATGCACGGTTTGCTACAGAACTTACCAAGTCATAGGGAAGCCTTGCACTATCTATAATACAAGGCAGTAATCTTTCAACTGTAGCTTTTTTCAATTTATCGTTGATAGTACTTCCATAAGCTGCATAGGCGATATCCTTTGGTGATGGTGCTCCAACAAATGTAATATATTTGCTTCTTTCTTTTCCCTTGCCATCAACTCCATCAGGTATTTTTTTATAAGTATGCTTCCAGCTGCAACTACTGTGCCATAGCTTTATTCTATCCAAAAAGTCCTCTCCGTTCAGTTCTCTGTAGTAGGTTATAGATAAGCGGCCTGTAGTCGCTGCCTCAAGAGCAATGACAGCGACTTGCGCCTTTGTATCCAAGTCACACCCATAACCTGCTATTGCATTATTTAACCTCTTTGAAAACTCTTCTTCTGTTGCAGGTATTGATTCTTCTGAATATCCAAAAAGACTGGACTGTGTATCTTCAAGTAGTTCTGGCAAAGTCTGATTATTAGTACCCCATGCGACAATGGTCTGCTCACCATTTTGGTAACCCTGTTTTGAAACAAGCCAGCGCAGAGCACAATGTACCTTTTGTGAAACCTCATATCCCACACTTACAACCTGATTCTTTTCCGCAAAGCGACCTCTATAGGTAAAACCTCTATCGTCATTAGCAGATATAAGTTTTGATTTATCAGCTGAGTTTCTTATCTTAGAAGGATGCTTCTCCGAGCATGGCATATTAGTTCCACTTGCATAACATAAATCAAGCCCTCCCTGTTTGTTTAGATAATAGCTTATAAAACTTTCGTATATTTTGGAATCAAGCCAAACAGCGGACTCAGGTTCATAATCAGCTTCTACTCTGAATCTTACAAAAGCGTCGGTTTGAGCAATCTGACCTAGTTTTACTTTTGATGATAGCTTGCCAGTATTATCACATTCTAGAAGTCTAACATTTATCAAATCAGAAATAAGAGTTTTTTCACTCAGATATTTAAAAAGACTCTGGACCTTTTTGTTGGCATATTGGGAGTTGCACCAATCTTCGAGTTTATTAATATACGCGTCAAAATACTCTTCACTTTTCTTTTTTTCAACATAGTTAGAGTAGTCACCAGCAACATATATAAGCTTGTCACATAGAGGATGAGGAGCTATACCATTACCTCTGGCTGCAGAATCTTCTGTTACGGGAATCACTGTTACCGCTTCCTGCTTATCTATCAATCTGGCTCTTATAAATCTGCCTTCTCCGTTGACTACCACTTCAATTTGTGCATTCTGTGTAGAGTGTGCTATAGGTAGGAGAACAGGGCTGTCCGGACCTCTAACAATACCCGCTTCAGCACTACAATTTTCATAGGTCTCATACAGTTTATGAATCCAGCTCAAATACCTCTACCCCCTCGAGTTCTTTTAGACAGTTGAAACTGTTTGCGTTGAATATCTTTGGTTTCATTGGCGAAAGCTCTCTCTTTACTGTACACTCCTCCGGTTTGATGAACTTGACATATCCATTATTCATGTCAGCTTTCCACAGTCTTGCAACAAGTGAGTTGTTTCCTGTTTCATCAGGATAATCAAAGCCGTGAAACATGATTCCAAATGAGAGCTCTCCATAATCATCATAATCTCCTTTTCCTTCCCCAAAACTGCATGGCTCCACATAGCCTTGACACTCTCTCGTACCAAGGAAAATATCCCTTCTTCCTCCTACCTTTATCATTCTCTTTGCAATCTGATGATGCTTATTTTCATTTCGATCCTTTTCCAGTTCAGGACGATACAAATTCCATTTAAAGTGTGCTTTCACTTGATACTCAACATCTCTCAAGTAGGTATAGATAGACAAAGTATTCCCTCCATCATAAGATATAGGTCTTATGCCCTGAGATTGGGTTTTTATTGCCTTCATCACCCGAAGCTCATCTATTACCCAAATCAGTGTGGGTTTCCAGTATACACTCTCCAGTATACCTTTAAGCGCTTGATATGTAGGTATCTGATAAGTAAACTTCTCTCCGCCGATTCGATTGATAGGATCACTGAAAAGCGCATACTTACCTGTTATTTTAAACTCGACAATATTTTCCTTTTCCATTTCTCTCCCCTCCTTAATATTCATAAAATTCCATTGGCAGCTTTTCAAAGGAGATACCTATTTCCTCATCATAAAAGCTTTCTTTCAGTGCCAATATATCTCCATTTGCAAGTTTTGTAATTGCATTGATTTTTTCAAGCTTCCTCCTGTCTGTATCATATAGATTTACTATGTAGTGCTGGGCTTCTCTCAAACACACTTTTAGATCACTCAAACTGCAAACCCCGTTTAGTTTTGTAATAAGCTCTTTTCCCTTTCCATATGGCACTAAAATTGCAGTTGTATTCTGATCTATAAAACTAAAGCTTCTGCCTGCCGTTTTAAATGCTTGTCTCAATATTGCTTCAGGGTTTCGTCCATTCCGCCCATAATAAGCTTCCCTTCCTACATCATTAGCTGCCAGAATATCATATAAGGCTTTCCCTTTGTATTCACCTGCAAGACAGTAATCCATTTCAGGCTTTCTCTCATGAAAGTAGTATTTATAGTAGGTATCCATAGTTTTTTGTGAAAGCAGGTCATACTCAAAATGAGCCGGATTTTCCTTAAACTCATACAGTACTCTCAAAGTTTTATCCTGACCTGTCTTGATATCCAATAGCTTATCAATATTTTCCTCATTAATATTTACTATATATGCTTCTTTACAGCTGCTCTCACCATGACGGTTGCAGCGTCCGGCTGCTTGAGAAAGACTATCCATACCTGCAAGAGAACGAATAACACATTCGAAGGATATATTGACACCAGCCTCTACTAGCTGAGTGCTTACACAAATCAACCTTTCTTTTCCCAGTTTTTCTTTCATCTTTTTCAATACATCCAATCTATTTATAGGACACATATTAGTACTCAAATGGAAAAGAGTGCATTTTTTGCCTTTTTCAATTGTATCCATAATTTTATTTAGTCTTTCAAACAAATTTCTGGCTACAGATTTTGTATTCACTATAACCAATATGCTTTTGGATGACTCTGATTTTTCTGTAATAAAGTCCTTTAATAAATCAATACTATAGCCACCATTTATTGTCTTATCCTTCAGCTCTACTCGCTTGAATTGCTCAAACCTCTTATAAATATCAGGGACTATATTTGGATTTTCACAAAGCTTTACGGGCTTGTCGGTTATTTCCAAAAGTGGCTGAGTAGCTGTACATAATACAACCGAAGCATTACATATGTAAGAAAGAAAATTAATGGCATTATTGAATAAATGTACACTTTTTATTGGAAGTGTCTGTATCTCATCAAAGATAATAACTGAGTTTGCAAGGTTATGCAAACGCCTAATACTTTGAGTACCCCCTTCAAAAAGTGTATTCATGAATTGAACCATTGTAGTAAAAATAATTGGACTTTCCCAGCGTTCTGTAAGAAGCTTATAGTCCTCATCATTATTATCGATAACAACATTCGAATGATGCTCGAGCACAATATCCTCTCTGCCCAGAATATCCTTTATTTCTTTTGCATTTTGTTCTGTTATTGTAATGAATGGTATTATGTAGAATATTCTATCTTTGTTATACTTCCTAGCATGCTCCAATGCATACCTTAAACTCGATAGCGTCTTACCTCCTCCTGTCGGAACGGAAAGCTGATATATTCCTGATTCTCTCTTTCCTGATTCCTTACACAAACAAG
>JBMORW010000035.1:0-7799 GCA_049322695.1 Bacillota bacterium | reverse complement strand
CAAACCGTCCCTCGGCTTCGTCCTGCATTATCATTATACAACACAGCTTATTCTCAGCGTAATCTTTTGTGTGTACTCGAGTACGTTTTCATACATTCTACTGTGTCAAATCTTGCCATGGTTGTTCCTGGCGCATAGTAACAGCTGCTCCGGAGGTAATTAGAACGGCAACGGCAATACCGGTGGTAATGGCAACGGAAATGGAAACTAAGACAAAGATAAAGCCAATGGCAATAGTAATGGAAATGGAAGCAATAATAGCAACGGCAACGCTTACTGATACATAAAGCAACAGGAGAGGGATATTGCTGAAGCATCTTATATATATACCCATATTTTGTATTATATTTAAGAAATGAGTCTATGCTATAATATTCCTATACAGGAAATATGCACTTTTTAAAGGTGGTATACATATGGGATTACGCATAATTTATGGCAGGGCAGGAAGCGGCAAAAGCAGATTCTGCTTTGAGGATATGGCTTCAAGAATAAAGACAGGCTATAAGCGCTTGATAATGATAGTACCTGAGCAATATTCGCTGCAGGCAGAGAAAAGAATGGTAAATACCCTTGGAGCAAGCGGAGTAAACAATATAGAGGTCTTAAGCTTCAGGAGGCTTGCCTATAGAGTGCTGTCAGAGACAGGCGGCATTAACAGAACAAGAATGAATCAGGCAGGCAAATGCATGCTTTTGTACAGTATTTTGGACAAGTATAAGGAAGAGCTTAAGGTGTTCGGGTTTTCAGCGGGAAGAAAGGGCTTTGCCAATACACTGAGCGGAGTAATAAGTGAACTGAAAAGATATAATGTGACTCCGGAGCTGTTGAACTCCGTAAAAATGGCTGTAGGCAATAATGATATGCTTGCCGGTAAGCTTGAGGATATCTATAGGGTGTATTCTGAATATGAGGAAATAATCAGCAGCAGATATGCAGATTCAGATGATGATTTGACGCTTTTGTCACACAAGATCTCTGAATGTACTTTTCTTGACAATTCGGAAATTTGGATTGATGGTTTTTCGGGCTTTACACCCCAGGAATATGCTGTAATAGGGGAGTTAATGAAAAAGGCGGAAGCCCTAAACATTTCACTTTGCACCGATTGTATAGAGGACAGCGGCAGCATTACAGGAATGGAGCTTTTTGCACCTGTTATGCTTACAGCTTACAGAATACTAAGGCTGGCAAAGGACAATGCTGTGGAGATATTGAAGCCGGTTAACGTCAATGGTACAAGGGGAAGCAGATTTGAGAGCGCGGAGCTGGAACACCTGGAAAAGAATCTGTTTAATTTTACATATGGTGTATACAGGGATAAGACAAAGGATATAAGTGTTTTTAAGGCTTCCGGAATATATTCGGAGGTTGAGGATACAGCCAGAGATATTTTGCTTCTGTGCAGGGAAAAAAATATAAGATTCAGAGAGATTGCTGTTGTATCAGGTAATTTGGAGGCATACGAGAGGATAATATCTGCAGTATTTGCGCAGTATGGTATTCCATGCTTTATAGACAGTAAGAGAAATATTATGGGGCACCCCATGATAGCCCTGGTAATGTCTGCACTTCACATACACAGCTCAAATTGGTCTTATGAAGCGGTTTTCAGATATCTTAAAACCGGTCTTACAGGTATAGAAAGATATGATATTGATTTGCTGGAGAATTACGTGCTTGCATATGGTATAAGGGGCAGCAAATGGACAAGGGAAGAGGATTGGATATATGGGTATCACAGCTCAGAGGAGCTGGGTGAGCAGGCTGCATATGACAACTATACAGTCGGAAGAGTGAATGAAGTAAGAAAGCAAATTGTTCAGCCACTAAAAAACTTCTACAGCAAAGCAAAGGGGCGTAAAAAAGTTAAGGAGCTTTCTGAGGCTCTTTTCCTGCTGCTTTGTGACATAAAAGTACCTGAAACCATACAGAACTGTGTGGACAGCTTTAGATTAAAGGGACAGCTGGATCAAGCCAATGAATATGCACAGATTTGGAATGTCTTTGTGGAGGTGCTGGACCAGATAGTCGAAGTGGCGGGAGATGAGCTGATTAGTCTTGATAAATACGCTGAGCTTCTTGATATAGGTCTGAATGAGTACAAAATGGGAGTAGTTCCGCCTGCATTGGAGCAAGTAGTGGTGGGAAGCATAGATCGGTCCAAAAGCCAGGATATCAAGGCAATATATATTCTGGGAGTGAATGATGGTGTATTTCCTTCCTCGGAGAAGGATGAAGGCTTGCTTAGCGATATGGAAAGAATTTATTTGAAGGAGCTGGGAATAGAGCTTGCACCTGATACAAGAAGCAAAGTCTTTGAGCAGCAGTTCATGATTTATTCTGTTTTCGCTGCTCCATCCAAATACCTCAGGCTTAGCTATGCTGCCGCTGATAATGACGGCAAGACTCTCAGGTCTTCAAACATTATATCCGGATTAAGGAGACTATTTCCAAAGCTTAATATATATAGCGACATAGATGCTGCAGACAGTAATAATGATTTCAGGAAAATATCCTCCCCTCAGCCAACCTTTAATGAAGTAATTGGGGCTATGAGAAAAAAAGCTGAGGGTCAAGCAGTTCCGACAATCTGGAAGAGTGTTTATAAATGGTATCTGGAAAATGAAAAGTGGAAGGCAAAATGTGAAGCTGCAATCAGTGCGTTCTCGCATACCAACAATGCAGAGAACATAAGCATGGAAAAAACCAAAAAACTATACGGAAGCAAAATATATACAAGCGTTTCGAGACTTGAAAAATATGCAGCCTGTCCTTTCTCATACTATGTTGAATATGGCTTGAAGGCAAAGGAAAGAAAAATATTCAGGCTTAGCGCCCCTGATATGGGTACTTTTTTACATGAGGTTCTGGACAGGCTTTCAAGGACTGTTCAAGAGAAGGGAATGAGCTGGAGAACCATCGACAGGCAGTGGTGTATGGACAGTATAAATGAAATCGTGGAACAGCTTCTGATTGAGCTTCAAAATACAGTGTATACAGGCTCTGACAGATATAAGTACCTTACAGAAAGACTGAAGAGGATTCTGGTAAGGGCAGTATGGATAATTGCTGAACAGATCAAAAGAGGAGGCTTTGAGCCAGTAGGTTATGAACTGGGCTTTGGGGTTAATGAGAAGCTTCCTCCTATTACTGTAGAGCTGCCGGGCGGCGAAAGTATAGTTCTGAACGGTAGAATAGACCGTGTTGATGCTTTTAAGACAGAGCAGGGCACTTACCTGAGAATAGTTGACTATAAATCAGGAAGCAAAGCCTTTAAGCTGTCGGATATTTACCATGGACTGCAGATACAGCTTGTGGCTTACCTGGATAATATATGGCAAAACGGAATAGAGGGTGCGGAAGGAGAAATCATTCCTGCAGGAATGCTGTATCTGAAGCTGGATGATCCCATGATTAAGGGTGAAAGGGGCGCCACTGCTGAGGAAATTGAGAAGCAGATAATGAAGCAGCTCAGGATGAAAGGTCTTCTGCTTGCAGATGTGAAGCTTATAAGAGAAATGGACAGGCAGATAGAGGGAGATTCACTTGTAATACCTGCAAGGATAAATAAGGATGAGTCATTGGGTCGCTCCTCAGCAGCTACACTGGAGCAGTTTGAGCTTCTTAGAAGCCATGTAAGAAGGCTGCTGCAGAAGCTGGGACAGGAAATGCTGAGCGGTAATATTAATATAAGTCCATACAAATATAAAAGACATACGCCCTGCCTGTACTGCAGCTATAAGCCGGTTTGCAGGTTTGACCCAAGCATGAAGGATAACAGCTATAGATTACTCAATGACAAAAAGGATGACGAAGTGTGGGAAGTGATAGGTGGTGCAACAGATGAACAGCTCTAAATGGACAAAGGAACAGTTGGAGGCTATAGCCGAGGATGGCTGTAATCTGCTGGTTGCAGCCGCTGCAGGGGCTGGAAAGACTGCAGTATTGGTTGAAAGGATTCTCAGAAAAATTACAAATCCACAAAAACCTCTGGATATAGACAGGCTTTTGGTTGTTACGTTTACAAATGCTGCTGCTGCAGAGATGAGGGAACGTATAGCCGATGCAATATCAAGGCAGCTGGAAGAAAACCCAGACAGCATACTGCTCCAAAGACAGCTTTTACTGCTGCAGAGAGCCAGTATAACCACCATACACTCTTTTTGTCTTGAAGTAATAAGAAGCAATTTTCATCTTATAGATCTGGATCCTACATTTAGAATAGCTGACGAAACGGAAGCAGCACTTTTAAAGCTGGAGGCCTTGGAAGAGCTTTTTGATGAGAAGTATGAACAGGAGAATATAAGTAATGAGTTTGCCGAACTTATAGAATGCTATGGCGGCAGCAAGGACGACAGCGGATTACAAGCAATTGTGCTTGATATTTATGAGTTCATTCAGAGTCATCCATGGCCTGAGAAATGGATGAGAAACTCTGCAGATGCATTTAACCTGGACCCCGATTCTGATTTTATGGATACCGAGTATGCCAGAACATTGGTGACTATTATTATGATAGAGCTTAAAGGCATGAGAAACATGCTGATGAAGGCACTGGAGCTTGCCTCAAAAAGTGAGGGTATGGAGAACTACTTAGAAAATCTCAAGAATGATATGACATTACTGGATTCATTGATAGACTCCTCAAAATGCGGCTGGGATGTATTATGCGATGCTTTTTCGGAAGCTGTATTTGAAAGGCTCAAGCCCTGTGGAAGGAATGCTGACAAAGACAGGCAGGAACTGATAAAGTCAATCAGAAATGATATAAAGGACAGGATAAAAAAACTGAGAGATGATGTGCTTTATGCTAAGAGCCGGGAAATAATTAAGGAACTGTTGCATGTTTACCCCTTATTCACCAGTATGTATAGCCTAGTAATAGAATACGGGGAAAAATACGCAAGCAAGAAAAGAGAAAAGGGTATTATAGATTTTAATGATATAGAGCATTTTTGCCTTAAGATACTGCTGGAAGAGGATGAAAAAGGTGTCAGGACACCAGGTAAGGCAGCAATCCAGCTTAGGAACAGATTTGAAGAAATATACATAGATGAGTATCAGGACAGCAATGAGGTACAGGAGGAGATACTCAAGGCAATATCCAGAAGCGACAGCCCCAGCCCAAACCTTTTCATGGTAGGTGATATAAAGCAGAGCATATACAGATTCAGACAGGCAAAGCCTGAGCTGTTTTCTGCCAAGAAGGACGCTTATCCCGCTGAAAGAGGTGGTACCGCCAGAAAGATTCTGCTTAATAAAAACTTCAGAAGCCGAAAAGAGATTCTGGATGCAGTAAACTTCACATTCAGGATGATAATGTCCAAAAATGTGGGTGAAGTGGTATACGATGAGAATGAAGAGCTTAATGCAGGATTTGAGTATCCGGAGGCGGAAGAAGCTGTCTCATCTGACGTCCAAGCTTTGTTCGGGGGAGCAGTTGAAGTAAACATAATAGATATGAAGGAAGCTGAAGACGGCAGCAACGAAGAAGCTGTGGAAGGGCAATATGAGGATTCTGAAGAAGAGCTTACTGCCGTACAGACTGAGGCAAGGCTGGTAGGAAAGCGGATAAGGGAACTGGTCAGTCAAGATAAACTCGCTTTCCGGATTTTTGATAAAAATGAAAACAAATACAGACAGGTTCGCTACAGTGATATTGTAATACTACTCAGAACTACGAAAAACTGGGCAGAGGTTTTTTCAGAGGAGCTCACAAAGTTAGGAATTCCCGTATTTGCCGATTTAGGCAGCGGATATTTCAAAACTACGGAAATATCAACTGTAATAGCATTGCTGGAAATAATAGATAATCCCATTCAGGATATACCTATGCTTGCGGTACTGCGTTCACCCATTGCAGGTTTTTCACCTGATGATTTGATTGACATTAGACTTACCGATAAAAACGTACCCTTTTATGAGGCAATGAAAAAGAAGGCTCAGGAAGAAGGTGCCCTTGCATCAAAAACAGCTGGTTTTTTAAATAATCTGGGAGAGTGGAGAGAAAAAGCTCTTTATATGAGTACTGACGAGCTAATATGGCACCTTTATGATCATACAGGCTACTACAGCTTTGTAGGGGCAATGCCGGGAGGCATACAAAGGCAGGCAAACCTCAGAATACTTTTTGAAAGAGCCAGACAGTTCGAAGAGACAAGCTATAAGGGTTTATTCAACTTTATAAACTTTGTCAACAAGCTCAAAAGCAGCAGCGGAGACCTTGGAAGTGCAAAAACAATAGGGGAGAATGAGAATGTTGTAAGGATAATGAGTATCCACAAAAGCAAGGGTTTGGAGTTCCCTGTTGTAATTGCAGCAGGTATGAGTAAAAAATTCAATCTAATGGATATGAACAACAGCATATTGCTCCACCATGAGCTGGGCTTTGGTCCCGACTATATTGACAGAGAGAGAAGAATAACATATCCTACGGCTGCCAAGCAGGCTATTCGCTTTAAAATCAGGCTGGAAAGCCTTTCGGAGGAAATGCGGATATTGTATGTTGCTATGACCAGAGCTAAGGAGAAGCTTATTATGACAGGTGCCGTCAAGGATTTGAGCAAAGCTGTGCTTAAGTGGCATACTATGAGCCAAGCTGCATCAAGCAGCATAGCCGAGTATCAGGTTATGAACGGAAAATGCTATATGGATTGGATATGTGCAGCCATTATGCGTCATAGCAGCGGCAGTGCTATAAGAGAGCTAGGTATTGATGATACTATTGGCAGTCATATTGTGGACGATACATCAATATGGGATATAAAGCTCTACAAAAAAGATGATTTCTATAGACCTGCGGTTAAGAACGGTATAAATGCAGAGAGCTTTATGGAGGAGTACGGTTTATTAGATACTGCTTTAGAAGATAGCGATGACGATGCTGTAGAAATCAGCAAAAGGATAAATGACATACTTATGTGGAAGTATCCGTTCAAGGAAGCAGAAAAGGTACCTGCCAAGCTTACTGTAACAGAGCTGAAAAGGCTGTTTGGTGCAGAGTCGGATGTGGAGTACTCGAGTCTTTATATACCACAGCTTGCAGCAAGACCAAGGTTTATGGAAGGCACAACAGGCATGACTGCAGCAGAAAAAGGAAGTCTAATGCATTTTGTCATGCAGCACCTAAAGCTTGAAAGCTCTTTAACTGTTGAAGACATCACAATGCAGCTGAGGTATATGGTTGACAAGGAGCTCCTGAGTGAACAGCAGCTTAAGGCTGTCAATATAAGTAAGCTGGCTGTATTTTTCGATACACAGCTGGGCAAAAGACTGCTTGGAGCAAAAAAGGTATACAGAGAGCTTCCCTTCAATATTGAGCTGCCATGCAGTGAGCTGTATGCCGAGCTGCCGGAAGAAGTATATGGAAATCAAAAGCTTTTGCTTCAGGGAGTGATTGACTGCTGCTTTGAGGAAGGCGATGATCTTGTACTGCTGGATTACAAGACCGATTTTGTTGAAGAGCAGGAATACGAAGCAGCAATAAAAAACAGGTACGGTATTCAACTGGAATACTATGCCCGCGCATTGGAACAGATAACAGGTAAGAAAGTAAAAGAGAAACATATTTATTTATTCTGGAATAATGCAATAGTCACGCTCTAGGCTTTGAAAAGACATTTATGAATAAAGGCAGGATATATTTGTATATCCTGCCTTTATTCATAAAACAGGCTGCTGACATACAAATTATGTCAGCAGCCTTGTTTTTTGAAAAAATTGCTAAGGAAAACTTTCTTCGAAATATAGTAAAATGAATACTTAGAGGGAGGTTTTAAAATGCTTAATATTAGAGA
>JBMORW010000034.1:0-8346 GCA_049322695.1 Bacillota bacterium | reverse complement strand
CTCTAATATTAAGCATTTTAAAACCTCCCTCTAAGTATTCATTTTACTATATTTCGAAGAAAGTTTTCCTTAGCAATTTTTTCAAAAAACAAGGCTGCTGACATAATTTGTATGTCAGCAGCCTGAACTTGAAAAAATAATTGTACAATTATTTTTTCAAGTTTTGATGCTTTTTATTCAATATATCAAACTAGTCTTAATACTCATATTTCAACACTGTATCTTTATATATAGGCTTTATATCAAAACCGTTTTCCAGAAGGTATTCAATTATATCGGGCAGTGCTTTTATTGTTTCTTCCCGCGCACCGCCGTCATGCATAATGATTATTGCGCTGCTTTTTCCATCAACCTGATTTCTTACATTCTCAAAAATCTCACTGCTGCTTAAACGCTTCGAACTGCTGTCTTTGCTGTCTACATTCCAAAGCACCGTTTTATAATTCTTTAGTGCTTCTTTATACTCATCACTTTTTATATATGTTGCTCCATATGGAGGCCTGAACAGTCTTGTATCCTTTTTTATGACTTCATATATAAGTTCATCAGTTTTTTTCAGTTCTTCTTTAAAACTGTTGATATCTGAATAAATAACGTCCTTTTTATGAGAGAAGCTATGATTTCCAATGGAATGGCCTTCATCATTCATTCGTTTTAATATATCTTTATTTTTTTCTATAGTGTTTCCCAGTATGAAAAATGTAGCCTTGACATCATACTCCTTTAATATATCCAGAATTCTTGGAGTATTATTTTTATCAATTCCATCATCAAAGGTAAGGTAAGCTACCTTTTTACTGCTGGTATTGGCTGTAAATCCGTTATTAGTTGGCAGCTCTTGTTCACTGTCATCAGTATCATTCTCTTCAGCTGCCTTCATTTCTCCGAAATACCTGTCAATTATTTCTCCTGCAAAAGCCACGTCTGCTTTTGTGATAATTCTTATGTGTTTTATGTCATCTAAAATCTCTACCTTATACAGCATTATATCTACAATATA
Organism: Bacillota bacterium; assembly: GCA_049322695.1. Taxonomy (GTDB): domain Bacteria; phylum Bacillota; class Clostridia; order Lutisporales; family Lutisporaceae; genus CALGKJ01. The sequence continues at coordinate 7,346 of JBMORW010000034.1, read as the reverse complement.
TATTAGAGGTAAATAAGTTGTATTGTTTTTGAAAACCAAAGGGTAATCTAATAGTAAGGAATCGTTGTTCAGAGCTGCAGTACCATTGGTATCATTAATTGTTAAAATGCTGTTGTTAAAGCTTATCTCTGTATAACCAGACAGTCTGACTATACTAACTCCAAGGAGTTCTTTGATAGGCTCCAAAGGTACATAGATTATACCATTTATATCTTCAACTTTAACATCTGACCTGGCGAATTCATTGTTTACTACAATATTATATTCATTGTAGCCCTCTGCTTCAATTGGATTGATTATTACAAGAATACAAAAAATAAAAATTAAAATATAGCTGATTGCCGTCCTCATTAACATTTCTGTGATCCCCCATTACAGAAGCTGTTAAGCCTGTTTATTTTGGTCAGTTAACAATATATCGTATTTTTCTTTTAAACCTTTAAGATCATCCCAGAACAGTCTTTTCTTTGATTCATCGCGCAAAATCGCAGCAGGGTGAAAGGTAGCCATGATATGATATCCTTTCTTTTCATACCATTTCCCTCTTATAGCCGTTATTTTTGCATCTCTATCCAATATATATTTTGCTGCTGTAGCTCCCAGGCAAACTATAATCACAGGTTTAATCAGTGTTACTTGTTTTCTTAGATATGGAATGCAAGCTTCAGCCTCATCCTCCATTGGCGTTCTGTTGTTCTCAGGTCTGCACTTGCATATATTGCATATGTAGAAATTTTCTTTCCTGTCAAAGCCAAGAGCATTCAATGCTTTATCCAGCAGCTGCCCGGCTTTTCCTACAAAGGGGCGTCCCTGCCTGTCCTCATCTGCTCCCGGAGCTTCACCTACAAATATCAGTTTAGCTTTTTTATTGCCCTCTCCCAAAACAGTATTTGTCCTACTTTCATGCAGTCTGCACTTCTTACAAGAAGCTACCATGCTTGCTAACTCATCAAAAGATACCATAACATACCTCTATAAATATATTTGACAGGTAGCTATATTATACCTTAATTGTACAATAAATACAAAACAGATAAGAATAATAATGGGCATATTGGCTAGATAGTGATTTGGCAGGTACTTTCTATGCAATAAAAATGAGTACAAAAGTACTCTATTTCTGTCCATAACCTTTTATTGTGATTTCACGCAGAAGCTTACATTCCTCATCAGGTATTATTTTCATACCTCCCAATTGCTTAGCATAGAATGCTATTTTTGCTCCTTCTTCAGTGACTACTGCATTGGAATATGCAACTTCAATACTTGCTCCAACAGCCAAAACTCCATGATTCTCCATAAGCACAGCATTTCTGTCTCGCAGCCATTCTATTGTAGTCCTAGCCAGCTCTGCACTGCCCGGAAGCCTGTAAGGCGCGCACTCTACAGCGCCTGCCAGCAGGGTAGCTACCTCAGCTACTACAACAGGTATCTTCTCTCCGCAGCATGCCCACGCTGTAGCAAAGGTTGAGTGGGTATGTACCACTCCATATACATCGCTTCTCTTCCTATATGCAGCAAGGTGCAGTTGAAGCTCTGTGGATGGTTTCCTTACTCCTTCTATGATATTGCCTTCTATATCAATAACTACTATATCCTTTGTCTTAAGCTCATCATATTGCATACCGCTTGGAGTAATGCAAATATATCCTGTTTCCTTATCTCTTAGGCTGAAATTTCCCATTGTAAGCGGAATAAGTCTGTCCTCTTGAGCTTTTATGGCAATAGTTATGACCTTTTTACGTTCTTCCTTTAACAGCATAAGCATCCTCCATATATATTAAGGATTTAACTTCAAAAACTCTTTAAGCTTGTGCAGATCTTCCAAATACACTGACTTAAGCTCAGCTCGGTAGATAATACTTGCCGGATGGTACAGCGGAAAAAGCTTGAACCTCACTTCACCATAATCTACATCCAATGGATTTCCATGAAGTACACCAATAGTAGCAGAGCTGCTTCCTAAAATACTTCTGAGTGCTATGTTTCCCAGACTGACAACTATCTCCGGCTTTAATATATTTAATTCTGATTTAAGATGCTCAGAAAAAAACTCAATTTCCGTCTTTGTGGGGGTTCTGTTAGACTCTCTTCCTGTCTCGGGACTTATTTTATATGGGCGAAGCTTTACTGCGTTGGTAATATATATGTCATCTCTGCTTATACCTAATACATCTATAAACTCATCAAGGTTTTTTCCTGCTTGGCCAACGAAGGGCTTTCCCTGGAGTACTTCATGCTTTCCCGGTGCCTCTCCCACCAATACTATTCTTGCATTGGAGGCACCGCTCCCAAAAACAAGCTTTATTTCTTCTTTATAGTATTCATTAACATAATCTTGGAGATCTTTATTTAGCTTATCTAATTTTTCATTTTTCAAAAAATCAACTCCTGCTGGTTTTAGAGAAGTAATTTAATACATCTTTCTGATATTTTATTTACGTAGCTGTCTATCATGTCCGAGCTTAAAAATATATAGTCACGATTCAAAACTATTGGCTCTCCTGTATAAAAATCAACAACTCTTTTTTTGCATTCATATATATATGATGCATCAAACTCATCAAAAAAATGAATATTGAAATCATAGTTTTTTAGCTCATCTATGATCCCCGTACCGCTTGCCTTTAAATATTCAAAGTCCAGGGCATCTGCTTCCTGTCTCAGAAAAACTTCGAACTCAGGCTTTTGCTCCATAGACATCTTCTCATACCTATCTATGAAAGGCTTCATGTATTCATCCAGCCATACACTGTCTCCAATAAGGTGAAAATAGTAGCCCCATAGAAATGAGCGTGTTTTGTCAGACCTGATAATGAACTTCTCAGGCGTCATGTACTTATTGTAATACTCATCTATGTTATAATTTGTCAAGCCTTCTTTAATGTATCTGAAATGAGTTATTTCCTGAGATGGCTCATAATTCCTGCCGCTTTCATCCGGTATCCCCGAATTAGGTGCAATGCTTCCTATCATCAGATACCCAATATCTATATCTTTTACCTTCTGCTTTATCTTCTCAGCAATTCTCAGGTGAGTAAGCCACGATGCCAATACGTGCACCCTCTTTCATTTTACATTCTTCAACATGTTCTAGTAAGATTTTATCACAATTATATTTTACATAAAATATAAAAATATAATTTTGAAAAGATTTAGTTTTATTCATAGTTCTGCAGATTTCAGATACATAATATGTTCTATTTGCCACTACTGATTTCTTTAAGTATGTAGTTCAATACAGTATCATACTTCGTACCGATAATCAGATCCTTACCTGTCTCGTCCAACAATCCAAGAAAATCATCATAGCTTTGCTCAATATATACATCGGGCTGAGTATGTGTTTCCTCATTGGCTGTCCCATCAGGATTTATACCCATTACGCTTGAGAATCTTAACACAAGTCCGCTATTTGGCAGAGCAAGCATTGCAGCATCTGCTCCTATACCATCACCGCCTGTAGCTGTTCCAACCAGTGTAGCCAGCCTTGTTGCCTGTGCATATACTGCGAAGCCTTCTGCTGATGAATATGAATTATCATCTACCAAAAGATATATCTTTCCCGAAAAATGCACCGGATTCCAAGGAGTTACGGCATTTTCCTCTGAATAAAAATATGCAAAATCCTTCATTAGTTCAGGAGGATAATTATTATTTGGAGGAAGCTCACTTATTGGCTGCATGTTCTTAGCACCCATCCGTTCTGTAATAAAAGGCTTTAGGTATTCGCTATCCTTAAATGCTACATAGGAAGTAATGCTGGTATGTCTTTGAAGTATGAACGCCAGAAGATTAGATCTCCAATAACCGCTGCTGCCACCACCGTTACCTCTTATGTCTATAATCAAATATGGATATTTCTCTATGGACTTCATAAAGTCATAAATAACCTTTTTATCCTCTTCAGATTCAAAACGATCCTGTACCTGCATCGATCTGAGCCTTATATACGCTGTTTTATCCTGCTGCAGTACTTTCAAAGTGTAGTTTTTATCACTGTCTTCACTAAAAAACACCTGCTGTGTAAACGGTCCTTCCTTGACTGCTGTCTCTATCCAGCTTCCATCAGGAGTAGTTAATGTCAGATCAACTGCTGAATTATCTTCTGTATAAATAATCAAATAAGATGCCTTTTGTTTTTTTCTTTTATAGTCGTACTCGAGGTATTGCATACTGTTTAGGGATTTGACATACTCATTAGTAGTAATTCCATTTACAGTTTCCAAAACAGATCCTCTGGGAATATTGTATTTATCAATATTGCCGTTAACAACCACATATTTACCTTCAACGTATCTGAATAATATGGGTATAAAATGATAATCCCATTTTATAGTATTATTCCAATACTCATACATTTCAGCAACCTTTTCATTTTTAAGCACGTCTCTTCTTGACGGACTGTAAGCTGAATGAGGATTTTCATAAACCTGCTTAAAATACTGATAATTGTCATAATCAAGAATATGTGTATGTCCGCTTTGCATCAAGGTAGTAATCCTGTCCATGACATTGTAAAAATCCACATCACTTTTGGTCGCTTTTATCATTGCTTCAAAATCCTGCTTATGTGCAAGCCAGTCATAATTCAACATTCTTTTTTTGATTTCAAAGTACGGATAACACTCTTCCAGGATATCGTACATATAATGAAAATCTTCAAGTCTCTGTTCCATAGTAAGCCTTCCGCTTATTTCCGTCTTATTATGATTTATATATTCCTTAATATTATTTAATAGGCTGCATGCTGAGAAAATTACTGATACCATAATAATTATTAAAATTGTCATTGATTTTTTACTCATTATCATGCTGTTTTCACCTCAATTTTTAATCAAGTGTTAATTGTAGCCTTATACTATAAGCGGATTTCAAAAGTAGCAGCTGTATATATCTTCTACTTTTCTCTACCTCTTTTTCCAGCTGCATATTTACGTCATCAATAAACTGGTTCAAATCGCCTGAAAAGCCAATTTCCCATGCGAGGAGATGTGAAATGCTATCTATTGATGATTTATCCTTTAGTGTCAGGCTTTCACATAACGCATTCAATCCATCCTGCTTATATAATCTAAATAATGCTGCAGCATAACTCTCTGCATAAGCCCCATCTAAATCATAACGAAATTCATTGATTAAGTCAGTTAATTTATCAATTTAAAAATTTTATGTTCCCAAGTCTGCCATTTCTCATTATTCATTCTATTTGCTGTTTTTTGTGTTTCTGCATGACTAAGCCTATCTGTCTCATATATTGCCTGCATCAACTTATCTATATCTTTTTTATGCTTTCCAATGAACTGGTATTTGATGTATTTTTTATTTTATCTGCCGAAGCTTCAGTTTGCTTATTATTCACTTCTTCAGTCAGTTTATTTATCACAGTTTCCTGCTCCATATATTTATTGTACATGATATTTGCTTTTCTGTTAAAATAAAGTAGAGTAATTATCTGACTAATCAGTAATAGTATGATAATTAAATACAAAACATATTTTTTCATTATGCATACCTCCTTTTCAGATAATAAAATCATAACACAATTTCCGGTATCCTGCCACGACTACCAGACCTTATGTTCTAATAGTCTATACTTACCAACAACTGGCAATGAAGCTTACTAACCTTTACTTTTTAATGCTCGCCTGGCATAAGTTTAGTCTTATATGCTAAATGTATTTTATTATTACATTTTTGTACTATATATTTCCTTTTTTTACAAATTTTATTGACTTTGCCGTTTTTAAGTGCTATTCTGTAATATGTAATGTAGCGCTATAATTACACTTAAGTTTTTAAGAAGGAGATTTGCAAATGAAAAAAATACTATCGATACTATTAATAGCACTATTGATCTTCTCGCTAAATTGCTCTGTATTTGCTGATGGCGGCAAAGAAGGTAAGAAAGGTAAAGATGAAGAGAAAATACTTATAGATTCACACATGTTTTATAACACAGATAGCAAAAGTTCTAAAGATGAACCGGAAAGCAGCATAATAGCTCCACGAGTTATAGTCTACGAACCCGGAACTGTAAGAATTGACGATTATTTATGCAGCGAAGGCGGCTGGTTTAATGCTGAAAATAAAAGCTTTACTAGCTTTGAAACTTTTAAAATAGCTGCTATAAAAGTTGTTACTAATATTCCTGTTATAGGACAATATATAGAAACCGGTATTGAAATTTATGATGCTTTGAAAGCTGTATGTACAGATTTATCCTATATAGATAAATCAAAACAAACTACAGTAGATACGAAATATACCTACAGAGATTTCTATCACGATCTATATTGCTATGACTATAATAACTCATGGAAAACTATTGGTTATAGCCTCAGCAGATACTATTATAAAAATCTTGCAATGAGATATTATAATAGCAACATTGGAGAATATAGAGATGCTAACTATTATTTTACACATTCTAATGGTTATTCACCATGTTATATAGCAGAAGCAGCAAACCATAAAAATTATTCTCAGCTAAACTCACTAACATATGAAGCTTGGGTGTATAACAGATCATACTACGAAACATATTAAGAGTCAAACTATCATAATATAACAATATCATAGACCTGTTTACAAGCAGGTCTATGATATCATTGACATTATAATTATAGGGGGAAAATTTCCTATGAATAGTATATTAAGGATGAAAAAAACATTGCCGCTTTTATTTATTGTTACCTGTATCCTTTTAATTTCCTTTATTGCTTTTACATTATTATTAAAATCCAGTGCTGAAAATAATTTCAGTGAAAGTACAGATGAAATAATAAAGAATATTGAAGATAATAAGTCAGAACTAAATTATAAGGATTTCATAGAGATTCAAATGAAGGATAGTGAGCTAATATTCAATAAAACAACAGAAGCACAAACAACTGATAATGAGTTTTGCAATCTGATGTATGATGTTAGATTTGTTAACATAAGTAATGAAGCTATTAAGTTTAAGTACAAAATGTTCATTCCTAGAGAAATGTCGGAAAAAATAATTGTCACCGATTTACCATACGAAGCACTACAGGCAGATACTCTTGTACCAGGAAAAGGAACTAGTGTAGAATCTGGTAGGATTATGATACATTATAATAAATTAGATCAGAAAACTAAGGAAATTTTTCATAAATTTAAAAATACTCTCTATTTTGAGTTTCATATAAACGGTAAAAAATGCTATGTTAAGTATACTAAATAGAAAATAACAGCTAGCCTCTAACAGAAATCGGTTTCGAGTTGAGAGTTGCGAGAAAATGTTCGCCGCCACCAGCCTTCAGCCACCGGCATTTAGAAGGGCTTCGAAGAACAATCTCAACCTAGTAGCTAGTGGCTAG
>JBMORW010000033.1:2969-83987 GCA_049322695.1 Bacillota bacterium | reverse complement strand
CTATAACATTTGCTGATGATAATACTAATTATCTAAATGGTCATATTTATCCACATGCAGCATACCAAAAAGGTATAAAACCACCATTTGCAAAGCTTCAAGCTGATGGCGAAGAGGTCAGTCTTACTACGGGTAATCTGACTTTAAGAGAGACTGACCTTGTTTTACCTGGAAGAAACGGTCTGGATTTATCTATCACAAGATACTATAGCTTAAACGACTCAAACCTTTTTGAAGCATATGCAAAGTTTTATCCTGAGAGTCTGGAATTTGGTACAGCATATTTTCTTGATACATATCGTGAAAAGCGATTTGACATTGGTGCTGGTTGGGCACTTGATCTACCATACATTGAGATAAGGAACGATTATCCTTACCTTCATTATGGCAGTGCAGGTGTGTTTCCTATTGATCCAGTAGAACAGAATAATGAGCTGATATTGACAGGATATGAACTTAATGATATCAAATTGAAGTATGATACAACATACTATGTAGGAGATATAAGATCCACATTCTTGTTGACAGAAAAGAGTGGTAAAAAAGTATATTTTGATGATAGAGGACTATTACTGAGTATCAAGGATAGGTTTGATAACGAGATTAAATTCTACTATACAGACAGGACAAACGGATACAGTTCTACCTATCCGGTTTTAAGCAGGATAGTTGACAGTTTGCAGAGACAGATAAATTTTCAGTATATAGATAATGCGACAGAGAACAAGGTTGTTATTTCTATAACTGATGGCAGTGTAACAAAAACTATTACATATAATAAGCAAAAAATTAGTGATGAAGTATTAAATATAAGTGGCTCAAAGGAATATGTGCTTGATAATGTGATTGATGCAGCAGGAAGAGTGACGAGATATGGCTATCAAATTGAAACAGAGGTTCCTTTGTCATTTTATAGGACAAGTAATCATGAAGTAAACAACATGTATGCATGTCTGAATAGAATACAATACCCATCATTGGGTGAGACACGCTATACATATCTCAGCTATATGAAAAACCTTGGAAGCAACGGCTCGATGATGTCATTTAAGGTCGATACCAGGTATGATCTTGATTCTGCCATGACGCCTAAAAACTACAGGGATTATAACTATGAGAGCTATTATTATGGAGCAGAGTACGGCGGAACAGAAAAAATAAATGTTGAGTATGATGGATATCCTGCTTTCTGTACATATGATTCATCACAGGCTATACCTCCAGATTTTGCTATAGAAACAAAAGTTTTGGACAGTTTAGGTAATATTGATACAAATTTTTACAATAAAGACATGCTTAATACATGTGTAATAAGTGAAGGAGCTAATCATAAATTAGAAGTAACAAAAGAGTATGATCCCAACTACAAGCTTCTGAAAAAGGTAAAGAGTAAGACTTATGACAAGACTACTAATAACTACATAACCCGTATTGAAAACTTCCAATACGATAATGAAGGTTTCAGGAACTTGATTGGATACTGGGATGTACAATCGGAGAGAGATCCTATTTATGATTTGCCTATAAATAACAAGTATATGACAGCTTATGAGTATAACCCGCAGTATCACTATGTGACAAAAAAGACTTACTATGTGAATGACAATATGAAAGTCGAAGAGATCTTTACACCTTCATCGGATAACAAGACTATAGCTGTAGCAGAAGTGTATGAGCAGTATGTATTAAAGAAAAGGACTCAATTTGCTTATGACAGCTATGGCAATGTAATAACAGAATGTAAGTATTTGGATAATTGGACAGATTATGTTGCTGTAAATTATGATTATACAGACAACAACTCTTCAAGAAATGGTCAGTTTAATGGAGCTTTCTTAACGAGAAAGTGGGTTGATGGTGTAAGAGATGTAGATGGGAATCTGGTATCAGCGAGAGTAGGTAACACTGCTGGTGTTGTAGATGAGATATTCAAATATGATTATTTTGGCAATGTTGTTGAGCGACAAGATGCAATGGGGTATAAGACATCCTATCAATATGATAATTTAAATAGAATCACTAGACAGACAAATTCTGATACAACTTATAGCACCATAAGTTATAATGATGCAAATAACACTATTACTACAACTAATGAAAACGGATATAGTACAACATACATATTCGGAAGACTGGGTAATTTGCTTAGTGAACAGGATGTTACGTCAGGAATACTCACAAAAACTTATACATACGATGATTATTTCAGGCTAAAAAGTGAGATTAGCAGTAATGGCTCCTTCACAGAATACAATTACTTAAGTGATGGAAAGGTATCCAGCAAGCAAATTAAAGATAAGGATTACCTGCTGTTGTACCAGGAGACCTATGAGTATAGAGAAGGAGAAAATAATGGACTGTATACCAAGATTAATAAGAAAATATTAGGTGACAGTAATTCCCCTACAATAGAGACGAATACTTATGTGAATAAAGTTGGAAAAGTAGAAAAGCTTGAAAGGATACACAATGAAAATGGCACTCTTAAGACATACGTTGACACATATAAGTATGATTATGTAGGCAATAAAATTGAGGAAAAAAACGCTAGAGCATATGAGGAAGGGTGGAGCCAGTCTTATACCAATAAGTATGTTTACAACTATGCAGGTCAGGTAAAAGAGGTATATGATATCAATGGTGATTATGCTTCAACTGAATATGATGCTTTGGGAAGAGTAAAATCTGTAACTGATTCTAAGGGTAATAAAGCTGCTGCAAAGTATTCCAAGCTATATACTTATGACAGTCTTGGAAGAGTGCTTATGGAAAAAACCCCGATAGAGCAGATACCTGGTATACCAATATTCAGATATTCTTTTATAAAGTACAAATATGACCTAAATGGCAATGTAATAAGTACTATGACAAGTAAAAATAAGCCTACTGAAGAGTTGGAGTTCTCACAAGTTGATTATGAATACAATAATAGAGGTATGCTTACCAAGGTAACAAACTATGCCTATAATAATACTCCTAACTATTCACAGTATTATTATGACAATGTGGGTAATAAGGTAAGAATGTATACAGGCTTAGTTAAGCCCCTAATAATACAAGGACTTGATAATGTTACAGCTACAGGTGATTCTAACTACTCTGTAACAAGATACTTATATAACCAGTTCAACCAGATGATAAAGCGCACTGATCCATTAGGAAAGCATGAAACATATGAGTATGATAATGCAGGGAATTTAAAGACAAAGACGGATAGAAATGGAAATACGACTACATTTGCATATGATGGACTAAATAGAATGATATCAAAGTCAGTTACTAACCCAAGTGATACGGCTATTAATTCTACATACGCATATAGCTATAGTATGACAGGCAGTCTAAAAAGTACATCAGGTGGAGGTTCGGCAGTAAGCTATACATATGATGATTTAGGCAGACTTGTTCAGGAAACTGAAGAGAATAATATAATTAAGCAGTATAGCTATGATGCAGTAAACAACAGAAAATCATTTACGCTTAAGCAAAACGGGGCTATAAAGCTTAACAATTCATACACTTATGACAATCTGAACAGACTATATCAGGTTTATGATAACAGTCAGCTTTCCGCAACATACCAATATGATGCCAATGGCAATAGAAGCTTATTAACATATGCTAATGGTATAGTAACAGAGTACACATACAATTTGACAAACAATATACTTAGTCTGACTAATAAGAAGAATAGTAATATAGTATCTCAGTTTACCTATACCTATTATTCAAATGGGAATATAGAAAGCAAAACAGATTCAAACGGTAAGACAAGCTATACTTATGATAATTCCAACCGTTTGGAAAGAGAAATACATCCTAACGGGCAGACAACACAATACTGGTATGATGATTACGGCAACAGAAGCTATATGATGGTACTTGGAGCGGGTATTAATGTGGTATATAACTATGATAAAAACAATCGCTTACTGCTTGAAACAAAAACTGAAGGAGAAATCAAGAAAGTAACCAAATACACATATGACAACAATGGAAATCAGATATTCAAAGCAGTAGAGACAATAAAGCCTGTAAACTCACAGGACGTAGCAAACCATACAGTATCAGTTTCAGGTCAAGGTGGAAATAACATTGTTGAAATTAATGAGTATGATGGTTTCAATCAACTTATAAAGAGTACTACAGGCTCTATGACAATAGTTTATACATACAAAAGTGATGGATTGAGAGCTTCTAAATCTGTAAACGGAAATACTACAGTACACATATGGGACGGAGACCAGATAGCACTGGAGTTGGATGAAGCAGGTAATGAAAAAGGTAAATATGTAAGAGGTATAAACCTTATATCTGCAGAAATAAACGGAGCAAAGAATTTCTATCTATACAACGCCCATGGTGATGTGGAGCAGTTGACAAGCAGTATAGGGGATGTTATAAAAGATTATGAGTACGATGCCTTTGGAGTAGAGCAGAACATTGATCCTAATGACAGCAACCCCTTCAGGTATTGCGGAGAGTACTTTGATAAGGAAACAGGTACTATTTATCTGAGGGCTAGGTATTATGACCCGGCTATTGGTAGGTTCATTAGTGAGGATAGCTATTTAGGTAGGATAGAGGACCCGTTGAGCTTGAATCTGTATACTTATTGTCATAATAATCCTATCATTTTTGAAGACCCAAGTGGGAATGTAACAATAGCAATAGGTGGAAATGCCGCTGCAGCATTTGTTGTGAAAGCAGGAGTATCTGTACAAATAGCAATTGATGGATACGGAAATGTTGCCTTGTTAGTAACACTGCAGGGTGGAGCAGGGACTCCTACTGCAAATGCTGGAGGAAATCTAAGTATTACAAATGCTGATAATGTGAAAGATTTAAAGGGCTTTAGTGGCGAAATTGGAGGGTCAGTTGGAATAGCTGGCGCAGAACTGGTTAGTGGCGATGGTTACCAAGGATTAAATATTAATATTGGTATAGGAACTCCAATACCAGAAGCACATGGAGAATTAACATATACATGGGTGATTATTCTTGATTCTAGTAAGTTTGATGAAATAAAAAAAGAAATACTAAAAGAACTAGACAATTTATCTGATGATGATAAAAAAGCAATTGAAAAAGAATTAGGAGTATCTTTTGATGAGCTATTAGAAAACGATGGAGATTCAGGAGGAGGTGGAAGTAGTGGAGAGTTCTAACCATGTTAATAGTGATGTAAGGAAAATATTGTCGATTGGAGAACAAGTTTTATGGTCTGGAAAGCCTAAACTAAGTGTACTTTTCAATAGGTCAGATATTTTGTTTATCCCGTTTAGTATAATATGGTGTGTTATAGCTATTATTTGGGAGTTAAAAGCATTAGACATTTTTTCTGATTTAATAGGAAAGACACAAAAGGTAAATATTGTTGTCGCTATATTTCCTTTAATAGGCTTGGTAGCAGTGGTTTTTGGTCTATACTTATGTATAGGTAGACTTATATATAAGTACTGGAGTAAGAAAAACACGGATTATTATATTACTAATGAACGTATTCTGATAATAAATAATAAAAGTACTAAAAGCTTTAAAGAGATGTATATAAAATCAATACCTTCAATTAGCAAGTATATGACAAAAAATGGGTCTGGTAATATATATTTTGGCAACATAACTTTGGGTGCTTCATTGTATTTTAATTCAGGTTTGGATTTTTATGTTAATATTATCTGTAAAGACATGATTGCTTTTTTTGATATAGAAGGAGTAGAAGAAGTGTACAAGCTAGTAAACAATATGAGAATAGGAATTTAATAATAAAGAAGTAAGACCGCTAGGTCAAAACAATATAAGCAATATAGGTTCAGATACTAAGTTATAGAAATCGTATGCCCCATGTGGTAAGGAAATCTACTGTTTTATCATATGGGGTATTTATTTGCTAACTAAGTAGTGAATAATGTAAACACTTTTTTTTAATGCCATATTAAGATGGATAGCTTTTTATATCAACTACAGTTATAAGAATCCGATGCATATAAATGTATGAAGTGGAGACATTGCAGGAGACATATATCAATAATAGTAGGTAGAGGTATTGATAATTCAGTGAAAGCTGTTATAAATCAAAGAAAAGTTGCTCCGGGGAATGGTATTGATAGATAGCATAAGTAAGTAAGAAATAATGCAGTGGGGACGGTTCATTTTGCATTTGAGCCGCCTGCTTACAAATCCAGACACCGGTAACATAGTTTAATAAACTGGTATCCGCAGAAATATGAACAACATAGAGTTGTTCCAAGTAGTTTCAACATAAATGATAGATCTGAAATCAGATGTAAGCCTGATTTCGGGTCTTTTTTGTGTCTATATGGCAATAAATGTCAATGAACTGTAGTAAATGAGTAGAAGGTTACTGCAAGCTGTGTTGCTGATAAATGGATATATTTTCATATTTTGCATATTCTAAAAGTATAATGACATGTTTTTGGTCTGATGATATAATTTACTATAAAGGGGCGTGATATATTTGGAAGATAAGATATTTGAATTAATGGAAAAATTATATAGAGAGCTTTCTTCATTCAGAAGTGAAACTAATGAAAAATTTGAAGGAATAGATAAAAGGTTTGAAGGAGTTGATAAAAGGTTTGATAATCTCGAAAGTGATGTAAAAAGCCTCAAAAAGGACATTATCAGAATTGAGAACGATCTGAAACCTAAGATAGAAGCTGCACTTGACGGATATAAACAGCATACAGACATACTGGAGCGCATCGAAAAGGAAGTTTCAAGACAAGATGAAATAATCATGAGACGGATTAAATGAGCCGACGGCCGCCAACCATCGGTTTATGGCCTTAGTTTAAAATATGACTTCTGAGCAGCTAGCATCAGATAATAGAGACCTGAGATCAGGTATAAGTCCTGAGCTTGGGTCTTTTTTCTTTTTTGGATTCGGATTCTATCAGCTATAGCCTAAAAGCAATAAGTGTAGGGCAAAGGCATACATCTGTAAAACAAATGTAATCCAGCTGTAACAGTATAGAGAAATAAAATAATAAATCAATATCATACAATATATCAAAACCAATAGTATAAACAGGCATAGGCCAACAGCCACAGCTATCAAGCTATGTCTTGGAGGTTGTAGTTGAGCTGTTATCAGGCTTATAGCCGACAGCTTATAGCTTAGGTTATGGCTTCGGAGCAATGAACAGCGAAGGTTGTTCCAAGCAATTACGAAGCAAGTCTAGATATCTTTATAAGGAGGCTGATTGTATTGAAGAAGCTGGTTGTATTTCTTCTTGTGCTTACTTTATCATTTTCAATGTTGACTGTAGCATTTACTGAAGAAACAGCTAAAACGGCGGCGGAGATCTGTGAAGAGCTTGGTATACTCACAGGCACCGGCGATGGAGTTACTGAAGAATACCTTGCTACAACACCGGAGCGGTATCAGGCAGCAATAATGTTTCTGAGACTTAAGGGGTTGTATGTTAAGGCAGTTCAATATAAAGGAAAGAAGAATTTCCCGGATGCAGGGGAGCTTTGGGATGAAGGGCAGAATATGCTTGCCTATCTTAATGCCCATCCGGAGCTGGGCTGGGTCGGTTCAGAAGGGAAATTCCTGCCGAGACAGAAAATGACTGCGCGGGCGTATTACAAGGTTATGCTTGAGGCACTTGGCTACAGACAAAATACGGCAGACCAGGTCGGAGATTTTGAATGGTCTGAAGTGTTCACCTTTGCTGCTGAAGTTGGTTTGACTAAGTTAGCAGATGTGGAGGGTTTTACTATCAATGACCTGGCAGTTGCTACAGTAGAAGCCCTTAGAGCTACAACAAGTAATGAGAAAACCACATTAGCAGAGCAGTTGGTCGAAAGAGGTGTGATAGATGAAGAGCTTGCCGTTAAGCTGGGTATTGTCATAAGCGAAGAAGAAAAGACAAGAATAGCAGCTGTAAAAGCTGCTGAAGAAGCTATAGCAGCAATTCCATCAATAGTAACGCTAGATGATGAAGATACTGTAGCTATAGCCAGAGTATTAGTAGACTATGCTCTGCAAGTTGGAGCAACCAATATTAGTGGATTATATATACTGTTGGCTGCAGAATACCAAATATCCGAATTGAAAGCAGCTGCATCAACCTATGATATAAAATCAGCAGTTGCTCTTAATTCTAGAATAGTTCAGGTGGAATTGGGTACAGCAGCTTCAGTAATATACCCAAACTTTATAGTTAAGGATTCTTCGAATAATACAATAGCTGTGACTGGTGCGCAATTAGCTGAGTGGGATGATAGCGGAAAGACATTACTTGTGACCCTTAACTCGAGTCTGTCAGCCGGATCACTCTATACCATTACAAGTGGAAGCAAGTCTGCCAACTTTGGAGGAAAGGGTGCAGACACCACAAAGCCGGAAATAGACGACATAGTAAAAGCTATAGACTATAATGAAATTGAAATCAGCTTTACAGAGGCGATTAAGCTGTCAACCTTGGATATTACTATCAGAGAAACGTATAATAGGCAATCTGAATTATTTGTATATAGTATGAAATATTCAGACAGAAATACTATAATATTGACAACAGCTGATCAAAAAAGTGGAACACTTTATGATATAATCATAGAGCATGCTGAGGACCTTTCAGGGAACATAATAAAAGAAGCATCAGTAGCATTCGCTGGCAGATCAAAGCCGACTGACCAACTATCAATAGTTAATGCCATAGCCCTGGATTATAACAAGTTATATATAGAATTTAATGTAAATGTAGATTTGGATATGATTCCTCAGGCTACCTTCACCATCAGAGACAAATATATTACGAAGACTATTATACCGGGAGCGGCAAGAGCTGCAACAACTACGGAGTCAGATGAATATCTGGGAGGAGCTTCAACTTCATCAGAGAAGCTGGCAGCGGTAAAGAAGGCTGTGGTTGTTGATTTGCTGGGAGAACTGAAAAGCAGCACTCTTTACGAAGTTGAGATTGCAAACCTTAAGACACTATATGGCGTGGCTTTATCATCCACAGGCTCATCCAAGACATTTGTCGGCAAATCCAAACCTAACACGTCATTTACTTATACATTGGCTTCTCCCGTACCCAGTAATACTACCCTACAATTGACCTTTGCCAACAAGGTTACCGAGGAAGCAGCAGAAAATACGGCAAACTACTCTATAACTGAAGCTTACTTCGACAGAACACCTTTACCTGTATATGGTGCTGAGCTGCAGTCGGACGGAAAGACTGTTAAGCTGACAGTTGCTTCAATGAAAAATGCTCTATATAGAATTACTATAACAAACATAACTGATATATATGGTAATAGAATAAAGACTGATAATAATGCGAATACTGCAACCTTTGTCGGTGCAACAGTTTCTCCTAAAATATCCTCTATTGTAAACATAGAAAGAAGAAGTGATACTGTTATTAGATTAGAGTTTGATCAGCCAGTGGGTTATAATGCTACTGATGTGGCAAACTACATGATTAACAACAATATCGGCTATCCGGAAAAAGTCACATTGGTAACAGGATCGCCAAAAAAGGTTGATTTGACTATACCCAAGACTACTGCAGGCAAAATATATAAGCTGACGGTCAAAAACCTTGTCAATGCAGACGGTGTAGCAATGGCTTATGGGGATACCATAGAAAAAACCTTTGCAGGGCAAGGAATAAGTACAACAAAGGCTGTCGTATTAGCTGTCGTAGCACTCGATAATCAAACAATCGAGATTCTTTTTGATAGATCTGTCATGGATCCCACCATTGCAGGTAAGATTTGGTCCGGTACGGCAGCAAAAAATAACCTTATAAATAATGCGTTGATTATATCAAATAATGGTGATAAGGCAAACAAATGGTTTGATTTAGAAGATGCTGCAGAGTATGCATATCAGGATCCTAAAATAGATTATGGTTTGATTGTGAGAGTTAATGATGATGATAAATTCAAATCCTCGAGACTATCAGGAGCAAATACCTTCCTGCTGATTGCTGATGCCGCCAAAGTATATTCATCCGGTGATGCCAATGTGCTGCCCTTTGCTTACAGTGATGATGAGCCTTCAAACCCGCGTATTGAAGGCGTTTTCGCCCTTAACAGTACAACATTAAGAGTATACTTTAGCGAACCTGTTGCAATACAGGATGTAAGAAAAATACTCGTATACAATAATTCAAATCTATCAGTTCAACTTGCACACGGTATTTTATATAAAACTTATGACAATGTGATATTTGATATTAGGATGAACAATCCTGTAACTTCAAGCAATCCCTACGTAGCAGCTTCAATTGCATGCTTGTTTATTCCTGATGGTGACAGTGCAGTGACTGATATATCAGGAACGATTGATTTCTCTGACGGTACATCAGCTTCGGGTCAAACACTTGAATACGGAGTCAATGATACTGCGGCGGATGCTTCTAAGATAACGGATGTATATGCAATAATGCCCGATAAGAGAACTATAGAGGTATACTTCCCTGAAGAAATGGGAGCAAGCGCCGCTGCAATAAACAACTACTTTATAGTATCCAATGCTGACGGATCATCAGCACCTGCTCAGATATTCGCAGCAGCCGGAGCACATACCTTAAGTGCAGACGGATTTAAGGCTACTCTTTATCTGACAGCTGATATATCAAGCTTGTCATTGGGCAGGTATTATCTTGCTGTTGACAGTGATGTAGCCAACATACTGGAGACAAATACCGTTAAGTCCGAAAAGACAGCTATAACCCCGGCTGCAGGCTTTAATATGAATTCAGGTCTGGTGGTGCAGTTTGCACCGGGTACGGCAGCTGTGGCGGAGCCTGAAATAGAGTCTGCAGCAGCTTCCGACGACAGGATGCAGCTAAAAATAACCTTCAGTGAGCCAGTATTATTCCCGGCTGCTGCTGACATAAACGCAAGAAGCTGGAACTCCGCCTCAGCTTCTCTGACACCGGCTGAACTGCTTTCTGCAATGAAGCTTACAGCACAATTTGAAGGAGAAGCTTCAGCTGCTGCTGTAGGAACAGAGGATATAACAAGCGTTGCCTTTGCCTCAAATAAGAAGGCAGTAACAATAACCTTCAAGGTTAAGCTGGCTGCCAACTCATCAGGCACAGTAACGACCAAGGGAGCTTCAGCAGACAGAATCATAAACAAAAAGAGCGTATATGCACTGGTAAGTTCCTCCGGCTCGGAAATATCCTTTGCTGTAGCAGAATCCTTGTTCAGCGATGTATTGTCACCTATAATAGTTGATGCAGTACTTGCAGAAGACTCCGGAAGCAACGACAATAGCTTCAACGGAGTAGGTGATACTATGATACTGGTATTTTCTGAGAGGATTGCACTGAATATATCAGATGCAGACGGGGGACTAAGCGGTACTCAGATCAGTGAAGCAAACCTTGAGGAGATAACGGGCTGGTCAAGCGGAACGATTGATTATGACGGAGCATCAAGGGTTACTGCCGTAGTAAACGCTAACAAGATAATACTCACCATCAGCGGTAATGCCCTGGACGATGGTGTTCCAGCTGATTCAACAGTAGCCGTACCGGGCAGCTCCACAAATCTTGTGAGGGATACAGCAGGCAACAACTTAGGAGTAAACGGTACACCGGCTTTGCTGTGTGAGTAGATATAGGTTATAGTCAATAGTCACTTAGTGTACAAAGGCCAGGGGTCAGGCTTTATAGCTTGACTTCTGGTCTCTTCACTTTTTGATAGAAGCTGGAAGCTAAACAAGTTTCTATTTCTCAGCGAATAGTGACCAGTGACAATCATTGTTTGTAATGTAAATCTGTGCTAAAATATTATAAGTGGACGAGTTATAAAAGGGGGTTATAGTTGATGTCACACAAAAAAATTCTGGCAAGCATATTAGCAGCGTTAATGCTTATTATAGGTATTGTACCTGCTTTTGCAGGTAACCTTACGGTAGATAACAAGGCAGATGCACTAAACAAGCTGGATATACTGCGGGGCACCAATAACAGCTATGAGCTGGATACACAGATGACAAGAGCCATGGCTGCAGCCTTCGTGGTGAGAATGCTGGGCAAGGAGCAGGAGGTAATGTACAACAGCTCCAAATACATATACACAGATTTCAGCGATGTACCCAGCACCGAGTGGTATGCGCCCTATGTTGGCTACTGCTCTCAGAACGGCATTATAGGAGGCTACCAGGGCAAGTATAATCCCAATGATATGATCACTGAGAAGGCATTTCTCAAGATACTGCTGGGAGTAATCGGATACTTGCAGGATGTGGATTTTTCATGGGATGAGGTATACAAGACAGCCTATGAGAAGGGTATAGTAACACCTATAGGCTACAAAAACAAGGTCAATGACAATGTCAATTATAAGAGAAGCCTTGCGGTTGAAGCTATGTATAATACATTGACTCTTACCAAAAAGGATACTGACAAGACTGTTATTCAAAATCTTATTGATTTGGAAGCTGTGCCGGAGGCACTTGCTATAAATCTGGGACTTATTATAAAGGTAGATTCACTTCCTACGGCTGTAAAGAGTGTTACTGTAGGCAGCAATACCAGTTTGGTGATTACTCTGAATGAGCCCGTCAAGCCTCTTAAAGATGAAGATATTTTGATATATGATAAATCAAACAGTGCCAATACCCTAAGTGCCGGTATAATATCGCAGAATGAAGATACCATAGTGCTCAGTACTGCTGCACAGGAAGAGGGAAAGAGCTATGTGATACAGTTCAGCAATGTTACTGATATGGAGGACTTTGTTGTAAACGCCATATCAAAGGATTTTACAGGCTACAGCACACCTGCCGTTGTATCTGACTTCTTTATGATAAGCAAGGTATCGGCAGTCAGCGAAAAAGTTATAAAGGTGAGCTTTACACAGCCTGTAGATACCATGGCTGAGCTGCAGTTTTTCTATGAAATATTTAAGGGTGAAAGCTCTTTTGTAAAAGGCTCTTTAAACACCATGACCGTAAAATGCGTAGCCGGTGAGTCCAACTCAGTGCTTATATATCTCAACAACGAAGTGCTTACAACTGAGGAATACACTCTGAAGATAAGCGGTGAGCTGACCAGCAGCTATGGAGCGGCGTTGAAGGATACAGCAGGTGATCAGGCGAAGTTTTATGGAAGTGCCAAGAAGGATGATGAGCTGTCTGTTATCAGTGCTGCAATAATAGAAAAAAACGTAGTAGAGATAGTATTCAACAAGGAAGTAGATACAGCTTCTGCTTTGGAATTAGGCAACTATAAGCTTGAAAAGATTAATACTACAGCAAATACTGTTATACCAGCCATTATGGCAGTTGTTACAGGAGAAGGCACTTCAAAAGGAAAAACAGTTAGACTGAAATCCGCAATGGATTTTAATGTGAATGACACATACACAATAACTATAGATAGTATTAAAGATAACATAAAAAAAAGCTTACTGGCAAAAACATCTTTTACCTTATTTGGCAGTACAATGGTAGATAATAAGTTTACTATTCTTGGGGCTTATGCAGTCAATCAGAGGGAAGTTACATTAATTATAAGCAAAAGGATGAATCAAGCGTCCATCGCTGATTTATCCAAATATATAATCACCGGTGGTACTTATGTAGCAACTCCGAGCAGAGTGTATTATAATCCTTCGGTTGATCCAAGTTTCGTTAAACTATATTTGCCTGCCAATAAAGCACTTAGCAGCAATACAACATATAATATTACGGTTCATAATGGTGTTAAAGATGAAATGGATAATCTGTCAAGTGTCAGTACATCATACACTTTCAGCGGAAGCAGTGAATCTCAGCCTAAGATTTATCCATTAGAAGCTAAAACTATAGGCAATAATATCATCAAGTTAATTTTCAGTGGTGAGATTATGAATGCTTCACCAAACACATTGATTACAAATTATACTTTAGAGAGTGTTTCAGGAAGCACAAAGACTATTGTAATGTGCAATGATGTGAAGATAATTGATGCTAAGACAGTAGTACTAAGATTCGACGATTTGAAAACAGATATGAAATATAGTCTTAAAGTTGCTGCTTTGATTGACTTCTCCGGCGATTCATCGGTATATGACCCGGACAAAAGTAGTGTAGAAGTAGTCAAAGGGCAATAAATAATTGACATAAATCCCTGAGAACTGGATCTCAGGGATTTTTTCATTATTACTGTCTTTTGTTCAAAGATTTACTATAATCCAGTGGCTGGTAGCCCATCCTTACAACAGTGTCCATTTTTCCTAAAGCATTCCCTCAAAAATTCCGATATCTATACATATTATGCAATTTAACATAATTATACATGTTTATCCATGCATTGACAGCGCAGAAATACACTGCAAATAAGTACAAACATGGGAATACATGTTATAATGGAAATAAATCAAAACGGTTTAATTCAAGTCGCCAGTACTACTTTGTTACTGGATTAAACAAGGCTGCGAAGCCTTTGCTGACTCAGTGACCAGCGACTATACATATAAAATATACACGGAGGTATTTTATGATAAAACGCATATTCGCCATTATACTGATACTTTCAATGATTCTCACCAACAGCCTTTTTTTTGCTGCAAAGGAGGATCTTACAGAGGATGTTGAGATTGTGGCATCACTTGGCATGCTCAAGGGTGAAGGTGACGGAGTTACGGAGGAGTATGCCCAGTCAGTACCTTCAAGACTTCAGGCGGCTATTATGTTTCTCAGACTTAAAGGACTGGAAAACGATGCATTGAAATTCAAGGGCATTGTGAATTTTAATGATGCAGATCAGGTTACCTGGTCAGGAGGACGTGCCATAATGGCATATCTCAAGGCGCATCCTGAGCTGGGTTGGGGAGGAGAAAACGGCAGCTTTGTACCTTATAGAGAGATGAGTGCAAAGGAGTATTACAAGGTAATGCTTGAGGCTCTAGGCTACCGACAGACTGTACAAGGCATGCTGGGAGATTTTACCTGGAACAATGTACTTGATTTTGCAAACAGTCTCGGTCTTGGTAAATCAGCATATGTTACAAATTTTACAATAACTGATCTGGCAGCGGCAACTGTAGAAGCGCTTAAGACTCAGATAAAGGATGAAGGCAAGACTCTTATAAACAAGCTTGTGGACCAGGGCATCATACCTACAGAAAAGCTAAAGCTGGTATCGGAAAACCTTATGGCGCTGTCTGTCATGTCCGGTACTGTAACAAACGAAACCACAATAGTTGTGAGCCTTTATGACAATGTAAGCGAGAAGCTGGCGTCGGATATCAAACAGTATAATGCAACCATAGACGGCAAGGAACTGAAGATCACAAATGTCAAATACGATGAGCTTACTAAAAAGGCCGTGCTTACGGTGGATTTAAAGGGTAAGTCGGGTGTGGTAAAGGTTAATGGTCTCATAATGAATACAGTAATCAATCTTACCTCCCTGAAAATTGAAAAGGTCAGCGGAATAGATTCCTCCAGCTATATATTCTACGTGAAGCTATCCGAATACCCTACGTATTCTATAGTGGGCAAGAGGATATTGTTAGTCAAGAACAATCTTGTAGTTAATGCCACCTGCACGGGCATGGTAAACCTTGAAGCGGTCTTTGAGATAGATTTGCCTGACAGGGATGTAATAGAAAACGGAATATATGTTATAAAAACTCCTGCAGAGGACAACTGGCTGAAGGTAGAGAGCATGGTGGCGGTATTTCCTTCACTGGCTATTACTTCTGTAAGTACTATAAACAGCAGTACAAAGATATTTTCAGTAAATCTCAGTGAATATCCATCCTCTTCACTTACAGGTAAGAAGCTTATATTGCAATCCAATGGTGTGGATATATATGCAACCTTTACAACAATTTATGGGCAAAGGGCAAATTTCATAGTTGATGTTGCAGATAGAAGCAAGCTGGTCAACGGAGTATACATACTGGCTATACCCGAAAACGACAGGTGGGCTTCTGTAAACGGACTTACAACCAGCTACTCGACTTCAAATTACAGCATAGATTTGTCTTATGCAAGCTATGATATAAGCACAGGTAAGCTGACTCTCACCGGAAGCGGCTTTAAAGGCGTACCGGGTCCCGATAATGATATTGACGCTAAAAAAATTGTTATAAGGAATGGCACAGACAGCTATACCTTGAAGTCAACCAGCGGAGCTGATATATATACCACTACCAGCGCAACGCTGACTCTGTCTGAAGCTGACAAAGCCGAGGTAAGCGGACTGCTGACACAAAACGGCACTGACGCAGGCAACGGCTACAGCTTCCTTATAGAGGCGCAGGAAGCCTGGAACGGACCCGGCTCCATGGAGGACAGCAATGGCAATCTTGTGTATGTGTCAGGCTATCCTGCTTCAGCAGTAACCAGTGTAACCTACAACTCAGGTACAGGAGCGATGGTAATAAGCGGTACAAGCTTCCGCAGAGTATCTGGCTCAAATAACGATGTCAATCCACAACGATTTACCATACAGGCAGTAGGCGGCAGAAGCTATACACTTACCAGTGCCACTGCTGCTGCAGAAATAAATGATGAGAACTCAGTCACACTGCAGCTGGACGGCAGGGACAGGGCAGAAATCAACGACATACTGAATAAAAACGGAACAGCCAATACAGCAGGTCAGGTGTACAATATCCAGGCGCTGTCAGACTGGAATGGAAGCGGCTCCGGAGAAGACCTGAGCAGTAACCCTATAACAGTTAATGCATATTCTGCTCCTATTCTGACAGGTGCAAGCTATGACTATAATTCAGGAGTGCTGACACTGACAGGTACCGGCTTTAGAGCTTTATCGGGTGCCACTAATGATATAAATGTGCAGAAGCTGACTATTTCAGCAGGCAGCAGCTATACAATATCCTCAGCTACTGCAAATGTTGAGGTGGCAAATGCAACCACTGCAATTATAACCCTGAGTACAGCGGACAGGACACAGGTAAACGGCATACTGGACAAGGATGGAACTCAAAGTGCCGGCGGACAGAGCTACAATATTGCAGCTGCTGCCGAATGGAACGGAGCAGGCTCTTTGGATGACCTTACAGGCAATGCCATAACCGTTGTGGGCTACCAGACACCAACCATAGCTTCTGCAGCCTACAACTTTGCTACAGGACAGCTGAGTCTTACCGGGGCTAATCTCAGAGCCATACAGGGTGCCAACAACGATATACTGGCAGACAGACTGACCATATCGGCAGGAGGAAGCAGCTATACACTTACGGCAGCCACCTCCAATGCTGAGATAACAAGTGCTACCTCCGCTGTTGTCACAGTGGCAGGAATAGACAGGGCACAGCTTAATGCAATACTCAACAGTAACGGTACTGCGGATGGCAGCGCCAATACCTATAATCTGGCTGCTGCTGCGGGCTGGAACGGCTCGGGAGTTGCGGCAGACCTGACCGGCAACGGCATAACGGTAAGCAATTATGCAGCACCTGTGCTTACAAGTGCAGCCTATGACTTCTCTACAGGTCAGCTGACACTGACAGGTGATAATTTGAGATCAGTGACAGGGGCTGCAAATGATATAAATGCAGCGACACTCATAGTAGGTGACGGAGCAAAATCCTACATGCTGACTGCAGCTACCTCCAACGTGGAAGTAACAAACAGCACGACAGCTGTATTGACAGTAAACGGAATCGACAGGGCATATCTCAACTGGATATTCCTGGCAAACGGCCAGAATAACGGCTCGGGCGGAACCTACAATATAGGTGCAGGAGCAGACTGGAACGGAACAGGAGCGCCTGCTGACCTTGCAAGCAATGGTATTACGGTAAGCAACTACGCTGCGCCGGTAATTACGAATGCAGTATATGACAGTACTACCGGAGTATTGACTCTCACAGGCGGCAATCTGAGAGCAGTTGCAGGAGCCAATAATGATATAGATGTAACAATGCTTACGATATCTGACGGAACAGTCAACCGTACTCTGACTGCAGATACTACCAATGCTGATGTAACCAATGCAGCTACAGCAAGCATAACCATAGCCGGAGCTGACAAGACGGCAGTGGATGCCATCCTGGTGCAGAATGGAGCAGATAACGGTCAGGGAGGCACATACAATGTAGCTGCGGCTTTGAATTGGAACGAGGCAAATGCGCCTGCAGATCTGACTGGCAACGGCGTCACTGTATCAAATGTACCTGAGCCCGTCATAACAAGTGCGGCTTATGATTTCTCCAATGGACAGCTGACACTGACAGGAACTAACTTCAGAGCAAATACGGGAGCTAATAATGATATAGATGTAACCAAGCTGACTATATCAGATGGAGCTAAGGCATATATACTGACAGCAGTATCAGGCAATGTAGAAATAACCAGCAGAACTACAGCCACAATAACTGTAAACGGAATAGACAGGGCATATATCAACTGGATATTCCTATCCAACGGTCTCAATAACGGTACAGGAGGCACATACAATATAGCAGCCGCACCGGATTGGAACGGAACAGGCTCTACTGCGGACCTGACAGGAAACGGCATAACAGTAAGCAATTACACAGCACCTGCAATAAGTAATGCAGCATATGATTATGGTACAGGTGTGCTGACCATTACCGGCTCAAATCTGAGAGCTATATCAGGAGCAGCAAACGACCTGAATGTGACTAAGCTGACCATATCAGACGGAACAGCCAGCTACCAGCTGACTGCGGCTACAGCAAATGCAGACGTAACCAATACTACTACAGTGGCAGTCACCGTAGCAGGTGCAGACAGGACAGCTTTATATGCTATACTGGCTCAAAACGGTACGGATAACGGACAGGGAGGTACTTACAACCTAGCGGCAGCAGTGGATTGGAACGGCACCGGAGCAGGAGAAGACCTGGTAGGAAACTCTATTACTGTAAACAATGTGCCTGCACCTGCAATTACAAGCGCAGCCTATGATTTTGTCTCAGGAACGCTGGTGCTGACAGGAACCAACTTCAAGGCAACCATAGGAGCAGCGAATGATATAATAGCAACCAAGCTTACCATATCTGACGGCACCAAAACCTATACCCTGACAGCAGCTACCTCAGATGTGGAGATAACCAGCAGAAGCAGCGCTACCATAACTGTCAACACTGTGGACAGGGCATTCCTCAACTGGATATTCCTTGCCAATGGTCTCAATAATGGCAGCGGCGGCGTATACAATATAGCTGCAGCAGTGGACTGGAACGGAGCAGGCACTGCAGCCGACACCACAGGTAACACTATTACGGTAAGTAACTACGCAGCAGCTGCAATAACAAGTGCTGTATACGACAAGGGAGACAACACACTGACCTTGACAGGCACAAACCTGAGAGCAGTCTCCGGAGCAGGTAACGATATAAACGCACTGATGCTTACTATAACCGATACATCCGGTACAAGAACCCTTACAGCAGACACTGCCAATGTGGATGTAACCAATTCCACTACAGCGGTAATAACCTTGGGCGGTGCAGATATCGCGGCAGTGGAGGCGATATTGACAACCAATGGAACAGCTAACGGCAACGGAACTTACAACCTAGCGGCTGCACTCAACTGGAACGGAACAGGAGCAGCTGCAGATGCTACGACGGGAATAACGGTACAGGATTAATATAAATCCCTTGGAGCCAGGCTTCAAGGGATTTATTAATCTGCCACCAGTCACCAGCTACCGGCCACCCATATCCATTGTATGTAACTGTAATCTCTCCGTAATGGTATGTTTTGCTTTTTTTTGATACAATTATATAAGAGAAAGTATACCCATCCGGAGGTCTTTATGTTTAAATTAACCTTTGAGAAAGTGATAATTTTTGTTTTGATATTAATATTGTTGCTTTCTACTGCAAACATATACACACAATATTTCAAGGTGCTTTTTGCGGATAAAAATACTGATTCTGCGGAAACTATATCAACTGGAGCAAAAGGACCGAACTTTGCAACAATGCTTA
This sequence comes from Bacillota bacterium, assembly GCA_049322695.1. Taxonomy (GTDB): domain Bacteria; phylum Bacillota; class Clostridia; order Lutisporales; family Lutisporaceae; genus CALGKJ01. The sequence continues at coordinate 64,064 of JBMORW010000033.1, read as the reverse complement.
CCGTTGCGGACAATCATTACAGCGCCGGTGAGTATCAGCAGGCTATTGAGACTTATAATGAAGTGCTGATATCATCCTATGGAATTTTGAACGATAAGCAAAAGCTGAACGCAACCTTCAGGCTGGCTATGAGCTATTATTATCTGCAGAACTACAGCAAAGCATATAACGGCTTCAAGGCCGTTTATGAGCTGGATACCCAGGAAGCAATAGCTTATAATAATGCGGCAGTATGCCTGTTTTATATGAATAAACCGGAGGAAGCGCTGAATGAAATGCAAAATGCAATAAAGGTACTTCCTATAGTAGAGTATTATTATAATTTGGGCAGAATATACGAGGAGCTTGAGCAATATAATGAAGCCTCAAAGTATTTCCTGGCTGTAGTAATAGGAGAGGAAAACCTGACAAGTAAAAGTCTGGATCCTGTACGTTTGAAGAATAAGGTGCAGAATCTCATTACAAGTGATGAGCTGCGAAAGGAAACAGCCAAGGAAATATATGCGGTGCTCCGGAATAAAAGTAATAAAGAGCTGCTGGTATTGACACATAAGGATATGGAGCTGAAGAGCACGGAATTTGCACTGAATACGGAAGAAGTGAGCGGAGGGACAATGCTGAGATGCAAATATGACAGGAAGGCAAACGATCCCTATAACCTGGTAAATTCTCTTCAGTGGGTCGTGACTAAAAGCGGAAAAGAAATATACAAGAGCAGCAAGGAAAGCTTCAGCTACAAGGTAACAAGGAACGGGACCTACAAGGTGACCCTCAATCTGACATATATGGGCTCAAAATCCAAACTGAATTCAAAGTTTATCAGTATAACCGGTGACAATAAGAAGAAGATAGATATAGTAAAGGATGACAGCACTCCTGACAAGCCTTCGCCGGGAGTTTACACAGCAAGCTATCAGCAGCTGTTTGAAAAGGGACTGGACCTCAACAAAGCATATGTAGACAGCTATGGTGCGGTATGGGGCAAGGATGAAGTAAAGACAGAGATAAATACTGTTCAATATAGAGACTCAGGCAGCAGCCTCCACATAATCAACAACTCGGATAAAAAAGGCGGAATATGGGCTAATCTGGGGGCACTGCTGGATGACAACAATTACAGAGGTAAAAAGATCACAATACGCTTCTGGATGAGAAAAATAAGTAATGCATTAAGCATAGATGTTTCTGCAAGAGCAGATGATTCCAGTGTATATAAGCCTCTTACCCTTAATAATAAGTGGAGCCAGTACAAGCTGGAGCTGGAGGTACCTGAGGATGCCAATTCACTTACCTTCAGTCTTCATATTAACCCCCAGGCTGAGGTGCAGATAGACGGGTTTAATATAGTCGTTACTAAATAATGACCAGCTGATAGCCTATAGCTGTTATTTAATACACCAGATCCATCGCCGACCATCGGCAATTGAGCAGAAAATCATAATATAAAATAAAAAATAGTCTAACCTTTCGGTTAGACTATTTTTTATTAGTTTAACTATTGAACGAAGATATATGCTGCTGCATCTACGTCTTGTATTTGACCCTTGATACCTGTGAAGTTTTGTGTAGCTGGTTTGTCGAATGATACTGATGCTTGCTGATTATCATCTATATCTACAGTAAGATTGATTACTATTGTATCAATATAACCAGCTGAAGAGTTAAGCACATCTGCTGCTCCTAACAGAGTATTTATGTCGGATATTTCAGCTGCTTCAATTGTATCTGTGCCATCTACTGTTATGTTAAGTGCTGCTAGTAAAGCTGCTGTTTCAGTTACACCTGCGTCAGCTGTGTTATCAAAGTCTAAGCTTGTAGCTGACATAAATCTTTGATCAAATGTTATTGTTACTGTGTTTGCAGCTACGTCTGCAACTACTTCCTTGATGCCAACCTTAGCTGGTGTAGTTGTTGACTTAGCGAATACTACTTCAAGGTTTGCACCTAGTTCTGTTTCTACTTGCTTATTGCCTATTGCGTTTGTTATGTCATTTGCGTCTATAACAACTTCGTCAGTAGAAGCGTCAATATCTTCACTTACGATTAATGTTACAGTGTTGTTATCGTCATTATATGTTGCAAGAAGTATTGTAGCTGCATCAGCATCAATGTCATAGTTTTCTGTTGTCTCTGCTGAAGCTTTGTCCATATCCTCTGGATAGTACACTACTATTGTTCTTGCATCAGTTGCTACTGCATATACATCATTGATGTATGTGATGTTAGTTGCATTACCTGCAAATGCTATTGAAGTAACGTCTGTGTCAAGAGCAGTTGTTCTTGTACCTGATACTACATCAGATATTATAGCTGCTGCTGCGCCTGTATTTATTACTAAGCTGTATTGTTGGTTAGCAAGAGTTTGGTTGATTCTTACTTCCCATTGTGTTTTTGTAGTATTTAGCGCTCTGGCTGCAACTATTTCTCCGTCTGTACCGTCTTGGTAAGTTCCATTGCCGTTAACATCTACGAATGCAAATTCGTCAGCTGATGTAGCGTTGTCTGTTACGCCAAGATGTCTTACTGCTTGGTTGAAGTATATAGTCATAGTGTTAGCTGATGTTGCTACTACACCTTCGATAGCTATTTCAGCAGGTTCAGTTGTATTTTTAGCCATAGTTACTTCATCGTAATTGTTATCCATAGCTGTTACACCGTCAACATTGATGTAGTATATGCCGTTTGCATTACCAGTGTTGAATGCGTTGTCAGCAGTTGTGTAAACAATCAATACCTTTGAGTTTTCAGGATCTATGAAACCATAGTTGAAGTCTGTCAGTGAGTTGTCGCCTGGGTCTGTTACTGTACCGTATTCGATAGCGTTTGCTATAACAGCATTAGTTGTTGAGTTGATAAGTCCTGTTATACCCTTAACTTCTGTATCGAAGTACAGTTTAACCATTTGGTTATTCATAGCTATAGCTGCCTCAAGCTTAGGCTCTGCTACTGCTGCTCCGCCTGTTCCTACGAAGTTCAAGCTCACGCCTGCTGCATCCATAGCAACTCCGTCTGAGTTGGAAACATTTTTAACAGTCATCTTATAAAGCTTGCCTGTTACTGTCTTAGCAACTGTCAAATCTACTTTGTCAGGGTTGCCTGCAACTGCTTCAACCTTTGTTGGGTAGCCAATGCCGCCGTCGATATAGTATGAAGCTACATCAAGTCCGCCTGTGCCGTAGTTCTTGTTGAATTGAACTCTGATTTTGCCAGTTGTTGAAGTATTGTCAGTGATAGCTGAGATAGCTGATATCTTTGTTGCTACGCCTGATCCTACAACTGTAGTTGTAAGCTCTGCTGTTGTAGCATTGCCAAGCTTGTCTGTCAAGCCCTTAGCAACCTTTACTTCGTAAAGTGTAGCTGCAGCTTGAGTTGAAGTTGTGAATACTATTGTGTTGTTCTTAACTTCTTTAAGTGTAAGTGTAAGTGCTGCCTTTGAACCATACTTTTCTGCAATTGTGATCAGTGAAGTGTCTACTGCTGCAGGTAGGTTGTCAGCGCCGTTAGCATCTGTGAATGTCAATGTTATTTGTGTGTTGCTGTCTGAAGTAGCTGTAACTGCGTTTGGTGCCTTTGTATCCTTGTCAATACCAACGAATGTCTTTGTATCATCATCAGCATTGATTTCCTTACCATAAGCTGTTCCAACGTTAGTAACTACCATTTCATAAAGCGTACCAGTCTTAGTGTCTGCGCCAAGTGTTAACTTAACTTGCTTTGGAAGAACTACGCCGTTAGCATCCTTGTTCATTTCCGCAGCTGTTACAGGAACAACTGTCTTAGAACCATACTTTTCTGCTATAGCATAGTTAGCTATATTTGTTGCAGCTGCTTGATCAACGTTGATGTCGAAAGCAACTACCAATGTTACTGAATCATTAACTGTTATTGTGTCAAGACCTTGCTTGTTAGTGTTCATAGCTTGGCCAACAAATGTCTTAGCTTCATCCTTAGTCATTTCGTTACCTGCAAAGTCTTTTACTCCGCTTATAACTGTTCCGTAAAGAGTTGCTGAGCTTTGAGCATCAGATGTGAACACTACTTCTGTTGAGCTCTTTATTTGCTTAAGCGTTACGTTAAGAGCTGCCTTTGTACCATACTTTTCTGCTGCTGAGAACACAATTGTTCTTGCATCAACTGCTTCACTGAAAGTAACTGTTACTTCGTTGTAATCTGTTGAAGCAACTGTTGCAGTTGGCTTAACAGTTTCTTTTGCTACTCCTCCGAAGTTAGCTGCTGCAGTTCCGCTCTTTATTGTGTAAAGAGTTCCCGCAGTTGTATCAGCTGCTAGTGTAACAAGAATTGACTTGTTATCAGTATTCCATGGTGAGAATTCAGCGCTTGCTACTGCTATTGCAGTACCAGCTGCATCTGTAACTGTGAAGTTAGGTGCAACTGCTGTTGCTGCTGTGTTCAGCGTTACTTCGATAACCTTTGAGCTGAGAATTGTAGCTGATTTAATATCATAAGTCATAGCTGCCAATTCAAGCTCTGCTATTTTAGCTTCTGCTGCAGCAAGAACGTCTATGTTGCTTATTACTGCTGCTGCGTCGATAGCTTGAGCTGCTGCTACAAGTGCTCTTGCTGCCACTACTGCTTCTTTGTCAGCAAGTGCGATTTCAGCGTTAAGAGCTGCTATAGCTTCTTCAGCTGCTGCTACTGCCAATTCAAGCTCAGTTGCTTCTTCTTCATATATACCAGCTTCTGCTGCTACTACAGGGTCGATAATGCCAGCTGTTACTAATGAAGCTGCAAGAGTCACTTCGCTGTCCTTCATAGGAGTCACAAGACCTTCAACTGTAGCTATAGCTATGTCATTAACTGTGAAGTCTTCTACATCTGCTACTGCTATAAGTCCCAGGTCAGCTGCAAATTCAAATACTTCTGACCAGTCAAAATCTCCAACTACTGAAGCTGTGTTTTGCTTGTAGCCAAGAGCTTCAAGTATTACCTTGTAGTAGGATTGTGCATTTATTTTTTCTGTAGGTAAGAAATTACCGTAAGTTCCTTGCCATCCGAGTTCAGGATGTGCCTTAAGGTATCCCATGATAGCTTCTCCGCCGGCCCAAGAGTAGCCAACTGCATCCGGGAAGTTTTCTGTACCTGTGTAAGCAAGAGCTTCTTCTTCAAGACCCTTAAGTCTTAAGAAAAGTATAGCTGCTTGCAGTCTTGTTGGTGTTGAAGCAAGATATTCTGCTGTAACACCGGCTTCGCTGTCGCCCTTTAACATACCTATTGCTGCTACTATTGCTGCGTCGCCACTTAATGTTTCTTCTGCAAATGCCATTGTGAATGTTGAAAACACAAGAACAAAGGCAAGAAGAAGTGCAGTAAGTTTTTTACTCATAAATTTTGTTTCCTCCTTAAATATGCTTTTAGTTTTTGTTGAAATTTGATTGTTTAAACTTTCGCTGTCAGGATTTTTATTTTTAGTTTTGCAACCAAATTCTCTACTGAGACCGATACTATGCACCTCCTTTCCAGGCTGTAGAAAAAATAGTTAATTAACTTTGTCATGTTCACATAATTCTACATGTACTTTTCAATTCCTGCTGCCGTAAAAGCATTGTAAATAAACGTAATATCTGTGTAATAACTGTTATATTAGTGTAACAATTAAGAATTATGTTAACATGTGATGTCATGACGTAATTATATATAAAAACCAACATGAAAAAAAGCATATATATTATACATTGGAAGAAAAAAATAGAACTTTTTTGGCACTTTATACATCTAATAACTTAAATAAATATGCATTTTCAATACATCATGTATTCAGGCACGAAAAAATCTGCTTTTGAAATATTTTTATCAATTATTCCAGTCAGGAGAAGGATTTAGGAATATTTTACAGAATATATTTAGATGTATTGAAAAAAATAGAAGGAGGAACAAATGAATATGTTCAAAAAAGTAATAGCAGTATTCACAGCATTGATGCTTATCTTCACGGGTACTGTTGCGGCCTACGCTGATAATGATGCATCAACTCTCACTGATATAACCAATCACTGGGCAAAGCAATACATAACAAATGTATATAATAAAGGTTTGATGGATGCAGCATCAGGCACTATGTTCAAGCCTGATGAAAAGATTCAGAGATATGATGTAATAGTAGCAATCACTCGCATGATGAGGGCAGAGGAAGCTGCTGATCTCAGCGCACTTGTGGAAAAATATAAGACAAGCGTGCTGGATAAATACAGTGTACCGGAAAATGCAAAAGCGGCAATAGCCTTTTGTCTCGAAAAGGAAATATTGACTGCATATGACGTGCAGTGGTTTGCTGATTATCCAAATGTAAACAAGATAGATGCCAGCGTGTATCTGGGAAAAGCCTTCGGAGTGAAGTATGATCCTCTTACTACTCCTCCTGCAGTGCTTTCCTTTACTGATACAAGTGATATACCGGGGATGTACCAAAAACATGTTGAGTTCCTCATTAATATAGGAGTTATAGATGCAAAGGGTGATGCCAGCGGTAAGTTTAATCCGTATACTCAGATAACCAGGGCCATATTTGCAAAGATGCTGGATCTTTCCAATACAGCCTATGAGAAGGATTATCTGAAGCTTGACAATACTACTGATACAGGAAATACCGGCAATACAGGCAGCACCGGAAATACAGGAGGTACAGATACAGGAAGCACAGGAAACACAGGCACTGTAATAACGCCGGGTGAAGGTGAAACAATAGCCGAAGGCTATGTAGACAGCGTAATCCCCGAATATAGCAAGCTTGTTGTAAGTATTAAGCAAAATGACAACACAACAAAAAACACTACCTTTAATATAGTAGAAGGCGAAGTGCCATGTACCATAGATGAGGTGCCAAGCAGATACTGGAAGCTGAAAAAGGGCGACGTGGTTACTCTGATACTCAAGGATGGCAAGCTGGTTAAGATAATAGCCGAAAGCAAGATACAAAAGGTAAAGGCTGTTCTTAAGGATATCCGTATAGAGGATAAGATAATACTTGAGGTGCAGACTGAAAAGGGTGAAACAAAGAGCTATGCCTTGACTGCCTCAACAAAGGTTATCAAGGACGGCAAGGAAGCTGCTTATACAGACCTCAAGGCAGGAATGAGCCTTACTATAATATCACAGTATCAGGAGCTTATAGAAGTTAATGCAGATGTAACCAAGAGCAGCTATAGGGGACTTATAGAGTCCATATCCTTCAGCAGAACTGCTCCGGCCAAGATAGTCATAACAAGGGAAGACGGCGAAACAGTAGAGTACTATGTAAGCAGCACAATCGAAAACAAAAATATTATAGTAGCGGGCAAGGAAGCTGACATATACAGTCTCAGACCGAATATGACAGTGGACTTAAGCCTTGAAAACGAAGAGATAGTCAAGATAGTAACAGTTGAACAGGATACCTCCGTTAATATTTCAGGTGTTGTTAAGAGCGTTAACTATGATGTAAGCATTATAGTACTGGAATATACAGACAGTACAAATACTGTAATAACCAAGTATATATATGCATCAAAGGCAAAGATTGCTGATAAGGCTCTAAATACACTGACCATCAACGATATAAAAGCAGGCATGAAGCTGCTCAATGTAATAGGAGTAGAGGACCTGGGCGGCATAATAGCAGAGACGATAATGGTAGATAAATAAGCTGAATTGGTTGCGAGTTACGTGTTGCGGTTACGAGTAGTTGATTTAGTCACTTATTAAATAATAAATATTTACAGCACATGTTTATACTTTAAACATGTGCTGTAAATATGTACAATAATGTAGGACCAGTTTTTTCGAATGGAGAGATATAATGAGCAATAAACTAATATCTATCGTTGTTCCCATGTATTTTGAAGAGGAAGTAGCTGAGGTATGCTATGACAGACTTTCAAAGGTATTAAAGGGAATCGGTTACAGCTATGAAATAGTTTTTGTCAATGACGGCAGTACTGACAGGACCTTGGAGATACTTGAGGGGATATCTGTTAAGGATAAGAATGTTAAGGTAGTAAGCTTCTCAAGGAATTTTGGCCATCAGATAGCTGTTACGGCAGGTATCGACAAGGCGGCAGGAGATGCAGTGATACTGATTGATGCTGATTTGCAGGATCCTCCAGAGCTGATACCTCAGATGCTGGAGCTTTGGGAACAAGGCTATCATGTGGTATACGGCAAAAGGAAGAAAAGAAAGGGCGAAAGCTTTTTCAAGCTTGCAACTGCAAAATACTTCTACAGGATACTCAATAAGCTTTCAGATGTGGCCATACCGCTAGATACGGGTGATTTCAGACTTATGGACAGAAAGGTAGTAAATGCTCTTAAGAGCATGCCTGAAAAAAACAGGTTTATTAGAGGTATGGTAAGCTGGGTTGGCTTCAAGCAGACCCCGCTGGAGTATGAAAGAGACGAACGCTATGCAGGCGTTACCAAATATCCTCTGAAAAAGATGCTGAAATTTGCATTTGACGGTATAGTTTCCTTTTCTACCAAGCCATTGAAGGTTTCTCAGCTTTTGGGCTTTATTGCTGTAATATTTGCCCTTATGGTGCTGGTATATTCTGTCGCATACAGGCTTTTGGGGGGCAGGAATCTGGTATCAGGCTGGGCTTCAATAATGACTACCATTACTTTCCTGGGAGGAGTACAGCTTATATCTATAGGGATACTTGGTGAGTACATAGGACGCATGTATGACCAGAGTAAAAACAGGCCGCTGTATATAATAGAAAAGGAAATCAATATTAATGAAGAAGAAAAGTAAAATTTCCATAACCTTAAGCTTTGCCGCAGCTGCAGTAATTATGTACCTGATACTGAAAAAGGTGGGGTTTGAAGAGCTTCCTGATTATATCGGAAGGCTTGACTACAAATGGATAATAGCTGCTGCAGCATTATATACTATAGATATGCTGGTGAGAGCTTACCGCTGGAAGCTTATCCTTGCAGACAGCGGAGTCAGTATCGGTACGGGAGCTTCCTTTCTGGCATACAACCTCGGCAATACAATGAATATATTGATACCGGCAAAGCTGGGCGATGCAGCAAGGTCTTATTATCTGAAGAGCAAATACGGCTATGGCTATACCATGACTCTGCCTGCCACTTTTTTGGACAGGGTATTTGATGTGATAGGCGTTTATATACTGCTGCTTTTAAGCAGCATATATGTTTTGGCTAGGGTAAGAATGGACAGTTGGTTATACTATCTGCTGCTGCTTGGGATTGCTGCCCTCATAATGGTTTTTGTTTTGCTGGAGGTATTTGCCTCTAACAAAAGCAGTCTAGGAAAAATAAAAAATGACAAGCTGCGGAGCCTGGTTAGCTCTATGCTGGAAGCTTTTTACGGCTCTGTAAAGAGGAAGGATAAGTTTTTTATACTGGTTGCTTATTCCATATTTATATGGGCATGCGAAGGAATCATAACATATTTTGTTTTTATGTCTCTTGGTGAAAGCATTAATCCCATAATATTGCTGTTTACCAATATGGTTGCAAATCTTACAAAGGTAATACCCATAACGCCCGGAGGCTTGGGAGTCTTTGAGGGTACTATGATTATAGTGCTGTCTCTTCTTGGAGTCAGTGGAGGCTTCGTGGGGGTTGCATCCACATTGAACCATCTGGTGCTGAATCTATACACTATCACTGCCGGGGTTTATGCTCTATTAAAGGAAAACATCAGTGTAGTAAAAATACAAATGGAAAAGGCGGATAAGAAATGAAGGTAGCGGTAATTGGAGCTGGAATAACCGGACTGGCAGCTGCTTTAGAGCTATGCAAAAATGGCGTTGAAGTGGAGCTGCTTGAAGCGGGTGACAGTGCCGGGGGAATAGCAGGAACTGTATATATAAATGGCACACCTATAGAAAAATATTACCACCATTTTTTTAAGTCTGACATATACATTGCAGAGCTTATAAAGGAGCTGAAGCTGACAGACAAGGTAAGATGGCTGCCAAGCAGCATGGGCTTTTTTGTTGATAATGCCCTCTATAGATTCGGGACTCCTGTTTCGCTTATAGGCTTCAAGCCCTTATCCTTTTTAGATAAGCTCAGATTTGGGATAGGCGTACTCAAGATAATGGGAATCAAGGATTGGACTGAGCTGGAAAAGGTATCAGCCCATGACTGGCTGTCACAAAGCGTTGGAGCAAGAGTATATGAAAAGGTCTGGAAACCGCTGCTTACCAGCAAATTCGGCCACCGCTTCAAGGAGGTTTCCATGGCTTGGTTCTGGGGTAAGATAAAGCTCAGGGGTTCCTCCAAGGAAAACGGCAGAGAGGTACTGGGATATATAGACGGAAGCATGAAGGAGCTGCTGGATGCTGTTGAAAAGGAGCTTATTGACAGAAGAGCCAGACTAAGACTTAACTGCAGGGTAAGCAAAATAGAAAAATCCGACAGCGGTTATTTATTAAAGACCGCCTGGGGCGATTTCACATATGATAAGGTTATATGCACAGCACCGCTGCCTATTTTTCTGGATATTGCAAAGACAGTACTTCCCGGTGAATATATTGAAGAAAAGAGCAGTATAGAATACACCTCAGTGGCATGTACAGTACTTATACTCAACAGGAGCTTCAGTGAGTATTACTGGATGAATATCGGAGACGAGAGCATCCCCTTCGGAGGTCTTATTGAGCACACCAATCTGCTTGATAAGGAAGGCTATGGAGATAAGCAGCTGCTTTACATATCCAATTATTTGTTCAGTGACAGCAAATACTACAGCATGGATGACAAGCAGCTTGTCAAGGAATATATTCCGCATTTGAAAAGGATCAACCCTGAGTTTGATGAAAGCTGGATAGAGGACAGCATTACCTTCAGGGATCTCTATGCTCAGCCGGTTATACCTCTGGATTATTCGGCTTTAAAGCCTGCTTATAAGACACCTGCAGAAGGGCTGTATACTGCAAGCATGTGCAGTATATATCCTGAGGATAGAGGCGTCAACTATGCAGTCAGAGAGGGTATCAATGTTGCAAAAAAGCTATTGGAAAACAAAGAGCACCGAAGCTGATTCGGTGCTCATGATATTATTTCACACTTTTTATTAAGCTTATTTTCCAAGCAGAAACACTTCCTTACGATAAACAGTCTTATACCTAAGCATAATTTTCCAACATACTTTACAATACAGATATAATTTACCACAATTTTGCAGAATTAGCTTTAAAAAATCAATATGCCTTTATTTTAATGATTTTTGTTTGCTCGCTTTCAAATACCACAGTACCCAGTGACAGAAGTTTTTCTTCATTTAGCTTTTGGAATTTCAACCTTTCGAGCCTTCCCAGTATAATGTACTGTATATTGTACTTATGGATTATCTCAAAGGTTCTCTTAGTATCTTGAGATTCATATACAACAGCCACCTCTTCTGCACGTTTTCTAGGCAGCTCCGAACTGTTTCTCCACAGCCACTCATGTACGTACCAGCCCTGAACGGTGGGAAGCCCTGTAGCCATAGATATTCTGCAATAATCAGTATAGCTGTCTCCATTGGCCTCCAGTATGACTGTTTGACCTTTGACATTCTCCTCAAACCATTTCACTGCCTCATAATCTCCGGGATACTTGTTTCTAAGAAACTCCAGACCGTCCAAGCCATCATAATTTGAGGCTTTCAGTTCGCCGTAGTAGCCCTTTACAGCCAAAGGAGGATAAAGCATGGGCAGACCCAGCATCAGTGCAAATACTACAGACACCAGCAGCTTGCTCCACAGCTTCCTCGGTTTATTGACCAGCCTTGCAGATATATATCCAATCATAAGTCCCAGCATGATAAACGCCTGGTAAGTAAGCTTGAACATTGTGTTTGCCCTGTGGTGATTCTTACTGTATATATCCACAACATATACTATTTCAGGCAGCAATATAAGACCCAATGCGCACAGTGTAACAGTGAAGCAGAATATATCACTTATATGAAGATTGTTCAGAAGACCAGAAAAGCCTTTGTCCGGATCTTTGGCTTTATTGGGCCTTCTACAGTATCTGACTATTTTGTATATTATAAATGCGATAAAGCAGCCGGCAAAGAAAAACTGATGTCCCCAAAGTATCAAAAGCTGATATAGCTGTGAACGGGATTTGACAAAATCTACACCGCCCATCATAGGCTCAAAGGATAAGTTAAAGGGCAGCATGAATAATTGGGATAGAATAACAATGACCAAAAAACAATAACCAAAACTCAATATTTTTTTTCTGCTGAACAGTTCAGCTATCTTTTCCACTGCTTTAGACTTGATAATTGTTAATTGGTAATTTTCATTTGCCTTACGTCTGTGCAACTCGCAACTCACAACCCGCAACTCGAAGCAAAAAAGCACCGCCCCAGCTACTACCATGTATATCGCATAATCCCAGGCATTGGTCATGTACATAACAGCCAGCAAAAGAGAACCCAGCAGCAGCGTTTTTGTATCAGGACCTTTCCTGTCCCTGCGGCCTATGGCATAGGCATATAGCAGTGCAAGGAAGGTTATAACATGAGGTATATCTGATACATGGCCGTGCAAGTCCGAAACTACAAAGGAGTATATGGGGAACTCATGTATGGTTTTATCGTTTGTCACAGGATTGAAGCCGATATATCTGGTTGACTGCGAGTAAAAATATTTATAGTCTGTATTTTCATAAGTGATATTCTTTTCTATGAACGGTTTTGCATAAGCATAAATGAAGCCGTGAAGATTGCCTGCAAAGGTAACCATGAGTGCAGCAATTATTCCTGCTATTACTGCTTTTTTCAGCCTTTCCCTGCTGCAGCTGTAAAACATATTAGCTGCCAATGAGAAGCTAAGCGCAAAGGTATTGGCAAGTATGGTTCCAAGCATCAGGTTATAGGTAATGGAAGCCTTGATGCCAGTAAATCTCGTAAGAAAAGCTGTCAGATAATGTCCAAAATAATAATAGTTTATAGGCCTACCTGCAAACCATATATCTGTTGGAGGCATATAATCAGCCCTCAGTGCAGCGTTTATAAAGCCAAAGTCCATGAACTTCTCCAGTCCGTGGATATTGGGCTGAAGACCGCGGATATAGCTCCAGAAAATAAGCAATAATAGGAATATAATTTCTTCAAACAGGGCAAACTTTATCCAGTGATTGGCCTCCGGCCATGAGTCTCCTGCATTTGCCATGCGACTGCTCGGGACAACCTTCGGCTTTCCACCTTTACGTAAGCTATTTGGTTTTTTCAGCTTTTCTGTAACTGCCAGTGGTCGGTGGCCGGCGGCTGGCGGCCTTCTGTTTTGAAACGCAATATATAGATTAATTGCAGCCCATACAGCTAATACCAATAAAATGTTTGTATAACTAAAGCTCAATATTTTCAGTGATGACAGTGCCCAAAGTGTAAAGCCCGTAATCACTGCGGCAAGCACTTTAGAGAATGCATAACCCTTATCAATAAACCTTCCGAAGTATTTTTGAGTCAATGGAAGGAAAATAATGCCCAAAAGTAGAATATATAACCACCACTTGAATACAATAAAAAAGTCGGCAAGCATATTGGAATCTCCCTTCTGATTTAAAGCTGATAACAGTATAGTTCCTATACTATATTACATTATTTTATATTATTTTCCAACAATAAGTAGTTTTACTTATGAAAAGAACACCCATAATTCTATTTTTTTGTAGCTTTGGAGGATTAAGATGAAAGTAAGAAAAGCTATCATACCGGCTGCAGGTCTGGGGACAAGGTTTCTGCCTGCCACAAAGGCTCAGCCTAAGGAAATGCTGCCTATAGTTGATAAGCCCACAATACAGTATATTGTGGAGGAAGCTATAGCTTCAGGAATAGAAGAAATTTTAATAATCACAGGCAGAAACAAAAGAGCTATAGAGGATCATTTTGACAAGTCCATCGAGCTTGAGCTTGACCTGCAGAAAAAAAACAAATTGGAGCTCCTAAGTCAGATACAGGATATATCCAATCTTGTTGACATACACTATGTAAGACAAAAGGAAGCAAAAGGTCTTGGGCATGCTATATACTGCGCCAGGGCTTTTGTGGGTACAGAGCCGTTTGCCGTACTGCTTGGAGATGATGTCGTGGACTCAGATATACCATGTCTAAAACAGCTGATAGATATATATGATGATTATAAGGCTACAGTGCTTGGAGTTCAGAAGGTACAGGAAGAGGATGTATCCAAGTATGGTATTATATCCTTTAATGAGACGGAAGGAAGGATCTATAGGGTCAATGACATGATAGAAAAGCCTAAGATAGATGAAGCTCCATCCAACATTGCAGTACAAGGCAGATACATTATTCAGCCTGAGATATTTGAAATACTCGAGACAACAAAGCCGGGTACAGGTGGAGAGATACAGCTTACGGATGCACTTAAGGTATTGGCTCAAAAACAGGCTGTATATGCATATGAGTTCACCGGCAGACGCTATGATGTGGGAAGCAAGCTTGGATTTTTACAGGCTACCGTGGAATTTGCTCTTAAGCGTGAGGATTTGAAGAAGGAGTTTGGCAGCTATCTTTGCAGACTGGTTGGTGATTTGTCAGCAGCAAGCTGCACTGATAATGAGAATGGATGCGGCTAATGTATATCTGAATCTGATGGCCGGAAGCCGGTGGTCGGTGGCATACTTCAAAGACTTGCTACTATAGAATGTTACGGAGGTATATTATGAACTATCAGGAAAGATATAACAAATGGGTTACAGATGAATTTTTTGATGAAGAAACCAGAATCGAGCTTGAAGGTATAAAGGATAATCATAAGGAAATCGAAGACAGGTTCTATAAGGACCTGGAGTTTGGTACAGGCGGGCTGAGGGGAATAATTGGCGCAGGCACCAACAGAATGAATAAATACACTGTAGGCAGGGCAACTCAAGGCTTGGCAAACTATATACTGAAGAAGAAAATTCAAAACCCGAGTGTGGCAATTGCTTATGATTCAAGAAGATTTTCCAGGGAATTTGCCGATGAGGCGGCAAAGGTACTGAATGCCAATGGCATAAAGGTATATCTTTTTGAGGAGCTCAGGCCTACTCCCCAGCTTTCCTTTGCAGTAAGAGAGCTTGGAGCAACAGCGGGTCTGGTAGTAACAGCCAGCCACAATCCCCCGGAATATAATGGCTATAAGGTATATTGGAATGATGGCGCCCAGGTTATTTCACCCATAGCTGAGGAGCTTATTGAAGAAGCGAATTCCATACAGGATTTTTCACAGATCAAATGCCTGGAAGGCTGTGATACAAAACAGCAGGACTTACTGCAGATGCTTGGCGGTGATATGGATGATAAGTACATAGAAAGAGTAAAATCTCTATCACTTAACAAAGAGATAATTAGTGAAGTTGCAGATAACTTTAAAATAGTATATACTCCCCTGCATGGCACCGGCAATAAGCCTGTGAGAAGAGTACTGAAGGAAGTGGGCTTTAAAAACGTACTGGTGGTGCCCGAGCAGGAGCTGCCCGACTCCGATTTCTCTACTGTAAAATATCCCAATCCCGAGGAGCATGAGGCTTTTTCCCTTGCCATAGAGCTTGCTAAAAAGGAAAATGCAGATATTATAATAGGTACTGATCCGGACTGTGACAGGGTTGGGGTAGTAGTCAAAAACACAGAAGGGGAATACGTGGTGCTTACCGGAAATCAGACAGGGGCACTGCTTATAGAATATATGCTATCCTCATTGAAGGAAAAGGGCAGACTAAGCAGTAAGAGTACTATAATAGATACAATAGTGACAGGGAAAATGGGGATGAAAATTGCCAAAGCCTTTGATGTCGAAACAATATCAGTATTAACTGGCTTCAAATACATAGCAGACAAAATAAAGGAGTTTGAGACAACCGGAGAAAGAGAATTTATATTCGGCTATGAGGAAAGCTACGGTTATCTTGCAGGTGACTTTGTAAGAGACAAGGATGCAGTCATAACCTCCATGCTGATATGTGAAATGGCAGCATGCTATAAAAAAAGAGGTATGAGTCTCTATGAAGGACTTATGGAACTTTTCAAAAGATATGGATATTATAAAGAAAGCACTATATCCATAGCCTTTAAGGGTAAGGAAGGCATGGAGAATATGAGGACTCTGTTGAATAGTCTGAGGGCAGATACGCCAAAGGAAATAAACGGGCTTGAGATAGTTGAGTTCAGGGATTATATGACTTATCAGGGCCCCATAAAGCTTCCCAAGGAAAACGTACTTTTCTTCATACTTGAAGATGGCTCCTGGTTCTGTCTGAGACCATCAGGAACAGAGCCAAAGCTCAAGATATACATATCGGTAGTAGGAGACAATATGGAGGATGCAGTACTAAGAATAAATGGGTTAAAAAAGGAAGTGGAGGGACTGGTTCAAGGGTAGACTGATCTGTTGCGGCAACCCGCAACACGAAACCATTTCATTCACAACATATATAGAAACATACTTATATAAGGGAGAGGAATAAAACCATGGACAAACTTATCATAACCGCATGCCTTACAGGTGCGGAGGTTACAAGAGAAATACAGCCTAATCTGCCAATTTCACCCGAGGAGATAGCAGAAGAAGCATACAAGGCATGGAAGGCAGGAGCTTCTATTGCTCACATTCATGCAAGAAAGCCCGATGGCACGCCTACACAGGATATAGAGGTATACAGGGAAATAAAGAAAAAAATCGAAGAACGCTGTGATATAATATTCCAGCCTTCTACCGGCGGTGCGGTATGGCATTCAAAGGAAGAAAGGATACAGCCTGTGTACCTGAAGCCTGAAATGGCATCGCTGAGCACAGGTACTGTAAACTTTGGAAGTGATGTTTTCATGAACTCTGAGGAATACATGGAGACTTTTGCAAAAATAATGCTGGAAAACGGAGTAAAGCCTGAAATAGAAATTTTTGAAAAGGGCATGATAGATAATGCCATGAGAATGGTTAAGAAGGGACTTCTTAAAATGCCTTTGCATTTTGATTTTGTAATGGGAGTACCGGGAGCCATTTCAGGAGAAGCAAGAGACCTTATGTATCTTGTTTCCAGCATTCCCTCTGATTGCACCTGGACTGTTGCAGGTATAGGCAGATATGAGCTTCCTCTAGCAGTAATGGCTATAGTAATGGGTGGACATGTAAGAGTTGGCTTTGAGGACAATGTATATTATTCTAAGGGTGTGCTTGCAGAATCTAATGCGCAGCTGGTGGAAAGAATAGCAAGAATATCGAGGGAATGCGGCAGAGAAGTTGCAACACCTGCAGAGGCAAGAAGGATACTTGGTATAAGCCGGTCCTGATATTCGAATTATGTAAATTTTTATGGTAGAAAAAGGTAATAATTTGAAAAACGGTTTTTAATATTTTTAAGAGGAATTTGGATAAGGGATGTAGAAATATATAATCAAAAATCAATACTCAATTGTTAATGATCAAAACCTAATTGATAATTGATAATTGATAGTTGATAATTGTCAATTACATATCATATCGGCGCTTTGCGTCAAGGAGGTGACAATCATGCTTTTTGAAACAAATATAAGTGCTGCAGTGAAGTGTTCCGGATGCGGAAAGCTTCATATTGTTGATATTTCTTTGTTTGATCTTTCAGGCAAAGGAGTGCATGAATGCACCTGTGAATGCGGCAAAGCCTTTTTGAAGATAAAGAGCAGTGATTGTAAGAACTTCCGAATATATATACCCTGTCTCGGATGCGATAAGGAACATCTATATGTGTTTATGTCCAGACAGGTGTTGAGTGAAAAAGTTAAAATATTGAGCTGCCCTGTAAGCAGAATGGATATAGCTTTCATTGGAAACAGGAGCCTGGTAAGAGAAGTGGCCACAAAATACGAAAAGGATCTGCAGGAGCTTATAAGTGTTTTAGGTATATAAGTGCGGACACGGGACCAGAAACAGGTTTCGTGTTTGCTTTTTGAATTTATTTGCGAATAAATGGAAATAATTATTGTGAGGTGATAACGACTTGAACGAGCTAATGGAAAAAAGCATGAACGATTTGCGTGAGATGGCTAAAGCAATGGGAATTAAAAGCTATTACAAATATAAAAAGGATGAGCTTGTAAAAGAGATAATGAACATGATTCAGCAAGCACGGCTTGCTCAGGGAATCGTATCAGAAAATGAGAAAACAGATACTCCTGCTGATACAGTTAAGTCAGAAGCTCCGAAGGAAGCTGCAAGACACCAGGTTCAGGAGGAAAAACAGCATGAGGAAGAGGCAGAGAAGCCCGCTGTAGAATTAAGCGATGCAGAAAAAAAGTTTCTTGAAAGCAAGGACGTTGAGAAGGGCGGAAGAGCTGACGGCATATTGGAAATACTTCCTGATGGTTTTGGCTTCTTAAGATCCGACAATTACCAGTCAGGTGACAGGGATATATATATATCGCCAAGTCAAATCAGAAGATTTAATCTAAGAACAGGTGACAGGATAACAGGAATTACCAGGGCTCCCAAAGAAGGAGAAAAGTTTCAGGCGCTGCTGTATGTACAGGGAGTAAATGGAGATAACCCCGAGAGTGTTATAAGACGTCCCAATTTTGAAGATTTGACTCCTATCTATCCTGATGAAAGAATAACTCTGGAAAACGATCCAAAGGACCTTTCTACAAGGCTGATAGACCTACTTGCTCCAATAGGCATGGGGCAAAGAGGCATGATTGTATCACCTCCAAAAGCAGGTAAAACAGTTCTATTGAAAAAAATCGCCAACAGCATTACTCATAATTACCCTGATATTGAACTGATAGTTTTGCTTATAGATGAAAGACCTGAAGAAGTAACTGACATGAAAAGGTCTATCAGAGGGGATGTTATTTATTCCACCTTTGATGAAATGCCTGAAAACCACTGCAAGGTTGCTGAAATAGTATTGGAAAGAGCAAAAAGACTGGTAGAGCAAAAAAAGGACGTGGTTATACTGCTTGACAGCATTACAAGGCTTGCAAGAGCTTATAATCTGACTATTGCTCCTACAGGAAGAACCTTGTCAGGCGGTCTGGACCCCGGTGCTTTATACAAGCCTAAAAAATTCTTTGGAGCTGCCAGAAACATTGAGGAAGGCGGAAGTCTTACTATACTTGCCACCGCGCTTGTGGACACGGGCAGCAGGATGGATGATGTAATATATGAGGAATTTAAAGGTACAGGTAATATGGAGGTCCATCTGGACAGAAAGCTTTCAGAAAAGAGAGTATTCCCTGCTATAGATATGAACAGGTCAGGTACCAGAAGAGAGGAAATGCTGCTGTCACAAAAGGGCTATGAAGCAGTAATGGCTATAAGAAGAGCCTTCAGTACCGGCTCCAATGCAGAGGTTACTGAATATCTCATAAACAAGCTTGTGCAGACCAGGAATAATGAAGAATTTATAGATGAAATAAAGAAAGCTAATTTTCGGGATTAGATGTGATATCTGGTTGCGGGTTACCAGTACCGCTTGTACCAAGCGTGCGAGTTACGAGAGTGCTTGTACAGGCTTCGAAGCTCTGCAAATGTGAATACCCGCAACCCGCAACTCGGGTACTGAGCACATGCGAGAGCTTTGCTTAGTACACTCGCAGCCATAAATTCTGCCCTGCAAAATTTATAAAAAATATTTGCCAAGGAAAAAATTCTATGCTACAATATAACAGTTGAAAGACGTCTGTTTAAATTAGAGGGCATTTATGGAATTGACTGTATTAAATGTCGTCGTGTCCATAAAGAGGTTATACGGAAAGAGGTGAACAAGATGAAAGATGGAATTCATCCAAACTACAGCCAGGCAGTTGTAAAGTGCGCATGCGGTGAAACTTTCGAAACAGGTTCCGTTAAAAAGGAAATAAAAGTTGAAATATGCTCCAAGTGCCATCCTTTCTTTACAGGCAAGCAAAAGCTTGTTGATTCCGGCGGAAGAGTTGACAAATTCAGAAAGAGATTCAACCTTAAGAACGAGCAAAACGAACAATAAAAATGTGAGGTTAGAGTGCATAAGCTTTAGCCTCTATTTATTTCACCAGTTGCGGGTTGCGAGAAGTAAAAGAAGTGCTTCGAAGAATTTGCTTAATACCCGTAACCCAAAACTCGAAACTTTTTTTAGGGGGAAGGTTTATGTACGGACCAAAGGATCATGGCTGGATTGAAGTGGTCGTAGGACCGATGTTCAGCGGTAAAAGCGAAGAAATGATAAGAAGGATTAACAGGGCCAGAATAGCTAAGCAAAAAGTTCAGGTTTTTAAGCACTGTATTGATGACAGATATGCCATAGACCATGTTGTGTCGCATAATGGGACAAGAGTGGAAGCCATAAAGGTTGCCAAGGCCAGTGATATATTGGAGTACATAGATAATGAAGCGGTAGTAATTGCAGTAGATGAGGTACAGTTCTTCGAAAAAGACATAGTTGAAGTATGCGTAAAGCTTGCAGATCAAGGCAAAAGAGTTATAGTCGGCGGCTTGGATCAGGATTTCAGGGGAGAACCCTTCGGACCTACTCCTGAGCTTATGTCAGCTGCAGAGTTTGTGGACAAGATACAGGCTATCTGTATGAAATGCGGCAACCCTGCAACTAGAACACAAAGACTTATAGACGGAAGACCGGCATCCTATAATGACCCCATAATACTCGTAGGCGCAACAGAGAGCTACGAAGCACGCTGCAGGAAGTGTCATGAGGTGCCGGATAAATAATAATAAAAGGTGTTGATATAATCAACACCTTTTATTATTATTTATCACAGATATCAAAAAATCAGCTAATCAAAAGCTACAAAGCTGTTCTAAGCCTAGTTGCCAGTAACTATTATCCAGTGAACATATTATACTATCAGCTCAGTTTCATCCTTATAAAGCACTGCTTCCACATCTCTGAGCTTTGTCTTGGCGAGATTTATGAACTCCTGATCAAGGGAAGCAACTTTTATTATTCCATTTACATTCTTAACAGGCTTAATTAAATCCTCAACGCAGTAAAACAGTTCATCACTGACTGATTTTATATTTTTGAAGTTTATCACAAGCTTGAGAGGCTTTAAAAACAAAAAGCCCTGCACCACCATATTGAGAGAACTGAAATGTGATTGGTTGATGCTTTTATTAATATTAATCATCAGCATTCCGTTTTTGTTTTCAACAGTAAAGGGCATGTCATTATCAGCATCTTCATCATCCAGGCTGTCTTCTTCCAGCGCATCTATAGTAGTGGATATATTTTCAATAGCATTGTTTATTTCGCCTATCGGACCATCCATAAGCTCGGGATCTACTTTTACGGTTTTGAGTACTTCATTTACTACCTGTATTACTTTTTCCGGAGTGAACGGCTTTATAATATAGTGTTTTGCACCATTCTGTATAGCAGAAAGCACCATGAACTTCTGGTCAAGAGCACTAATCATTATGATATTAGCTTCCGGATGGGAATGAATGATTTTTTTTACAGCAGCTATTCCGTCCATAACCGGCATCGTAATATCCATGGTTACCAGATCCGGCTTGCACTTCGCATACTCACTGCATGCTATTTCGCCGTTGGCAGCCTCTCCTACAATTGCATGTCCTGCCTTTTTCAAAATAGCAGAAAGGTTTCTTCTCATTATGGATGAATCATCGACTACAAGTATACGCGCCATACAATACCCTCCGAGTTTGAATATTACATATTATGACATATATTATAAATATTTTAACACAGATTTCACGATTTTTAAATAAGCCATATATTATTTATTATATTTGAGCTTCAAAAGCAGTGATGTTAACTGCCAATATCATTTACTCCATAACTTGAAAAATATCATAGGTAAGGATATACTATATATTGCATAGTCAGGTTTGAAGGCTGTGTAATAATATCATTGGAAGGTAGAAGCAGATGAGTAATAACAACGGGCTGAAGAACATTAAACCCAAAGCGGTAGGCGGCCAGGCTGTAATAGAGGGCGTCATGATGAAGGGCGCTGAGGATATAGCCATTGCAGTAAGAAAGCCTGATGGAGAAATTATTATTGATAAGCAAAAGATTAAATCCAATAGGAAACTCATAAATAAGATACCAATAATCAGAGGAATATTTGCATTTGGTGATTCACTTGTACTTGGAGTAAAGTCTCTGATGTTTTCTGCAGAGTTTTTTGAAGAGGAAACTGAGGAAACTGACAAAAAAGAGCCGTCCAAGCTGGATAAATTTTTGGAAAACAATGTGGTTTGGATATCAGTGCTGATTTCACTGGTGTTTACTATAACACTTTTCATTCTATTTCCTACATTTGCTGTCGACCTATTTAAAGGATTGACTAAAAATGCACTGCTGTTAAACGGCATAGAGGGTGTTATAAGAATAACGGTTTTTGTTCTCTACATATTTGCAGTTTCAAAAATGAAGGAAATAAAGAGAGTATTTCAGTATCATGGTGCCGAGCATAAGACTATTTTTTGCTATGAATACGGTGAGGAGCTTACGGTAGAAAACGTGAAGAAGCATGGAAGACTGCATCCCAGATGTGGAACAAGCTTTCTATTTATTGTTATGATGGTAAGTATTCTGTTATTTTCTTTTTTCAGTTGGCCAAACCGTTGGGTGAGGTTTGCCACCAGAATACTGCTTATGCCTCTTGTTGCAGGTATTTCATATGAGCTGATAAAGTGGGCCGGAAGAAGCAGGAGCAGGCTGGCATGTATATTGTCAGCTCCGGGTATGTGGCTGCAGAAGATAACCACGAAAGAGCCGGATGAAAAGCAGATAGAAGTAGCAATAGCTGCCCTCAAGGGTGTATTGGTTGAGGATCCGGAGGCTGACAACTGGTAATGGCTGCTATAAGAGAGTTGTTGAAAAATGCGGCAGCAATGCTTAAGGACAAAAGTGATACACCGGTACTTGATGCTGAACTTATTTTTGTAGAGGTCTGCAGCAGATATAATATAGCTATGGATAAGATTAAATTACTGGCTCATGGGGGTAGCGAGATAGATGAGCAAGTCGCAGGGGCTTTTAGGGAAGAAATATTCAAAAGGCAAATGGGAACGCCTGTACAATACATAACGCATAAGCAGGAGTTTATGGGATTAGGGCTTTATGTAAGGGAAGGCGTGTTGATTCCGAGACCTGATACAGAAGTGTTGGTTGAAGAGATAATTAAAAGATATAAATTTAAAAGACAGTTGAGATTAATGGATATGTGCACCGGCAGTGGAGCAATAGCAGTCAGCCTTGCATACTATTTACAGGCTTCAATGGTTTATGCTGTTGATATATCTGATGCTGCTATTGAATGTACCAGTGTCAATATTGATAATTATGACCTTGGCAACAGGGTTAAGCTGGTAAATAGCGATATGTTCGGCAGTCTGGATATTGATGAATTTGGATGCCTGGATGTAATAGCATCCAATCCGCCATATATACCTACTCCGGAGATCGAGAAGCTTTCGGTAAATGTGAAGGATTATGAGCCAAGGCTTGCACTTGACGGAGGAGTAGACGGCTTAAGCTTTTACAGAGAAATAGCAGACAAATCATGGATGTATCTCAATGAAGGCGGAATGCTTTTCCTGGAAATAGGCTATAATCAGGCAGAGGAAGTAAAAGCACTGCTAGCACAAAGCGGGCACTATTGTGATATAGAGATCGAAAAGGATTTAGCTGGATGGGATAGGGTTGTGTTTTGTAAAACAAAACACGGCAGTTACTAGCTTCTAGTCACTAGTCACTAGGTTGAGAAGATCTTCGAAGCTCTACTCAGCCTAGTAGCCAGCAACCAGAGACCAGTAATCAACCTAAAAGGAATACCATATAGGAGGAATAGTAATGATTGATAAACTGCAGTTCATTGAGGATAAATATGAAGATTTGAGCCATAAGATCAGCGAGCCTGAGATCATTGCTGATCAGGCACAGTGGAAAAAGCTTGTTAAAGAGCATGCAAGCATAGAGCCTATAGTACTGAAGTTCAAAGAGTATAAGGAGGTTCTGAAAGGAATTGAAGATTCCAGAGCAATGCTTCAGGATGACTTGGACAAGGAATTTGAAGAAATGGTAAAGCTTGAGCTGGAAGAGCTTCAGAATAAGAAGGAAGCCTTTGAGGAGGAACTGAAAATTATGCTTCTTCCAAAGGATCCTAATGATGATAAAAATGTTATTGTAGAGATAAGAGGCGCTGCAGGAGGAGAAGAGGCCGCATTGTTTGCCGGTGACCTCTTCAGAATGTATACCAGGTATGCTGAGAGACAAGGCTGGAAGGTAGAAATGTTGAGTGCAAATGCAACGGATATAGGCGGCTTCAAGGAAGTAATATTTGAAATTGACGGAAAGGGTGCATACAGCAGACTCAAATATGAAAGTGGAGCTCACAGGGTACAAAGAGTGCCTGACACTGAGGCAAGCGGCAGGATTCATACATCCACTTCCACGGTAGCAGTGTTGCCTGAAGCAGAGGATGTAGATGTAGATCTTAATCTTAACGATTTGAGAATAGATGTATTCCGTTCCGGAGGGCATGGAGGACAGAGTGTTAATACAACAGACAGTGCAGTAAGAGTAACACACCTTCCTACCGGCCTTGTTGTGTCCTGTCAGGATGAAAAATCTCAGCTTAAAAACAAGGATAAGGCTATAAAAATTCTAAAATCAAGGCTTCTTGATATGGAAATCGAGAGACAGAATGCAGAGATAGCAAATGAAAGAAAGAGTCAGGTAGGAACAGGAGACAGAAGCGAAAGAATAAGAACCTACAATTTCCCGCAAGGAAGAGTGACAGACCATAGAATAGGCATGACACTTTACCAGCTGGATTCCTTCATGGACGGCGATCTGGATCAGATGATTGATGCACTGATAACAAGTGCACAGGCGGATAAATTGAAAAGCAATGGAGACGAAGAGTAATATCTTTGTCTCCATTGCTTTTTCAACTACTAGCTACGAGCTGCTAGCTTGAGTAAAGGCTCCGAAGCCATAGCTTGAGCCTAGTAGCTAGAAGCCAGTAGCTAGTAGCTCTAATTGAGTTCTCACTCTCTATTATCCCGAATATATTTTAAAGATATGAGAAATTGTTGTACATATATTTGTTATGCGAGGAGGGAAGACTATGAACAGGATTATTGCTGTTACCTTGATAGGCTTTATCAGTGGAATGATAGGTACAGGAATGGGAGGTATAATTACTTTTTTCATCAAGAATCCTACCAGACGCTTCATGGCGGTACTGCTCGGCTTTACCAGCGGTATTATGCTGTCTGTGGTTTGCTTCGACCTGCTGCCGGAGGCATTTAAGATAAGCGGTATTGGCATGAGCCTTGTAGGAATAACAGTTGGTGTTTCAGCCATTTTTTTTATGGATCAGCTGCTGCCCAAAAAAGCATACGGAAGAAAAAACCTGATTGACAAAAATGAGTCTGCCACAGCTTTTATAAAGAGTGGCATACTACTTGGAATAGGTATAGCAATGCACAATTTTCCTGAGGGCCTGGCTGTAGGCTCCGGCTTCGCATTGGATAATTCTCTTGGCCTTGGTCTTGCCATAGTAATAGGTATTCATGATATGCCTGAGGGTATTGCCATGGCTGCACCTTTAAAGATGGGTGGTGTAAACAGATATAAAATACTGCTCTACACACTGCTTGCCGGTATTCCAATGGGTTTCGGCGCTTTTATCGGAGAGCTTTTAGGTGAGATATCGCCTGAGCTCATATGCCTGTGCCTTAGTTTTGCGGGAGGAGCAATGCTTTACATAACCTGTGGTGAGCTTATTCCAAAATCTCAAAGTATTCATAAAGGAAGAATTTCAACCATAGGTATGATTGCAGGAATAATGAGTGGAATATACATTTCAGGGGTTTTGTAGTAAAGATACATAATATTGCAACAAACAGGCTACTATGTTATTATAGATTTAATTGAACGCGCCAGTTTATATACTATATTGTCAGTGCGTTCAATTTAATGTGGATAGTACTTGACATAATCCTGAAGCTGCATCTTACACACACAGCCTATGGTATGAAGGATTGCTGACATAGGAGGAGTTCTTTTGGATACAAAAGTATATTACATAGACGAAGAAAACATTGATTTGAATATAATTGATCGTGCTGCTGAGGTTATCAGAAGCGGCGGCACTGTCATTTTTCCAACAGAAACGGTTTATGGTCTGGGGGCAAATGCTTTGTCCTCTGAGGCTGTAAGCCGTATTTTCAATGCAAAGAAGAGACCCGCTGACAATCCGCTGATAGTACATATCACCTGCCTTGATATGCTTATTTATCTTATTAGTGAGCCTATAAGCAAGACAGCGCAAATCCTTATGGATAGATTCTGGCCTGGCCCTCTTACATTAATATTTAAAAAATCTCCGAGGGTCCCGTTTGAGGTATCGCCAGGGCTTGATACAGTATCCATACGTATGCCTGATAATCCAATAGCATTTAGCTTAATAGAAAAAAGCGGACTTCCAATTGCAGCACCAAGTGCAAACCTTTCCGGAAAGCCTAGTCCCACGCTTCCGGAACATGTGATAGAAGATATGAGCGGAAGAGTAGATATGATATTATGCGGCAGTCAAAGCAGAGTTGGAGTTGAATCTACAGTACTGGATTTAACCGGGGATGTACCTGTGATACTCAGGCCGGGGGGAGTTACCTATGAGGAGCTAAAGGAAGCTATAGGCAATGTAATCGTTGACCCGGGTCTGGTAAAACAGGATGAAGTACCCAAGGCACCGGGCATGAAGTATACACATTATGCGCCGGAAGCTGATATGATAATTGTTAAGGGTCATATAGATGCAGTAGAGAAAAAAATACAGCAGCTTATAGCTGATAAACTGAAGGACAATATAAAGGTAGGCGTGCTTGCTTCCGATGAAACTAAGGACATCTATAAAAACTGCAAGGTAATATCTTTAGGCAGCAGAGAGGACTATGCTGTAATGGCTTCCAGAATGTTTGCAGCACTCAGGGAGTTCGACAAGGCCGGAGTGGATATTATATATGCAGAGGCAATAGAAGAGATAAATATGGGTATGGCTGTAATGAACAGAATGAAAAAAGCAGCAGGCTTCAATATAATCGAGGTATGAGCATGAGGAAGATATTGTTTGTGTGTACTGGGAATACTTGCAGAAGCAGTATGGCAGAAGCGCTTTTTAGACAGCTGCTCAGGGAGCAAATGCTGGACGGGATGTATACGGTTGAGTCGGCAGGTACATCTGCATATGACAAGCAGCCAGCTTCCCGCAATGCTATCAAAGCCATGAGGGAAGTCAACATAGATTTGTCCAGGCACAGTTCAAGAATAGTGACTGAGAAGATGCTTGAGGAAGCCTATATTATTCTTGCTATGACGGAATCCCATAAGCAAATGTTAGTAAATATGTGCCCCCAATACAGAAGCAAAATATATAAACTGTCTGAATACTGTCATATGGATTTGGATATTAGTGATCCGTTTGGCGGAGACATAGAAGTTTATAGAGATTGCAGAGATGAAATAAAGGGCTGCTTGAATATTTTAATCAAAAGATTGAGACAGGAGGAAACAAGAATGAAAGTAGCAATAGGAAGTGATCACGGCGGACTGATACTTAAAAACACTATAAAAAAGCTTCTGGAGCAAAAGGGTATAGAGTTTGAAGACTTTGGATGTTTTACATCTGAAGCGGTGGATTATCCTGATATAGGACAGGCTGTGGGTGAAGCAGTAGCTCAAGGAAAATTTGAAAAAGGAATAATATGCTGTGGAACAGGGATAGGAATATCCATATCTGCAAATAAGGTTCCAGGAGTCAGAGCGGCGCTTTGCGGAGATTGCTTTTCGGCCAAAGCCTCCAGAGAGCATAATGATGCCAATGTACTTGCTCTGGGAGAAAGAGTAATAGGTGCAGAGCTGGCAAAAATGATAGTAGAGATCTGGCTTAGCACAGAATTTACAGGTGGAAGACACGGAAAAAGAGTAGAGAAGATAAAGGCGATAGAAGAGAAGTATAACAAGGCATAGCTTTTTGAAGAACTAATAGGTGGGTAAATAGATACTGGTTACTAGTCACTAGGTTTTGGGTCAGTTACGAGTTACGAGATTCGAGTTACGAGTGTTGAGGAACGCTTCGAAGCTCTACTACGTCTCGCAACCCGCAACCAGAAACCCGTAACTTTAAAAGGAGGTTTATTCATGAGTCAATACAAAAATGTTACGGTTATGGATCACCCGATGATACAGCATAAGCTTACAATATTGAGGGATAAGAATACGGGGGTTAAGGAATTCAGAGAGCTGGTAGAGGAGCTGGCGATGTTCATGGGCTATGAAGTCACCAGAAATCTGCCCTTAGAGGAAGTTGAAATCGAGACTCCAGTATGTATGGCCAAAACTAAGGTTATTTCTGGAAAGAAGCTTGGAATAATCCCGATTCTCAGAGCAGGTCTTGGAATGGTGGACGGAATGCTCAAGCTTATACCTGCGGCTAAGGTTGGTCATATAGGCTTGTACAGAGATCCCGAAACCCTCAAGCCTGTGGAATATTACTGCAAGCTGCCAAGCGACGTTGCAGAAAGAGATCTTATTGTGTTGGACCCCATGCTTGCAACAGGAGGCTCTGCAGCTGCGGCTATAACCTTCCTTAAGGATAAGGGAGCAAGAAGTATTAAGCTGGTTAACCTTATAGCTGCACCAGAAGGGATTAAAACTGTAACAGATGCACATCCGGATGTAGAAATTTACGTAGCTGCCATAGATGAAAAGCTTAATGATCATGGCTATATAGTACCCGGACTGGGTGATGCAGGTGACAGATTGTTTGGAACAAAATAGCACTATTTAGCGTCTAGTTAAATAGTGGTTGCAGGTGCGCAAAACAAAGCTGACGCTTATTTTAAGCGTGCGAGTCGCGAGTTGCGGGATTGCTACTCAAAGTAAGTCTTCGAAGTACTTGCTACATTCTCGAAACTCGTAACACGAAACTCGTAACAGAGGAAGCGAGGTGCATAGATGAGGCCGGGTTGGGATGAGTATTTCATGGAAATTGCCGAGCTTGTAAAACTGCGGTCCACATGCCTCCGCAGGCAGGTAGGAGCAGTTATCGTAAAGGACAAGAGGATATTGTCTACAGGCTATAACGGTGCCCCGAGCGGCTTGAAGCACTGCGGAGAAACAGGTTGTCTCAGGGAGAAAAACAAAATACCCTCAGGAGAAAGACATGAACTGTGCAGGGGCTTGCATGCCGAGCAAAATGCAATAATACAGGCGGCATTATTTGGAGTTGGAATACAAGGAAGTACAATCTATACTACATTATCGCCCTGTATACTATGTACAAAAATGATAATTAATGCCGGTATAGTACGAATTGTACTTGTTGAGGACTATAATGACAAACTGGCATTGAACATGCTGGAAGAATCCGGGATAGAAATATTTAAACTTAAATAATTAGAAAAAAATTCATAAAACAGACTAAAATGAAAATAATTGTATAATACTGTTAATATTACATATATGATATGAGTTTTTGAGGGAAAACTATAATTAACAATCTTAAACAGGCTATAATTCAAATTGACTTTAATATAACAATGATGTAAAATTTTCTAATGGAGAAAATTGATTTCTACTTATTTTTACAAAATACAATGCGATATATAATTTGTTTACTTGGGAGTGATATAATGAACTATGCTTTTATAGCATTCATAATAGCTGTTGCTGCAGCTTATATGACTACACCGTATGTCATTAAACTTGCAAACAGGGTGGGTGCTATAGACGTTCCGAAGGATGAAAGAAGAGTCCATAAGGTGCCTACACCAAGATTGGGCGGAATAGCTATTTTTACAGGATTTATTGCAGCCTTTGCAGTAGTTGCAGTTGGTTTTGCGGCAGAGGCTGAGACGGGATTATTGCTGAAAATGGCAGGAGTGCTCATTGGTGCTTTGATTATGGTCATAACAGGATACTTTGATGATATCAAGCCGCTTTCAGCAAAGCGTAAATTTTTAATACAGATTGCTGCAGCATTGATAGTAATGGCATTTGGCGTCAGAATAGAATGGCTCACTAATCCATTATATCTTTTTAACGGCGGAAGCCCGTTATTTAGCTTAGGTATGCTTTCATATCCGTTGACCCTAATATGGATTGTGGGAGTTACCAATGCAATCAACCTTATTGACGGCCTGGACGGTCTTGCAGCCGGAGTATCCACAATATCTGCATTGACATTATTTGCAGTAGCCCTGGTTAATGCACAGTATGAAATGGCTACCCTGGCCCTTGTATTAGCAGGAGCTACAATGGGGTTTCTACCTCACAATTTCAATCCTGCAAAAATATTTATGGGTGACTCAGGTGCCCTGTTTTTAGGATATATGCTGTCAGTCATCTCAATCATGGGAGTTTTAAAGAGTGCAGCAGCACTTTCGATATTAGTGCCGGTATTTGCAATGGGTATCCCTATTTTTGATACGTTCTTTGCTATGCTCAGGAGAATATTGAGCGGGAGATCAATAGCCGAAGCAGACAAAGGACATCTGCACCACAGACTGTTGGAAGCGGGACTAAGTCAAAAGCAAGCAGTGCTTACATTGTATTCAGTCAGTGCAGTACTTGGATTCAGTGCGGTTGCGCTGATGGAGGCGACTTTGAAGGTAGCTTTGGCAGTAGTATTCGCGGTTTTTCTCTTGGCCTCTATGGGGGTAAAATACTTGGGACTAATGGACGTAAAACCAAACAATAAAATGGACGCATAAAAGTGAGAGTTATCTCTCACTTTTTTATACGTATAGTATTTTCTGGTTTCGAGTTACGAGTTAAGAGTTTCGAGATTTTTAAACAGGACTTCGAAGGAAATGCTTATTACCCGCAACTCGAGCGCTTGAAAAGCGCACTCGCAACCCGCAAACAACTACCATCTGAAAGGAGTTTATTATATGATTAAAATATTATCCATATTTGGGACAAGGCCTGAAGCCACTAAAATGATTCCTTTAATTCATGAGCTTGAAAAGAATCCGCATATCGAATCAGTAGTTTGTGTAACTGCACAGCATAGGGAACAGTTGGATCAGGTGCTTGAGCTGTTTAAAGTAAAGCCGGATTATGACCTTGATATAATGAAGCACAGACAAACTTCAACGGATATTTTTGTTAATGTACTGGTAGGAATAGATAAAGTAATAAAAGAGGTTATGCCGGATATGCTACTGGTTCATGGAGATACGGCAACTACTTTTATTGCTTCTCTTGCTGCATTTTACAATAAGGTCAGGGTAGGACATGTTGAGGCCGGCTTAAGATCCTTTAACAAATACTCACCATTTCCCGAAGAGATGAATAGAAAGCTGACTGATGCTGTAGCAGATGTTTTCTTTGCACCTACAAAGGTATCAAAAGCAAATCTCATGGCAGAGGGAATCTCGGAGGAGCATATTTATATCACGGGTAATACAGCTGTTGATGCAATGAAATACTTTTTAGATAAGGATTTTCAATTTTACACTGAAGAGCTTAAGGAAATAGACTACGACAACAAAAGAATTATAGCGGTAACGGCCCACAGAGGGGAAAACATCGGCAAACCGTTGGAAAACCTGTTTAATGCATTGAAAAGGATAGTACAGAGATATGAAGATGTTGAAGTAGTTTATCCTGTACACCTGAATCCGGCTGTTAGAGAAATAGCCTTCAGAGTTTTGAGGGATGTAGAAAGAGTCCACCTGATTGAGCCAATTGCTATGGATGAAATGCATAACCTTATGGATAGAAGCTTTATGGTCGTGACAGATTCAGGAGGTCTTCAAGAGGAGGTTCCATCCTTAGGAAAGCCGCTTTTGGTAGCCAGAACAGAGACAGAAAGACCTGAAGCTATTGAATTTGGGACACTAAAGCTGGTAGGAGTTGAAGAAGAGGATATTTTCAAAGCTATAGAGCTATACCTAAACAACAAGGAAGAATATCAAAAGATGGCAGCAGCTATCAATCCCTATGGAGACGGTTATGCGGCAGAAAGAATAGTTGAAAGCTTATTGCACTATTTTGGGATTAACAGTAAGAGACCGGAGGATTATGAGCCAAAGATAAAAACGATTATAAGCGGCAAGAAAAGCTGAAGCTTTTAAAGTCGCTATAACAGCAAGCTTTATGCTTAAGTTTAACGGCTTCAGAAGAGGATTTGTACCACCACTGAAGTTTGAGTTTTTAGCTGTTTTATACTCTCTCCTAAAGAGGATGGGAGACATCCCTTCTGAACATTCGTTAAATTTTTAGTTTTCATTTGTAAAATATAGAAAACGTAGGAATGATATACTATAATTGATAATGTGAGTATTTGAAACATCAATTTTGGATATACATGCAATTTTGGAGGTGGAGTTGTGAACAAAATAAAAACAATTGATGAGGCTATGGAATATATAAAGGATGGAATGACCGTAGCTGTTGGAGGTTTTTTGGGTGTTGGAAGTCCTGAAAAGCTTATTGATGCCGTAATAGAAAAGGGTGTAAAAAACATAACTCTTATTTGCAATGATACTGCATTTCCCGATAGAGGCGTCGGCAAGTGGGTAGTGAATAAAAACGTGAGTAAGGTTATTGTGTCACATATCGGTACAAATCCTGAGACAGGCAGACAGATGAATGAAAAGGAGCTTGAGGTAGAGCTTGTTCCGCAGGGTACGTTGGCTGAGAGAGTCAGAGCAGCAGGTGCCGGACTGGGTGGAGTGCTGACTCCTACCGGAATAGGTACTGTGGTTGAGGAAGGAAAGCAAAAGCTTAATATTGGCGGTAAGGATTATCTATTGGAGCTTCCAATAAAAGCTGATGTTGCTCTCATTAAGGGAAGCATTGTAGATAAAAAAGGAAATGCATTTTACAGCAAAGCTTCAAGGAATTTTAATCCCCTGATGGCAACAGCTGCCGATGTAGTAATAATAGAAGCCGAAAAGCTGGTAGAGGTAGGAGAAATAGACCCAAGCAATGTAATGACACCAAGCATATTTGTGAATGTGATAGTTGAATAGCGAGCCATTAGCTATCAGTTGCGAGTGCATTAAAGAATAATATGCAAATTATTCTTTAATGGCGGGTTTCGAGTTTCGAGATTTGTTTAATCGGGCTTCGGAGGCAATACTTATTACCCGCAACTCGAGCGCTTGGAAAGCGCACTCGTAACCCGCAACTAAAAACCCTTAGGGAATACTTATATTAAGGAGTTTGATTATATGATTCAAGATAAAGATAGAAAAAGAGAGGTCATTGTCAAGAGAATTGCCAATGAGCTTAAGGACGGAGACGTTGTAAATCTTGGTATTGGAATGCCGACACTTGTTGCAAATTATTTACCTGAAGGAATTGACATACTGCTTCAGTCAGAAAATGGCTTTATAGGCTTGGGACCATCGCCAAAGCCCGGTGAAGAGGATAAGGATATAGTCAATGCAGGAGCGCAGCCTACTACTATTGTGAATGGCGCAGCTTTCTTTGACAGTGCTCTTTCCTTTGCAATAATAAGGGGAGGACATCTTGATGTTACAGTGCTTGGAGCTCTGCAGGTTGATCAGAAGGGCAATCTGGCTAATTGGATGATACCGGGTAAGATGGTTCCCGGCATGGGCGGTGCAATGGACCTTGTTGTAGGCGCCAAAAAGGTTATAATAGCTATGGAGCATACAGCAAAAGGAGAGCCAAAGATATTGAAGGAATGCAGCCTGCCTTTAACTGCAGCCGGTGAAGTAGATATGATAGTAACTGAAATGGGAGTCATGAAGGTTACTCCTGAAGGATTACTGCTTACTGAAATAGCTCCTGAGACTACTGTGGAAGAAATAGTAGCTGCAACAGAAGCCGAACTGATTATTTCCGATGATTTAAAGGTTATGCAAGTATAAAATTCATACATATTTTGGAATAAACTGATAAATTTAAAATTTGTCAGTTTATTTTTTTTTGAATATTAATCCATGGCAGAGGCAATAATTTTAACAAAAGTTAACGAAAGAACGGGAGGGAACTACATGAAAAATAAGCTATTATTTACATTTATTATGGTTTTATTATTGCTTTGCGGGTTAATATTTGCAGCTGCTGCAGGAAGCGAAGCTATCGAAAATGCTTTGGGTGAGAGTCTCAAAGCAACGGGAGCTGAGGTATTGGAAAGCACTATCAGCTGTTGGAGCAGAATAAACAGGGAATTTTTATCGGCAGCTCAGATTGAGGCTGAAATGGATAGACTTTTATTGCAAATCAATCCTGATAAGGAAAGCGTATCAAGGTTTGCTGAGAACACTGATTATATTAATAAAGAGGTGGTTTACGCCTCTAAAGAAAATAAAAGCTATGCTATTGCAATTGAATCCTTAAAAAATGAAGAAAGCTGCGAAACATATATTATAGTTGATGTTTATATAGACCAGAGCTATGAGGATCTGGCAAATGAAAAGGAAAAAATTGAGCTTATGCTTAAGGATAAGGGAGAGCTTCTAAAATTTAACACATGCGTTATTGGCACCTTTGATGGTAAACTAACAGATAAGGAGATGAAGAGTAAGATACAAAAGGCCTTAAGAGCTGTAAAAGCCAGAAAGGTTGAAGGTATGGAAACGGA
Organism: Bacillota bacterium; assembly: GCA_049322695.1. Lineage (GTDB taxonomy): Bacteria > Bacillota > Clostridia > Lutisporales > Lutisporaceae > CALGKJ01. The sequence goes on along the minus strand of JBMORW010000033.1, from coordinate 29,524 downwards.
TGATATGAACAGTATTTCTGCTTTCAGCAGCAATATTGAAAATTCTGTTGAGTCAAATGAAAAAAAAATAAATATGCAAATAGCCATGAGATACAGCAGCTATGATAGCAAAACATATATTTGGATTGGTACACCCTTAATACATGTAGAATATTAATAATTATTGTCACCAGCTGACATACTCAAGGAGGATCTATCTTGGCTAAGTTACTTATTAAGAGCGGATGCATTCTAAAGGGTACCGTAAGTGTAAGCAGTGCAAAAAATGCAATACTTCCAATTATTGCGGCTTCTCTTTTAACTGGCGATAAATGTGTGCTTAATGAGGTTCCATACCTGGAAGATGTTAAGGTAATGGGAGATGTTATAAAGTCCCTGGGTGCGGGTTTTGAAGAGCTTGGAGATGAAACCATAGCTATTACTGCAGTAAATCTTCACAATCCCGAGCCTACATATGAACTGATAAGAAAAATGAGAGCGTCCTTCCTGGTAATGGGACCTCTGCTTGCAAGAATAGGAAGAGTAAAGATTTCGCTTCCAGGTGGGTGCGCTATAGGTACAAGACCTATTGATCTGCACTTGAAGGGATTTGCAGCAATGGGAGCAAATATAACTCTCGGGCATGGATATATAGAGGCCTATGCCGGGAACTTGAAGGGAGAAAGCATATATCTTGATTTTCCAAGTGTAGGCGCTACTGAAAACATAATGATGGCTGCATGTTTGGCTGAAGGAGTCACAACTATTGAGAATGCAGCAGAAGAACCGGAAATAGTAGATCTCGCGAATTTTCTCAATAACATGGGTGCCATTATTCGTGGAGCCGGTACTGATACAATAAAGATTGAAGGGGTAAGAAGTCTTAAAGGCACCTCACATACTGCCATACCTGACCGGATAGAGGCAGGTACCTTTATGATTGCTGCAGCTGCCACTAGAGGCGATGTGCTCATAGAGGGAGTAGTATCGGAGCATCTGAAGCCTGTCACTGCAAAGCTGAAGGAGATGGGGGTAGAAGTAACTGAGCAGGAGAAATCCATAAAGGTGAAGGCCTGTGGAGCACTAAATCCCACTGATATAAAGACCATGCCATATCCCGGTTTTCCTACGGATATGCAGTCTCAAATGATGTCCGCAATGTGCGTTGCGAGAGGTACCAGCATAGCTACAGAAACAGTTTTTGAAAATAGATTTATGCATATTAATGAGTTGAAGCTCATGGGGGCAAAGATAAAGGTTGACGGCAGAAGTGCAATAATAGAAGGATCTGACAGACTGAGCGGCGCTAAGGTAAAGGCGACGGACTTAAGGGCGGGAGCTGCACTTACCATAGCAGGACTATGTGCCGAAGGATACACAGAAATATCGGACATATATCATATAGACAGAGGTTATATTAAATTTGAAAAAAAGCTTAAAAGCTTGGGAGCGGATATAGAAAGAATAGAGGATTAAGCGGGCGCTTAACCCTCTATTCTTTTTGGCCACCGGCCACCGGCCGCCAGCCTCCAGCAATCAGCGTTAAGCAGGGCTTTAAAGCCGACTTGTGTCGAATGCGGTATTTCCTGGGAAATATTTGCTGAATTCTGAGTTATATTGTTTTAGTCATATAAGCTTGTATATAAAAATAGAATATAGGGATTAGGCATATGCCTAATCCCTATATTCTATTTGCAGTCACTAGTCACTAGCTACTAGTTACTAGATTAAGAAAGGCTTTGATGCATTTTCTTAGCCTAGCAGCTATTGGCTATAAGCTGGCAGCTGGCGGCCGATTCGATGAAAGGAGCATATACATGCGCAAACTACTACTTGTTTTACTTCTGATGTTTATCCTGCTATTTACACTGCCTCTGATATTGTTGGACAGCTGTGAGGTAAAGGAAAAAAGCGGCAGTGATTATGAAAAATTCACGACCATGAAAGGCAGCTTGTCTATAAAGGTATATAATTCAAAGCTCAATGAAGTAGTGGAAATGGATCTTGAGGATTACATACTCTCAGTACTTGCGGGAGAAATGCCGGCAAGCTTTCATATGGAAGCTCTGAAGGCACAAAGTCTCGCAGCACGCACTTATACTGTAATGCGTATTAGAGCATTTGGAGGAAAGGGCTGTACTCAGCATGCAGGAGCGGATGTATGCACTGATTCTGTGCATTGTCAGGCGTTTGTTGATATCGGGACTTTAAGCGGCGAAAAGGTGGAGAGGCTGAAGCAGGCTGTAGAAAGCACAAAAGGCGAGGTTATAGTATATCAGGATAACCTTATAGATGCGGTTTTCCACTCTACCAGCGGAGGGCGAACTGAAAACTCGGAGGATATATGGGAATCTGTTGTTCCTTACCTCAGAGGTGTTGAAAGCGTATATGAACAGGCTTCGCCGAAGCTTGTTACTTATACAGAGATGAAAATAAGTGATTTTATAAGCAGGATAAAGAAGCTGGACAGCAGCGTGAAAATAAATGCAAAGAACATAAAAAAAGAAATAGAAATAATAGACAGAAGCAGCGGAGGAAGAATAACTGTTATTAAAATCGGGAATAAACGGTTTAAAGGGGAAAAAGTCAGAACGGCACTGGGGCTGAACTCGGGAAACTTTGAGATAGAATATGCAGGCGATATAATGAAGTTCAGGGTAATGGGCAACGGACACGGAATAGGCATGAGCCAATATGGAGCTGATGGGTTGGCTAAGCTGGGATACTTGTATACGGATATTGTTAAGCACTATTACAAGGGTGTAGAGATAGTCAATGTTTATGAGCTGCTCAATGGAAGTGTAAGAGATTAGCTTATATCAGTTGCACAAATAGGCAGCTAAAATAAAGCAATGCTGAATGTATGAAAAAAATATGTACTTCCCTGTATTATTTTTGTAGTGCTTGGAAATAATACTAGCGGAGGTGTAAATTATGAAATTTGGCGATTTGTTTAAGAGTCGAAGAAATATTCGAGTAACGGTATTGTTAATAGTACTTTTGCTGGTTGCCGGCGGAATATGGCAATATAGAAATTTTGTAAATGATAGAATAGCTCAGCTGGAGAAGCAGAATCTCGGTGATGAACTTGATGAAGGGCTAAATGCACAAGTCAATCTGGACACAGGACTAGAAGTAATTGACAAAGATGGCAGTGAAAATGAAGAAAAGCTGCCTATAACTGAAGTATCGAAAACTGATTCTACCACTGTAAAAGATGTTGAAAAATTAAAGGACCAGAAAAATAAAGTCTCTGCAAAAAATGACACAAAAACTACTGCTAAGCTCCAAACAGACAAAATGGAAACAATGGTACTTCCGGTTTTCGGAACTTTAAACGGTGATTTTTCTATAAGCACCCTGGTATACTCAAAAACTCTGGAAATGTGGACTACACATCCAGGTATTGATTTAAAGGCTGAGGAAGGCAGTCAGGTGAGAGCATCAATGGATGGAGTCGTAGTAGAAGCAAAAAATGATGCACAATGGGGAATGACTATTATTATTGACCATGGAAGCGGTATACAGACCAAATACAGTAATTTGTCCACGCTTGACCTTGTATCTGTCGGACAGAGGATAAAAAAGGGAGATGTTATAAGCGGTGTAGGAAGAACTGCTCTATGCGAAATAGCTGACGAGCCTCATCTCCACTTTGAAGTTTTGAAGGATGGAAAAAATATAGACCCTAAGATGTATCTGCCAAAGCAGACAACTAAACGCTGAAGTGATGGGTTTATAGGGCAGCAGTAAGCCATATGAAGGTGCAGGATTTCACATTTTCTTTGGATTTCAACTGTTCTAATCAATAAAAAAAAAGCATATTAATGTAAAAAGACACCAATAAGGGGGTTGTAGTAATTGAAGGATTACATTGAAGAAAGAGCACTGGAAATTGCAAAATATATAATCAGCAGCAAGACGACAGTTAGAGATGCAGCCAAAATATTCGGGGTATCAAAGTCAACAGTACATAAGGATGTCACAGAAAGGCTTCCGAGAATTAATCCGAGTGTTGCCCTTCAGGTGAAGGAGATCATGGATAAGAATAAGGCTGAGAGACACATCAGAGGCGGAAAGGCAACAAAGGCAAAGTATCAAGTAAGTCTGTAGATGCGTAAGAGCACAGCTCCTATTTGCTGCTTGTATCAGGTGTGATACACAGTGAAAAGGAGCTTAATTATTTTCTATATTTGTACAAGCATCTGCAATTAATTGGAATATTGCGATTAATCGCAGCATTATTGAATTTTTTAAAAATATGTCGTAAAATCTAATGTTAAGAAGGAATTTTGATTTTTTTATAGAAATACTATTTGTTTGCGTTTTTGTAAGTAATTCTGATATATAAGGAATATATTGTGGAGGTAAAAAAATGTTTGGTGTGCAGGATATTGGTATTGATTTAGGTACGGCTAGTGTTTTGGTTTATATCAAGGGTAAGGGAATAGTTCTTAAAGAGCCTTCTGTTGTAGCAATCGACAGAAACACCAACAAAATTCTTGCAGTTGGCGAAGAAGCAAGACTCATGCTTGGTAGAACACCCGGAAACATAGTAGCCATAAGACCTTTAAGAGAAGGTGTCATTTCGGATTATGACGTAACCGAAAAGATGTTAAGATATTTTATTGATAAGGCTGTAGGCAGAAAGAGGTTATTCAAGCCCAGAATGGTTGTCTGTGTGCCCAGTGGAGTTACAGAGGTAGAAAAGAGGGCAGTAATAGATGCAGCCAATAATGCAGGAGCAAGAAGCACCAGACTTATTGAGGAGCCAATAGCTGCTGCAATAGGAGCAGGGCTTGACATCTCCAAGGCAAGCGGAAACATGGTAATCGACATAGGAGGCGGAACCTCGGATATTGCTGTAATTTCTTTAGGCGGTATAGTTGTATCAACCTCTATAAAGGTTGCAGGAGATAAATTTGACGAAGCCATAGTTAGATATATGAGAAAGAAACACAATATTATGATAGGTGAAAGAACTGCGGAAGAACTCAAAATCAATATTGGAACTGCCTTCCCAAGAGAAGAGGTAGTAAAAATGGAGGTCAGAGGCAGAAATCTTATTTCAGGCTTGCCAAAGACAATTGAAGTTACTTCCGAAGAAATGCTTGAAGCACTGTCAGAGCCTGTAGCCACAATAGCCGATGCCGTACATTCGGTATTGGAGAGGACTCCGCCGGAGCTGTCAGCTGATATAAGCGACAGAGGAATAGTCATGACAGGCGGAGGTTCACTGCTTCACGGTCTGGACAAGCTGATAGCAAAGAGAACGGGCATTCCTGTTTATGTTGCTCAGGAGGCGATTTCCTGTGTAGCACTCGGCACAGGTAAAGCCCTGGAGCATATCGATGTTCTGAGTGACGCTGATATCAACTCCAATAGAAAAGTGATAAATGTGACATATTAAGATTTCGAAAGATGCTGTGTGCAAGCTTTTTGGCTTTGCATGCAGCATCTTTTTTTTCATAAGGGTAAAGTTAAGATATTATAACTCCGATAAAGTATTTGAATTTATTAAAACAGGTGATAATGATGATAAGAGGATTATACGTGGTAGCTTCGTCGGCAATATCGGAAAACAAAAGAATGGACATAATAGCCAATAATATTGCCAATGTCAGCACAACAGGCTATAAAAAAGATACCTTGCTTACAGAAAGCTTTCCGGAAATACTGATTTCAAAAATCGGACCCAATCCCTTTGACAAGGATGTACTTGCTGCAAGAGGTGACTCAGGTGTGTACAGTACCGATGAAAATGGAATATTCAGTGCATCTACAAAAAACGGCTTTTTCCAGGTACAGACAACCTTGGGAACAGCCAATAACAAAAGCATTAAGTTCAAGGTGAATGACGATGGCTATTTGACAACTCCGAAGGGCGACTATATTCTGGGACAAAATGGCCCAATATTTGCAGGAAGCGATAATATAGAAATAGATAATCTGGGAAGAATATTTGCAGACGGAAATGAAGTAGGTAGGCTGAAGGTGGTAAATCCACGCAATGTAATAGGTAATTTCAGCTATGGTATTCATGCAGATGAAGTGGTAGTCAACTTCCAGCAGGGACAGCTGCACCCTACTGACAATCCTCTTGACCTGGCAATACAGGGAAACGGCTTCTTTACAGTGGAAACTCCCAATGGAGAGAGATATACAAGGAATGGAGAATTCACACTTAACTCGGAAGGCTACCTTGTAACAAAAGAAGGTTACATGGTACTTGGAGAAAACGGGTATATAAGGCTTGAAAGCAAAAGCATATCTATCAATGAAAGTGGAGAGGTACTTGACAATGGAGCAAGTACTGATAAATTGAAAATGGTTGACTTCAACGACTACAAACAGCTTTCCAAGGAAGGCGACGGACTTTTCAAAATGAGAGTTCAGGAGGATTTGGAAACAAACCTTAAAGCTTTTGAAGGAAAGATTAATCAAGGCTTTATTGAAGGCTCAAATGTAAACTCGGTAAAGCAAATGGTTGAAATGATTACTGTTCTGAGATCCTATGAAGCGAGTCAGAGGCTTATAAGAACTCACGATGAGATGCTGGGGAAATCTGTTAATGATATAGGAAGGGTATAGGAGGGGTAAAATATGATGAGAGCACTATGGACTGCCAGCACGGGTATGGCAGCGCAGCAGCTTAATGTAGATACAATTTCGAATAACCTGGCAAACGTAAACTCTATAGGCTATAAAAAGTCCAGAGTAGAGTTTAAGGACCTGCTGTACGAGACTCTGGAAAGAGGTGTCGTAAGGGATGGACAAGGAAAGCCGGTAAATCTGCAGGTTGGCCACGGGGTAAGGACAGCTGCATCAGTAAAATTCTTCACCACAGGCAATTTAGAGAACACTGCCAACCCATATGATATGGCGATTGACGGTCAAGGCTTCTTCAAGATAGCTGGACCTGATGGCAAAATATACTATTCAAAGGATGGAGCCTTTAAAATCTCTGTCGATGGAGAAAGCACCAAGCTGGTTACTGCCGACGGATACTTTTTACAGGGTGAGAACGGTGAGATAGACCTGGGCTCAAATGTTAAGGATGTCATCGTTGATGAAATGGGTATGATAACTGTAAAGAGGACAGACGGAACGGAAGAGCAAATTGGAAACATATCAATAATTACCTTTATGAATCCTGCAGGATTGGAAAGCGTCGGCAAGAACCTTTTTATTGAAACAGGGGCAAGCGGAGCTGCATTTGACACTCAGAATGATGGCACCGGCGGAAAACTCCTGCAAGGCTATTTGGAATCCTCTAATGTACAGATAGTTGAAGAAATGGTTAAGCTGATACAAGCACAAAGAGCCTATGAAATAAACTCAAAATCCATACAAACAGCAGATGAAATGCTGGGTATGGCGAATAATCTGAGGCGTTAAAACGCCTCCAGTCACTAGCTTCTAGCTACTAGTCACTGGTATTTAGCAGGGCTTCGAAGCTTTATGTGAATCCAGCGACCAGGGATCAGAGACCAGCGTCTGGAAAGGAGTTACAATATGATTAACAACATAAACAATATTAATAGTAAGAATATAAATGCTGCAAATCAAGTAAGCAATGCCAATGCGAAGGCCGCTGAAGCAGAAGTAAGTGATTTTGAAAAAATCCTGGAAAAGGCTGTTGAAGAAAAGGATGAAAAAAAGCTTAAGGAAGCTTGTCGGAATTTTGAAGCTATTTTTATCAATATGATGTTCAAGCAAATGAAAAAGACAGTAGAAAAGGCTAATCTTTACGGTGAGAGCTATGCAGAAGAGACTTTTGATGATATGCTGATAGATAAGTACTCTGAAGAAATTTCCAGGAATAATGGAATAGGACTCGGAGATATAATGTATAAACAGCTTATTAAAAGCATAAAAAAGTGAAGAGAGGGATAAGATGCTGACTAATGTGGATATACAGAAAATTATACCTCACAGATATCCATTTCTGTTGGTCGATAAGATAACAGAAATAGAATATGGCAAGAAAGCTGTAGGTATAAAAAATGTAACCTGCAATGAGCCGTTTTTTCAGGGACATTTTCCCGGTAATCCTATAATGCCGGGAGTATTGATTGTAGAAGCAATGGCACAGGTAGGCGCCGTTGCATTACTCGGTTTGGAAGAACATAAAGGCAAGCTGGCAGTTTTTACAGGCATTGACGGATTGAGGTTCAGAAGGCAGGTAGTTCCGGGAGACACTCTCAGAATGGAGGTAGAAATGCTGGCATTCAAGAGAGGTATAGGCAAAGCCAAGGCTGAGGCATATGTTGGCGATGGGCTGGCAGCTTCCGGTGAACTTATGTTTGCGATAGTTACTACATAAAAAGGCACTTCGAAGGAAGTGCTTTTTTATGTATCAGATACGGGATACTGGACATTACAGCTGCTTTATAGATGCTTAGTGCAACAGAGCTGCACATTACCATCGAAGCTTTCAGGCGAAATCAGATGCCGGTGGCAGTAAAGTGCTATTTTAGTGCTTTATAAATTCCTTCACTAATTACCTCCGCCATTTTCATTACCAGGTTGAGTCTCACATTGTGCATATTCAGGAATTCATCCCTGTCTGAAGAATCAACTATGCCTATAATAGCAATATCACCTATTGGAGGCAGATTTTTTCCGACACCTTTTCCAGGATATATGGCTCCCCTTTTGGCTTGTATGCTGCCCACGTATTCTTCCTCCCCAAGACAAGCATCAACGGCTATGATTGTATGGCCGGGATAATCACTTTTAATATGGCTTATATATTTTTTCAGGTTAACGGCATGTACCGGGTTTTCGAGTGTACCAAGCACCGGCTGCTTTAAACCGTTTTTTTTCAACAGTGAGCCTGTTACCGGACCCAGACAGTCCCCAATATATCTGTCTGTGCCGATGCAAAGTATCAAACTTCTTATATCCGTATTAAGCTTTATAAAATCACTAATTGTAGTACAGGCGTTTTTTTCCGAGTAGTATGCTCGTCCACTTTCTACAGAATTATATATATCAAACAAACTCAACCCTCCCTATATACTGTATAGAATGTTTCTATACAGTATATAGGGAGGTTAATATTTTTATTACTTTATTTTATATACTTTTGCTTCTAATGCATAGATAAGTTAATGTCCTGAGAGTAATAGCCATATCTGATTTATCATGATGAAAATCACCCGAAGCTTGCGCAGGCATTAACGCAATAAATAGTACTGAGGTACTATATGTGTAGAATTAAATACAGGTTTTAGTACCATATGAATTAAGATGTATAAAATGTGTATACTGTTTGCAGTGTAATGGGGAAAATTTGCATTTACTTATAAAGCAAAAGGGGAATGTGAGACCATATACAATATATACATGCTACATTAAAATAAAATCAAGGTATAGGTAAGCTCTAGTAATTATCAATCATGTCATTCTTTCATTTATTAAATACACAATTCCGATTCGGTATTAAAGACTATTAGCAGTATATCAGATTTTTTAATATACAACCCAACACAGGATAACTACAATCTCCTGGTTTTAAGACAATCTTTTTGATTAAGTCCTTATAGCAGGTTAACCATCAATCTATTCTTTATCACAAATCACACTTACTGGTAAAAAGACAGAGCAAAAGTTAAAAGGAGGAATCTATATGTTTAATAGATGTACTTTGATATTGATCATTGCACTGATTTTAAGTTTTACATTAGCTCCGGTTAATGTAAGTGCTTGGAGGGCAGCCGCGCACTATAGCTTAATGGTGCAGGTAACAGAGGCACTTCCGGCTTCAAATGTTTTTAGAATTGCTATGGAAACTTACCCGGATATTGCTGCATGGGGAGCATATGGTCCAGATATACCATATAGTACTGATTCTAATATATGGCTTGTAACGGATTTTCGATATGGTGACAAAACTCATTATGATCGGATTGGCTCTACTGCTGCTCAATTATTATTTGAAGCTAAGCTATCTGGAAGCTGGGAGCAAATGGCTTTTGCTGCCGGTTATGCAACTCATGTGTTTGGAGATATGGACTGTCATGGTAAGTTTGTAAATCCTGATGCCGGCGTTTATATGGATGGTGGAAATGATGAACTGCATAAAGAGCTTGAAATAGCAGCAGAAAGATATATATGGGGCAATTATAGCGGATTGTCAATACACGAATGGGATGACCATCTTGATAACTATTTTTCCAGCAGCAATACACGCAGGGAAGAATATATGGCAATACCCTTTATAAATGCAAATTTAAAAGTATTTTCCTTTTGGGAAAATCTTTATGTGCTTGGAGTATCTGACTATATAGACTGCATGGAAAACACTGAAATAAGCTGGGATACAAAAATAGGCTATACATATTATACCGAAGAAGAGATGAATAAGGTTCTTACTAAAGAGCGTAAAGCGAGAGCGGATGAAGCCTTTATTTCCGGCAGAGACCGCGCAGTAGCTGCGCTTATAGCAGCCGCAGACGGAAATTTCAGTCATTTTAAAGATACCTTTAATCTGGATGTGGCAAATCCTGCTGATACACCCAACAAAAGGATAGGTACTATTACTGTTCAGATAACAACTTGTGATGCAGCTGATTCCGGTACCAATAATGATATCTACTTCGGAATAGAGTTTAAGGATGGATACCAGTATCAAAAGCTGCTTGATCATGAAGGATATGACGATTTTGAAAACTCTGATAAAGACAGGTATTATATATATTTTCCATATGATAATTATACAGTTGCTGATATATCAAAGGTATACCTTCGTTCGCGCGATGATACTACATTTTCTGACGATTGGTTTGTTTACTCTATGACTGTAGATATCTGTGAAACACTGAGTAGCGGGTTTACTCGCACATGCACATATTCCAAAACAATAGACGAATGGATGGATGATAATGATTCAATCTGGTTAAACCCGACCTGGAGCTATCTATATAACCCTATGAGTTCCAATACAGAAGGCTGGAGAGTATACGATGACAGGGATTCCAGCATAGTATATAGGAATATGTGGGCTCCTTCATCACCTCATTACTGGAATATGAATGATTCTGCAGGCCGTGAATACTATGGCTCATCTATGCATTATACATCCAATGCAGGATCAAGTGCAAAATTATCCTGGCAGGGTACCGGAGTACAGCTCTATACAGATTGTGGTCCCAATAGGGGATGCGCATTTATATACATAGATGGTGAATATGTGAAGACTGTTGATTGCTATGCTCCAACTCTCACAAAGAATGTTTGCGTTTATATAGTTCTTGATCTGCCATACAAAACACATACCATTGAACTGGTTAATAGTGGCAAAACAAACTCTTCAGGAAGAATTATAGCCTTAGACAGGATTTTAGTGCAATAAAAAGCATATTATTAGTATATGTTTTATAAAACTATAAATACGTCTGAAGCAGAGCTTAAGAGAAAGCTTCTTAAGCTCTGCTTTCATCTGGTCTCAGAAGAACTATAAAGAATGAAAAATTAGTTTGAAAAAAATAAACTATTTTAAAATTTATACCTTTATAGTAAAATATATATACTTTATAATATTACTGTGCTGTAAAAAAGCTGCTTTTATATAGAGCTTCTTTAGTAAGTATAGAAACATGTCATAATTAATAGAGAATAAGAATAATACACATCAATTTGAAGCATATTATATTATGAGTGATATAAATTTGTTTTTTGAGCTAATATCGTCATAAACAGTCATTGAAAAGAGATAACGGTTTGTTATATAATAAAAAAGTCGCGTCGGGGTGTAGCGCAGTTTGGTAGCGCACGTGGTTTGGGACCATGGGGCCGCAGGTTCAAGTCCTGTCACCCCGACCATGATAAACTATATATGGCCCATTGGTCAAGCGGTTAAGACACCGCCCTTTCACGGCGGTAACAGGGGTTCGAGTCCCCTATGGGTCACCATAAAAATTCAGTTGCGAGTAACGCTTTTATTAAGCGTACAAGTTACGAGTTGAGAGAAACGCTCGAAACCCGAAACCCGTAACTAATACATGGGCGCATAGCTCAGCTGGGAGAGCACCTGCCTTACAAGCAGGGGGTCACAGGTTCGATCCCTGTTGTGCCCACCAAAAAAACTCGACATGTTCGAGGTATATATGGGGAAATTCCCGAGTGGCCAAAGGGGGCAGACTGTAAATCTGTTAGCAACGCTTTCGGTGGTTCGAATCCACCTTTCCCCACCATTTAAACTAATTATCAAAAACGCTGGTGTCGTTTTAATAAAACGCGCTCAATTGGTAGAGCAGATGTGCCTTGTACGTAGTACAAGAGTAATCAGCAGGTCGCGAGCGACATCACAAAATTGAATAAAGTTAAAAACGCTGGTGTAGCTCAATTGGTAGAGCAGCTGACTTGTAATCAGCAGGTCGCGGGTTCGAGTCCCATCACCAGCTCCATTTATTTTTTGAGAAACAACTACAGTACGAAAGTATATGTAGTTTTTTATTTATTATAAAATTGGTGATGGACGGCTTATATATCATAACATTATATACGCTCGAACCTACCAATTGAGCAGCTTGCATTTGCTGCGCAACTGCTTGGAACAACCTATGGTTGTTCACGGCTACGTAGGGGATGAGAACTTTGTTCTCACAAGGAAAGCTTTGCTTTCCAGTAATCAGCTCCATTTATTTTTGAAAGAAACCGTATCCACCGAGGATACGGTTTCTTTCTGATTACAAGGGTTGCGAGGTGTGGGTTGCGAGAATAAGCCGCCAGCTGACGGCAAATCAGTTATGGTATAGAACAACTGATATTTTTTCCTGCAATTACATGGTAATTATGAGTTTTAAAGATTTACTTAAGCCGGTGGCTCGTGGTGATGGCAAAAAACTCTGATTATATTTTTTCTTTCCTAGGTAAAAATAATACTATATTTTATTATAATGCTTTTGATAGAGTTGTTTATCCGTTAAATTTCAGTATATATGTTGACTTTGTAATGTGTTTATGACAGGATTGTTTTGACAATTTAATGGAAACCATCCATGCGAAAGCATGGCTCATCAAGAGAGGTGGAGGGAAGGGCCCTATGAAACCCGGCAACCGGCAAGAGTACGGTGCCAATTCCTACGAAACGTATGTTTCGAAAGATGAGGGAGATATATGTAATAAGCTCCTTCGTCGAAAGGAGTTTTCATTTTTTTGTACATCTTTCAAAGGATAAATAGGAGGTATGAAAATGATAAGAAAGCTATTTACTTCAGAATCAGTTACAGAAGGGCATCCGGATAAAATATGCGATCAGATTTCTGACGCTGTCCTTGATGCAATACTTGAGCACGACCCTATGGGCAGAGTAGCATGTGAGGTATCTGTGACTACAGGTCTGGTATTGGTTATGGGAGAAATTTCTACCAACTGTTATGTAGACATACCCAAAATAGTCAGAAAGACAGTTGAGGAAATAGGCTATACCAGAGCAAAGTATGGCTTTGACAGTGATACCTGCGGCGTAATTACGGCAATAGATGAGCAATCGGCAGATATAGCAATGGGTGTTGATAAGGCACTTGAAGCAAAAAAAGGTCAGATGAGTGAATCTGAAATAGCTGCCATAGGTGCAGGAGATCAAGGTATGATGTTTGGTTTTGCATGTGATGAGACACCTGAGCTTATGCCAATGCCGATATCTTTGGCTCACAAGCTTGCAAGAAGACTATCTCAAATAAGAAAAGAAGGTGTGCTGGATTACCTAAGACCTGACGGAAAAACTCAAGTTACGGTAGAATATGATGACGGCAAGCCGGTTAGGGTTGATGCAATAGTTGTTTCAACTCAGCACAGTCCTGAGGTGGATCATGACACAATCGAAAGAGATATAATTGAGTATGTAATAAATCCTATTATACCTGAAAATATGATGGATAATGAAACAAAGATCTACGTTAATCCAACAGGCAGATTTGTAATCGGCGGGCCGCACGGTGACTCAGGTCTCACAGGAAGAAAGATAATTGTTGATACGTACGGCGGATATGCCAGACATGGCGGCGGAGCTTTCTCAGGAAAAGATCCGACAAAGGTGGACCGTTCGGCTTCCTATGCAACAAGATATGTTGCAAAGAATATTGTTGCAGCAGGGCTTGCAACAAAATGTGAAGTACAGGTTGCTTATGCAATAGGTGTAGCGAAGCCGGTTTCAGTATTAGTGGAGACCTTTGGAACAGGCAAACTGCCTGACGATAAGATAGCTGAGCTGGTTATGAAGGTGTTTGATTTGAGACCTGCAGCTATAATAAGAGATCTTGATTTGAGAAGACCGATATACAGACAGGTTGCAGCATACGGGCATATGGGAAGAACAGATATTGACATTCCATGGGAAAAAACCGACAGAGCAGAAGAGCTGAGAAAGCTTGCTGGAATATAGTTCACAAAATACACCTCATAACGGGGTGTATTTTTATGTTTTAAATTACGAACATGTGTACTATAATTGTAAATAAGACACTCTATTGTTTATACTAAGCAAAGAGTCTCTAACTTACTTGGAACAAGCTGAGCTTGTTCACGGCTATGAGGGTCAATACAAACAACTAACAACTAACAACTAACCATTAGCTCTGAGATGGGGTTTGAATGCTTATGAGAACTGATCTGTCAGCTGTCAGCGGTAAGATGTTAGCTGTTGTTTCAAGGAGTTGAAACCATGGATGAACTACAGGGTATTATATCAGAAATAGTTTTTAGAAATGACCAGAACGGTTACACAGTACTTGAGCTTGAAGGGGATAGAGAAGTGTTTACCGTTGTGGGTTATTTTTCATATATTAATTTAGGTGAAAGAATCAAGGCATTGGGCAAATGGGTGCAGCATCCTGACTATGGAAAGCAGTTTAAGGTAGAAACCTATTCCACTGTGACACCTTCAACCCTTAACGGCATAGAGAAGTATCTTGCATCGGGACTTATATCAGGAATAGGACCCCACACTGCAAAGAAAATGGTTGAAAGGTTTGGTCTGGATACTCTGGATATAATACAGTATAATCCGGACAGACTGACAGAAATAGATGGGATAGGTGAAAAGAAGGCACAGAAAATATTCGAAGCCTTTCAGGAGCAAAAAGAACTGAAGGACATAATGATGTTCCTCGAGCAATACGGCATAGGCTCTACTTATGCTGTCAGAATATATAAGCATTATGGCACGAATACTATCTCTGAGATAAAGGAGAATCCGTATAAGCTGGCAGACGATATATTCGGTATAGGCTTTAAAATGGCAGACAGGGTTGCCATATCAATGGGAGTATCACATGATTCGGAGTACAGATTGGCATCAGGCACTAGATTTGTGCTGAATGATTTTCACGCCAATGGACACACCTATGTACCTGAAAATGAGCTGACAAGTGCTGCTGCTTCACTGATGGGTGTAAGCGAAAGACTTATCAGTGAGGTAATAATAAAATTATTTATTGATAAAAAGCTTGTAGTAGAGCAGCTGGGTGATATCAGAGCTGTGTATTCGGTACCATTCTTCAAGGCTGAGGCTGGTGTTACCAGAAGATTGCTGCAGCTTGTAAATGGAAGAGTTCCTCAAATCAATGTAGATATCGATGATGAAATAGCCAAAATAGAGAAAGAGGAGAACATAAGCCTTGCTGAGAATCAAAAGCTTGCAGTCAAGGAAGCCGTCCGGCAGGGAATACTGGTTATAACAGGAGGACCGGGCACAGGAAAAACAACAACAATAAGAACAATAATTAGATTATTTGAAAAGAGTTCACTGAACATATTGCTTGCAGCGCCTACAGGACGTGCAGCAAAACGAATGCAGGAGGCTGCAGGAAGAGACGCAAAGACTATTCACAGAATGCTTGAATATGGCTTTGGCGAAGAAGACGAGGAAATGTTTTTTCAAAAGAATGAAGACTCTCCTCTTGAATGTGATGTTATAATAGTTGACGAGCTTTCCATGATAGATATTCTTCTGATGAACAATCTTTTAAAGGCCGTTGCAGACGGTACTCGTGTAGTTCTGGTGGGAGATGTTGACCAGCTTCCTTCCGTAGGTCCGGGAAATGTACTGAGAGATATTATAGAAAGCAATATTGTTCCGGTAGTCAGATTGAACGAGATATTCAGGCAGGCTGAGGAAAGTATGATAGTTGTCAATGCTCATAAAATAAACAAAGGCGAACTGCCTGTTCTCAATGCCAAGGATAAGGATTTTTTCTTTATCAGACAGGAGGAGCAGGAGGATATTGTGAACACCATAATCAGTCTATGTACTGAGAGACTTCCCAACTTCTCAGGGCTGAGCTTCTTTGATGGAATACAGGTTCTGTCACCTATGAAAAAAGGAACCTGCGGTATTATAAATCTTAACAACAGACTTCAGTCAGTACTGAATCCACCTGATAAAAACAAGGCAGAAAAGCCATACAGAGATATGATATACAGGGTGGGTGACAAAGTACTGCAGACTAAAAACAACTATAAGATGAAATGGCAGAGCATATTTGATCTGGATAAAGAGGGAGAAGGAATTTTCAATGGTGATATGGGAATTATCATAAACATTGATAACGAAGAGCAGTTTGTGGAGGTTGTTTTTGACAATGAGAAGCTTGTGAGATATGATTTTGCAATACTTGACGAGCTGGAGCTTGCTTATGCTCTGACTGTCCATAAAAGTCAAGGCTCCGAGTTCCCCATACTGGTTATGCCGATTACCTTCGGTCCTCCCATGCTTTTGACCAGAAACCTTCTTTATACGGCTCTAACAAGGGCAAAGCAGCTGGTTGTAATGGTAGGTAAGGAAAAATACATTTCTCAGATGGTGCAGAATAATTATATTACGAAACGCTATTCGGGGCTCAAGAATAGATTGCTGAAATTCTCTGAAGTATAGTTGCGAGTTGCGAGACCCTATAAAGATTTCGAAGACTGACTTGCTCGCTCGCAACTCACAACTCGCAACGTATAGGCGGTGGCTGGAGGCCGAATAGTTTCGAAAGGATTTAGCTGATGAAAAAGCTTATAAATCAATTTCTTGATGTTCTTTATCCCAAAAAGTCATTTTGCTGCATCTGCGGCTTTGAAGCAGAAAATATAGTATGCGATAGATGTCTTGGTGCCGTCAAGCATATAAACGGCAGAGCATGCTTTAGGTGTGGAAAAGCTTTAAGCGACAGCTACATAAAAAGCTATTGTCCGGATTGTTGTCATACAGAGCACAGCTTTGACAGTGCGTTTTCCTGTTTTGAATATGATGGTATGGGAAAGGAAATCATACATAGGCTGAAATATGAAGGAAAGGCTGCCGTAGCAGATATATTGGCCGGTTTCATGTATGAACGCCTCAGGCTTGAGGACTTGGAAGCAGATGCAATAATACCTGTTCCTATACATGAAAACAAGCTGCTAAAAAGAGGCTATAACCAATCTCTATTAGTAGCAAAAAAGCTTTCCCGGTATATGAGGCTGCCCATGCTTGATTGTATAGTCAAAAGCAAGGATACCAAAGACCAATCCAGTCTAGATAGAAATCATAGGATAATGAATGTTATTGATGCATTTTCCTTTAACTTGTTATATAATATTAGTAACTGTAAGTCTGTATTGCTTGTAGATGATGTTTATACAACAGGCAGTACGGTTGACGAGTGTTCAAGAGTATTAAAGCTGCAGGGTGTACAAGCTGTATATGTGATAACTGCAGCCACAGGATACAATACATAATCATTATTCAGCTTTTATGTTGTTGACCTTACTGATAACAAAAAGGAGGAGTTGTAATGGGAGATATCAGAAATTGCCCTAGATGCGGTAGAGTATTTTCTTATGTAGGCAGACCGATTTGCAATAACTGTCTAAACGCAGAAGAGGATGAATTCAAAAGGGTGAAGGATTATATATATGATAACCCTGGAGCAAATATGAGTGAGGTATCTGAAGCAACTGATGTATCAGTAGAAAAGATAATGAGATTCCTCAGAGACGAGCGTCTGGAAATAGTCAGCGGCGAAGGTAATATGATACTGGAATGTGAGAGATGCAGTAAAGCCATCAAGACAGGCAGATTCTGCGAAACATGTAAAGATGAGCTTGCAACCGGTCTAAAAAAAGAATTTGGTCTAAATCAGCCTGCTGCAAGACCTACATCAGAAAAGAGGCCGGATAAAGACCAGATGTATACTGCAACCAGAAGAAAATAATAAGGTATGTAATAAATTATAAACACATTTCAGGTTTATTTTGAGATGTGTTTGTTTTTATTTTGTTAAAAAAATTATAAAATGCTAAACTTACATATACTAGTTACCGATAGAATATATGAAAAGTAAAGCAACAAAAAGAGGTGTTAGCTATGGGTATCAATTTTAATAAGATAGGTGGAGTAAACAAGGTTTACAACAACAACAAGGTGGAAGCAAAAAAGAATGTAAGCTCTACAGCAAAGGTTGAGGGAAAAAGAGATGAACTGCAGATTTCCAAGGAAGCAATGGATTTCCAGACAGTGATGAAATCCGTTAAGCTTGCTAAGGAGCTACCGGATGTAAGAGAGGATGTTATAGCTCCAATAAAGGAAAAAATAGACAAGGACATATATGAGGTAGACGGCAAAAGCATCGCAGAAAAGATGCTGACAAGCAAATTCAATATTAAAATATGAAGTTGACCACAGCTATAGGCCGTAACCTGGCTGTGGACTTTTTTTCAGAAAGAGGGTGTTAAGATGGTAGACAAGCATGTGCAGAACGTTATTAATATTTTGAAAAAAGAACATGATTTTTACAAGGATCTTTTGGAGCTTTCAAAATCAAAAAAGACTATAATCATTGAGGGTAAGGTTGCCGAGCTGGATAAGATAGTCAAGCTTGAACAGAACATGATATTTGATATTGGACAGCTGGAAAAGGCTCGCGAGCAGGAAATCAACCAGATTTGTACACTACTCAATATGAAAAGAGAAGAAGCTACGATTTCTGAGCTCACTAAAAGACTGGACAATAAATACACTAAAGAAATGTCGAAGCTGCAAGGTCTCCTGACAGACACTCTGAGAGAGCTGAAGGATGTAAACATGTTAAACGGCAAGCTGATACAGCAGTCATTAGATTATATAGATTACTCAATAAACATTATTACAAGCGCAAATGTGGCCACCGGGTCACTATATGATGATATTACGGATAATAAGTCAAACACGGCAAACAAAAAAAGGATTTTTGATACTAAGGTATAGCATTGGGGTGATATTATGAGATCTTCATTCGGAGGAATAAATATAGGTATAACTGCACTATGGGCACAGCAGAAGTCTTTGGATGTTACGGGACATAATATCAGTAACGTCAATACCCCGGGCTATTCTCGACAAATGGTTATACACGCCTCAACTCAACCATCTACCATAGGCAGAAGCGGCAGCAATCAGATAATGCAGATGGGAACAGGCGTTGGTGTGCAGGAAATAAGACAGTACAGAGATGAGTTTCTGGATATTAAGCTGAGAAGAGAAATAAAAGAATTCGGCTATTGGGAAGCAAGGCAGTCTTCCATAGAGGAATTGGAAACAATATTCAACGACAATTCAGAGGAAGGGCTTCAAACAGTAATGAATAATATGTGGAACTCATGGTCGCAGCTTTCGAAGCCGACTGGCGGATTGACAGCAAGATCCCTTGTGAAAGAGAGCGCAATTGCATTTATAGATACAGTAAAAAATCTTGATTTGATGCTTACAAACTTTAGAAAGCATAAGGATAAGGAGCTTAAAGAAAATGTAACTAAAGTAAATGATATGGCAAGCCGGATCGCTGAGATGAATTATAAAATAAAACAGGTTGAATCCAACGGCAGCAGGGCGAATGACTTTAGGGATGAACGGGAGAGACTGATAAATGAACTGTCTAAAATGGCAAGCGTGCAGGTTATAGACAGTGATACGGTCAACATAGCTTTGGAGGGCTGTCTGTTAGTTGATGATACCAAGGTAAATAAGCTGGTTACAATGACAGAGAATGCAGCAGACGGTTATTCGGTAGTCAAATGGGCAAATACCTTGGATAAGCTAACCATAAGCGGCGGAAGCATAAAGGCTCTTATAGACACCAGGGACGAGCTGGTAGAGGGCTTCAGAGAAAGACTCAATCAGTTCGTAATAGGTGTATCCAGAGAAATTAACACCTTGCATCACAATGGCCGCGGAAACAAAGATGATGTACAGAGATATATGTTTGTTGTGGAGAATAATGATGCTGACGGTATAAATGTCAATCTATCAAATATTTCTTTACATTCCCAGCTTATTGATGTAAACAATATTGCTGCAGCAACAAGTTCTCCTCCGGGAAATTATGAAGATAATACAAATGCACTTGCAATATCTGAACTAAGATATCAGGATTTCTTTTCGGATACGCTTTATATAGCAGCTCCCGGACCTGATAGAAAATACAATTCCGATGAGTTTTACAGAAATCTGATATCTGATGTCGGAATAAAAGGGATGGAAGCCAAAACATCAGCCGAATCACAGGCAATACTTGTGGAGCAGATTGAGAATAGAAGACAATCATTGATGGCAGTCTCGCTTGATGAGGAGATGAGCAATCTAATCAGATTTGAACACTCCTATAATGCAGCAGCCAGAATAGTGAATGCCATGGATGAAATGCTTGAAATAATAGTAAACAAAGTAGGATTGGGCGGAAGGTAGTGAGATAGTATGAGAACAACGTTTGGAACCTTTAATATTGCAACCTCTGGTTTGTTTGCCAGCCAAAGATCGCTGGATATAACAAGTCATAATATCACTAATGCAAATACTGAGGGCTATTCAAGACAATCAGTTCTCCAAAGAGCAACAATGCCGATCGGCGGAGATCCTACAGGCATTTTGGGTACCGGCGTTGAGAGCTATGATGTAATAAGGTACAGAAGCGAATACCTGGATCAAAAACTCTGGGGTCAGAACAAATCATATGCTGAGTGGAAAACAAAGATGGAGGGACTGCAGGGCATTGAAGCTGTATTTAATGAACCTTCTGATACAGGCATAAGAAAGGTAATGGATGATTTCTTCATAAGTCTCGAGGAACTCATTAAGAAATCAGGTGATAGTACAAACAGAGTTGCAGTAATTGAAAAAGCAGGAACTCTTGCAGCTACAATAAATAGAATGGGTCATGAGGTGCTAAACAACATAAGAGATACAAATTTTGCTATCAAGAATAAGGTAAGTGAGATAAATTCTATTGCTTCACAAATAACCGTGCTTAACAAGCAAATTTTTAATATGGAGCTTGGAAAACATAGAGCCAATGATTTGAGAGATCAAAGAAATCTTCTGGTTGATAAGCTCTCTTCTTTAGTCAATATTGAAGTAAGCGAGAACTTTGATAGTGAAGGCAATGGATATTTCAGAGTAGGTATAAGCGGTATTACACTTCTAGAGCATTATAATGTAAATAAGATAGATATAGACAATCAAGACTTAGCAGGCATTACAGATATAGGTGGAGGGAAAATCAGCAAGGTCAAATGGGTTGGAGCTGATGGAAACCTTCTCGATGAAGTCAAGATTGAAGCAGGAGAACTAAAGGGGCTTATGGATATTAGAGATGGCAATGGAAAGAACAACAGCTACAGAGGTCTGCCATTCTATCTGGATCAGTTGAACAGATTTGCAAGAGACTTTACCAGAGAATTCAATCTATTGCACAATGCAGGTTTTGACCTCAATGGTGCTGCCGGGACAGATTTTTTCGACGAGCCTGTAGATACAGTGGCTCCAATAGATGCAACAGATGACTGGAAAAATGTTAATTGTGTTAATATGAAGGTCAGATCAACAATTATTGCAAACCCTTCTCTTATAGCTGCTTCCTCAGCATCAGGGGGAGAAAGCAACAATGAAAATGCAAAGCTTCTCTCAGATTTAAGAAACAAAAGAGATATATTTTATGCGAGTGATAATGTCACTAGATTAAACGGAACACCTGACGATTTTATAAAATCTTTCTTGTCTGCTTTATCAGTTGATGCGAATCAAGCCAAAAGGTTAACGGAAAATACTGAGGCCATAGTAAAGCAGACAGAAAGCAAGAGACTTTCTGAAACAGGAGTATCATTGGATGAGGAAATGTCAAATATGGTGAAGTTCCAGCATGCATATAATGCATCAGCAAGAATGATAACCTCATTAGATAAGGTTTTAGATACTATGATAAACAGACTTGGTTTAGTAGGAAGATAGAGAGGTGATATAAATGCGCATTACCAATAGTATGATGGTAAATAACATGATGAGAAACCTTGGTAAGAATCTGGGTCGTATGGATAAGCTTCAGCAGAATCTGGCTACAGGTAAAAAATTTATAGCACCCTCTGACGATCCTATAGGTGTTTCGAGGAGTTTGAGACTAAATACGGAGGTTGCAAACCTTGAGCAGTTTAAGAGGAATGCAGAGGATGCAATGTCTTGGCTTGATACTACAGAAATGGCAACTGATAATATAATGAATGTTTTGCAGAGAGCAAGAGAGCTTACTGTACAGGCAAGTAATGAGACAAATACCGTAAATGAAAGAAAAGCGATAGCTGAAGAAATAGAGGAATTAAGAGAGCAGTTGATAAAAATCGGAAATTCAACCTATGCAGGCAGCTATATTTTTACAGGCTTTATGACTAACTACCCATTATTTGATGGGAATGGAGATTATTATTTCAAAAACGTTCCGGCAGATCCCGCTCAAACGCTAACATCCAATGAGGAAATTGAGTTTAATGTCGGTATAGCAGAAAGAATAGATATCAACTTTGTAGGCCAGCGTATATTTGGAACTACAGCTGGAGGAAGTACAATAGATGACCCGGTAGATAATACTTCTCCAGTTTCATCAGGTAATTCATCCCAATTGATTGAGGTATTTGATCAACTTCTTATTGACTTAAATGCAAGTAACACAGCGGGTATTAACAGTGCTCTGACGAGGATTGATATCCATGTTGGCAATATAAATGCCGTAAGAGCAGAAATTGGTGTTAAGACAAACAGATTAGATTTAACACTAAACAGAATAGAGGATGACACGCTAAATATGAGGGGATTACTTGCAAAGAATGAAGATGCCGACATGGCAGAGGTAATTATGAGACTCCAAATGGAGGAAAACGTCTACAAGGCATCACTTTCCGGCGGGGCAAAAATTATACAGCCGTCACTTGTTGATTTTTTAAGGTAAGGTGATCTTATATGATTAGGATCCAAAAGGTCGATGCTCAGATAAGTATTAGCACTAACAATGCAAAGCTTTATATAAATCAGCAACCTGCAGATTTTGATTTACGGCAGAAGCATTTGAAGATAGAAATGCATACCGAACAAATAAGAGTTCAGATAGACCAAAGACAATGCTTTAACGAGTCAGGACTAAAAAGCAATGACGCTTTGCTTCGGGAGGCGACTGCAATGGGCAGACAAGCTGCTTTAGAGGCTATAGGAAGAATTGCTTCAGAGGGTACTATGCTTGCAGCTATTGAGAAAGGCGGCAACCCTATTGCAGAAATAGCATTTAACAATACTCATAAGCAGGAAAGCTATACTATCGATTCCATGCCAAAGAGCAGACCTATTATAGATTTTGTAGGCGGAAAAGTAGATATAAGAATCGAAGAAGGGGAAGTAATTTTAAACACAAGTCCAAACAAGGTTGAGATTGATTCCGAACCGGGAAGTGTTGAAATCAGTTTAAAAACCAGACCGCAGATAAGTATAGAGTTTGTTGGAAACAGCATGGATATAAAAGTGTAACAGGTATAATAATATGAATAGATTGGGAGGAAAAAGCATGAGGATAAAAACCAAGTTTTTTGGGGAAATAGAAGCAAATGAAGAGTCAATATTTGTATTTGAGTCAGGAATACCGGGGTTTGCAGACTTACATAAGTATGTAATAATGTCAGAGGAAGGTTCCTTGTTTAACTATATGCAGTCTATAGATAATGAGGATGTTTGCTTTGTCATGGTAAACCCTTTTTATATTATGGAGGACTATGATATTGAACTATGTGAAAGCACAGTAAGCAAGCTGGAAATAGAAAAGCCCGAAGACATTGCGATTTATTCGATATTAACAATCTATGATGGAGCTAAAAAGATAACCGCTAATCTAAAGGCACCTTTAGTGATCAATACTATAAACAAGAAGGGAATCCAGGAAGTCGTGGATGATGACCGATATAGCACTCGACACATCCTTGTAAAGGAGACTGATAAATAATGTTAGTACTTACAAGAAAAAAGGATGAATCTATTGTCATAGGGGATAATATTGAAATAGTTATCACACAGATATCGGAAGACCGTGTAAAAATAGGTATAATCGCTCCTAAAGACACTAAAATATTTAGAAAAGAACTGCTGGAAGACATAGAAAAGGAAAATATTCAATCAGTAGTTACTGAAAAAAATAAACTGGACAGTATAAAAGACCTTATAACGCCAAAGAAATAATTGTTTATTTTTTCTGAAAATAATCTTATAATATAAAAAAGACATAATTTTTTACAAAATTTTTTGTTAAACTTTATTTTTTGTAGCATTATGTCGATACTGTATTTATATGAGCAATTAATCAGAATGGATTCTGATTAATATAAATGTATCATAAAGGAAGAGTGCTGTAGCTTCTTTTATGAGGCAAATCAAGGAGGAGAAAAAAATGAGAATCAACAACAACATGATGGCGTATAACGCCCACAGACAGTTGAAGGTAAATTCCTTCAGCCAGGAGAAGTCACTTGAGAAGCTGTCATCAGGCTACAGAATCAACAGAGCAGGTGATGACGCAGCAGGTCTGTCCATATCTGAAAAGATGAGAGGTCAGATCAGAGGTCTTACTCAGGCATCAAGAAATGCACAGGATGGTATCTCACTCATTCAGACAGCAGAAGGTGCACTTCAAGAAACTCACGCTATACTTCAAAGAATGAGAGAGCTTGCAGTACAGGCAGCAAATGATACTAACGTTACTGCTGACAGAACTGCTATATCTACTGAGTTGACAGATCTTGTTGCAGAGATTGACAGAATTGCAGGTAAGACGCAATTCAACAATCAAAATCTTTTGGATGGAACATTCTCAGCTAAGAAGATCCAAATAGGTGCAAATGCTTCTGAAGATTTAACAATAGCAGTTGCAAGCATGGACACTGGTGCTTTATCAGTACAGGTAGCTATGATACCTGTTGCTACAGCTGCAAATGCAGGTTCTGCTATAATCCAGATCAATGCAGCTATAGGTAAAGTGTCAACAGAGAGAGCATCTCTTGGAGCAAAGCAGAACAGACTGGAGCACACAATAAAGAACCTGGATACAGCAGCTGAAAACCTGCAGGCATCAGAAAGCCGTATCAGAGACGTAGACATGGCTAAGGAAATGATGAGCTTCACAAAGAACAACATCCTTAATCAAGCAGCTACAGCAATGCTTGCGCAGGCTAACCAAGCTCCGCAGGGAGTATTACAGCTTCTAAGATAATACTTAAATATCATAGCTAAAGCTGCCTAGCATGGAAGTTAGGCCAATTATCATGAGTCAAGGAGGAGAAAAAAATGAGAATCAACAACAACATGATGGCGTATAACGCCCACAGACAGTTGAAGGTAAATTCCTTCAGCCAGGAGAAGTCACTTGAGAAGCTGTCATCAGGCTACAGAATCAACAGAGCAGGTGACGATGCAGCAGGTCTGTCCATATCTGAAAAGATGAGAGGTCAGATCAGAGGTCTTACCCAAGCATCAAGAAATGCACAGGATGGTATCTCTCTTATACAAACGGCAGAAGGTGCATTATCGGAAACTCATGCTATACTTCAAAGAATGAGAGAGCTTGCAGTACAGGCAGCAAATGATACAAATGTAACTGCTGACAGAACTGCCATAAAGACAGAATTAGATGACTTGTCACTTGAAATCACAAGAATAGCAACCAAGACACAATTCAATAATCAAAATCTTCTGGACAATACCTTTGAAAATAAGACTATACAAATAGGTGCTAATGCCAATGAAACATTAACATTTTCTATTGGTGGCATGACTGCAGCAGATTTGACTGTATCTACAAATAATACTGTAGACACTGCAGCAAATGCAGGTACTACGGTGTCGATTATCAACTCCGCTATTGGTATAGTATCTACAGAAAGAGCAAAGCTTGGAGCAAAGCAGAACAGACTGGAGCACACAATAAAGAATCTTGATACAGCAGCAGAAAACCTGCAGGCATCAGAAAGCCGTATCAGAGACGTAGACATGGCTAAGGAAATGATGGCCTTCACAAAGAACAATATCCTTAATCAAGCAGCTACAGCAATGCTTGCACAGGCTAACCAAGCTCCGCAGGGTGTACTGCAATTACTGAGATAACAGAAAAGCAACTTAAGTATGATCTAGCATGGAAGCTAGACAAACTAGTATAAATCAAGGAGGAGAAAAAAATGAGAATAAATAATAATATGATGGCGTATAACGCCCACAGACAATTGAAGGTAAATTCCTTCAGCCAGGAGAAGTCACTTGAGAAGCTGTCATC
>JBMORW010000033.1:0-2869 GCA_049322695.1 Bacillota bacterium | reverse complement strand
AAATGATGGCCTTCACAAAGAACAACATCCTTAACCAGGCAGCTACAGCAATGCTGGCGCAGGCTAATCAAGCTCCACAGGGAGTATTACAGCTTCTAAGGTAGTACTATATCACTAACTAAAGCTGTCTAGCATGGAAGTTAGGCACAAACTAGTATAAATCAAGGAGGAGAAAAAAATGAGAATAAATAATAATATGATGGCGTATAACGCCCACAGACAATTGAAGGTAAATTCCTTCAGCCAGGAGAAGTCACTTGAGAAGCTGTCATCAGGCTACAGAATCAACAGAGCAGGTGACGACGCAGCAGGTCTGTCCATATCTGAAAAGATGAGAGGTCAGATCAGAGGTCTTACTCAGGCATCGAGAAATGCACAGGATGGTATCTCTCTTATACAAACAGCAGAAGGCGCATTATCAGAAACACATGCAATATTACAGAGAATGAGAGAGCTTACAGTACAGGCAGCAAATGATACAAATGTAACTTCTGATAGAGATGCTATAAAAACTGAGCTTACAGATTTGGTTTTGGAAATAGACAGAATAGCCGGGAAGACACAGTTCAACAACCAGAATCTTTTGGACGGTACTTTTACAGCTAAGAAGGTTCAAATAGGTGCAAATGCTAATGAGGATTTACAAATAGATATTACAAGCATGGCAACATCTTCATTAGCTATAAGTATAGGTGATATTAATGTAGGAACTGCTGTTTCTGCAGGTGCAACCTTAACACTCATAAATACAGCAATAGGAACAGTGTCAACAGAGAGAGCAGAGCTTGGAGCAAAGCAGAACAGACTGGAGCACACAATAAAGAATCTTGATACAGCAGCAGAAAACCTGCAAGCATCAGAAAGCCGTATCAGAGACGTAGACATGGCTAAGGAAATGATGGCCTTCACAAAGAACAACATCCTTAACCAGGCAGCTACAGCAATGCTGGCGCAGGCTAATCAAGCTCCACAGGGAGTATTACAGCTTCTAAGGTAGTACTATATCACTAACTAAAGCTGCCTAGCATGGAAGTTAGGCACAATTAGTATAAATCAAGGAGGAGAAAAAAATGAGAATAAATAATAATATGATGGCATATAACGCCCACAGACAGTTGAAGGTAAATTCCTTCAGCCAGGAGAAGTCACTTGAGAAGCTGTCATCAGGCTACAGAATCAACAGAGCAGGTGACGATGCAGCAGGTCTGTCCATATCTGAAAAGATGAGAGGTCAGATCAGAGGTCTTACTCAGGCATCGAGAAATGCACAGGATGGTATATCTATGATACAGACAGCAGAAGGTGCACTTGCTGAGACTCATGCTATACTACAGAGAATGAGAGAGCTTGCTGTACAAGCGGCAAACGATACTAATGTTACAGCTGACAGGTCTGCAATAAAAACTGAAATAGATGATTTGTCACAAGAGATAACAAGAATCGCTACTAAAACACAGTTCAACAATCAGACCTTGCTGACAGGTTCATTGACTGGAGCAAAGATACAAATTGGTGCTAATGCTTCAGAAGATTTGACAATTGTAATTAATTCGATGAGTGCTCAGGCATTGGGTGTGTCATATGGTGTACTTTCTGTTGCCACAAATGCTGATGCAACTACAGCAATTGGATTGATAAATACAGCAATAGGAACTGTTTCTACAGAGAGAGCTTCTCTAGGTGCAAAGCAAAACAGACTTGAGCACACAATAAAAAATCTTGATACAGCAGCAGAAAACCTGCAAGCATCAGAAAGCCGTATAAGAGACGTAGACATGGCTAAGGAAATGATGGCCTTCACAAAGAACAATATCCTTAATCAGGCAGCTACAGCGATGCTGGCACAAGCTAACCAAGCTCCACAGGGAGTGTTACAGCTATTGAGGTAACTTAGAAGAGTCAGCGGTTATTACCGCTGACTCTTTTTAAAAACTAAATTTTAAGGAGTAGCATATGGAAAGCGTATTAACAAAGAATATAAACGCATTAAGAAAGAACTATCCTGGTTTGGCAGAAACTATAGAAAAAATGTGTCTGGAAGCGGAAGATACTGCTTCAGATTATATTATTATTGAGTATACAAAAACTAATCAGATAAATTTCAGAATTGATTATGAAGATAAATCTATTTTGCTCCACAGTGCTTATGATCCGAATAAGGAAGCAGAGAAGTGGATAGAAAAATATGATTTGAAATATAAAGACTCCTTGGCGATACTTGGTGTGGGAGCTGGATACCATATTGAAGCGTTGGTCAGAAAATACCCAAATAAGAATAAAATTATTATTGAGCCAAACAAAGAGTTATTTATAAAGCTTATTAAAAATAGCGACGTCAGCGACATACTTAAGGCAGATAATACTTTGTTCATAGTTAGTGACAATAGTGAAGAAATAGCAAAGTATTTTTTAGGGCTCCGGCTTGGTGGACAAATTGACAACATCGAATTTATGGAACTAATATCTTATGAAAGACTATATAGAGACTGGTGGCAGAACTTCAAGCAAGAGTTTATTAAGTATACTAAGTTATATCAAATTAATCTTCATACATCTGTATTGTTTAAGAAAGAATGGTTCCTTAACTTTTGTGAAAACGCAAAGGTATTTTCCGAAAGTGTAACCTTTGACAATTACAAGGATGTTTTTAAGGATATACCTGCGATAATCGTATCAGCAGGTCCTTCTTTAAATAAAAATATTGAGCTTTTGAAAAACATTAAAGACAAGGCCATAATAATATCCTGTGGTTCAGCTATAAATATTCTAGAAAGCAGAGGTATAGTTCCACACGTAATGGCTGGTATAGACCCTGGGAAGGATCAGAGCAAGATATTTGGCAGTGTAAAATCCCAGGATATTTTCTTCC
>JBMORW010000032.1:0-84867 GCA_049322695.1 Bacillota bacterium | reverse complement strand
TTCTTTTATACATAGAATATCTGTTGTCTATATCCCCTGCCAGAGGTTGGTTTCTGTCATGAGTAAACTGGAGTCTGTTTACCTTTTCGTCAATATCACACTTCCGCAGCAGTACTACATGACAGCTGAGCTCTCCTTTATCAAACTTATCCATTATCAAGGGAAGCTCCACTTCATTAATATAAGGCGACTTAAAGAAATTGTCGCTGATCATAAGCACTGCCATATGTGAAGATTCTATCTTACCTCTGATTTTCTTATCCCAAAGTACCCCTGATGGTATATGTCCGTCATACCATACGTCTATTATTATGTTTTCAAAGGTTTTCTCTATTTCGGTAGTTTCCTTTTCCAGCTCCTTTCTAATCTCATCGATCCAGTGGATATTTTCCTGTATATTTCTTTCATTGTCATCATGTGAGTAGCAGAGAAAAATAAATTTGACAGAGACAGCATTATCTATGTCTACGCCTCTTTTTAAAAGCTCCAGACTCACGTCCTCATCCCCCTGATAGCAGGGTATGTAATCCCTGCCTGATGCCAATCTTCCTGAAAGCATGTTTATATCATACTTGCTTATATCATCCTCATTTGTATCCAGGTCAGAGCACTTTTTGCAGCAGCATGCCACATACTCCCTATACGATATACCATCCAATTCATAATGAAGCTCATTTATCTGTTCTCTGATAAACTCAACTATACTCTTACTGCCAAGCTTTTCAACATAAACCTTAATGGAATAATTCAGATTGTCGTATACTACCAGTGCTCTTTCATTTTTATGATTGAGGTATATACCGCTGTTCCAGAAAAGCTCCCCGTCGCACCTTTTATAAAGCTTTGAAATAAGGCTCCCGAAATAGCTGTGTTTTACAAAATCATATTTATATACAAGCTTCAGATGATACTTATTCCTGTTTTTTGCTTCCTGGGGAATTTCACTGCTTAATAAATTCGGTATCAAATACAGGTTCCTTCTGTCCCGCGAGCCCTCAAGCCTGCAGCACAGGCCAATTTCATTCATTACCAAAAAAAGATCATTTACGTCATTATATAATAAGCCGCCAAGTAAATTTCTTGTTATGACATCCTTATCAAATATGAAGTTCCCCTGCTGATAATCCAATACTTTGTAGATATTGTCGAGTATCCAGTTTTTGTCAATTATAAGTATATCCTTGAGTAAATTATATTTTTCCACATTAAGTATGTAGCCGCAAGATACAAGATGTTCACAAGCTGCAGCAGCTTCATTTTCATCCATCTCAAACTGTTCCTTGCATATGCAGGCAAAATCCGCTTTATTGATGCAGCTTCTCTTTAGGCCGGTTAAATGTTGTTTTAGGCTGTTATACTTATTGTAAGTGTCTTTACTCATATGAAAGCTTTCATTGCTTTGTACTGCTTCTTTTATTTTATCCTTTAGCTCATCTATACCTGTATCATCCTTGCAGCTGGTATACACAAATTTAATATTCTGCTCCTTGAAATTTGAATACTTGTTTTCAATATATAATCCAATATCTCTTTTGTTATGCATTTTGAACTCGTCAACCTTATTTATGACTACAATTATGGGACTGTCACCTCCATAATGACGTGCCATATCAAGCCAGGCTCTGAAATATTCATCAATACCTCCGCTTCTGACTGGATCCCAAGCTATTATGTATATACTGTTACGGGTCATAAAAAGGTTATGTACTGAAAAGTACTTGTCCTGCCCTCCAAAATCCCATATGTTTACCTTATAGCTTATATGGTCTTCAGAATCCCATTCTATTGTATTTATTTCAATACCCTTGGTAACCTCACCGGATTGTGTCATAGAATTGTTGATATCGACTAGCTTTCTGGCAAGGCTTGTCTTACCAACATTTGCTTCTCCAAGCAGTATCACCTTTGCTTCCGCAGCAGCTTTCCAATTCACCATGGCTACACCTCAATAATCATTTTTATTTTACTGGTTATCACTATTGGGCATTTTTCTCTTTAAAACAAGTCTGAGCTTTCTATCACCAGCTCTGAACTCTTTTGAAAATGCATCCTTAAAGTCTTTCATTACTGAATCATCACCATCAAGGTCAGGACGCTCTAGCAAATCCATGATATCTACATCATCAGCGCTGTTGTGGCACTCAATAGTCTTCCTCATATTATCAAGCCTTTTTTTGATAATATTATAATCATACATCTGAACTTTAAGTTTTTCCTTATCATCGTTTTCACTATTTGAATCCTTTATTTCCTTCAGTTCTTTACATACTTTGCATATACAAGGAACATTCTCTTTTACTATCAAATTATCGTCCTCATCAGGAATCAGCAAATCCTGAATCTCATAAAAATTCTTTCTAAGTCCGGGTCTGTCGGCATAAACAGCTATTCTTGAATTCAACCTGTCACAGACAATAAGTATATTACCTCCATCTATAAAGCTGATATCAATGCCGTTTTGCCAATATTCCATGGCTAGTATTCTGCTCTTTCTTTTTTCCTTATGCATTTCAAGCACCAGTCTTGATATGATTTTGGAAAAGGTTCCCTTAGGCATGTGATGATAGAGATATTCTCTTATCAACTTGCTTTTATGCAACAGCTTTAAGTCAGAAGGTTGATTTACAGGAAGCCTTTCAGGTATGACAAACTTTTTGTTCTCCCTGTCTTCAAAGCAGTAATTATATTCACATAAAAGATTAATAAGGAATTCATGCTTGTTTAATGGGTACTTATCCCTATCATCCCAAATATTCGGCAAATCCTCCAGAGCGAAATAGCCCTTGTTTATATCAAGGAAGGAGCTGTCAATAAGCTTGTAAAAGGCGCCAGTAGCCCAGGTTGGATTCAGTATGACCGTATCATGCCCGTTAAAAAGCACCACACCTATATCATTTAGGTGTTCTGCCAGAGTTCGGGCTTCCTCCTGGTTAAGTTCAAAGCTTTTGCAAATATCCAGATATTTGCTGTACTCAATATAGCTGCTGCCTTTCTTCTCCAGCTGCTCAAGCTTCTCTTTTACCCTTATATATCCTATGGGGACATCTTCCTTCATATGCTTCAACAGAGGGATATGTTTTTTGATTTCATCTTTCAGTACATCCACTCCTATTCCGGTGATTGCACTGACATCATGAAATCCAACTATATTATCAAAGCTTTCCTTATATTGGGTTCTGGAAATCTCTGTTTTATATTCGTCAACCTTATTTTGTATCATTATGGCAGGACTGTTACCTCCCAGAGTCTTAATATCGTTGAGCCAGTACTTGTGCATGAATTCTTCATTACCCTCAAGACTTCTTGACTCCCACACATACAAATACAAGGTATTCTTGGTAACAAACAGTTCATGAAGGGTATAGTATATATCCTGTCCTCCGAAATCCCATATTTTTGTATAGTATTTTTTGCCTTCAAGCTCAAATGGCCAATCAACTATTTCAACACCTCTGGTCATAGTGACGTCTACTTTACCTGGTCTATCCAGTATTGCCGAACGCAGCGTAGTCTTACCTACTGTACCTCTGCCTACAAGCACTATCTTTGCTTGATTCCATTTAGTGAATCTTTCTTCTTCACTGCCTTTACCTGCAGCACTGTAATAATTCCTTATTTCCTGCAAACCCTTCTTTGCTATGCTGACAGGAGGTCTGGAAAGCGGATTGTTGTCGGGTTTGAAGCCTCTGTCCGTAAGGTTATTGAGCTTGACAATGCTCTCAGGTATGATTGCTATCTCATTATTGCTGAAATCCAGCTCCTCCAGCATATGGAGTTCAGACAGCCATTCAGGGAGCTCAGTCAGCCCAAGACCTTTTATGTCAAGCTTTTTCAGATTTTTCAGCGAGGTAATTTCATAGGGTATATGGTCTTTAGCTGTAACACACTCTTTTTTTACGTTAGTCCTTATGCAATCCAGAAAGTAGTTATCACTGTTTATATAATCAGTCTCCCTGCCAAGCTTCAGAACTTCGAGCTTGGAGAGCTTACTTATAAGCTTAATCGAAGACGAAAGGTCGTTAAGTCTGTTGTCTGATAAATCCAGCACTGTCAGATCTTTAAGTCCTTCCAACCATGCAGGGAGCTCCTCTATATGGTTACCTTTCAGCTTCAAAACCCTTAAGCTGACACAGTCGGACAAATACTCCGGCAGCTGCTTCAGGTTTCTGTTTTCCAGTTCCAAAACCAATAAATCAGAATGCTTTTCCATCACTTTCTCCTTATAGCTCATTGAAAATTTCATCTAAATCATTTAGTTGCTGCCAATCCCCTTCATCCACTTTATCCTGGCTTTCTATATAAGCTCTGCTATTATTCAGATACAGATACTTTATATTCTCCGAATTCAACAGAAATTCCGGTATTTCCTCAAGGGGATTATCTGAAAGATTTAAAAGCTCCAGCTGTTTCAATCTCATTAGCTCATAAGGGGCTTTGGTAATGAGATTTTTTGTAAGGTTTAGTGTTTTCAATTTATTAAGAGTAAAAAGCTCTTCTGGTATTGAGGTAAGCATGCCATCGATTATGTAAAAGCTTTCCAGCTCATTCAGTCCTGATAAGCCTTTTGGAACATCTCTAATTCCGCAGTTCATAAGTCCGATATTCTTCAGATTGTTAAGGCTGTAGAAATCCTTAGGAAACTCTCTCATTTCTATATTATTAAAGAAAATATAAATCGTCTCGAGGTTGGAATTGTCATAAAGCCAGTCAGGTATGCTTTCTATCTGATTTCCTATTGACAAATGCTTTAGAGAGTTCAGCTGGCTTATTAGTTTTGGTATCCTGCTAAAGCCATTGCCATGTAAATACAGCTTTTTTAGTCCGGCCAGCTTTACTATATCTTTAGGCAGCTCACTTATATTATTTCTATGAAGGTACAACTCTTCCAGATTTTTAAACAAAGACAGGTTTCTACCCAGGCTTTCCATTTTGCAGTCTACAAGCCCCAGTGACTTGAGGTTAGGCATTTCTGAGAATCTGTACGGAATACTCTTATATTCCGCCTTGTAGAACTCAATCTGAATTGTATCCATTTGTTTCAAATCATACAGCCAATCCGGTATTTCATTTACTCTTTTTCCTATTTCCAGCTTTTTTAGATTCGGCATTTTTCTTAAAACATCCGGAACATGCTCGAACTCGTTCATATCTAGTATCAATTCTTCAAGATTTTCAAGCTTTGCCATGTCCTCCGGCAGATTTTTCAGACTGTTATCCTGAAGATCCAGCTTCTTAAGCTTGGTCATAGCAAATATTTCTTCAGGTATTTCGCTGATTCCGTAGCCCTTCAGGCTAAGCTCTTCAGCATTTTCATTTCTTACTTTTAATAATAATTCTTCTAACCTCAAATTTATCCCCCATTTATTCTACAATTAAATTAGCTTGAATATATGAACTTTTCTGATAATATTTTACATGATGCTCTAATATTAGTCCATAAATATTAATTTATAAGAAGCAAGGTTTTTCAACAATTAACAAACACATGCTGGTTATTGGATTTTTCGGTTAGTTATTCACTTAGCAGTTGATAGTTGCAGCTGCAGCATATAGTAAACATAATTATGGACTCAGGCTTATCCATATAGTAGAATACAATTAACACTTATGCAGTTTAGAAATTATTTGAAACTCAATATTAACAGGGTCAAATTGCAGGGGGGGTTAATTGCATGAAAAGAAAAAGAGTCCCTAAGCCTCCATTCATAGTAAATGTAGGAATAGTAGGTCATAGAGCTTTGAATGATATCGATGAATTACTGTTTGAGCAAAGAATACAGGAAGTAATGCTTAATCTTGAGAAAATACTTAAGAGTATTCATAATAACGCCATTTACATGTATGATATGAGTACAAAACCTAAGCTCAGAATGATTTCTTCATTAGCTGCCGGCACCTATACTGTCATACCTGAAGCTGCCTATGAAATGAACTTTTCTGATATCCAGCTTGATCTTCAATGTCCCATTCCTTATGATATTGAAGCCTATAAAAACGACCTGTCACCGGAGAACAAAGAAATATTCTGCAGGCTCATTGAAAAAGCCAGTTCAATAATGCAGCTGTCAGGCAGTTATCAGAAAATAGCAAACGAAAACATAAAGTACATAAAAAACAGAAGTGATTCTTATCATTTCTCCAATATGATCACTGTATATCACAGCGATATCATTATTGCAGTGTGGGATGAAAACAAAAAGCCGGAATACAAGGGAGGCATAGGCTATGTCGTAAGGGAAGCAAAAAAAAGGGGTATACCGGTTATCTGTATACATCCTGACAGTAAACAGCAGCATAAGATATCAATAATAGATAATGACAGAGATTGGGTACAAGCACTGTCAGAAAAAATGAACAAGCATATGGTGCCTAATTATATGACCGGTGTCCATGATAAGACAGCTCCTTATGAATACTTTCTGGAAAAGCAAAAACCCTTTTGCCTTGCATTTTTATATGATTGGTTTTTTAATCTTCTGATCGGCAAAAAAAGCTCCATCAAAGATATTGTCACAGTAAGTGATTTTGGCGAGGCGGGAGCAACAAACTGCTCAAAAATACTTGAGAGCAGTAATACCTGCCGTGATTTAGCCACTTTGATGCAGCAAATTTCCGGAGTCGCTGCAGGCTATTATGGCTGGGCAGACGGACTTGCAAGCTATTATTCCAAAATGTACCACACCGCTCTGATTCTAAGGGCTGCTCTGGTTGTTTTTGTTCTTATTTCTGCAGTTATAGGGTCATATAGCCCTGATATAAGTTGGAATATAGCAGGATTTACATTACAGGGAACTTTTCTGCTCATAATTATTACACTGACTTACTTGAGCAGAAGGCAGAAATGGCTCAGCAAATATGTTGACTATAGGTTAATAGCAGAAATGCTAAGAAACTATCTCTTTGCTGCGCCAATCGGACTTGGCCTGCCAAAGCTAAAAATGTCAGTATATAACAGAAATGAGTATACATTATGGATCAGGTGCTATATCAGAGCTATATCAAGGATAATGGGTCTTCCAAACTGCAAAGTAAACAACAGCTTTCTAAAAGGCTATTATGACTTGCTGAGAAATCAAGGGATAAAATCACAATACGACTTTATGACACAGAATTCAGCTAAATATAAAATTATCAGTAAAAAAATCAGCAAGCTGGGAGTAATATTGTTTTTATGCGGAATAACGATGGTTCCCATGAAGGCATTTATATTATGGATGTCAATAAAACACAGTATTCCTGATTTTGCAGCAAGTATATCTGTTATGCTTCTGGATATTCTGAATATTTTATTATCTGGTACTGGAACAACGCTTTTTGCCATAAACTCACTGTGTGAGTTTGACAAGCTTTCCATAAGGTTCGGTAATATGAGCTACAAGCTGAACTGCATACTCATCGAGGAAAACCCGCATTGTGAAGATTTCATCGGTATAGCGAGAGAAGCAGAAGAGTTCATTGAGCTTATGCTCGGAGAAGTTAATGACTGGAGAATACTTTTGAGATCCAAAGTACTTTCATATATCTAAATATAATAGGGAGGTAATAATAATGACATTTCCTAACCCGATCAATACGGATGAAATTGTTCTAAGTGATGAGATTAAAGAGCTGCTTGAACTACTCGCTGAAAATGTTCACAATATATGGTCCCAGGGACGTATAAAAGAAGGCTGGACATATGGACCGGAAAGGAATGACAGCAAAAAGGAGCATCCCTGTCTGATACCATATGAGAACTTGCCTGAAAATGAGAAGCAGATTGACCGTAATACATCTGAACAAACACTGAAAGCCATCATCGCGCTGGGATACAAAGTAGAAAAAATAAAATAGATTACCATTAATTTTCTGGGAGTGGATTAAATGAGTAATAAAATAAACACTGGCCATATCAGAGAATACAAAAGCATTATCGATATATATCAGCGTTACGGAGAAGCCTTAAAGCTTATATTGAATGTAGCAAGCAATAATTATGCACCCTTAGCAATTATTCAAGCAAGAGAAAAAAGCCTCAGCAGCTTTATAGAAAAGCTTGATAAAAAGAATTACGAAAAACCTTTTGAGGAAATGACTGACCTTTGCGGGGCGAGGATAATAACACAAACCTCCTCACAGGTCCAGGACGTATGCAGATTTATAGAAAGCTATTTTGACATAGATGTGGAAAACAGTGAAAATGTAATGCTGCGTCTCAAGGAAAATGAGTTCGGATACAGGTCTGTCCACTATATTGTTACTTTAGCGGAAAAATCTGAAGGAATTTTGAAGGAGCACGGATATACAAATGAAATGATAAGCCCCATAAGAAATAGAAAGGCAGAGATTCAAGTCAGAACTATACTTGAGCATGCCTGGGCAGATATCAGTCATGACAGAATCTATAAAAATGATTTCAAAATCCCGCAGGAATGGAAACGGGAGATTCACAGATTATCTGCTGTACTTGAGAA
The DNA here is from genome assembly GCA_049322695.1 of Bacillota bacterium. GTDB lineage: Bacteria > Bacillota > Clostridia > Lutisporales > Lutisporaceae > CALGKJ01. The sequence goes on along the minus strand of JBMORW010000032.1, from coordinate 76,414 downwards.
TGCAGATAAGGATTTTGCCTCCATAGTTGATTTGATGGATGAATACAAGCTTACTTATAACGCCTATATGTCCCCTGAAGCCAGGGAGGCTGAAATTGAATCATTAAAAGCCATAATTGGAAACCTTGACAGCGGCAATCAAGACAGCTTTATACTCAAGCATAAGCTAAGAATTGCAAAGCTTGCAAAATCTTTATATAAATGGGATGAGATTATTGATGTACTTGACATGTACAAGCAGTGTACTGATAAGCTTTCAAGCTGTTCAGAAAACTATGTGCAGTGGGCAAATATTTTTATAGAGCTGGGAAATGCATATTGCATGAAACATGCTGCTAATCCGGAGGCTGATGATTTCCTTGAGGGATTGAATCTTATCAGTACAATAACGAAGGAGGGCAGAGACCTAACCGGCATTGACAGAAAAATCAAAGCAAAAGCGTATAAGCATCTTGGATTTATTAAGCTGAAGGTTAACCCATATAAGAATTCTATTGGGTACTTCATCAAGGCTTATGAGTTGAATCCCGAAAATCCGTATTTGCTGAACTATTGCATTGAGAGACCGGAAAAGGTCAATGAAATCGTTAGAGCCAGTATTTTGAAAGCCATTGACACCTGTACAATACACATAGACTCAGGATTGGAGCTTCCTCAAGCATTTTTTGCCATTGGCCGCTTTTACATTTTGCTTGGAGACACAGATAAATGCTATATCCCCTACCTGCAGGGCATTAACTACTGCTTCAAGAATTACAGTTCAACCAATGAACAGCATAATGCAGCACTTAAGCAATTTTTCATAAACGAAATAAATTTCATAGAAGGCATTAATGATGCTGACAATATAAGAATTGAACATTCCTCGATTGTAAGCTTGCTTCATCTGGGCAAAGCTGTGATATTTGGCGATAAAATATCCATAAACTATCTTAAGAAAAAAAGAAGCAAGGAATACTCTTCATCCTGGTTTAAAGGCAAGATAGTAATTGCAGCAGGCGGAGCCGCCAAGGAAGTGGATGCGGACATGAAGCTGTATAAGGATTGCTTAAAGGAAGGCTTTAAGGATTATAAGGGAACAATAATATCCGGAGGTACAAAAAGTGGTATACCGGGTGTAATAGGCTGCATTACCGCGGAGCTTAAAAATGAAAAAAAAGCTGACATTACTCTGCTGGGTTACTCGCCTGAAATCGATAAAGAGCTTTTAAATGGTGTTCAACTGGACTTTGACAATTATATTATCATCAGAAACAATGATACAAGATTCTGTGTAGGTCCTGCCATTCAAGGATGGGTTGACATTATCTCTGCTATATATGATGGAAATGACACCCTTTCTAAGAAAAAAGAAATGCTGGCTAAAAAAGTTACTATCCTGGGTATTAACGGAGGAAATATCTCTGCCATTGAATACCGAATTGCTCTTTCGCTGGGCGTGAAGCTTGGAGTTATCAAAGACAGCGGTAGAGCTGCAAAGCAGATTGCCGATGACAAAATCTACGGAAAGGATTCGAATTTGATTATCATTCCAAAGGATGCAATGGCGATCAGAGCTTTTATAAGAGACTACTCACCAAGACTGGATGAAGATGAGATTGAAAAGCTTGCAAAGGAAAACCATCAGATGTATTTAAAATGCGAGCATAATTATAATTTGAGCTGGGATATGCTTAATCAGTCTTTTAAGGACTCCAATAAATGCAAGGTTATATACTTTGAAGACATCCTGAACAGCCTTGGTTATGAAATCAGCCGTAAAAAAGATGGAGTAGATGCTGTAAAGCTTAATAATGAAGAAATCTGCTTAATGGCAGAGATGGAGCACGGCAGATATTGCATTGAAAGGTTGCTTGACGGCTGGAAATATGGAAAAATCAAAGATGCCAAAAGCAAGATATCGAACTTTTTAACAGAATGGGATAAGCTGACTGATGAAGAAAAGCATAAGAATATCCTGGGAATATTTCACCTGCTTGATATTCTGGAAGAGAACAATTATTTCATCTACAAAAAATGAATTAACCGTGGTGCAGCTGCATCACGGTTAGTTTACTCAGTTACTCAAAATCAAACTCATCCTTCATTCTTTGTTTGAACTCTTGAAAAACTTCGTTTAACATTTCTTCATTTTCCACAGGTAAAAATTCTTCGCTATCCCCGTCAGAGTGCATCTCCAGTATTACAACTTCACCCTCCTCAATATCTTCAATGGGTAGAAGTACAACATACTCCTTATCATGCATACTGAAGGAATCAAGATACTCAAACTTAACTTCATTTCCGTCTTCATCCTTTAAAACAATTATGTCCTCATCATATTGGTCAGGCTTCATTTCATCATGATTACTCATAGTTACCTCCCGTTTTTAAATAATTTAGAATATATATTACATAATATCAGGACTTCATACTGACTATTTGTCTATATTCCTCCAGAATATCATCCCTTAACCATTTTGGTTCCCTAAGTATTGCCGAGCTTCCGAATCCCATTACCCATCTTTTGAAATCCTTTAAGCCAATAAGCTCTCCTCTGAATACCATTGACCCGTCTTCTAGTCTTTCAAAGCTTCCCATATTCCCAAGCCTTCGTTTAACTTTGTCAATTACATTTGCTTCATTTTTAAACAGTACTTCTACAAGTTCGGGTGTATCCTGCTCCATGCTGAAAAATCGCATCAGGTACTCCTTCAGCTTGAAGCCTTTATCATATGCAAAACAATCCCCCAGATGCAAATTGCTTAGTTTTTCAATATCATAGGGAAGTATTGCATTGTTCTTATCCCTGCAAACAATATACCAGCTTTCCTTCTGAGAGTTATACACCAACCCAATAGGAAAAAGTACAAGCTCCCTTTCCACCCCGTCATAATTCGCACAGATTGCCTGTCTTCTCATAAGAGCCTTTTTTATTTCACTGTAATACTTAAATTTAAAAATCATGTTCAGATTAAAGCTGGTGCCCTTTGTAGCTATATAAGAGTTCCTGCATTCTCTTTTAATAAGGCCGTTGATTCCTTGAATCTCCTTATCCTGGAGTCCTTGAAGCAAGCTTACAAGTACAAAGGCCTCTTCTTCATCAAGATTTTCAACAGGAATCTTATCCATTTGTGAAATGTCTATTTTCCATGTGGCGAACTCGTCTACAAATGCATCATCAAGCTCATAAATATCATGATTCTTGGAAATCCCCTCATAGCTTATTATAAGCCTTCCAATAGGATATTCATAAAAGTACATAAGAATATTTCTTACTACCTCTCTCGGAATGTCTGTCTTACTGCTTAGCTCTGCAATTGTGATTTCGGGATTCACTATTGCACAGTATATTACTTCACTTATTTCCTCCAGAAAAATATTGTTCATAGTATTACCCCTTTACAGTGCTTCATAAGCTCTTAATGCAGTTTCAGCAAAACCTATAAGCTTGTCCCTTAGAAAATCCGGACTGATTATCTGCACATTACTGCCAAACTGCTTCAGCCATGTGACAAAATCCATTGTGCCGTGAATATACCCGTCAAACATTATGCCTCCATTATTCAAACTGATGATTACACCTTCCATATTATTAAGACGTTTACTTGCGATTTCAACCACTTCCCTGTCGTCACCAAAAAACACCTTTACTTTCAGAGGTTCTTCAACACATACTGCAAAGCTTTCCTGTACTTCTATCTGTGCGTTCATTTTTTCTGCAAGAAGCACTTCCGCTGCCATATGATCATTGACTCCAACGCTCTTTATGCTTTTTATCCTGTCCAGCCTTAAAAGATCATAGCCATCATCATCTGTGATATGCCTGAACACAAGATACCAGCGTCCCGTATACCAGTTATAGACAACACAAAAAGGATATATTCTGAAGCTGCTGCCGCTTTTCATTGTAACATCCAGTACAACATCGTTATAGCACCAGCTTTCCAGGTTTTTGGCCATTAAATCCTGTTCTTCATTATGCACTTCCATGATGCAGTCCGGAAATACTTCATGGACAATTTTGACATCTCCATAATTTTCTGAGCTTTTTCTTATATAATTTGTCAGTGAGCTGCCCAGCTTATCCAAAATTTCTTCAACATGCTCCTTAAAAGGAAGCACGTTTTTATATACTTTCATATAGTTATACACATTCAGCAGCATATTGAAGGGTACCGCTTCCGCCTTTATAATATTATCAGTAACCTCATAATACAGTTCGCTGCCTTTTCTCAGCTTCTTTACATAATCCAGCTCAATAAGCTTGTTTATATGATAATCCAAGCTTCTCAAGGACATCTTCTGCTTCAGATTATCGCTGCAAAACCCCTGCTTAAGCAGAAGCCTGCTGCATGGGTTGTTATTGTATATGTGCATTAATACTTTAAATGACATATAGCTGCCTTTTGAAAAAAATATTTCATCGTCTGCTATCCCTTTACTTTTAACACTTATACCGTTTTTCCCCGTGCTGAATCTATAACCGAGTCCCTCCAGATACCCCATGTAACGTCGTAATGTTATCTGGCTTATGCCCAGCTTCTTACATATACCCTCTCTAGATATCTCTCCCGATATCTTTTCCAGCTCACATATCAAATTGCTTATTCTTTCATGACGCTTCTTCATTTTTCACCTGAAATTATACAAATTTTCGCTCAATTGCACCTGATTGTATTATATCATCATACAGTGCTTAAACAAAACCAATTTTCCTGGTATTGCAGCTACAATAATTGCTCCGGAAAGTTTTATCATTATATAAATCTTTAACATCCTTATAGCTGATTGTCAACATATCACTGCAGTTATAGGTATGAGACTCGCAAATATTCATGGAATGCTTCAGCTTCAGTTTTTCTGCTATATTTCTGGCTAGCCTTCCGTTGCCGAAGCTTCTTCCCTTATTCACACATTCAAACATGAAAATCTCTTTTATCCTTTCTATGACACCCGGCTCATATAAATACTTTTCTCCCATTTGCTTCAAAAATATCCTGGTAAGCTCATCAGGATCATAATCGTCAAAATGAATTTTATATGGTACTCTGTCTGCAAGGCCGGGATTCATGTTCAGAAGCTTTTCCATTTCATCCGGATATCCTGCCATTATTATTATAAGCTCCTCTCTCCTGTTCTCCATTTCTTTAATAAGAGCGTCCAGCGCTTCATACCCATAATCCTGCCTATCTGTACCAGAATAGAGACTATATGCCTCATCTATAAACAACACGGATCCGAGAGATTCATTTACCTTCTCAATAACCTTCGGAGCTGTCTGTCCTACAAATTTTGCTACCAAACCATCACGACTGACCTCAAAAAGCTCTCCGTTTTTAAGTATCCCTATTTCCTTGAAAAGCCTGCCCAATACCCTTGCAACAGTAGTCTTTCCCGTTCCCGGATTACCAGTGAAAATCATATGATAGCAGGATTTTTCATCCTTTATTCCTAATTGCCCAAGTCTCTTCTGAAACTTGGCATTTGCTACAATTTCCTTAAGCTGCTGCTTTACATTTTCCAATCCGATGATTTGGTCCAGCTCCTCCACTACGCTGCTTTCACTTATGTCCGCCTTATCATTTAGCTTCTGAAAATCTTGCAGGGTGATTGTTTTAATATCAGAATCAATTTTCGGATCCATCAGCTTATTCAGCTTAATTTTTTCAAATGCCATCTGTATTGATTTTATGTTCTCAAATACACCTGTGTTATTTTGAATATTAATATACTCCATAAGCTTTCTCCCTACATCAGCATCAAGCTCCAATCCGCTTTTTTCTGCTAAAGAGGCTGCAATGGTAAAGAGTTCTTCGTGGGTATAGGGCTGAAAGCTTATCTTCCTCATATTCAGCTTTTTTTCTATCCTACCGATCTGGGACTTAATCTCCTTATTATCACTGTGAAAGGTCAGCACAAACACTACATTTCCTCTTTCCTTCCACATCAAACGGATGAAGTCGCTTAGCTTCTCTGAAAAAACATCCGTATATTTTTCCATACTCAATGCAATGACCCCGTACTTGCCATTGACTTTCACCGTACCATCCTTACCTCTCAGGAATACATCCTGAGCTATTAACGACTCCAGGTCCATATCCAAAGTAAGCTTGCCGCTGAACTCCATTACTTCCTTACCCCTAATAAGACCTTCCTTGTTCAATGCATTTAAGAATGCTCTCAGTGCAGTGCTCAAACCCATTCCCGTTTCTATGTTGAAAAAATAGTGGTATGGAAATACCCTTTTATTTAAGCTTCCCCACAAAAGCTGTCTGCTTTTTTTGGAATACTGTTTGAACAGAAGTATTTCTTTTTTCAGCTCTGCCATACCTACCAGCCTTCCAATATCGGAGTCCTTAAGTCTTACTTCATCAAAATCATTTGTACCCAATTCTTCACTTTCAAAATCATAAGCATCATTCAGATAATCGTCGATTCTCTTTTTCAAGTTCATATATCCGCTTTTCAGCATCCTTATAAGACTGCGCATAAGCTTCATTTTTTCACCCCCATGAAGTCTTCAGGCAATATTAATAAAGGCACTCACAAACGCAAGTGCCTTTGCCGTCAATCAAAATGTAAAGCTGATATCCAGCTCATCAGCATAATCTACGAACTCTTGTATCAGTTCAATGCTGGCATCTCTGGTTTTTATCCATCTTGAGTTTTCTTCCTTATTCATGTCCTGCTTAAAAATCCACTCTTCTTCTACATAGTCATAGTTTTTATCGTCATACAGGCTGTACAAAACTCCATTGCTGTCAATTTCCTCCAGCTTCATCTGCCTTATTTCAAACTCACCATTGGGGTAGTATACCTTTACATCTACCATATCAGCATCAAGCATGCCGTGAGAAATACCTATCTCACTGTCGGGTGTATTTACCCCTGCATCCATATGTGCGTACATATCCTGAACAGGATGCAAGCTTCTGCCAAGGTATATTGCAGCTTCTTCCTTAGCCAGCTTTATCTTTGCGTATAGCTTGAATCTTGTCCATTTGGATGAAGCCTTTGCATAGGCTCTTGAATAATCATATGCCTCCTTGAGCTTTCTTTTAGCTATAGTCATCTCATTTTCAGACTGCAGAATTCTGGTATCTTCACTATCCCCGGTAAAATTCCGTCTGTCCAGATGCCATTTATAATCATATCTGAAGAGTACATCTACTGACTCGCAGCTGATTGCCACCTTTTTTGCCCAAAATGTGCTCATACCGTTATCAAGACACCACTGCTCAGTGTCATCACCGTGTACATCCCATTCATCACCGTAGGGATTGAGTGATCCATACCATGCAAAGCCGGGGCTTAATAGCTGAGCTGCCAGTATCGCGGCTGTCAGCATAATCATCAATAATAATTTTACTTTTTTCATTTTGATACATCCTTTCATACTATTTGTTAACAATTATAAGCAGGGCACATGGAAAAAAATTTGAGAAAGAACATAAAGTCCTAAGATACTCAAGTGCCCTTTGAGGTCTATATAGTAACAGCATTCATATATTGAGACAACCGGTAGTTCAAATAGCTTACCATGCTGCACCTTATCAAATAAAGGTATTCCATTATCACTCTTGCATTGTCCCCAAGATCTGCAAAGATCCTGCTGTGGTCATAGAGCAGGCGTTCTGTTTGCTGGGTGTACGCTCTTATTTCACCCCTCAAATCATCAACCATTCTCTTTTTAAGGGCAGTGCTCTTTACAGCCTTGATTCTTTCAACCTTCTGTTTTACAATTTCCAGATAATAGTCCAGCTTTTGTACTATTTCTTCTATAAGACTCGTATAATTTAGAATCAGAAGCTCTGCATCAAATATGGAATGCAGCTCACAAAAGCTCCTAAGCTGATTTATCTGGCTTTGAACCTCTTCATAAGTGGTCGTTTCCAGACTCATTTTTTCACCTCCCGATAGCTCAGAACTGTGCATATAGTGCATCTATATACACAGCTGTGGTCAAAGCAGTTTGTTAACAGTTTGTAGGGAACTTCAGATTCTCTATTAGATTTGAGTATTCCTCGATAAGCTTCTCCTTAGAGTTATAAAAGCTTTCTATTTGCTTTTCAAGGTTTTCAAGAGCCCTCTTTCTCATAGCTTCATTTTTATAAGTCAGTATTCTTTCTTCAAAGGTCTCTATAATCTCCTGGAATATACGCTCCCCTTCATTGAGATTTCTGAGAAGTATAGCTTCCCTTTCCTTGTATGCACTGGAGAGATCCACATGCAGTATTGAGTTCATATGCATAATCTTTGTTTCAAGCACCTTCTGAAGCGCCTTCAGTCTTCCGGTATGAAGTGCTTCAAGCTCCTGCTTCTGAGCTTCCAGCTCTGAAACTATCAGCCCGACCTCTGCCTTGCCTATCATCTCAGCTTGTTTTCTGTTCATCAGCTTATTAAAAATACCTGTGTTTTTCTCCTTGAATGACTTTAGCAAGGCTGCGCTGGTGTTTGCTCTTTCTTTAATAAGGTCAATGGCTTCAGTCGCTGCATTTTCAATACTTGTACCAGTTGGGATATTTTCATTTTCTAAAATTTTAATGTTTGACATTGCAACATCTCCTTTGTTTTTTTCTTGATATTTATTTGACTGAGTATAATACCCTTGTAAAATCAGGCTGAATCTTTATCGCTGTCATCAGCCAAAAACTCTTTCATTGATTCCAGCATGTTCTTATTAAGGCTTTTCTTTGTTTTTTCTATTTCCTTCTCCATTTCTTTTTTTGCCCTGAGTGCAAAATTGTCAAGCTTCTCCGTGACTATTCTTGCATTTTTTGCCTCCTCCATTTCTTCTATGACTCCTGTTGTAATTATGTCATCTGCCCGCTTTTCATAATTCATATCGTTCCTGTGAAGCTCTATCCTGTGGTCAAGCTCAGCCCTTTCTTGATCCTGCAGCGTTTTAACGTAAGGTAGTATGTTGCAGGCAAGACTGTCAAAGACAGAGTATATTGTGAGCTCCAGTGATACTGCAATTGCGATAACAAGCACCATTATCCAGCCTGCATAAGTAGTGGAGACATTGAAGTTCCTGTTTATTGTCTGCCTGAAATTTTCAAACAGCGAGTCATTCATGCGCCTGTCTCCTTCAAAGGTTTCATTGGATAAGGCAGCAAGCTTCAGGTAATACTCCTCATTGAGCTGATTGACCCTGCTCTCATACGTCCTTGCCAGTTCTTTAAGCTCTTCATCAAGCTGCAGATAGCGTTCTCCTATACCTGTTTCCCTCTCTTTTTCCTTCTCGTTAATAATAGTCTGGCTGAAAAGCAGGTACCTTTCCTTCTCCTCTGCCAGTATACTGTTGTGTTGTGCGGTAATAAGCTCTTGCTTTTCCTTCAGTATCACATCCTGATTTTTGTTAAGCAGCATACCTGATACTGCAATGCAAGTAAATAGCGCGGCAATACTTATAAGTGTACCTCTCCATATAAAGCTTATAGCCTTTCTTGAGGTTCTCTGATCCAAGGAAAACCTGTGCATAAAAATGCTGGTGACCTTTGCAAGGTCCAAGCCTATCCCAGCTGCGATCGGTACATAAGGATTTGGAAAAACATGATGTATAACAAAGGCTGAGGTAGTTGCGCTTAAGGCAAATGCTGCGAGACCGCTCATCAACTGCAGTATATAAACCAGGACACGAATAAAATTCGTGAAAAAAAGAGTCGCTTTAAGCCCGGTCTTGATTTTCATTTTCTCACCTCCATGTCAAAGTAATCATTTTTTTATTTTTATGAGATGATTATATATAGGACATGTTGCAAAAAAAATGAAAAGTTATATTTTGCCATCAGGCATAAGAGCAGCCTTAAGCAGACTCTGCTTTTTTTATTCATCGCACAGTCTTTCAGCTCAATAAATATGAGTATTAAAAAATCACGATAATTAAAAGGATAAAATAATATGGAAGAAATATGCCAATGATTCAATCAGCAGGGGATAAGGATAGCATTGTTCCGTTTTCTGCTATAGTGAGTATTGTATTCTCATTGTGATATATTACATATTTTATTTGACATACTATTCTAAAAGAAATAAAATATATGTATAATATATTAAAAGATTTAATTAATATTATACCTTGACATATTGCCATGCGCTTCTAATGAAATTTATATCTTTTTATTAACTATTCTTATAGTGAACCATATGCGGGCCAAGCCCTGGCAATAAATACTCATAGTGCAGGCTCCGCTTAATATATGGCATAAGGAGTTTCGTTTGAAAAGCCTTTCACTTAATAATTAAAGGGGGAGTAATCAAATGGGTAAAACTAAAAGAATCTTGGCACTTCTTCTGGCAGTGGTGATGGTTTTAGGGCTGGCAGCATGCAGCAAGCCAAGCTCAGAACCTGCAGACAATGCTTCCACACCGGCAGTTACAGAAGAACCTCAGAAGGAAATTACTATTAATTTCCCTTCAATATGGGTTGGCAAGGATTCGAAAGCTACAATCATGGCAGAGCTTATAGCTAAATTCAACGAAGAGAATGCAGGAAAAATCAAGGTGGTTGTTGAGGAAATAGGCGACTACCAAGCTTACAGAGACAAAATGAGAACTAATATAACAACAGGCAATGTTCCTGATATTTTCACTTTTGACAATGCATCCGAAACTCAGCTTTTCTTCAGATCTGACAAGCTTATGGATCTTACACCTTATCTGAACGAAGGCTGGAGAGATTCCTTCATTGAAAGTGCAATAAAGGGAGTCGAATTTAACGGCAAAATCGTAACTCTGCCCTTTGAATTTGGTGTTACTCCTGTATGGTATAACATGAACCTGCTTGAAAAAGCAGGTGTTACTGAGCTTCCAAAGACTTACACTGAGTTCTTTGCTATGTGTGACAAGCTGAAGGCAGCAGGCATAACCCCAATGTCGCAGATGACAGGCGAAAATGCTTGGACTTCAATGCTCTGGTACTCACAGCTCGTTGTAGGTATAGGCGGACCGGATGTATACAAAAATGGATTTGATGATCCGGCTTTCCTTGAAGCAGCAAAGATGATGCAGCAAATGTACAAGTATACAACAAAGGATGCAGTCGGCGCAGGTGCAGGCGTATCAGCAGGCCACTGGATCAACGAAAGAACAGCAATATTCATGAATGGTCCTTGGTTCGTGGGCAGACTTAAGAAGGAAGGCGTCAACAATATGTATGATGCCGTAAAGGTTGCTCCTGCTCCATTATACGAAGGCGGTAAAGGTAAAGAAGGCGGCTATATAGGCTTCGTTCAAGCTTATATAGGCGCTGCAAAGCAAACAGACAAAGCCAAGGAACAAGCAGTAGTTACCTTCCTTAAATATCTGACTAATCCGGAAAATGTTAAGAAAGTATCCATGGCATCAGGTGCTTTATTCGTAGTTAAGGTCGACCTTGGAACAGGCTCTGATGTAGAAAAGCTTCAAGCTCAAATGATTGAACAAAGCGCTGCAGCTCCATACGTAGTTCCTCATTTCCAAGGCAGTGTTAAGCCTGCAGTTGCCAGTGAATTCCCACAAGCTCTGTCAGCTCTCATACTTGGAGAAAAGACTCCGGAGCAATTTATAGAACAGCTTAAGCGCGCTGACTCAATGTAGTCTTTAGAGCATACAGGTATTTCTTTTAAGAATTATTCATATCAGTTTAAAACAAAATATGTGAGAAGTATTCACTTCTCACATATTTTGTATATATTCATTTAGCAAGATTATCATATAGGAGTAATGTTATGAGGAAAACATATAAGGACTACATAGGAATCATTCTATTTCTTTTACCTGCCGCAGCCATGTTTGCAGCTTTTTTCATATATCCGGTAGGCTATGTGGCAGTTACAAGCTTCTTGAGGTGGGATGGCATGACGCCTCCCGAATTTGTAGGCTTGAATAACTACAAGCTGATACTTACTGATGAGGTTTTTATGACTTCCATCAAAAACAATCTCCTATGGGCTATGGCAGGTGCATTTATACAGGTACCTTTAGCAGTAATTGCTGCGCTGCTTTTGGCCAGACGGCCAAAGGGCTGGAAAATATTCAGAACTATATATTTCTTCCCTAATATCATTTCAGGTGTTGCACTTGCAATGATGTGGGCAGCCATATTCAACAGTGAGTATGGAGTGCTTAACGGACTCTTGAAGCTTATAGGACTTGAAAGCCTGCAAAGAAACTGGCTGGGTGAGCTTCAGACAGCCTTCCCTTCACTGATTATTTATTGGTTGTTCTATATAGGCTATTATATGATCATCGTGCTTGCTGAAATATCCTCCATTCCCGAATCATATTATGAAGCCGCCAGTATAGACGGAGCCAGCACCTTCAAACAGGATTTATTTATTACTCTTCCACTTTGCAAGGGTTCCATAGCCACCTGCATGACACTGGCGATGGTATATGGACTCAGACAATTTGAACAGGTATATATGCTGACAAACGGCGGACCGGCCAATAAAACCTCTGTTATGGTTCTGTACCTTTATAAACAGATACAAAATTACAGATATGGAATGGCCAATGCTTCCGGCGTAGTTTTAATTATCATCGGAGCAGTTGTCATCATAACTATCAAGAAGCTGTTCAGCACGGAAAAATATCAGATGTAGTTCTCTTTTGCAGGTAAATAATAATTAAGTAGGTGAGCAAATTGATGAAGATAAATAATTCCTTAAATATAGAATCAGAAAGACCTCTGGCGGTCTTTTTAAAGAAAAACGCAAAGGCTCTGTTTAAATGGGGTCTGCTTACTTTTTTTCTGCTTTATACTTTGCTGCCAATGGTTTGGCTGGTTATATCCTCTTTAAAAACCAACACAGAGCTTATGGGTTCTCCTTTTTCACTGCCGGCCAAGCTCCAGTTCAGCAACTATGTCAATGCATTTTCAGTATCAGGCTTAAGCACCTTGTTTTTGAACTCCGTCATAATAAGCTTGTCTGCTACTTTTCTGAATGTAATTGTTGCAGCGATGGCAAGCTTTGCTATATCCAGATTCAATTTCAGATTCAAGGAAGGTCTTTTCACAATATTTGTTACAGGCATTTTAGTTCCTATAAATGCCTTGATGGTTCCATACTTTACTCTGATAAACAAGCTGAATCTTTATGATAAGAAGCTTGGTCTGATACTTACCTATGCAGCTATCGGAATACCCATGTCCATATACATTATCAGAGGCTTCATGAATACTATACCCATCGAGCTGGAGGAAGCAGCAGTATTGGAGGGCTGCAGCTTCTATAAAAGATTTCTGAAGATAATATTTCCCCTTTCCAGAACAGGTCTTGTAACGGCTGGCACCTTCCAGTTCCTTTTGTGCTGGAATGAGTTCATTTATGCCATGCTGCTTACATCCTCAGTTGGCTCAAGAACTATTCAGCTGGGTGTTCGCTACTTCTCCAACCAGTTTACGACCGATTACACCTCTATGTATGCAGCAATTGTAATCAGCATAATCCCTAGTATAGTCGGCTATATGATATTCCAGGATCAAATCATTTCCGGCCTGACCAGCGGTGCGGTTAAGGGATAATTATTTGTTCAGACATGACAATAGGAGGGAAACAATGTATAATAATGAGTTTCAAAAACTTAAAGAAAAAAGCAAATATATAAGAAGACTTATAATGGATGAAATAGGAAAGCTGGGAGTAGGCCATGTAGGCGGTTGTCTTTCTGCAGTTGAGGCATTGGTTGTGCTTTATTACAAGGTAATGAATATAGACCCTCTTAATCCCAATATGGAGGGTAGAGATAGATTTGTACTGTCAAAAGGCCATGCAGGTCCTGCTCTATATGCAGTGCTGGCAGATAAGGGCTTTTTTGATGTATGTGAACTGGATACCCTGAACAAACCCGAGACTAATCTCCCAAGTCACTGTGACATGCTTAGAACAAAGGGAGTAGATATGACGGCAGGCTCATTGGGCCAGGGGATATCCTGTGCGGCAGGAATGGCTAAAGCCTCCAGACTTTCAAAGGACAATGCTACAATATATTGCATGATAGGTGACGGAGAAACACAGGAGGGACAGGTATGGGAAGCTGCCATGATGGCTGCCCACTTCAAGCTCAGCAACCTTATTGTCTTTACTGATTACAATAAGCTGCAAATAGACGGCACAATACAGGAAGTACTTAGTCTGGGTGAGCTTGACAGTAAATGGAAGGCTTTTGGCTGGAATGTCATTAATGTTGCTGACGGCCACGATGAAGAAGAAATATATAATGCAATACTCCAGGCAAAAAAATCACCTGACAAGCCATCAATGATATTGCTTAATACCATAAAGGGCAAGGGTGTTTCCTTTGTGGAAGCAATGGGTGCAGGTAACCATAACATGCCTGTTACAGAAGAGCAAAGACTTCAGGCATTGAAGGAATTGGAATAGGGGTGCTGATATGAATGAAAACATGGAAATGAGACAAATACTTGCCGCTACCTTGGATTCGCTTATGGAAAAAAACGAGAAAATAGTTGTGATAGATGCAGATCTGGCAAAGGCTAACGGCACCTTGGCATTGAGGAAGAAATATCCCGAAAGGGCCTTCGATGTAGGTATCGCCGAGCAAAACATGGCAAGTGCGGCCGCAGGTATGGCAGCCTACGGCTATATACCCTTCATCGGCTCCTTTACTGCTTTTGCTACAAGAAGGATTTGTGACCAGATAGCTATTTCTATAGCCTATGCAAAGAGAAATGTAAAAATAATAGGCTCCGACCCAGGCATTACAGCTGAGCTTAACGGCGGTACACATATGAGCATGGAAGATATCGGAGTACTCCGAAGCATACCCGGGATGGTAATTTTCGAGCCAACTGACGGAATGCAGCTTGCCAAAGCGCTGCCCAAGATAGTGGATTATAATGGCGCAGTATATATTAGACTTTTCAGAAAGCCTGCACCCAGAGTTTTCAATGAGGATTATGAGTTTGATCTCTTTAAGGCAGTAACCCTTAAAGAGGGAAATGACATAAGCCTGTTTGCATCAGGTATTATGGTGGATGAGTGTCTTAAGGCCGGTGAGCTGCTAAAAGCTCAAGGAATTAAGGCAGATATCATCAATATTCACACAATCAAACCTATAGACAAGGATACTGTTATTGCTTCAGCTAAAAAGACCGGAGCAGTGGTTACCTGTGAAAACCATAACATCATAGGCGGTTTGAAAAGTGCAGTGGCAGAGGTATTGGCTGAGGAATATCCCGTCCCGATAAAATCAATCGGTGTAAGAGATCATTTTGGTGAGGTCGCAAAGGTTGACTATCTGAAGAATAAGTATGGAATGACCGCTGAGGATATTGCAGCTGCTGCTACAGAAGCAATTAAGATGAAGAAAAAATAAAAATATCGCAGCAAAAAGCTGCGATATTTTTATTTTTAGCTCTATACAAACATAAATATTCCGGAGAAGAGCAGTACTGAGTATACAATCCGTACAAATATTGTATCCTTGACCTTGTTGTGCACCATGTTGCCCAGCAGCATTCCTCCTGCAAGGAAGGGAATAGTCCACAGCAGCAGATTTACAACTGAAGGTGATATTATTCCATCTACAATGTTTCTTACTATAATTACGGTATTAAGAGAAAGCCACAAAAGACATAAGGTAGCACGGAAGTTATTCTTATTGGGTATTGCCTTAGTAGCATATATGACTACAAACGGCCCCCCTGTACCAAAGGCTCCATGTATGATTCCTCCCAGAAAAAGCACTAGATTGAGCAATGGCTTTGGTATCTTCAGACTTGAAATCCCGCCTTTATAGGACACATATAAGCCTCTTATGGATACAAGTATCATAAACACTGCCAATATCCTTTTCAGGATGCCCTCAGGCATTCTGCTGAACAGCCAGATGCCAAAAGGAAGTCCAAGCAGTACATAGATTATGATCCTCAAAAATTCCTTCCACAAAATATCCTTAAAGGCTATAACAACAATATACAGCGCCAAAATCCATGCCAGTATAATAAGAGTTGGTACTGCCGTTTTAATTCCTACAAGCATTATGCAGAAGGGCAGTGCAAGCACTGTACAGCCGAAGCCTGTAATGCCCTCTAAAAAGTGTGTAAGCAATACCACCAGACCAAATAAAATAATAGACATTAATTCCATGACAGTACCCCTTTATGCAAGAGTTTTATATAAGTCAATAATATTCTGAAGCTTCATTTCCACAGGATTATTCAGCATATTCGGATGCCGGCTCAGCTCAGCAAGCTTTTCAATTTCCTCCTGCTTAATTCCTGCATCCTCAAGAGTTATTTTCAGCTTCATCTGCCTCTTCATTTCCAATATCCTGTCAGCCATTGAATATGCATCGTTAAAGCCCAGCTGCCTTGCAAAGCCATGCAATCTTCCGTTTTCTGCCTCTGCATTTATTCTTGTAAACAAATCCAAAGTAAAAGCACAGGCTTCTCCATGGGGTAAGTGATATATATTAGTCAGCGGAAAAGAACAGGCATGAGAACCTGCTGTCTTTGGAATCCCAAAGGCCAAACCTGCAATTACACTGGCCTCGCTCATTTTTTCTCTAGCCTCAATGTTCTCTCCGTCACTGTATGCCTTTAGCAAATATTCAAACACCAGCTTTGCAGCGTGCAGCGCCATAGCATCGCATATGGGCTGGTGGCCCTTGCTCCAGAAGCCCTCAAGTGCATGAGACAATACATCCATGCCTGTAGCGGCAGTTATGTTTTTGGGTACGGTAATGGTAAGCATAGGATCTATTATTGCATGGGAAGGATAGAAATTGTCACTGACAAGCGGCGCCTTGACACCTCTTTCAGGGTCTGACAGCACAGCAACGGGAGTAACTTCACTGCCCGTACCCGAAGTTGTCGGTATGGCAATCAGTGGCAGATGCTCAGTCCCCAGCTTTCTGACACCACTGTGATAATCTGAAGCTGAGTATTCCGACATGGCGATGGTTGCAGCAGCCTTTGCACAATCCAAGGAGCTGCCTCCGCCTAGTGCAGCTACGAACTCAAGCTTTTTTTCTCTGATTATATCTGCACATTCATCCACATTTTGTATCGTCGGATTGGGAGTAATATTTGAATAAATCTCCACTAAGGCACCTTTAGCAAATTCCATTACCTTCTTTGCCAAGCCGCTGCCCATGAATACAGGATCACTTACCAACAAACCGTTTTTCAACCCTAATTGGGTAAAAATATCATAAAGCTCATTTATTTTGTTGCGGCCGAATATTATGGTTACCGGCTGTGAATATTTCCAATCCATACTGTCTCACTCCTGCTCGAATAGATTTTTTTCCAGTTCTCCCACCTTGGCAAAAGCATTTTTCAAAAACTCTTGTCTCCATTCCTCCAGACCCTCTGTAAACTCAGTATTTAAAAACGCATCAGTCATCTCAATTCCCATAAGTTCACCTATAACCCATCCGCCCATGGTCATTATGTTTGCATTGTTTATTGCTCTGCATTTTTTTGCTGCATACAAGCTTTCAACAACTGCTGCATATATCCCCTGATGCTTATTGGCTACTATTGCCATTCCCATTCCTGTTCCGCAGCACAGTATGCCTCTTTCACATTTTCCAGCCTGTATCAACCTCGCAGCTCTTGGCGCAACCTCAAAAAAAGGCACTCCATGCTCCATATCCTGAGTTCCAATATCCTGAATCTCATGACCTGTTTCAATCAGATGCTTCTTGACAGCTTCTTTCAAAGCGAAGCCTGATTTGTCCGAGCCAATTACAATTCTCATTGCATTACCCCCTAAAAATAATTCTGATTATAATACCATTATACAGTTCATGCAAATAAATTAAAAGTATTAATTAATTTAAAATCAACAAAATCTTATAGTATGTTTTTTACATATACTACTATTTATTTCTATAAATTAGTGATATAATTAGAAAGCGGGCAATTTATAAAATTTGTTAATTAATCATTTATTTTTTACTTTTAATTACTGTTTTAATGCAATATATTTATAATCCTCTACTCCGTTAATTAATATAAGGCTTTACTATATCAATGCAATCAAAATAAAGGAGCTGGTAAAATGCTAAATAACAAAGGCAGCAATATGACTACAGTCAAATATCAGAACAGATCACTCATTTTGAATGTTCTGAAAAGCCAGGGAGCAATTTCAAGAGTTGATATCGCTCAAATCCTTAATCTTACTCCTGCTGCAATTACCATACTGGTTAATGAAATGGTAAAGGAAGGCATTGTTGTAGAAACCGGGCAATTAGAGGAAGAAGATAAGCGTTCTGGCAGAAAAAAAATACTTATTGATATAAACTACGATTTTAAATATGTAATAGGAATAAATATAGAAACTGACTTTTCCTATATAGGCATTGCCAATATTAAAGGTGAAGCCATAGCACAGGAGATAATAGCAACTGATAAGACTATCCCACCCGCTGTACTGCTGCAGGGTATTGCAATGAAATGCCTGCAGCTGCTTTGGAGGGAAAATATCCATAAGGACAGGGTACTTGGAGTGGGAGTAGGTGTTGTAGGTAAGGTAGACAGGACAAACGGAATCAGTAAACATGCTTACTCTCTTTGGAATGAAGAAGTGAAGGTAAGGGATATACTGGAGGAAGCTTTGGGTCTAAGCATCACAATGGACAACAATGTCAGAGCCCTTGCACTTGGTGAGCTGGATTATCACACTAGGGAGGAAGCTTCAAATATACTTTTTATAAAGTACGGACCCGGCATCGGATCAGCAATAACCATAAATAATGAGATTTACTACGGCATAAACAGCAGCGCAGGAGAAATAGGACATACAATAGTTGATATCAACGGTGAGGAGTGTAAATGTAAAAAAAGAGGCTGCCTGGAAACTATTGCATCCGAAAAGGCAATGTCCAAAAAAATCGCTTCAGAGTTCAATAAGTCCAAAACTCCTGCACTTTACTCCATATGCCAGGGCAAGCCTGAGAATATAACTACGGATAATGTATATCTGGCCTATGAATCAGGAGATCCATATGTCACACAGCTTATAAAAAGCGCTTTGGAATATATGGCTTTAGCAGTTGCAAATGCAGTAATTATGTATGACCCGGGCAAAGTAATACTCTATGGAAAGGTATTCAGGCATCAGACCATAGTGGATGAGTTCACGGCTGCATTGGAAGCCATGCTTTCCATGGGTGATCTAAAGGACTTCATAAAGCTGAGCAAGCTCAATCACAAAAGCAGCTATTCAGGCGCTATAGCTTTGGCTTTAAGAGAATATTTTTACAGCAAAGGCGGAATATGATAATCAAATACACAGGGGGATTTATATGAAACAATCAGTAAACATCGGAGTGGTATGCCTTGCAAGAAAAACCTTTGACTTTATGGCAGCAGGCGATATATATCATACCATTAAGAAGGACTTGAATAAGGTTGAAGCAGCAAGCTTTCATTTTGTGGATGAGCTTGTAATCGAGGTAGAGGATGCTAAAAAAGCTGCATTGGAGCTGGCGGCGAAAAACGTAGATGCACTTATAGTTATTAGTGGTACCTTCCATTTAGGTCATCTTGTACTGGAGTTGGATAAGGTCATAAGAAAGCCTATACTTCTTTGGGGACTTAATGAGCTTCCATATAACGGAGGTAAAATAAGACTGAATTCCGTTTGCGGAGTTAACCTGAACGCATCAAATCTTTATAAATCAGGCAATAGTCAGTATTACTCAATAGTATCTGATACAGTTGATGAAAATTGGATTGATGCAATAAGAATCAAAACTGCACTCAACAGTGCTCACATAGGCATAGCAGGCTACAGAGCCCATGGTTTTTTTAATCTCGGCGTCGACGAATTAAAGGCTTACAGTCAATTCGGTATGCTGTTGGACCACTATGAGCTTAGTGATATTTTGAAAACAGAAGTTACCGCAGAAGAAATACAGGAAAAGCAGGAAAAGCTGCTGAACGCCTTTGAAGTATCAGGCGTAACACAGCTTCAGGTGCTTAAAGTAGCTGAACTGAGTGCTAAACTGAAAAAATTTGCAGATAATAACAAGCTCACCGCTCTCGCCATCAGATGCTGGCCTGAGTTTGCAGCAGATTTCGGAATCTCACCCTGTGCTGCCATGTCACTGCTGCAATCGGAGGACTATATACTAGGCTGTGAAGGTGATGTGGAGGGCACTATTTCAATGCTGGCGCACAGAGCAGCAGGTGCTGAAACACCGTTCCTGGCAGATTTATCACAGGTAGACCTTAAGGAAGATTATGCATTGCTGTGGCACTGTGGCGTTGCGCCATGCAACCTATGGGACGGAAAATGCACCCGCTCTCTCGATACTTATTTTGCTGCAGGTAAGGGAGTTACTGCGGATTTTGTCATGAAAAGCGGCCAGGTAATGATATTGAGATTTGATTCAGCCTGCGGAGAATACAGAGTATTCATGCAAAAAGGGGAAGGCATTCCTATGGAAAAGCTTTTGAAGGGTACCTATGTCAAGGTGAAGTTTGAAAAGCACATTAAGGATGTTCTGGATAGCGTGGTATATAACGGAGTTGCTCACCATGTATCTCTTGCGTATGGAGACTACACTAAAGCCCTTGAAATATTCGCCCGTATTATGGGTTGGAAAATAATAAGCTAGCAGGAAAATGGAGGATTTTATGAAGCTCAATAGATCATCAGACGGCTTTGGCATATGCTTTAAAGAAAAAGAACTGATACGCCACAGCAGAAAACAGCCCTTCCTGTTTGCCGGCAAGGGTAAGGCAGCTTATAACATGCACCTTGGCAACTTTGATATAAGCAATTATACCATTGAAAAAATTGCACTTGAGGATTTTGAAATCCACGAGAATGGTGATAAAATACATATTGAGTTGAGCAGAAGTGGAATAAATGCAGTCTCCATTACACTGTATACGGAAAACAATCGATTGATAGTTGAGTTTCAAAGTAAATCAGAAGGCGTTAACAGACTCTGGATTAGAATTCCGTCAGAAAGCAGTGAATATATCTATGGCTGCGGAGAGCAGTTTTCACATTTTAATCTGAGAGGAAAAAGCTTTCCTTTATTCATTACCGAACAGGGTGTAGGCAGAAATAAAAAAACATATTCCACTTTTATGGCTGATTGTCTTGAAGGTGCGGGAGGCGACTATTATTCCACATATTTCCCACAGCCTACCTTTATTTCCAGCAGTAAATATTACTGTCACGTTGATGACAGCTCCTATATGGAGTTCAATTTTAAAAGCTCTGAGCATCACGAGCTTGAAATATGGAATATTCCTGACAGGCTCATTTTCGGCGCTCAAGACTCTTATACAGAGCTGCTTGGAGATTTGACAGAGCTGCTGGGGAGGCAGCCTGAGCTTCCGGACTGGGTATACAACGGTGTGTGGATAGGCATGCAGGGCGGCACTGAAACAATTAAAAGGAAACTCGATAACGCACTTGAGAAAGGTCTTTTGGTAAGTGGCGTCTGGGCACAGGATTGGGAAGGAAAAAGAATAACCTACTTTGGCAAAAGACTGATGTGGAATTGGGAATGGGACAGAAACCTGTATCCGGAACTCGATATAGAAATAAAAGGTTTCAGAGAAAAGGGAATACGTTTTCTCGGCTATATAAATCCTTACCTGGCAGTGGAAGGCAATCTGTTCAAGGAAGCAGCACAAAAGAGCTATCTGGTGAAAAAGGCTTCGGGAGAAGACTATATTACTGACATGGGAGCCTTTATGGCAGGTCATGTAGACCTGACCAATCCTGAGGCCTTTAATTGGTACAAAGATGTTATTAAGAAAAACATGATAGACTTTGGCCTTTCCGGTTGGATGGCAGACTTCGGAGAGTATCTGCCCACCGATGCAATACTTCATAATGGCATCAGCGCAGAGATAATGCATAACCAGTGGCCGGTACTTTGGGCTAAAGTAAACAGAGAAGCGGTGGAAGAGTCCGGTAAGCTTGGTGACATTGTTTTCTTCATGCGTGCAGGCTACACTGGCAGCCAGAGGTATGCAACCATGATCTGGGCAGGAGACCAGAATGTTGATTGGAGTACGGATGATGGACTGCCTTCAGTAATGACAGCTGCACTTTCCCTGGGGATGTCCGGTTTTGGATTACATCATAGTGATATTGGCGGCTATACTACCCTTTTTGACATGAAGCGCACTAAAGAGCTGTTCATGCGCTGGGCAGAAATGGGTGCATTTGCTCCTGTTATGCGTACACACGAAGGCAACAGACCTGATGACAACTGGCAGTTTGATTCAGATGAGGATACACTTTTCCATTTTGCCAGAATGAGCAGGATTTATACCAAGCTAGCACCTTATATCAAGGCTGCAGTAAAAGAAAACACGTTAAAAGGGATACCTGTAATACGCCCCTTATTCTTACATTATGAGAAGGACAGCCGCTGTTTTGATATACAATCCCAATTTATGCTGGGAAAGGATATACTTGCAGCCCCTGTATATGAGGAAGGTAAAAGTGTTCGCAGCCTTTATCTGCCTAAGGATAATTGGGTACATTTCTGGACAGGAAAGGAATACACAGGCGGTGATATTGAAGTGGAAGCAAAGCTTGGTTATCCCCCTGTTTTCTATAGAAAGGATTCCAGGTACTCCTCACTATTTTCTGAGATTGGCAGGCTATAGACAAATGAAGGATATGAACTTAGACAGACTCAATTTATTGAATTCTCACATTTACATAAGCAATATAAGTGATGCTGCATTTAGAGCCTACGGAAAAATAATCACTGCATATGACTTTTCTGAGATAATTGAATATATGGAAAATAGTACAATTATACCCAAGGAAGGCAACATATACGTTCCTTCAGTTCCAGAAATGGAATCAACTCCTGTTTTCAGCAGAATCCAGGAAGATTTTTTCGGTGATATGCCAATCCAAATAGGCTACTGCAACGGCAGCAACTCAAACCTCAATGGGCTGGAATATCACAAGGGGACTGAAATCAACGTTGCTGTTACGGATTTGATTCTATTGCTTGGTAAAGTACAGGACATATGCTCAAACAACTATGATTCAAAGCTGGTTGAGGCATTTTATCTGCCAAAGGGAACTGCAATAGAGCTGTACGGCACAACACTGCATTTTGCTCCCTGCAAGACTTTTGCAGAAGGCTTCAAATGCATAGTAATACTGCCAAGACACACCAACCTTCCTCTCGAGCATAAGCCTGCTGCAGAAGGAGAAGCTCGGCTGCTTTTTATGAAAAACAAATGGCTGCTGGCGCATCCTGATAGAAAGGTATTAATAGATAAGGGCGCTTATCCTGGAATAATCGGCAGCAATATAGAAATCAGAATTGATGATAAGTAATAAGAACAGCCGCCATACATAATAGTGTGGCGGCTGTTTATACATCTTATGAATAAGTCAAAAGCTCAGGTCTGACCCCTACTGCTGCTCTGTTTTTATTGCTTTCCATAGCAAGCTCTATGATTCTTATGGTATCTGCTGCCTGTTGGGGCTTTACTTCAAGAGGAGCTCCGCTGCATATTGAAGCATGTACATTTCTATAGAACTCTCTATAATCACCCGCTTCACTTTCTACCCTGCCCCTTATATTTACTCCATCAATCTCTGTGTCTATGATACCCCACAGATTCTCAGGCTCTCTTCCCCATTTTGAGTTATTGTAAGGAATGTCTCCGTTTAGTAAAGCCTTCTCCTGCACATCCAGACCATATTTCACAAAGGAGCCTTTATCTCCCAGCAGTATAAACCTTGGGAGCTCTGCTTTCACCAGCATACCTGCCTTTAATGTTACTTTAAGACTGTCATAGTACATTATTATCTCAAAGTTGTCATCAACCCGAGCACCTTCTCTCTGGGTTCTGATGTCTGCATACAGCTCTTTTGGCATACCGAACAGACATAGAGCCTGGTCTATCAAATGCGACCCTAGGTCATAAAGAACTCCCGAGCCCGGTGACTGTTCCTCTCTCCAAGCGTTTTCCTTGGGCTTGCTTCTGAACCTGTCAAAATGTGCTTCATACTCAACCAATCTCCCCAGCATGCCACTGTCTATGATTTTTCTTACAGTGCGAAAATCGCTGTCCCAACGCCTGTTCTGGTATACCGTAAGTATCCTTCCCTGAGCCTTAGCAAGCTTTATAAGCTGTAGTGCCTCCTTAATGTCAACAGTAAAGGGCTTTTCTAATACAACGTTTTTGCCGCACAGCAGTGCTCTGCTTGCAAGCTCAAAATGCATCACATTGGGTGCTGCTATGATTACGAGCTCAATTGAATCATCAAAAATACTGTCCAAGTCCTGAACAATCTCAGTACATGGGTATAATGCTTCAGCTGCTGCAATTGACTCTTTGTTTCTGGTATAAATTTTACATAGCTCATAGGCTTCAAGGCTTTTTAATATTGGAGCATGAAATACCTTGCCCGACAAGCCGAAGCCTATAATAGCAGTTTTTATTTTTTTTTCCATAAGTACCTCCCTGAGCTTAAGCTTTAATAAGCTGCTTTATTAACTAACATTTTTGTTCTCAATAAATGATATAATAATGGTTACTATTGGGGATATATAGCAAAGCACTGCATAAAACCAGTATTCCTGAGCAGAAACTGAGGTTACCGATTTGATTATCAATGCATTTATGTTCCACATCATTAGTGGTGCAATAATAGTGCCGGTATCGGATATCGTTCTGGCCAGCACTGAATTGTCAAGCCCCAGCTCCTTATACTTGTTCTGCAGAAGCCTTCCCGATACAACTATGCCAACAGTCTGGTCACAGGTAATCACTGTCAGCAGACTGCTTATAAGACCCGTTTTGATTGTAAGCTTGTTTCTTGTATCTGTCTTATTCATCAGCCTTTCAATAATGGGTGAAATAGTACCGCTGCTTTCAAACAATGCTACTAAAGCCACAGCTCCCATTACTACAAATACCACTTCTACCATTGATACTATTCCGCCGCTTCTAAGAATAGCATTAAGCTCCTCCGAGGAAGTAGTGCTTCTATAACCAAATAGAATACTGCTAATAACAGTAACTATACCGGTTTTCTGATATAGAATACCAAAAATACATGCTATAACTATACCTATAGATATGGTTGGAACGGTTTTCAACCCTGAAAGCGACATGGCCATAACCGCTGCAGGCAGCAGCATAAGCAGGGGAAAAACATTGAAGCCGCTTTTTATGGCATCTCTGTAGCCCTGCAGCTGAATCACATCCGTTTGGGTATATCTCAGTCCTATAAAATAGTATACAAGTGCTGTAATGAAAATTATTGGAACAAGCGTATTAAGCATAGACCTAAATACTTCTCTATAACCTCTGTTTACGGTGGTTAAAGTAAGATTCAGCAGCCCTGATATGGGCGAAGCCTTATCGGCAATAAATGCCCCTGAAACTATGACACCCATCAAAATACCTTCAGGTATTCCAAAGCCTTTCCCTATCCCCAGTATTGCTATACCCATTGTGCTTATGGTACCTACAGCTGTACCCATAAACATGGATATCAGCGAAACAATAAGAAAGGCTGCCAATAGAAAATTCATACCCCCAAGCAGTGAAAACCCATAATACATCATAGCCGGAACAACACCAGAAATCATCCAGGCAGATGCTGTAGCTCCTATTAGCAGTATTACTCCGTAAAGTATTCTGGCTTCCTTTATACCTCTGATAATTATAAACAGAAGGTTTTTGATTTCATATCCCTTTAATACCAGAAAAAAAGATGTAAACACAATGCCTGCGCCGAAGCCAAAATATAAAGGTATCGAAAGCATCATGCTTGCCGTGATGAACACAATGCTTGAAAGCATAAGAAAAAATGACTCTATTCTGGATATACAGATTTTCAATTTTATCACTCCACTAAACAAAGTTATCCGTTATACTCTTTATGTTATGCTATCTGCTCAAAAGCAGCATTGCTCAGCTTTATTCCGCTTTTCCGCCTTCAGCCTCTTCTATGGGTCCCCATTAAAGTCTGATACTTGTAAAAAGTCCTCCGAGGTTAGTTCGAAGGACTGTTTTTCAATATTATTTAATAGGATGAACCAGAACAAGATATAAGCCTGTATCTCCTATGGGAGAATACGCAGCATATTGACCCGTGCTGTTCAGTGTTTCTATGCCCGGCTTATCTGATGTAATTATTTTTTTCCCTAAGCTGCTTATTTCTTTATTTTCATCATCTGTAATTTTATCTTCCAAATCATGCATTCCACGCAGCTCATTGGCTATATAAAAGCCATCCTTGGTCAACAGATAGGCATAACCCTCTTCGCCTACCTTCAGAGTTATCACTACCAGCTTGGTTTCACTGAGACTAACATCTGCGGTTGAAACGCCTATTGTCTTTCCATTCTTTACTATGGGAGAGGTACAGGTAATAAAAGTGGTTTCCATCAACTCATCTCTTGCAGGAGGGTTATAAACCAACTCCTTATTGGGATCCAAGCCATTCCTGTACCATTCGAATTCAAAATAATTGAAGCTTTCGCTTCCATAGTTGGGATTTTTATGAATCTTATTGTTTTCGTCCTTATAATAATATGGACCGTAATGCTTCAGTCCGGACTTGAACATATTGGGTTCAAACCAATAACCGCTGCCTATGATCATATTATGATTCTCCATATTGGTTCTTACCACTTGCTCAAGCTTGCTTTCATCATGATTATCGGATAAGGATATTTCCTTTGCAAGTGTGAAAGCAAAGCTGCCTGCACTGTGAATCCTTTCATTAAGCTGGTCAGCATAAAGTCCAACGTTTTTGGAAAGCTCCTCCTTTATGCTTCTATTGAAGCTGAAGGTATTTCTGTTGGCCAGATAAAAGCCAAGTACACTTAAAGCAATAATTGCTGCAAAAACTACAATAATTGTCCTGTTTATACTGCTGTTGTCAGTTGTCCTTTTTTTTGACATTCTATAGTCCTCCTGTTTTACTGTGATTGTTCTTAAAATTTACTCGATAACTATTCTCCATCAGATGTACAAATTCCTTGTGTATGTATATTGAAATAAAAAATTTATTTAGTGGGTATATATTCTTCACATATTACTCAAATATTACTGATTTTACTCCGGAAAGCTTGATAAAGCTTTCTATCATACGTTTTGCATTTTCGTATGCCTTTTCTAATATACCATTGCTAATAGCTCTATTGACCATATCCTCTTCTGCCTTTATCTGAGCCTCAGTGATTTCATCTGAATTTATCTCACTGAAAAGCCTCTCAATCTCTTTTTCCCATTTTGTAGTCGGATCAATATATTTATCTAGTATTCTGGCCTCCGGCAGTCTTAATACTACCTCATCCTTATCAGCCCTTAAAACGATAATCTTCTCCAGATCTATGCCTGCCTTTACTTTACCCTGAGCCATTGCAATATAGTATTTCTCAGTTTGAGGTATATCAAATATCCATACTCTTACCTTGGGCTTGTCTATTATCATCCTTGCTTCCACCAGATACTCTACGGTGGCCAGCTCTGCAATTTCCTGTATCTGCTCAAGGGTTATTCCTGAAGAATAATTCTCCTCCTTATGTCTAATAATACTGTCTTCTCCGAAGTAATTGACAGCACTATAAAATACATAAGCTAACAAAACACTAACGAACAGAATCCAAATGCTTTTTATCAGCTTCATAGATATCTCTCCTATTTGCTATTTGTAATATCTATTTGCTGATCAGATTGTCATATTCCCCTTTATTTTATAGTACAGCTATTGTAACATGCAAAGCTATTTCAGTATCTCCAGCCTCAGTATTTTATAGAAATCATCTCTGGCATACACCTCAGCCCACGGGCTGTGACCACAGCGTTTTAGTTCATAGAATGTAAAATCTCCCACTGTTTCTTCAAGTGAATCTCTGATACCTTCTATTGGATGTGAATCGTTATCTCCATGAATAGCTACAACCTCACAGCTTATGTTTTTCCCAAGCTCAGCCATTTGCCCACTTCTTCGCATCTCATGTGCTTCAGGCCATACTTTTGAGTATATTTCATAACTGAATAAGCTTTCATCAGCAACCATATCAATGGGTTCATAAGCATCCAGCTTTTCCATTAACCTTCCAAACTTAGCAAAAGCAGTATTGATGTCTTTATGCCCAGCATCTGATAGAATACTCCTAAGCCGAATCAGCTCTTCTCTATCTTCAGCAGTAAGCTTTTCATCCCTGTTCTTATTTAGGTTAGGAAAATGCTTTTCAACAAATAATCCGCTTGATACCAGAATTATTTTTTTGACCATATCACTGTATTTGGCAGCAAATAAATATATTAACATTGCTCCCCATGAATGACCCACAAGAATAACCGGTTCGCTAATATACTTCTCAAGAATCTTCTTAAGCTCTTCCAGCTGACCATTTATTGTCATTTCTGTCTGCAGCGGCTCCAGAACCCCACATATTTTAGATAGCTCTTCCGCAACAGGCTTTACAGTACCTGCCGCTCCAGGCCCCCCATGCACCACAGCAACCTTGTATGGTGCTGTTCCATATTTTCTAAGATTCATAAGTACCTCCTTCAGATTAACTTTATACTTTAGCTTTTTGCGATCATACTACTATTTATTTTGATCTATCAAATCTTTATAAAATTTGATTTTGCTATCCAAAAACCTTATGCCTTCTTGAAGCTCATTGATTTCAGAAATCAGCTTTTCTTTACACTGTTCAGTTACAGCCAATCTATCAGGAATGCTTTCGTTTTTGCTATAATAAAGCTCTGCATAGGCCATCATTTCATTGATTGAAAGTCTAGCATTTTTAATAGAAGCCAAGAATTTAATCCATCTTTTATCATCATCCGAGAAAATTCTCTGATTATGCTCATCCTTAGCAATCTCTCGTATTAAGCCTATCTTTTCATAAAATCTTATGGTGGAAGCAGTCAGCCCTGTAATTCTAACAATTTCACTGATTTTCATTTTACATTCTCCTATTTGAGTAGTCATAAAATAATCATAGCACTTAAAGTATACTTTAGGTCAACTGCTTTTATAAATATTGTTAATGTTTTCTCAAAAGTCCATGGGAGAGCTCGCACTCAATGGATACCAATTTTTATTTTTCAGTTTCCAATAATGTGGTATTATAGACTTAAAAGAAAAACAGGGGGTTAAATCAAATGCTCAATAAAATAACGGACAGAGTTTACTACATGGATAAAAATGATGAAACGGACAGGCCTGCTTTAGGCCTCATAATGGGAGACAAATTCAGCCTGGCTGTTGATGCGGGTGCATCTCCGACACATGCTAGAGAGTTCATGACTAAGGCCAAAGAACTTAATGCACCGGAATTTAAATATGTTGTTCTTACACATTGGCATTGGGATCATATTTGGGGAATTCCTGCGATGGATTTCACATGTATAGGCCATATCAATACCAAAGAACTGCTTGACGGCATGAGGATGCTTTCCTGGGAAGACTCCGCTATGGAAGCCAGAATAAAAAGCGGCGAAATGGCGCAGTTCACATATGACTGTATAAAGGCAGAAATGCCTGATAGCGAGGACAGAGTAGTAGGCGAATGTGATGTATATTTTTCTGAAAAGCTGGAAATAGACCTTGGAGGGGTAACCTGTATCGTAGAACACGTAGGCGGTGACCATACTCCTGATTCAACAATAGTTTACGTACCCGAAGAAAAGGTGATGTTTCTGGGGGACTGCATATACGGCAGCAGATACAACGGCGAGTACGGCTATACAATGGAAAAGCTTACTGGGATGGTAGAGAAGATAAGAAAGTATGATGCCGAGTATTATCTTATATCACATGAAGAATTGCAAAACAAGGAAGAAACCCTTAAGATATTTGATATGCAGCTAAGTATAGGCACTTTGGTAGGAAAAGAGACAGATTCCAATATGGCTATAGCCAAGTACAAGAAAGAATTTGGTAAGGATCCTGATGAAGATGAAATTTTCACAATCAATTGCTTCGCAAATGTAAACAGAGCATTAAGTAAAAACCAGGCATAAGCTTGGTTTTTCATATTTTTGGTTTCTGCGTAAAATGCAGGATTTGTTACATAATTAATGCCATATTGCAATTTTACCGTCATTTTGAATATATTGTTATTTGATGTTTGCCACTCAATATATCATAATAGAACTGTATACATACCACTTTAATACTATTAGGGGGTAAAATTATGGCGATTGAAAGTCTAAATCCATTTGAAAATGCTCAGAGACAGTTAAGAGAGGCATGTGAAAAGCTCGGTACTGAGCCGCAGATTTATCAAATTCTCAGCGAACCCTTAAGGGTATTGGAGGTTTCCATACCTATCAGAATGGATGATGGTACCATAAAGGTTTTTAAGGGCTACCGTTCCCAGCACAATGATGCTGTAGGACCTACCAAAGGAGGTATAAGATTTCATCCGGATGTTACACTGGATGAAGTGAAAGCTCTTTCTCTATGGATGACCTTCAAATGTTCAGTTATAGGCCTACCATATGGAGGCGGCAAGGGTGGAGTCGTGGTAGACCCTAAAACACTATCAGAGAGTGAACTGGAAAGACTTAGCAGAGGTTATATACAGGCTATTCATAAGCTTATAGGTGAAAAGGTTGATATACCTGCTCCTGATGTCAATACAAACGGTAAGATCATGGCTTGGATGGTGGATGAGTATAATAAGCTTGCAGGGCACAGCGCCATAGGCGTAATTACAGGTAAGCCATTGGAATTCGGCGGCTCACTAGGCAGAAACGCAGCTACAGGCTTTGGTGTGGCCGTAACTGCCAGAGAAGCATGCAAGAAGCTCAGAATCAACATTCATGGTGCAAGCATGGCAATACAAGGCTTTGGCAATGTAGGCAGCTTTACTGCAGTAAACTCCTATAGGTTTGGCACTAAAATAATAGCAATAGCCGAAACTGATACTATTATTTACAAGGAAGACGGCATTGACCCTCGTGCTCTTATGGAGCACAAGAAAATCAACAAAACCATCAAGGGCTTCCCAGGAACAAAAGAAATATCATCAGCTGAGTTCTGGTCGCTGGAAGTTGATATACTTGCTCCTGCTGCATTAGAAAACGCAATAACTAAAGATATCGCCAATGTTATAAAGGCCAGAATAATTGTAGAAGGGGCCAATGGTCCTATTACGCCTGATGCAGAAGAAATCATAACAGCCAATGGCACCACAATAGTACCGGACATACTGGCAAATGCAGGCGGAGTTACAGTATCATATTTTGAATGGGTTCAGAATCTTATGGGTTATTACTGGACAGAAAAAGAAGTCGAAGAAAAAGAAGAAAAGCTTATGATTAAAGCCTTTGATGATATATGGAAGATCAAGACTGACTTTAAAGTAACCATGAGAAATGCCGCATACATGTATTCCGTAAAAAGAGTTGCAGATGCAATGAAGGCAAGAGGCTGGTTCTAAAACTGACTTTTTGAGTCAATTTATACATTGAATAGGATTTTTTAAGGTGTTATTATTAAATTGTGATTAGCAGTCACTTTTCATTATAACACCTTTTTATTCATTAAGGCAGGTGATGATATGCCCGGAAAACAAAAGGAAAAAAGTGAAGCAACAAAAAAAAGGCTTATACAGTGTGCAGGAAAGCTGTTTTACGAAAAGGGCTTCGATAATACAGCTGTAAGAGAGATTGTCAAAGCAGCAGGTGTAGCACAAGGCACCTTTTACTTGTATTTCAATACCAAGTTTGATATATTGGCAAAAATCTACAAGACCGCCTTCAGTACCTTTCATCAATATATAGAGGTTATGGACCTTGAAAATCCTAAGTTTGAAGATATAGACCTGCTGATAGACATAACTGTAGGGTTCATGCAGAAAAATCCGGGAATTATTAAGCTGCTGCATAATTCCAATATAACTGAGCTTATGAATGTTGAAAAATATGAAGTGTTTTCTGACTGGATAATGCAGTCTTCAGCGGAAAGATGGATAATAAAAGCAATATCAAAAGGTATAATCAGTAATAAACCTGCCAAGCTATACTCCAGAATAGTCACACAAATAGCGCATGAACTGCTTGAAAGCGCATTTCTATACGGCTACCCCGATAAGGTTGATGTAATCAAGGAAGAAGTAAAAATAATAGTTAAAAAGATACTGCTATAGCATAAATCTGATAAAAAAGCTTCATTAAGGATTATGAGGCTTGGTTTTTTGCACCCAAAATCAAAAGGAGGAATAATATGCTGAATAAAATTTCGGAGATAATCATCAAAAGGTACAAACTTATATTACTGCTCAGTATATTTGTATTTGCAGGAGCTGCCGCTCTTGCATCAAACATCGGTATGGATTCCAAAATGGATGGCATGCTGCCTGAAAACAGCCTTAGCCTCAAGGCAAGTAAGGAGTTCAATAAATACTTTGATTCCCAGGACAATGTAATTATTATTGCCAAGGGGGAAAGGGCGAAATGTGAAGGCTATATGGATGCCCTGGCAGATAGGCTGTATAAGGATAACCTTATAAATAACGCACTTTACAAAATAGATACGGATTCACTTGATGAGTATTTGCATCTTTATGCAGACACTGAAGAATATGAACAGCTGGAAGCTGAACTAAGGGATGGAAACAGTGAGTTGAGTAAGTTTTTACAGCATATGGACTTTGTATCCTTCTCTGAGCTTTTCTCAAAAAGGTTGTATGAAGCTGATATGAAAAAAAGTGAAATGCTGCTTACCAGCTTCGGCAAGCTTCTGAATCAGGAGACCTTGACAGAAGCTGAAAAGGAAGAGCTTTTTGCTGTAATGCTGTTTGGAAATATGAAGGAGCAGGCGGAAGAAAGTCAATACCTTGTATCGGATTCCGGGAGCACATTTATGATGATTATTAAACCAAAGCTTGATATGGACGACTTCATGAACTCCCGTCTGCAATTCTTTGAAGGACTTGAAAAAGCCATTGACGAAACAATGGCTGATAAAGGCTATGATATTGATGCAGGCTACACAGGAGGAGCTTTTGTACAGGATAATGAATCTGATAATACTATGTTCAATAACTTCTACTCAACAGCCATACTTACATTTATTATCATTATTGCGTTTATTGTCGTATCCTTCAGAAGGTTTGTGCTGCCTATATCCGCAGGCTACCCGCTGATTATTGGTGCCGTTATGTCCACAGCAGCTGCATTTCTTCTGTATAGCAACCTCAATCTTTTTTCCATTAGCTTTGCAGTTCTGCTGCTTGGACTGGGAATTGACTTTGCAGTTCACATAATTTCAAGATACCTTGAAGAAAGATCTGCAGGACAAGAGCCATCGGCAGCCGTATCTACAGCAATCAAAGAAACAAGCTCCGGAATGCTTGTAGGTGCACTTACCACGGCTGCAGCATTCTTCACCTTCCTGACAGCGGAGTTCAGAGCTTTTACACAGATGGGTGTTATATCGGGAGCAGGCATACTCATTATGTGTTTCACTATGATACTTGTTATGCCTTCATTAATATTGGCCTTTGACAGCAGAAAGAAATCCCAGAAGACATATAAGGACGTAGAATATAGGTTTTTGAAGCCTTTGGGTATGGCAGTAGATAAAAGACCTATTGTGTTTATTGTAATAGTAATTGCAATAGCTGCCTTATTGAGTAATAAAGTGCTGAGCTCCGAAATAAAATCCGATATTTCAAGGCTATACCCTGAGGACATGGAATGCTTGAAATGGCTAAAGGTAGTGGAAGAAGAATTCGATTACAATCCCACAACCCTTCAGTTCATGGCAGATGATATGGCTGAACTGAAGAAATGTTCTTCGGAGCTGTTGAAGCGCAGTGATGTAAAACAGGTTGATTCTGTACTGAAGTATCTGCCTGAAGACCAGGACTATAAGCTGAGTGTTATTAAAGAGCTGAACAGGCGGCTGAAAAAGTCTCCGGAAAACAATCAGGCAAACCCCCTTCAGGTTATTGAAGCTTTTAAGTCCATTAAGAAAAGCGCTGACCGCAATAAGATTGATGACAGTACAAAAGGCTACAAAACCATTGAAGGCATTATAAACGGACTCCAAACTGAAAATGCAGACCTGATACTTCAACAGCTTGGACAGACTGGAGCCTCAAGCTTTCCAAGCATTTCCGGATTTCAAATTAGTGAGGACCCGATGTCCGTAGAGCAGCTGCCTGAGGCTCTGAAAACCAATTATGTAGGCAGAGGCGGAAAGTATATTATAGAAATAGTACCTGCTGTAAATATCTGGGAGCCCGAAAGCTTCAATAAGCTTGAGGAGGCAGTGTTGTCACTGTCAGGCAATTACCCGGTAGGTATGCCCTCTATAATGAATGAAGTAACTGATTATGTCAAAAGTGATATACTGAGGATAAGCATATACTGTTTCGCTGCACTGTTCATCATACTTATGATAATGTTCAGAGGCATAAAGGAAACCATAATTGCTATTGTACCTCTATGCTTTACTGTCTATGCCACCTTAGGCCTAATGCCCATTCTGGGAGCAGATTTGAATATATTCAGCATGATAGCATTTCCGGTACTCATCGGTATCGGAATAGACAGTGCAGTACACCTGGTGCACAGAATAAAAACCACACCAGGCAGAGATACAGCCTATATACTCGCTCACACCGGAAAAGCAATAATGATGACCAATATAACCACACTCATCGGCTTTGGAAGCCTGTACTTCACAAACCACCCGGGACTTGAAAGCTTCGGGCTGACAACCGTTATAGGAATGTCCCTTTGCCTTGTGTTTACACTTACAATGGTGCCTGCGCTTTATAAGATCATGTATAAAAAGAAGGAATCCTGATATAGGATTCCTTCTTAATTACTTGCTGTACAGCTCTACTATCTTTAAAATAACTTCCACAGCCTTCTGCATTGATTGTATAGGAACATATTCAAATCTTCCATGATAGTTGTGACCGCCTGTGAATATATTGGGTGCACATAGCCCTTTATATGCAAGATTGGCTCCGTCTGTACCGCCTCTTATAGGTCTTATCAGAGGAGTTACCCCTACCTCTTCCATAGCTTTCTTGGCTGTGTCCACTATGTGCATTATAGGCTCAACCTTTTCCCTCATATTGTAGTATTGATCCTTAAGCTCCAGCTGCACTGTGTCCTTACCATACTTGTCATTGATATAATCTGCTATTTTTACCATTCGCTCTTTTCTTTCTATCAGCTTAGCCTTATCAAAGTCTCTGATAATATATGTCATAACTGTGGTCTCAACTCTACCGCTCAGCTTTTCCAAATGGAAGAAGCCTTCATAGCCTTCAGTATGAGCAGGCACTTCGTTTTGCGGCAGCATGGAGCTCAGTTCCATTGCAATCATCAATGAGTTTTTCATTTTATTTTTTGCTCTTCCAGGATGAACACTTCTTCCATTAATGGTTATGACAGCTTTTGCAGCATTGAAATTTTCAAACTCCAGCTCGCCTATTTCACCGCCATCTATTGTATATGCAAAATCAGCACCAAACTTCTCTACATCAAAATGGTCAGTGCCGCGGGCAATCTCTTCATCGGGTGTAAAGCCTATGCGTATTTTACCGTGAGGTATTTCCGGATGCTTTATAAGGTATTCCACAGCAGCTATTATTTCTGCTATACCTGCCTTGTCATCAGCACCCAGCAGTGTTGTACCGTCTGTAGTAATAAGGTCACAGCCAATATATTTATTCAGGTCGGGAAACTCTGCGGGAGAAAGCTTTATACCTAATTCTGGATTTATTACTATATCTCCGCCTTTATAGTCGCTTATTATCTGAGGCTTAATATTTACCGAGCTTGCATCAGAGCTGGTATCAATATGAGCAAGAAAACCTATTACAGGTAATTCTTTATTGGTGTTTGAAGGCAATGTGGCAAACAGATAACCCCTTTCATCCAGTTCCACATCACTTAATCCAATTTCATGAAGCTCTCTTTCAAGTTCCTTAGCCAGAAGCATTTGCCCGGATGTACTTGGTACTGCTTCACATTCCTCATTGCTTGCAGTATCAAAGCTTACATACCTTAGAAACCTTTCGATTAACTTTTCCATAATAACCTCCTCATATCTGAATACATAATTATTTGAATAATTCTATACAGACTATAAAATTCCTTGTCACCGGTTAATGATTCTTTTTTTCTTCAATTTTTTGAATAGTGAGCTTATGGAAAACAAGGGCTCCCTAATGTAGTTCAGCACACCTTTAACGATAACGGATATATTACTGAACTGGTCAGGATTATCGCTTATGAGATAGGTCCATGTGGATGAAGGCATTCTGAGGCTCTCTTCATCCATATCTATTCCTTTCTCACTTATACTCACCTGATTAAACTTGTTAACTATTGATTTCTCTGTATCATCAAGCATATTTGTAAATGCCTCTATAGCAAGCTTGTGGAACTCATGCAATGGATTCTGTCCTCCAATAACCATCAGGTGAATGCTTTCCCTTATATATGATATATAGTCCAGATAATCAGCCCAGCTCTTGTTGATATAATACAGCGTCAGCTGCCTTTCAACCTTCTTAAGCATTTCTTCTCCATACATACCTGCCAGCATATTGTAGCGCTCAGGAGAAGCTTTGGGCAGAAGCATTGCATCCGCCCCAAGCAGTATGCTCTGTCTTTTCCTGTGTATGAATCTTCTCTGCTGCTCTATTATGCTTGAATATCTGCACAACTGTCTTCTTATATCTGAATTATAACCCTCTATAAGCCTTTGCCCCTTTGAAAGCTCTGTGGCGATCCTTGGATCTGTCAAGGGTGCATCCTGTCTGTCAATATGCTTTGCTGCAGATATATATTCATAAAGCTCATACTTTCTGATTATATCATCCTCAAGACTGATGAAAAATCTGCTTTCCCCCGGATCCCCCTGTCTGCCGGATCTGCCCCTAAGCTGGTTGTCTATACGACTATTTTCATTTCTGCTTGTACCTAAAACGTATAAACCTCCCAGTTCCTCTATTCTATGCTTATACTTTCCGGTTTTTCCTCCAAGCTTTATATCTATGCCCCTTCCTGCCATATTGGTTGATACAGTAACCGCTCCCAGCTCTCCCGCTTTCTCTATGATATGTGCTTCCATTTCATCGTTTTTGGCATTCAATACCTGACATTGGATACCAAGTTCCCTGAGTCTGTCTGCTAGGTTTTCAGATTCTGCCACACTTGCAGTGCCAATAAGAATAGGCTGACCTGTATTATGAACTCGTTGTATTTCTGCCAATATGGCTGCTTCCTTCGCTTCCAGATGTGTAAATACCATATCCGGATGATCCCTGCGCAGGCATGGCTTATGTGTAGGTATTACAAGCACATCAAGGTTATAGAACTCCTTCAGCTCACCTGCAGCTGTCCTTGCTGTCCCTGTCATTCCGGCCACCTTATTATAAAGGCTCACAAAATTCTGCAGGGTTATGGAGCCCATTATACTTCCCTTCGCCTGCGGCTCAAGCCTTTCCTTAGCCTCAATCGCATGCTGAAGGCTGTTAGGCCAGCTCCTCTTTTCTGCAATTCTTCCTGTAAACTCATCAACAATCTCTATTTTTCCGTTTCGTACTATATAGTCCTTGTCCTTTTTCAGCAGCTTTTCCGCATACAATGCGCAGTTAATCCTGGTAAGCAGCTCTAGATTCTTCTCATCAAAAAGATTACCGCATTTCAATGCCTTTTCCACTTTTTGGATCCCTGAATCTGTCAAGTATACGTTGCCCCCATACTGATCCACAGCATAATCAAGCCCCGCCGACAGAGTCCTGACAAGCGTTGACAGACTGCTTAGATCAAAGGCTTCATTATGCATATCGCCAGCTATTACAAGGGGTATCCTTGCCTCATCTATGAGTATGGAATCCGCCTCATCAATAATTGCATAGTTAAAGCTTTTATGTACCAGCTTTGATGTATCATCACACAGAAAGTCCCTGAGATAATCAAAGCCCGCTTCCTTTGCCGTAACATATGTAACATCGCACAAATAAGCATTGCGCCTTTTTTCAAAGCTCATGGATTCATCTATATAACCAACTCTAAGCCCGAGAAACTCATGTATCCTGCCGACCCAAGCGGCATCTCTTCTAGCAAGATAATCATTGAAGGTCAAAACATGTACGCCTTTTCCTGTTAAGGCATTAAGATATGAAGGAAATACAGCAGCAAGAGTTTTCCCCTCCCCTGTCTGCATCTCTGCAAGCTTACCCTGGTGCATTGCTATAGCAGCTATAAGCTGAGTGTCAAAGGCAGTCTCGCCAAGTACTCTCACAGCCGCTTCCTTAACAAGTGCATATGCTTCAATCAGTAAGTTATCTGCAGATTCTCCCTTTAATGCTCTATCTCTCAGTAAGGCAGATGTAAAACGCAGTTCTGCGTCGGATAAATCCCTGAGACAGCTTTTATTAATTTCCTCAACTGTTTTGTGATAAGGCCTCACATCATTGTCTGACACATTGTAGAAATCATTTATATAATTTACTATTTCTTTAATTCGGGACATAAAAATACCTCCTGCATATTTATGAGCAAAAAATGCCAAATAACCCTTCAGAAGAGTTCATGTCAAATTCTGCTGTTTACTATAAAACTATATTACAGGAGTTGTATTTGCAATTTTGAGATTATGAAACATGATTATTATCAGTGCATTGAAAGCAGCTGATATTTCCAATGATATGATGAAGTGATTGGATGAATTGATAATAAAGCTTGCCAGCGCAGCCAATGCACATACTGCCAAAGCAAAAAGCAATAAGCCGTATTTTGCCTGCGCATTAAGCTCCATGATAAACTGCAAAAATGCCAATGAAGAACCAGACCCACTATATAGTGAGCTTATGCTTATACTGCAGAAAAGCAGCGTTGCCAGCATCATTAATAAAGTTAGTGCAAAGCAAAGAATAAAAGTCATGTCTGTTCTTCCTTTTTATGATATATGAATATCATAATTCTATTATATAATAAAATCAATACCCCTTTTTTATGTCCACTATATTCATAAGCTCTTCTCCCGTAATATATCGTCTGAGATTCTCGAATGTTATGGCATATCTTCTTTCATTTCTCATTTCGGATACCCATGAATTGTGAGGAGTTATAATAACATTTTCAAGCTTCCACAGCGGACTGTCCTTAGGCAGCGGCTCTTCCTCAAATACATCCAGGGCCGCACCTCTGATTTTTCCTTCTAGAATTGCCGTTATCAGATCAGCCTCATTTATTACACTTCCCCTTGAGATATTTATGAGATAAGAGTTTTCTTTTAAATGTCTCAGATTATCCTTGTTTATCAGATGATGGGTAAGCTCAGTATAGGGTACTGACAGTACAACAATATCAGATTCTGCAAGCACATGCATCAAATCCTTCATCGCATAGCACTGGTTAAAATACTCCACTGCCTTTCCTGTGGTATTGACCCCCAATATATTGACCTCAAAGCCTTGCAGCCTTTTTGCTGCTTCTGAAGCAATACTGCCTGTGCCGATAAAGCTTATGGTTTTCCCATAAAGCTCCTGTACAGATGTATCCATCCTCCACAGGCTGTCCTTCTGGTTATTATAAAAGTATTTGCTGTTTTTAATAAGCTCCAGAGACTTCATTACAATCCATTCTCCCATGGGAATGGAATAGCCTGATTTGTTATTGGTAACAATTATACCTTTTTCTTTCACAACTGCCTTTGGAAGCTGATCGATGCCAATACTGGACAACTGTATCCATTTTAGCTTATTCAGCTTTGAAATATCCAGTCTTTCGAAGGGATTATAGCATACCAATACGTCAATATCCTCTACCTCAGCTTTATTATTTAGCTCTCCCTCGTGTATATATATGAGCTCATAACCCAGCTTTCTTACTTCATTCAGCTTATCTTCACCGTAGTTATAAGTAAATAGTACCTTCATAAGCTACCTCCCTGTATCCTAAGTATACCTCATTACTTAAAATATACTGTACAGCTCAATTCTATGCAACAGACAAGTATTATACATAGCCAATAAAAATAAGCAGACCTCTCACCAGCTTCTAAACCTATAAGAGGTCTTGCATTTATGTGTATTATCCGTCTTTTCTCATTGTGTCCACAATCTCTTTTATGACTCTGTCAGCATCCTCATAGGGGACTTGACAGGTTCCTACCATTTTATGTCCTCCTCCTCCATACTTGTACATCAGCTTGCCCACATCAGTATTGGAGGTTCTGTTCAGTATACTGTAGCCGCAAGCTATAGCTACATTTTGCTTTTGCTTGCCGTCCACTATCCATACCGATATATTCTGTTCAGGGTATAAGCTGTAGATATAGAATCTGTTACCTG
Organism: Bacillota bacterium; assembly: GCA_049322695.1. Classification (GTDB taxonomy): domain Bacteria; phylum Bacillota; class Clostridia; order Lutisporales; family Lutisporaceae; genus CALGKJ01. The sequence goes on along the minus strand of JBMORW010000032.1, from coordinate 36,148 downwards.
AATATATAGTATCTACGTCTCTGAGATCAGTCACTATTACATTTTCTTCAATTCTTGTGTACTTGTAAATCATATCCTTGAATAACTCGGTCTGCTGATTGTATACCTCAATACGCTCCTTGACATCCGGATGCTCCAGTATTTCTTCTATGCTCATATTTCTGCAGTGGTTTATCAACTGCTCCATCAGCTGATAATTGCTGATTCTAAAATCCCTGAATCTGCCCAGACCGGTTCTTGGATCAGAAATAAAGCCCAGCAATATCCATCCCTTCGGGTTCAATATCTCATCTTGGGTCAAATTCCCCGAATCAACTTTATCTACAGCTTTTATCATATCAACATATTTGGGAAACTTTGCTTCACCGCCGTAATACTCAAAAATTATCCTGGCAGCAGATGGAGCAATTCTGCTCTCTCCTTTGACATTTTGATTCCAACCCACCCTGTCAGCCTCTGTAGCATGGTGATCAAACCACATTCCGCAGCCTTCTACATAAGGAACATTTGCCAGTACATCATTTTCTTCAGCCTTAAACAGTCCATCCTGAAGGTCCTTTGGATGCACATAAATCCAGCTGTCTATTATCCCTGCTTCCTTTAACAGCATCCCGCATATTAAGCCGTCAAAGTCAGATCTTGTAACGAGTCTCATTTCGAACCCTCCTTCTCTCAAAACCAAAACAGTATGTAGTATATTAATGTATTTTATATTCTATTGAAAACTTATTTTTCCTTCATGTATATAAAATATAAAGCTCAAGATAATTATATGATTTACTCCCTATACTCCCATAAGCCCCTTACAGCAGCAATTGCAACCTCAAGCTCCTTCTCGCCGGGCTCTGATGTAAATATGAAGTACTGTATCATAAAACCGACTATATAAAATGGCTTAAGCACATTTCGAGTTATCCTACCTTTTGCCGCAAAAATCTCATAACCTATGGAGCTGCCTATAAGAAAGCTTATAAAAAAAGATACTCCTGTCCACTGTGCAAATGATAAAACCATGAAAATAAATACCAGTAAATTCGTGCCGCACTCCTCTGCATATCTCTTCTGAGTCTTTACATTTTCCAGCGTAAGAGGCAGATTATGTTTGCATGCATTAAAAACCTTGTGCTCTGCGCCATGGTACCTTGCAACTCCCGTGAACTTAGTGGCTATAAACCCCATTACCAGTACAACCAGTAAAAAATATTGCTCTATAACTAAGGTAGTCTCATTATAAACCTTATCAAAGTCAAACAGATTTTGATTGCTGTTATCAAGCATAAAAACCAGTGCAGTAACAGCTGCAATAATAATAACATTAAGCTTCCAGGCTCTGATGAAGGTATCCAGAAGTATAACCAAACCTCTTACAAAGGGTATCCTTCTAAGAGGGTTAAGCTTATCCGACAAGCTGCTCCTCTCAGTTTTTATTGTAATGTTTCCTTTACAGTCCCTATATGCTGCAGATCTCTTTCCGTTGCTGTAAAATACAACGCCTTTTCTGGTAGCATTTCCTCCAAAAACACTCATTTTTAACCTCCCTGGCATTAACTCAAGCTTTGTACTGCTATAATCCATATTGTATATTACTTGCTTCATAACAGACAAGACAGAAAAATCCTCCAAAACAGGTTTCAAGGCTGCTTTGGAGGATTCTTATGCAGTTTACCATATCATAAGCTCATTTGCCTCTTTTTTCAGTATTTCTCTGAAGTCAGGATGTGCAATGTTTATCAAACGTTTTATTCTTTCTTTTATAGAAGTTCCTCTAAGCTCAGCAATGCCGAATTCTGTAACTACATAGTCCACATCATTCCTTGAAAGTGAAACAACTGCCCCCTGAGTAAGCCTGCTGGCTATCTTGGATATAGTCCTCTTCTCATCCTGTCCCTGCACTTTTATTTGTGCAGTGGAGTACAATGCAATTATAGACTTTCCTCCCGGAGAATTTTGTGCCCCTATAGCTGTATCTGCCTGACCTCCTGTACCGCTGAACTGCCTGTGTCCTATGGACTCTGAGCAGCACTGCCCTGTCAAATCAATTTCAAGAGTAGTATTTATGGATGTCATTTTGTAGTTCTGTCCGATTACATAAGGGTCATTGGTCCACATTCCCCTGGCTATTACTACTGCAGGGTTATTATCTATGAAATCATACAGCTTTTTTGTGCCCAAAGCAAAGGTCGCTACCATTTTGCCGTTCATGAGAGTTTTTCTCCTGCCTGTTATTACTCCGGCATAATATAAATCAACCATTCCATCTGTAAACATTTCAGTATGGATACCAAGATCCTTCTTACTCATCAGTTCAGAGGCAACTGCATTGGGAATCCCTCCTATTCCAAGCTGTATTGTAGAGCCATCCTCAATGAGGTCTGCTATATACTTTCCTATAATTTTATCCTTGTCTGACGGCTCTGCAGATGTCAGCTCAGGTATGTCATAATCCTCTTCTATCACATAATCGGTATCACTTATATGGATTATAGTATCACCAAAGGTTCTGGGCATTTTTTCATTGACTTCCAGTATGACAATATCTGCCTGATCTAAAATATCCCTTTCATAGGTGGCACTTAAGGACAGTGACAGATATCCATGCCGATCCATAGCAGATGCCGTACCTATGAAAACATTGGGCTTTCTATGCATCAGTCTTTTTGCAGCGGCAAAATGAAGATGATTGGGTATAAAGCTTATATTGCCGTTATCATGACATTTTCTCATGGCAGGAGAATAAAACCATCCTTCCATGGTAAAGCTGTCCTTGTACCGGGGATTGGTGAAGTACTCATAGCTGTTCATTGGCAGGCATGTCACAACCGTTACATCCCTAACTCTGTCTGCTATGGTATGAAGGTCAGACAGCAGCCCTACGGGCTCTGCAGCAGCTAATGCCGAAATAACCTGATCACCGCTGTTTATTTTGGATAATGCCTCTTCTCTTGTTATAAGCTTATCATTATATATTTGCCTGCAATTCATACAACACCTCCCTTATTCTGCATTACCCCACTTTATTACATTAGCTGCCCATGCATAGCCTATACCTGCAGCAATCATTGCTATTACACTGCCTTCGGTAATCCTCTCTGACTCCAGACCCAGCTGAAGCGACAGTATCTGATCTATCTGGCCAATATGTCCGTAATCTTCCAGATAAACGGATTGCGCCTCCTGCAGCCCAAGCTCTTCAAGCATTTGCAAATGCATGGATCTTTTAAAATGAAGCACTGCAAGATAGTTCAGGCAGCTTCTTTCGATGCCTGATTTTTTAAAAGCCTTATCTATACATTCAAACCAATTCTTCATTGATATCTGGTTCAATCTATCCTTCATATGTGCTGCATCGAATACTTCGAGAGACTTATATGCCTTATGGAGATTATTCTCACTGACAGGAGCTATTGTACCTCCGTATCTGACTCCGACATCTCTTGCCAGGGAACCATCTGTCATAATATGTGTTCCCAGCAGCAGATTCTTGTTATAATTTTTTTTCAATATCAAAGCACCTGCTCCGGCTCCCAGGTTATACATCATAGACATATCAGCATTTTCATAATCTATAAAATCTCCGTTTCTATAGCCTCCCACAATCATTACAGTATTTATATCATTATCGGCAAGCATCATATCCTTGGCTATTTTCATTGCAGCAACACAGGTGCAGCATCTCTGCTGGATATCAATAGCCCATGCCCTGTAAGCTCCTATTCTCTCCTGTATATATATTCCTGAGGTGGTAAGGGGGTATTCCTTCCACTCTTCGCCAATACACAGTATCAAATCTATATCCAAGGGATCCGTGTTAGTCCTTTTCAGGCAGTCCAGTGCAGCATTGACACCCATTTCCTGAGTTCCATCCTCCTGCCCCGGCACCGGTTTTCTCCTGAACCCCAGCTTATCAACCACAGCGGCCTCTGTCCACCTTCCTTTGGTAGCCTCACTGACCTCCTTTGCAGTAATAAAGCTTTGCGGTATATATAGACCTGTCCCGACAATTCCTACATTCGCTTTGAGCATTTCATTACCTCCCGGTCTTGTACAGCGGGTCCTGCCACTTCAAGACCCGCATACTGCTGTCTATTTGCTATGAAATTCAAAGAAATCTGTAAGCTGTTCAAATATATAAGCCCCATCCTTCATTACAGCCTTGCTTACTGCCATTTTCTGCACACCCTGGCGAACTCCAGGAGCATATTTAATATGAGGTGCCAAACCGTCCTTGAAATCCAGTTTGTTCATAGCGTCTATATAGCCTTCCCAGCTTAAGTTGTCACCTGCCTGCTTAAGTCCTGCAACAAAGGTTTCAGCTGCCACCCAACCTGCCATTGTGTATGCGTTTACAGGTACATCCTTATAGTATTTTGCCATTGCATCCAATAGAGGCTTCAGCTTATCCTGCTCAACTTCCAGCCAGCCCATTACATGGAGGTTTGCTGTCATTTTTGGTGCTCCTGCAGCAGCTATTGCTAAAAAGGATGCATCCGCGTTTGAATAAGTTGTCAAAAGCGGCACATCAAATTCAACCTTCTCAATTTCCTTTAGGAGACCTGCAGTACCGCCGGATAATCCGTATATTATTACAAAATCAGGGTTTTCAGCCTTGGCCTTTTGTATTTGTGCAGTAAAATCCTTATCAGCAGCTCCAAAAGCTATTTCTGCCGCTTCACCTAAGATGGCTTCTTTTCCAAGAGCTTTTAGCCCTTCCTTTATTCCTGTTAGACCTTCCTTACCAACATCATCATTTTGATATAGTACTGCTATTTTACTTGCCTTTACTTCGTTTGCAACATAATATGCCATAAGCTTCCCTTCACTCTCATAGTCCGGCTGTACCGGAAAGAAATTGTCTCCAAGCTTTGTCATGGCAACTGCACCCGAACCAAAATATACCGAAGGTATTCCGGCTTCCTTAACAGTATCAGCTGTTGCCAATACGCAAGGTGTTCCAAGCTGACCTACTATTGCAAAAACCTTATCCTGTTCTATAAGCTTCTCTGCAGCAGCAATGGATTTATCCGGTTTAAACTCATCGTCTTCTGCAATAAGCGTTATTTTTCTGCCATTTATTCCGCCAGCTTCGTTTACCATGTCAAAATATGCTTTCATTCCTGATACATAAGGCTGACCTATAAAAGACAACACCCCTGCCTGAACAGCTATTGTGCCTATTTTTATCTCAGTATCAGTAACTCCCTGAGCCAGCTCTATTTTCTTTTCAGTCTCCTGCGTAGGTGTCGGGTCTGCAGCAGCAGGTATCTCCTTTTTTGCACAGGCCGCCATGGAAATTACTAAAATGAGACTCAATACAATCAGCACAACTCTTACCAGTTTTGATTTTTTCATTATTCTTCCCCCTTATAATTGATTCATTTATGTTAATGACCTCCCAGATAGGCCATTTTAACCCTTTCGTCGTTTCTCACGTCAGCACAATCACCGTATAAGGTGACTCTTCCGGTCTCAAGTATGTATGCAAAATCAGCTATGGACAGAGCCTGATAAGCATTTTGCTCTACCAGTAGAATAGTTGTGCCTTCCCGATTTATTGCTTTGATAATATCAAATATCTCCTTCACAATAAGAGGTGCAAGACCCAGTGAAGGCTCATCCAGAAGCAGCAGCTTAGGCTCTGCCATAAGGGCTCTGGCAATGGCAAGCATCTGCTGTTCACCGCCGGATAGTGTTCCTGCAATTTGATTGCTTCTCTGCTTTAAAATAGGAAAATACCCGTATACCCTCTCAAAATCCTTACCTATATTCACTTTATTTTTTCTCGCATAGGTGCCGATTTTTAGATTTTCATATACGCTAAATTCAGGGAATATCTGTCTACCCTCAGGCGACTGAACAATCCCGAGCTCTACTATTTTATCTGCAGACAAGGAGGTAATATCTCTGTCTTCATATGTAATCCTTCCTGCGGCTGGCTTCAGAAGACCTGAAACAGCTTTCAGGGTAGAGGTTTTTCCCGCTCCGTTGGCTCCGAGCAGTGTGACAATTTTACCCTTGGGAATTTCCAGAGATATATCCTTAAGAGCATGAACAAACCCATAATACGCATTTACATTTATCACTCTAAGCATATTGCTCCTCCTTCCCCAAATAAGCCTCCTGTACTACCGGGTTATTTTGTATATAATCAGGAGTGCCCTCTGCTATTTTTTTGCCGAAGCTTATTGCACAGATTCTCTCACATATGTTCATAACCAGTCCCATATCATGCTCAACCAACAGCACTGTTATACCCAATTTGTCCCGTATTCTCTTTATCAGTAATGCAAGCTCTTCTGTTTCCCTGGGATTCATGCCTGCTGCAGGCTCATCAAGAATTATGAGACACGGCGACGATATCAGTGCTCTCCCAAGCTCAATCAGCTTTTGAGTTCCATAGGGCTGTGATGCTGCATTCTGCTTCTCGATACCCGTAAGCCCTAAAAATTCTAGTATAAACAATGCCTTTTCTCTTACTCTTTTTTCTTCCTTTATTACCATGGGCAGCTTGAAGCCGCACTTCAGAAACCCCCCCCTAATCTGCGAGTGCAGTCCTACAATGAGATTCTCCTCTACTGTCATATTCTTGAAAAGCTCGACATTCTGGAAGGTTCTGGCCAGACCCTTGGAAATAATCTCATGGACTTTGTATTTGGTAAGTTCGTGCTCTATCCTTTTACCGGTGCTGTCTGATTGAACAAATCTGATGCTGCCGTTATCAGGAGTGTAAAATCTGCTGATGCAGTTAAAAACAGTTGTCTTGCCTGCCCCATTGGGCCCTATCAGGCCATATATGGATTTTTCAGGTACCTCAAAGCTCAAATCATCAACTGCCTTTAATCCTCCAAAGCTTATTGAAAGCCTATCTATCTTTAAAATACTCATCATGCATCCCTCCCTTTACCCTTTGAAGCCAGCAAGCCTGTAAGTATGCTTCCGTACTTGTGCCTGAGCTGTGAGCCGAGTCTGGATAATCCATAGGGCATGAATATTATAGCTATAATCAGGCAGGCACCGGTAAATATGTAAGTAAAGTTTCTAAGATGCTCGAGAAATGGTATGCTTTTTATTATCTCCGGCACCAAGGTAAGAAAGAATGCACCAACAATAGCTCCGCCTATGGATGCAAGACCACCTATTACAACCATTGCCAGAAGGTTCAGTGAAAGCTCTATACTCCACATGCTTGGTTCTATAAAGCGTATCAGATGAGCATACAATGAGCCTGCTACTCCTGCATAGAATGCACTGACTGCAAATGCTATAAGTTTATATTTAAACAGACTGATTCCCATAGCCTGTGCCGCATGCTCGCTATCTCTCATCGCTATAAGAGCGCGTCCTGTCTTGCTGTTAATCATATTAAAGGCAAATATGCACAGCAGTATGAGTATCGCTGCCGACATTATGAAGAAGTGTTCTCTGGACTTAATCTCAAAAAACAATATCTGTGGATAAGGTGCCTTTACCCCTGAATAGCCATTTGTAAAAGGTACCCATTCCTTGAATACCTGCTGTACAGCTACCCCGAAGCCCAGTGTTGCAATAGCCAGATAGTGACCTTCAAGTCTGAGTGCGGCTAATCCAAGAAGAGCTCCAATTAGCATTGGCACCAGACCTGATATAACCAGCGACAATACAAATGGCAGCTTCATTTGGGCAGTCATATATGCGGACATATAAGCACCCAGCCCCATGAATACCGCGTGTCCCAATGAAATCTGTCCTCCATAGCCCAATAGTATGTTGTAGCCTACTGCAATAATGCTGTAGATAACTGCTGTATTCAGAAGAGTCATTGTTGGTTTTGGTATATCCAGAAACAACGGTAATACTGCTGCCAATAAGCCTACTGAAGAATATATAATCAACCTTGCTATTGCTTTCATCTCTACACCTTCTTTCTATATGCCTTGCCAAAGAGTCCTGTAGGCTTCACAACAAGTATCACTATTAACAGACCATAAACTATAACCGTCTTCCACTTCAAAGAAACATAATACCCTACCAGGTTATCCAGCACTCCTATCACAAAACCTCCAACCACGGGTCCCACAAAGGAGCCGAAGCCTCCAAGTACTGCTGCAATGAATGATTTCAGGTGCATTTCCATCATCATGGTAGTGGAAATATCCGTTGTAGGAGCTATCAGCACCCCTGCTACAGCTCCAAGTACAGTGGCAAATATCCATGAAAGTGCATATATCTTTTTAACGGGTATTCCCATAAGTGTCGCAGTAATTTCATTTTGAGCAGTTGCTCTGATGGAAATTCCCAGCATGGTTTTCTGCATTATATAAAAAAGCACTCCCATTATCACCAATGTCATAGCTATAATAAACAGCGCATTAGGCTGTATGATTACTCCGCTGATATTCATGTTTGATGCATTGACAGCCTTTGGAAAGCTGTGTGTATCTATTCCGAACACCGAAGAAGCCAGCCCGTCTATTATCATAATAAGTCCCAATGTTACTATCATTTTGCTGACCAGAGATGCTTTCAATGCAGGTCTCATGAATATTCTCTCTACCAGAAGACCGAATATTACCGCGAACAATACAGCACCGATAAAAGCAACGGCATAGGGCATACTATTCTGCCACAGCTTCAATGCAATAAAGCTTGAAAACATTGCCATTTCACCTTGAGCAAAATTTACAACCTTTGATGTCCTGAAAATCATTACAAGCCCCAAGGCAGCCAGTGCATATAAGCTCCCTGTTTCAAGCCCTGCAATGATATTCTGAAAAAATATGTTCAAATCCATACCCCCTCTGAAGCTCACATTTGTACAGTGTTAATACACGCAACAATCGTGCCAAAATAATACTGCATTTTTCTCCCTGTACAATGGCTCATCTATGATGAAAAGCAAAGTGTGCGGGACAAAAAAAGAAAAAAGGTGTATGAAAATCATACACTCCAAGCTCTGTTATTATCTTGTTAAATGGTATCATTGCTTGATTAAAAGGTTAAATGAACAAAAAAGCTACATGTAGTGTTTTTGTACACTATTTTGTTTCTATGAGATACTTTTCCATCTTTTCATATAAGCTTGATCTGGATATATTCAACAGCTTTGCAGCCTGCTGCTTGTTGCCTTTGGTATGCTCAAGGCATTTCAATATTGCTTCCTTTTCAACCTCTTCAATAAGCAGCTTCAAGTCTCTTACGGGACCAGTCTGACTCCCGGCTTTTTTCTTAACTATATATACAGGCAGATGCATCGGCAGTATAACCTCTCCGTCAACTATGTTGACTGCTCTTTCAAGTACATTTTCCAATTCCCGCACGTTACCCGGCCACTGGTAGCTTCTTAGGTAGTCCATTGCAGTCTCTGATATGGACGTAACATATTTGCCGAGCCTTATTGTTATTTTGTCCAGCAGATTCATGCACAATGCTTCTATATCATACATCCTGTCCCTCAAGGAAGGAATTTCAATAGTAACAACATTCAGTCTGTAAAACAGGTCTTCTCTGAACTTCCCCTGCTGAACCAGCTTTTTCAGTTCCTTATTAGTTGCTGCAATGACTCTGGAATTTATCTTTTGAGTTTTATTAGAGCCTATTTTTTCTATTTCTTTCTCCTGCAGTACTCTCAGCAGCTTTACCTGCATACTCATGGGCATGTCTCCTATTTCATCAAGGAAGATTGTACCTTCACTGGCAAGCTCAAACTTCCCTGTTTTTCCTCCCTTTTTTGCTCCTGTAAATGCGCCTTCCTCATAGCCGAAAAGCTCTGATTCCAGAAGCTCGTTTGGTATTGCAGCGCAGTTTACCTTTACAAAGGGATTGCTGCTTCGTTTGCTGCCGTTATGTATGGCATGCGCAAACAACTCTTTGCCGGTACCGCTTTCCCCCAGCAGCAGCACTGTGGAATCGGTATTGGCAGCCTTCTTACCAAAATATTTGGCCTGTGTGATTTTCTCACTCTCTCCAATGATATTATCCCATGAGTACTTTGTACCATAAACCATCCTGAGCTGTGCCTTATAATGGGATATTTCATCCTCCAGCAGTCTGTTCTTCTTAATAATATCCTTGAAATCCTCAACATCTCCGAAAAGCACCATACCAAAGCCAAACAATACTTGCCCGTCATCATCCAATATTGGTATACGATGTACTATTGCAGTGTGTCCGTTGCTGAACTTATGCTTCCAGGACAGCTCAGCCTTTTTGCTTTTAAATACATAGGGAAATCTGGTGTTGGGATCTACTTCCGCAACTTTTTTACCTATGATCTCCTCTGCATTCACCCCCAGAAAATCTGTAAACTCTCGATTTATCATCAATATTCTGGTTTCCTTATCTATCAATATGATTGAAATCGGAATAGGATCAAAAAGCTTTCTAAGCATGGTAATGAAATATTGGCTCAGAAGTATGTCTTCCTTTTTCATATCCTTGGCAGCATATTGTGATTCCATGTATTCTCCCCCTCCACAGTATAAAGGTGACTATAGACTAATAATAAATCAGACTATAAAAAGTGTCCATACTTTGTACATATAAAATAAGAAACAGTATACCAGCTGGTATACCATTCCCATTATCATCTGTTATGCAGCAAAAACCCTAATACCGCAGTGTTAAATTCTTCCTTCCTTTCATAACAGCATGCATGCCCCGCATCAGGTATAATTACAAAGCTTGAATTCGGTATTCCTTCATGTATCATTCTAACTTCTGCAACCGGAGTTATTATATCCATGCTTGAAGCTATACATAATGTTGGCGTCAATATCTGATTAAGTTTGTCAACAATATCATAATCGGCTGTACTTGCAGAGAGCCTCAGGTATGCCTCAAACCATTCCTTATTAAGAATCCTTCCGAACATATTCTCTCTTTCCTTAATCCATTTATAATTTTTCTCATAAAAGCAGGAAGAATATATAAATGGCATTACCAGCTTGAAGAACCTTTCACCATCATACAGCCTTGCCGCTTCATCCCATGAATCACCAATAGCCCTGAGATGCTTCGTCACTCTCGCAGTTGTATTGCACACTACAAGGCTTTTTACTGAATGAGGATAAGCAAGGGTAAACAGCATGGCAACCTTCGCACCGTAAGAAATCCCCAGAAAGCTTGCTTTAGTGATTCCAAGTCTGTCAAGAAGCTGCTTCAGATCCTCTATATGTATATCTATAGGGAAGTAATCATCTACATACTGCGATTGCCCCTGGTTTCTGAAGTCCACCCTAAGCACTCTGAAGTACTTATCATAAGCAGGAATAATATCATTCCAGCTGGTGGTACTCATCATTATTCCATTCAGTATTACCAGTACTTCCTTACCTTCACCGCTTAGCTGATAGTTGATAATTACTCCATTAACCTTTTCATAAGGCACTATTCTCACCTGCCTATAAATTCAAAAATTTTATCAGCTAAAAGCTCCGGACAATCTACCAGCGGGGAATGTCCGCTGTTTTCCAGAACCACCATCTCTGCATTGTCACCAATAGCTTCAGCAGTCTCCCTTACCATGCTTTCAAGCACCACTAAATCCTTGTTTCCCCAAAAGCATAATACCGGAAGCTGCAGCTTATGTATGAGCCCCGTACCCTGGGTATAGCCGTTATGTCTGTCTGACATATTGAAGGAAGCAAGAGCCCAGTCCACATCCACAAGGTTTCTCTGCTTCAAGCTTTCATTAATATACACCTCATTATCCTCAGCCAAAGGCTTATTGGAGGTGTAAATAGCCAAATCCCACAGCATATTCATGTATCCGAAATCCTTATTCTCCATTGCTGCCAAAGCAGGTGCTACCTGCACGGGATCCGAAGCCATTTCTTCCCTGCTGCTGTATACCTCTCCTGTAAGCGCTTGACCGGCCTGGCTTTTTCTGTATATAGGATATCCGAGATAGGAAACAGTCTCTATAAGCACCAGCTTTTTTACCAGCTCAGGATAATCTGCCGCAAACTGCATGCATATTCCCCCGCCAGTAGACCAGCCTACCATATAGAAGCTCTCAAGCCCGAGCCTGCTGACAAAATCACGTATATCTTCTGAAAAATCCTTCAAGCCTTCTATCCTGGTATAATACGAGCTCTCACCAAAGCCTCTAAGATCAATAATATATGCCTTGTAATTCTCAGGCAGTATTTCCATAAAAGGGGAATAATGCACTCCTGAAGACATATTACCATGTATCAGAAGTATAATATTTTCGCCGCTCCCCACTTCTCTATAGGCTAATCTTTCTCCATTGCCCAGCTTGACATATTTGATTTCATATTCTCTTATCATTCTTAATCCTCCCTTAATATCTATATTTTAACATTATTAATCCTTTTTGTTTTATATTTATACAGAGCAAAAAGTATGCCAATATGGATCGGTAAAATAAAAGAGTCTTAAGGCTTTATGCAATAAGACTCTTTATAGCATTTAACAGCTACATTATACTCAATGCGTTATTAAGATCTTCTATAAGCTCATCAGGGTCCTCCAGACCTATGGATATTCTTATCATGCCTTCATCAAACTGTGTATTCTTTATCTGTTCCTTTATGTTTTCTTCTCCCATAGGTATTCCGGGTGCAAATACGAGGCTTTCAAAGCCGCCCCAGCTTACACCTATTCCAAAAAGCTGCAGGCTGTCTATTACCTTTTTGGCTGAGGCATAGCTGTCCACACAGAAGGTCATTACCCCGCTGAAGCCTGACATCTGCTCCTTTGCCAGCTCATGCTGGCCATAGCTCTTGAGACCAGGATATATGACATATTTTATCCTGCTATGCTTTTCAAGGAAGGCTGCTATTTTCATTGCTGACTCCTGAATATATTTCATTCTAACATGCAGTGTCCTTAACCCTCTGGTAAGCAGCCATGCATCAAAGGGAGACAGCACTCCCCCGAACAAAGCATGCTCACTGAGGCTTATTGCGCCAACCTGCTCTCTGCTGCCCGCTACTACTCCTGCAACGACATCACTGTGTCCTGAAATGTATTTTGTAGCAGAATGTACTACCATATCTATTCCATAGTCAAGAGGAGTTTGGAATATCGGTGTAGCCCATGAGTTATCTACAATAGTCTTTATGCCCCTTTCCTTTGCAAAGTCTGCTATCCTTTTTAAATCCTGTATTCTCAATAAATAGCTGGACGGACTTTCCAGGTAAAAAAGAGCAGTGTTTTCTTTTGCGGCATTAACGAAATCAAGTGGATCTCTTCCGTCCACCATAGTACACTCAACACCGAATTTTTTGAGATATACGGTCATGAAGTCTCTGGCCGGTCCATACACTGTATTTATGGTTACTATATGCTCTCCTTGCTTTATACACGACATTATGGCTGAGGATATAGCTGCCATTCCGGAGGAAAATGCCCTGCAGGCCTCTGCATTTTCAAGCTTTGCCATCTTTTTTTCAAACAGCTCATTTGTGGGATTCAGACCTCTGGTATAAATATAATTCTCGTAGGGAGCTTTAAAAGCTTCTGTGGCAGCATCTGCATCCTCAAACAGAAACAGGGAGTTCATTGCTATAGGAGGTATTACCCCGCCTCTGCTTCTGTACTCCGCATCCATATAATGGCCTGTTATATATGCCTTACTCATCTTCTTCATCTTCATCTGTCTCCTTTGGATTCCCTACCTTTATACCAAACCAAGTCACCTCTCCGCATCTCAAAAAGCCGCATTTATGTGCAAGTCCCGGAGACATGCTGTTTCCTTCTACAATCTGCAAATATGGAATCTTCCCCTGTTCTATTATTTTTGAAGCCAGATCTATGGTTACATCCACCGCATAGCCCTTTCTTCTGTACTCATCCTTTGTATACATTATTCCCATGGAGTTGTCATCATGCACAAGGACCCAGCAAGCGATATCATCGTCAATATACACAGCAGAGGATGGTCTGAGCTTTATATCCTTTTTTATTGCCTCAAGGCTCCATCTGTTCCTGAACTGGTAAAAATAGTCTATTGTCTGAGCATCCTTGATATCCACACTGCTTACTTTGCTTTTTATCAGGCCCCTATTTAGGTTTTCGGCAGGCATATAGTACAGGGTGCACGGATTTTCCCAATCCAGCTCATACCTGGCTTTTATCCTTGCTGCTATAGCCTTGTCTGTTCCGGAAAAACCATAATAACCTTCCTTGAAATAATTATCCAGCACATAATCAATAAAGCCGTCATCTCTGGAATAAATATAGCGAAAGTACCCCTTTTCTACCAGCACGCCCTTGGGGCTGTCAGAATTGTCCACATATATAACCGCTTCCGGCACGTTTTCTATAATACCGATGATGTTTTGATTCAGCAGCAGCTCCTGCTTAAGAAAATTCATTATAATATCCGTTTTCTCTGTCTTTATAAGCAAATAAATCACCCCTTATATATTTGTCCCAGACTATCAGTAGTTCGTTAACCCGCACTATATTTCTACAAGCTGCTGTGATAATCCTTCAAATATATATAAAATACTGCTATATACGTTCATCCCTGCTGAACAGCTTTCTAATCTTGTCAGAGGGATCAAGCAGCATGCTTATTGATTCATCATGGTTCAATATATTAATTAGATGAGCAATGAACTTCGACATATCTACCTCAACATACCAGGGTGCCTTTTTCAGGTCTTCCCTTCTATAAGTCATATTTGTTGAGTACAATCTGTTTATCAAGCCCTTTTGGTAATATTCATTGAACTTCTCTATACCGTCAGTAAAAAGTGCAAAGGTCACAGCCATGTATATACTGTTTGCCTTTCTCCTCTTCAGCTCTGCTGCAATATCCAGCAGGGATTCACCGGAGGAGAGCATATCATCTACGATCAATACATCCTTACCTTCAACTGATTCACCCAGAAACTCATGGCTCACAATGGGATTTCTACCGTTTACTATCCGGCTGTAGTCTCTCCTTTTGTAGAATAGACCCAGGTCCAATCCCAGTACTGTTGCATAATAGATGTTTCTGCCTATCCCTCCTTCATCAGGGCTCACTACCATCATTGAGCTGCTGTCAAAGCAAATGTCCTTTTCAGTACTCAGCATGGTTCTTATTATCTGATATGTAGGATAGGCATTTTCAAAACCAATAAGTGGTATGGCGTTCTGCACCCTCGGGTCGTGTGCTTCAAATGTGATAATATTGTCTACTCCCAATCTTTCCAGCTCCTGAAGTGCTGTCGCGCAATCAAGAGACTCACGGTAGACCCTCTTATGCTGTCTGCCCTGATACAGCAAAGGCATAATGAGTGTTATACGTCTGGCCTTTCCACCAGCAGCAGATATTATTCTTTTAATATCCTGAAAATGGTCATCGGGACTCATGGGGCACTCCATGCCGAACATATTGTATTTACAGCTGTAGTTGCCCACATCAGCTAATATATACAGATCATGACCCCTTACTGTTTCATTTATTATTCCCTTGCCTTCCCCGCTACTGAATCTGGGACAGCAGGCAGAGATAAGAAAGGAGTCCTTATGGTATCCGGGAAACTCCAGATACTTGGAGTTCTCCATGATACTTGCCTTTCTCCATTCCACTATATAGCTGTTTACCAGATTCCCCAGCTCTTTGCTGCCTTCCAAAGCAATAATACCCAACGGTCCATAAGGTATTTTACAGTCGTCATTGCTTGACCACTCATTCATTATTCTCACCCTCCTATGTAATTATATGCTGTTAAAAATTCCGGATTACTGTATTGTGTTTAATGTATACATATTATATTATATAGGTAGCAATAAGTAAAATTACAATCTATTATATTAGCCATAAGGAGTGCTTATATGTATATGAATCTGGACCTTTACAAGGTTTTCTACCATACCGCAAAAGCCGGCAGTATATCCAAAGCCGCCAGAGAGCTTTATATATCTCAGCCTGCAGTAAGCCAGTCCATCAAACAGCTTGAAGACACAATAGGCGGAATGCTTTTTTTCAGAACTCCAAAGGGTATATTACTGACAAAGGAAGGAGAAATGCTTTTTGATTATGTCGAGCAGGCAATGAACTACATCAGACTGGGAGAAGCCAAGTTCAATGAAATGAAAAGCCTTGATTCAGGAAGGATAGTAATCGGAGCCAGCGATATGTCCTGTAAGTATCTTCTGCTTCCTCACCTGGAAAGATTTCACAAGCTTTATCCGGGTATTTCCATAAGGATAGTTAACGGTACTACACCGGAAATACTGAAATCTATGAAAAAAGGTATCGTTGATTTTGGCATCATAAGTACTCCTGTTTCGGATGATGAGGGCATAGATATCACAGAATGCATGGAAATACAGGACTGCTTTGTGTGCGGTGATGCATATAAGCAGCTTGCTGAAAAAACTATATCATTAAAGGAGCTGAGCGACTATCCAATTTTACTGCTGGAAGGCAGCAGCAGTACAAGAAGCTTTATCGACAGCTTCACAAGAGGTCATGGAGTAAATCTGATACCTGAGTTCGAGCTGGCAACAAGTGACCTGCTTGTGCAATTTGCCGAGAGGGGCTTCGGTATATCCTGTGTAGTAAGGAACTTTGCAGCTGACAGTTTTCAAAAAGGCAGTCTCTATGAAATAAAAATAAAGGAGCCTCTTCCAAGCAGAAGTCTGGCTGTCGCAACACTTAGCAGAGTTCCTCTTCCCTTTGCGGCTAAGAGATTTATTGCACTTATGGGCATAAGTAAATTTATAGATAATAACGACAAATAAAGTGTTAATTTTTTGGCAGAAATTTGATATATTATTAGTGTAATCATAGGAATTATACATATTATTGTGGGGGTAAAAACATGAACAAAGTCAGAATTGTCACCGACAGTACAAGTGACCTGTCTTCTGATATACTGCAAAAGCACAATATATCAGTGGTACCCTTGTATGTAGTGTTTGGCGAGGAATCCTTAAGAGACGGAATAGATATTACTACAAAAGAATTATATGAACGGGTGAAAAGAGACGGACTGCTTCCCAAGACATCCGCCCCATCTCCTGCAGACTTTATCAATGTATTTAAGCCGATAATAGAGGCAGGAGAAGATATAGTCTATATCGGCATATCCACATTCTTATCATCAACAGTGCAAAATGCCAAGCTGGCTGCACAGGAGCTGCCTGAAGGCAGAATAGAAATAGTGGATTCATTGAACCTCTCAACGGGCATCGGTATGTTGGTAATGAAGGCCTCTGACCTGGCTGCAGAAGGCTTAAGCGCAAGGGAAGTAGCCGATAAAGTATCGGATTATATACCGAAGGTAAAAACAAGATTTATAATTGACACCCTTGACTATCTGTACAAGGGAGGACGCTGCAGTGCTCTCCAAAGCTTTGTGGGAGGGCTTCTGAAAATCAAGCCCATAGTGGCGGTGAAGGACGGAAGGATGCTTCTGGAGGAGAAAATACGCGGTAAAAGAGAAAAGGTATTAGCCAACATGCTGGATAATGTGATGCTTGACGTTGATAACATGGATGATGCCAGAGTATTTATAACACATTCCATGTCCCATGAGGATGCTGTATATCTGCAGAAGGAGCTTAAGGATAAGCTTAAGGTAAAGGAGATACTCACTACCGATGCAGGCTGCGTAATATCCAGCCACTGCGGGCCAAACACCATAGGAATTATATTCATATCCAAATAATCAAAGAAATTGCCGTAATAACGGCAATTTTTTTATCCTTGTTGTCATGAGTTTATCCTTATTTCAGAAACATTATTGTCCATATTTCATAATATATTATAGCAAAGTACTGGATTACTATATAAAACAAACTATCCTCTGGAGGTAAAATCATGAGCAAGGCAAGAATCGTAACAGATAGTACATGTGACTTACCGCCTGATATTTTAAGCAGGCATAATATTTCTGTAGTACCTCTTTATGTGGTGTTTGCCGATGAATCTTTAAGAGACGGGGTGGATATCACTCCTGAAAAATTATATGCAAGAGTTGATAAGGATGGAATCCTTCCAAAAACTGCAGCCGCTTCTCCTGCTGATTTCGTTAATGTGTTCAGCCCTATAATAGAAGCAGGAGATGATATTGTCTATATAGGCATTTCTTCTTTACTGTCTTCCAGTGTAGATAATGCAAGGCTGGCAGCACAGGAGTTCCCGCAGGGCAAAATCCAGATAGTAGATTCTTTGAATCTTTCCAATGGTATAGGCCTGCTGGTTATGAAGGCTGTCGATCTTGCAGAACAGGGCTTCAGCAGCATCGAAATAGTTGAAAAGGTATCTGTCCACATTCCAAAGGTCAAGTCCAGATTCATAATTGATACCCTTGATTATTTATATATGGGTGGCCGCTGTAATGCACTTCAAAACTTTGTGGGAGGCCTGCTGAAAATAAAGCCTGTAGTGGCCGTAAAGGAAGGAAAAATGTATCTGGAGGAAAAGATACGCGGAAAAAGAGAAAAAGTGATAAACGTTTTACTCGAAAATGTAATGCTTGATGCAGACAATATGGATGATGCAAGAGTCTTCATACCCAATTCTATGGCTTTGGAAGATGCACTCTGCTTAAAGGAGATACTGACAGGAAGGCTTAATGTAAAAGAAATTATTATAGCAGATGCAGGCTGTGTAATATCAAGTCACTGCGGGCCAAACACCATAGGAATCATGTATATAGCTAAATAAAGATTGCCGGCATAACCGGCAATCTTTTTATGCAATATCTTATTCTTTTATGAACACATGCTTATATCTGCTCAATACCAGAAGCAGCGGATAACCCAATACATAGCATGCTACAAGCTGTCCCAAACCTACCCAAACCATAGTGACAAGCAGCGGTAGCTGATACAGATAATTAAGTATGAATCCAACCACTACTGCATTAACAAGTACCGGCGGCATCGGCACCAGCCATTTCTTAGGCATCTTAAAGGAAATATAAGCAGCCGTCAGCGTCGCCAGACTGCCGAAAACAATATCTACGATACCTCCGCCTCCGTAGATATTTGCTACCAGACAGCCTACAAACAGGCCCGGTATGGCAGCCGGTGTTATGGCAGGCAAAACAGTGAGCATCTCTGCAAACCTTATCTGAACCTGTCCATAGCTAAGGGGCGCAAACGCTATTGTAAGCGCAGCATAAACAGCAGCAATCAATGCTGCCTGAACCAGATAAACCGTTTTCTTCAATTTCATTACCTCCGTAGTTTTGTTTATAGTCAGGATATTGCGAACTGACTGACTTGACTATTATATGCCCTGTACTTGCCGTGTGTCAAGTGTTTTCAATTTACTGCTTTAGTCTGACGCGTTTACTTCTAACATATTTCCAACACAATAAGTTGATTTGTTTGAAGCCTGGCACTTGCGACTCATTTAGCTTTTATTAGTTCTTTTACTTTCTCCAGCTGAGAATCATGATTGTTCAGTATGTCTGATATGGTTGTCTCTACCAGTACATCAGGCTCCAATGTATTGGAGGTATTCTTTTCATCAGGTCTTATGAAGCATTTATGCGACACTCGAAAGTCTATTTTGGAGTTTTTCAGCTCAAATCTCAATATGTCTCCATAGCTGCTTGGGGAATTGCCTGTAGGCTCACCTACTATGGTACCCAGCTTATTGTCCTTAACTATTACCCCAAACCAATTTGCAGAGCTGAAGGTGTATTTGGAGTTTATAATATATAAATCTCCATTGAACAAAAGCTTTTCATCCTTTAACTCATTTACATTAATACTACCAGGAAACTCATACTTGTTTTTCTTACTATCCTCACTAATTTTAAACTCATATGATCTTTGCTCATTTGCCTCATGTGATAATCTCATATACCCTCCAAAGCTTTTATACTGCTTTATGGGGAAATATGTCAAAAATTCATCTGTAACCTGAGAATTTCCTCCTGAGTTGTTTCTAAGGTCTACTATTATGTTCTGTATTTTTTTATCTCTAACTTCTGTAAAGAACTTCTTTACAAAAGCTTTATACTTATTATTGTATTTGCAGGTGTTCAGTGTAAATAAACCTATAGAATCCTCCTTTAAAATATCATAGGTAAAATCCTTTTTAAATTCTGGGAAGTATGAAATCAAGTTACCCTTTAAATCATCAAATTTTGCAGATACATTTATTTTGCTTCCATTTCTCAATACCTCGAAGTCAATTTTGCTGTCTTCATTAATAAGGCCTATGTGTTTTATGATATACTCCCTATTCAGCATGCTTTCGCCTGCACCTCTGACCCAGATGTCATTTTCATGGGGAATTATTCTGGACAGCTCATCAAAGAGAGCTTCTACAGATTTACCTCCTATTGCCAGAACTTTATCCCCCTTCATCAGAGTTGCTATGTCTTTAGTGACATACAATCCGTCATATAGCCATGCGTAGCTGACATTTAAAGTCCTTTCACCCTTTAATGGGCTGTAAATTGCTGTACTAGTGTGAGCATCTTTTAACGAGCATAATATATCCTGTACCTTGAAATAAAAATCATCCAGCTCAATAGTCTCACCCATGTTATTCTTTGCAGCTTCAATCAGGCTTTTGGTCTTTGCACTGAGACCTTCAATAGTAGCAGGGTGTACCTTTGATATCACTCTCTCCAGCTCTTCCAGATCTTCTAAAGCTTCTTCCCTGGTCAGTATAGTGACATCATAATCACTTTCTGTGCTGGCTTCACTATTTTTTGATAGCCCACAGGCAGCCAGATTCAAGGCTAGTACTAAAACTATTATAAATGTTATTGTCCTTCCCGTCTTTTCATACATATGCAAATCCTCCAATATAGAATATATCTGCTATAAAATGTACCCGGAACCATAGTTTACCATAAGTAAATTCCCATATCTATATAAATTATAAAATGCCTTAATGCAGTCGGTTTTGGCATTTCTATCAGAAGCTTATAATTATAAAAATATCTACCTATTCGTTCAAGGCCATTATTTTTTCTACAATATCGCTTATTGAATCAACATGTTCTTTCAGCTTTGATCCTTATTTCTCTTACACGCTCATCAAGCAATTCTATATTCTTTGAAACCATAAATATCATCAGTAGCAGATTTTGATTAGCCGGTTCTAGATGAAATAATAGTGTCAGATATTTTCACAAATTCTGCTGCTGCCTGCCGAACTCTTCATGGTTTCACTCAACTCATATGTCCTGCCGATAATATCATCAACATCCTTTGAACTGCTTGCAATCTACTGCATGCTTATCCGGGGTCAGGTCTGGTCTATCAACCGGAACAATTTTCTATTACTATCGTCATATATAATAATTGTGGTAAAATCATTATTAGGAGGTGCAGATATGAGACGCATTGTTGTATCAACCCTATTAGCTGTCATTTTAGTTGTATTCTGTGCTACATTTGTATATGCTTCTGTAAACGATATGACCATAAAGGAAGTACTGGAAGCATTTATAAGGTATGACTTCAAGACTGTAAAAGAGACTGTTGAAATAGGCAATACTTCCGTAGCTGAAGGCTCAGCGTCCGAATTTGAAGGCTTTGTAATCTTTGAGCCTGCAGATGTAAGCAGCGGCTGGCTTTATGAGCTTGCAGGCGGAGGTAAGCTGGGTGTAAGTGTAGGAACCTTGGAATTTGATAATGGCTCATTATCAGAACGCTATATTGACATAAAAGGTGAAAATGGACAAGTACGTCTTTTGAGCAACTCATTTTCGACAGGCAGCGAATATAATAAAACACTGTTTTGGTCCTTCAAGCAGCAGGATGGAGCTTCCATTGTAAAGGGGTCAGAAGGTGAAATCAAATGTGCAGCGCTTTTTGAGCTGTCTGACGGCTCATATCGCTTATATGGCTACATTGAAGGCGACGGCAATGATTTTTGGACATTGGAGCTTCCTGAAAAAGGATGTTATCTTTTAAATTCTGAAAAGAAAGACTCAGTTTCAGATTCTGAAAAATAAATTCAAAATTATGTTTTATACACTGTCATAGATATAATAAATACCCCTGCTGCAAGCGGAAGGGGTATTTATTATATCTGTAATTATTTATGTACTAACACTAGAACTATTTGTTTATCAAAGCCGTGAAGTTCATTATCGCTGCTATTGCACATAATCCAATCAGTATTGCCAATACCATGTTTCTTCTTTTTACTGCAAACTCCTTAGCCTTTTCTACGCTCAGATAGTACCTTTTACTATCCAGCCTTACAAACACACCAAACTTCACCATTCGTTCGAAAATAAAGCTTTCTCTGCAATATAACTCCTCCAGAGTCTTTGCATTATCCGGATTTGTAGCTCCTGCCTGCATAAAGGCAGAGATATACAAGTTCTGTCTTCTTATAATCACAGCACCGCCGCTCAAACCACATATCCCCCTTCATAATACTATTCCAGGCCTGATTAACTGACTGCCGGCAATAGCATTAGTTTTATCAAGCATAGTACAAATTTATTATAATGCATTCTGATTTTATATGTAAGTATGATAATGATAATATAAGGCTAATTATTTAAGGCGATAACCTTCTCAACAATAGTGCTTATAGAGCTTGCATGATCCTTAAGCTTCTTGTCGTGCGCAAGCATTGACGAATGTACCGAATGTGCACTGGCAGCAGTAACGCTTATAGCATCAGATATTGCTTCCAATGCCTGTGTGATTTGCTGGGAAGAAGTGTTTTGCATATCTGTCTTCATTCTTATCTCCCTTACCCTTTCATCAAGCAATTCTATATTCTTTATTATTTTATATATATCCTCGGTAGCAGATTTTGATAAATCAGTGCCAGAAGAAATTATCCTGTCTGACATGGTTACTGATTCTACAACATTATTGATATTGCCTCTTATGGCTTCTATATGCTGTGTAATATCATAGGTGGCAGATTTTGATCCCTCTGCCAGCTTCCTGACCTCATCAGCTACAACAGCGAAGCCTCTCCCGTGCTCTCCCGCCCTGGCTGCTTCAATAGCTGCATTAAGTGCAAGAAGATTAGTTTGTTCAGAGATTTGATTAATCAGATTAACCATTTTCCCTATTTCCTGAGCTGATTCGCTCAGAGTATTTATCATTTCAACAACCTTCTTTGATGATTTTGATATGTTTTCTACAGACTGGATTATAGCATCTATGGACTCTCTGCTGCTGCCTGCCGAACTCTTCATGGTTTCACTCAACTCATATGTCCTGCCGATAATATCATCAACATCCTTTGAACTGCTTGCAATTTCATGCATGCCTGCAAATATCTCTTCTATAGAAGCAGAATTATCCTGTGCCTTGCATGAAATGTCATTGATATCCTCTATAATTTCTCTAAGCTCGCCATGAGAATTTCCGATTATTTCGTTTATCTGCTTAAGAGAATCACTGATAATCACTTCATCTTCTATACTCTTTGCATAGCCTATAGCTCCAACACAATTACCCGACTTATCTCTTATGGGGTAAGTTACAGCCTTAAAGGGTATACCATAAACCTCCCGGGGTACAATAGCTTTTATAGTACTATTGCTTTTTATGGTTTGTGTCAAGGGATCGTCTGAAGGCACCTTGGCTCCTACCTGGACAGGTACACGCATTTTGTCTCCGGGATAATATGCCAGAAAGCGCTCTCTGTCTGTAATACAAACCATAATATCTTCCTGAACTATATCCTTCAGGTTGGGCAAAACAGCCTTATAGGCATCCAATAAATCCACACTCATAAAACTTTTTATCAACCTCAGCATCAATAAGCCAACCTCCTACTTATTTACATGTTAACTTCGTTCACATTCTCATGCTGTTCCTCTTTTATAATTGCTGACAGACTCAGCAGTACTATGATTCTTTCTTCAATCTTTGCAACTCCCTTGACATATCTGCTGTGAACATTAGCATTCAAATCAAAATTTTTCTCAATACTCTCTATGTCTACCGATATAACTTCCTGTGCCTCGTCAACTACATATCCCATCAATCTGTTGCTGCTCAAAGTTATCAGCACTCTTGAATCTTCGCATATGTCACTCTTGATGGTTTTTAGTCTTTTCTTAAGATTTACAACAGGAATTATCTGCTCTCTCAAATCTAAAATACCTTCCAGATAATCCGGCGTATTTGGAAGCTTAACTATCTTCCCCAAAGGACCAATCTCTCTTACATCTTTTATATCCACACCATACTCCTGCCCGTCCAGCTTGAATACCACCAATTGCATAAAGCTCATATCAACCCTCCGTTACGATTATTATCGAAATAGCACATATATTGTAAAAATATGGAATACACCAATATTGTACCAGAAGGAGCTTAATTGGAAAGTAACCTAAGGGTTAATTAATAAAAAAAGTATACTTTAGTATGCATAATACTAAAGTATACTTTGATACTTCATTTTTCATAAAATGAATATCCTTTTAGACTGTTAATGGGATTAATCTTTTTCCTTCAGCTTTTCTATAGCCTGCACCCTGTTCTTTACATTCAGCTTACTGTATATATTGTTTATGTGCTTTTTAACAGTACACATTGAAATATAAAGCTTGTCACCTATTTCTTTATTTGATAGTCCCAAAGCTATAAACTTCATTACTTCCATTTCTCTGTTGCTGAGAAGCACATCGGATTGCCTGTCTGCCTTTTCTTCCTTGTTATCTTCGAAGAAGTCCAGCAAGAACTCTGCATATATAACTGTCTCCATCCTGCTGTCCGGCAGTTTTTGCTCCTCTTCGAGATATGCAGTCAAAAGCTTCTTCATCTCCTGCCCATGACATATATATGCTCTAACGAAACCGTTTTCATAAGTCATTAAAAGAGAGTTTCGCAAAACCTGCATGGCAGCATCCTTTTTTCCGGCACAGCTTAATGTAACTGACTTAAATACCTGTACATAAATATATAGCGAGCTATATATTTGCACATCCTTCTCAGCAGCCTCTATATGCTTCAGAGCCTCATCATACCGCTTCTGTGAAGCTGTCAAGTACGCCATAATAAGGTCATGGGTATGATCAGCAGATGTCCTCAGATACGGCTTGAACAACTCCAGAAATTTATCTGCGATATCATATTTCTTTAATGAGCCTAATACCCAGAATAATTCTGTCAGCTCGGATATCATATCAGCATTTTCTTCTGATGCCTGACACATGCTGAAGATTTTTTCTATAACCTCAATTGCCTCCTTATGCTTATTCAATGTAAAAAGAATAGTTACCAATATCGAGTAAGCTTTAATAATATATACCTGATCATTTTTAATCAGACATACTTCTATACTCTTTTTGATATACTTATACGCACTTTCTGTATCATACATTTCAAGACATATCTGCGCAAAGGTCAGATAAATTATCTCTCCATTCAGCAGCTCAATATACTCTTGTGTTTTCAACAGCTCCCTCATAGTCAGGCTTATGCTGTATGCATCATTAATCTTACCGCATAAAGCCTTCTCCATCATCTTAAACGCTGTTGACATAGACAATAATGGTATGTCATTGCAATTCACTGCTATGGAATAAGCCTCATTCAAGCAAGCCTGAGCCTTTTCTGTATCCTTCTGTATCAGGTAAAAGATAACCAGACCGCAGCAGATATAGCCCCTTAATAAGTCATTACTGTCCAGATACTTTAGTGCCTGTTCCGAATAGATTATTGTGCCAGGCATTTCCCATCTCTTCAGGGATGCAAAAAACCTCACTGCCCCGACTTGTCCAAGATATTGCTCATACAAACGGGAGTTCAAGTCTATACCCTTTCCCAATAAGCAGTGTTCATGCTTATCAAGCCTTGATGTAAGAGCTAAAGCCAATGCATACTTTATACATATTGCCGGATTACTGCGCAGCAAATCAGAAGGAAGACTTTCTACGGCATTTATAACTATTTCATTATCACCTTTATATATAAGTTCGTATCCGTATTCATCAATTAATCTTATTGAGTTATTGTAAATCAAGGATTTTATAGAATATGCAATAGCCTCATGAAGAGCCTTTTTGTTTTCATACCACTGACTGGCCTTCAGGCATATTTGACTGTACATACTTTCCGACTTTCTCCTAAGTTGGTTTTTCATTGATTCTGACAAAAGATTATGATATCGGAAGTTCTCAGATTTTTTGTCCAGTGAGAATATAAAAAGATTGTTTCTTTTCAATTCCTCAAGTATTGAGTATGAATCATTAATGCCCAGCACATAATCACAAAGAGAGCTGTTCAAGGTATCCAGAGCTGAAGTTTTATATATGAAATCCCTTACAGCAGCTGGCTGCCTGTTTATTATTTTTTCTGTCAGATACTCCGTAAGATAATCGTTAGAAAAAGCAAAATCCTCTATAATATCCTCTATTCCTCCAAACTCAGCACCTGAGTTGCCGGATATGCTGAGTATAAGCAGCTTTATTGCGGCAGCCCAGCCCTCTGTCAATCCCATTATATCCTTCAACAAATCAGATTTAAATCTTATCCCGTGCTTGAGTAAAAACTCTTCTGTCTCGTTTTCTTCAAATCTCAGGTCCTGGGCACTCAGATGCAAAGCATCACCGCTTATTATATTGTGAGCAGTATATGCTGTTGGAACTTTCGTAGCAGCCAATATAAAATGAAGCTTAGATGTGACATTATTTATCAGTCTCAAAAGTGTATGATGCAGCTTCTTGTTGTTAATATGCTGAAAATCGTCCAGAACGATTATTATGTCTTCCGACATATTGGACAGTGCATTAACAAGCTTCGTGAGGATGGTTTCTATGGGATACAGCTGACTGTAACGGAACATCGGCAAAACCGATGCTTGAAGTGCAGGCGCAAAAACAGAAACAGATAAGGTAAAGCCCTTCCAGAATCTATATATATCGTTATCATCTTCACTTATGGAAACCCATGCTGCTAAATCACTTTTGCAATTCTGGCTTATCCAGCTGCTAAGCAGTGAAGTTTTTCCGTAGCCGGAAGGTGCGGATATCACTATCAATCTTTTATTATAGATTTCATCCAGTTTATTGAACAATCTGCTTCTAATGACATTTATATGGTTTATCTCAGGAATCAGGAATTTTGTATACGGAAAGTCCTCATTGTCAGTTATGTTCTCAAGTCCTGACTGCTTTCTTCCAATAGAGGCCTTCTTCAGTTCAATAACCTTTGATATCTTTCCATTATCATTATCCATACAATATCCCCCAAATAAGAATTTGCTTGAAGTCATAAATACTGTTTCATAATAAACATGCCGTTTGAGATATGCCAAAACGATTTGGTTATAATATAATTATAATACAGCTTCATGATATGTAAATATTTTTTGCGATTTTTCTGCATGTTTTATTCTTTTTTGACATATTTATACACGACTGAGGGGGTGAATATTGTCTTATAAGCTAAAAATACACCTTTTGGATAATATGAATAAAAGCTGCCCGGCTGTATAATAAAATCAATAAGTACCCCTCAACAATCCCCATTGTTGACACATAAATGAAAGAGCATTGTATTACATCCTCAATAATACAATGCTCTTTTATTTAATAGCAATATTTTGTAAAGTAAGACAACTTATTCTGTTAATTACTATCTGCGTCCTTGACGGCTCTAAAGCTTAAATAGCTGTAGCGGTCAGTTTTTCTCCTGTCGTACACACCGCCGTGATACACAATTATATAGGCTTGTTTCTCATCCCTTCTCGACGTATCAGAGGTCCAGTAATATATTATCTTGGAATGGACATCCCATAAAGGAGTTTCTTTATCGGGAGTTTTGGAATACACTGCTTTCTCTTCTGCTTCTCTCCACACACCCCCTGAGTTCTCCCCATGCAGCGACATGGATCGGACAGCCTCATCAACGGTTGGAAGGCGCCATATGTTTTGTTCGGTATCCATCACTGTCAGTCCGTCTTCGGAAAGATGCTTGCAGATATACTGCGCTTCCTCCCATGAAGTTCCTTCATCCGGCCAGCCTGGCCCTCTCGGTGCCCAAACCAGTGTCAAACCGTTACCCTCTACAGCTCTCATGCCAAAATCCCCATCATTTACCCTTTGTGATACTCTGATGCCCTGAGGAATAGAGATGCTCAGGAAAATTACGAGAGGTACTATTAATATAAGTCTGTAAGCCCATTTCTTAGGGTTAGGCTCTCCATAGTAATAAAGCAGTCCCAATATAATAAAGGGTATTATAATCAACAGCCCCAATACATCAAATGAAGCTCCGGAAAAAAAGAAATAGCAGAAAACAGCCATAGAACCATGCAATATAATCCCCGGAATCTTCCACTTCATTATTGTCATTGCCAGCAAAGTGAAAATTATTGGAAACAGCATGTACTGAAAAATCAACATTAATATGTTCTCCCATACAGACGTAGAATACCAGCCTTCATGGAAGTTTTCATATGCTCCCCAATACGACCATAAGCCGGAAAGCAGTAGAGTAATAATCACTCCCAGCCAACCCAGCACTTGTTTTTTAACTTTCATATACTTCACCTATATTCATATTGATATATTATATTATACAAGAGTTAAGACAGCTGATGCCACCCTAAAAGCCCAATAGCCTTTCCCTGATGAAATGAGGGGATCCTGGCACCAGTAATAAATCAGGGAGCGCCCTGATTAAATATATAATAAGGCACTCCCTCTTTATGCATTAAATCTTATTTCAAAATATATTTTCCTACTATTGCATCGTATTTGCCATTTGCTTTTATAGCCTCAAAGGCTTTATTGAATCTACCCAGAAGCTCCTGAGAGTTCGGATAAGCTTTGGATACTATCAGATTCAGGTCTGCATTATCTGCATCCAGGGGAGTTTCTATTACTCCTATGTTATCAATTTCTTCAGGGTAGGTCTTCTTAATAAGCTCCCAGCCTGCCAGCTCGGATAAAGGCAGTATATCTATCCTTCCCTTGATAAGCATATTGAGAGCGTCCTCTTCACTGCTTACCCAATCCACCTTCAGCTTTGCAGCTTCAAAGGCTTCTTTATAGAAAAAGCCGTTCACTCCTCCTATCCTGTAATCTTTAAGATCCTCCAATGTATTATATTTAAAGCTGCTGCTTTTTGGATTACTCTTTAAGTAAAAGAACTTATTGTAAGAAAAAGCAAGGTTGTTGGAAAAGAGGTATTTCTGTCCTCTTTCAGTAGTGTATTTATAGGGAAAAGCTGCCCAGGCGCTTCCGCTTTCAACTGCTTTTTCACAGCGCTCCCAGGGATAAAAAACATACTCATACTTAACTCCCATTTCATCTAATACCGCTGTTACTATCTCTGTAAAGAATCCCTTTCCTTCCATACTCTCAGAAGTAAAGGGAGCCCATTCCCCAGTCACAAGCGTAATCACTTCGTCAGCTGTCTCGGTCTTTTCAGGTGTGGGAGCAGCTGCTTCAGCTGGCTTGCCTGTATCTGCCTTAGCAGCTGCTTCTTCACTGCCGCATGCAGTATAAGCAAAAATCAGTGATAAGCAAATCAACACCAATATTAATTTTTTCATTTGAATATCCCCCTTATATTATTAAATTAACTGCACATGCTTGCAGTTATGCTATACCTTGAAACCGGATATTGACAGCAGCATGCTTTCTGCTGATTTAGACAGCTCCTGCGCTGCATGCATAATCTCAATAATTGATTGTTCCTGTGACTTTATAGCATCCGTTGATTGTTCAGCACCCGAGGCAGTCTGTTCTGCAAGCAAAGAGACTTTCTCAATATTTCTGACAATGCTGGAGTTTCCGTCAACCTGAATGTTTGTATCATTCTCAATTTGCTTAATGATTGCGGATATTTGCTTAGTAAAATCCTGCATTTCTCTTAGCACGTCTCCGGCATTGCTTATTGTGGCAGCATCCTCTTTTACTACGTTTGTTACATTGTCCATGGCCAAGACTGAGTTTTGCATCGACTCCTTTATGTTATTGACTATAACGGTTATTTGCTGTGCTGCCTCATTTGACTGCTCTGCAAGCTTCTTTACCTCACCTGCAACAACTGCAAAGCCCTTTCCGTTTTCTCCTGCCCTTGCCGCCTCTATTGCTGCATTCAGTGACAGCATGTCAAGCTGGCTTGTAATAGTTTTGATAGTATCCAAAAACGATATTATATCCTCTGTGTTATGTGAAAGTCCTTTGATTATCCCTGCTGAATACTGTACATTTTCATTTATTTCACTCATCTTCTCGATTGCATCCCTTACGGCGGTACTGCCGGCTTCAGCCAAAAGCTTTGATTTATCAGATAATGAAGAGGCATTTTGTATACTGGTTGAGATATGCTCCAGTGAAGCATTCATTTCCCTTAACAGCAGAACTGAGCTGTTTATGTTGTTTGCCTGCTCTTCTGTGCTCTCTGCTATGTTTCCGCTTGCTGAACACAGCTGCTCTGTCATTACTCTGACCGATTCTACTGATGCACTTAACTCTTGTGATGAAGCCGCAAGCGTTTGTGCTGTATCTATATTCTTTATTACAGTTTCTCTTAAATTTTCTCTCATTTTGTCAAATTTAAGTGCCAGCTCGCCTATCTCATCAGTTGTGCCTATTTCTATCTTATTGTTGAGTTCACCATTGGCTATGGAGTCTGTAGCCTTGGATAAATCTATAATGGGCTTGATAACTTTTCTTGTAACCAAAAGAACCGTAAGCCATGTGGCAAGAATGATTATTAATGTTCTTACTATTACAAATATCAGCTTTTCATATAAATCTCTTTTTCTAAAATAATCAGTTATTCCAATCCTGATAAAACCAATGCTCTGGTCTTCGTATATGAGTTCCTTTTCTTTGATAATCATGTTTCCTTTGGTATACTGTGCTCCTTCCTTGGAACTGCTGAGCATTACTTTGTCTTCCCCCTCACATATCTCAACCAGTGCCACCTCCGGATCTCTCAGCATAGCTTCAATATTGCCCTCCAACTGTTGTTTATTCAGGTCCCATAGCGGCTTTATACTGGCAACAGCGCCCAGCTCAACCATAATATCAGCCTTACTGGTCAGCTCTGTCCTTGAAGCATTTGCGTTTTGAAAATAGTCAAATACGCTGTAAGCAAGAAGAAGCATAACTGACATCAGTATTATAGGTATGGAAAATTTGCTTCTAATGGATCTTTTCCCAGGTGTTTTTTTCATTATTCTCCCCCTCCCGTATTAAGGCTATAGTTTAATTCTAGAGTCATCTGTACCGCTACTCAATTATCCAAAGGGTGAAAAAAAGCAAAAGGGTGAAAAATTCACCCTTTTAAAGCCCCATAAAAAACCCCTTTTCAAACAACATCTTCTCAAAATCAATAGGGTTTAAAGGCTTACACATCAAGTATCCTTGAACAAAATCACAGTCCATGCTCTTTAAAGCCAATAATTGTTCAAAAGTCTCGACACCTTCTGCCACAACTTTGAGGCCCAAAGCATGTGCCATATTGACTATAGCCGTCACTATGGCCATACTGCCCTTATCCTGTGTCATATCATTAATAAAGGACTTATCTACCTTCAGTATGTCAATGTTGATTTTTTTCAGACAGCTCAAAGATGAGTAACCCGTACCGAAGTCATCCATGGCTATCTTGATGCCGAGGCTTCTCAGCTTGTTCAGAGTTGAATTGACATGCTCCACATTATTGATAAAAGAGCTTTCCGTTATTTCCAGTTCTAAGTTTGACGGATTAAAACCTGTTTCATCTAAAATATTGCAAATAGCTTCAAAGAGGTCGCTCTTTAGGAATTGCTTTGTCGATATATTCACTGCCACCCTGAAGCTTGGCAGCCCGTCTTTATTCCATTGTTTCGAGTATTTACAGGCATTGCGAATCACCCACTCCCCCAAATGATGTATGAAGCCGCTATCCTCGGCGATACTGATGAACTCCGATGGAGGAACAAGACCCAACACGGGGTGCTGCCATCTGACAAGTGCCTCCGCCCCCTCTATTCTGCCTGTAGAAATATTGTATTGTGGTTGAAAATGCAGTACAAGCTCATTTCTCTCTATTGATTTTTTCAGGTTAGATGAAAGCTTGACATAATTATCTGTCTTTGTACTCATGCTGCTTACATAAAACTGATATGTGTTTCCACCCAAGCCCTTTGCCCTGTACATTGCAATATCCGCGTTCTTGATTATCTTATCGGCATTGCATCCGTTTTCAGGATACAGGCTTACTCCCATACTGATATTGATGTACAACTCATATTCTTCAGTAAAGAAGGGCTGTTTCATCTGTTCTGTCAAAGCAAGTATAAGATTCTCTATTTCTTTTTTATCATTATAGCTGTTGATGATTAATCCGAACTCATCTCCGCCAGTTCTGGCTGCAACACCTTTGTTTTCTATTACCTTACAAAGCCTTTTGGAGAACTCAACCAGTATCATATCCCCTGCCTTGTGGCCTATAGTATCGTTTATAAGCTTGAACTGATCAATATCAATATATATGACTGCAAATCTGCCATTACTGGTACTAATGCTGATTTTCTTAACAATCTCTTCAATAAACAGAGTTCTGTTAATTAAACCCGTCAAAGTATCATAATACTTCATATAATCAACCATGAGCCTGTTCCATTTACTCTCTGTTATATCACGAATAACAATCTGTACTGCGGGGTTTTCATCATACTGTATATAAGAAGCTGCAATATTCACATCCACTTCATTTCCGCTGCTTAGCTTCAATCTCTTTTCCAGGGTGCTTATGGTTGTTTTGTGGTTTATCACCAGCTCCAGCTGTCTTTTGATAGGCTCGTGCATACTGCCGTCAATGAATTTCAGATATGACTCTCCGACTATTTCATCAGTCTCTGCTAAATTCAAAAGCCTCACAGCAGAAGCATTAGAATATACAATCTTTTCATCGCAATATATCAGTATTGCATCAGGAGACAATTCTACAATATTCTTATATATTTCCTCACCCTTGGAGTTTTTCGAAAGATTGCACATACGCGATGTAAGATTTCTTCCTATAGCTAATCCGTACCATTTACCGTTGAAGCTTGAATAATGCATGCTTATTTCATAAGGAATCTTAACTCCACATTTTGATTTAAGATATCTGTCAAAAATAACATGATTCAGATTTTCAAATGAATACTCGTATGTATCTGTATGACCTGTAACAGGTCCTCCATCAATGTCCGAAATGGATAGATTTATAAGCTCGCTTTTTTCATATCCGAGTGTTCTGCAGGCTGAGTCATTAACCTCAACCAGTTTAATAGGTTTATGGTTATAATCCATACTAAAGATAAATATTGCATCTATACTGCTTCTGAACAAAAACCCATAACTTTTATACTCATCGAAGAAGCATTTTTTTATTGCAGAATTTATTATCTTTTGATTAATGTTATTCACAACCATACCCCCGTATCATAAGCAGCCTACCGGCATACTTTTATTTTAAGGGTATTGCAAGTCCACCTCAATTAACCTAAAGGTGAATAAAAATAAGAAGGTGAAAAATTCACCCTCGTAATATTTATTAACATAAAGTGCACAGTTACAGGCATTTTGCACCGTTTTTAATCATCATATTTCCTCCCTAACTCCATGCAGACATGACAATCACTTGATGAACAGCCAATCAATCAGTACAGCTGCTTCCATATAAAAAAGTATTCTGGTGTCTGTATCAGGTCAATACTCATTTTGCCGTTCCTCGTCATCTATTCATAGCTGCTTTAAAAGTCAAAAAGTGCATTGGACATTTCCTAATAATCATATGATATTATGTCTTGAAAATTATCATAACCGCCATCACTTCATCAGACAGAAAAGAGAGGATATTCTTATGAAAGTCCTTAAGCTCATAGTACTTGCATTTTTTATCCTATTGACTCCATTATGTTCTGTCATTACAGGTAATGATTCTCTCCCTCCTGACGCAGCCGAAGCGCTCAAAGAGATTTCGGCAGCTTTTCTACCAAGTATCTCGGAGCAGATTTCATCCTATGTTTCCGAGTTCACAGAAAAAGATTATATTAAAATGATGAAGAAATATAGCAGAAACACTAAGAAAATACCTGCTGATATTCTTGACAATATGAAAGTGGTCAAAATGACATACTATGACTTGAATCATGCAGTTATACTTAAAAAGCTAGGCTTTTTGAAAAATGAAAGTAAGGATAAAAAGCTTAATCTAAGAAATGCCATCATAAGATTCCAAAGCAGCATTAATGAAGCAGTAAGCGGTAAGCTGACAGAGCTTGATATGAGAGTGCTGGAAGCTGCTGCAATAAAAAAAGCCTATGAAGCTGAAGATATTGTAGAAACTCCACCTACAAATGATTTATGGATAGTTATAAACAAATCTTCTCGTATATTAACCTTATATAAGAGAAATAAGGTCATTAAGAAATACCCGGTAGCCATAGGTAAAAACCCTGATACAACACCTACCGGAAAGTTTACAATAGTCATAAAGGCAAAGAATCCTGCTTGGGGCGGAGGCGGCTACGCCTCCCCGGTAAAAGGCGGATCTCCCAAAAATCCTCTTGGATACAGGTGGATGGGACTTTCAATAAAGGGCGGGGGAAGCTATGGAATCCATGGCAATAACAAGCCCTACTCCATAGGAACAAATGCCTCCCACGGCTGCATCCGCATGATAAACTCAGATGTTGAAGAGTTATTTGATCTGATTCCCAAGAACACTATAGTTTGGATAGGCTATAAAGGCAAGCTTAAGGAATGGGGCATAGAACAGAAGTCTGTTTGTTTTGAGGAATGAAGCAGGCTTCATTCCTCTTATGCAGCATGATTTCTCTTTTAACTTGCCCTTGTCTTCATTTACCCGGGGCTAGGACCTCTAATGGGTTATTCCCATCGGAAAAATTTAACGGAAAGCCCTATGCAGAAAGCTGCCAGAATCAACATAAAAGCTATGGGTATAAGTATATCACCAACCGGCAGACCCAGTGAGGTACCTTTCAGCAGCTTTATTCCCTGCGTAAGGGGCATTACGTCAGCAATTCTTTGCAGCACAGGCGGCATAACCTCGTAAGGCAAGGTTGCTCCGGAAAATATCAGCATGGGAAAATATATTATGACGCATAAAATATTGGCCGCTTTGATATTTGGTGCTACTCCTGCAACCATCATTCCTATACTGTAAATACTCAGCATTACAAGCAAATATGCTCCTAAAAAAGCAGCCAGCGACCCATTCATTCTGTATCCAAAGAATATTGACGAAGCAAAATACACAAGAACAAGTGATGCTGCAGATTGAATTGCATTTACAGTTATCTGTGCCAGCAGTATCATAGAAGGACTAACGGGTGTAACTTTATAGCGCTTAAGTATTTTTTTATGTCTGTAGTCAGCAACTGCGAGGGGCAAGCCCATAACCCCCGCAGCACATATGCCTATTGATGCAACAGCACCAAAGGATTGCTCAAGAAAGGTATAAGCTGCCCCTTCAAATGCAGGCTTGCTCCCGAAGATTATTCCCAAAATAATAACAACTATTACGGGCATTGCAACTGCAAAAATCAACATATCCATGCCTCTTAAAGACAGCTTCAGCTCGGTTTTTACCATAGTACTAAATGCTTTCATTTATCATCCCCTCCTCATCTGTATACCATAGATAAGCATCCTCCAGTTTGTCATAGGGGCTGCTTTTTATAGCTTCCTTTACAGTTCCGTCAAAAATGATTTTTCCTTTTTTCATTATACTTATTTTATCGCATAGAGCTTCAACTTCATCCATATAGTGAGAGGTTAAGAATATTGATAAGCCTTTTGCTTTCAAGTTGGTCAGATGCTTCCATACATCTCTTCTGGCTCTTGCATCCAAGCCGGCGGTAAGCTCATCCAGAAAAACCAGCTCAGGGTTTGGAATTAATGCCAGTACTATGAACAGTCTCTGTTTTTGACCTCCTGAGAGCTCATTAACAGGACTTCTGGTCTTATCACCAAGATCAAACTGATAAAGCAGCTCCATATAATCTGCAGGTTTTCTGTAAAGTGAATGAGTAACCTCACAAAGCTCCTTTACAGTTATTCTGTCCTGATAATTTGATTCTTGAAATTGCACCCCCACCTTTTCATATAATTCCTTGCGCTTTTCCATAGGGTTGATTCCCAGTACTCTGACATACCCGCTGTCAAAATTCTTTGTTCCCAGAATGCATTCGATGGTTGTACTCTTTCCTGCACCGTTTGCACCCAGCAGCCCAAAAACCTCACCCCGTTCAACTGTAATGTTCACATTATCTACTGCCAGCTTGCTG
>JBMORW010000031.1:0-85433 GCA_049322695.1 Bacillota bacterium | reverse complement strand
CCCTCGCTGTTTTCTCGCAAATTCAACGATAAGGGTTATTTGGTTTGTTGGCAAGTGTCTTTTTTAGCTTTTTAACTCTGCACTTTTAGGCGGCTACACTGTGTACTTTTATTATGCTATATACAGACTAATCGAGATAGCACTAGAGAAATTGCGTAAGAATTCATTTATTTTCAATATTTCTAATTCGGTATTAATCGTATCAGCTAAACTAGATGATTATTATAAGCAATCTTTTGAAATTGACTATGGTGTAAGTATTATTGATATAGAAAACTTGTTGTACTTATCGAATCAATTGCCAGAAGTTAAGAATGAATTAATAGAGTTACTTGGAATAAAAAGTGATAACGAAAAAGATGTAAAAGGAGTCTTTTTTGATTTTGATCAGGTATTTAGGGGTCAACTCTCTGGCAGGGTAAACAGGACTACATATCATATAGATACAGTATTTGATAAAGGAGAATCGCTATATAATGAACTACAACGTATCAAACCTGGGAAAAGAGCGTTTGCAGAGTATGAGAGAAAGTGTACTGATATCCTAAAGTATCTATTTGAGAGTTCACTAGATGGGTGGCATCGACAAAATCGAACTGATGATGGGTTACATAGATTTGATCTGATATGCAGAATAAAAGGTACGGATGGCATATGGTCAATTTTTATTAATGATTTTAAATCAAGGTATTTGTTATTTGAGTTCAAAAACTATAGTGAAAAGATTACCCAAAGTCAGATTTATACAACCGAAAAATATCTTTTTGCTAAAGCCCTGAGAAATGTAGCGATTATTATTTCTAGGAGTGGAGCTTCTTCTAACGCAATAAAAGCTGCTGATGGAGTTTTAAAAGAAAGTGGAAAGATTATACTTAATATTGATGAGTCAGGTATTTATGATATGTTGAGAATGAAAGATGGTGGCTCTGATCCCACAGACTTTCTCTTTGATTTACTTGACCAAAGATTATTACAATTATCAAAATAATGTTGATTTGATTTCGTATATAAAAGCACGATTATTACTGTTTGGAGGTGATAATATGCCTGAACCGGGTGGCAGAGCGGAAAAAATAGGGAATAGATATGAAGGGCTATGGGTAGCAAAACAGCTACTTAGCCTAATAAATGAAGAAATAAGATCACTAATAGTCGAAGCTACAGGAGATGAAGAATATGGGGTTGATTTGTGGGTTGAGTATAAAGATGGTCACTTTGAAGCTCAGCAGTGTAAATCAAGAAATTCTCATAAAGAATACTGGAGTGTTAGTGACTTAATGCATAAAGAGATACTCGAAAAGGTAAAAAGTCAATTAGAAATGAACAAGAGCTGTCATTTTAGGTTTGTTTCTGCTGTGTCTGCTAACATGCTTAGAGAGTTATGCTCAAGGGCAAAAAATAATGATGGTGATCCTGAGAAATTTTATAAATACCAATTAAAAGGTGAAGCTGTTAAAAAAAATTTTAGCATCTTTTGTAATGCGTTGAACTTATCTAGTGAGAATGCTACTGAAAGAGCGATTGCATATAACTATCTAAGACGAATAGAAGTTAGTCAGTTTCAAGACGATAGTCTTTCAAAAGGAGACCTAGTCAATAAAGCAGGTTATTTATTTACAGGCAACCCTGAGGCTCTTATTGCATTACTTGCTGATTACGCTGTAGATAATAATAGAATGGGTGATAAAATTTATGCATCAGAGGTTATAGATTATCTATATAGGCAAGGGTTTAAATTTAGAGAACTAAGCAAGAATGACAGAATTATTCCAAGATTTATTGAGCTTAACGATGAGTATTTTTCTTCATTTTGTCTTATAGGAGAAGAAGTTTTACCAAGAATTGAGACAAAAGAATGTTTAAAGAGAATTTTGAAAGGTACATCAATAATAATTCATGGGGAAGCCGGGAGTGGTAAAAGTGGTTGTATTTATGAGCTAGCAAAAGAGCTAGACAATAAGAAAATACCATTTTTATCAATAAGGCTTGATAGACATATGCCATCAAATAATGCTGAAAAATATGGAGAAGATCTGGGTTTGCCTGCATCACCTGTACATTGCCTAGCAGCAATATCGCCAGATAATTTATGTGTTTTATTGATTGACCAATTAGACGCACTGCGCTGGACAAACTATCATTCGAGTGCAGCTTGGCCGCCTTGTAAAGAGATTATTAATCAAGTGATTAGAATTAACTCAGATAGAGAAAATCCTATATGTTTGGTTTTTGCATGTAGAACTTATGATTTGGAAAATGATTCATTGATTGCATCACTTTTTGAAGCTAGTAAAAAACAGGATAAGGACATTTCCTGGGAGAAAATACCTATATCACTCTTAGATGAGAAAACAGTGTTATCAATAATAGGAAGCGAATATGAAGAATACAGTGATAAAAAGAAGACCTTACTTAGAGTTCCTAGGAACCTAAGTATTTGGACTAAACTTAATTATGACAATCGTTTAAGTCAATTTAATACTTTCTCTGATTTAATACAGACATGGTGGAGACAATTACGTGAGGAAATAGTGAGGTTGAAAATCGCTACTGATGTAGAGGTTGTAGAAGTAAAAAACGTTCTAGTCGAGCACTTAAATATGAAAGAAATAGCTGTTATCCCATTGCGGATAGTAGATAGATGTTCACAGCCTGCAATTAATGCTTTGCGTTCATATGGACTATTGCATGAGCATGATAGACTAGTAGAATTTAGCCATCAAAGCTATTTAGATTATTTTCTTGCTGAAAGTATGCTTGATTCATATTTTGAAGGGCGACCGCTAGACTATTGGATAGGTAATAAAGAAAAGCAGACACCTACGCGTAGATATCAGATTCAGTTAATGTTACAGATGTTATTGGAAGAATCAACTAGTGATTATATTAATTGTGCGCAAATGGTGTTAAGTTCAAACGATGTAAGGTTCTATTATAAGCATATGGTGCTTACGGTTTTAGGTCAACTAGAGAATATAACAAAAGAAGTTGAGAAATTTGTATTGGAGTATATAGATAGTGAATTTTGGTTCGAACATTTTTATGAAGCTGTTCTTATGGGGCATAACCAGTATATTAATATATTGATAAAATCAGGCCACATTGATAAATGGCTCAATAGCGTTAGTATTAAAGATAAAGACCTAGCTTTTTCTCTTTTGCGGTCAGTTGCGAAGCAGATACCTGACCAAGTCTCTCATATGCTATCAAAACATATATCAGATAATGATGAGTTAAATTATAAATTGTATTCATGTTTAAATGGGCGTCTTTCAGATGATTCAGATATAATGTTTGAACTCAGGCTTAATCTAATTCGAAAAGGGATTATACAAAGCTTTATAAATTTAGATGAGTTAGCGGGTAAAAATACACTTCGTGCATTGAAGCTTGTTCACACTATTTTAGAGATTAATGAAGAGTTTTCAGAACGTATTAATAAGGTTACTTTTCATTGTGATGAGCATGGTGACTTTTTTAACAGATTAGCGAAAGATAAGCCCATTGAGACATGGTCCTTATTAATGCCCTGCATAGAAAAATATACAAAGGACATAACTGAAATTTATGATAAAAAACTAGAAAATTGGAGTCAGGCAAGAGTATACTATAGAGCTGGAATGAGTATTGAGTATATCAGTATTTTGTTAATAAAGCACACAGGCGCTGTTTTAGCAGAAAATAGTCCAGAACTGTTTATAAAACTATATGAAAATTATAGGAGGAGTACTTCTCTAATAATTAATGAATTGCTTTTACATATCTTAAGGTGGTTGCCAAGGCCTGATTATGTAATTAGTTGGTTATTAGATAATTTAGCATTTAGATGCTTTGATGAGACAAGTGAAAAAGACAAATTAGAATTAGCGAAAGCAATTATACAAACGCACTCACAGAATTGCAGCAAGGATTTGTTTGTTCAGCTAGAGAAAGAACTATACTATTTTAAGGAACCTGAACAACTGTATTATGCTCATAATAGGTATGATTATAATATGGCACAATTTAAGAAAAATAAAGGAGAAGAGCGACATTTTGTATTTTGGCATTATTGGGGTGAAGTACAATACTTCTTATTAAGTGCTATGGACAGAAAAAGGCTAACAAAAAAATCAATTGAATTGATTGGTATTCTGAATAGAAAATTTTCTAACTACAAGCCGGAACAATTTTTGCATTGTAAGCATAAAAGTTTTGGAGGTACAGTAATTTCAACAATTGACAATAATTGGGATAAAATTAGTGATTCGCAGTGGTTACAAATAGTTAAAAATAATGATGTACCTTTGCATGCAAATACCATGCGAATTTATAAAAAAAATATGGTACTAGAATCTTCGATTGAGCAGTTTGCTCGTACATTATCTAATGCTGCTAGAGCAAATCCTGTAAGATTTGCTAAGTTAATTTTGCAATTTGAATCTGATGTTAGCGAAAAATATGTAGATTCAATTTTAGGAGCTGTTTCACTAAACAAGCCTGAAGTAGAGTCGAATAGGAATGAAGATTGGATACCTGTTCCCTTTGATATGGCACAGCAAATAATAAGAAGATATCTTAACTCCAAGGATGAGGTAATAATATCAGCTATATGTCGGATACTGGAGAAACGATCAGTTGAGCAATGGGATTATGATATATTACAAAAAATTTCTGACATCGCATCTGAGGCATGTCAATCGATAGATAAGGATATCTCTAGTGAGATAGAAAATGAAGACTCTTTTAATAGACTATACTCAAACTTTTACAATAGTTTACAAGGTAAATTAGCAATTGCAATTGCTAATCTTCTATGGGATGACCGTGATAGATATAGCATTTTTAGCAATGTAATTGAGTTATTTGCTAATAGTACTTATGATGAAGTAAGAATGGCATCAGTAAGATGTATTGTACCATCATATAATATTGATAAAGAAAATGCTACAAAGTGGTTTCTGAAGGTTTGCTCATCTGATGAAAGAATATCGGCTTGCCGAGAAGCATACGAGCTATACTATCTATTATATGATGAGTTTAAAGATGATATTGAGAAGATTATTAAGAGAATGTACAAATGTAGTATTAATGAAGTTTGCCAGGTTGGCTGTCGACATATTGCCAATATGTATATTTTATATGGTGCATTTGAGTCAGAATTAGATGAATGTATAAGAGGAAGTATAACACAAAAAAGAGCAATTATAGATATAGCAATTAACTTATCTGGATACAAGCAAAACAAGGAGAGATGCAAGAGAATTATTACAGCCCTAAAAAACGATGAGGATCGTGAGATTACACGACAAGTAGGCAGATTATTTTATAATGACTTACTAGATGAGGAAGGTGATTTAGAATTCTTACTTGAACTATCTACCTCAAAAATGATACTTAATAACCTTTATGCTTTTTTTGAATTCATAAGTAGAATAAAGACTTCAATATTATGTTATAAGGACATAATATTTCACGCATGTATAAATATATGCAACAGTAGTAATGATGAAATTGAGAAAATGGGAGTTTTTCATGGTGGCATTGCACCAAAATTATCACAATTGATAGCTAATCTTTATGATCAGTCACAAGATGATAATAATTTAAAAAATAGGTGCCTTGATATGTGGGATTTAATGTTTGAAAAAAAGATAGGTACTATTAGAGAGTTATCAAAACTAATATTAGAATAAATTGTATAAGTTTAGCTATCAATGAGCTTAGTGAGTATTTTAAACATAAGGATGTTTAAGGAATGGGCTCAAAACTTTATAGATGGCGCATATATATGTTTACTACTACCGTACTACTACGCCGATAAAAAACTATGAAAAATGATGTATCTGTATAACTTATGCATGATAAAGAATGTAGGAAAATGAATGTGTTTGGCGGTGGGTATATTTAAGTGAATTGTACTTGCTAGAATCAGTTGGTCGGGGGTTCGAATCCCTCTGGGCGCACCATTGGTTATTAAAGCACTGGCAATTCTTACAGTGCTTTTTGTGTGCTGATTTATAGCTCATAAAGCAGGTTTGCTGAGAAATCAAGAATAATATTACACATAAAGCATAAATCTGATATTATATATTTAGCTTGTTAATATTGTGTGCAGGGGGATGAATATGCTTTTTGATTATGCTGGTTTCATTACAAATCCGTTTGTGTTGATTTTTACAGCTATTGCAGCAGGTGCAATTATAGGCAAAATCAGATTGGGCAGATTTGAGCTGGGTGCTTCAGGAGGATTGTTTACAGGTCTGGTATTAGGCTGGTTTGTATATAGCAAGTATGCACTTCCGTATATAAATGCAGAAGATACTCCGGTATTTGCAGCAAATATACTGAAGGAAGGTATGGTGCCCAAAAGCATATTTGATTTTGCTTTGATACTGTTTGTTGCTTCTGTTGGATTGCTGGCTTCGAGAGATATAGGAAGGATTATAAAAAAATACGGTATAAAGTTTATAGTATTGGGTGTCATAATAACACTGACAGGAGCATTGGGAATATATTCATCCTACCATATTTTTAACGGTTTGGATTCTCATACCGCTGCCGGAGTGTATACAGGTGCATTGACCAGCTCACCGGGGCTTGCTGCTGCTATAGAAACAGCAGCAGAGCTTGGAGGAGCTGCCGAAGCACAGATAGGCTACGGCTATGCTGTTGCCTATGCGCCTGGAGTCATAGTTGTAATACTGGCAATGCAGCTTTTGCCTTTTTTGTTCAGAATAGATATAGAAAAAGAGAAAAAAAACTATATTATTGAAATGAAAACAGGTAAAGATGCTGAGCCTGCCTACAACAATAAATCAGGAATAGACATAATAGGGTTTTCAATAGTATGTGTGATGGGCTATATATTAGGTTCACTTAACTTTTATCTGGGAACATTCATTGGGTCCATAAAGCTTGGATCCACAGGAGGAGTACTGATTGTAAGTTTGCTGCTGGGCTATATTGGCAGAATAGGCTTTATTGACTTTAGAATAGAGCCAAGGGTGCTTGGTGCTATAAAGGACATGGCTATAGCTGTTTTTCTGGCAGTTGTAGGACTGAGGTATGGATATGAAGCAGTAAGTTCTCTCTCGGGAAATGGTGCCGTTCTTGCTTTAGTTTCATTTATGGATGGATTATTTGCCATAATGGTTGGGTTTGCTGTAGGAAGATATGTATTTAAAATGAATTGGATACTGCTGGCAGGGGCTATTTGCGGCGGAATGACAAGTACTCCGGGTTTGGGTGCTGCTATTGATTCTACCGGAAGTGATGAGGTTGCTTCGGGATATGGTGCTACTTATCCCTTTGCACTTATCGGTATGGTTATTTTTTCGATAATATTGAACAGGATTTTGCAATTAGGGCTCTTTTGAGTCCTTTGTCTTTTCTGTCATAATATTCCTCATATTTTCTGGAACAAACCATTATTCTGATAGTCTAATAAGTAAACCAATTTTGAAAGGATGTTAAAAATGAAAAAGGTAATAATTACGATGTTGATTATTGCTGCAGTTGTATCCGTGATTATTGTATACTCTACAAGCAACCCTCTTGTTGAGATTAGGTCATCGGATATTGAAAAAATCGAACTGCATTCTATAGAAGGAGTGAAAATAAAAGAATTCACGGCTGAAGAATTTGAAGTGATAGTCAAAGCATATAACACGGCCAGAATAGATGACGGCATGCATATAGAAATGCTTGCAGGCAGTATGATGACTATAGTCTTCAAGGATGCCTCAAGCTTATCTGTTACAAGCTACGGCTCAAAGACTCACATAGTTACCGGAGGTAAAATAATGGGCAAGGATGCTAATTATCATCTGGAATGTCCTGTTATAGCAGAGATTTTATTGGCGGGCTATTAAGAAGAAACCCTCAAGCTTACAGTGCTTGAGGGTTCTTTTTAGCATTTGAAGTTGAACAAGTTGCCAAAGCAGTTATTTCCCGGTAAAAATAGAATTATCAGAAGCAATATCCATATCCAGCTGTTGTTTCCGAAGAATCCGCCGCAGCCGCCTTTATTGTTAAAGAAAAGTAGAAAGAAGAGTATGATCCATATCCACCAATTATTACCGAATCCACAAAAGCCTCCCAGCGGCGAGACAGGTCCGGTACAAGCACCTCCACATCCGTAGCTCATTAGAGCACCTCCTTTTTAAATGTAAGTCATATTTTTTTCTAATAACATACTATGTGCAAGTCCAAGCAACGTTACATGTATCAATCATGCTTGATTAAATATCAGAGGGCAAGTTAGCTAAGCAGCGCATTGACTAATATTTCCATAGCACAGAGGAAAAATAAAGCCTGTGACGAAATGTATAGTTACTATGTTCATATGGA
The DNA here is from genome assembly GCA_049322695.1 of Bacillota bacterium. Taxonomy (GTDB): domain Bacteria; phylum Bacillota; class Clostridia; order Lutisporales; family Lutisporaceae; genus CALGKJ01. The sequence goes on along the minus strand of JBMORW010000031.1, from coordinate 77,102 downwards.
GTGATTTACAATGAATAGCATAATACTTGTGGAAATACTGTTTTTACTTTGTATATCCGTGGTTAGTGATGCATTGACATATAAAATTAAAAATCAGATTGTAATATCGTTTTTACTTGTAGGTTTTGCCACTAATACTGTATTATTTGGATTTGGCGGAATCAGAGCTTCTTTGGCAGGCGCAGTTCTGCCTGTTATACTGCTTTTCGTGCTGTTTGTGTTAAGGATGCTCGGTGCAGGTGATATAAAGCTTTTGTCGGCATTAGGTGCAATTGCAGGATATCCTCTAATTCTAAAGATACTTCCAGTTGTGTTCATTTCCGGGGGGATTATTGCATTGCTTATAATGATATTCAGGAAAAATGCAAAACAGAGATTTAAGCATCTGGTGATGTATCTAAAGCTCTGTCTTGTTACATTGTCGATACAGCCTTATACGGATTTTGGAGTTAAGAAAGACGGAAGCAAGCTCAGATTCTCATATGCAATAGCAGTAGGCACTGTAATAACTATTATCGGAGAGTATTATGGCATACATTGCCTGTAATGTTTTTTATTGCCATAAAGGTAATTATATATTGCATTAGTCAGCAAATTGTTATATAATTATTTTGTAAAATTTAACAGATTGGTGTTGATATCATGGCAAAAATGTCTATTATTGTAGCAGATGTCGATAAAAATTACATCAATGCATTTGCGGAGTTTATCAATGCAGACTATGAATATAAATTCAATTCTGTTTTCTTTACTGAGTATGACAAACTATTGGATTATCTTGACAGAAGAGAAAAATCTCCTGAAGTATTACTTCTGGAAGAAAGTCTGCTGTCAGATGAAATATTTAAGTACGGCATAAATACTGTATTAGTATTATCAGATCATAATAGTATTTCTGAGGACAAAAAGCTGAGATATATAAACAAGTATCGCAGCGGTGAGGATATTGTTTCTGATCTGCTTGAAGCATATTCAAATCATGGAGACAGGCGTTCTCATACAATAGGCAGCGAAAAAAAAGTAAAGCTGATAGCAGTATATTCCCCTACAGGTGGTTCAGGAAAGACCAGCATAGCTGTCGGACTTTCGATGATAAGTGCTGACAGCAGATACAAGACGCTGTACCTGAATCTTGAATATATACAGTCTACACAGGCTTTTTTTGACTGTTCAAAATCCAGAACCATTACAGAGCTGTGCTATTACATAAAGGAACAGGATCCTAAGCTGCAGAATAAGCTTGCAGGAATGAGGACTGTGGATTCAAGCAGCGGCGTGCATTTTATAGGAGCTGCCGGCAGCGCCTTTGATATGCTTGAAGTCAGTACAGAGGAAATAACACAGCTTATTTTTGCCATAAGTCAATCAGATGATTATGATTTTATATTTGTTGATCTTCCATCCGTGATTGATCTAAAGACCATTGAGGTGCTTGATGTCTGTAACAGGATAGTATTAGTCCACGCGGATGATAACATTTCAAAGCAAAAGCAAAAGCTTTTCAAGCACGCTCTTTTATCAATAGGAAATGAATATCATGACAGGATTATCGGCAAATCTCTGAGCATAATCAACAAAAGTAAAGCCAATGACAGATATGAGGATGCTGAAATTGTTCTGCCTTTTTTTTCTGACCTTGTTTTTGAAAGGGAGGATAAGCTCGAACTTAATTTTAGCAGTGGTTTCGGCTATCATGTTGAAAAAATTTTTACCAGAATAAATAATATGTAAGCAGGCTGGATTAGCATATGGATAAAAAAGGTATTAGTGAACTTACACAAAAGGTAAAGGAATCAGTCATTGAGAGAATGGACTCGGGCCATAACATGTCTGATGTAGAGATCAGGGATGTTATAGCACAGCTGGTATTTGAAAATGACAAGCAGAACATGTTCAGTCTCACGGAAAAGCAAAAGCTGATTAAGCAGCTGTATAACAATATCCGCAGGCTGGATGTGCTGCAGCCTTTGATAGACGATGCTTCCATTACGGAAATAATGGTAAATGGACATAAAAATATATTTGTTGAAAAAGACGGATATATAAAAAAGCTGCCTCTGGAATTTGAAGACAGCAGAAGGCTTGAGGATGTCATTCAGACTATTGTTGCAAAGGTTAACAGAACTGTGAATGAAGCATCGCCAATGGTAGACGCCAGGCTTGATGACGGGTCAAGGGTCAGTGTTGTGCTTCCGCCGATATCTTTATGCGGACCAATTTTAACAATAAGAAGGTTTCCGGAGAAGCCTATTCTTATGGAGGATCTTATAGAATGGGAAACAATAGATGCTGATGCTGCAGCTGTACTAGAAAAGCTGGTAAAGGCCAAATATAACATTTTCATTTGTGGTGGGACCGGCTCGGGCAAAACTACTTTTCTTAATGCCTTATCTAATTTTATTGGCAAGGATGAAAGAATAATAACCATAGAAGACTCTGCAGAGCTTCAGATACAAGGAATAGATAACATTGTCAAGCTCGAGACCAGAAACAGCAACACAGAGGGCAAGGGTGAGATTACCATAAGAGACCTCATAAAATGTTCTCTAAGAATGCGCCCTGAGAGGATTATTGTCGGTGAAGTGCGCGGGCAGGAGGCTCTGGATATGCTGCAGGCAATGAATACTGGACATGACGGCTCTCTCTCGACGGGACATGCAAATTCTACTTCGGATATGCTGAGCAGACTGGAAACAATGGTGTTAAGCGCAGCTTCAATACCTCTTGAATCCATAAGAAAGCAAATAGCTTCTGCTCTTGATATTATTATACATATTTCCAGGTTAAGGGATAAATCCAGGCGTGTCGTGGAAATTTCAGAGGTTGTTGGCTGTGAAAAAGGGCAGATAGTATTGAATACTTTGTTCAGCTTCCAAGAGCAAAATACTGATGAAAATGGAAGAATAGCCGGCAGTCTGGTAAGGTCGGGCAGCAAGCTGTATAATACCCATAAACTGAGTATGGCAGGTATGAAAATGGAGTTGTAGCAATGGAAAGTAAGTTTTTGATTATAACTATAGGCGTAATAGTAATGGCAGGAGCTGCCATTATTATACTCATTTCCAGAGATAGAAGCCAGCACATAAAAGTTTCTTCGAAAGATAAAAAGCCCTATAAACCAGAGGCAAGGCGTCAGGTGAAGGATGGCAGAATTATATATGACAAGTACAATATGTGCCTTAGAGATAAAATTATCTATGGTTTGGCAGCCTCTGCTGTTATAGCTGTTGGGGGATATGTTTTCTATCGCAGCATAATAGTCTCCATATTGCTTATGCCCTTGGGATTTTTGTATCCGGGCCAAAAGACAGTAGAGATAATAAGAAAAAGAAAAGCAGAGCTTAACATGCAGTTTAAAGACATGCTGAGCTCTGTAGCTTCTTCACTTATGGCAGGGAAGTCTGTAGAAGGCTCCTTTAAGGATGCCCTTGCTGATCTAAAGATACAATATTCAGATCCGGATTGCTGTATTATCAGAGAATTGGAAAATATCTCTCTCAGACTGGAAATGAATGATACGATTGAAGCTGCCCTGGAGGACCTTGCCAATCGCTCTCAGTTGGAGGACATAAAGAGTTTTGTTAATGTATTCCAGGCCTGCAAGAGAACAGGCGGTGATTTGGTACAGGTAATCAAAAGCTCCACAGATATAATCAACGATAAGATATACCTTAAGCAAGAAATAGACAGCTTAATAATACAAAGAAGATTTGAGCAAAAAGTTCTCAGTATACTGCCTTTCGCTTTAGTTGCGCTGATTACATCAAGCTCATCGGATTTTATATCTCCCGTATACACCACCCTGCAGGGCAGATTATCGATGACTATAGCTATTCTGCTATTTTTGGCAGCACATTTTATTTCCGGAAAAATAATGAACATAGAGGTTTGAAATGTTGAGAGTAATATTTTTACTTGTTATGCTTATGTGTCTAGCTTATATTTTCTTTAGATATAACAAGCACTATCTTAAAGAAACCGCCAAACTGGACAAGAAGCTATATCCCCTTAAGGCAGTGTTATCCATCGGTCTTGCATTGATTGATATCAGTGGATACAGATTTAACACAAATTATGACCTCAGGGTGAAGAAGAATCTGGCTGAGCTGTATGGTTCCGGCAAAGCTGAGTATATGATGAAAATAAACACGGCAAATAAGATTTGCACAGCAATACTGCTAGTTATACTCATTCTGGCATTCGGAACTGTATCATGGCTTCAGGAGCACTCTGAGAGGGCAGGAAAGATAGTTCCTGTTATCATCGGCAACAAGGTGGAAAGGCCGGGCTTCGGCATGGGAGATTCTATACTTGATGCGCGGGCAACCTTAAAATCAGATGGAGTGAGCCAAAGTATATCATACCGGATAATACTTAAGGAGCAGCTTCCGGAGCTGGATACAGATGCAGTACGGAAGGCTTATGATTTGCTTTCCGAGGATTTGATAAAGGGCAGGAATATAAGCCTGGAAAATACAGTTTATGCATTGAATCTGAAGCCATCCTATGAAAGGCTGAAGCATCTTGGAGTGGTAATAGAATGGACAAGCAATGACAGCAGATACATTAAAGCTGATGGAAATGTATCTGCTCCGGACAAAGGACAGAGTCCTGTAAAAGCAATATTGACTGCCTCCATAAAAAGAGGAAATGCAGAGTTAAACAAGCAATTTGTAGCTTCCATAATTCCTAAAAGTAAGTCTGAAAAAGACCTGCTGATTGAAAAGGCCAAGCAGGAGCTTGATAGATACTTAAAGACAAATATTAATAATATCCATGAAGCAAAATACCTGATCTTTCCAAGCTCTCTGGAAAATCTTAAAGGAGTCATGATTGACTGGGAGAACGCGAGGAAGGAGAACGGCAATACGTCTGCCGGCATGGGAGCAGGTTATGTAGTAACTGTCATTGCTGCAGTAGCAGCTGTTTTTATGCTTTATGATAATGAAATCAAAAAAAGCGTAGAAAAGAGAAGAAGGGAAATACAGTTTGAGCTTCCGGCATTCCTGACAAAGCTTGTACTTCTTATCAATGCAGGCTTGAATGTCAGTAATGCATGGGAGAAAATTGCCCATGAGGTCTCACGGGATACGCCTCTACATAGAGAATTGAAGAAAACAATTATAGAAATCAGAAGTGGTGTTCCAGAAATACTTGCATATGAACACTTTGCTCAAAGATGTGCAACGGCTGAAACTTCAAAGTTCATATCACTGCTTATTCAGAATCTAAAAAAGGGTAATTCTGAGCTGGTTAATCTACTGAGGATTTTGAGCAGAGAGTGCTGGGATAACAGGAAGAATATTGCCCGCAGAATGGGAGAAGAAGCGTCTACCAAGCTTTTGCTTCCAATGATGCTGATGCTCTTAGGGATTCTGATTATAGTTTCAACACCGGCATTGCTGTCATTAAGGGGCTTTTAGAAAGGGAGGTGAAGTGAATGGAAATAATCAAAAGCTTTATAAAAGAAGAGGATGGTCTTGGTACAGTTGAGATAGTTGTTATTATTGCTATTCTTATCGGAATTGCTTTGCTGTTTAAAAGACAGATCTATACTTTTGTGGCAAACCTTCTTGATTCAATCTTTGGATCAGACCAGATACAACAGATAACCAATGATCCAAGCACTACAACGTCTCAATAGCTATGACTTTTTTTATAATGCGGAGGTGCAATGATTTATCTATTGCAGAAAAAAGTAAAAGGAAGCTTCACCGTGGAAGCTTCAATAACATTCACTTTCATTATCTTTACAATAATAACTCTGATATTCTCAACTTTACTGATATGTCAGAGGGTCATGCTGCAAAGAGCTGCAAACTGCTCCGCAATGCTGTATTCAGAAATCTTAACCAATGGACAGCTTTATAATCTGGATGGGAGTTTTGAACTATACAGCAGATTCAAAATTTATAGTACTGAGGTATCGGGTTGCATAAGTCAGTCGGAAGCCTCATCTGAAACCCCTACTGAAGCTGATAGTTCTCATGATGAAAGCAAGATAAAGCTTATAGAACATATATTGGAGCAAAATGTAAAAAAGAGCATGTTAAGGCACGGAGTAACAAACTACACTGTAAGATATAATAATGGATTTATCAGGGATAGTGTGAAAATAGAGCTTGTGCAGGAGGTTGATATTCCATTTGGCTTTATAAAGTCCTGGTTTGACGGAAAAAGCAGCATAACTGTCAGGGGTGTTTCAGACAATTTTTCAATAGAACCCGATGAGTTCATCAGAAACATCGATTTCTTGATTGAGTATTCCAAACGGCTGAAAGATGGTATAGACATCAAGGGAGCACTTAAAAAAGTAAAATCAGAGGGAGACTAATAAAGAACTATTATGTTTATTAGAGTAAAGGGTTCCATTACAGTTTTTTTAGCAGTTATAGTAATGTCAGTTGTAGTATTTTCGGGTACTATTATAGATATTATCAGGATAAATCTGGCTGAGCAGAAGGTTGAAGGCGCTTTATACTCAGCTTCCAGATCTGTTCTTGCTGCCTATAATAAAGAGCTTATTAATGAGTATGGAATTTTTGGTGTTTCGGATTCAAATGGCTCTATGAAAGAGGACTTGTATAAATATATTATGCTGAATCTGAGTGAGAAACATCATGGCTTCAGAGTTACTCAATTTGAGTTGGATCCCCATAAGCTGCAGGTTATACCAGTAGAGAATCTTGCTTCAAAGGACAGTATTAAGCAGCAGATACTTGAATACATGAAGTACAGGGCTCCAATCAATATAACAGAAGGCGTAATAGATAAAATAAAGGCTGCAAAGCTGGATAAGTCAATGGAGTACTCAGAAAAAGCAGCTGCATATCGTAAGAAATCGGAAATGATAAAGGGTAAGCTCAATAACCTGAATAATAAGATCAAGCAGGCAGCAGATAATCTGATAAATATTTCGGAACACGAGCTGGAAAGCACACTCGGCAGCTTGACAGAACTAAAGAGCCTTGTTGATACATTTGCTAATGCTGAAGGGCCGAAGCTACTTGAGGATTTTAAAAATGACAGCCAAGCCTTGAAGGACTTTGCTTTGAGTAACAATCTGGAAGCTGTTGATAACAGCGAATTCTCTGAGGTGCTTACTTCATCTGCAGAGCTGAAGGGTGACATAGATGATGTAATTGCAAGAATAAGAGAAACAAAAGCATTGGTTGATGACCTGAAGGCTGAAATAAGCAGAATAGCAAGTGATTCTCAGAGGGATACCGAAGAAAAAGTATCTATAATCTGTGGGCTTCAATCCCAGATAGACATATTGATAAGCAATCTCAAAAATTCATTAAGGGATAAGGGTATAGACCTTATAAAGCTTTCTGAAATACAGAACTCAGAGCCAGAGCATAAACCGGATAGGACAAGTCTTTTTAATGAGAAGCTAAACTATATTAAGAACAACCTGCTTTCAAAAAGCATATCAGAAAGTATGCTCCTATCGGAAACAGAATTTCAGAATCAAAATGCAGATGCATATTATCTCAATGAAATATATAAGAGTTTAGGAGTAACGCAAAAGATCAGTGCAGAGGAAAGTGAAAAAGAAAACGACAATATAATAGCATATTTCAGGAGCTTGATGGCTGCTATAGGGAATGCTGCTGCAGATGCCAGAGATAAGCTTTATACAATAGAGTATGCCATGGACAAGTTTACCTTTCTTACATCAAAAACAGTCAGGGATCATTATTTCAGGAAGGGTGAGATTGAGTATATAATAAGCGGAAAAGATGTGCCATTTAACAGCATATACAATTCAGAATTGGTTGTTATAAGTGATGTAATATCAAAAATATGGTTTCTCAGATTCTCTATAGACTCCATATCTCATTTTGCCAGAAGCAAAATTCCGCATCCTCTTCCCAGGCTGGGCTGGGCTTTAGTGGAAGGCGCAATCGATGCTGCTCTTGAGATGATTTACCTCATAGATGGTGATTATGTAAGTGTATGTCCGGGAGTGGACCATGTGAAGCTCAGATATTCTGATCACTTAAGACTGCTTTTGCTTATGCAATCAGAGGATGAAACAATCAGGAAAATTCAACAGTTGATTCAGGTAAATATGATAACTAAGACAAACAGCAAATATCCTGAATTTAGCTTGACGAATTGCAGTACGGTTATCAAGGTTGAGGCGGAAGTCAGACTTAAGCTGATATTTATCCCTTTGTTTGGACTTGATAAGCTTGGTTATAAATCCCTGAATAATGGGTGCTATGTATTCAGTAAAAGCTTCTATTCAGGATATTAGGTGATTTTATGGTAAGCTTAACAACCATAAGAAAAAACAGATTCAAAGGCTCTTTAACAGTAGAAGCATGCATAGCACTTCCTGTTTTTTTGTGTATTTTCATGCTTGTATTGTATTTTGGAAAGCTTGCGTATTACTCTTCGCTGCTTGACAAGGCTGTATACGAAACAGTAAAGCAGCTGGCAGCCTCTTCTTATCCTCTTGCCTTAGTAAATGAATATGAAGAAGAGTTTTTTGACAGTTATACTGCAGATGATTTTGCTTTATCAATAGATGCTTTAGATGCAGCAGTTGTAGATGAAGGATCACTGCTTAGCTCATTTTTAGGAGGAGCTGCTGATTTTGATCTGGAGACACTGCTTCAAAAGGGATATAGTATAGCATCAGAGGGATTGGTAAAAGGCTTAATCGGAAGCTTTTCTAATGATTTCCGGAGATGGAAGAGCAGCTGTGAGAGGGCTTATGCCTCGGGTGTACTGAAAGATTTATTGGAAGACAGTGCTTTGGATATAAATAATGTCAGTCTTAAGCTTGTCAAGCTCCCTCAAAGCACTCTCGAATATAACTATAAGAATGCGGCGGGCGTTTATAGAAGCCTGGAAGCAGAGGGCATCTGTATTTCTGTGGATGATGTTGTTATACAGGCAGAGTATCCGGTACAGTTGAGTTTTCCGATAATAGGTGCAAAAAGCATAGTTCTTGTGAGTACCTATGTTGAAAAGGCTTGGGTCAGTGGTGTTAACGGAATAATAACTGAAAAGGATGAAGGGCTTGAGCTTTTGTCCGCCGGAAGCTCACATATCGTATACATTACAAGGACAGGGATCAGGTATCATCTGGAAACATGCCGCCATCTGCACAGCAGTAAGATACCAATCAGATTAGATAAAGCAGCTGATGAGGGGTATACACCCTGTAAGGTTTGCAAGCCATAATCAGGAGGGGAATCAATGTATGTATATATTCATGCTGCCACTGGCATACTTACAGGAACAGCAGTAGCAGCATATGTTTTTGCAGGTTTAAAGCAAAGCGTTAAAAGCAGAGTAGAGTATTTGGTAGTGCCTGTATTATCGGGGCTTTGCTCGTTATTTATACTTGAAGGCATAAGTAACGGATTTTATATAGATATGTTGTCCTTAGTTCCATATTCTGTACTGATAGGTATATCCTATGTAGACATTAAGACAAAGCAAATACCTGTAGCCCTCATAGTGTTATTTACTATAACTATTGCTCTGAACCTTGGTTTCAGTGACATTAACCTATATTCATGCTTTATGGGATTTCTTTCCGCAGCAGCTTTATTTCTGCTGATATTCTTTATTTCCAAGGGAAATCTCGGAATCGGAGATGTTATTATATTTGCTTTGACAGGGTTGCTTATAGGCTTTGAAGAAGCTTTAACAACTATATTTGCTGCATCAATAATCAGCGGCCTATCAGGGCTGATTATGATATTGGTAAAAAAGGAAAACTCAAAAAAAAGTATAGCTTTTACGCCTTTTATAATTTTAGGAATTATATTATCAACTATTAATTAACCCAGGAGGGGAAAATGCTAAAGATAAGTCAAGCTGAATTTAAAACCTGTTATGAAAGTAACTCTTCCTGCAGCTATTTGGTTGTAGGGCTTGACAACAAAGAGGTTATTGAGTATCAGGTTGAGATGATAAAAAGAAACAGATATAGGAATATACTGCCTTTAGGAGTCAGAAAGACAGATAATGAAATAAAGGCTTATTATGATATAACATCTCATATAACTCTCGGACAATTTCTTAAAAGAAAGAAGCTTACAGGAGCACAGTTTGTCGATATATTATTCAAAATAGTGAATACGGTAGTATGCACAAGAAAGCTGCTTTTAAATCACAATAGCTTTGTGCTGGATGAAAACTATATTTTTATAAATCCGGGGGAGTATGATATTGGATTGATATATTTACCTGTTTCAGTTGATACAGATATTGATGAATGCATAAAAGCCTTTGTCTTGAAGCTTATAATTGAGCTTGTGAGCTTTGAAGAGGACAATAGTGACAATTATATACAAAAAATACTTTATTGCATACGCTCTGATGTCTTTAAGACGGCAAAGCTGAATGATGTTTTAAAACAGCTGAAAAATTCCAGCAGTCAGAATGTTGAGTCAGTAAATAATATTTGCGAAAAAAACGATAATGTATCCGTTTGCAGGGGAAAAGATTCATTGGCTCAAGAAATCAAACCTCAGACTGTACCAGCATTTAATGAAGGAAATGATTCTGCCGGAATAAAGAATAAAATGGTCATTGGAGTACTTCTGCAAATTCTGCTGCTGGCAGTTGGAGTGCTTATGCTGCAGCTGCTTACTAAAGATTCTGCAGACGGAGATATTGTAACCATAATTTTCGGTATTGCCATTATATTGGCAGCAGTAGATTTTTTGCTGCTTAGAAAGCTGTTCGCCGGAGTAAAAATTCCTGCAAGTATTATGCGGGAGACCTGGAAGCTTAGTTTAGGCGGTTTGCTTAAAGGGAGAAGAGCACTGTCTGACAACAAGCCAAATATTACAAAAAGACAGACAATGGCAAAGCCCGTAAGGCCGACAGAAAAAGCTGTTATAAGTGAGTGCCGGGAGCCGGCTACGGTATTGATTGTTAACAAAGAGAAGAAAATCACACCATATCTGAAGAGTATTGGCAAGGATGATTTAGAAAAGATATTTCTTAACAAAAGCAGTTTTCTGCTTGGAAGATTAAAGGGTAATGTAGATTATGTAATCAACAGCAAAGCAGTGGGAAGGATACATGCAGAAATAATATGCAAAGACGACAAGTTCTATGTGAAGGACTTAAATTCCAGAAATGGTACAAGAATCAACAAAACTAGGCTTATGAGCAATATTGAATTTGAAATAGCTCATAATGATGTGCTTTCTATTGCTGATTGTGATTATATATTTGTCAAAGATGCTGGATAAACGTAAAGCAAGTGATTTATTGAGAATAGTCACTTGCTTTTAAGCTTCTGAGCTTTAATAAGGCTATATCCTTTTCCTTGCATTCCAGCATTATATCAAAATCACTACCGGCAAAGTCCAATGCCAGCTTATAGTCTTCTTCAGAAATAAAATCTGCATGGCGTCTGTCTGTCCTGAACTCCTTTCCTGTACTTAAATGGAGCTTGGGACGATTACCGTTCCAGGTTTTGATTATACGGGTCCTTAATGAATACAGATCCTCCCCGTTATTATTACACCTGTGATGATGCAAGTCCAGTACCATTGGAATACCCAGTTTCTCGCAAATGGATAAGATATCAGCTGCATTATATATTTTATCATCATTTTCCAGTGCCAGTTTACTTCTAATATCCTCATCCAGCTTCAGAAAGTTATGTATAAATCTTTCTGAAGCTTTTCTCTTGCCATCTGCAGAGCTTCCTGCATGCAGCACTAACAGCTTATTGCCCGTAAGGTTGGACAGCCTATTGTGATACTCCAGAATTTCTACGCTGGATGCTACCACCTCTTGTTTATGAGAATTTAGAACGCAAAACTGGTCAGGGTGCATACTCAGCCTGATTGAGTTATCATGTGCAGCAGCCTTTATATTGCTGCATTGCTTCAATATATCGGGATCATTCCACCATTCCCATTCCTTAAAGTAGGTTGCCAGCGGTATAAGGTCAGAACTCATTCTATACATAAATATATTATTAGTTTTGCACCATTCAAGTATTTTATATGTGTTATACAGGTTATCAACCGCAATGGCTCTGAGCTTTTTTAGCTGCTCTTCCCTTGAGAGCTTGGAAATATATTTTACTGTTGTAGACTTAAAGCATCCGTTTTCAGTCAGACTCTTGCAGATACATGCAAATCCAAGCATATCATACCTCGTATAAATGTATTTGTTAAGCTGTGCAATGAGTATAGATACAGCACAATTCTCAGTGTTTTCATTCATAAAAATACAGCTGGCACACTTTATAAGCCTTGCAATACTTCTAAAGCAGTCACATAGACCCCATAATACCGATAATAGATGCCAATACTCCGGTAAACATAGCAAACACTGCAAATGCCAATCCAATGATTACCAGAATACCTTGTATCTTGAAATATGTTGTCACTTCGTTTACAAGAGCGTTTAAGTTCTGGTTGTATTGCTCAGTATCAGTAATATTTATAAGCTCATTTGCCGACTTCTTAGCTTTTAGAAGCTTAATGCCAAGAAATATTGTTACAATGCCCGGCACTGCACCGACTATCAATGCAAATACTCCTACCAGGGCAGACAAAGCTCCTCCAATAATGGTTATGATTCCTACAAAGCCGGTCCATGTACTGAAACTTTTCAGATTTTCCTGATCTATCATTTTTCAACCTCCGAAACATTGTTTTTTATTATTGTATGAATGTATAATTTGTCTTATAACAGCACAGGTGACTATGGCTCATGTCTAATAAATTTCTATAGTACTTGGTTATCATTAGGATTTTTGGTATAATTTCTATATAGGTTTTCAGGTTACAATGTATTAGGAGCTGGTACGATGTTGAATTTTATTGGAACAGGCAGTGCATTTAATACTAGATTAGGGAATAACAGTGCCTTTATAAAGAGCGGCTCGAGCATTCTTTTGATAGACTGCGGAGGGGCTACTTTTTCCAGATTGCAGAAGTTTGATATATTAAGCGGAATAAGCCATATATATGTACTTATTACCCATCTGCACCCGGACCATGTCGGGTCATTGGGAGACCTGGTGTTTTATTCATTTTATAAAGCTCATCATAAGATTTTTTTAATGACTCCTGCTTCTCATAGCTTGGAAGCTCTTTTAACTCAAATGGGCATAGATAAAAACCTATATAATATGGTTGATTTAAAGTATAATAACTGTATTACCAGTCCGGAAATGGATGTTACCATTGAGTACTTCAAGGCAGAGCATGTGAGCAACTTATACTGCTATAGCTATATGCTTACTTATGATGGAAAAAGTATATACTATAGCGGCGACTCCAATAATATATCATCAGAAATACTCGAAAAGCTCTATTCAAATAAAATAGATTATCTTTATCAGGACATATTTATGGCCCCGCACAAGAATTTGATTCATATGAGCTTTGATAAGCTATGCAGCTTAATAAAAAGCGAATACAGACATAAGGTTTTTTGCATGCATCTTAATGAGGAATTTGACGCGGAGCTTGCATTGAGTGCCGGATTCAAGGTTGTACAAGGGCCTATTACAGATAACGAAGTATAGGTAAAAAATACATTAAAAAAATTCTAAAACTATATTGACACAGCGCACATAATTTAATATAATAAAAAAGTCGGTTGAACGACACAGCAAATGCGCCATTAGCTCAGTTGGTAGAGCAACTGACTCTTAATCAGTGGGTCCCGGGTTCGAGTCCCAGATGGCGCACCATTTTGAATATAGACACTGCAATGATTGCAGTGTTTTTTTATTGCCAATGAAAGTGATATGCGATAATGCGGCATCAGCCGCATTTGCTGTTTTTTGTCATTAAGTATTTTTGCCAGTGTTTATAGTTATTATGTATATAAAAATTGGCAGCCGGAATAAATAAAGCATGTACTGTTACATACTAAATCCATGCAGACTATAATTATTGTCTTATAAATATATTGATAACATGATAAATGGAGGATGTTTTATGAAAAGACCCATTTATAAAAGATGGTGGTTTTGGGTAATAATAGCAGCAGTTGTAATAGGTATAATGGCAGGTGGAAATAATACTGATGAAAACATTGCAGGTGATCCTGCCCCTCAGAATCCAAAAGTAGCGGTGGATACTCCGGAGGATAAAGCCCCGCCTGCACCGCCTCAAGAATCTGTATCTTGGCTAAAGGCAGGTATGTATAAAATAGGGGATGATATACAGGCAGGAGAATACTTCTTAATGGCAGATGAAGGCCAATATGCTTATTTTCAGTTGTCAAAAGACAGCACAGGCTCTCTGGAAAGTATAATAACAAACGACAACTTTTCCAGCAGCAGATATATTACTGCAGCAGAAGGACAGTATCTTGAGGTTGTTAACGCAAAGCTCATATCAGTGGATAAAGCACCAATACAAGCTCCTGTAAACGGGGCATTCCAGCCGGGCATGTATAAAGTGGGAAGAGATATTGAAGCAGGTGAATATAAAGTTATCCCTGAGGCCGGCGGGTATGCTTATTATGAGGTTGCGAAGGACTCTACAGGAAGCTTGGGGTCCATAGTAACAAATGATAATTTTACCAGTGAAAAATATGTTACAGTTCAGGATGGACAATATATAAAAATCAATGACTGTACTATAACCAGATAACTCTAGAAATAATAATACCTATATTATTGATTTCCCAATTACAATAATCGCCTTGTAATAAATGGGAATAATGTTATAATATAGGTATTATTATAATAATTTGTGAGGGCATATATGAAGCTGTTGGATAAAGATGTAATAATTAAAGAAAAGAGGCAGCAGGTAATGGACGCTATACTTTCACAATTTGAAAGTATAGAAAAATTCGAGCAATACACTAACATAAAAAATATAAATAGCTATTTAGCTGCTGAAAAAACATCTGATTCTGAATTTTTTGACGAATTGGAGTACAATATCATTCATGCTTTAAGATACACCTATGATGAGTTGTTCATACCAGTAGACTGTCAGGTTATATCATTAGTGGATAAAATTTACTATAATATAAAAGAGTATGATTCGCCACAGGATATTATGATATTTGATAAACTGAAGAAGCTTTGTATAGAGCATAATGTTAGCTTATGCAAAATGTATTTTATTTTTGGAATGTATTATTATCAGACAGGAAACGCTGATATGGCCTATGAATATCTTTCAAAATCAGTCAAAACTCCATGTGAAGATTATAATTTGATAATTGAAGCAAATTCATTATTGGGTTATTTGCTATTCAGTGCAAAAGAATTTAATAAGGCACGATTCTATTATCAGCAGGCAGAAGAAATCATTCTTAGCAAGAAAGGAATCAGAAACAAGCTCCTTTTTCAGCATTATTACAGAAAGGGAACTCTTGAAAACAGTGTAGCAGGCTATGATATAGCGTTGAAATCCTTTTTTAAGGCTATGGAATATGCAAGTGATGTATGGTCATTAGGAAGCACAATTATGAATATCGGGCTTGTATATAAGAGGCAAAATCTGCTGCAAAAGGCTTTAGAATACTTCTTTGATTCTTTGAAGATATTTGATAAAAATGATAAAAACAGTATTGGCATGGTATATAATAACATAGCAGAAGCTTTGAGGCTGGCAGGAGTGCTCAACTGTGCACTGGAATACGTATATTTGGCACTGGAATGCTATGATGATGACAATTGTCCGGATAGATTGGTTTCACTTGATACCTTCTATAAAATAAAGGTAGCCATGAACCATGAGCTTGATATGGACAAGCTGATAGGTTTGATAGCAGATTTGGGAAAATACAGCTCTAATGGCAGATTTATTGGTGATGCTATACAAAATGTTATGGAATATGGTATAAGGAATGGTGACAAAAGAATATTGATCAAGTTAAAAACTTCCTTAAAAAAGCTAATCAGAAATTTTAAAAATGAATGTGAATACAAGCATAAATTAAAATCATATTTGTGTGACGTTTATGAAGTGATATATGCAAGAGCTGTCCCCTTCAGGAAAAAAATCTGCTGATTGGGAAAACTGAAAATGACTATAAATGACTAAAGACCGGTCCAAGGTCTTTTTTCATTCATGTATTTACTTTTATAAAAAGGATAATATAATAGAGTTATGTCATCTATTTATAAAAGTATAAATAGCTAAGGTGGAAAGCTATGTATAAAAAACTGCTAAAACTATATGAAACAGAAGACAATGTGGACATTCATAAAATTGAATTTGATGGCAGCTCAATGTACTTTATCCATAAGTTCAGGTATAACGACCTGGGTGACAGGATTGAAAGCGGCTGTATATATATGATATACAAGGACATCGGGCTGAACAGATTTCATAGTCATACCCGGCCGGTTCTTGAGTACAGAATAGTACATACTGTACAGGATATCAGCCACATAGAGCTCTCTAACATGTATATAGAAGAGCAGTTCAGAAACAAAGGTATAGGAAGCCTTCTGCTGAGATATTTCGAAAGCAAGGTTATAAGTAAGTATTTTTATGATATGGACAGCCTGAAGGGTGTTTTACTTATGCGCTCTGAGAATAAGCTTAAAAAATTCTACAAAAAAAACGGCTTTGAAGTGAAGAACGGTCAAATTAAGAAAAAAATAAACAGAATTTATGAATAGGTATATACAGTGATTATGTCATCTTGATAAAATCTAAAGAATAATATAAAATGTATTTGCATGGACTCCGAGTTAATGTTCCTAAGAGCATGCTGTTTATGGAATGTTAACCGTTAGGGTATTGCGGGAAACTGCAGTGCCTCCTTTGGGAAAGGAGTATACTTAATGCATTTGCATGCATACAAGGAACACTTCTCTCCTTTCAAGCGAAAGGAGATTTTTTGTTGTAAGAGAAAGTACCTTAATCCTTTTATCAGTTTGTGTCTATGCAATCTGTTCTAATGCAGTATAAAGACTGCATCGGTAAGAAGTCTGTACAGGAAGGTGCATATACAGGAACTGAAATTATTCCTAATACCAATACTATTATGGATTAAAGGAGAGAAAACATGAGAATAAAAAAGACACTACTTTTATTAATGATAATTGTACTTATAACAGCTTCAATAGCGGGCTGTAAAACTCAGCTGAATACAGAAGGTACTGAAGCTGGTAAAGAAAACGATAAAGCTGAAACAGCCAATAAGACACTTATTTTATCAACTACAACCAGTACACAGGACAGCGGTCTGCTTGACTACCTGCTGCCGGTATTTACTGAAGATACGGGTATAGAAGTCAAGGTTGTAGCAGTTGGTACTGGAAAAGCTATTCAAATGGGTGTAGATGGTGAAGCTGATGTACTTCTGGTACATGCTAAAAGCTCTGAAGAGGAATTTGTGAAAGCCGGACACGGCTTAGAAAGATTCGATGTTATGTATAATGATTTTGTACTTGTTGGTCCTAAAGTCGATCCTTCTAAGGTCGGGCAGGATAGAGCCAACAATATTAAAGAAGCTTTCAGCTACATAGCGAGCAATAAAGTAAAATTCGTATCAAGAGGAGACGATTCAGGTACACATAAAAAGGAGGCTGCTATTTGGAAGGAGCTGGCACTGGAACCCTCCGGAGAGTGGTATGTTTCGGCAGGAAAAGGCATGGGAGAAGTGCTGCAGATGGCTGATGAAATGCAAGCCTATACAATAGCTGACAGGGCTACATACCTTTCCATGAAGGATAAGCTTGACATTGACATTATAGTTGAAAAGGATAAAGGTCTTTACAACCAGTATGGTGTTATAGCAGTCAACCCCAATAAAAATGATAAAATAAATGCTGAAGGTGCTGATATGTTTGTCAAATGGATAATATCTGAAAAGGCTCAGCAGTTGATTGGAGAATTCGGAAAAGATAAATACGGACAATCATTGTTCATACCTAACGCAAAATAGAATAAAGAAATATTATATAAAAATGTACCCTGCTGGGCAGACAGTATAAATGTCTGCTCTGCAGGGTATTTTGCGTTTTTCTTTAGCATAGCTGATTCTTGTGCTGTCCATTTGCAATACTCAGCTTATACGCAGTTTATATATAGTCTGGAGTTATTCTATAATTATAAGTCAACATAAGTATTGGTTATCAGATACTCGTCTAACAGCAAAGGTATGTAAATATAACGAAATGGTATATAAAAACTACTAAGTAATATTTAGAATCTACAAAATGTAATAAAAAATGACAAACAGTTTGAAAAAGCGAGCAATTAATAACAATTAGGAGATATTTTCAGAGATTTTTTAAAATTAAGACATTTGCAATTTGCATAAATATACACCCCATGCTAATATCTTTATAGATTAGCATTAGTTTCCTTATGGGCATTTGTTTTGCAATCGCAGCGCTTAATAGAGCTTACACCAGTTTCTTTTGCAAGGAAATTAATGTATTAATAAATAGGAGGGGTCTTGGTGAAAAAGCTTATGGCATTACTGATGGTAGGGATTCTGTTAATATCACTTCTTGCTACTTCATTTGTCAGTGCAGCAAACGATGACAGCCTGGAGGGTGCAAGTGAGTATCTGAAAGGAAAATTCAAGGTCAAGGATGCAGCGAAGGAGTTCAAAAAGCTAAAGGTAACATATGACGAGCTGGGCTTCAAGCATGTAAAATTGCAGCAGATGATTGATAACATACCTGTATATGGCAGCGAATTCATAGTACATTTTGACAATTACGGAAATGTATATCACGGAAACGGAAGATACTCAGAAAAGGCAAAAGCCTTTAAAGGGAAAGGACAATATATCAAAGCTAAGGAAGCTATTGAAGCAGCCAAGAAGGAAGTGGGCTTTTCTGAAGAGGTCTTGGAAGATGGTCAAGAAATGCTGCAGGAGGATATTTTTAATGCGGAACTATATCTTTATGAGGTCAATGGAGAATATATTCCCGTGTATGTTGCAAAAATAAACTGGCTGCATAATAATTCATTTGGTGACTGGAGAGTTTTTGTAAACGCATATGATGGAAGTGTAGTAGATAAATACAACAATATTAAAGCCGGTAAAGGCAAGCCGGGCGGCGGAGGCGGCACAGGCACAAATGCAACAGGAACAGGAACCGGAGTGCTTGGGGATACAAAAACCATCAATCTTTTGCTAAGCAGCGGAACATATTACTTACATGACAAGACAAGAACACAAATGAGCGGAATACTTACATATGATGCAAACAACAGAACAAGGCTGCCTGGAACTTTAATGACTGATACTGATACAACCTGGGATTCCTCAAGACAAAGAGCTGCAGTCGATGCTCACTACTATGCGGCGGCATCATATGATTATTATTACAGTCTTCTTGGAAGAAACAGTATAGATAACAAAGGTATGGCAATTAAATCAACGGTACATTACAGCAGGGACTATGTAAATGCCTTCTGGAACGGTTACCAGATGGTATATGGCGACGGAGACAACTATTATTCAATAGAGCTTTCCGGAGCATTGGATGTTGTCGCTCATGAGCTGTCTCACGGTGTGACTGACTATGAATCCAATCTTGAATACAGAAATCAATCCGGTGCTTTAAATGAAGCTTTCTCAGATATTCTGGGTGCAGCAGTAGAATTTGCTGTACAGCCAGGTAAGGCAGACTGGCTGATAGGTGAGGATGTATGGACACCTGGGACATCCGGTGATGCATTGAGAAGTATGGAAGACCCTACGCTGTATGGAGATCCTGCACATATGGACCAATATGTATATACTACAGATGATAATGGTGGTGTTCATACCAACAGTGGTATTCCAAATAAAGCTGCATATCTGATAGGATCAAGCATAGGCACGGATAAAATGGCTAAGATATTCTATAGAGCCAATGCTGTATACTGGATAATGACAACTGACTTCTCACAGGGAAGGGCAGGCTGCTTGCAAGCTGCAGCAGACTTGTACGGCATAAACAGCACAGAATATAATGCTGTTGCAAACGGATTCAGTTCAGTAGGCATATACTAATAGAAAGTATAAAGAGACGGGCGGTGTTTAAGCCGCCCGTTTGCTTCATATATGACCATCATATTTACAAAAAATAGCCGTTATTGTAAAGTATATTATAAGTAAAGGTAACATAGTGGCAAGACATAAGCTTCGAAAACGATGAAAAAATAGATTTTGTGAGGTAAATATGAATCCTGGCAAAGTAAGCACAGATCAGATACTTAATGAGTTTACTAAAATCTACAAGGAAAGCTACAAATCAGTTTTTGAAGAGTATGGAGTAGAACTGGAGTTTACTACTGTACTTACATATTATTCAGGAATGTGCAGTGTAGTAGTAAAGATTTCTTCTCTGCCCGGTTTGTCCACTGCCGTAGAGATGTGTCTTATGATTGATCATGAGTATGAAGAGTTGTGCAAGCTTGATAAGAGTACTATTGCCAGAATTATAAAAGATAAGATACTCAGCAGGCACACAAGACTATTGATGACCTGCAGAGAAGTGGGCAGTATGCATTATAAAAGAAAAGTCATAATAAAAAACATAAATTACAAGGATTCATTGATAAGCTTGAAGGCTGAAAAAGATCTGCTGATTGTCGAGCTTAATGATACACTTATAGCCGATATAAACCGTTCAAGCAATGATTTTATAAATACTCTTATAAGTATAAGTAATAATTACAATATAAGCCCACTATAAAAAACAACATCCTGCAGATATCTGCAGGATAAAATTTATGCCTAACAAAGCAATGTGCGGCATCTGTTGCTACCTCAGAATGCCGCAAATCTTATAAAAATGAGGGGGGAGGAATAAAGAGCATTAGCACTTATTCTCTTTTATAATGTAATTATATACAATAATCATAAATAATGGTATACCTTGAAGCTACTTGTTACAAATTGTTTACATCTGATACATGTATGTTACATTAGCTGCTTATGTATAGTTTTCAACTACTAAACTGTTAAAGATTTACTAGACTTTAACATACAGAACAAACGAAAACCAGATTCAAAAATTGCTTACAAGCTGTTTGTGAATCTGGTTCTATCTTTGTAGTTATTACTCTGGCTCAGATTAAGCTTTAAAGGCTATCTAAATGCTGGTAGTTGGAGGCTGGTGGCAGGATTTTAGTCTCTATCTCCAAACTCTCCCAGCAGACTGCCCAGCCCGCCAAGCATATTACCGCCTGTTCTGTCTTCAGGTGAGGATTTTGCTGCATTTCTAAGTATGGCTCTGGAAAGTGTAGTGATGTTCATACTTTGAAGCAATACTTTTCCATTTCCAGACAGAGTTGCAAGGAACAAGCCTTCTCCACCGAAGAAGAGATTTTTTGCTACCTGGCCTACACTTTTACCAACCCATTCAACATCATAAGATATATTACTATCAAATCCTACAATGGCACCGGTGTCGACCTGGATTTTCCCGCCGTAATCTGCTGGGTTCAGCTCAATGAAGTTACCGCAAGCGCCAATGAAAAGAGTTCCTACATCGCTGAATTTTTCAAGTATGAAGCCTTCACCTCCGAAGAAGCCTGCGCCTACCTTTTTGGTGAGTGCAATATCAAAATCAACAGTATTCTCAGCAGCTATAAAGCCATCCTTTTGGACATAGAAAACACCATAGTCTTCAATATTCAGTGCTTTGATTTCACCCGGTACAGTCTGAGAGAAGCTTACTAGACCGCTCTGTCCCCTGGTTACATTAAATACCTGAAAAGCTGCTGATTCACCGGCAAGCTTACGTTTTCCAACATTTATGGCAGTATCTACAAACTTGCCCAATAAGCCGCTTCCGCCTTTTTGCTCAAAATAACCCTTTTTGTCACTTACATTAAATGATGTCTCAAATTCAATATTATCAGTTTTCCATAGAAATTTACCCGCCTCGCTGTACATAGTCTGATTGGCACCAAGCTCAACAACAATCTGCTGCATGGCATTACCAAGTATTTTATAATTCAGCATACCTTTCCCACCTTTTGCTTTTATTCATGACCAATATATGGAACATGTTTACAGTAAATATTATACCAATAATATACAAAAAATGTAATAAACTGCAGAAACAAAATATAGACAGCCATTAGCTGCCTATATCTGCCTTAAGAGGCTTGAAAATAATCTATACATGTATTTTTGCTCTTGAAGTATATGTGTCAACAGTGCCAGTAAAACCTTGTCCTTTTTACTGTGGCTTATAAGTTCACCGTTAATAAGCTGTATGAACTCTCTGTCAGCAAGAAGAAAACGTCTTGTAAGCTCCTCCAGTTGATTTTTAGTATATTCATGATCAAATAGTCCGGAAGGCAGTACCTTAGGATCATATAGCCTTACATCACTAATAAGCTTTCTGAAGCTTTCATGAACAGCATTCAGCTTTGCCTGCAGCTCCTTTGAAAGCTTTTTACCACTCAGCTCGGCAACGTTTTTTATAAAAATCGGATGTTCGTATGAGATTTCAGTCCACATAATCAACTCACGTAAAACACAGTTTATGTTGAATGCAACTGAATAACAGAACATGCATATTCCCCTTTCAAAATAATATCCATTACCACTATATGCATTTATGACTTGTTCTGTTACATGTAATCAGCGAAAGCTTTTGTGTTCTTCATCAGAAGGATTTCTGTCAAATTCGGCGAACTTTATAGTAAAGCGAAATAATATAGGTAAGATGATTGAACTGTTATTGTGTAAAAATGCTATTTAAAAATATCATAGTTAATTTGAATGAAAGCAAATAATATGGTTAATGCATTGAATAAAATAGAGTAAAGGCATTTTTAGGCAGTAGTTCTATTAACCAGAGATTCTAATACCGTAAGGAGGATTTTATATGTCCGAAATGATTAAAATTACGTTTCAAGACAATAGTGTAAATGAATATCCTAAGGGAACAAAATTAATTGATATTTCTAAAAAGTTTCAACATCTTTACAAAACAGATATTTTGGGAGCAATTGTGAATAATGAACTGAAGGAGCTCTGGAAAGAAATAAACTCAGACTGTAATGTTGTTTTTATTGATAGAACAACATCATACGGCAATAGGTTTTATTCAAGAAGCCTGGCTTTTCTTTTTATTATAGCTGCCAAGGAGGTTTTTAACGGCTGCAGAGTAACTGTCGAGCACTCATTGAGTAAAGGCTTTTACTGTGAAGTACATAAAAACGGATATAAGGAAATTCCATTAACTGAAGAGGATGTTAAAAAAATAGAAGATAAAATGAAAGAACTTGTGGAAATGGATATTCCCTTTGAAAAAAACAGATTGGATAACAGTGAGGCTGCTGCATTATTTGAAAAGACAGGACAGGATGATAAAATCAGACTTCTAAAATACAGGCAAAAAAGCTATATGAATGTATACAGCTGCTATGGATATTATGATTATTTTTATGGATATATGGTGCCCTCTACAGGCTATCTTAAGCTATTTGAGCTGAAACACTATTCTCCCGGCTTGATTTTAAGATTCCCTGAGAAAAGAAATCCAACAGTGCTTCCGGAGTTTGTTGAACAGAGAAAGCTTTTCAACATCTTCAGAGAGTTTGAGCATTGGGGAAAGATAATGGAGCTGAATGATGTCAGCAATCTCAATGATGCAATCAGTGAAGGAAGAATAAACGAACTGATTCATATAGCAGAAGCACTTCATGAGAAAAAAATAGCTCAAATAGCGGATATGATTACTCAATCTAAGGACAAAAAGAAGCTTGTGCTGATAGCAGGCCCATCCTCTTCAGGTAAAACTACTTTTGCGCAAAGACTATCTATACAATTGAGAGTAAACGGCATAAGGCCTGTAGCGATTTCTCTGGATGATTATTTCAAGAACAGGGAGGACACCCCCAAGGATGAGAGCGGGGAATATGATTTTGAAACAATTGAAGCTATCGATATAAATACATTCAATGATGTAATGAGCAGATTGATAAAAGGAGAAGAGGTAGAAATCCCTACCTTCAACTTTCATACGGGAATGCGCGAGTGGAGAGGTAAAAAGCTAAAAATAGATGAGGATCAGGTTATCATAGTAGAAGGGATACATGGTTTAAATGAAGCTCTTTCAAAAAACATACCAAAGGAGCGTAAGTTCAAGGTCTATGTTAGTGCGCTTACTCATCTAAGCGTTGATAATCATAACAGAATACCAACCTCTGATTTGAGACTGCTGCGAAGAATCGTAAGAGACTTCCAGTTCAGATCCCAGGATGCATTGTCTACCATTAAGAGATGGGATTCTGTAAGAAGAGGTGAGGATACATTCATATATCCTTTCCAGGAGGAAGCCGACGTTATGTTTAATTCATCACTGGTATACGAACTCTGTATACTGAAGAATATAGCACTGCCGCAGCTTCTGAAAATAAGCAATGAAGTTCCTGAATATATCGAAGCAAAAAGACTGGTAAAGTTCCTTAATTATTTCCTGCCCGTTGAAGGAGATGATGTACCTTTTAATTCAATACTCAGAGAATTTATTGGAAAAAGTTGTTTTTTTGAAAAATAAATAACAGTTTTCATTATTGTGACACATGAAGCGCGCCTTCGATGCTTTGTGTGTCTTTTACTTTCATCTATTTCCAACTCAGCAAAATACTTTTTTAATATATTATCAAAAAAAGCAAAAAATATTTGTGAAAGTACAGCGAAAGTGTGCTGTATTTTAAACTATCATAAGTTGGAGGTTTATAGATGAAAAATAGAACAGCTGTTATTTTTTTAGTGCTTGTACTGACATTTGCTGTAGTTCTATCAGGATGTGCAGCAAGAAGGCCATACAACAATGATATTGGATATGACACAGCAAGAAATAATAATAACGGATTCGATACCGGAATGCAGCAGGGTTATGGACGCAACACCGGAATGAACCCAGGAAACAATGCCGGATTCCCTACCTTACCAAATAATAACTATGGCGGCAGAACAGGATATGATATGAACACCGGGTATAACAACAATATAGGCAACAACAGAACAGGTTTTACAGGTATGGACACAGGATTGGACAACAGAATGGGTACACCGCTTACGGCAAATAATGAAAGGTTATCCAGAGCATGTGAAGCTGTAAGAGGAGTAGATGATGCAAACGTAGTAGTTACAGGAAATACTGCATATTGCGGAATAGAAACTGATAATGTACGTAATGCAGATATCACAAGAATAAGAGATGAAGTAACCAGAAGAATAAAAGCAGTAAATCCAAATATCCAAACAGTGTATGTAAGCAATGATACAAACTTCATCGACAGACTCAGAAGAATAGGTGACGGTATAAGAAACGGCAGGCCTGCAGATGGATTCACAACAGAGCTTGATGATATGGTAAGAAACTTGAACATGACCAGATAGCAAGAAATGATACCCCGTAAATCGGGGTATTATTTTTGTTTCAGTATGGCAATAATGTTAAAAAAGCTGTTATTTTATGGTATAAATATAATATACGCTTTATAAAAGCAGCAGACGACTGTAAATAAACAACGGATGTATGAATAAAGATGTATAAACTAACTTTTTATTGTCTTGGAGGTATATATGTTCAGTAATCCTATGGATAATTTTATGTTCAATTCCTTACCATTTATAGTTTTCATTATTTTTGCAATAGTTATTATGGGATTTGTTGTTGTTTTTGTTAAAGGAATAAGCGAATATATCAGAAACAATAATACACCCCAGAAGTCCGAGCCTGCCCGAATAATAAATAACAGGACTCACACCTGGGGCGGTTATGGAAACATGGCAGCACGAACAAGCTATTATATGACCTTTGAGCTGGAAAACGGTGAACGCATGGAGTTTGCAGTCAGCGCACAATTTGCAGGCATGCATATTGAAGGTGACACGGGAATACTAACGCATCAGGGTACCAGATTCATTAGCTTTGAAAGAGAAGTTCAATAGAAATGAGGATACATATGGAAAAAGTGAATTTACTGGTTGCAACATCATCGCAAAACTATATAAACCAAGCTTTGGATGAATTGAGAGCCTATGATAAAACCTTGGCAGTAGTAAAAAACACGGGAAACGGAATAATGATAGTAAGACCATCCGTGGATAAGCATGATTTCAATGATATACTGCTTGATAATAAACCGATTTTTATAAGGCATATAAATACAGTTGATTATTCTATGGATGTAAGCTTGTTAAAGGAAGAAAAATATGCAAAAACCATGCTTGAACCATATCTAAGCAGTATTCATACCGAGGATAAGCTTGCAGTTCAAATCAGAATGCTTAACAGTAAAATATCTATGGAGACAGCAGAAATAAGAAATATGGTAGACAGCTGCATAAGTAAAGAAACCGGAGTTATTCCAGTTGTTAAGGAGCCTGACAAAATCATGTCGATTTTTATTGCTGACGAAGCATGTTATATAGGTATGAGCAAGGCTGAGAAGAATATATCAGGCTGGTCCGGAGGAATGGTTCATTACAAGAAAAGTGATGAGGACATCTCTCGTGCAAAATTCAAGCTTATGGAAGCTATATATGTTTTTAATATAGATATGAGCAGCATTAGAAGGGCATTGGACCTGGGTGCTTCTCCGGGCGGATGGACTTCGGTTTTGCTTGAAAAGGGTATTGAGGTAACAGCAGTTGATACAGGAGAGTTAGATGATAGACTTTTTAAATATCCTCAGCTTACATTTATTAAAGGCAATGCAGCCGAGCTGAAGCTGCCAAATGACAGCTTTGACCTTCTGACATCCGATATCAGCTGGAACGCAGTTAATACTGCTAAAATGGTGCTTAAATGTTCTGATACCTTAAAAAGCGGAGGTTTGGCGGTAGTTACCGTCAAGCTTATGAGCAGCAAGGTCACAAGAATAATAAAGGATGTCAAGAAAATATATGATGAAGCTTTTTATATTATGGGGATTAGACAGCTTTTCCATAATAGGGATGAAGTAACTATGTATATGAAAAAAAGATAAACAAGTACTAAACTTAGCTGCTGCTGATTATCTGGCTGCAGCAGTTTTTGTGTTAAGCCGCTGAATATGCTTCATATATATTATTGTATATTCATAATGGTTAATATATCAAATAATATGTTAAGGAGAACAATATGAAGCAGATAATAAAACCTCAAAGGCTGGCAGCCGGGAGCACAGTAGGGCTGGTAGCTCCGGCGGGTTTCATGGAGCCAGAAAGGATAGACAGAATAATATGCAATCTTGAAAAAAGAGGATATAAAATAAAGGCCGGAGAGTTTCTTTACAATAAAAGAGGTTATCTTGCAGGTGCGGATTGTGACAGGGCTGAGGATATAAACTCTATGTTTGAGAATAAAAACATAAGTGCGGTTGTTTGCATCAGAGGAGGGTATGGAACACCAAGAATTTTAGAACAAGTGGATTATGAGTGTATAGAAAAAAATCCGAAGATACTTATAGGATACAGCGATATAACAGCTTTGCTTCTGTCAGTTCATAAAAAAACAGGACTGCTAACCTTTCATGGTCCAATGGCAGCATCTGAAATGTTTGAAGGAAAGGATGATTATAGCCTGATGTACTTTAAAGCCTTGCTGGAATATGGAGCAAGCAGCATTGATATATTGAATCCGTATGGTCATTGTTTAAGTATACTGAGTGAAGGCAGCGCATCCGGAAGACTCACAGGCGGCAATCTTTCGTTGATATGTTCTACACTGGGAACTCCATTTGAAATAGATGCCAGGGGCAAGCTGCTTTTTTTGGAGGATGTAGGGGAAGAGCCTTACAGGGTAGACAGAATGCTTGCTCAGCTTAAGCTTGCAGGGAAGCTGCGAGATGCAGAGGGAGTTATACTGTGCAGCTTCAGCGGCTGTGAAGCTGAAGACAAAACAAAGAGTCTGGAGCTCAGGGAGGTTTTTGAAGATTACTTTGCAGGCTGCGGCAAGCCTGTCATACAAGGTTATATGATTGGTCACTGTACACCTAATATATCTGTTGCAATAGGTGCAAAGGCATATATAAATACATGCAGATTAATATTTTCAATTAATGAGGCATGTGTTGTATAATGTAAATATATTGTAAGAAAAGCTTATAACTGAGAGGATGGTGTTTAGGGATGATGGACAAGGAATACAGGCTGGTTACCCTTATAAAAATGCTGACACACATATTTACAACAGTATTCATACTTACTACAGCGGTAAATAAGCAGGGTATGAACCTCCTCATTATTGCAGTATCCTTTCTTTTCATAAACTCATATCTAAGGAACTATCTGTATTCAAAGGCTGAATATAGTGTTTATACAAAGGCAAGCATTGTTATTGAGCTTATAATTATTGCATTTATATCCTTAATTGATAATTCGGGTACAAGCGTACTGTATTTCTTTGTATGTCTTTCTGAAGCTATTATAGCTTTCGGTGCATATTTAGGAATGATTGCTGCATCAAGTATATTTCTGTTTGCTTTCATTGTTGAAGGAGTTGAAACAAATTTTGAGAATCCGCTATATTTACTTGTCAGAATTCTGGGTAATATTGGCATTTCTCTGGGATTTACCTTTGTAATGAGTTATATGGTGACTCTGCAGCTTACAGAAAAAAGAAAGCTTGCCAGAATGAATACCGAGCTTGAAGGGGCATATAAGAAGCTTCTGGAAAATGAAGCAAAGATTCAACAGCTTATCATAGAGAAAGAAAGAACAAGGATGGCAAGAGAAATACATGATACCCTGGCACATACATTGACAACTGTTGTAGTGCAGATTGAGGCCGCCAGGAAATTGATTGCGATAGATATTGCAGAAGCTGAAAAGGAGCTAATTAAAGCGCAAGAGCAAACCAGAAACGGGCTAAACGATGTCAGAAGGTCTGTAAAAGCATTAAAGCCTCTTGCTTTGGAGAATAATTCGTTTTTTGATGCATTGAACAGTCTGATAAGCGAGATTGAAAAAAGTGCAGATATTAAAATTGAGTTTATAGGCAAACCAGGCCTTGATGCCGCTGAGAACCCTAACCGTCAGCTTCTGGAAGATTATCTTAAAGCTGTGGATGTATCTTTATACAGAATAATACAGGAAAGCATAACAAACTCAATTCGACACGGACATTCTACAATAATAAGACTTATGCTTACTCTGGAAAACAGCAACATAGAGCTCAAAATCACTGACAATGGAGCAGGATGTCAATATATCAGGAAAGGCTATGGATTGCAAGGAATAACAGAAAGAGTAGAAGCATTATCCGGCAAAGTAAGCTTTAGCAGTCTGAAGAATAAAGGCTTTATTACAGAAGTAAGCATTCCGGTTAAACCAATACAGCCTATGGAGGTATTATGATGAGTATAAAGGTAATGATTGTTGATGACCAGCAGTTGATGAGAGAAGGCTTGAAAACCATTCTGAACATTGAGAAGGATATTGACGTTGTTGCTCTGGCTGAAAATGGACAGGAAGCATTGAATGAACTGAAATCTGCCAGACCGGATGTTGTACTTATGGATATCAGGATGCCTGTAATGAATGGAGTGGATTGTACAAAGGCAATAAAAGAACAGTGCCCTGATATTAAAGTACTGGTTTTGACAACCTTTGATGATGATGAGTACATAATTGAAGCCCTGGCAAACGGTGCTGAAGGATATCTTTTAAAGGATTTGCCTTCAGAGAAGCTCATAAGCTGTATCAGAGACATTAACTGCGGCAAATCCATAATGCAGCCTGAAATAGCAGCCAAGGTGATTTCACATATAAAAAGCATGCATAATAATGTAAGAAGCTGTAGAGATAAGGAAAATAAAACAGTGGAAGATGAGCTGTTTTCGATAGGAGCTTCCTATGAAATAGACAGTATAGGACTTAAAGAGCTGACACAGAGGGAAAAAGAAATTCTGAGGCAAATGGCAAAAGGCTTAAGTAATAAGGAGATATCAAAGACATTGTATATATCTGAAGGAACTGTAAAGAATTATATAAGCAGCATATATGAAAAGCTGGGAGTAAGCGAGAGATCAAAGGTCATTCTTTTTGCCATTGAAAATAAATTAATATAAGCAAATATTTATAACATGACATTTGTATTATGACATAAGTCATATCAAGTCATTACTTCGGTGACATGTGGAATATCCTCTCATGAAATATAATGAAACCATAGACAAATAATTAATCTAAGAGAGGATGTTATATATGGAAAACAAAAATACTATTATTGGAGCAGCTTTAATAGCGTTGGGTATAATTATAGGCTTGGCAAGCATGAACTTTATAGACGGCTCCATAATCTTTTATGCGCTTGCCATAGGATTTATAGCAGGTTACTTTGTAAAAGGAAGATGCTTGGGGCTGCTGATACCGGGATGCATACTTTCTGCCCTGGCATTGTTTATAACCATGGATGAACTTATACTTGACTTTAGCGGCTTGTACTTCCTGATAATGCTTGGAGCAGCCTTCTTATCAGTCTTTATGATACACACAGTAAGATATAACTCCGGCAATTGGGGTGAAAAATACTGGCCATTGTTTCCCGGCTTCAGCCTGATGCTTATTGGCGGTATGGTGCTGGCAGTTGAAGGAAATCTGATAAGCTTTAATCTCGAATATCTCAACCTAATAACTCCCGCAATACTTATCATAATAGGGGCTGTTATGCTTGTGAGCAATTTTAAAAAGAGTACCCGCAATAGCTGAATATGAATATGAAAAATCCTGCAAAAGCTGCAGGATTTCTTTTTGCCTGCTGTAAGACACAGCTGCTGAGTGTAAAAACTTGTTGATAATGCATAGAAATATGTTATAATATAGGGGATTAATATAGCTAAGAATCTCCAAGCTGTTGTAATAATGAACTGAAATAGCTTGTAAATGCCGTTCGTTATAAATAATAGAATATTTAATTTGAATATATACCATATGGGGTTTAATGTTTTTAACAACTTCGGTGTTAAAAACATTTGCATTTTGGCAATACTTAGTTGTGTTATATGTGCACATAATGCTATTTTATTAGCTGTATTTGAGTGCAATTAACTATATTTAAGCAATATACATATAATAAGGAGGATACAAATGAACTCAAGACTTGAGAAAATGGAGAACAATATAGCTACACTGGAAATTACGGTGTCTGCAGAAAAATTGGAACAAGGTATGATGAAATCATACATGAAGAATGTAAAAAAATTCAATATACCTGGCTTTAGAAAAGGTAAGGCTCCTAGAAAAATAATAGAAAAATTCTATGGCGTCGAAGTGTTCTATGAAGATGCAATCAATGAAGTGTGCCCGGACGCATATGAAGAGGCAGTAAAGGAGCACAATCTGGAGCCGGTTGAAAGACCAAGCATTGACATAGTTGAAATAGAAGCAGGAAAAGGTATGGTATTTAAGGCGGAAGTTACTGTAAAGCCTGAAGTGAAGCTTGGTCAGTATAAGGGAATAGAAGCAGCTAAAAAAGAGTATAATGTAACTGATGAAGATATAAGCAAAGAGCTTGAAGTGATGCGAGAAAAAAATGCCCGAATAGTAGAAGTGACAGATAGAGCAGTTAAGCTTGGCGATATAACAACTATAGATTTTAAAGGCTTTGTAGATGATATCCAGTTTGAAGGCGGAACAGGCGAAAATTACAAGCTGGAAATAGGGTCAGGACAGTTTATTCCAGGATTTGAGGAGCAGCTTATAGGTAAGGAAATTGGTGCTGAGGTTGATGTAAATGTGAGCTTCCCTGAACAGTACAGAAATACTGAGCTTGCCGGAAAACCCGCTCTTTTTAAGGTCACAGTAAAGGAAATAAAAGAAAAACAGCTGATTGACCTGGATGATGAGTTTGCCAAAGATGTAAGTGAATTCGACACACTGGATGAATTAAAGGCAGATATAAGAAAAAAGAGAGAAGATGAAGCAGCAAGACTGGCAAAGCAGAATTACGAGGACGAGGTAATAAACAAAGTAGTCGAGAATTCAATCATAGAAATACCGGATGTAATGGTAGATAATCAAATCAACAGCATGCTTAGAGATTTTGATTATCAGCTAAGACATCAGGGCTTGAACCTGGAAGCATATATGAAATACATGAACAAGAGCATGGATGAGCTGAAGGAGTCCTATAGAACCATGGCTTACAATAGAGTAAAGACTCAGCTTGTACTTGAAGAAATTGCTAAGGTTGAAGCAATTCAGTCAAGCGATGAGGATTTGAATGAAGAGATTGAAAAGACAGCTAAAATGTATAATCAGGAAGCCGATAAGTTCAGAAAGGCTTTAAAAGAAGATGACATAGAGTATATAAAAGAGGGTATTATAGTACAGAAGACCATAGACTTTCTTGTTGAGAACAGTATAGAAGCAAAATAGTATATATTTATTATACTTGTGAGGATCAGATATACAGAAGAGAAAATACACATTACGGTTAAGGAGGATAAGTATGAGTTTAGTGCCTATAGTTGTAGAACAAACCAATAAAGGTGAGCGTTCCTATGATATTTACTCAAGACTTCTGAAGGATAGAATCATTTTTTTAAGTGATGAAGTAAATGATGTTACTGCCAGCCTGGTGGTAGCTCAGCTCTTATTCCTGGAAGCCGAGGATCCTGACAAAGACATAAGCTTATATATCAACAGTCCCGGAGGTTCAATAACTGCAGGCATGGCTATTTATGATACTATGCAGTTTATAAAACCTGATGTTTCCACTATTTGTATAGGTATGGCTGCCAGCATGGGAGCATTCTTGCTTACTGCAGGAGCAAAAGGCAAAAGGTTTGCGCTTCCAAACAGTGAGATAATGATTCATCAGCCTCTCGGAGGAGCTAAAGGACAGACAACAGATGTAATGATCTATGCCGAAAGATTGTTAAGGACAAAGAGGACCATCAACACAATTCTTAGTGAAAAAACAGGTCAACCACTTGAAAAAATTGAGAAGGATGTTGAAAGAGATTACTTTATGTCGGCGGAGGAGGCAAAGAATTACGGTTTAATCGATGCAATATTAGCCAAAAGAGGATAGAGAGGTGTAGGGATGGCTAAATTTGATGATAAGAAGCAGCTTAAATGCTCTTTTTGTGGTAAGAATCAGGATCAGGTAAGAAGGCTGATCGCAGGTCCGGGAGTATATATCTGCGATGAGTGTATAGAACTATGTCAGGAAATCATTGATGAGGAATTTGATGAAGAAGTGGATCTGGAAATGCAGGATGTACCTAAGCCTGCCCAAATAAAGGAGTTTCTGGACCAGTATGTAATCGGACAGGATGAAGCAAAAAAGGCAATGGCTGTAGCAGTATATAATCACTATAAAAGAATCAATTCGGATTCGAAAATAGATGATGTGGAGTTGCAGAAAAGCAATATAGTACTTATTGGTCCAACCGGATCAGGTAAGACTTTACTTGCACAGACCCTTGCAAAAATGCTGAATGTACCCTTTGCTATTGCAGATGCGACATCACTTACTGAGGCAGGTTATGTAGGTGAGGATGTTGAAAACATACTATTAAAGCTTATACAGAATGCTGATTATGATATAGAAAGAGCACAAAAGGGTATAGTTTATATAGACGAGGTTGACAAAATTGCAAGAAAATCTGAGAACCCGTCTATTACAAGGGATGTTTCCGGTGAGGGAGTTCAACAGGCTTTATTAAAAATTCTTGAGGGTACAATTGCAAGTGTTCCGCCTCAAGGTGGAAGGAAGCATCCTCACCAGGAATTCATACAAATAGACACAACCAATATTTTGTTTATCTGCGGCGGAGCCTTTGATGGTCTTGATAAAATAATAATGAACCGTACAGGTAAAAAGTCACTGGGCTTTGTTGCTGACATACAATCCAAGGACCAGGTTGAAATAGGACAGATACTTAGAAGGATAATGCCGGAGGATTTGCTTAAGTTCGGATTGATACCGGAGTTTGTAGGCAGATTACCTATTATAGTGACTCTTGATTCATTGGATAAGAATGCTCTGATGAAAATACTTACAGAGCCGAAAAATGCATTAGTTAAGCAGTATCAAAAGCTTTTTGAGCTTGACAATGTGGATCTGGAATTTGAAGCTGAAGCTGTAGAGCAAATAGCTCAAAAGGCTTTGGACAGAAAGACAGGTGCAAGAGGCCTAAGAGCAATATTTGAGGAAATAATGCTGAACGTAATGTATGAAATTCCTTCCAGAGAGGACATAGACAAGTGCATTATAACTAAAGAAACGGTTATTGACAAGAATGAGCCTGTGTTAAAGCTTCTTGAGCCTGGAACAAAAAAGCAAATAAAGAAGCCTGCAAGAAAAAGTACAAAACCAAAAAGAGGAACAGCATCTTAAGGATCGGGAAAACCGGTCCTTTTTTATTCTGAAATATAAGCTCAAAAAAGCAAAGTGAAACAAATGGCAATATTATGTCAATAACAAAAAATAATGTAAATAAGTCGGGTTTTATTCAAAATACATAACTTTGACAAATATTAAACAGTAAATTATATCATCTGGTAAAAAGCAGCAATATGGCCATTTCCTTGTGTTAAGTAGACAAAATCTGCTAAAATAGGACATTTTACTACAATTTTCGCAGCTGATTGTTATTGAATTAAATTTGTCAGAATAGTATGATTAAATTAATAAATATATCATTGGTAAGGCAATTCATTCTGGCAATATTATTATTACATGCGTTTTCTACCAAAACTACATATGCAACTATTAGAATGAAAGGAAGTGGTAGTATGAATACAAAAAAAACTAAGGCTTCTAAAGGGCTAAGCTTAAAAGCAATGTTTATACTTTTTGTCGTGACAATCACTCTGATTATATTTAGCGGACAAGCCTTTTTCAGCATCTATCAGTTCAGTACCAGCACTACTAGGTATGTACAGGACCTTCTTAAATCAGAAGTAGAGAAGGAATCATCAATACTATTTGGCAGAATAAATAATGTGGCAAAAGCAGGGGAAGCTTTGGCAAACACCATATCCTCCATGAACACTTTTACTGAAAGCGTACTTTTTGATGTCATAAAAAAGAATATTGCAGGCGACAGCTTGATAGCGGGCAGCGGATACTGGTTTGAGCCATACTTGTATGAACCTCAGACTAAATATTATGGACCATACATTTACAAAGACGGGGATAATATGGTGCTGACTTGGGACTACAGCAATGAAGCTTATGATTATCATTCACAGGATTGGTATAAAGTCGGTTTAAACACGAAAGAAAGTGTTGTTTATACACTTCCTTACTATGATGCAACCCTTAATACCACATTCATGACCTGTACTTCCCCGATAATAAAAAATGGCAGGACAATTGGAGTAACAACTGCAGACATGACCCTGAACGAAATCAGGGAATACATTAAGGGTATAAGAGTTGGGAATAACGGATATGCATATATTATTACAGCAGAGGGCAAATATTGGGCTAAATCCGACAAGGTTGAGGAAGACCTTCAAAAGAGTATACTGGAAGAGACGGATAAAGAGCTGGTAGCTCTGGGTAATGAGATTATAAAGGCAGACAAGACAGGGCTTGTTGATCTGAAGAACAGCAATCAGATAGCTGTATATTCACCTGTAGGGAATACAGGATTATACCTCGTATTAATGTATCCCAGATCTGAAGCATTTTCTGTATTGAACAATCTGGTTATATATAATATAGGTGCTTTTGTGATATCAACAGTAATATTTGTTTTGCTTCTTTCGCTGGTAATTACCAAGACGGTTGCAAATCCATTAAAGCACATTGTAAACAATGCCAGAAGAATTGCGGAGGGAGATCTGTCCTCTTATAAAGCAAGCATCAAAAAATCCTCTGCAAGAAGTGAAATATCCTTATTGTCAGAAACCTTTGAAAACATGGTGCAAAACATGAGGCTTCTCATATCTGAGGTAAAACAGACAGGTGCAACTCTTATAGAAGCATCACAGAAGATGAAGGAGGCAACAGAGGAAACCTCATTAGAAGCTGAGAGAATCACTGCCACAGTATCAGAGCTTGCAAGAGGGGCTGCCGATCAAGCAGAAACAACACAAAGTGGACATAGGGCTGTCAGTGAAATAATAAACCAGTTGAGAGACGTTGTCGATAATACAAAAAAATCTGAGGAAATTACTCAAAGTGCCATTACAATAATGACAGACAGTGCGGAAAAGGTCAAGCATCAGAAAAGTAAAATGCAGGACAGTAAGAAAGCTGCACATAATGTCCGTGCTACCATAGGGGAACTGTCTGATAAATCTAAACAGATTGGTGAAATAGTTAATGTTATAAATGGTATAGCAGAGCAAACAAATTTATTGGCATTGAATGCAGCAATAGAAGCTGCAAGGGCGGGAGAACAGGGAAGAGGCTTTGCGGTGGTTGCTGATGAAGTTCGAAAGCTGGCAGAACAGTCTGCAAATGCTACAAAGGAAATATCCGAACTGATTAATGAGATACAATTAAGTATTGCGCAGGCAGTTGATGAAAGTAAAAAATCAGATGCAATCGTTGAAGAACAGGAATTGGCTGTAGATGGCACAAGCAATGCCTTTGAAAAAATCATGATGTCGGTAGAAGACGTAAACAGCAAAATCCTTTCAGTTCACAATGTCACAGAGGTATTAAGCAGAAGCAGTACGGAGGTTGCGTCTATGATTGAAGGCTTAGCCAGCATTTCAGAAGAAAATGCAGCCGGAACCGAAGAAGTGGCAGCATCTGTTGAAAAGCAGAACGAATCGGTACTGAAGGTCAAGGAGTATTCAAAGCAGCTTGCACACCTTGCTGACAAGCTTGAAAAGGATATTGAGAGATTTAAGCTCTAAAGTTTAAAAAAGAAGGTCCTGCAAGACCTTCTTTTTTTTATCATTATTCAAAGTTTACTTTTCTTTTAAGCTCATACTTTGATTCGTTTACTTTTGCCAGGTAAACATATGCCTTTTCCCAGTCGCCATTATGCTTGAATATCTTGCTTAAGCCAAGATTGACATATGGGTAGAACTCTGAGTCTGAATTTTTCATGTATAGCTCTTCGGCAGTGGTAAATAAGTTCTGAGCATCATCTATTTCACCATTTTCGAGGTTAAGTATAGCAAGAATAGTGTATAGATCAGCTTTGTTCATTTGCTTGTCCTCGATAGATCCAAATATCTCACTAATGAGCTCTTTTATATGCTCATGGTTTTCAGATACATAAAACAGAGTCTTAATTCTCTCTGCCTTAGCATTAATCAATGATTTACTGCTATCAATACTCTTGAAATAGTTAATGGATAAGTCTAAATATTTTAATGAACTATTGTAATCTTTTATTAAGCGGTAATAAATTCCAAGGTTTGTATAGCAATAATGCTTTGGTGTTTCTTCACCAGTGAATGCAAAATACTCAATAGCCTTTAAAGTGCAGTTAACTGCTTCTTTATTGTTTGCATTATACATATGCGCCATTGCCAGAAGTATTTTGAACTCACCAAAATTATGGTATATTTTATACTTCTGAGAATATGATAATATTTCATGTATAAAAGGTATTAACCTATCAAACTTTTTAAGCTCATTGAAAGTAGAGGCCAAATTGTAGGTAATGTTTAGCTTTAAGACAATATTATCAATAGTAATAGTAGATAGTATGTTGTTTGCTCTGCTATAATAATCCTCAGCTAACTCAAAATTTTCTAACTTAAATGCTATTGTACCTAAGTTGTTATAAGCTTTACATAAGTAAATAGAGTGTTCTTTATTGCTCAAATAATCTAGGCTTTTTAGAAGTGTTTCCTCGGCTCTGCTATCTTTTACTCTGAAATAAGCTTCACCTAATAAAGCATACATTTTACCCAAAAGGTCATAATGTGCAAATTCTTCTGGGTTCACATCCTCTAAAAAAGTATCCAAGCTGTTTATACATGAAAGGAAATCCTCCTTTTCGATAAACATCTCACACTTTGATATAAGATTTGCACATTCATGCTTCAAAAAATCATCATCTGATAAAAAATAGGATACCGGCTTACCTAATCTTTCTGCTAGAAACTCTAATGTAGGAATAGACGGATTGTTGATACCATTTTCAATAAGACTTAATTGGTTCCTGGTTATTCTGTCTCCAACTAGCTCAGCTTGGGTCAAACCCTGCTCTTTTCTAGTGGCTTTAATCTTCTGTCCCAATGTAAGCATTTTCATTTCCCCCCAATCTTAATCACAATCAAGTATATTATATCATAAGTTTAGCCATAAATGTAAAGCATATTCACATATTAGTGCAATATTGCTATTAAGTAAACCAGCAAACTCAAAAATGTAATGCCGCTGCTGATCTGAAGCAAAAAAGTGATATAGATAAGGAGGAAATCCGTAATATTTGCCATGTTTTGTTGCAGCAAAGGATTTATGGTAATATGTTAATGTCCGTTTATAATGCATAACAGTAATAGCTTTTAAAACTTGCGAATATTCAAAATTTATTGACAAAAATGATTAACAATGGTAAAATGTATGTAAGCGCTTATTACATCGATAAGGGGGTAATGTTATGAAAAAAGTTATTGTAGTGATTATTTTTATGATCTTACTTGTATCAGCTATTGACTTAAGTAGCTATACAACAGTTGCTGATCAAGAAAAACCTGAGCCAAAAGGCAGCATACGGAATAATCTGGAAATGCTGGCAGATCAAGAAAAGCCGGAACCAAAAGGGAATTATTGGGCTATTGATGAAATGCTGGCGGATCAAGAAAAGCCGGAACCAAAAGGGAATTATTGGGCTATTGATGAAATGCTGGCTGATCAAGAAAAACCAGAACCAAAGACTAGTATAGGCAATACTTTCAGCTAATAGTAAACAAGAATCTAAAGCTCAGTTGATATCCATATCTTTATATTAGTCCTTAAACAATCAAGTGCTGTGCACTTGATTGTTTATTGTTATTCTATAGTTTTTTGTCAGGTGCAGTGGTAATCAGGTGACATAGGAATAAGCCACTTTGCCGAAAAATGCAGATTATTGATAAGGCTATTTATCAGTCATGTACAAATCCATGCCTGATATTTTTTTTGAAAATAATTGAAAAACGACAAATTAGAGTAAATATGTGCTGCTGATCGATATTTCTTGTTGGAGTGCTTATTTGACATATATTTGCAGCAGGATAAAAATAAGTTCCAAGCAAATAATAGTAGAGAGAAATGTATAAATGATTTTTTAGCTTCTTTAAAAATGAGTATCTGTCAAAAAATGACCTGGGTGCAGATAGTCTTGTATTTGCTATAGTCCACAATGCTTCAGAAGCTGGAAATCGATAACATTTTACAGAAATGGAGGCAGTCAAATGGCACAATTACTGTTTATTATACAATTCTTTTTTGCTATAGTTATCGGATTATATTTTCTCAATCTGCTTAAAGGCCAGCAGGGAAATAAGGTTGCTGTGGAAAAGGAATCCCGCAAAGAGCTTGACAAGCTTCAAAAAATGCGTGAAATAAAGCTGACTAAACCATTGTCAGAGGTTACAAGACCCACTTTACTTGAGGAGGTAATAGGACAGGAAAATGGCATCAAGGCTTTAAGGGCAGCTATATGCAGTCCTAATCCGCAGCATGTTATTATCTATGGTCCTCCCGGTGTAGGTAAGACTGCTGCTGCAAGACTGATACTGGAGGAGGCAAAGAAAAAAATGTTCAGTCCTTTCAGGCAGGATGCTAAATTTATAGAAATAGATGCTACAACCGTCAGATTTGATGAGAGAGGTATTGCTGATCCGCTGATAGGCTCAGTTCATGATCCTATTTATCAGGGTGCAGGAGCTATGGGAGTTGCAGGTATACCACAGCCCAAAATAGGTGCAGTTACAAAGGCTCATGGCGGAGTGCTCTTTATTGATGAAATTGGAGAACTGCATCCAATACAAATGAATAAGCTGTTAAAGGTTCTTGAAGATAGGAAGGTTTTTTTAGAGAGTGCATATTATAGTTCTGAGGATTCCAATATACCCTATCATATACATGACATATTTCAGAATGGCTTGCCTGCAGACTTCAGATTGATTGGTGCCACTACCAGAGGACCTGAAAGCATACCCCCCGCTTTGCGCTCAAGATGTCTGGAGATTTATTTCAAGCCCCTGCATACAGATGAGATAAAAACTGTTGTTGAAAACGCTTTAAAAAAAATCAACATAGACTCTGAAAACGGAGTAATAGATATAATAGCCAAATATGCGACCAATGGGAGGGAAGCTGTTAATATAATTCAGACTGCTGCCGGAGTAAATATTATTGAGGGAAGAAACAGGATTCTGGTAAGTGACATTGAATGGGTTGTAAACAATGGACAATACAACCCCAGATGTGAGAAGATAATAAATGAGGATTCTCAGGTTGGATTCGTACACGGTCTTGCAGTATACGGTCCAAACATAGGCACATTACTTGATATTGAAGTATCTGCAGTAAGAGTACTTAAAGGAAACGGAAAAGTAACCGTTACAGGTATTGTTGAGGAGGAAGAGATAGGCTCAAGGGACAAAACCATAAAAAGAAAAAGTATGGCAAAAAGCTCTATTGATAATGTGTTGACAGTTCTAAACAAATATCTTGGTATACAATATGAGGATTACGATATACACCTTAATTTTCCGGGTGGAGTACCGGTAGATGGGCCTTCTGCGGGTATAGCCATAGCAGTTGCATTATATTCGGCAATAACAAACAAAGTTGTTGACAGCAAAACGGCTATGACGGGGGAAATCTCTATAAGAGGCAGGGTAATGCCGGTAGGAGGAATAGTGGCTAAGATAGAAGCAGCATATAAGGCAGGAGCAAAGAAGGTTATCATACCTGAAGGAAATTATCAGGAAATTTTAGAAGGCTATAATATTCAAGTCATACCGGTAAAGGATATTAAAGAGGTTGTAGAACTGGCAATCCATGGGCATAATGAACACAGAACACTGGCAGCGCAGCCTTCAGAGGTTGGATTGTTAACTGCGAACTCTGTAGGAGATGCACCTGCAGTACAGGCACAAAAAGATTGTAAATAGTAAATACAGTATAAACTTTCAGAAATATCTAACTGGTTGATTAAATTTTATCGTAAAGATATAATATAAATATTCAAATATAAAAGTAGTTCTCCAATAAAATGACCATTTGTTCCAGATAAAGATGCGGTTTTTAAAGCATGCAAAATAACAATATTATCATTTGATAACATAAAGTTGTACGGGAGTTGATGATATGATAAAAAATAAAGAAAAAATCAGAAGGATACCTTTACTGCCCCTTAGAGGATTAAGTATATTTCCTTATATGGTACTGCATTTTGATGTAGGCAGAGAAAAGTCAGTCAGAGCATTGGAAGAGGCCATGATTAATGACCAGTTAATTTTTCTTGTTACTCAAAAGGAAGCTCAGACAGATCTTCCCACAAGAGAAGATTTCTACGAGGTAGGAACAATATCTAAAATAAAGCAGCTTTTAAAGCTTCCCGGTGATACAATAAGAGTACTTGTTGAAGGTATATCCAGGGCAGAAACAATTGATATACTGTCAGATGATGCATATTTTCTAGCAGAAGTACATGAATTTATTGAGGAAGAACAAGCACTGGATATAGAATTGGAAGCACTAAAGAGAAGTGTATTGAGTGTTTTTGATGAGTATGTAAAGGCAAATCAGAAGATAGCGCCTGAAACCCTTGTTACTGTATCTGATATTACGGATGCCTCAAGGTTTGCAGACGTCATTGCTTCGAACTTGGTAATCAAGATAGAGGAAAAACAGGAGATACTTAGTCTTTTTAATGTAAAGGAAAGACTAGAAAGAATATACGAGCTGCTTACAAGAGAACTCGAAATATTGGAGATAGAAAGAAAAATTGCATCAAGAGTCAGAAAGCAGATTGATAAATCCCAGAAGGAGTATTACCTTAGGGAACAGCTTAAGGCAATACAGAAGGAGCTTGGCGAAAAGGAAGGACATCAGGAAGAGATAGATGTTTATAGGGAAAAGCTGGAGAAGCTTGAGCTTCCTCAAGAGGTAATCGATAAGGTGGAAAAGGAGATGGATAGACTGACAAAGCTGTCTCCGGGATCACCTGAGGTTGGCGTAATAAGAACATATCTGGATTGGATATTTGATCTGCCTTGGAATACGGAAACCGAAGATAATCTTGATATTAAGAATGCCAGAAAGGTATTGGATGAGGATCATTTCGGGCTTAAAAAGGTAAAGGACAGAGTACTTGAATACCTAGCAATAAGGCAGCTGTCACAGAATATGAAGGGACCTATACTCTGCCTCGTAGGACCTCCGGGAGTCGGTAAAACTTCGATTGCAAAGTCCATAGCAAGGGCTATGGGAAGAAAGTTTGTAAGAATGTCCTTAGGAGGAGTCAGAGATGAAGCAGAAATCAGAGGACACAGGCGAACCTATATTGGTGCCATACCGGGCAGGATAATATATTCAATGAAGCATGCAGGCAGCAAGAATCCATTATTTCTGTTTGATGAAATAGACAAGATGGCTCATGATTTTAGAGGAGATCCGGCTTCAGCGATGCTGGAGGTGCTTGATGCAGAACAGAACAAGGATTTCAGGGATCACTATCTGGAGCTTCCTTATGATTTATCCAGAGTAATGTTTGTAACTACCGCAAACTCAACTGATACAATACCGGCTCCTCTTTTGGACAGAATGGAGATCATATATATATCGGGATATACAGAGGAGGAGAAAGTAAACATTGCATTGAAATACCTTATACCTAAGCAGATAAAGGAGCATTCCCTCAAAGATGAAAATGTACTTATTTCTGAAGCTACAGTAAGAGCAATTATTAACGGTTACACACGTGAATCAGGTGTCAGAAGTCTTGAAAGAGAAATTGCAAATGTAATTAGAAAGGCTGCAACTCAAATAGTTGAGCATAATAAGAAAAGTGTCAGAATAAATCCTGATAATTTAAAGAAGTTCCTTGGAATTCAGAGGTTCAGATATGATAAAGCGAACCAAAAGGACGAAATAGGGGTAGTTACCGGTCTTGCATGGACTTCTGTAGGCGGAGATACATTGTTTATAGAAGTATCAGTAATGCCCGGTACCGGCAAGCTTGAGCTCACGGGACACCTTGGGGACGTCATGAAGGAATCTGCAAGAGCAGGTTTAAGCTATATCAGATCCAAGTGTGAGGAGTTCGGAATAGACCCTGATTTTTCAAAAAACATGGATATACACATACATGTTCCCGAAGGAGCAACTCCAAAGGACGGTCCGTCTGCAGGAATAACAATGACTACCGCACTTGTCTCTGCGTTAAGCAGAAGACCTGTATATAAGCATGTTGCCATGACCGGAGAGGTTACTCTCAGAGGCAGGGTCTTGCCTATTGGAGGTCTCAAGGAAAAGGTACTTGCAGCAAACAGAGCTGGCATCAAAAAAATTATTCTCCCTATAGAAAATGAAAAGGATCTGGAAGAAATTCCATCAAATGTTAAG
Source organism: Bacillota bacterium (assembly GCA_049322695.1). Lineage (GTDB taxonomy): Bacteria > Bacillota > Clostridia > Lutisporales > Lutisporaceae > CALGKJ01. The sequence goes on along the minus strand of JBMORW010000031.1, from coordinate 33,721 downwards.
AAATCCATAGAATTTGTTTTGGCATCAGATATGGATGTAGTTCTAGAGCATGCATTGGTAAAAGGTGAAGTATGATAATAAGGAAATGTGATTTTTTAACAAGCGCAGCAAGCAAAAGCCAATATCCAGATACAAGTCTGCCGGAAATAGCTTTTTCCGGCAGATCAAATGTAGGTAAATCCTCCTTGATTAACTCATTGCTTAACAGAAAAAAGCTTGTAAAGGTTAGCTCGAGCCCGGGGAAAACCAGACTCATAAATTTTTTTGTTGTAAATGACAATCTTATGCTGGTTGACCTGCCTGGATACGGATATGCAGCTGTATCCAAAGCTGAAAAGGCAAAATGGGGAAAAATGATAGAAGAATACCTGAAATTTAGAGAAACACTGTATAATGTGGTTTTACTTGTCGATATAAGACATAAGCCAACTGCTGATGATAGAATGATGTATGACTTTATCAAATATTACAGAGAATCAGTAATTGTGGTTGCAACAAAGCTGGACAAGATAGGAAAGACAGCGGTAAATAAGCAGCTAAAGCTTGTGGCGGATACATTGGAGTTGGATAGCAAGGATATTCTTATACCTTACTCTTCTGAGACACATCAGGGAAGAGATGAGCTGTGGGAAATACTGACTGCGGGTTTGACTCTTGAAAATGAATCAGATGAGTGATTCGTTGATGGGAAGTGAAAGAGATGGAAGAAAATTTTCATAGTATTGTTTTGGATGCGTTAACCGAAGCACTTGCACAAAAAAGGGCCGTTACCATAAAGAATAATGTAAACAATTGCATCATCGTCATAACTGCGACAAAAGATGAAATTATAGTATCCGTAAGCAAAGTACCCTATATGGTCAATGAAATAATAACGGTTGTTTCTGAAGCTTTGAACTCCAAGCCTGATATGGTCTTTAACAGACTGAGCGTAGTTAAGGAGGACTTTATCATATATTATATGGTTTGGCTGAGAAATGAAGAGCAAGGGAAGCGTTTTATAGAAAAGGAATTCACTATTCCTCAGAATAATATTACATATTTGAGCCCAAGGGCAATTGACTTTCTAAAAAATGTAAATTAAGTACAATGATTAATCTCTTAATCATTGTACTTAATCTTTTCTGCTTCCTTCAATAAAGCATCCTTATTGTTCATTGATGGGTCATCTATTACAATATTAAGAAGGCTGTCCAGTATGTTTCCTATTCTTTTTTCCTCCTTGAAGCCTGCATTAAGAAGATCTTTTCCGTTTACGGCAAGGCTTTTAAGGTTAAAGCATTGTCCTTCACTTATAATTTGCTTGTATAGTATGTTAATATAGTCAAGCAGATTGAGCCTGTCATAGGAGAGGTAAGGTTCATGAGCCAGCATATCTGCTCTCTTTACCTTAATCAGCTGCAAAAAAAGCTGTTCTCCAAGCTTTGACATAGCTTTGCGGACAGATTTTATATCAGGTTCAAGCTGAAAGCTGTGGAATTGTATCAGTTTAACTGCATCTTCAATAAAGGCAGTGTCAAATCTAAGGCGTTTCAATATATTTTCGGCCAATACCGCGCTTACTTTCTCATGATTGCTAAAGCGGTGAATACCTCTGGAATCTGTTGTTTTAACCAGAGGCTTGCCTATGTCGTGCAGCAGCATGACCCAGCGCAGAAGCAGATTCTTATCTATGTGGGATACGGATGAAATAATATGCTCAGCGACATTGTATATATGGTAGGGATTTCTTTGTTCTGTATTATAGCATGCATTAAGTTCAGGCAATATAATTTTTAGAAGCCCGGTTTCTTTCAACAGATCGATTTTAGATGGCTTGTCTGACAATAATAGCTTGTTCAGCTCCTCTCTGATTCTTTCGAAGCTGATTCTTCCTATGTTTGTATAATTATATTTTATCGCTTCAATGGCAGCTTCATCAATGTCAAAGTCCAGCTGTGCCGAAAATCTGACTGCTCTCAGCATGCGCAGAGCATCCTCGGAGAATCTCACTTGCGGATCTCCTACTGCTCTAATAAGCTTTTTACCTATATCTGACAGCCCGTCAAAAGGATCTACCATGCCACTATTGTAGTTATAGGCAATGGCATTTATAGTGAAATCGCGTCTGGATAAGTCATTTGTCAGAGATTCGGTATACACAACGGTATTTGGATGACGGCTGTCAATGTATTCTCCATCAAACCGGAATGTAGTAACCTCATAGCCGATGCTGTCAATTATTACTGTTACTGTACCATGCTTAAGGCCTGTATCCACAGTATTACTAAATAACTCTTTAACCTCAGCAGGTTTTGCTGCTGTAGCAATATCCCAATCACTTGGAGCTCTCCCCATAATGCTGTCCCTTACGCAGCCCCCTACAGCATATGCCTGATATCCTCTACTCTCCAAAGCAGATATAATTTGTTCTACAGCCTCCGGCAGTACAATTCTCATAAAACAGCTCCCCCAATCATCCCCCTAGGGTAACATCCTGCACCTGATACCATTCCAATGCACTGTACAGGTGTTCGGGCTTGAAATCAGGCCACATATCATCAATAATATAGAAATCTGCATATACAGACTGTATGGGTAAAAAACCGCTTAATCTTCTTCTGCCGCCCCATCGGACTATCAAATCAATTCTTGAAATATCCCTGGAAGCAATGGCATCTGTAAAATGCACCATATCCTGCTTTTGATTTATGCTGTTATTTATATCCCAATTCCAGCCGTAATTTACCAAAAAGTTTATTTTCATGAGTCCCTTCCCAAATTTTACTCGTTTTGTATAGGGAAGCAGTTCTTCAGGAAACAAAGGAGATTCAGTATTACCTACAACCAACAGATCTGCATCTCTATTGCTAAGCTCAAGCACCGCATCGACACAAGCCCTTCTAAAGGCTTCTGTTTGAACGCTGGGCCGTTTGGTATTATCCTGAGTAAAGCCGTAGAAAGTCAACTCCTTTATTCCAAGCTCCAGACAAATCTTATAGAGCTCAAATCCTGGCTTAATGCCATGAAAATATCCATCCTGCTTCTGCATTCCTTTTGAAGCTGCCCAACGTCTATTGCCATCGGGTATAAAACCTATATGATTTGGAAGCCTGCTGAAATTCATCAAGTATGTCACCTCTCTAAAAATCATATTGGTAGTATGCCCCAAAATATACTATATTTATTATATAAGAATTTAAATAAAATATATAGCAATAATGAAATTATATATATTTATGCAACAAACAACCAGTTTTGCGGCTAAGTATAAAAAAAGCCGGCAGTTATGCCGATATATATTTTATGAAGCTTTTCGGTGCTATAATATATACATATAATTATATTGTATAAGGAGTTAGGGAAATATTATGAAGAAGATACTTGTTATAATGCTTGTATTTGCGTTGATAGCTGCCGGCTTATCCGGATGCAAGCCTGAAAAAATAGATAATGGCGAGGATTACAGCGATCTGCCTGCTGTAAATGAAAGAGGAAACAGCACAGGGAATATAACAAACGGAGGTATAGCGGCAATTCAGGACGAGTGGGTTTATTTTTGTAATGGTTCTGATAATGTTTCCATATATAAGGCTAAGGTGGGCAGTGATGATTTCATAAAGGTAAATGACGAAAGGTCTATGTTCATAAATGTTATCGGTGAATGGATTTATTATAGCAGCATAGCAAATGATATAGATGGAAAACCTGTAAAGAACCTATATAAAATTAAGACAGACGGTACGGAAAGAACATTGCTTGACGCTGAAAAATCTACCTTTATTAACGTGGTGGGAGATTGGATATACTTCAGCAATGAAAGTGACAACAGAACAATCTACAAAATAAAGACTGACGGATCAGAAAAGGTTAAGCTTAATGACAGCTTTGCCTCATATGTGTGTGTAGTGGATGATTGGATTTATTACTGCAACGGAAATGATAATATGACACTTTACAAGCTGAAGACAGATGGCAGTGAGGAAATCAAGCTGCTTGACAATATAGCTACTTTTATTAATGTTCAGGAAGACTGGATATATTATTGCAATGAATCTGATAATAACAGGTTGTATAAGGTCAAAACTGATGGAACTCAAAATACAAGGCTGACAGAAGAGGGTGCCAGCTATATAAATGTCCATGGTGATTGGATATACTACTGCAGCAGCTATAACGACGGAAGAATAAGCAGAGTAATGAAGGACGGCAGCAAAGGTAAGGTATTGAACTTTGATGCTTCCCAGTTTATAAATACAGCTGCTGATTGGGTTTATTACATAAAGCAGACTTCAGGCGGCAGGCTCTTCAAAATGAAAACCAACGGTACAGACATACAACTGGTTGAAAAGATAAAGAGGTAGGTGCAAACCTACCTCTTGGTTATATTGCGATATCTATGTGCTGAATGGTTCCTGCGCTTCCGTTTTCTCTTAGGAAGATTCCTGTCTTACGTGCAACACCGTTTGTTATATCTCCGTTTTTAAGAGAAAATTCCGTTGAAGTGTTTCCCAGATAGACTGCTCCTATGCCCTTTTCACCCAGGGCAAAAAGGTAATCCTTTCCCTCCGAATCCTTGGACCATATGCGGAGCCTTTCAAATACAGGATCATTTTCATCAATCCAGCCATTGGAATCCGTATCGTATTCAGCCAGGTCTGCAAAGCCGTCACCGCTTGAGGTTCCGAACAGTTCACTTCCATTGTTGATTATGCCGTCATTATTGACGTCCAGGCTCAAAAAACCGCTTCCATCTCCAGCAAAGGATATTTGATCCAAGGTGCCGTCACTGTCAATGTCAAAGCTGAACTTCTTGTCTGTAATATTAAATGAAGTACTGTTGTAGTTAATAACAAGAGGATCTTTAAGAACTGCATCGCCTGCTCTGATACTCAGACTACTTTGTGAAAGGAATTCCCTGCTTGCCTTGATATCTACATTAAGCCTGATTTCTCTTCCATCCTGCGTTTTTACTACACCCTTAGCCGAAAAGGATACCTTTTCATTTTCATAATGGGATTCGTGATAGTCATAGGAAAGTCCCCAGCCTAATGGCTTTGCAGATAGTACTGTCGTGGTGTCGGTATCCTTATGCATTGTTCTAAGCCTATCCATGTCTATCAACCGTATTTTCACTTTTTTACGCAGAAAGTGCCTGAAGAATTCCTCTATAAGCATGACCTTAAGCCTTTCCTTATCAGTAAGCTTATCCAGCGGATCTTCTTCGCTGCTGATGCTTTCCGTACCCATTGTGCTTTCGGCTAGTAAATAGCGGGATTCCTGAGAGATTTCCAGCAGTACACCTATATCCTTATCCTGCTCTGCCGGCTTGGGAGGAGACTGACCTGTCCAAAAATGAAGCTTTTCTGACTTGATGTGTTCCTCGACATAGCTGTGCTGCGATGTCATTGTAATTTCAGAAGCTGAAATTTTCATATGTTACACCTCCGTGTGCAATATTATTTTGAAGGCTAATCCTTTAACCTTCAAGATAGTGCCTGTAAAAAACACTATATATATATTATCGGCAAATACAGGAAAAATTACAGAGTTTTACTATTTAATTAACAGCACTTTTTTGGTACAATTGTATCGATACATTTATGGAGGGATGCTTGTGATTGATAAGGGTAGACCGGTGGTAATTACTCTGGATAAGGATTCAGACAGGCCTATGTATATTCAGATATATGAGAAGTTGAAAAACGATATAGAGACAGGAATACTAAAACCTGATATGAGGCTTCCTACTATAAGAAGGCTTGCCTTAGAGCTGGAGGTAAATACTGTTACCGTCATCAATGCATACAGGCTGTTGGAAGAGAACAGGCTTGTATATAAGAGGGGCGGAAGCGGCACCTATGTACTGCCCATAAAGGAAGGGCTGATAACGGAAGTGAAGGAAGAATCTCTGGTGGATGATGCTGATTACAGCTTACAGAGCTTATCTGCCAAAAATGTAGTTGATTTTGCCTCTGCGTCTCCTGATCCGCAGCTTTTTCCGATTGTTGATTTCAGAAAAGCTGTAAATGAGGTACTTGAAAGAGACGGGGGCTTAGCCTTTACGTATCAGGATAGTCATGGGTATATGCCTCTTCGAGAGTCCATATGCGATTATATAGGTAAAAAGGGCATTGCAGCAACTGCAGATGATATTAACATAATTTCGGGAGCACAGCAGGGAATAGATATTATTTCAAGGGTACTGCTGTCAAGCGGTGATTATGTATTTGTAGAAAGTCCAACCTATATGGGAGCTATTGCAGTATTCAGATCAAGGGGTGCTAAGATCATTGAGATACCGCTTCTGAATGATGGACTGGACATGGTTGAGCTGGAGAAAAGACTCAAATTCATTAAGCCTAAGTTCATATACATTATGCCTAATTTCCAAAACCCTACAGGCTGCAGCTATTCTGAAAGAAAGAAAAAACACCTGCTGCTTCTATGTAAAAAGTATGGAGTAATGGTGCTTGAGGATGACTATCTCAGTGAGCTGAGCTATATAGAAAAAGGTTCGCTGCCATTAAAAAGCTATGATAAATATAACAATGTAATATATATTAAGAGTTTTTCAAAGATATTCATGCCTGGCTTGCGAGTGGCTTATTTAATGATCCCTGAGCAAATAAAGGATAAAGTAGCCAATGCCAAGTATATGACTGATATATCAACCTCCGGCTTTATGCAGAGAGTGTTGGATATATATTTCAGGAGTGGTATATGGAATAAGCATCTGATATATATGAAGAAGGAGTACAGTATCAGGTATTATGAGGCAGTAAGGGCTTCACGCAAATTTCTCAGAGGTGCAAGCTTTATGCAGCCAAACGGAGGACTAAATCTTTGGATAAGGCTGCCGGATAACATTGATTCAGTAGCATTGCTTGAAGCCTGCAAAGAAAAAAATGTAATATTCACACCCGGAACTGCGTTTCTCAGCGGCAGCGAAGGCAGAGCATATATGCGTTTAAGCTTTGCTGCGGCAAGTCCGGAAAGGATAGCAGAAGGGATATCAGTTATCGGACAATGTATGGAGAGTATTAAAACAGGTACTTAAGGCTATATTATTTCTTTTAGAATACCTGCTATATATTTATCTATATCACCTTGATACACAAGATTATCGATTATGGTTAATGCATCTTTTTTTGACATTCCCGGACGGTATGGCCTGTTCTCAGTTAGCGCCTGATAAATATCACATACAGCTAATATACGGCTTTCTGTACATAGCTCATCTGATGACAGTTTTTCCGGATAACCGGTCCCTCTTAATGTTTCATGATGGTTTGATGCCCATTTTGATATAAGCTCCATTCCGTTTATCTTGTCCAAAATGAGCTTAGTGTAATAAGTGTGAGATCTTATTATTGTATATTCATCTACTGTCAGCTTTCCGGGTTTATCCAGTATTTTTTCCGGCACGGACAGCTTGCCCAAATCATGCAGCAAGCCAGCAATTTTCATTTTAGCAGTCTTATCTTCATCATAATTCAGATAGCTGCAAAAGTTTGACAAGTGATTGGTAAGTCCAACAGAATGCTGATGAGTGAAGGTGCTTTTCTTATCGATAATTACCGCAAAAACAAGAGCAATATCCATAAGCTTCTCTACTGTAACCGGCGCATAAATAGTAGGATGTATTCGATCCAATATGTCCTGGTCGGAGTTGATATTTTCAATATCCAGCCAGAATCGTTCGCTTTCAGCAGCACTTAAAAGGGCATCAACCACATCCGGTGAAAACAGTCTTCCGCTCTTTTCCTTAAACCAGCCGGCAATTTTCTTTCTTTGCACAATATTTGGAATATCATCTCTATACATAAGCTCGAACAAATCTGCGATGTGAATTATACTTGATTCCATAGGAATCTCATTTCCTGCAAGGCCATATGGACCCGAACCATCATAATGCTCATGATGATACTTTACATAGACAGGTATTTTATCATCAACAGGAAGCTTTTTCAGGATATCAGAGCCGAAGCTGCAGTGTTCATATATGAAGCCCTTATCGGCATGGCAGGAGCTGAAGGCGTCTACTGCTCCAATATCATGAAGAAAAGAAGAAATATAGATGTTATCAAGCTTTTCATCGTTGTAATCCAGTTTTTTGGCAATAAACATGGATATCAAGGCAGTTTTTTTAGAGTGAGATGCAAAATTATGGCTGTAAACACTAAAACCCGGTATGGATACCTCGAAATCATATACCCTATTCCTATCTCTGAAGGTACAGGCTTCTGCCAAATCCAAGCCTAAGGAGATAGAAGATATGAATTTCTTTAAATCAATGCAAAGCAGTTTTTGTTCCATTCTCTACACCCCTATACTATGATATTTTCATTATACTATATTTCTCGAACTATTTATATAATTATACTTTCAGAAGAAACATACTTTGTATTGAAAATTTATAATTAAATGATATAATTTTTCTGAAACCAAGATTTGATAAATGATAATTGTGGGGGTCAATATGCAAAACATAATAGATAATGCCATAGAATATGGAAGAAGGTTCATTGGTAATGGCAGACCTGCTTCTTATATACCGGAGCTTTCAAAAGTGAATCCCAATCAACTGGGGGTAGCTGTGGTTGAAGTGAGCGGCAGCTGTTGGAGCTCGGGGGATTTTGACTCAAGTTTCACCATTCAGAGCATCTCAAAGACTATAGCACTTTTGCTGGCTATTTCAGATAAAGGAATGGATTATGTTTTTGAAAAGGTAGGAATGGAGCCGACAGGTGATGCTTTTAACTCTATAATAAAGCTTGAAACCATCAAAACTGCAAAGCCCTTGAATCCGATGATAAATGCAGGTGCAATAGCAGTAGATTCCATGATAGCAGGCCAATCAACAGATGAAAAGTTCACAAGGCTTCTTGAATTTTTTAGAATGCTTTGTCATAATCCTGAAATAAACTATAGCAATGCGGTCTACTTATCTGAGAAAACAACAGGCTATAGAAACAGAGCTTTGGCGCATTTTATGAAGGATTCCGGCGTAGTTGAAGGTGAAGTTGAGGAGGTATTGGATCTGTATTTCAGACAATGTTCCATAGAGGTTACTTGCAGGGATATTGCTATGCTGGGTGCAGTGCTTGCTTCTGACGGGATTAGCCCTAAAACAGGTGAAAGACTGATACCTAAGAGCCTTGCTCGGATTGTAAAGACTTTTATGGTAACCTGCGGAATGTACGACGCTTCTGGAGAATTTGCCATAAAGGTTGGTCTGCCTGCTAAAAGCGGTGTAGGTGGAGGAATCATGGTAGCCGTACCTGGGAAAATGGGTATAGGAGTTTTTGGTCCTGCATTGGATGAGAAGGGAAACAGTGTAGGAGGTATAAAGGTATTAGAGCATATTTCCAATGAGCTGAATTTGAGCATATTCTAGCAGCTTGTTTAATAACTATAAATATGCTTGCTTTGTGAGGAGGTGCCGCTGTGAAAAAGAAGACCGCCGCTGTCATCCTGGCAGTTCTGATAAGCCTTATGATAAGCAGTACAGGTTTTGCTCTGCAGACTGAAAAGGTTTTGAAGGGTATTGATGATGCAGAGTTGACTAACAATGACATTTTCAGGGATTTGACTGATTTCAAAAGTATTGAAACAGCTGAGCAGTACCAAAAATTATATGAATATGGTTCATATTTACGGGAGTTGCTCAAAAAAGAAAGAATTCTTTTTAATATAATAAACAGTATTTACTATACCGGAAGCAGCAGCGAAGCGTTGGACACTTCAGCTTTGAAAGAGGTCATAAACTGGAAAAGCACTCCCATAAAGGATTACTCAATTTTATTTGGCGGCAGTTTTTTTGGAGAGTATTATCACGAAAGGCTGAAAGCAGAGGTTAAAGTTGCAGAAGAAGATTTTTTTTCCGATTCTGCATATCACTCAGAAGCACTGACGTATTTCAAGGAATATGTAAAAAAAAGCTCTTTGAAGAATAATGGATATGAACAGCTGATAATGGCATTACAGGATAAACTGCTTGAGAAGCTGATAAACAGTGAGACAGATGATGGCGACAAGTATTTTATTGATGTATTGTCACTGCGAGATATAGGAAACACTAAAAAAGCAGAGATGTACATCTATCAGCTGTATGAAAGCAGAATAAGAATTTTTATGCTGGAAAGCCTGCTTAAGGAGAAACTAAAAAATCTCAAGGATATAGCAGCTAAAACATTTATAGGAGTTTACGGAAAAAGCTCTGGCACTGTTTACATAAAGGATATCAGCAATAATGATATTTCGAGTACATATATTTATGAAAAAAACTTCAGAAGAACAGGAGATAAATATAAATGCAGCCTTCCCTTAGTTTATCTGATAAATGCAGAGCATTATGAACTGTATTTCAAGGCTGCCGGTAAAGACGCGGTTAAGGTGACTGGAGATGCGTTGATCAGCTGTATAACAATCAACTCAAAGGGATACTTGGAGCTGAGCATTGATAAGGCTCTGAATAATGAAGCGATACTCAAGTCTTCTGAGACAGAATCATATGAAGAAGAGGAGTACCGGCTGGAGCTTGCCGCAAAAAAACTCACTGAATATAAACAGAAAGCAAAGAATATTATTGCTGAAATGAATAATTTCAGCATTTATAGAGAGATGAAGCTAAAAACTGGGGAAAGTGAATACGTAAAGGAGTTTGAAAAAAACAAGGCGAAATGGTTGGGCAGTTTTAAGTCTCTGCTTTATGACTTTACGGCAGCTGGTAAAGAGGATACAAGTAAAATCAGCGGTTTCATAGCTTTCAATAAAACCTATGTGGATATATGCAGAAGGGCAGAAACAGAAGATTCAGAAGCAAGAAAGCTGCTAAGCTGTTACAGGCAGGAAATACTTCAGTATAGGCAAATTGAAGAAGCCAATCTGTGGATACTTGATATGTTTTATCATATATTGCTTCAATGACACGACTCTGTCGTGTTTTTTTGTATAAAAAATCTTTTTTGTGGAGAAAAATATATAGTGGTAAAAGTTCAACTTGGAGGTAGAACATGCAAGATTACATAGTTTGTGAAAAGTCATTGCCCCAGGATGTAAGCCTGGGGATTGATGTTGGCTCGGTAAGCATAAACATTGTTGCCCTAGACCGGCAAAACAGAATAGTATCGGCGCAGTATCTAAGAGGCAATGGACAGCCCTTGGAAACAGTTAAGGAAGGAATTAGGAATCTGAAAAAGGAATTCGGTGACAAGCTTAATGTTATGGCAGCAGGGGTAACAGGAAGCGGCAGGCAGCTAACAGGCGTGATGGTTGGTGCAGATGTGGTGAAAAATGAAATAACTGCCCATGCGAAAGCAACTCTGTCTATGATACCGGAAGCCAGAACTATTTTTGAAATAGGCGGACAGGATTCAAAAATTATATTACTTCGAAATGGAATGGTTGTAGACTTTGCGATGAATACTGTATGTGCTGCAGGTACCGGATCTTTTCTTGAGCATCAGGCAGAAAGATTGGGAGTTCCTATAGAGAGCTTTGGTGAGCTTGCTTTAAAAGCTCAAAGAAGCGTACGAATAGCGGGGAGATGTACAGTGTTCGCTGAATCTGACATGATATCAAAGCAGCAGTACGGATTCTCCAAACCGGAAATCATAAATGGACTTTGCGAAGCTCTTGTGAGAAATTATATAAACAATCTTGGACGGGGCAAGAAGCTTGAGCCGCCTTTTGTATTTCAAGGCGGAGTTGCAGCTAATGCAGGTATTCGAGCTGCCTTTGAAAAAGAAATCGGACATGAAGTGATTATACCAGAATATTATAATGTAATGGGAGCTATCGGAAGTGCTATACTGGCAAGGGAGTACGTGGAAAAAGACAGAAAAAGAAGCTCCTTCAGAGGCATCGAGGGCATATACTGTGATTTTCATCCTACCAGCTTCAATTGTGACAGCTGTGACAACTGCTGTGAAGTAATAAAGGTTAATTTGAATAACAAGACAGTTGCCATGTGGGGAGACAGATGCGGTAAATGGACCAACTCCCTTTAGCCGAAAATGATAAAATGGGCAACAAATATTATTAGTTCAACAAGGCATATATTTATCCCTTTCGTAATAATTTTATATATAGAAAGTACATAAAGCGTGTGCTGAATAACATTATGGCAGGGAGGGATATGAAGTGAAACCTAGGATTATTGTTTTAAGCAAAAGGAATCTAATGATTTATACTGCAATACTATTGATGTTGATAATAGGCTTGATGGTATTTTTTGCATTGAGAGCCGAAAGCAGCGGGGTTCCATCATCAGGATATACATATTTAAAATTCAAGGATGGGATATACATAGGCACAGAGAAAACTGACTACGGTAATATTAAAGCTGAGGTTACAATAGCCAATACAAAGATAAAGGAAATAAAGCTATTGGAGTTTCCGCCTAAGTTTATTGAAGAAAATGGAGCGTTGAAGGATGAAATACCACAGCTGATATATGAAGTGATTCAGAAGCAAAATGTTGTAAGCCCCAGTGCATCCACAAACTCTGCATATGTTTTGAACAAAATAGCCAAAGCCATAAGGACTGCTCTGGATCAATCATTACTGAATGCATGAAAAAAAATGGGCGAATCATAAAGATTCAGCCCATTATTTTAGTTGTTGGTTTTACAGCTGGGACAATATCCAAAGAAATACAGCTGCTGATTAACAAGCGTGTAACCTGTCTTGTTAGTGACCTGCTCCAGCAGATTAAAAAGCATTTCATCGTCAACATCCTCTACCTTGCCACAACTCATGCATGTAATATGAGGATGTTGATTTACATTCGCGTCGTATCTGAATTTATCCTCGCCTACATTTAGCTCTTGAACAAGATTGAGCTCTTTAAACACCTCTAAGGATTTGTATACTGTCGCAAGGCTCATAGTAGGGTATAGAGGCTGTAATCTGTTATAAATCATATCAACAGTTGGATGCTCTTTAGTGTTTCTAAGAATTTCATACACCGCTATACGCTGGGGAGTAACCTTGAACCCCTTATCCTTTAGACTTTTTACAATATCAAACATACTAATCCCTCCAGCGAAACATAATATACCATACACCAGAATAGTTTAATATTCCTGCTTTGTCAATACTTGTTATATTTTCTGTCTGTTTTATCATATGAACGGTATTTTCTTTGTAGAGAACAAATTTTAAATGATAATATTTATCTATATTATATCATTTTTGGCTGCTTTGTAAATAAGATTTGTTAAATTAAAATCAAATATTGGTATATTTTACAATGATATGTGAAAATCTGTTATAATAGTATTTAAGCCAGTTCAAATTATATTTATGAGGTGGGTGCAAAATGAGATATTTAGTCAGGCAGAAGATATTCAGCTTCGGAGATAACTTCGCAATAAAGAACGAAGAGGGATATGAATGTTTCTATGTCAGGGGAAAGGTTTTCTCGCTGGGTGATAAGCTGCGAATTGAAGATGCTTTGGGAAATGAAGTGGCTTATATAGAACAGCAGCTTTTCAGATTCCTTCCGGAATACTACATATACACTGGAGGACAGGTTTCGGCAGTTGTCAAGAAGGAGTTTACTTTCTTTAAACCTAAGTTTACTATAGAAAGCTCCTTAGGAAGATATGAAATAGACGGAGAGATTTTTTCTCATGATTTTCAGATTGTTAAGGATGGCTATATTGTTGCGACTGTAAGTAAGCAGTGGTTCTCTTTCAGTGACACCTATGGAGTTGAGATTTCTGAAAATGAGGATCAGGGTTTTATGCTGGCTCTGGTAATAGTTATAGATCAGGTACTGCATGATAATAACAAGAGATAACGAAAGAAACAAAATACCCCCGGTAATATCAATGCCGGGGGTATAATTTTCAACTAAAGACCTGCAGCTTTTTTCACCATGGCTTGGTGAGTTCTGTCAACCCTATTGCCTGCATGTGTCTTGCTTCCTTTGAAGTGAATACAGAAATGCCCTTTGAACTTGTTGTCTGTAATAGATTCGGTTCCATGAGGCATTCCGTTCATAGAAGCAGCAATGTTCCTTCCGTCAATAGTTACTATTATTGCTCTTCTATCCCAGCTCCAGCTGCCGTATAGTTCTTTCATTACAGCTGTATCCTCTGCGGTCAGAGGTTCTGCATCAGCGTGGTTGTGACCTTGATACCTCTTGACTTTAAAGGTTTTACCCGTTTTAACATCTGTAACAACGGCTATATCTCCTCTTTCGAATATATACTGCACCTCATCATACCAGTTCAAATATTCTCCCTTTGTCACATTGGAAGAAGTTTTTTCTTCTGCAGTATCAGTACCTGGTTTATCACTTGTATCTGCACTGTTGTTTTGCTCGGTTTCTTCAATTTCACTATCATCGGCTTCGTCACCGGGAATAATGATTATCTGTCCTATCTTCAATACAGAATCTTCAGTTAGATTGTTGGCTTTTAGCAATGCTTTGACTGAAACGCCGTAATCCTCTGCTATTAAAGATGCACAATCCCCTTCTTTAACAGTATATATTGCTTCGATAGTGATTCCTGAATCATCATTTGACTTGGCGCCGGGTATGGTTATTTTGTCACCAATCTGCAATACTGAGCTTTCTGACAGGTTGTTGGCTTTCAGGATAGAATCTACCGTTACTCCATAATCCTGTGCCAGCTTCCATATCGAATCACCCTGCACGACTGTATGAATTACACTTCCTGATTCAGAGGAGCCTCTGCTGGTTGTTTTTATCTTTTCTGCATATTTCTTTTTAAGCTGCTTTAAAGTTTGGGGACCAACTACACCATCAACTGTAAGCTTATTGTCTTTTTGAAACTCTTTGACCGCATTCTCTGTAACAGGACCAAAATAGCCAGTGCAGTCTTCCTCGAAATAGCCCAGTTTTTTGAGCATTTCCTGCACGCTTTTCACTTCTTCAGAAGTTTCACCTTTTTTTAATGAGTTGCCTTCTGCATATACTACACAGCCAAGGTTTAAAAAAACTGCCAAAACTAAAGTAAAAATAAAGATTTTTTTGAGTAAGTCCTTCTTCATCCGCAATCTCCTCTCGTTTAGCCCAGCACCTAAAGGCTTGTCCCCTGCTTCCATATGGAACAAGGCTGTCCTTACTTCATTATACTATAGATGTTCCAATATGTGAAGCTTGTACAGGAAGTATTTACAAAAATAAGAAAATAGTCTCATACAAAATGGGACTATATAAAGGAAATGTATATCAAATCTAGAAATATATAAAATAAAACGAGGAAACAAATCAGATGACAGCAGACACTGGAAGCTGGATACCCTGCACGGCCTTCGGTACTGTTCAAGCTTCGCAGCACCTGCACAATAGGCTCGTCTGCTTAGTATGAGCTGCACTCAAAACCAGATAGCAGATTTAGATATCAGAGATTGGCAGATAGTTACATTGCCATAAAGAGGTGATAGAATGCTTAGAACTATAAAGCTTCTGATAAAGTATATGGGGGATAAGAGAGCTCCGATTATAAAGAAGCTCTTGTTTATTGGAAGTGCGCTATATATGCTGCTTCCGGTTGACATAGTTCCCGATTTCATAATAGGAGTAGGCTGGCTGGATGATATTGCAGTACTTATTTTTATATGGAACGCAATAAGACAGGAGCTGAAGGATTATTCTGTATCCTCCTCAATAGAAAAACTTAGAAAAGCCAAGGTTATAAATATTAAGAAAAAAGATAGAAAGTAAATTATTTAACATGCTTTTAATTGTTTGTGAACAATATCAAAACAGCATATTAATATAATCAATATATAAAAGTTATTTGGTTAATTGCTTGTTTTGATGAATGTATTGGATTTTTTTTAATATAATATTGAATGTGCAGCATGGACTATAATGTTCTGCTTGGTTGACAGCATGCAGCATATTATACTGTCTGTTTTGTGATTTATATCATTTATTTTGACAAATATCACAGAACATGCAGGAATAGACAATTATTCGTAGAATAATATTCATAATTTTCAAAAATTTTGAACAAGGAGTGATTTTATGGCGAATATGCCAATAAACTCCTATGACGTTTATCTCTTTCATGAAGGTAATCATTTTAGAAGCTATGAATTTTTGGGGGCTCATTTGGTCAATTACAACGGACTTGATGGTACCAGCTTCTGCACATGGGCGCCTAATGCCAAAGAGGTCAGAGTAGTAGGAGAGTTCAACGATTGGAACAGTAACGATTATTGCATGTCTAGGGTAGAAGACTCCGGACTGTGGTATATATTCATTCCCGGGATAAAGCAGTGGGATATGTATAAGTACGAAATACATACAAAAGACGGCAGAATTCTGGTTAAGTCCGATCCCTATGCTTTTTATTCCGAGCTGAGACCAGGTACGGCATCTAAGGTAGTTAATCTGAAGAATTATCAGTGGAATGATAGTAAATGGCTGGATGAAAGAAGCTTAATGAACGTATATGAAAGACCTGTCAATATATATGAGGTACATTTGGGATCCTGGAAAAGAAAATGGGATGGGGAGTTTCATACTTATAGGGAGCTTGCTGATGATTTAATAGACTATGTGTGCTATATGGGCTATACACACATAGAAATACTTCCTTTGACTGAGCATCCCTTTGATGGTTCCTGGGGATACCAGTCTACCGGATATTTCTCAGTAACCAGCAGGTACGGATCTCCTTATGATTTCATGTATTTTGTAGACAGGTGCCATCAAAAGGGTATAGGTGTAATAATGGACTGGGTACCGGGGCATTTCTGCAAGGATGATCACGGACTCAGAAGGTTTGACGGTACTCCCTTATATGAGTATGCTGATGAAGTGAAAGGTGAGAACATTGGCTGGGGGACTGCCAACTTTGATCTGGGAAGAAACGAGGTCATGAGCTTTTTAGTATCCAATGCTCTCTTCTGGTTTGACATGTATCATATAGATGGAATACGTGTAGATGCCGTTGCCAGCATGCTTTATCTGGATTTCGGCAAAAACCACGGTGAATGGCAGCCTAATAAGTACGGCGGCAGAGAAAATATTGAGGCCGTGGAGTTCATAAAAAGGCTGAATAAAGCAGTATACAAATTCTATCCCAATGTACTTATGGTTGCAGAGGAGTCAACAACATGGCCACTGGTTACAGCCCCTACATACCTGGGAGGACTGGGCTTTAACTATAAGTGGAATATGGGCTGGATGAATGACATGCTCAAATATATGGAAATGGACTCAGTATATAGGAAGTTTCATCATAATCTTATAACCTTTTCATTTATGTATATTTATTCAGAGAATTTTATACTTCCATTGTCGCATGATGAGGTAGTGCATGGGAAGAAATCACTTATTGACAAGATGCCAGGAGATTATTGGCAGAAGTTTGCCAATCTCAGGGCTTTTTACGGTTATATGATTACTCATCCCGGAAAGAAGCTGCTTTTTATGGGTGGAGAATTCGGTCAGTTTATCGAATGGAGATATGCATATGGTTTGGACTGGATACTGCTGGAGTATGATATGCATAAAAAGCTGCAGCTTTATGTAAAGCAGCTAAACGAGCTTTATAAAAGTGAAAAGATGCTGTGGGAGCTTGATCACACATGGGATGGCTTTGAATGGATTGATCCTAACAATTATAATCAAAGCGTCATAGCATTTATGAGAAAATCCAAGAATCCGTCGGATTTCATGATAGTTGTATGTAATTTCACGCCTGTATATCATGACAGCTATAGGATCGGAGTACCTTATATGGGTGAGTATAAAGAAATTTTCAACAGTGATTCTGAAGAATATGGCGGCTCAGGGCAGATTAATTATGGAAGCATCTATGCGCTTGATGAAAAATGGCATAACCAGGAGCATACCATAGTAGTAAAGATACCCCCACTGGCAGCAATCATGATCAAAGGTATCAATATAGTTGAGAAGTCCAAAAAGGCTGCCATGCAAGCAGATGTAGAACTGGCAGAGGCCTTGGAGCTGACTTTGATTTAGATTTTTTATTATACATTTTTTCTTACATGTATTTTTAAGGGAGGGAACATAAATGCAAAAAAAAGAATGGATAGCAATGATTTTGGCAGGCGGACAAGGAAGCAGGCTGACTCTTTTAACAAAGAAAATAGCTAAGCCTGCAGTGCCTTACGGAGGAAAATACAGAATTATAGATTTCCCTTTAAGCAATTGCTCAAATTCAGGTATAGATACTGTAGGTGTATTGACCCAGTACCAGCCCCTTATTCTGAACTCATATATTGGAATAGGAAGTCCTTGGGATCTGGATAGAAAAAAGGGCGGGGTAACGTTACTGCCGCCTTATGTTAACGAAAAAGGCGGAGAATGGTATAAAGGAACTGCAAATGCAATATATCAGAACATAAATTTTATTGATTATTATGAGCCTGAGTATGTGCTTATATTGTCGGGAGACCATATTTACAAGATGGATTACTCCCTGATGCTTGATTTCCATAAGGAGAAGAAGGCTGAAGCCACAATAGCCGTTATTGATGTCCCTTGGGAGGAAACTAACAGATTCGGTATTATGAATACCAACAGTGACGGAAGTATATATGAGTTTGAAGAAAAACCAAAGAATGCAAAAAGCAATCTTGCATCAATGGGAATTTATATTTTCAACTGGCAGACATTAAAAAAATACCTTATTGATGATGAGCTTGATGAAAATTCTTCCAATGATTTCGGGAAAAATATTATACCTGGAATGCTGCAAAATGGTGTCAGGCTTTTTGCATACCCCTTCAAGGGTTATTGGAAGGATGTTGGAACTGTTGATAGCCTCTGGGAAGCAAATATGGACCTGTTAAAGGAGGATAACCAGTTAAACCTTTATGATACTTCATGGAGAATATATTCAGTTAACCCTATCAGACCTCCGCATTTTACTGCTGAAGGGGCTTCAGTTAACGGATCGCTGGTGGGTGAAGGCTGCGTTATATATGGAGAGGTTATTAATTCTGTTTTATTCCCGGGTGTATTTATAGGTAAAAACACTAAGTTGATTGATACTGTTGTCATGCCAAATGTAAGAATAGAGGAGAATGTAGTAATTGAAAAAGCTATAATAGGAAGCGACTCAGTGATAAAACCCGGCTGCATCATAGGAGACAGCGCGTCCGGTAAAATTACGCTGATTGGCGAAAGTGAAACAGTTGAAGAAAATACAACCTATAAAGAATAAGGCATAGCAATTTACGGGAGGGAAGCAAAGTGAAAGATTTTATGGGGATTATCAACCTTAGTGAGAGAGAAGATAACATTAAAGAATTGACATATAACAGGCCTATCGCCGCTATTCCGATAGCAGGGAGGTATAGAGTAATAGATTTTGCATTATCAAATATGGTCAATGCTGAAATTTCCAATGTAAGCATATTTACGCAGAACAAGTACAGATCGCTGATAGACCATCTTGGAACAGGCAAAGCCTGGGATCTTGACAGGAAAAACGATGGACTTTTTGTGTTGAATCCTGTATTCAACTACTACACTCTTGGAATATACAGAGGCGATATAGAAAATTTCAAAAATCATATTGATTATATCCATCTGAGCAAGCAAAAAAATGTCATTATTACTTCAAGCCATATGATCTGCAATGTTGATTATAAGGATGCAATAAGGCAGCATAAGGAGTCAGGTGCTGACATAACTGTGTTGTATAAAAGAGCAGATGACTGCACAGAAAATTATATGTACTGCAACACATATTCAATAGGTGAAAACAACAGAATAAATGGTGTTGATGTCAATCTGGGCAAGAAAAGTGAAAACAATATTTCCATGGAAATGTTCATTATGAGCAAGTCACTTTTCCTGGATATTGTTCATACCTGTTCATCCAAGGGAGATTGCGACTTCTTTAAGGATGCAGTACATAAAAACATAGAAAAGTTCAAGGTGTATGGTTACAAATACAACGGATACCTATCCTGCATAAATACTATACAGAGCTACTTTAAAACCAATATGCAGCTGCTGGACATAGAGCTTTCCACAGATCTGTTCTTTAAGAACGGTTTGATATATACAAAGGTGAAGGACGAAGCACCGTCCAAATACACTGACAGCGCTGCAGTTTCCAATTCACTTATTGCAAATGGGGCTATAATAGAAGGAAAGGTTGAGAACAGTGTGGTATTCAGAGGTGTCAGAATCAAAAAAGGTGCGGTAGTAAAGAACTGCATATTAATGCAGAACAGTGTCATTGAGGAAGGTGCTTTCCTTAGAAATGTCATACTTGATAAGAATGTAACAATTACAAGGGAAAAGCAGCTTAAGGGCGATGAGAGCTATCCGATTGTTATAGAGAAGAAGGCAATAATATAATCTCAAATATTTCAAAGCTTAATCAACATAAATATAATAATAACATAAAGAAAGGAAGTGGATGGTATATGAATATACTTTTCATTGCATCTGAATCACATCCTTTTATAAAAACCGGCAGCCTGGGAGATGTAATTTTTTCATTATCCAAGGAACTGCGAAAGCTTGGACTGGATGTCAGGGTAATGATACCAAAATATGGCGATATACCCGAGTTTTTTAAAGATAAAATGGCCTGCAGTAATATTTTTAGTGTTCCCGTTGGATGGAGAAACCAGTACTGCGGACTCGAGGAACTGAAGTACGAAGGTGCACCGTTTTATTTCATAGACAATGAATATTATTTTAAGAGAGCCGGTATTTACGGCTTCTATGATGAAGCAGAAAGATATGCTTTTTTCTGCAGAGCTGTGCTGGAATCTATAAAATATCTGGATTTTAAGCCCGATATCATTCATTGCCATGACTGGCAGACAGGAATGGTAAGTGCACTCTGGCATGCACATTATAAAAGCCTGCCGGAATATGCCAGTCTTAAGACAGTATTTACTATACACGATTTAAAGCATCAAGGAGTTTTTCCAAAGGAAATATTGTGGGAGCTTTTGAATCTGGGAGAAGAGTATTTCAATATAGACGGTGTGGAGTTCTTTGGGGGAGTAAGCTTCATGAAGAGCGGACTCAGCTTTTCAAATGTTATTACCACCCTTAGCAGTACATATGCTGATGAAATCCAAACCCCGTTCTTTGGCGAAAGACTGGATGATTTATTTAGGAAAAGGCGCAATGACCTGTATGGTATAATGAACGGCATAGACTATAACACCTATGATCCCAAAACAGACAGGGCAATATTTGCAAATTACAGTGCAGAAAATTATGAGAATAAAAAGCTTAATAAAACAAAGCTGCAGGAGCTGCTTGGACTTGAGGTAAACGGAGATATACCGATGGTTGCAGTAGTGTCTGAGCTGACTAGGCAAAAGGGAATGGACCTTATTGCATATATACTGGATGATATTCTTAGTATGGATTTGCAGCTTGTAATACTTGGTATGGGCGAGCAGCAATACGAGAACATATTCAGTGAGTATGCAGAAAAATATCCGCATAAGCTTTCAGTAAGATTGGTTGAGGATGATATATTGGCGCGAAAGATATATGCAGCCTCTGATTTGTGTATGAAGCCGTCTTTGTTTGAACCTTGCGGAATTGGACAGATAATGGGTATGAGGTACGGCTGCCTGCCTATAATTAGAGAAACAGGAGGGCTTAAGGACACAGTAAAGCCTTATAATGAATTTACAGGAGAAGGCAACGGATTCAGCTTCACTCATTATAATGCACATGACTTGCTGTTTACCGTTAAGAGAGCCACCGATCTATATAATGAACGCTCGAGCTGGGACAGCATAGTGAAAAGTGCGATGAACCAGGATTATAGCTGGAGAAGCTCTGCAGTTAAATATAAGAAGTTGTATCAGGATTTAACATTGTAGAATAGGCTGATTTTTATGTTATAATGGTACAAATACGGCAAATTCTCGGAGGAAATTATGAATATCAGTAAAGAGAAATTTAAGGAAGATTTTATCAATAAATTAACCACAATGCATGCTAAAAGTTTGGAACAAGCTTCATTGACAGATAAGTATTCTGCCCTGGGAAGCTTGATAAGAGACTATATAGCGGACAAGTGGGTGCAAACTAATGATAAGTATCTGGAATCAGGTGAGAAGCAGGTATATTACTTTTCTATAGAATTTCTTCTTGGCAGGCTGCTTGGTAATAATCTTGTGAACCTGGGATTGGAGAAGCTATGTGAAGAAGCACTTGCTGAGCTTGGAATATCACTGAAGGACATAAAATCTGCAGAACCAGATGCAGGCTTAGGTAATGGAGGATTGGGAAGACTTGCTGCATGCTTTTTGGACTCAATGGCCTCACAGAGTATACCGGGTCATGGCTGCGGCATAAGATACAAATATGGCTTGTTTGAGCAAAAAATTGTAAACGGCTATCAGGTGGAGCTTCCGGAAAATTGGTTGAGAGAAGGAAATGTATGGGAAATCAGAAAATCTGATAAGGCTGTTGAAGTAAGATTCGGTGGAGATGTGTGGAGTGAAGAGGTTGACGGAAAGCTGGTATTCCACCATGAGAACTATGAGCCTGTGCTGGCAGTACCTTATGATACTCCCATAATTGGCTACAAGAACAATACGGTGAACACTCTTCGACTATGGAGTGCAGAAACTCCCTTAAAGGATTTTGATCTGTCCTCCTTCAGCAGAGGTGATTATCTGAAGGCAGTAGAGCATAAGTATTCAGTGGAATCCATATCACAGGTATTGTATCCGGATGACAGCTACCACGAGGGCAGAGTGCTGAGACTTAAGCAGCAGTACTTCTTTGTATCGGCCGGACTACAGAGCATAGTGAGAAGGTATAGGCTGGGAGGACACTCCATCAAGGATTTTGATGAAAAGGTGGCAATTCATATAAATGATACTCATCCAGCAGTTGCAGTACCTGAACTGATGAGAATACTTATGGATGAAGAAGGTCTCGGATGGGATGAAGCCTGGAAGATAACAACCAATACCATATCATATACAAATCATACAATCATGGCAGAAGCCTTGGAAAAATGGCCTATTGATATGTTTAAGTCATTGCTGCCAAGGATATTCATGATAGTAGAGGAGATAAATGAAAGATTCTGCAAAGAGCTCTGGAGCAGATATCCCGGGGACTGGGACAGAATCAGGAGAATGGCAATAACCGGAGAAGGATATGTAAGAATGGCTCATCTGGCTATTGTAGGAAGCCACAGCGTTAATGGAGTGGCAAAGCTGCATACGGAAATATTAAAAAAGCAGGAGCTGGCTGATTTTTACTATAATGAGCCATATAAATTCAATAACAAGACAAACGGAATAACTCATAGAAGATGGCTGCGAAAGGCTAATCCCAAGCTTACACAGCTTATCAGGGATACAATCGGCTATGAGTGGATCAGACATCCAAATGAGCTTATAAGACTTCTTAAATATGCAGACGACCCTGTCTTCCAGGAGAAAGCTTTTGAGGTAAAGCGGCAGAATAAGCTGCGGCTTGCAGATATTGTAAAGGAAAGATACAACATAATACTTGATACAAATTCAATTTTCGATGTACAGGTAAAAAGACTGCATGCATACAAACGGCAGATACTGAACGTACTGCATATTATGGATATGTATAACAGGCTTCTGGATAATCCGGATCTGGATATTGTTCCAAGAACTTTTATATTTGGAGCAAAGGCAGCACCGGGATACTATCTTGCAAAGCAGACAATAAAGCTGATAACGACACTTGCTGATAAGGTAAATAACGATAAAACCATCAAAGACAAACTGAAGATAGTCTTTATGGAGGACTATAAGGTCTCATTGGCTGAGAAAATCATACCTGCTGCAGATGTAAGCGAGCAGATTTCTACGACCACAAAGGAAGCTTCAGGTACAGGAAACATGAAGCTTATGATGAACGGTGCCATTACAGTGGCGACATTGGACGGAGCAAATATAGAAATCAGAGACGAAGTCGGAGATGACAATATTATTATTTTTGGATTAAATGAAAAGGAAGTCATAGATTATTATAGAAGCGGCGGTTATAACTCCATTGAAATCTATAAGAGTGATGCCAGACTGACAAGGATTCTGGATCAGCTGATAAATGGCTTCCTTCTTCCGAATCATGTTGAGTTTATGAATATATACAACTCACTGCTTCTTCATAATGATGAATATTTTGTGCTTAAGGATTTTGATTCTTATGTAGATGCTCATAAAAAAGTGGATGAGCTATATAGAGACAGAAGGAAATGGATGAGCATGTCCATCCATAATATCGCTCACTCCGGTGTATTCTCAAGTGACAGAACTATAATGGAGTATGCAACAGGTATATGGGGTGTGAGAAGCATACCGGTAGATAAATACAATGTCAGAATAGAGAAGACGGCTAAATAAAGAAAGAAATCAGTAATCAGGTATCAGTGGTCACTGTCCTCTAATTACAGATTTCCGTTCTCGGATTTCCATTTACAAAGATACGTGTCTGGGGAATTAGTTTTTGCTATAATGAATGTATATTGACTTACCAATATACATTCATTTTATATTAATAAAGAGTGTGAAAGCAGGTGACATAATGACCAACAGCTTTATATTGCATGATTCACAGGATGAAAATTTCAGAACACCCTTTGGGGCAGTAGAATGCGGCAGCAGTATATGCTTGAAACTTGAAATAAATACAAGCTCATATATAAATCATGTTAGATTGCACCTGGTAGCAGAGGATGGAATTGAAAGGCAGCTGGAAATGCTGGAAGAGAGCAAGGTATTCAATAAGCATGTTTATGTAGTCAATATAAAAGTTCCTGAGCTGCCAGGTCTTTTATGGTATTATTTTAAGGCCAGTATTGGAGGTATAGATTACTATTACGGGAATAATCAAAATGCCTATGGAGGTATAGGATGTATCTATTCCCACATACCGGTATATTACCAGATAACGGTTTACAAAAGGGGAGCAACAACACCGGATTGGTTCAAGCATGCAGTCATGTATCAGATATTTACTGACAGGTTCCATAGGGGACAACAAAACGGTAAACCAATAGGTATCAAAAAGAACAGTTTTTTGTACGGAAGCTGGGATGATACGCCCTGCTATGTAAAAGACTGTGAGACAGGAGGCATTCTGAGATGGGACTTTTTCGGAGGTAATCTTCAGGGAATAATAGAAAAGCTTGATTATCTTGAAGAGCTTGGGGTCACTGTTATATATTTAAACCCCATATTTGAATCCCCAAGCAACCATAAATATGACACGTCAGATTATCTGAATATCGATCCTATGTTTGGGGATAACGAAAGCTTCAAGGAACTATGTGCAAGGGCTTCGGAAAAGGGTATCAGCATCATACTTGACGGTGTATTCAGCCACACCGGAAGCGACAGTGTATACTTCAACAAATATGGCAATTACCCTGAAACAGGTGCATATCAGTCTAAGAATTCTCCTTACTACCCTTGGTACCGCTTCAAGGAATATCCCGATTCCTATGATTGCTGGTGGGGGATAGATAATATGCCTAATGTGGATGAAATGAACCCATCCTACAGAGATTTTATTATCAGAGGAGAAAACAGTGTTTTGAAGCATTGGATGAGGCTGGGAGCCAAGGGGTGGAGACTGGACGTTGCAGATGAGCTTCCTGATGCCTTTATACAGGAAATAAGGGAGCACATGAAAAAAACTGATGAAAATTCAGTGCTTATCGGTGAAGTTTGGGAGGATGCATCAAATAAAATAAGTTATGATATCAGGAGAAAATATCTGATGGGTGAAGAACTTGATTCGGTAATGAATTATCCCTTCAGGAATAACTTAATTGACTTCCTGCTGTACCGTAAAAGTGCCGGTGTCCTTAATTCTGCCTTTATGAGCCTTAAGGAGAATTATCCCATACATTGCTTCTATAGCAGTATGAATTTTGTAGGTACTCATGATGTACCCAGAATACTGACTATTTTGGGTGAAGCACCTGAGGAGAATACGCTGACCGGCAGACAGAGGGAGTATTATACTCTAAAAAGTGAGCAGAAGGCTTTGGGGATATCAAGGTTAAAGCTCATGACAATGATACAAATGACCTTTCCGGGGGTGCCCTGCATATATTATGGAGATGAGGCCGGAGTAGAGGGCTACAGTGATCCTCTGAACAGAAAGACCTTTCCTTGGGGGAAAGAGGATAGAGAGTTGACAGATTGGTATAAAAAGATGATTGACATCAGAAAGTCTGCTGAAGCTTTCAGAACAGGAGAGTTTATACCTCTTTATGCAGAAAATGATGTTTATGCATATATGAGAATAATATCAATGAACAAGGATGTGTTCGGCAAGAATGCAAGAAATGCGGCAGCTATTATTGCAGTCAACAGATGTAAAGCATTTGGAGCTGTGCTGCATCTTGAAACAGGAAGCAGAATCAAGGATGGAAGCTTTAAGGATGCCCTTACTGGCAAAACCTTGTATGCGGTCAACGGCTATATAGATATTGAGTTGAAGCCTTTACAAGGAATAATACTGCTTTCGGAAGGAAATCTATGATGAGTTACAAAGATAAGTCTCTGCAGGAAGGACAGTTCTTTATAGAAGGCAGAAGCTTGGAAGTAAGCAAAAGCCTTGATGCCAGGAAAAAAAAAGGCGTGTTCTATACCCCCTATGAAATAGTGAGTTACATGGTGGGCTCTATATTGAATGATATAGACCTTGCTGTGAATCCTCATATAAAAATACTTGATCCGGCATGCGGTGCAGGCTATTTCCTTATTGAAGCCCTGAATCTGCTGTACAAGAAGTTTTATGAATCTTATGATGAAATCATAAGCTGTAATCCAGAGCTGCAAAAAAGACTTAATAGAGACAATATAAAAAGGTATATTGCTGAGAACATACTGTATGGTGCAGATATTGACCCTGAGGCTGTTATGCTGACTAAAAAATCCATAGAGAAGGAAGTCGGTGAGATATGCAGCACTAATATAATCTGCTGTGACAGCCTTATTGCCGGAAGTGAAGGCTTTTTGGATCTCTTCACAACAGATGTCAGTACTTTAGAGTTCTGGGATGATGAGTTTGATTATATACTCGGAAATCCTCCTTATATTGGCCACAAGACAGCAGACAGGACATATAAGGAAAGACTCCAATCCATCTATAAAGACGTATACAGGGACAAGTCAGATATACATTACTGCTTTATCAAACGGTCAATAGACTTGCTTAAAAATAACGGGAAATTGTCATTTATATGCTCAAGATATTTTTTGGAGGGACCATCGGCTGAAGGCTTAAGGAGATATATTCTGAATAATTGCAGTATTATTGAAATAGTGGACTTTGACGGCTATAATGTATTTGCTGATGCAGGAGTGGCTTCCTGTATACTTACCTTGGAGCAGGATGGTGCAGGGCATGCTCCTGCAAGAATCAAAAAGCTTTCATATAAGAATAAGAAGATATTAAAGGGAAGCATAATGGATAACAGCAATTTCATGACTTTTCATGTAGGGCGAAGCATGCTTAAAAGTAACGGCTGGCTGTTGATTCCGGAAGAAAAATATGAAGTTTTCAAAATAATAGATGATAAGAGTACACATACTCTTTCTGATATATTTGACAGCTATCAGGGCATAATAACAGGATGTGATAAAGCCTTTATAGTCAGTGAAAAAGATATTAAAAGCTTTGAACTGGAAAATAGTATATTGAAGCCATGGCTGAAAAACAGCAATATACAGAAATACAAGATAACCTCTTCGAATCAGTATATAATATATTCTGACCTTATAGAGAATCTTGATGATTACCCAAATGCTGCAGCGTACATATCAAGGCACATAGATAAGCTTGTTACAAGAAGAGAATGTGTAAAGGGCCTGAGGGAGTGGTATAAGCTTCAGTGGGGCAGGAAAACGGATGTATTTGAGGGGCGAAAGATAGTATATCCATATAAATCTGATACAAACAGGTTTTGTGTAGATGACACAGGATATTTCTGCAGTGCAGATGTTTACAGCTTGAAGCTGAAAATGAATTTTGAGAACATTTATGATTATAATTATTTATCAGCACTGCTAAACTCAAAGACTGCAGAATTCTACTTCAAATGCTTTGCCAAAAAGATAAGCGGACGGCTGTATGATTATTATCCCAATACTGTAATGCGAATTAAGATACCGGCAGGTGTCATAAACCCCAGTCTACTTAAGCTTGCAGAGCGTATAGCCTTCTGTGAGCATCAAAATGAGAAGCTGAGAATATCTGAGGAGATAGACAGTATCATATATGAAATGTATGGGCTGAGCTCCGGACAAATAGAGATTATTGAGGACAGTATAAAGTAAAACCGTATCATTTGACAATACATAAGAAAAGGATGGGATGGAATGCTTTTATTTATTGCTGCAATAGCACCATCAATAGCTCTGCTGTATTATTTTTATATGAGGGATAAATATGAAAAGGAGCCGAGACGCTTGCTTATCAAAGCATTTGCATCCGGAGTGATAATCATTATTCCTGTCTTGTTTACAGAAATACATCTCAATGTTTTTGATATTGCCGATAAAAATCTGATTGCAGTGGGCTATACAGCCTTTGTTGTTGCAGGGCTTGTGGAAGAAGCCTTCAAGTATGGGGTGTTTTTGCTGTATATATGGAAGGACAGAGAATTTAATGAAATGTATGATGCCATAGTATACAGTGTATTTATTTCACTGGGTTTTGCTACAGTTGAGAACATAGCATACGTACTGTCAAGTGGTATAAGTACCGCTGTAATTCGTTCCCTTACTGCAGTTCCTGCTCATGCGCTTTTTGCTGTGTCAATGGGATACTATTTAGGTATTGCAAAGTTTGCGTCATCGGTGCATAGAAGGAAATATATGCAGCTGGGTTTTATCGTACCTGTGCTACTTCATGGTATATATGATTTCATATTGTTTTCACAGCGCATCTATCTGCTGATTTTGTTTATCCCATATATGCTTTATTTATGGAGGCGAGGGCTTAGGAATGCGGATGAGCTTGCAGATGCTTCGCCTTATAGAGACAAAGACAGAAAGAATCATTAAAAAGAAGCTTGCATCAGCATGATGCAGCTTCCTTTTTCTTATTGCCCGATACATAGTCTATGAAGGCTTCAAGTCTCGTTATATAGCCTGCTTCCCCTGTCTGTTCGTCAACAATGAGATAAAGTATGGGTATATTATAGTCCTTTTCTATTTGAGGCAATATGGATCTTGATACAATTTCTGGCATACAGGTCATCGGATATATCTGAATCAATCCGTCGTAGCCTGCCTGTGCATATTGTATAGCGTGAGCTATACACTGCTGTGCGTGTCCGCCTATCATAGCCGGCAGATATGGTTTAGAAAGCTTTTTTTCCCTCTTATATGGCTCACGTCCTGTCATAGGCCTTATTATTGAATTTTTCGCCCAGTCCTTTACAGTCATCGACCTGTGTACCTGTACACCCAGCTCTCCGAGTTTTTCTTCCGCTTCAAGATTTGAGAAGGGGTCAATTATTGTATATATTTCGCCTATTATACCTATTTTCAATGGTTCATAATGCTCTACCAGCTCCACACTGTCAAGTAAGTGCATTGTGGATTTTATAAGCTCCAAAATGGCTGCAGAGCCCTTTGTTCTGGTAATGCTGCTCCTGAAGCTGTGGATTATGCTGCGGACCTCTGCTTTGTTGACAGCTCTCGGTCTGACATGATAGATTTTCTCATTTATGTCATCTATAGCACAGCAGATTTTGTAAGCGCTGCGCAATGCCTTTAGAGCCATGGCAGGCTTACCGCCTGTAAGCTTTGATACTGATTTTAAGAACCTGCCGGGATTTTCTCCTGGTGGATCTAAAATTATGAGTTCAACATTTTTATAACCGGCTTCTTCGAGAATCTGCTTCTGTATGGGACCGTAATAGCCAAATCTGCAAGGGCCGCAGCTTCCTGTTATGAGTATAGTATCAGCACCATTTTTAATTGCATCAATATAATTTCCCAGCATGATTTTAAAGGGAAGACATATACTTTCGGGAGAAAGCTTGGAACCTAACTGCATAGTTGTTTTGGTTGTATATGCGGGTATGATGCTTTCTACGCCTATGTCATCAAACATAGCCTTTGCAGCAATATATGCCTCACCCATGTGAGGATAGGTCAAAATCATCTGCACACCTCCATTCCAGTAGATTCTTAAAGGCTTCCAGCCTTGTATTATAGCCTGCATCTCCGGTATGCTCATCCAGACTCATAACCATAAAAGGTTTATTATAGTGTTTTCTGGCAATATGCTCTATGTATTCTCCTGCCAGGGAATCAATACCGCATCCAAAGGCTGTAAGCATAATCAAGCCGTCAATTTCCGAGCTGTCCATCATGTACAGTGCACTGCCTATGAGGGATTTTGCACTGCTCCAGAACATACGCTTGCTGAGCTCCTTGCATCTTTCATTAACTATATGGGGATCCACCATTTCAGGCGTAATATAGCTTATGGAGCTTTCTTCAAGCTTCATAAGGAGCTTCATGTTTATAAAGCTGTCATATATCAGATAGGGATGCCCGATAATACCTATGCGATGCTTTCTGCTGATTTCTACTGCTCTCAGATTTTTTAAGAGCTTATCAGGTGTAGTACCCTTCAGAACTTCTGCCTTGAAGCTGTTATGTACATCCGCTGCCTTTTTATAGGCTTTCTTTATTTTGAATGCATTCCTGATCTTCAATGCTTTCCCTAGCATGTACAGTGATTTTATCAGATGCTTTTCATTTCTGTGCATGTTGATTTCGATGTCTATTATTGGAGGAAGCTCTGGTACAGAGTATCTGACCATCTCGGGAAGTCCTCCGAATTTAGGACATATATATTCTTTGAGTGACACACTCGTAAGTCTGGGTATCAAAAGCAGATCTGCCTTTTCTCTCAGCTTATATGTATGGCCATGATAAACCTTAACAGGGAGACATGCATCATCTATGCAATGCTTGACACCATTGTCCAAGATTTCCTTTGTAGTTTCGGGTGATGGGACTACTTCTGCCCCAAGCTCCTCCAGAAAGGCTTTTGCAAAGGGATAATACTTATAAAAATACATACCTCTTGGTATGCCGACTTTCACTGCCAGTTCAATCACCTCTTTCCAGGAATATTATTTACAACATACAGGATTTTAAACACAAATGCGCACAAAAAAAGAAAAGCACATGCCTTTCAAAACAGAAAAAGCATGTGCTATATGTTTATATTACATAAATCCGTATAACAATACACCCAATACGCCTGAGAACAGCAATGCTAAAATAGGGTTAAGCTTCAGTTTATAGACGGATCCAAATACCAGCAAACCGATAATAACACTTGTCAAATCAACAAATGAAATCTTAGCTATCTTAATACAAGAAGCTGCTATCAATCCAATTACTGCAGGTTTTATACCTCTCAGAATCCAATTAAGCTGTACAAAGTGCTTGAATTTTTGAAAGTACACTGCAGCAATTAAAGTCAGTAAAAACGGAACCAGTACTACACCTATGGTACCAACAGTTGAACCTAGTACTCCTCCGAGTTTATAGCCTACAAATGTTGATGAGTTGACTGCTATAGGACCTGGTGTCATTTCTGCAATGGCAACTACATTTGCAAAATCTTCATTACTTAACCAGTGATTTATCTCAATTACTTCTCTCTGAATAAAAGCAATTACCCCATAACCTCCACCAAAGCTGAATGCTCCAACCTTTATGAAGGTAATAAACAGTTTAAGCAGCATCATTTTTATTAGCCTCCTTTCTTAGAAAGAAAAAGCCAATAACACCAAACATAATAACAATAAAAACAGGGTGTAGACTAATAACAAGGGTTAATACTATAGCTATCAAGCTGAAGCTTATATTAACGATATTTACTCCTACATTTTTATAAAGTTTTAGTATAGCAAAAATAATCAAGGAAATAACTGCAGGTCTTACACCTGCAAAAAAATTCTCTATGGCGGTATTATCTGCAAAGGCTCCAAACAAAGCCGCTATCATAACTATTATTATGAATGAGGGCAAAATGGCTCCTAGCATAGCGACCAATGCACCCCATATGCCTGCAACCCTGTAGCCAATAAAAGTAGCACAGTTTGTGGCCAAGGGTCCCGGCAAGCTGTTGGTGACTGCAATCGAATCAGTAAACTCATCATTGGTCAGCCAACCTTTATTTTCAACTACTTCTCTTTGTATAACGGGAAGCATTGCATATCCTCCGCCTACAGTGAATAACCCTATTTTGAAAAATGTAATAAATATCTTGCTGAGCATACTTACACCTGCCTAACATTCAAAGTCTGCTGTCTGCAGTTTATTATTTCTTTTTCAGTTATTATATAATCCATTGCTATATCATGGGCCTCATACTCTATATGGTCTATGAGCTGAAAGGAAAACGCAAGAGCTATTTTGGGGATCTGTCTTTCCAGAGCAGAGAAATACTTGTCATAGTAGCCTGCTCCAAATCCAAGCCTGCTGCCTTTTGGATCAAATGCCACTCCGGGAACTACGGCAGCATCGATTATGTTTCTGTCTGCTATATATATATGCTCCTGCATGACCTCCGGTATGCCAAACCTGTTCTTCTTCAAATGTGTTTGACTGGTTAATTCAACAGTAACCAGCTGCTTTGTTTCTGTAATACATAAAGGTATGAATATTTTTTTTCCGCTTTCCATTGCATATTTTATTATGCCGTCGGTTTTTACTTCCTTATTAAAATCAAGATAAATGAATATGTTATTTGATTTTCTGTATTCCTCAAGCTCTAGTAGCTTTTTTGCTATTGCATTGCTCATATTTTCAACATCAGCCTGCTCCAGCTTATTTCTCTGTTCCAGTATCATTTTGCGTATTTCAGCTTTCATAAACCTCTCCTAAGTCTGATAGTATGTAACACATATATATTATCATAATATCCAAACTTTTAATATTTTTTTTCAGACATTTATTGTGCCATGTCGTATATCCTTATGAAAACAATGAAGAATCCTTTTAAGGAACAACCTTTAGGATACGTAAATGGGAGGTATTATAATGAATAAAAATTCGAACATAGTCATAGGAGCAATATTAATAGCATTAGGTGCTTTGTTTCTATTAACAAACCTCGGGTATGTGAGCTTTTCTTGGGATTACATCTGGCCGCTGGCTATGCTGGTACCAGGATTATACATGCACTTTGCATTCTTTACAGGAATTGACAAAAACCCCGGGATACTTGTTCCTGCAGGAATATTAACAACATATGGCGGGCTTTTCTATATCAATGTGCTTTTTGGATGGCATATGATGACACATCTTTGGCCATTGTTCATACTTGGAGTAGCCGTAGGTCTGTTTGAGCTTTATCTGTTCGGAAATAGAGACAAAGGTCTGCTTATTCCCGTTGGAATACTGGGAGCAATAGGTCTGACAGCCATATCCGGACCATTTGTAAGAGATATAAAAAATTATGCTATTCCTGCTCTGCTTATCATTATAGGGGTTGCAATAATAGCAAAGCGTAAGGCTTAGAGCTTGTGCTCTTTGAAAGCACTATCACGTTTGATAGTGCTTTTCTTGTTATAGCGACATTATAGTTCATATATTTTACTATCCTGTGCAATAATACGTTGATTGAAAAGTTAAATTCCAGTGAAAAGAAAGTTTCAATAATGTAAGACTAAATTCGATATTGTCTGGGTTTGAACTGTATATTAAGTGATAAAAATATAGTATAATGGCCTTACAGAAA
>JBMORW010000030.1:0-85581 GCA_049322695.1 Bacillota bacterium | reverse complement strand
CGGCTTCGTCCTGCATTATCATTATACAACACAGCTTATTCTCAGCGTAATCTTTTGTGTGTACTCGAGTACGTTTTCATACATTCTACTGTGTCAAATCTTGCCATGGTTGTTCTTTTTGCTTTTCACCAAGCCAAAAAAACATCCCTGCTGCTATTATTTATCTTTTCTCTCAGCCCACTTCTTCGCCTTAATATCTATGTCCTTTATAAAGGCATCCTTGCCATTTACATATCCGATACTATCATATCTAAACTTCTCTGCAAGTGCCTTTTTCAGTTCCTCATACTGCCTGGCAGCCTTAGGATGGGCAGTTATATAGTCTCTGAAGTTCAGATGCTTTTCCAATTCAGGATTTCCAGTCCCAAATGCATGAACATGGTGTGTTCTATCGTATAGCCCCTTCATGAAAAACCTCCTTCCGGGTATTCCCCCTTCACCTCTTGGAATATATCCCAGCTGTTCCATTTCGTGATTATACTTATCTATTCTATCAATGGCTTTCACTTCTATCATGATATCGATAACCGGCTTGGCATATATTCCCGGTATGGAGGTACTGCCAATATGATGAATTGTTATTATTTCATCCAAAAATATCTCCATAAGCATTGCCGCTTCTTTTTCATATTCCTTTTTCCATGCTGGATTATATGGTACCACTTCTATTATCCTTAACTGTTTTTGATCGCTCACAATATCACCTCTTACCATAATGTGAAAAGCAAAAAGAACCGTCCCTACTGCTTTGAATCGGCTTTTTTGCTGTAGTAGATTATATTCAACAGCAATTTGTTAATTCCTTTCCATAATATTAGGTTATTATTACATGTCTGAAGAATATGATGGTAACAGATAATCTTTTATTGGGGTGTTTAAAATGCTTGTTATTATTAGTGATCTTCACTTTATTGACGGTACAGCCGGAGAGCATAACATACTGGCAAAGACCTTTGAAGAAATACTGCATGATCTGAGCATCAATGCGTGTAACGTTAGAGCCAAGGAAGTAAAGCTTGTTTTTCTTGGAGATATTTTCGACCTTCTGAGAACAGAAAAATGGTTTGATGTACCCATCAATCACAGACCCTGGGGAGTAAAAAGCAGCGAAGACAGGCGGACAATGGAGAAGCATGCAAATCATATAATGGATGCTATACTTACCCACGATGAAAACAAAAAAAGCTTTGAAGTACTTTCGGGGGACCTTACAAAAGGCTTTGGTTTTCCTATAGAGCCTGAACGATTATATATATTAGGCAACCATGACAGGCTTTGCGGTGAGGTCCCCTTACTGTTCAAAAAGGGGGCAGCTGCTTTAAATGTCAGCAACAATAAACCTCTTCACAAATATGTAAATCCATTATACGGGGTATTTGCCCGCCATGGTCATGAGTACGACGGCTTCAACTATGAAGGCACCAAGGAGTACACAAATGCAGATTATCTGATGATGCCCATAGGGGATCCCATTACTACAGAGCTAGTCGCAAAGCTTCCATATACTATTATGAGGCATAAAAAGGTTCAGACACTGCCACCTAAGGAAAGGGAAATTCTCAAAAGAAACCTTCAGGAGATTGAGAGTGTAAGGCCTTTTTCCACTATCATAAAGTGGCTCTTTTATCAGGTGGAAAAGGACAGTTGGCTTGCTGACATTGTTGACGACTGTGTGAAAGAGGTTGTCAGAGAGTTCAGGGAAATAGATTTCGTCAAGAGCTGGTATAAAAAGCATGATAATCTGCTGAACCCAATAGATCATGCAAGCCTACTCAAATATGTGCTTTTAATGCTTGAAAGGCTGAATCTGAAGCAGATAGAGTTTATTCTGAGGTTTGGGGACTTGGCCTCTGCAAGGCACAAGGATGTACTTACCAATGGCGCAATCAGTGAATTCAACCGCCTAAGCTCCAGCTTTTACTATGTTGTGTTTGGTCACACCCACAAGCCGGCACAGCTGCCTATAAGGGTCATGGATGCAGGTACTCAAAGTCAGAGAGATCTTGTTTACATCAATACAGGCACCTGGGTTGACAAATATCAGGCTGCCGTTCAGACAGGCTTTATCAATTGGAATCATATAACCTACACAATATTCTATAATAAAGAAGAAGCACAATATACAGATATTGAGAATATAGATTATCCGATATTCGAAACCTGGAATGGCGCTCTGAAAAAGCAAAAAAGCTAGTAAAATAAAGAGGTGGGGACAGTTATTTTTACTTCCTGCAAGTAAAGAGAATTGTCCGCACCTCTTTATTTCAATGTTTCAAATCATCTTTTATCAGCAGCCCCAAAGGGACAGGATGCAGCTTTTCAGGTCGGTTGACACAGTATATAAATGCTATTTCTCCCTCTATTTTGTCAATGATTCCATACATGCCATGCCATTCTGTCTTATCGTTGATTTTTACTATGTCTCCAACATTCATTGCATTACCTCCAATCCATGCAGCAGAACAACAAAAAACAGCATTTTTGCTCTAATACATTATATGATTACCACATGAAATTGGTTCTATAAAATTTTCATTTACCATTTCTGCTATTAATTGGCATTGAATTTGCCTACAGGAGACAAATACACAGTAAACTCTTCTTCACCGTCTACCTTTATCAGCTCATCCATAAGCTTCTGGTCATAGGCCGCTATTGCACAAGTGCCGCACTCTATTGCTTCACAGGCAATATAGAGATTCTGGCACAGATGCCCTGCATCCAGAAGCATCGGCTTGTGAGCAGTCATATGATATCTCCATTCACCTCTATAAGGAACACAGCTCCAGATGAACAGTACTGCACAATTACCTGCAAATGGCTGATCCAGTGTTGCTGCAGTTGCCTTTTCTTCTATTTGCTCATCGCTGTACATATGCAAAAGCTGATGGGAAAGTGCCAAATATCTGTATACGCCACTCTTTATACCTTCAACTCTGTTTATAACCAGATAGGTTTCAAAGGGATGCCTTGCTCCTGCAGAAGGTACAGGCCTTAGCGTAGAATAGTTGTTTTTTGTTACCTTATCCACTCCCTGTGTAGCCCACAAAAGAAAGGAAAGCTCATTTATGCTTAACTCCTCATCGCTGTATTTTCTTCGGCTCCTTCTGTCTTTCAGACATGAAAGTATATCTTTTTTCCTGATTATTGAAGCATCAACCTGCGGTAAATCTATTATTTCGCCCGAATCATCAAACGGTTTTTGCAGCGGGGGCTGCGGAAGCTCCTTTTCCTGGTCTGACAGTATCCCCAGTCTGTCGATTTCCTCAAAATTAGATTTCATCAATTCTCTGTTTTGCTTGATTCTATCCATTCTTAACCCCTCTCTCATTTTGTATTTAACTTAGAATTTCCCAATAATAATACTTTTTATTAAGGCTTTCTTCCAGCTCTGCATGCTTGATGCTCAGCTCCTCCAAAAGCCTATAGTCAGAAGTATTTTCAGGTGCATCCATTTGAGCCCTTAATCCTGCCAGCTCAAGCTCCAGCAGCTCTATTTCTTTTTCCAGCTTTATTCTTTCAACCTCTTTATTATTGTTTTCCGGAACAGGCTTTTCTATTTTTTTGACTGTTTTCTCAACCTTTTTCGGCTCAGTATTTGTTATCGGCTTGACATACTTTTCCTTGAAATAGTCATAATTTCCACAGTAGCTTACAAGCTTTTTGTCTTCTATGTTATACAGCCTGTCTGCGAGCTTATTTACAAAATATCTGTCATGGGATATGAACAGTATTGTACCCTCATACTCCTCCAGGGTTTCCTCAAGGGACTCTCTTGTATCTATATCAAGGTGGTTTGTGGGCTCATCCAGCACAAGCAGATTTACATCCTCATACATAAGCTCTGCAAGCCTCAACCTGGTTTTTTCTCCTCCGCTAAGATCCCTTAATTTTTTGAAAACAGAATCCTTATAGAATAGAAACCTCGCAAGGGTGCTTCTAGCTTCACCCTCTGTAATATTAAATTTATACCTGAATTCCTCCAGAATTGTCCTGTTTTCATCTTCAAAGTATACAGATTGCTCCAGATAACCTATTCTTACACTTGGACCTACCTTTATGCTTCCGTTATCAGGCTGCTCCTGTTCAAGTATCATTCTTATCAGAGTACTTTTTCCTGTACCGTTTGCGCCTAAAATACCGACTTTGTCCCTGAACCTCACCAGCATTTCGGCATCTTCAAACAGCACCTTCTCTCCATAGGCCTTACACAGCTTATCACACAATATGACTTCCTTGCCGCTTCTTTCATTTATATCAAAGCTAAGCTCAGCCTTGCGTCTTTCCATAACCGGTTTTTTAATCTTTTCCATTCTGTCCAATGCCTTTTGTATTGAGGCTGCCTTTTTGAAAAACTTCTCATTATCTCCTCTGTTTCCCCAGTCTCGAAGTCTCTTTATGGCTTCCTCCATGTGCTTTATCTTCTTTTGCTGATCCTGATAGTTTTCAAACTCGACAAGAAGTTTTCTTTCCTTTTCCTGTACATAGCAGGTGTAGTTACCATTGTAGTTTGTGCAGCCGCCCTC
This sequence comes from Bacillota bacterium, assembly GCA_049322695.1. Taxonomy (GTDB): domain Bacteria; phylum Bacillota; class Clostridia; order Lutisporales; family Lutisporaceae; genus CALGKJ01. Next base: position 81,055 of record JBMORW010000030.1, on the reverse strand, counting down.
TTCCATTTCTATTATGCGACTGACAGCCTTATCAAGAAAATACCTGTCATGTGATATTATCATTACTGTACCCTTATAGTTCCTCAAAAACCCTTCAAGCCATTCTACAGACTCAATATCCAGATGGTTTGTAGGCTCATCCAGAAGCAGGAGCTCAGGCTGTGCTATAAGCATCCTTGCAAAAAGCACTCTGGTCTTTTCTCCTCCGCTTAAGAGTTCAAAGCTTCGCTCAAAAAGCTCCTCAGGTATTGAAAGCCCTTCTGCGATCTCTTTTACACTGCTGTCCATATTATACCCGTCAAGCGCTTCAAACCTTTCCACCATCAGGCCATATCTTTTCATAAGTGAATCAAGCTTATGGCTTTCCGATACTATGGTCATCTCCTCTTCCATCTGCTCCATCTGCCGCTTCATCTCCAAAAGCTCCTGCATTCCCTCCGTAAGCACCTCATATGTTGTTTTTCCGGGATAATCCCCGGTTATTTGTTCAAGATATCCTATCTTTATGTTTTTTTTCAGCGCAAGCATCCCTCCGTCACTTTTTTCCATGCCTGCAATCACCTTGAACAATGTGGTTTTGCCACAGCCATTACTACCGATTATGGCTACCTTTTCCTCTTCGCTTATTTCCATTGTTATATTATATAGAACCCTTGTGGCTCCATAGTATTTTTCCAGTTCCTTTATTGCCAATGCTATCATACTATATTACTCCCTTCGAAAATAGAAAAGCCATGGATAATAAATCTTTACCCATGGCTTTGTTAATATTTCATCCATGTAAAGGCTATTCATTACCAGTTAACATAATTATTAAAAAAGGACAGACTACCCCTATAAATAACCTGTACATGTGATTTTTTGGAATTCTTATAGATAGTTGCCAGTCTTTCTTTAAAATCAACCTGGTAATAAGTGTTCAACCTTTACACCACCTTTCTGACAGCAATTTGCACAGAAATAGTATAACACAAGTATGTATTTAATGGAATAAGCTTTTTTTATCCTGTTTAAACATTCTTCCCTCGAAGAGTATGGCGTTCAGTTCTCCGCCCAATATGAGAATAATTGCACCCCAATACAGCCATATCATGAGTATTATTACCGCACCTATGCTTCCATATATCACAGCATATCCTCTTACACTGCTGAAGTATAATGATATGACAGAGGATATAAGCAGCCAGCCCATTGTTGCAAAAGCAGCACCTGGGATAATTTCACCATAGCTGACTTTTTTGTTGGGAGTAATGTAGTACAGTATGGTAAAGACATTGAAAATTGTAAATAAAGCTACAAGCCATCTCAAATATGCAAGATATTCAATAAGTATGAAGGATATCCTTATATATCTTGAAGCCCATAGTAAAAACCCCTTTCCCAAAACAGGTATTGTCAAGGCACCGGATATGCTTAAGGTAACAAGTAAGGTAAAAGGTATTACCAGCAGCTTTCTTTTTAAATAGCTTCTGCTTTCTGCTATACCATAGGATTGATTCACAGAATTTATCAATGCATTAAGTGCATTGGAAGCCGTCCAGAAGCTTGCAAAGGCTGATACCAACAAAAGATCCCCCTGTCTGTCAGTAAGTATATACTCTATATACTTGCTTATTATTTGCATTACTTCCTTAGGGGCTACATTTGACAAGAAATATATTGCATCATCCGTAGGTATTTCCATGAATCCGAGTACAGCTACAAGAAACATAAGGAAGGGAAACAGCATAAGGAGCAGAAAGTATGCCATTTGTGCTCCGCTTGCAGTAACATTATGGTCAATAAATCTCGTAACCAGCTCTCTTACGATGTAGAAATCAGATCCACCTTTTTTCATAAACATCATCCCAATATGTAATATATTTTTTCTATATGTAATATTATAGTTGCTTTTACATCAATTTACCACCAGTTGACACAAATGCCAAATTTGTCGAAATTTGTAGATAAAGCAAAAATTCACTTGAAGAAAAGCAATTAAAGCTCTATAATGTAACAAAGAACACTTTATTATTTTAGACTTGCTAATTTATTATAGTTTACAGCTTATATATTGTTTAACATACACGCTTAAGTTTAAGATTATTTATGAAAGTTCGTGCGCAATGAAACATGTTCGTATAGGGGGATAAAAGTGGCACGTATTTTAATTGTTGATGATGCATCTATAATGCGAAAAAATCTTAAGACCATATTGACCGAAGCAGGACATGCAATTGTAGCTGAGGCCTCAAATGGTTCTCAAGCTTATATTGAGTATGTTAAGCATCGTCCTGACCTCGTTACTATGGATATAACCATGCCTTACATGAACGGGCTGGACACTCTGAAAAAAATAATAAACGATTATCCTGATGCCAAAATAATTATTATAAGCAGTACCAATAACAATAAGGTAATACTGGAGGCTATTCAAAGCGGCGCCAAGAACTACATAATAAAGCCCTTTATGGTTGACAAGGTATTGGATGTTGTGAATCAGGTGCTGCAGGTAAACAATCATGTCAGCAGTGACACTATTGATCGTATATACAAGAATATGGAACAGAGTGAGATCGAAGTGAACATAGGCGTGCAAGTATCCAAACAAGCCCCTGTTCCTTCTCAGTCAATACAACAGGATAGTGATTCCGGTGCCTCAAACTCTACCTTTCATATCAAACTGAAAAATAATACCTTCATAATATTTATGGATTGTGAAAGAATAGATAATGTAAGCTTTCACAGCCTGTATTCAGCATTGCAGGGCTTCCTGCTGGTAAAACCCCTGAAGGTTGTGTTTGATTTGGGTAATATAACCCCAAGCCAGGATCATAATGACTGTATAGACAAAATTATAGACTTTTCAAATAAAGCTATAAAGGCAGGCGGCTCTGTAGTATTTGTAACGCAGGTAAAGGAAGTAATACAGCTTCTTAAGGATAGAGGAATAGATGACTCCATTAACTTCTATTCAAGTTTATCGGATTTGCTTTAAGTAAAATCCCTCATGAAGTATAAATCTCATGAGGGATTTTTATATGTGCATATAAGTTTTTCTGTTTTAGAATTCTTTTATATGCTTATTGCGATGCATCCCTACAGCCATAAGCATGACCATCAAGCCTGATATAAAGAAAGCTATCCATATAGGAATAATATCTACAAGTATGCCTGCAAGAATAATTCCAATAGGTGTAACACCTCCGGATATGGAGTGAAGTACTCCTATAGCCCTTCCTCTTATTTCATCAGGAATAAGCCTTTGTGAAGTTGTACTCAAAGGTACATTAACTATTATCATGAATGCTGCAAACACTGCACATACTACTATATAGTAACCGAATATCATGTTTATTCCCCATGAGCCTGCAAAGCTGAAGGCTGGCAGACCCATCAGTATTATCAGAAGACCGTTTGCTCCTATTCCTACAGTCAGCATTGTATGCTTCTTCTCCCTTTCCGGCAGTCTAGCGAAAATTAGCGACATAACAAGCATTCCTATGGGGAAGGCTGACTCAATTGTACCGAACTGGGTAGAACTCATTCTGAGTACGTTCGTGACAACATATGGAAGCATAACAGATAAACAAACATGGATAAAGAAGTTTAATGCTATTGCATATTTTAATATAGTGTACAACGCCTTCTTTTCTCTAATATATACAAATACCTCTTTTATATCTGTGATAAAATCTTTAAAGGTAATACGCTTGGGCTTATCCTGAGTACTATTATCCTTCTTGTTGAAGTTAAAATCTATGAACATCTCAGATATTGCAGATAGTATAAAGGAAATACCGTTAACCAGCAGAAACAGCTCAATGGATACGGTTGCGTATATAAGACCTCCCAGTATCGGACCCGCTATGCCCGACAGTGAGTTCATGGTTTCTGAGTAGGACATAATCTTCATGAGGCTTTTGTCAGAAACAAGATTAGGTACTGCCGCAGCAATTGTAGTATTGAAAAAAGTGTTGATTATTGCCAGAAGCAGATTTGCTGCATATATAAGAACAATACTGAGTCCAAATATTGTAGATAATCCAAGCATCCCAAGGACTACTATACCGCTCAGCATATCAAGTCCCACCACCAGCTTTTTCCTGTCAAACCTGTCTGCTATGGAGCCTGCAAAGGGTCCCATAACAACTCTTGGTAGAACTCCCATGAATAAACTAAGAGCAAAGGAAGTGCCGGAGCCTGTCACCTTAAGAATGTAATAGGACAATGCAAAATTATAGATGTAGGTACCAAGCAGTGATACAAGCTTGCCTGCAAGAAATAGTACTATATTGGACTTTTCCTTCTTTTCTTTTTGCTCCTTGTTTAATTCTATGGCTGAAACTGAATAAGCTTCCATGTTATGACCTCCTTAATTATAGTTTAATTTAATTTAACTTATATTTTCATAATACTACCATAGAACATTATTGTCAATATAAAAATTCAATTTAATTTAACTTTCTATCAAATGCATAACTTGTAAGTTTAATTATTTTGTACTATAATGTATATAATAGAGCAAGCATGTTTTTAGGAGGTGATATTATAATGGAACATAATACAAGCAACAGCGAGAAGCTCACATTGGGCGACAAGGTAAAAGCCCTTCGCAAAAGCCTCAAAATGACACAGACTGAGCTTGCCGGAAATGAGATGACAAAGAGCATGTTGAGCCAGATTGAAAATAATCTTGCAACCCCTTCTGTAAAAAACCTTCATTATCTGGCAAGCAGACTTGGTAAGCCTGTGTCATACTTTCTCGGTGAAGAAGAGCTCTCTCCTCAAGTGGAAAAGCTTCCTATGGAAGAGATTAACAGTCAAATAGAGAAATTTAAAAAACTATACGAGGAGATGCATTTTGAAGAAGCCAAAGACATCATAGACGGCTTGTTGGAAGCATTTAGCTTTGATAAAGCAAGCAAGCTTTATGCTGACCTGTTATTTAAAAGAAGCGAATGTTTAATTGAGTTAAACCAAATTGAAGAAGGTGAAGCAGAGACCGTGAAGGTTGTTCATCTATATTTAAAAATCGGTATGAATTCAGACGCTGCAAAGGCATGCATGAATCTGATTTCTGCTCCATGGAGAGCTTTTGATTATGAGGAATGTATAAAGGTACTGGATAAGGCTCAGGAAATATATAAGCAGTCCATAAATAAAGATTTAACCTTTGAAATTGAGAACCTTTACCTTAGGGCAATAATGTATTCATCAATGAATAATCACAATAAGGCATTTGAGCTTTTAAAGCAGGCAATGTCAATTTCAGCCGAGAACGAGCTTTATTACAAAGCCGATGAACTATATAGAATATATGCAGCAATAAGTCTACTGAATATGGATTATGATACTTTCATGCTTTATATTGGAAAAGCATTGAAATATGCCGAGTTTACGGGCAGTAAGCATACCTTATCCAGCTATTATGCTATGATGGCAGTTTATCATAACAATATATATGAGCCCGAAAAAGCTCTTGAATATCTTGAAAAATTCAAACCCCTTATGTCAATAGGAGAGTATTGGTACTACTCTGAGTGCAGTAAGGCATACTATTTATTAAAGAACTATCATAAGGCATTGGAATGTGCTCAAGCTATAGTATATAGATATGATATAAACTTCAGATATGATTATCTTCGACTGTGGTCAGCAAAAATATACGAAGGCATATGCCTTAATAAGCTGGGCAGGAGTTCAGAGGCTGTAGCTCCTATTATGACAGCAGTTGAGAAATTATCCGTTTTCCCCGACTCCGAGGAGCTGGCTTTTGCATATAAAAGCCTCAGCGAAATATATTCCGACAGCGGTGACTATGAAAATGCATTTAAGGCTTTGAAAAAAGCCGATGAGATCAAAGATCAGCTTCAGAAGAAGTAATAAAGAAGAGTAAGCACCTCACGTATGCTTACTCTTTTTATTACTTCAAAACATCCTTTATAACCCTTATGGCATTTTTATAGAATATCTTTTCTAACTCGCCTTCGGTAAAGCCTTCCTTCTGCAAGGCATGATAAAGCATATCCATCCGGCTGATATCCTTTATTTCTATGGCATGGGTTGTACCGTCAAAGTCAGTACCCATTGCCAGTACCTCTATACCTCCAACCCTGTGAATGTGCCTTATATGACGTACCATATCAGATATCTTGGCTTCATCCCCTTCTCCCAGGAACCAGGCTTCAAAGTTGATGCCTGTTACTCCGCCCTTTTCTGCCAGCAGCTTTATCATGTCATCCGTGAGGTTCCTGGCATGATGTTTGATTTCACGGGAATTTGAATGAGAAGCCACAAAGGGCTGTCTGGAAAGCCTTGCAACATCATAGAATACCCCATCAGAAGCATGAGATATATCTATCAGCATTCCAAGCCTGTTCATCTCACTGACTACTTCTCTGCCAAAGTCCGTTAGTCCCATATTCTGGTACTCAAATCTGAAATTAGGATAGCCCAGCTTATTGGGATGATTCCATATAAGTGTAATAAGTCTGACGCCCCTATCATAGAAGTGCTTCAGATTATCCAAATCTCCCTCCAGCGCCTCTCCTTCCTCTATGGTCAGAAAGGCAGAAAGCCTGCCGCTGTCCATGTTCCTTTGCAGCATATCGTAGCCGGAAGCAAAGGCTATATGCTCCTTGTTCTTTAAAAGCTCCTCGTAGAACTTATCAATGAGCTTATCACACACAGATTTAAGGTTCTCTTGAGTCTTGATGCTTACATACATGGCAAAAAACTGAGCTATGGAGTCAGCTTTTTTCAGCTTTTCAATATCCACACACAGTGTATTTCTGTACAGTTCAGTATTTAACTTTTCAGGCTTTACCTCGGATCTGAGCTCAGTTATGGTATCACAATGCAGATCAATGAGTTTCACACATACACCCCCAATATAATATAAATCATAACTCTATTCTATTCCTTATTTCTCAATATTGCCACCTCTTCTTCAATTCTTGCAGCATCAATCCTCTCAAAAAGCAGCTTTATATCCTGCAGCTTAATCTCTTTAAACTCTTTAAACCTCCAGTTAAGCTTTTCATCCTCAAGCCTCAAAAAAGCCCTTATATTATGGGAGGCAAAGGGTATGAAGGGTTCCAGCAGTATAGAAAGATTAGCTATTATCTGGACACAGCTGTATAATGTATCGTTACAGCTGCTTATATCCGTCTTTACCGTTGCCCACGGCTGCTGCTCATCAAAGTATTTGTTGGCTCTTCTCAAAAATGATATTATATATTCCAGTGCTGCCTTCAGTTCTCCGGCTTCAATGCTGCTGCCTGCAGTATTATAAAGCTCCTCCAGCTGCAGCTTAATGTCCTTATCCGTATTTCCCTTCGGTACTTCTCCTTCAAAGGACTTGTTTATGAATGCCAACGTCCTGTTGACGAAATTACCGAATACACCGACAAGCTCACTGTTGTGTCTGCCTATAAACTCCCTCCATGAAAAATCTCCGTCACGCTTTTCCGGTCCGTTTATTAGCAGGAAATATCTTATAGAATCCGGATCATACCTGTCAAGTATATAGGGTACCCAGACACCCCAATTGTCGCTCTTTGATATCTTCCTTCCCTCCAGTGTCAGATGCTCGCTGGATACTATCCGGTCAGGCAGCTTCAAATCTCCAATACATTTTAAAAGCGCAGGAAGTATGATTGTATGAAAGGGTATGTTATCCTTGCCATGAGCATAGTAAGCTACTGAGTCAGCATCCCAATACTCTCTCCATGCCTCAGGAGTCCCTCTCTCTGCTGCCCACTGCTTGCTGGCGGATAAGTAGCCGCATACTGCGTCTATCCATACATATATCTTTTTACCTTCATAGCCCTCCAGCGGAACATCCACTCCCCAGGGCAGGTCTCTGGTAATGGCTCTGTCTTGAAGACCTTCCCTAAGATATCTCAGGGACTCGTTTCTGGCATTTTCTCTCCAGCCTTCGGCATTTTTTACATACTCCTCCAGCTCAGCTTGGAGCTTTGAAAGTGTAAAGTACAAATGTTCTGTTTCCTTCTCTATTGGCGCGCCTCCGCACAGCTTACAGCTTCTATTCAACAACTGCACAGGCTCTAAAAGAGCAGAGCAATGGTCGCATTGATCTCCCCGAGCTTTTTGACCGCACTTGGGACAGTTTCCCTCCACAAACCTGTCGGGAAGGAATATACTGCAGCTCTCGCAGTACAGCTGGATTACATTCTTTTTGCATATATATCCCTTATTAAAAAGAGTCAGGAAAACCTCCTGAGCTACCTGGCAATGAAAGCTCTGATCCGTTCTGCTGTACAAATCATAGCTAAAGCCAAGCTTTTGAAAGCACTCAAAAAACTCCTTATGATACTTGTCTGTTATGATCTTGGGCTCCACCTTCTCCTGACTTGCCTGTATAGTAACAGGAGTACCGTGGCAGTCACTTCCTGATACATACAGCACTTTCTCACCCTTCAGTCTATAATACCTTGCGATGACATCCCCCGGCAGCAAGCCTGCCAAGTGCCCCAGATGCAATGAATAGTTTGAATACGGCCAAGCGCCGCCTATAAAAATTGTCATAAAATCATCTCCTTTTTATCTGACAAATGTAAAAGGGCAATAAAAATCTCTCACCTCCAACATCATAGTTGGGGACGAGAGAAATCCATTGCCCTTGTATTATCAGACATTCCCGCGGTACCACCCCATTTTGCCGATACCTCACGGTACCAGCCTCCTCAAGTACGTTGCAAGCAATGCAAATGGTTGCAAGATACTTCAGCAATATAACGGTTGCAGCCGGCACAGCCTACAGCCATTTGGCTTCGATGTGCAGCTCCGGGACCATGTTCAAAAAACTATTCCTTCTCCTTCTCAGCTTACCGGAGCTCTCTGTAAAAGACATTGTCTTTCTACTCTTTCCCTTCATGGCTATTTACTTATTATTAGATATTATATTATCCATATTTTAGAATGTCAATTACTCTTATGTTACAGAAACAAATACAGCTCTTGGCTTATTATCAGCCAAGAGCTGTTTACATTTGCTTATCTTAAGCTTATGAACTTTTCTATGTCCTTTTCTATGAGCTTCAAGGAGTTTCTCCAAAATTCAGCTGAGCGTATATCTATACCCATCTCCAGTGCTACATCTGCAAGCTTCTTCTTTCCTGTTACTGAAAGCAGCTTGTCGTATTCAGGCACAAATGCCTTTCCTCTCTTGAGGTACTCAGCATATAAGCCCTTTGCAAACAAAAGACCGAATGCATATGGGAAGTTGTAGAAGTTGTGACTTGCATAGTAGTAGTGTGGCTTACAGGTCCACATGTTAGGATGCAGCTTGTCATGATCAAGGCCACTTCCGTAAGCTTCCTTCTGTGCGTTCAGCATTATTTGCTTCATATCATTTACAGATAATGCACCTTCAGTCTCTCTGCGTCTGAACAGCTCGCTTTCGAACAGGAAACGGCTGTATATATCTACTATTACCTGTCCGGAATCAGATATATCGTTTTCGAGTATTGCAAAGGTTTCTTCCTCATTGGCTTCTTTAAGAGCAGCTTCCTTAACTATTGTCTCGCAGAATATGGATGCTGTTTCTGCAATAGGCATAGGATATCTGGAGTTCAGGTATGTCTCATCCATTAGGCAGGCTCCGTGATAGCCGTGTCCAAGCTCATGAGCAAGTGTAGTCATGTTACTGAAGCTTCCGTCAAAGTTTGATAGTATTCTGCTTTGCTTTATTACATGGAGGTTGGAGCAGAAGGCTCCACCTCTCTTGCCTTCTCTGGGTTCTGCGTCTATCCATCTGTTGTCAAAGGCATGTGCTGCGAAGTCAGCCAGCTTGTCGCTGAAGCTTCTGAAATTCTTCACTATATAATCTCTTGCCTCTTGATATGTAAACTGCATATCCACATTGCCCATAGGAGCAAACATATCATAGAAGGGCAGTCCGTTCTTATGCCCCATGAGCTCTGCTTTCTTGCGGTAATATCTGTGGAATGCAGGCAGGCTTTCTCTCATAGCTGTAAGCATTGCATTAAGCGTCTCAAGGTCCATTCGTGCTTCTATACAGGTTCTCTCAAGGGGTGATGAGAAGCCTCTCAGCTTTGATAGAGTTATAACCTCACCCTTTATGCCGTTTAATGCCGCAGCCGAGGACTCCTCTATCTTGCTGTAAGCAGCCAGCTCCGCTTCATAGGCTGTCTTACGGAGCTCAGCATCCGGACTGTATGCCATATTTCTCACAGTAGGCAGGGGCAGCTTCTTTGCTTCTCCGTTTACTGTAATATCAACCAGCAATGTGGATGTAAGCACCTCCTGCAGCTTGGACCATGCGTTTGAGCCTGTATTCTGCAGCTTTGCCACCAATACTTCTTCCTCGTCGCTCAGAAGGTATTTTGTTTTTTCTACATTTTCCATTATAAAGAAGCCGTGGTCCTTCAGCGTCTGACTGTCATTAATTATGCTCTCTATGTTCTGAAGCTTTCCAAGCCATTTTTGGAAGGCTACCTCAGGCTTGGTCAGCTCGGTAATCTTCTCATCCAGTATGTCGGAAATCTTTAATGCCTTTTCGTTCTTTGCTTCTACACTTGTTGTAAGGTTTGCAAAACCCATAAGTCTTGTAGCCAGATGATTGAAATCGTTCATGAAAACTATATACTCTTCTATTTTTTTTGCTGCATCTTCATGGCTATTAAGGTTTTCTTCAGCCCATTTGTTTATTCTTGCTATTTCCTTCTCGAATCTCTCAAAGTCATTTTTAAATTCCTGTGCTTCAAAGGATGTATAAAGTGCATCCAGACTCCATCTTTGATTCATTCTAACCCCTGCCTTTCGTTATTACTATCTCTTTACTGCTACCAGCTTTTCCTTCAGTTCCTTCTCTATTGCAGCCAGCTCAATTTCTGCCTGCTGTCTCTTCTTTCTGCCTTCCTGTTGGATTGTTATTGTCTCTTCTATTGTTTGGATCAGATCTGCATTTACCTTCTTAAGTGTTTCTATATCTACTATACCTCTTTCGGATTCCTTTGCTATCTGCAGTGAGCTGTCCTTAAGCATTTCCGAGTTCTTTCTCAAAAGTGCATTTGTTGTATCAGTTACTTCCTTCTGTACCGCCAGTGCCTTTTTCTGTCTGAAAAGGCTTAATGCGATTACAATCTGATTTTTCCAGAGTGGTATTGTATTAAGTATAGAGCTTTGTATCTTTTCCACCAACACCTGATTGTTGTTTTGTATCAGTCTGATTTGCGGTGCTGTTTGAAGAGCTATCATTCTGCTGAGCTTAAGGTCATAGATTTTCTTTTCAAATCTGTTTGCAAGCTGTAGAGTATCATTCAAGCGCTGCGCATCCAAAGGGTCATTGGTGGCATTTACCTTAGCCTGCATTTCAGGTATTACTTTTTCATTTAACTCTTTAAGCTTGAGGCTTCCTGCTATTATATACTGATTCAGATTGCCAAGGTACTCCAGATTCTTTTCAAAGAGATAATCAAGAAGCGTGATATCCTTTAGGAGATTCATCTTGGACTTATCCAGCTCATCAACTATTCTCTCTATCTCTACGTTCAGCTTTTGGTATTTTGCTGCAAACTTCTGTGTACTGGCCTGTATTGAGCTGAATATGCCAAAGAGTCCTTTTTTCTGCGAAAGTCCTTCAGCATCCAGGTCCTTTACCTTAAGCATAAGATCTGTAAGCACTTCCCCTACGAATCCGCTGTCCTTGGCCCTAACCTCGCTTAGCACATTGTCAGCAAAGCTGGCTATTTGTGATTGTGCTCCCACGCCGTATTGTAGTACGGATTGAGAATCCTCAATCTTGATTTCACTCATTATTTGCTGAACTTTCTGCCTTTGGTCTTCAGGAAGCTTGTTTATATCTATTTCCTCTACAAGCGTTTCCTGAGCTTTAGGCTCAAGCCCCTTAGCCAACAGGTTTTCCTTATACTCCTGCAGCTCTATCTTCTGTTGTTCAAGTTTTTCCAATTCCATTATTTTTCCTCCTCAATTGTAAATTAGCTTTAATATTAATATTTTATTCCAGCAATTTTGTTTCATCTTTCAGCTGTTTAAATATCGCTTCAATCTCAGGCATATTCTGTTTTCGTGCAGCAAGCTCCATCTTAAAGGCCGTACTCTTAAGCTTATTCATATATAAATGTTTAGACAGCTCCTTTATCCTGTGGGCACACTGCTCTATTATTACAAAGTTGGATGCCTCAAGTGCCTTATCCAGCTTATTTATGACCTCTTTCATCTGTGAAACATCCATACTATGCTGGATTATACTTTTATCCTCATGTACTTCTTCAGTATTGAAGTTGATTATTTGTACAGCTTCCTCAGAGGATTTTTTGTCTATAAGCTTTGCAGCATGTGAGAGTGCCGTAAATAAATCCTCCATTTTGACCGGCTTTGCTACATAATAGTCCATGCCCTGTGAAATGAACTTTTCTCCGTCTCCCTGCAAAGCATAAGCAGTTAATGCGATTATGGGAATATGCTCACCTGTATGCTTTTCCTTTTCCCTTATTATTCTTGTGGTCTCTATTCCATCCATTTCAGGCATCTGTATATCCATAAGTATAACATCATATTTTTTCTCTTCAAGCTTTCTCAATGCTTCAATCCCATTACATGCAATATCTATGCTGTAGCCTTTTTTCTCAAGCATTGAGGATGATGCTATCTGATTCATTCTGTTATCTTCTACAAGAAGTATGCCATGTATGCTGTCATGCTTTTTCTGAATTTCAGGCTTTGAAAGCTTCAGCTTGTTGACATCTCCCGTTCCGAAAAACACCACAAAGTAGAAGGTGCTGCCTGTGCCCTTTTCACTTTCCACCCATATTGCTCCGCCCATCATCTCTACCAGGCGCTTAGATATAACCAGACCCAAGCCAGTACCTGAATACTTTCTGGTGAATGAGCCGTCAATTTGGCTGAAGCTCTTAAATAGTTTCACCATTTCTTCTTCTGCAATTCCTATGCCGGTATCCCTAATAGAAAATTTAAGCTGAAGCTGTTCACCTATCGCTTCTATCTTTTCTACTTTTATGTTTACTTCACCGTAATCTGTAAATTTTATGGCGTTTCCTATAAGATTGTTCAATACTTGCCTTAGGCGCAGAGGGTCTCCAATCAGATTTTCCGGTATATCCGGGTCTATATGGCAGCTTAAAGCAAGTCCCTTTTCCTGTGCTTTGACTACATAAGTCTTATACATTTTATCCATGAGATCGGTAAAATTGAAGTTTATTGACTCTATTACGAGCTTTCCTGCCTCAATCTTTGAAAAATCCAGTATATCATTAAGTACCTTCAAAAGGGAGTCTACGCAGCTTTTTATTATATCCAGATACTCCTGCTGTTCATTATCCAGCTCCGTAAGATTCATGAGATCCAGCATGCCCGTAATTCCATTCATAGGAGTTCTTATTTCATGGCTCATATTTGCCAGGAATTCACTTTTGGCCAGATTTGCAGCCTCTGCCTCATCCTTGGCCCTCTGAAGCTCAGCTTCTATGAATTTTCTCTGAGTTATATCTCTTGCAATACCTTGAATGCCAACAGGCTTATCATTCTCATATATCAGCTGTCTGTTTACCTCAAGAATAACTCTCTCGCCTGCTTTATTATATACATTGATATCTACTGTTTCCTTCTCATTTCTTATATTATCTATCTCTGACTCAGAGTTGTAATCCGGTTTGCTGGATTCAGGCACTAAAATATCATTAATGGTAAGCTGGAATAATTCCTCACTACTATAGCCCAGCAGCCGTTCCCCTGCTTTATTTATAGATTGAATCTTTCCGGTTATGTCATAGGTGAATATAATATCACTTGAATTTTCAAACAGTGCTTTATATCTTCTTTCACTTTCCTGCACTGCGCTTTCCATTTTCTTATTTTCTGTTATGTCTCTACCCACCAAGAGCGCACCTGTTATTTCTCCCTTGTCATTGTAGAGCAGATTTCCGCTCACATCCATCCATATATAGCTTCCGTTTTTGGTATTGTAACGGAACTCTGCAGAGCCTGATGTACCTTCCTTTATTTGATGGATAAAAGTGTTCTTCATGTATTCATAGTCCTCGGAATACAGCAAATCAAATATGGATTTTCCTATTAGCTCTGCCGGTTCATAACCAAGCAGGTTTTTGACAGACGGACTTAAATATTCAATATTCCCTGTGACATCACATTTAGTCAGCATTTCAAGAATGTTATCCGTAATCTGTCTTAGATTTTCTTCGCTTTTTTGAAGATCCAGAGAAAGCTGCTTCTGAGTTGTTATATCATCCATGGCAACTAAAACAAATCTGCTACCGTCCAGTATAAGTGGCTGGGAGCTTATTCTGTACCATACACTTTTTTCCCTGCCTTCTACCAATTTTACATGAAGCACTTCAAGTCCATATACGGGTCTTTCATTCTTCCATACATATTCTACTATATTTCGTAAACGACATGCTTTACAATCTACAGAGAAGCCGCAGCCCCCGTAATCGTTGTAGCTATATAAGCATCCAAGCGTCGCTCCTATTCTGTTTCCAAGGTAGTTAGGAATTTGACCTCCTATCATTTTTATGAAGGTCAGATTGGCATTCTTGATAACCCCGTTCTCATCCAATACTACCATTCCGATAGGAGCTTCATAAAATACAGCCTTGAAATTCTTTTGCTCGTTAACTATCTTTTCTTCAGCAAATTTCAAGGAGGTAATATCCCTGAATACTACAACGGCACCTGTAAATATACCCGAACTGTTTCTTATAGGTGCTCCACTTGCTGATATATATCTCTCTATCCCGGAATTGGATTTCAGAACGGTATGGTTTCTTAACCCTACAGAGCCGTTTTCCTTGATTATCCTTTCTATAATACTCTCAGCTTCTTTATTATTGTATTTGTCAAATATATTAAAAACCTTGTGCAAAGGCATACCAAGAGCCATCTCCTGAGTCCACCCCGTTAAAAAGCAGGCTTTATCATTTATAAGTGTGATGTTCCCTTCAGTATCTGTTGTTATTACACCGTCCCCGATGCTTCCAAGTGTTATGGCAAGACGTTCCTTTTCCTGCATCAGCTCGTTTGAATAATTATTTCTTTCGCTTCTGACTTTTGCATCCTTTAGCTCTCTATGCATAACAGGTCCCAGCCTTTTTAAGTTGCTTTTCTTTACATAATCTCGTACACCGGACTTCATTGCCGATATTGCAAGTTCATCACTGAACTCTCCCGAGATAATAATGAAGGGGATATCCATTTCCGCTTCTTTTAGCAGCTCAAATACATCAAGTGACTTGAATTCACTTGAATCGTCCTCACATAATATACAATCCCATTTACTGTTCTGAAGCTCATGCTTTACTCTACTAAAGGTTGAAACTATTTTTGCATCGGCATATATCCCTGATTTTTCGATTTCTCTAAGTATCAGCTGAGCATATTCTTCAGAGTCTTCAATTATTAGGAGCTTTACTTTTTCAATCATGTTTTTCCTCCAGCCTCTAAGTAGATAACGGATATTCTGTCAGCTTGACTCTTCCATCGGCTACAAACATTTCAACTGTTCTGCTTATACAGCTGCCTGTATCTCTGGAATCGTACTTTAAGCCGTGAGCTTCAAGTATGCTTTTTATTGCTTCAAGGTTTTTATTTCCTACATTGAAAAAATCATCACCGAATACGCTTTTTGAGCCGCCAAACAGCTTTATTGAAAGACTGCCCTTATTATACATTATTTCATTGAGAAAATATGACTTTAGCTTTTCAAACGCAGTATCTACATAATAGCCGGGCATGATTATACTATGGTCAGGATTGATAATAGAGGTTGGAAGCACTGCATGCGCCATACCCAGTATTTTTCTTTCACGAGAGTAAATTGTTATTGCAACACATGAGCCTAATGCATAGGTAATAAGTGAATCCCGGATATCATTGGATACGATGCATCCCCCGACATCAACAGTTCTTTGCATATTAACCCCTTCCATCCAAGCATAAGCATCGCTCATGCTAATCGCACCAATATTATGACGTAGTTTGTATAATTATAGGTTATCATATAACTGCACCAATAAACAATATCTACCATATACGAAAAACTATTTTATTAAGCAGCATGTACATGTTATGTTAATTATTTATTATATGTAGCAGTATTAACAAGGAAAAAACATAAATCTATAGAATATATATTATACAGTTTTTGTCGAATACTGTTACGATGACGATAGGTAAGAGAGGTGCTTCAATGAACACATGGGATAAAAGCAAGCTTAAAAAGCATATAATACTTCTGTTCTTACCGGTTTTATTGATTGTTGCTTCTGCATTTTTTGCAGCAGCAGATTCGGGAGCAAATAATATAATTCATGTAAAAGAGAATTGGGAATACAGGTTTGGAGATTCTCCTAAAAATTCTGTCGGTTTTCCGGAATGGGCAGCAGATAATAACAGTGAAGGGTGGGAGACATTTTCTTACCCTGGTCAGCCCGCCAACGTCAACAACCTTAAGGATGTATGGCTGAGAGTGAGGCTTCCTGAGCAGAGCTATAGGGATCCCAGTGTTTTTTTTGTTACTAACGATCAATTATTTGAGGTTTATATAGACAACGAGCTTATCTATAAGTTCGGAGATGTGACAGATCTGAGAAATATTGCTCCGGGTTCTCCCTGGCATTTGATTTCACTGCCTGACGGGTATGAAGGTAAGCTGTTGTATTTCAGAATGCATACCGTATTTCCTCCCAATGCCGGCCTGCTCCGTGTTGTAAAGCTAGCCTCTGCAGGACAGCACATATCCGCAATAATAAAAGAAAACTTGCACACTTTGATACTTTCTGTGCTTTTCATTTTCATAGGACTGGTACTTATATTCATATACCTGACTAGAAGAGACTTGCCTGCAGCATTTGCATCACTTGGATTTTTTGCTATATGCTTTGGTTTCTGGATAATATCGGAGACTCATTTAAAGCAGCTGTTTCTCAATGCTCCAAGGTTTTGGCTCTATGCAGCCTTAGGCTCTTTCTACCTTATGCCTGCAGGCTTCTATTATTTTGTCGAGCAGCTTTTTATTCAAAGCAAGTGGTCCTTTATATCAATAGTACGAAGAGCTTTCCTGGTGTTTGTGGCTCTATGCTTTGCTTTGGATATTATGATGTTTGTTCCTATTATATATACACTGAAGTACTACTATATCTTCCTCATAACGGGAATAGCGGCATGCTCCATTGTAATCGGCAGGGCAGCTATACAGGGTAATAAAGAAGCTAAGATTTTTTCATATGGCTTTGCATTTCTTTCACTTTTCGGAATATACGACATATTCGGCTGGTACTTCCGGGTTGTTCCCTGGACACACTTTGTTGTGCAGTACGGCATGTTTGCATTCATACTGACTTTAGTGTTCCTGCTTGGCAGAAGAGTGGCTCTAGTATATGACCAGCTTAAGATATATTCTGATGAAATTGTTCAAGCCAATGAGGATTTGAACAAAATGTATCTGGAGGTTAACGAATCCAGAGATAAACTGGCTCATTGGAACAGAACTTTGGAGCAGACAGTCGCAGCACGCACTGCATCCATGAGAAATCTTCTGGATAATGCCAGCCAGGGCTTTTTATCCTTTGGTAAGGACCTTATAGTAAATGCTGATTATAGCTACGAATGCACTAGAATATTCGGCATGGAGATAATAAACAAGTGCTTCCCGGACCTGGTATACCATAAAAATAAAACGCAGAGGGACTTTCTTCATAATCTATTGGTAAAAATATTAAATGAAGATGTTCATAGTGAAAGACAGAAGTACATACCTCTGCTTCCTGAAGAGGTATCAATAAACGGTAAATTTATACATGTTGAATATAAAATCATCAATACTTCTCATAATAGCAGCAGTGAGCTTTTCATGGTGATTCTGACGGATATTACAGATAAACGTCATCTGGAAAGTCAAATGGAACAGGAAAGAAACATACTCAAAATGGTTGTAAAGGTTATCGCCAACTATAATGATTTTTCAGAGGTAATAGCAGACTATAGTGATTTTTGCTCTAAGAAGCTTGATCAGATATTGAAAAATAAAAGCTCCGTTGATGATAAGTATTTTGAGATATTCAGAGGAATTCATACCTTCAAAGGCTCCTTCAGTCAATTTGAGATGGTGAACATAACTAATAAGCTTCATGAGCTTGAGTCTGAGTTAAGTAAGCTTAAGCTGGAAAACTCCCAAATTACGGTGGAGCTTTTAAAAGACTCTATAATGCAGCAAAAGCCTGAGAGATACCTGGACAGGGATTTGGAAATACTGAAAAGCATATTGGGAGAACAGTTCTTAAGGCAGGAAAGTACTTTAGTCGTAGATAAGACAAAACTGATGGAAATAGAGAAAAAGATGCTGATTATACTGTCACCTTATGAATACAAGCTGCTGCTTCCGGATGTACAAAGACTCAGGTACAGACCTTTCAGGGAGGTTTTGAAGGGATATCCGGACTATGTTTCGAAACTGGCAGAAAGACAGGAAAAACTGATATATCCTGTTGAAGTAACCGGCGGAGAGATACTGGTTGATTTGGACAGATACGGAGAATTCTCAAAGGTTTTGATCCATGTATTCAGAAATATTATAGATCATGGTATCGAGTCGCCCGAAGAGCGTTTCAGAATGGGCAAGCATGAATACGGTATAATTAAATGCAGCATGGACATAAAGGATAACAGTATTATACTCGC
Organism: Bacillota bacterium; assembly: GCA_049322695.1. Classification (GTDB taxonomy): domain Bacteria; phylum Bacillota; class Clostridia; order Lutisporales; family Lutisporaceae; genus CALGKJ01. The sequence goes on along the minus strand of JBMORW010000030.1, from coordinate 62,350 downwards.
TATTTCTGATGATGGAAAAGGCATAGACATAAATAAAATCAAGTACAAGGCAATAGAACAGGCTTTATACAGTGAAGAAGAGCTGTCTTTAATGACACGGGATGAGATAATGCAGCTGATTTTCCTGGATCAGCTGTCAACAAAGGATGTTGTAAGCGAACTGTCAGGCAGGGGCTTCGGACTTGCTGCAGTAAAAAGTCAGACCGAAAAAATCGGCGGTATAATAAAGGTAACCTCCCAGGAGGGCTTAGGAACAGAGTTTGTTTTTATTCTGCCCTTTGACGAGTCTAATAAGCTGCCAGAAATCTCAGCCTCATCTATAATCAACCCGGTTATAGAGACTACAAAGTATTTTCTCATGGAACAAACCAGAATTCCAGTATCGCAGTTTAAGTCCATAACTATTAGCCAGGCAGAAAATATAATACTCAAGGAATACACCGCAATGGTGAATATAAAAGGAGTACTTGCCGGCAGGTTCGTAATATCCATGGACTACAAACTTGTAAAAAACATTGCCAAGAACTTCATACTTGGCGAGGTAAGCCCCGATGAAGAGCAGATGTACATGGAAGATGTTCTGGCAGAGTGTTCAAATATAATTCTTGGAAACTCCATAAAAATGTTCCCCGAGCTGGAGAATCTGGTAGTGCTTGAACCTCCGATTACTCTGAATATCAAGGACGCATCTATAAGATTTATGGAAGCAACTACATGGGTATGCAGTATAGAGTGTGATTGGGGCAGTATGGATATCAATTTTTCTGCCGCTGATATCGGAGACTTGAACTAATACAAACCGCAAAAATGGCACTATATAATAGTGCCATTTTTTTGCAATTTCTGCTAATCCTTGTAAGGTATTTTATATTTTAGGAACAAAAAATCTTAAAGACTTATGAGCCACCTCTATATGCAGCGGAAATTCCGGACCCTTTTCACCGTCTATGTCTGTATCATAACGCTTATCACAATGTATTGTGAGCCGGTTAGTCTGAACATAGTAAATCAGTTGATCGCTTGTATGATCTCCTCGCAGTATCTTTAAAAAGAGGGCTAGCATATTGGTTATGTTAGAATACTTTATGGCGATAATATCCAGCAGGCCGTCATCTATAACTGCATCCGGCGCAAGCTTTACAAAACCTCCTGCTGAACTGCTGTTAAGCACTAATATTAGCAGCATATTGTCCTCAATTATTTTATTATTATAGAGAATTCTCATTTTCACCGGAGAAAATCTTGGAATTTCCTCAACGCCTTTAATATAATATGCAATTTTCCCAAGTGTATTTTTTAATACAGTATCAGTCTTATATGCAACATCTGTCAGCAGCCCTGCACTGCATACATTAACAAACCACCTGTCATTTACTCTTCCGATATCTATAGGCCTTTGAACACCATTTGTTATTATTTCACAGCAATAGTCTATGTCTCTTGGTATACCTAAAAAATTCCCCAAATCGTTTGAAGTACCATATGGAAATATTCCTAATGGAAGCTTTATACCATATTTCATAAGTGCATTGACTACAGAATTTACACTTCCGTCTCCTCCAGACACTGCAACTGCATAGAAGCTTTCATCCAGACGGGATATAATATCCTCCAGTCTGCATTCATTGTCCAATCTTAAAGGAACTGTCAGAAGGTGTGCACTTTGAAAATTTTGTATAACCTGGTCAAGCTTGCTTTTAAAGCTGGCATCACCAGATAAAGGATTATACACCAACAATATCTTTTTCATATTTACTCCGCTTTTCATAATAAAAAATGGTTATTCTATTTTCTCCATTTTTTCATTTATGTACATCTGCAATCAGCAATATTTTTATCTGCTTTGGTTAAACTATATATATGGAATATAATTGAAACACAAACTGAAAGATGGAGGTATTTTATGGACCGTAATAATAAAATGAACAATTCCAAATCCAAGAATGTAGATTTTACTCCGCTTACATCCATCGCATTAAGAAGAGTACGTTTTGTTACTAATATTATTGATCGAAACAAGCTTTTTGATAATAACAAAAAATAGACGAATATTATAAGTGTTAACTATCAATTAACAAGTATCAAAAAATGAAAAAACAGATCAAATCCTTTAATGACTTATCTGCTGATTATCAATGGCGGAGAAGGAGGGATTCGAACCCTCGCGCCAGTTTCCCGACCTACGCCCTTAGCAGGGGCGCCTCTTCGACCTACTTGAGTACTTCTCCTAGTATCTACATTTATTGAGATATGCAGTTTTGGAAATAATAAATGGAGGAGAGAGAGGGATTCGAACCCTCGGACGCCGCAAAGCGCCTCTGGTTTTCAAGACCAGCTCCATAAACCGCTCGAACATCTCTCCTCGGTGAGAACAATTAACATTATAACAATTAAATTTGTCTGTGTCAACAAATTAAAAGCGATTTTTTATAGCAATTTGTAGGTAAAAACCATAAGCTTGGATATTAGGGAAATGGCTGGTTTAGCGCGCTGCGGAGAACTGCAGCACGCTAAACTTACACAGGTCCTTATCTGTTTCTTATCCTGTCTGTACCGCCCATATATGGTCTCAATACCTCAGGTATTGTTACACTTCCGTCATCATTCTGATAGTTTTCCAAAATTGCTGCTACAGTTCTGCCTACTGCCACGCCTGAACCGTTCAGCGTATGTATGTATCTTGGTTTTTCCTTTGTGTCCGGTCTGTACTTTATCTCAGCCCTGCGAGCTTGGAAATCCTCAAAGTTGCTGCAGGAGGATATTTCTACATATCTGTTGTAGCTGGGCATCCATACTTCCAGGTCATAGGTCTTTGCAGAGGAAAAGCCCAAGTCTCCTGAGCACAAGGCTACTACTCTATATGGCAGACCAAGCAGCTGTAGTATTCTCTCTGCATCCCTTGTAAGGTTTTCAAGCTCTTCATAGGAATTCTCCGGCTTAACAAACTTAACAAGCTCAACCTTATTAAACTGATGCTGTCTTATAAGGCCTCTTGTATCTCTGCCTGCGGAGCCTGCCTCTGCTCTGAAGCATGCACTGTAAGCTGTATGGTTTATAGGCAGTGTCTCTGCATCCAATATCTGCTCCCTGTACATATTTGTTACCGGCACCTCTGCAGTAGGTATCAAGAAATACTCTGTATTTGCCACCTTGAAGGCATCTTCCTCAAACTTAGGCAGCTGACCTGTCCCCATCATGCTTCTTCTGTGTACCATGTATGGAGGGAATACTTCCGTATAACCATTTTCTGTATGTGTATCCAGCATAAAGCTGTACAATGCTCTTTCAAGTCTTGCTCCTAAGCCTTTATAAAAGGTGAATCTTGCACCTGTTACCTTTGCAGCTGTTGAAAAATCCAATATACCCAGACTTTCACCTATATCCCAGTGAGCCTTTGGCTCGTATTCGAATTTCCTTGGTTCTCCCCATCTTCTCATTTCCACATTGTCTGCATCAGAGCTACCTACTGGCGTTTTATCACTTGGCATATTAGGTATTGTAAGCAGTATCTCAACAATCCTGTCGTCCAGCTCTTTTACTTTCTCGTCATCTTCTTTTATTTTTTCTGATACTTCCCTCATTTCTGCTATTAATGCTTCAGCATTCTGCTTTGCCTTTTTGAGCTTTGCAACCTCTTCAGACACTTTGTTTTTCTTGCTCTTAAGCTCTTCAACCTGTACCAGCAGCTGTCTTCTTACTTCATCCAGCTCAAGAATCTCATCTATCCTGTACTCCTGTCCTCTTCTTGTAAGTCTGCTTTTCACTTCTTCAGCATTTGACCTTATCAGTTTAATATCCAGCATTTTTACTCCTCCTTTACTTTTATAGCTTCAAAAAAATAAACCTCCCATCCCAAAAGGGACGGAAGGTTTTCCGCGTTGCCACCCTGATTATTGCAATATTTCATATTACTGATATTATCTACTGCAATCTCTCATTTGCTTAACGGCAGAGCCGGTACTGCTCATCGCAGACTGCTCAGGGACGGACATCTAATGTACTTCTATCGGCTCACACCCTCCGCCGAATCTCTGAAAAAATCACATCAGCATTTTCCCTTCATTGCATTTGAATCTATATATTATTTTTACTTATTTTACTATTAATTATTCAAATTTTCAAGTACAGATATAGCTTCATTGTTTAATACTTACCGAATTCCCTGTCATCCAACGCAATTTTTATTTTAGCATCGTCCCTGCTTACTGACGCTTCATCCACACCAGCATAGGACTTATCACTTGCCACAGGTCTTATATTTGCCGAATTACCTCTTTGTATCATTTCCTCTATCATTCTTAATGTACTCTTATCGATTCCGGCTGCACTATTATATAAATATTGTCCCTTTTTAAGCTTGAACTGGCTAATCATTTCCTTCAGAAGTACTGATTGACTGGACAGTTCTTCACTTGCAGAAGCACTTTCTTCCGCTGTGGCAGTATTCATCTGGACTACCTGAGACACCTGGTTTATTGCTTGATTTATCTGAGTAACGGCGCTGGCCTGCTCATTTGAGGCGGATGCTATCTGTCCTACCAGCTCGTTAACCTTGGATACTCCATCCACAATGGCGCCAAGTGCCTGGGCTGTATCATTGGCAATTTTTGTTCCCGACTCAACCTTGCTTATGCTTCCTTCTATCATATCAGTAGTCTCCCTGGCGGCATTTGCACTTCTGGCCGCAAGGTTACGAACTTCCTCTGCCACCACTGCGAAGCCCTTACCATGCTGTCCGGCCCTTGCCGCTTCAACAGCAGCGTTAAGCGCAAGCAGATTTGTCTGGAAGGCTATCTCATCTATAACCTTTATTATTTTTGAAATGTTTGAGGAGGAAGTATTAATCTCATGCATTGCCGAGAGCATTTCCTTCATTTGCTGATTACCGGTTACTGCATTTGATTTAAGCTGCTCTGCTATACCATTTGCCTGATTTGCATTTACTGCATTTTGCTTTGTTTGAGCTGCTATTTGGGTGATGGATGCGGATATCTCCTCTATGGAGCTTGCTTGCTCGGTAGAGCCCTGAGACAGAGTCATACTGGAGCTGGACACCTGCTTTGAGCCTGCTGCAACCTGATCTGCTGCGCTGTTTATATCATTCAGCACCTGATTTAACGATTTTACTATTTGGCTTAAGCTCTTAGACAGCACGTCCTTATCAGATCTGATCTTAACATCAATATCCAGATTACCTGTAGCAATCTGTTCTGCAACCTTTACCTGATCCTTTATACTGTCTACCATATTGCTGAAGGCTGCGGCAAGCTTTCCTATTTCATCCTTGCTGTTTATGGCAAGCTTGACATCTATATCTCCTATTGCCAGCTTTTCTGCCGACTCGGTCAGCTTTCTCACCGGCCTGCTTATTATTATGGATATAAATAGACCTACTATGATTGCAAGTACTATTCCTGCTGCTATCAGTACATACATGGTAAGTATCGAGCTTTCTGACTGCTTGGTGTTTTCTGCCGACTTATCCGCTGCTCTGCCCATGCTTTCTTTTATCAGACCGTCAAAGGTTTCATTTAGCTTTGCTGCAACAGGTCCAATATCAGTCTTTATGAAGTTCATTGCACCCTCGTCATTGTCTACTCTGGCATAGTTTATTACAGTTTTTCTCAAAGCGTTGTACTCTTTTATAAGATTGTCCAGCTTATTATAGTTTTCAATTTCTTCAGCGGTTGACAGCAGCTGCTTATATTTTGCCATATTTTCAGCCATTACACCGTCATAATTTTCCATGCTCTTTTCATATGTACTTATTTCATTGTGATTGATTATTGTATATAGAAGATTTACCCTTACTCTCTGATAGGCTATAACAATATTATTCAGGTATACCAGTGACATTGTATCTTTTTCATGCAGTTCGGTATAGCTGTCGTTGATATGCTTTAGATTTACAATTCCTTCATAACCTATGAAGCCTGTGATAATTACAACTATTAGAAACCCCAGTAAAAGCTTGATACTTATTTTCAGATTATTGAATAACCTCATCCATCTTACCTCCATATTTTTAGTTGTTTATTGCCTTAAGCTCGTCCACATCATCTTCATTAAGCAGCCTTCTGCTGTCTAATATGAGCTTTACGCTGCTTCCCAGCTTACCGATTGCTTTAACATATTTATTGTGAAAACCTGCACCTATCTGAGGTGGCAGAGAGATATTCTCCTGTGAAATATCCACAACCTCAACAACCCTGTCAATTATGAGACCTACAACCAGCTCCCCTATATCCGTCACTATTATGCAGGTTCTGTCATCATAACTCCTTTCTGCTTTTCTGAACCTTAGTCGGACATCCATGACAGGAATTATTCTGCCCCTTAAGTTAATTATCCCTCTTATGTATTCAGGCATCTCCGGTATGGGGGTTATAGGCTGTATCCCTATGATTTCCACAATATATTTGATATCCAGTCCATAGTCCTCTTCACCAATCGTGAATATCAGATACTTGTCCTTCTGAGTATCTTCCTCCTGAAAATCCTCATCTGCTATAATTTGCTGAACTTTTACTTCAGCATCATTCATTGTACATCCCTCCTTTTTTAAACTGTCTAGGTTTTTACTCAGCCTCTGTTAATGTTATGTAAATATTATGTTAGTTAGTGTTTACTAACATACATGGTATTTTCATTATATAACATTTCCAATACCGTATCAAATTCAAAATATGCGTAATTATGTTAATTATTTGTTAAGGTTTCACGTATTTTCCGTTTTTCTCATTTATCTTAATTTTCTCAAAAATATATACTTTTTCATTAACTGCATACTTATTCTAAAACTGGTAAGAATTATAGTAATATTATTTGGGAGGTCGACAATATGAATAAGCTTGACTTGATTGGACAAATAGCTGATTTGAAGGAATTAGACTATAGAAACACACTTGCTATAGCAAGCATTATCGAGCTGCTTATAGATAAGGGAATAATAAACAGAAGTGATATAGCCAGTAAAGCATATGAGCTGGAAAATGCCACTCTTGATGAAATAAACCAACGACATGCTGATAAAAATAAGAGCAGCCGTATTAATCTGACTCAGTAAAAAGAATAAAGCAGGGGTAATCCCTGCTTTAGTACGCTTTAGCCATATATACCATTTTTTCTGCCTTGCCGCCGCAAATCATACATTTATCTCCCACATGCTCCTGATGGAAAGGTATACATCTGATGGTTGCATTGGTTTCTTCTTTAACCTTATCCTCGCACGCTCTGCTGCCGCACCACATTGTCTTGACAAAGCCAGGAGTTTCCTGCATGATTCTCTTGAACTCTTCATAATCTGTAGTAGTATATGTTTTCTCTTCCCTATTTTTTAGAGCCTTTTGGAACATGCTTGACTGTATTTCATCAAGCAGTTTTTTAAGTGTTTCCTGTAAATTATCCATTGAAACAGTGAACTTCTCCAGTGTATCTCTTCTAGCTATAGTCACCTGATTGTTTTCTATGTCCTTGGGACCTATTTCCATTCTTACGGGTACACCCTTCATTTCCCATTCGTTGAATTTCCAGCCCGGGCTGTAGGTATCTCTGTCATCCAGCTCAATTCTGAATACATCATCCAGCTGTGACTTTATCTCTTTAGTTTTCTCAAGAACACCCTCTTTATGGAAGGCTATCGGCACTATCACTATTTGTGTTGGCGCTATTCTCGGAGGAAGCATCAAACCCCTGTTATCTCCGTGTGTCATGATTATACCGCCGATTAGTCTGGTGGATATACCCCAGGAGGTTGACCATGCATGTTTATGAGTTCCGTCCTTGTCAAGGAACTGTATGTCAAACATTTTTGAGAAATGCTGTCCCAGGTTGTGTGATGTACCCGCTTGCAGTGCCTTACCGTCATGCATCATTGCCTCCATGGTAAAGGTCATATCCGCACCCGCAAACTTCTCCTTCTCCGTCTTTTGGCCCAGCAATACCGGCATAGCCAACTCATCCTCTGCAACCTGTCTGTATATTTCCAGCATCTGCATGGTTTCCTTCTGGGCTTCCTCGGCATCAGCATGTACTGTATGGCCTTCCTGCCATAAAAACTCAGCTGTTCTTAAAAATGGTCTTGTTGTCTTCTCCCAGCGTATTACGTTGCACCATTGATTGATAAGCAGAGGAAGATCCCTGTAGGACTTCACCCATTTGGAATACATACTGCAGATAATAGTCTCCGAAGTAGGTCTTATAAACAATCTTTCAGCAAGCTTCTCATTACCTCCGTGTGTAACCCACAATACCTCAGGAGCAAAGCCTTCAAAGTGGTCTGCCTCTTTCTTGAGATAGCTTTCGGGTATCAATAATGGAAAGTATGCATTCTTGTGTCCTGTTGCTTTAAATCTCTTATCAGTTACTCTTTGTATTCCTTCCCATATACCATAACCGTATGGCTTTATTACCATACACCCCTTTACCGGCGCATAATCAACCAAATCAGTTTTAAGTATAACATCCGTATACCATTGGGAAAAATCTTCCTCCATAGGTGTTATTTCTTTTACAAATTCTTGCTGTTTCTTACTCATAGAATTCACTCCTTTTAGATTATACAAAAAAATAAACCTCCGTCCCGAAAGGGGCGAAGGTATGTTCCGCGGTACCACCCTAGTTGATCAGGCTGATCTGATCCTCTTAAGTACCTTTAACGCAGGCTTACGTATCAGCTCAGAAGGCGGGTTTGCAGAAATAAGCCGGAAAAACCTTTCAGCCTGGAGTTTTTCTCTCTTTCAGCATCTTTCAGCTACTATTCCCTCGTCTCAGCATCTTATGCATTTATAAGTTAATTTATATTATATCCCACAGATTTGCAAAATTCAATATACTACGACAATTTTACTGATATCCTCTATAACTGATGCTCAAACCAGTTTGTAATCCTTGTATAAATATATCAGGTTTTTTACTGCCTTTATCTGAATAATCGTTCTCTATGCTTCTGCATTTTTGTAATACGTAAGAAGCTTGAATCTGGAAGTCTGAAACAATACTCTTTAGATCTTCAACCTCAAGCTGTCTGCACATTGTAGTTCTAAATTCATAAGTGATCCCGCTGTTCTTGATTATTTCCACACTCTCTTTTATCACATCCAGATTCAAATCATCAACACCGCAGATATTGCGGTATTTTACTAAAGGGGCTTTTAAGTCCATAGCTATAAAATCCAAAAGTCTGTTTTGGATTAACTCCTTTAAAACCTTAGGATTGGTTCCGTTGGTATCCAGCTTAATACGCAACCCCATAGCTCTTAGCTGCTTAATGAAATCATAGAGGTATCTTTGCAGTGTCGGCTCTCCTCCGCTTACAACTGCAGCATTAACAATTCCCTTTCTTTTTTTTAACCAGTGAAACACTTCCCGTACTGCAATATCTTTCATATTGTTGTTAGTATTAATGAGACTTCTGTTATGACAGTAGTAGCAGTTCATGTTGCAGCCCCTTGTGAATATTACCGAGGAGATTTCACCGGGATAATCCACAAAGGACGTCTTTACAAAGCCCCCAATATTCACACAACCACCCCTATATTGAACTTCTTCCGCTGTTTGTATTCTTCCTTTTTACCAAGATTATAGTTCTGAACAGGTCTTAAATAACCTGTAACTCTTGACCAAACCTCTGCCGCCTCTCCACATTCAGGGCAAAAAGGATGCTCTCCCCCTATATATCCATGAGTGCTGCAAACGCTGAAGGTCGGTGTAATAGAAACATATGGCATGCTGAAATTCTCAAATACTTTTTTGATAAGCTTCTTGCATATCTCAATATCTTCAATGGCTTCTCCGAGGTACAGGTGTTGTACAGTACCCCCGGTATACAGAGTCTGTAATGCATCCTGGTGTTCAAGAACCTCAAACATGTCCTCACTATGACCTACAGGCAGTTGTGTCGAATTGGTGTAATACGGTATACCAGTTCCTGCCGATATTATGTCCTTGTATTTTTCCCTATCCAGCATTGCTAATCTGTAGGAAGTGCCTTCAGCAGGAGTGGCTTCAAGATTGTAAACATTGCCTGTTTCCTTTTGAAATTTCTGCAAAAGTGTTCTTAAATAATTCATGATCTCCAGGGCAAACTCCTTGCCCTCATCTGTGTTTATTCCTTTACCCATGAAATTGAGCAGCGCTTCATTCATTCCCACTATTCCTATAGTACTGAAGTGATTATGCCAGTAACTGCCAAAGCGCTGCTTCACATTTCTCAGATAGTAAGAGGAATAGGGATATAGCCCTTTATCAGTCTGTTGCTCAATTACTTTTCTTTTTATCTCCAGAGAGGTACGTCCTATTTCTGCAATTCTTTTTATATTGTTGAGAAATATCTCCTTTGTATCTGATATATACCCGATACGTGGTAGATTAATGGTGAAAACACCTATGGAGCCGGTTAATGGATTGCTTCCGAACAAGCCTCCTCCTCTCTTCTTCAGCTCACTGGTATCGAGCCTAAGACGGCAGCACATTGAAACTGCATCTTCAGGAGAAAGATCAGAGTTTATGTAATTGGCAAAATACGGTATACCATATTTGCAGGTTATTTTCATAAAAGCATCCACTACAGGACTATCCCATTCAAAATCCTTTGTAATATTCAATGTAGGTATAGGAAAGGTAAATACACGTCCCTTTGCATCTCCCTCAAGCATAACCTGGCAGAAGGCAAGGTTGAATATATCCATTTCCTTTTGAAAATCACCATATTTGTCATCAGTATATTGCCCTCCCAGAATTACAGGCTCCTCACTCAGTGTAGAAGGAACCTTTATATCAAAAGTCAGGTTGGAGAAGGGACATTGAAAACCTACTCTTGTAGGAACATTGATATTGAATATGAATTCCTGAAGACATTGCTTTACCTGATTGAAGCTCAAGCTATCATATCTGATAAAGGGTGCACAATACGTATCGAAGCTGGACCATGCCTGTGCTCCAGCTGTTTCACCCTGGGTTGTAAAGGTTGAGTTTACAATCTGTCCGAGAAAAGAACGCAGATGCTTTGCAGGACCGCTCTCTACTTTACCCGTTACTCCACCGAAGCCGTCTATCAGAAGCTGACGTAGATCCCACCCTGCGCAGTATGGACCAAAAAATCCAAGGTCATGTATGTGACATTCCCCATTTTCATGTGCATTTCTGACCTCTTCAGGATATACCTCATACAACCAATATTTTTTTGTAAATACCTCTCGAACATAATTATTAAGCCCGTTAACACTTTTTTGTGTATTTGCATTTTCATTTATCTGCCAGTCTCTATCTCCCAGGTAACCGGAAAACATTTCTATAGTGGCACCTATCAGTGCATCCATTTCACGTGCACTCTTTCTTTTTTGCCTGTATAGTATGAATGCCTTTGCGGTACGCGCATGTCCGCTTTCAATCAAAACCTTTTCAACTATGTCCTGTATTTGTTCAATGTCAGGAACTGTATCGGCAAATCTGGCTTCAACTTGCCTTACTACCTCGCTTCCCAGCTCTTCTGCCAGCTGATAGTCTTTACCTCCGCATGCTGCAGCAGCCTTAAATATTGCATGAGCAATCTTATCGGTATTAAAGACCTCACGTCTGCCATCCCTTTTTATAATCTCTCTTACCATGATTTCCTCCCCATAAATGAAGCCTCTTGACTAAAGCATCAAGAGGCTGTTGTAAAACTATATAGTTTTTAAAAAAGCACCTCCCTATCACTCGTAGAGTAAATGATACACAATTAAGGCAGGTCTTCTGACTCTGGTTCATAAATGCTTTATACCTTCCCGGAACATCCAGTGGCATCAAATAAAGCATCTCCCCAACACAGCGGCGGGACCGTACAGGATTTGCACCTGTTTCCCTTTTAACTGTACCTATAATACAGCACCTTAATACTACAATATTTAGTTGATTTTATATTATCACGTACAATATATTGTGTCAAACCTGTCATTGAGTTCTACTTTTACTTTGCCCTATTATTCATTATAGCCTTTCTTATAAAGAAGCCTGCACCTATGGAATAATAACACAATACAATAATCATCATTACCAATGAAGTTGTTGACATATCACTACCTCCTTATCACTATTCAGTTTCCTCAATGTCCATGGCTGTGATGTCAGTACCCTTACCTATCTTGTTTGCAATCCAGTTATTGGTGACTAGCACCAATACAAGCAGAATTACCCACTGCAGCAATATAGTTCCTACGCTGAAGGTTTCAAAGGGCTTCCACCAGCTGTCAGGATACCAGGTAGTAGCCTTCCTCAGCCAGAAAAGTGTGATTGCAGCAAACATTAGCGGGAACAGCCTTATGAATATATTCCACCATTTGCCCACCTTGTAGTCTGCCCATTGAGTATTGATATAGTTGTTCCTGATCTTTTCAAGGCCGTATTTAGTAATTGCAAAGGCTACAAATACACCGCTGACCAAAAGACCTATACCCCATACCCAGTCCTGATTGTCAAGAAAATCTAAGCTGTATGCCGAAGGAACACCCAAAATAAAGCCAACTGCTGATATCCAAACAGTAGCCTTCTTCCTTGTCATTCCCATATCCATCAGATTTCTTACTCCAACCTCTATCATTGGAAGCAAAGATGAAAGCGCAGCTATGGACATAGCCAGAAAGAACACAGCTGCCAATATATTGCCAAATGGCATTTTTGTAAACAACTGAGCAAGGTATATAAATGTGATTCCTGTATTTCCTGAAGCCAGCGCTTCTGCTGCAAGATCCTGGCTTGCAGACAATGCATATATGGCAGGCAGTACAGTCATACCTGCTATTAGTGCTCCAATATTGTCTCCAAAGGATGTAATAGTGCAGTTGCCGGGTATATCAGATTTGCTCTTGGTGTATACGGCATAGGTAATTATAAAGCCCCAGCCGGCTCCTGTAGACCATGCCACCTGAGTAAAGGCTTCAAGCCATATAGTTGGGTCGCTAAGCATATAAAGCTTTGGTTCGAAAAGATATTCAAGTCCCTTTAATGCTCCCGGCAGAGTCAATGACCTGATCAGCGCCGCAACCAGCAGCACAAACAGCGCAGGTATCATTATTTTACAGGACTTCTCTATTCCCGAAGCTACGCCCTTGTAGATAATGAAACCGGCTACCGCCATTGATATAAGATGAAATAATATTGTCTGCGAAGGTGTTGTAGTAAAGGTATCCCACAATACCTTGGTCTGGTCTGTTGTCATACCAGGCTGGAATGCTCCCGATACTGCCAATGTAAAGTACTTGACACACCAGCCCATAACTACCGAGTAGTAGAACATAATCAGCAAGCACACTGCTGCTATCCATGTACCCATCCAGGTATACTTCTTACCAGCAAAATCTCTGAAAGCGCCTATAGTACCCAGGCCGGTCTTTCTACCCATTACCATTTCTCCCATTAAGAGAGGTATTGCCCAGACAAAGGCCGCGATAGTCCATGCAATGATAAACGGACCTCCCCCATTTGCTGCAGCCACGCGAGGAAATCTCCAGATATTTCCGGTACCTATTGCCATACCGATAGCAGCCATTATGAATCCGACTCTACTTCCCCATTGTTCTTTTTTTTCTCCCATTTTGATTACCTCCCTTTCTTTTCATTTAGTATTACTATTTTCACAAAAAACATGAAAACCCCCGTCACACATAGGGACGAAGGTTATTTCCGTGGTACCACCCTGATTATATAGCAAAGCTGAGTATATAGTATTTCAAATAGAAAGCATGCAGCTTTACAATACACTTTAGGCTCCTTTAACGCAGGAATACGATAGGACTCATCATCCATGGCTCTAAGGGCGGGTTCAAAGAAAACATACTATGGAAAACCTTTCATCCGGTGGATTTTCCTCTCTGATAAAGCTGTTTTTTCTTTTACTATTCCTCTTCATTGCTGTGAAAATATATTTAAAAACGATTATATGATATTAGATGTATATTTGTCAATATATTTTAAATATTACAACTTTTTAATTTTTGTCGAATTGCTCTAAAAGTTTAGTATTTCAGTAGTTTTGCAGGCAGGAATTTTTATTTTTTATTAGAATATTATATAGCAAGCTATAATAAGGAAAAAAATCTTTGTTTTTTATTTGATAATATTTGTATACAAAATACTTAGGGCAAGAATGCTTTGCATTTTATAGCTATATATTATATTGATTTGCGTTTGGGGAGGGAATTCAATGCGTATCGAAGAGCATCCCATATTGTCCTTCAAAAAAGGCAAAAAAGTAAGTTTTACTTTTGACGGCCAGCTTTTTGAAGGATATGAAGGAGAGCCAATAGCGGCAGCTTTACATGCAGCAGGAGTAAAAGTGCTGGGACATAGTCACAATCTTGATAGACCCAGAGGTTTCTACTGTGCCATAGGCAACTGTTCTTCCTGTCTCATGGTAGTGGATGGCAAGCCTAATGTTAGAGTGTGTATCGAAAAGCTAAGGGACGGAATGGTTGTAGAAACTCAAAAGGGGAAAGGTGATCTAGTGTGAATAAGTTCACTCACCACGTTTGTATGCAAACTTCCAACCAGCCGCTTAAGGAAGTTTACTTTGAATATCAACAATCTTGGGTAAAGCGGCTGAATGGAGGTTTATATGATTAGCACAGAGATATTGGTCATAGGCGGCGGTCCTGCAGGTCTTTGCGCTGCGATAGCTGCGGCACAATCCGGTGCCAGGGTCACTATAGCAGAAAGAAACGATAACCTGGGCGGGCAGCTGGAAAAGCAGACTCATATGTTTTTCGGCTCACAGAAGCAGTATGCTTCAATAAGGGGTATAGATATAGCCGGAATACTGATAAGACAGCTTGAAGAATTTAAGGAAAATGTCAATATAATGCTGAATGCAACAGTAATAGGTATGTATGAAGACGGTATACTTACAATTGAACAGAATGATAAATACATTAAGATAAAACCACAGGCTGTAATAGTAGCCACAGGGGCTTCGGAGAAGTTTCTCGCATTCCCTAACAACGATCTGCCAGGTATATACGGCGCAGGTGCGGTACAAACACTTGCCAATGTACACGGTGTGCTTCCCGGTAAAAGCATTGTAATGGTAGGCGCAGGAAACATCGGTCTTATTGTGAGCTATCAGCTTATACAAGCCGGCATACAGGTAAAAGCCATAATAGATGCAGCTCCCAAAATAGGCGGCTATCTGGTGCATGCATCAAAAATAAGAAGAATGGGCGTGCCCATAATGACAGGCTATACTGTGAAGTATGCTCACGGAAAGGATAAGCTTGAAAAGGTGACTATCGTAAAGCTTGATGAGAATTGGCAGCCTGTATCGGGAAGTGAAATAGATATAGAAGCTGACGTGTTGTGTATTTCAGTAGGGCTGTCTCCGCTGGCCGAGCTTCTTTGGCAGGTCGGCTGTAAGATGAAGTTTGTACCGGAACTTGGCGGTCATGTACCTATGAGAAATGAAAATCTGGAGACAAGCGTTGAGAACGTATTTGTTGCCGGAGACGTAGGCGGCGTGGAAGAAGCCAGCAGTGCTATGGTTGAAGGCAGACTAGCAGGCTTGTGTGCGGCAAGAAAACTCGGACATATACTGCCTGATTTTGAAGAACAACGAGATGACTGCATGAATCAGCTCAACGACCTAAGATCCGGTCCTGTAGGTGAAAAGATTAGAAAAGGCTTGGAACAGCTGATTGGTTAAGGGGGTTAATTAGTAATGTTGGAAAAAACAGGAGTACCGACCCAACAGGATTTGGAGCTTGTGCAGCCTTCAAAGGAAAGACTTGCAAAGGGTCCTGTAGCGGTTATAGAATGCTTCCAGAGAATACCTTGCAATCCTTGTTATACTTCCTGCAAAAGGGGAGCTATCAAAGAGTTTGAAGATATAAACGACAGACCAGAAATAGATGTTGATAGATGCAACGGCTGCGGAATATGCGTAAGCAATTGTCCGGGCCTGGCTATAACGGTAGTTGATGAAACCTATTCCGATACTGAGGCACTTGTTAAGATACCTTACGAGTTTCTCCCCCTTCCTGAAGAAGGCAGCTTTGTAACTGGCTTAGACAGAGAAGGTAAACCCATTTGCAGGGCTAAGGTAATAAAGATTCTGAACACAAAGGCTCAGGACAGGACTCCTTTGGTATCCCTTGCGGTACCTAAAGAGCTGTCAATGGCTGTAAGATTTTTCAACATGGTTGATTATTACAGTGACAACACAATGGTATGCCGCTGTGAGGAAGTGACTTTGGGTGAAGTCAGAGAACTTATAAGAAAAGGCTATCATACGGTAGATGAAATAAAGAGAATAAGCAGGGCGGGCATGGGACCTTGCCAGGGAAGAACTTGCAGACAGCTGATTATGCAGGAGCTTGCCCGTGCAACAGGCCAAAAGATGAGCGATATGCCTATGACCACCTTCAGGCCTCCTGTTAAGCCTATCAAGCTGGGTGCTATATTGGGAGGTGACGACGATGAATAAGACTGCAAACGTAGTGATAATTGGCGGTGGTATCTCCGGCTGTGCTATAGCCTATGAGCTTGCCAAAAAGGGCATGAAGGATATTGTGGTTATAGAAAAGGACTATCTATCCGGCGGTGCCACAGGCAGATGCGGTGCAGGAGTCAGAATGCAGTGGGGAACAGAGATGAACTGCCGACTGGCTAAGTACAGTATAGAGTTTTATGAACGGGCAAATGAAGAGCTTGAATATGATGGTGATATAGAGTTCAAGCAAAAAGGTTATCTTATAGTCGCATCAACAGAGAAGGAAATGGAGCAGTTCAAAAAGAACGTTGTTCTGCAAAACAGTCTTGGTATACCTTCAAAGCTTATTACCCCAAAGGAAGCCAAGGAAATAGTACCTCATATGGATGAATCAAAAATAGTATGTGCGACCTTCTGTCCAAAGGACGGACATCTGAATCCCTTCCACACAACAATGGCATATGCCAATGCAGCAGCAAGACTGGGCGTTGAGTTCATGAAATATACGGAAGTCACGGGTATTGATGTGGAAGCCGGCAAGGTAAAAGGTGTACAGACAACAAAGGGCTACATATCAACTCCTATAGTAGTTAATGCAGCCGGGGGGCATTCAAAGCTGATTGGCGAAATGGCAGGTGTGGATATACCCGTATATGCGGAGAGACATCAGATATTGGTTACAGAACCTGTTAATCCAATGCAGGATCCGATGTTTATGTCCTTCTCATTAAATATATACTGTCAGCAGACACCCCACGGAAGCTTCATAATGGGAAGAGGCGATGCCAATGAGCCGAGAGATCTGAGACAGACTTCAAGCTGGCACTTCCTGGAGGAAATGGCAAAGACCTGCTGTGAGCTTCTCCCTCCGCTTAGGGAGCTAAGAGTAGTAAGGCAATGGGCAGGTCTGTACACTATGTCTCCCGACCGTCAGCCTATTTACGGCAAGGCAAAAGAAGTTGAAGGCTTCTTTATGGCTTGCGGCTACAGCGGACACGGCTTCATGTTCGGCCCTGTAACAGGTATTGTTATATCCGAAGCCATACTTGGAGAAAAGCCGACTATGGATGTAAGCGTGCTGAGTAATGACAGATTTGACAAGGGCGAACTGATATTTGAACCATCTGTGGTATAGTAAGATTTAACTACAATATGACCCTGGACTCTAAGCAAAACGAAGAATCCGGGGTTTTCTAAAATCGGTCACTGGGTTCTAGTCACTGGTCGCCGGGAATACCAGAGTAACTCTTTTAAGTGTTCCATAAACTAGTGACCAGTAACCAGTAACCAGCGACTAAATTTTTTTGTGGAGGTTGAGATGATGAAGGTATTAGGTAAAAAGCAGGAGCTCTGCATCGCATGCCATGCATGTGAAACTGCCTGCTCCAAGACTTGGTTTAAAGAAGATAATGCTGCAAAGTCTTGCATAAGGATTAAAGAAGAAAATGACGGCAATAAAATAGTTTGCTGCACACAGTGCGGTGAATGTATTGCTGTATGTCCTGTAGAGGCTTTGAAAAGAGATAACAGCGGTGTGGTCAGAGTTAACAAGAAAATCTGTGTAGGCTGCTTTATGTGCGTAGGCTACTGTCCTGAGATTTTCAGCAATGAGCATGCAAAAAGCGTTCATGCAATGGGAATGCATGAAGATTATATAGAGCCTTTTAAGTGTATTGCATGCGGACAATGTGTAAAGGCCTGCCCGACAGGCGCAATTTTTGTTACTGAAATATAGCGGAGGTGGCATATGAATATAGAAAAGTTGAAATCAGCTCACAAGCTTCTAAATAGCTTCAAGTATGAGCTGGGCAAAATTGAAAAAGGCTATACAGACAGAACTTTATATATCAATCTGAGTGACAATATAATTAAAGAAAAGCCTGTAACGCAAATGATGAAGGATAAATTCATCGGAGGAAAGGGCTTCGGCCTTTGGTATCTTTGGAATGCTGTTACTCCTGAGACCAAATGGAATGACCCGGAAAATGAAATAGTCATATCCAGCGGACCTATCGGCGGCATAACCCAATACCCTGGCGCAGGCAAGTCCCTGGTTGTGAGTCTTTCACCTCTCACTGGCATGCCCATGGACAGCAATGTAGGCGGGTATTTTGGTCCTTATCTCAAGTTCTCCGGCTTCGATGCCCTAGAGCTTCAAGGCAAGGCAGAAAAGGATGTAATAATAATAATTGACGGTAATGAAGGCACTGTAAGGATAGAAGAAGCCCCCGAGGAAGCTATAGACAGCCATATTCTTGGTGAGCAGCTTACAGAGATGTATGCAAAATCAGAGGAGGACAAGAGAAACGTATCTGTTATATCAGCAGGTACTGCAGCAGAGAATACTTATATAGGTCTTCTCAACTTTACCTTCTATGATGTAAGAAGGAAAGCAATAAGATTGAAGCAGGCGGGCCGCGGCGGCATAGGTACTGTTTTTAGAGATAAGAAGATAAAAGCTGTGGTTATCAGGTTTGAAGGAGTAAAAGGAAACCTCAACAACCCTGCAGACCAGGGCAAGCTGAACAGAACAGGCATCAAGCTTCATAAGGAAATTCACGACTTTGACGACAAGCAATGCAGAATGAGACAGATAGGCACTGCAAATATTATAGAAATAATGGATCAGTACGACCTCCTTCCCGTTCACAATTACAAATATGGTGCTCATAAGGACACTTATAAGATAGCATCCAATGTATTCAGAGATAAGATTACTCAGGGTATGGTTGACGGCTGCTGGTACGGCTGCAGCTTATCCTGTGCAAAGGCTGTCGATAATTTTGAGGTTAAAACAGGTCCATATAAGGGAACAAAGGTTATAGTAGATGGTCCTGAGTACGAGAATGCAGCTGGACTTGGCTCTAACTGCGGTATATTCGATCCCGATGCAATACTGGAGCTTAATTTCTATTGCGATACCTATGCAATAGATACCATATCCTTTGGTACACTTACCGCCTTTGTAATGGAGTGCTACGAAAACGGAATAATAAACAAGGAAATAACAGGCGGATTGGAGCTCAGCTTCGGCAATGCAGATGCTGCATTTGAGCTTATACACCAGATGGCAAGAGGCGAAGGCTTCGGCAAGATAGCAGGACTGGGCGTCCGCAGGATGAAGGAAATATTTGCAAGAGAGTACGGTGCGGATCCCAATTTCCTCCAGGATATAGGAATGGAGCAAAAGGGTCTGGAGTTCTCCGAATACCTCCCAAAGGAATCCTTGGCTCAACAAGGCGGCTATGGTCTTACAAACAAAGGCCCTCAGCATGATGAGGCATGGCTGATATTTATGGATATGGTAAACAACCAGATTCCAACCTTTGAGGATAAAGCGGAAGCTCTGCACTACTTCCCGATGTTCAGAACATGGTTCGGACTTAACGGTCTCTGCAAGCTTCCATGGAACGATATTATTCCTGAAAGCAACAAGACCTCTGACGAGCCTGCAAAGATACCAGAGCATGTACAGAACTATGTGGACATATTCAATGGAGTTACAGGTAAGAACATAGACAAGCAAGAGCTTATAAGGCAATCTGAAAGAGTATACAACTTCCAGAGAATATTCAATATAAGAATGGGCTACGGCAAGAGGGTACACGATGCTATCCCTTACCGTGCAATGGGTCCCGTAACCGTAGAGGAATACGAATCCCGTCAGGAGCGCTACGATAAGCAGCTTAAGGAGCTTGTAGGTATCGACCCTGAAGGCAAATCCACAGAAGAAAAAATCAAGATTATGCGAGAATACAGAGAAAGCCAATACGAGAAGCTTACTGATGCAGTATACAAGCGCAGGGGCTGGACAATGGACGGCGTACCTACAATAGAGCACCTCAAGAACATCGGCATGGATCTTCCTGAGGTAATCGAAGTAGTTAAAAAGCATCTATAGGACAGTAGCATAGAGTGAATACATTGAATTGTATTCACTCTTTTTATTTGTTGCAACAATAGTATGTATAGGTAATTATGGAAATATGTTGCAGATACGGTTATAATCGTATTAGCGACATTTTTTAAACGTCTCTATTACCCTTGTTATGTGAAATCCGACATACAGAATAAATATAAAATATTTGTGGGAGTGTGTCATTTGAGAAAATACATGTTTGTTTTTATCATATTAGTTATTTTGCTTATCTTCATTTTTTATACTTTTTCTAATAATGAGATTTCTGTTAAGCCAAACTTGAAGCTTTCAGTTAACGAAGCTGAGCAATTAATCAGAGATTATATTATAAAGGATAACCCCAATATGAATCCAGAAGCAAAGTTTCCTTTGATAGAAACAACAACAAATGAGATTTACTCAAAGCTGCATGCCCAAGTATATAAAGTCACTGATGGCTCTCACATGAAAGGGCAGGATTATATCATCAAGGATGGTATTATTAACGCATTAGGAAGCTACTGGGGTGGCAATGGAATTACTGATATGAAGGTTATAGATTTAAATAGAGATGGAAGATTCGAGCTGCTTTATCATTTTTATACTGGCTCTGGAGTATCACGATTAGTAGAAGGAATATATTTTGGTCCAAATAAAATTGAAGAAAAGGTTATAAAAACTATACAATAATGTGTATCTAGTCTAATCATACTGGAGGAGTACAATTTTGAATCATCTTATAGCCGAAGCAAAACTATTATTGAATGACGGAAATTTTGATTATGCATTTTGTGGTGGATATGCAATAGAACTCTTTTTAGACAGAGAAATCAGAGCACATGGAGATATTGATATTTCGGTGTACTGGAATGACAGAGATAAAATAATTCTTTATATGAAGTCTCTGGGATGGGATATCTATGAAATGTGTGGTAATGGCGTGGTACATAAAATAAATGATATAAATAATCAGTTAAGGATAAAGCGTAACATTTTTTGTAAGAAGAGTGATTGTGAGCTGGTAAAGCTTTCTCCATGCAGCCAAGAAGATATGTATTATTTAGAGTTTGACCACAGTGGTCAAACTAGGCTTAATTTTCTTGAGTTTCTATTTAACGATAGAACTAAAATAGATTTTCTTTATGCCAGAAATAAAAGCTTGACCAGGTCATTATCAAGGGCAGTATTGACACGCATCGGTATTCCGTATTTAGCTCCGGAGTTAGTACTGCTGTATAAATCTACAGACATTGAACGTGATGGATATCAATTGGATTATGATGAAGTAATTTGTGCTATGGACTCTGAACAGAAACAATGGCTATTGAATGCTTTAATTACCATGTATCCTACAGGACATCCATGGGCTGATATAAAAGTGTAAAATAACACCGACTTCAAGAAGTAAATTTAGGAGTGAAAGAATTTATGAGCAAAAGCGATTTTAATCTGTATTTATTTGCATGTCCCATACTAGGAGGATTTGTTGGTTTTATACTATCCTCAATATTAGCTGTTGGTGAATCAAGCGCAGGAATTATGATTATGCTTGGGATGATGGCAAGCTACTTCCCTCTTATTGTGTATATACTGGGAACCAGATTTCTAGATTTTACCGAGGAGAAAGATACGTCTAAGGATAAATAACGGAGACACATTACATAACATCACCGATTAGGAGCAATATATTTGACTGTTACGCTAAGGAGGAGAATACTGATGGATATTGAAGCAGGTCAAAAGAGTTATATGGAAAAAACCCGGTTTGGAGGTTTTCTAATAATTGCTAATGTTCTATTAGTATTATATTTTGTCAGACTGATTATAAGTGTGATATTTTACACAGTCATCATAATATACTCATTAATAAATTTCACGAATATTGATTATAAAACTGCCGTGGTAAATATAACTTCTTTTTTAATACTTGTATTAGTTGATTCTATAAATCTGGTAATGCTATTTTCCATTCTAAAGCACCTGTTTAAGAGGAGCACGAAATTTATAGAACTGATAATACGTTTTTTGTATATAAACTTAGCCTTTAACTTAGTGAAATCAATAGCTATTGCATATATGGCAGGATACCTCTTTACTTTTACAGAATTGGCAATAGTTCATATTATATATTACTTAGCAATTGCTATTGTAGCTCTTTTATATTTCAAAAAATCCAAAAGGGTTAAATCAACTTTTATTTATTAGTTAATTCTAAAGAGTATATACTGAGTGTACTTACTTATAATATACTGGGGACAAGCATTAAAGCATAAATATAGCAACAAAGGTCTTTTGTAGAGAATATCACGGTGTTTATTTTAATTATAGAAAAGGAAGATTCTTATGGCACAAACTATTTTAGGGGTATTCCCTCATCCTGATGATGAGATATCCATTGCAGGCTTATTGTATAGAGCTGGAGAACCTGGCATGAAGACACATTTAATTTGTGCTACCCGGGGTGAAGCTTGCAGAATAAGGCACCCGGATATTGCGACAGCTGAAACGATAGCAGAGGTTAGAACAGTGAAAATGAGCAATGTAAGTAAACTACTGGGTGCTTCATCCTTAAGCTTCCTTGATTTACCTGACGGTAAGTCAGATTCATGGAGCAGCTATGATGCAGAGGGGAATTCTCCCATCCTCTATAGGAGGGAGCATAATTCAGTTAAAATTTCAAACTTCAGTGGGGGTACAAATCCCCTTCTGAAGCCGTTAAACTTAAGCATAACAGCTTGCTGTTATAGCGACTTCAACAGTTTTATTTGAAAGGGGATTGAAAAATGTACAACGATATATTAAAGCTGGGGCCCATAACGATACACGGCTATGGGTTGATGATAGCGATTGGAGTGGCATTTGCCCTGCTAATGGCTGTAAAAAGAGCGAAAAAATATGACCTTGATGAAGATATAATCTATGGTCTGGGGATTGTAACACTTATAAGCGGTGTTGCGGGAGCAAAGCTTCTATATTGTATAGTTGAAATAAAATCCATAATTGCGGACCCTTCTCTTATCCTGTCATCAGGCGGATTTGTAATATATGGAGGTATAATCGGCGGGGTAGCGGCAGCAATATTGTATTGCAGATTCAAAAAGGTTAGTTTTATGCAGTATTTTAATCTGGCGGCGCCATCAGTAGCTTTAGCTCAGGGCTTTGGAAGAATAGGCTGCTTTCTGGCAGGATGCTGCTATGGACGCGAAACTGATTCTATCTGTGGTATAGCATTTCACAATTCACCTTATGCCCCTAATGGTGTTAAGCTTATCCCTACTCAACTGTTCTCAAGCGCAGGAAGCTTCCTCATTGCCGCTGTATTGATAATATATGCGCGAAAAACCAGCAACAAAGGAAACATAGGTGCTTTATATCTGGTGCTTTATAGTGTCGGAAGATTCATAATAGAGTTTTTCAGAAACGATCACAGGGGCAGCATCGGGATACTGTCAACATCGCAGTTCATATCTATTATACTTCTGATAATAGGTATTGCATTAATTTTGCTGAAAGACAGACTCTGTCATAAAGAAGAACAGATGGTACAATAAAATATAATAACATTTATACATTGGAGGTATCTTATGGTCATATTCTTCTTTATAACATTGATGCTTATTCCTGCAACCCTGGTAGGGTTCGGGCTATTATGGAGAAAACATCCTCCAAAAACTATCAATTTTGCCTATGGATATAGGACTTCCTGGTCAATGAAAAGTCAAGAAACATGGAATTTTGCACACAAGTACGCAGGTAAAATCTGGCTTTATACAGGAATACCCTTAGGCATATTGTCCGCTGTCGTGCTGATTATCTATAGAAATCTCGATCTGGAAAAGCTGGGGCAATTCGTAATCATACTCAATATAATTCAATTAGTAGGTCTTTTTTCTCCAATTATACCTACTGAAATTGCTTTAAGGAAACGGTTTGACAAAAATGGAAACAGGAAGGAATCTATATGATAAATATATTATTGAGCCAGTATAATTTCCACGAAGAATGGATTAAGGATACTATACTAAAATATATCAGCTCTAACGACAAAGTTGTTGTTATTCCTTTTGCATTCAGTGAAAGGTGGATAAGTAATAATGACGAATGGCAGAATGCATATAGCAGAAGCTTTGGAAAGTACTATGGTGAAATAGTTGACCCATTCGTGCAGTTAGGCATATCAGAAGATAATATTATTTGGCTGAATTATTTTGAACACTCTGAAGAAGAGATGAAAAGCATAATAGAGAACAGTGATATAGCATTTTTGACAGGAGGCCTTCCGGAAATGGCTGTCCTGCGTGTATTGGAAAAAGGACTGGCCAACAGTATAGCTGGTAGAAGAATTGTTATGGGTGCCAGTGCAGGTGCTTTGATGCAGCTTGAAAACTATCATGTATCACCTGACGAGGATTACACTGAATTTATGTATTTCCCAGGATTGGGACTTATAAAGAAAGACTTCTATATTGAAGTACATTACGAGGACACTAATATACAAAATAAGTGTATCAAAAGGGTACTGAAGGAAAAAACAGATTTGGTTTATGGCATTAAAGATAATGGTGCAATAATTATCGAGGATGGCACAATCCTGCTATTAGGTGATGTAATAACTTTTAATAGTAAATAGGGGGTATATATGAAAAGATTTATCAAGACCAGAATTTTCAAAGTACTAATTGCTATTATAGTTACCCTGGCTTTTTTATGTGCAATTGCAATTTATATAAATCCATATAGGAGCACAACAAGCTGGAATAGCATGGAGAATACCCTGCCTATTAATGAGAAACTAACAGTTGAAGAGGCACATGCAGAGTTGAAATATTTAATAACTTTGATAAAGGATCGCCACTTTTCAGCCGTCAATAGCTTACCTGAGAAAGTATTATCACAATATAACGAGGAAACTCAAAATATGCCCGAACACCCAACAGTTCTAGATGTATGGCAGTCCGGAAGCAGGATTCTTAAGCAGCTGGATGATGCTCATTCTGCCATGTACTATTACTGCGATGACAAGAAGCTCTTAAACATAGATTTTAAGCTGTCGGGCGGTGAATTAATATGCAGCAGCAGCTCCCGCAAGGGACAAAGATTAGTAAAAATAAACGATATTGAAGTAAAAGACCTGTACAAGAGATTTTTATCCCAATTCTCCTATGAAAACATATACTACGCTGAGCATAATTTTCCTAAATATTTAAGAAGAAGCAGCGGGCTAAACTGGTTGGGTGTTGAATGCTATGATAAAGTCCAATTAACGTTTAGCAACAATGGAGCCTTTGAATCTGAGTATTACAGTTTTGAAGAATTAAAAAGTGATAACATAAAGCCTGACTTTGTCAGATATATAGTTGATCGAGATAAAAGCATTGGAATATTGACTCTAGATAGCTGCCGGTATAATGATAAATATAAAAACACCTTAAGGGATTTTTTTGCCGATGTGAAAAGCAATGCTATAAAATATATTGCAGTTGACTTAAGAAAAAATGGAGGCGGAAATTCTGCTGTTGCAAATGAATTTATAAAATATCTTCCTGTAGACAGCTACATGGATTTTGGCGGAAAGGTTAGACTCAAATATTGGGCTGTAGGTGAAGAAGTAAGTTCTACTAAAAATAATAAATATGAAGATTTACTTTTCAATGGGGATGTATATGTGATAACATCAAAGTCTACATTTAGCTCCGCTACGTGGTTTGCAGTATTACTAAGAGATAATAATTTATGCAAGGTAATTGGGGAACCATCAGGAAATAGACCTTCAGCCTATGGGGATGTACTAACCTTCCAGCTTCCTTATAGTAAGCTCTCCTTTTCTCTAACCTATAAGCAGTTTTCCAGACCTGCAGTCGAGAAGCACAATGAACCTGCTTTAATACCTGATTATCTGATTGATCAGGAAAAAGCTATTGAAGAATTGTATAGAATACTCTCACAATATAAATAATAGCTTTATTTATTCTTATGGGAGTGAGCCGTATAAGTTTACACACATTAAAAGTAGATTGACATAAAAAAGGTACATGGGTGAAATGAGGTATGGTGAAGAAATGAAATTAAAAAAACATGTTATAATAATAATTTTACTATCCGCTTTAGTAGTATCAACAACCGTATATTTAGGGTATAGTTACATGTCGATGCTATCAGCAGATAAAACATGGATTCGTGATTTAGGATATGAACAAGGTGAAATCTATAGACTTACTTTTAACTGGCCTGGTGATAGAAGCTGCCCAGAAATACCTGTCAAAATAGAAAGTAATGTGTATAGGCTGGGGTTTGATACAGGTTGCGGAACAGGATTATTATTAACAAATGTTATAGAGGATAAAATTAACTATACTATTATAGGTAAAACTGAAGCTCTTAACAGAGATGGCTCTCATCGCGGGTGGGAAAAACGTGTATTGATTAATGAAATAAGTGTATTTGGGGATACCTATAAAGATATAGAGACCAGTATATCTGATTGGTCAATGTTTTCATCAAGAAAGTTTAATGGATTAATAGGCTTAGCTTATTTTGAATCCAAAATTATTACCCTGGATTATGCTGGACGTAAAATTGGGATCAGTAATAATCCTATTGACTATTCAAAGTTGGATTCAAATAAATATGTTGTACTGCCACTTTATAAAACAACAAGTAAAGGTCAGGAAACTTTGCCTTTTTTTGAAGCAGAGCTTAAAGGTAAACCAATAACAGTATATCTGGATACAGGAAAAAACTACTCATATATATTTAATCCCAATAGCAAGAACTCAATGTCTGATAAACCAAGAGAGTTTTTGGATGTTCCCCTGAAAATAGGTAGTATTAATATATCACTTTATGATGTGGCTGAGGTAAACGATCTTGCACATGCTGATGGATTACCTTATCCAACAATGATTGAGTTAAACTCTGACCAGCTTTGGAAAAACAATTTACTAGTCACTTTTGATTTAATTGAGCAGAAAATAATATTTAGGATACCTTAAGCTCTTTCTATAAAAATTTGTTGTTTGACTGCATTTGGAGATGATGAAGTAATGAAAGCTATACCTAATTGCATATCGATTGTGAGAATAATGCTATCTTTAGTATTGATTTTTCTAAAGCCTTTAAGCGCAGCCTTTTATTCAGTTTATATTATATGTGGATTAAGTGATATGATAGATGGCTTTATTGCCAGAAAAACCGGGACAAGCAGTAGGCTTGGTGCAAGGCTTGATTCTATTGCAGATTTGATAATGACTGGTGTTTTGCTATTTATACTTTATCCAGTAGTTAAGCTTACATCTGAGGCTGTTATATGGATTATTCTTATTGCTCTCGTCAGATTGGCATCAATGATTGTAGCCTTAAAAAGATTCAAAACCTTTGCTGTTCTTCACACCTACGGAAATAAGCTTACAGGTATATTAATTTTTATATTTCCAATATTACTTCCCTTTAAAAAATTAGATTTACTAATGTACATAATTTGTTTTGTAGCAAGCGTATCAGCTATTGAGGAGTTGATTATTCAATTGACATCACGTCAACTGAACTTAGATAGACAAAGTATTCTCTTTAAGTAGACATTGTCTTTACAAAAATGATAATTTTTAATAGTTCTACTTGTCCAATCAATGAAAGTAACTTGGGGGTATTAGTTATAACCACATTAGAGCTTAATGAAGGAGGTACAATACTTGGTTATTGAAAGCAAAAAAATTCAAGGGAAGAACCTCACATGGATACTTCGCTGTCCCACAAAGGAAGATGCGCTGGAATTATCCGATTTGAGAGTTCAAGTTGATGGAGAAACAGAATATCTCGACAGAGAGCCTGGTGAGGGTCTAATGAATCAAAGTGATTTTAAAGAGCTGATATATCATGACTCAATAGCGGAGAGAAGCCTTTTTTTAGTTGCTGAGGTTAACAACAAGATAGTGGGTTTTACCCGTTGTGAAGGCAACATCCTAAGCAGATTCAAGCATAAGGCTGAGTTTGGGATATGCATATTAAAGGAATATTGGGGATATGGCATCGGCAGGGTGTTATTTGAAAACATATTATCATGGGCAGATTCTGTAGGAATTGAGAAAATTGAACTAAAAGTAGTAGAAGTTAACACAAAGGCTATTCAGTTGTATAAGCAATATGGTTTTATTGAAGAAGGGCTATTGATAAAAGATCGTATACATAAAGATGGCAACTATTATAATACTGTGATAATGGGAAGATTCTTAAACAAGCCGCATAATAACAAATAGTAATAAACATAATAGACTATCTGACTAAGCTATATTAATGATTAGCAATTCAAAATAATACAAATCGAGGTTTCAAAAATGTTAAGCTTATTCAGGCTTGGTGAAAAGAATGTAAATGATGTAATAAAACACTATTTAAACTAAGGATTTTTATAGTAATTCTTTGCTATTCAACCTTTAAAATGAAAGCTGCAGCTTTGTTATCTACTTTTTCCTTGTATTTTAATTCAAGCCTGATAAATGGAGGAGCAGTAAACATAACTCAGGATTTTTACAATATAGTCATATTTTTATTGACACTTTTCTTCTGGCTATAGCAATAATCGTATGGAGATGCATCTGCGACCTACTACTTACTATGTTCACATACTTTGAAAGTGGAAACCATGTTAGATAGTAATTGAGATTCAGAGAGTAAGATTATAACCATAGGATACATAGTATGTATTGTTGTCATCGTATTGGAGGGATAATTTATGTCAAAGCAAAGGATTGCTGCTTTTATAATTTTAGGTGTGTTATCAATGAGTCTCGGATTCACATATCTGTTTGGTCTATACGGTCCTACCGAAAGTGAAGTCAGAACTTGGGGACTTATTGAAGCAGCAATCGGTCTAATAATTGTTTTGCTTGGATTTACGATTGGAAGCAAATACTTTCGCTCTTTGCTTGCTGTCATCTTATCTGTAAACGTACTTCTTCAGATACTTCCCACTATACTGTGGTTCAGTTTTCACGGTTATGGTATCTCAGACGGTACTCCCCCCAGTGATTTTGTTGCTAGATGGTATTACTCACTGCCACACATAATAACAGGGTTGTTAAGCATAATGGGCGTTTTATCTTTACTTAAACCATCAGGAAAAAATAATATATAGGAGTGAGCTTATTGAAGTGTTATGAAATAAAAAACTGTCCTTTTAATGGAACAAATCCATGTGAGTCGAAATGTCCTCCCCATAAGCTGCAAATCGGCTGCTGGGAATAAGATTGGGTCAGCTTTTATAATGCAATGCCTGATTGTCAAGAAAAACTGGAGTGAAAACAGGTTATGCTGGAGAACTGTCCTGATTGTATTATATATGCTGAACACAAGGCTGAGCTGGATAAAATTCTTGATGGTCTTTCAAAGGCATAATAATATAACATTTATACAAGGCTCTGGTTTTAATAAAAGAACTGAAAGGAAAATTTAATGAGTGATATGACTTATAATGTACAGTTTGAAAAACTGTGTAAAACACTAGAGTTTGGTGACATAACCAGTATACCGGAGCAAGTGTCAGGCGGGCTTTTGCATAGAATGTATGCTCTGGAAACTACATGCGGGAAATTTGCCGTTAAAGCGCTAAACCCTCGGATAATGCTTAGGCCTGTTGCAATGCAGCATTACATCAACTCAGAGAGGATTGTTGAAATTGCAGCAAAGCATATACCTGCTCTTCCGTCTATAAGATTTGAAGGTACTTATCTGCATAATATAGATAATCAATATTATCTTGTATTTGACTGGATAGATGGAAAAAGTCTGAAGCCCGGTGAAATCAACATGATGCATTGTGAAAAAATAGGTGCTATTCTGGCAGATTTACATATGATTGATTTCTCAAAGCTGAATATAGCTTATGATTTATCAGAGAAACCAATGCTGACTGACTGGAATTATTATTTGCAGAGAGACAGCAAAGTCAAGCAGTTTGGACAGATATTTTGCTTGAATATATTGATAGCCTTAATCATTGGAATACACAAGCAAATGAAGCATCTGAGCTTCTTGCTTCTGATATGGTTATAAGCCATAGGGATATTGATCCTAAAAATGTTATGTGGAATCACGACAGGCCTATTATTATTGACTGGGAGTCTGCCAACTATATAAATCCTATCCAGGACCTTACCGAAACAGCTATATATTGGTCCGAGGGTGAAAAAGGAAGCATTGATAAAGAAAGATTCTTGACCTTTGTAGGTAGTTATAAAAAAAGATTCGTCAGCCTTAAGGCAGATTGGAAAATGGCACTAATTAATGGCTTTTCCGGGAAGCTGGGATGGCTTGAATATAGCTTAAAAAGATCTCTATGGATTGAGTGCACGGATGCTGAGGAGCAGCGTCTGGGAACTGTGCAGGTATCCAAAACTATAGAAGCCATAAAACATTATGAAGAAAAAATATCTATGCTCGAAGAGTGGCTTAATACTATATAGTGCTTAAAGGAGTAAAAGCATGAGTGAAAAAAGACCTTTTTTAGTAACATTAATTGGAGATATGAGCATTCTTAGTGCACTTTTATTGATTTTAACATTATTCCCCAGCTTAACAAGCCGGCTTGGCATAGAACTAGGCTCTTCTATTATTTTTTCGAATACTATTTCCAAAGGAGCAATCTCTATTGCACTCCTAGTTGCAGCTTATGGCTATATGAAGCTCAAAAAGTGGGGATACTGGCTGATGATATCCATAGATATACTGTTCTTGGCAGTATCTATTATATCTGCTATACAAGCTGTTCCGCAATCTACATATACCGGAATAATAACATCAGTAGTAAGCTTGATGTTTATTTTGCCGACAAAGGAATACTTTTATAGAAGCAACCTTGCAAATCAGGGAATCAAGGAGAAATAAATATGAAAGAATCAAAAGCAAATATCAAAACACTAAAGACAGCTGTTACTATTTCCAGTATAGGTGTTATGCTTGCTTCTATCAATCTTGTGTTTGCCAGCGTCAATGGACTAAAGCTAGGGCTTGCTGTCACTATATTTTGCTGCAATATTACTATAATGTGCTCAAGCTTATCAATACTTAATAAGAAGAAAAAGCAGAATGCTGATCTATAAAATTATAGCATTTATCTAATTATACAAATGGCTTGAGAGGTAAAATATGCACAAACGAATACATATATTGGGTGCGTCTGCATCAGGTACCACTACATTGGCTGAAGCTTTATCAGCAAAAACAGGCTATGATCATTTTGATACTGATGATTATTTCTGGGTTCCTACTGAAGTCATATTTACTCAAAAAAGAAGTGTTGAAGAAAGACAAATGCTGCTTAGACAAGACTTAGAAGCTGCTCCACAGTGGATTCTGTCGGGATCCTTATGCGGTTGGGGGGATATATTTATCCCTTATTTTGACTTGGTTGTATTTCTATATCTTCCAAAGGAAATCAGGCTGCAAAGGCTGCTTGAGAGAGAAAAGCAGCGATATGGAGCAGATATAGACCAGTACGGTATACGCGAGCTGCTTCATAAGGATTTTTATGAATGGGCTTCTCAGTATGATGAAGCGGGAACAAATATGAGAAGTAAAGCACTGCATGAGCAATGGCTATCCAAGCTTCCATGTCCTGTCTTGAGAATCGAAGGCGACAAGTCAATAGAGGAGCGTCTGGGCATTGTTCTCGAAGCTATGAATAATAAAGGAGGCGAACAATGAATAATCAATATATAATAATAACTAACATGAATGAAATCACACCAACCCACAAGTGTGAGCATGAGCCTTTTGAGTATTATAAGCATGAAGTAATCAAGAGAAGCAAAGAAAATCAATGCTATGTAGCAATTTATGAAATCCCGCCGCAGAAGTCTAACTATCCTTATCACTATCACCTGCAAAATGAAGAAGTATTTTATATAATATCCGGCAGCGGTGTTTTAGAAACACCTGATGGCAACAAGCCAATCTCAGCAGGTGATATAATCTACTGTCCTCCAAACGAGAAAGGCGCCCATAGGGTAATCAATACTTCACAGACTACCCCCCTTGTATATTTGGATTTTGATACCATCAATAATCCGGATGTCGTTTTTTACCCTAAGTCTGACAAAGTGGGACTTATAGTCCAGTGTGAATCAAGTACGTTCTACAAAAGGGATTCAAATGTAGACTATTATGAAGGTGAATGATTGATTGCTTAAATTATATTTATACTTCTCTTAGGAGGGCAATTATGAGATTATTAATTGTTGGTACAGGTGTTATAGGGTCAACCTATGCTTGGCAGCTTTCAAAAGCTGGTCATAATGTGACCCTGCTTGCAAAGGCTCACACTGTGGAAATGTATAAAACTCAAGGATTAACCATCGAATTTGTTGATAAAAGAGGTAAGAAAAGAGTTCAAGGCAAGGAAGCTTTTTGTCCTAATATCATTTCTCTGTATGAATTGCAGGATGAATATGACTTTGTATTTATACCTGTACAGAGACAACAAATTATAAATACTCTCAATGAACTCAAGGAAAAAATCAGAAAATCCACCATTGTAATATTTCAAAACAATTGGAAATGCTCTGAAGAGCTTGTAAATGTACTTCCCAAAGAGCAGTATATATATGCGTTTCCTCATATGGTAGGCGGTACAAGGGATAATGGAACTATCAAAATCATTATTTTTGGTGATGGCAACACACGAATCGGCGAACCGGATAATTCTGATACCGAAAGGATAAGAAAGCTGTATGAAATACTTGAACAAGCAGGTATGCGTCCAAAGACCACTGTAAACATAGAAGATTGGATTATTACTCATTATATACAACAATCGTCAGGTATAGGTGTCTTTCTCAAGTACGGATCTCCGGTGGATGTAGTAAAATCCTGCAGGAAAATAAGTGAAATGATAGATGTAGCCCGTGAGGGACTTAAGGTATGTGAAAAAAGGGGGATAAATCCAAGAAAAATAAGTCCAATTAATTTTCTATATTACCCCAAGCTGCTCGTTATTCCAATGCTCATGATGATGTTCAATGATGACGATGAGCTTTTTATGATAGAAGGACATATGAGAAACGGACTTGAAGAAATGAAAACGGGCTTTATAGAGGTACTGGATGAAGGTAAAAGACTAGGCTTAATAATGGAAAAATGGGAGTCTTATTATAGTTATGTTAAGAATCATAAATAATTAACATATCAATATTAACTCATGGAGGATCATTATGATAGATGAGAACGTACTTGTATTGATTAAAAGCTTCCTTGAAGAAGACTTACCACATAGGTCCGACATCGAAGCGGTACTGCTGTGTGGATCTTATTCCCTGAACAGAGCTACTGACAGAAGTGATATAGACCTTTGCTATATAGGTCAATTTGACAGCTTCATGAGAGAAAATCTGACCTTTAAACGCAAGGAGATTCAGCTGATGATTGCCCCATGGTCCTGGTATGAAGAAGTCATAAAGGAATATGAACGGAATGGAAATATTGGTACCATTACGACTATGATTGCCAAAGGCATTTGTCTCTGGGGAGAGTCAGATAAATTGACAGAGCTTCAGGAATTGGGAAAAAGGTATTATATGCTAGGTCCAAGTAACTTATCGGCAGATGAAACATTTAAAATAAAGAAACGCATTTCAGATTTATGGAATAATTATATCGACCAAGAATCTTGCAGTACCAGTCAAAGTTGGCTTTGCTTCCATCTAGTAAACGAGTGTATAGAGTCTCAGTTTAAGCTAAAACAATGGTGGGCTGTGAAAGCAAAACATCAGTTGTCGGAAATAAGAGAGAAGGATGAGTATATGGCAGGATTGGTAGAAAAATGTATAGAATCCCAAGGGAAAGATGTTAACGCATTAGAAACCCTCTGCAAATATGTTACAGAAACTAATCTGACTTGATATTGATAATATGTAATGCGAAGCCAAGGAATAACTAAATGAGTAAAATAGAAAAATTACTATCACAACGACGATAAAGGTTATAGAGGATAATATAAGATGTGATTTTGAACTATTGTAAGGCGACTTACTGTCACCCGCTTTCAGGTATATATAGCTATCTGACAGAACAGTAACCACTGATGAATCATGATGCAAGCTGGATTGATTTAGCTGCTCGTACTCCTTCAGAATCGGCAGCTGGCCTTTCATTACACTGGATTTTAACAGTAATCTAATCAGAAGGCTGGAAGTTAAAGACTTCTGAATCTTTTGAAGCATATATGATATTGACAAGGATAGTATCAGTAGAGTGTAAATATTTTTCAGCTCTTATTGAGTCTATAGCCTATGTGGATGGGAGAAAATATGAGGATTCTTATACATTATTTTACAGGTACCGGCAACACTGCCCACGCAGCAGAACTGCTTTCCAAGGAACTGAAAGGCATGAATATCGATACAGGTATTGTTTGTGTAAATCGTAATACACCACTGCTGACTATTAAGGCTGATTATCATGTTTTCATGTTTCCGGTATATGCATTCACCATACCTTATACCTTTCAGCTCTATATGAAAAAGCTTAAGGCAGAAAAGGATACAAAGGCTGCAGTAATAGCAAATTTCGGAATGATCAGCACTAAAGGCGGCTGGCATACCGGCTATGAAGGACAGTCTGCAAAGCAGGCAGCACGTATGCTGAAAAGAAGAGGCTTTGATGTTGTTTTAATGGAAAGTGTGGGATATCCCGAGAACATTACGATATTTGCATCAGCAGTATCCGACCATACCTGCAGCAGTATTTTCGAAATAGCAGATTTGTGTATTAAAAGCATAGCCTGTAAAATTGCATCAAATGAAAGGCATACAAAGCAATATGGTTTTGCAGATACTGTATTCGGATGGTTGGGAGGCTCACTTTTTACATATTTAGGCAGGTGGCAGTTCGGTAAATTCTATATATCCGATGAAAGCTGTAATTCCTGTGGTCTTTGTGAAAGGATTTGTCCTGCAAACACTATTCATATAAATAATAAAAAACCTGTATGGAGCTATCGCTGTGACGCATGTCTCAAGTGCTACAATGTATGCCCTCAAAAGTCCATTCAAATATCAAACATAAGAATGTTTACTGTACTTGTATATACAGTTGCACTAGTCCCCTTTATCTCTGCCTATGGTTCAATGCTGTGGAGCCTTTTAGTAAGAATACTGACCGGCAATTCTCATATAAGCTTTGCAGGCATGGGGATAATCAAAATACTATATTACATATTATGTTATCTGCTTTCTTTCCCTTTGGGCTTTTTTGTGCTCGACAAGCTTATATATATACTTGAGCAAGTACCTTTTATTCGAAAGCTTTTCTTGAAAAGCTATACAAAAAAATATATAAGGTATAAAGCTCCCGGTTTCAAGGGATAAAACAAATGAAATTTACTATATCAGGAGGTATTTTATGGAATGGAAGGATATTTTTCCTCAGGACAGACAGCCGGAGATGGAGCAGATTTTCGAATATATAGGGGGTGATGCCCAAGAGCTGTGGAAGGACCTGCTCCAACATATGCAGACAAATTATAAGGTAAAGCCTAAGCTAACCTACAGCGTATGCTCCGGAAAACCGGGCTGGAATATCAAGCTTCAGAAAAGCGGTATATCATATGGTACTCTTTATCCTGAAGAAAACTCCTTCTCTGTGTTTTTGGTAATAAGCTATAAGCTGGATCCCTTTATGGAGTCTGTACTTCCTAAGCTTAGCCCGGAAATTGCGGATATGTATAGAAATGCTGGTGACTTCATGAAGCAGGGCAAATGGATGATGTTCCGGATACATAACACAAAATTGTTGGAGGATTATAAGCTTATTGCTTCGGTTAAGAAAAGCGCGCCAAAATAGGTAAAAAGCTGTTGATAGTATAAAGTCAACAGCTTTTAATTTTGCATAAAGCATACCTAGGCAGTATAGCAGTATTGCATTCTGCGTATGTAGTAGCTCTCCTTGGCTTTACACCTATGAAATAATTACCTCTTAAAGCTTCATAATTTTACTTTTATAAGAGGACTTATATATTGCTTGTAGAATAAGTTAAATATGTTTCTATACAGAAAAATTTTAATAATACACAGAAAAGAGGATGTATATGAGTGGTGTTAAAAATATTTTTCCTGAGCCGATACTTAAGCTTCCGGAGGCTGATATACCCATCAGCGGCATTAAGGCTTATCTTTCGCAAGGCATCGGACATCAAATAATATTCATGCAATTTGAAGACGATGTTGAGCTGCCGGAGCACAATCATGCAGGTCAATGGGGTATAGTGCTTGAAGGCAGGATTGACTTGATTATTGACGGTATATTCAATTCCTATCATAAGGGTGACAGATATTACATACCTGAAGGGGTAAGGCATTCAGGCAAAATATATGCAGGCTATGCGGATATAACCTTTTTTGATCAGAAGGACAGATATCAGTCAAATACTGCAAATAAGGAAAAAGGCTTTTTAATTGAGCATACCGCAATATGGGTAAAGGATCTTGACGGTATGAAGGATTTTTACTGTAAGTACTTTGACGGCACACCAAATAAGCTGTATCATAACCCAGATAAGCAATTCAAATCATATTTTATAAGCTTCAAAGCGGGTACAAGGCTAGAGCTTATGCATATGCCGGGGATACCTGATAATCAAAACAACATTAAAAGCCAATATAAGGGGATTATACATATAGCCTTCTCTGTGGGAAGTAAGAAGCAGGTTGATGAGCTTACCGCAAGGTTGAAGGAAGATGGACATTGCATGGTCAGTGAACCTCGCACTACCGGAGACGGCTACTATGAAAGCTGTGTGCTTGACCCTGAAGGCAACATAATAGAAATTACAATATAAAGGAGTATAATATATGAGCTACTATTTCGTGGCAAATATAAAAATAAATGACCCTGACGAATATCAAAAGTATCTCAATGACTGCAATGAGGTGTTCGTAAAGTTCAAAGGCAAGTATCTCGCTGTCGACAATAATCCCGAAGTGCTGGAGGGCGAATGGAAGCATGAGCGTGCTGTTATCATACGCTTTGAATCTGAAAAAGATTTTAGGGATTGGTATCAATCCTCAGAGTATCAGAATATATTGAAATACCGCCTAAAAGCTGCAAAATGTGATACCATACTGATAAAAGGACTAAGCGAAGCAGAATAAATAGGTTGTGCTGTTTAAGTTGCCAAGTTTTGCACAATAATATAAAATGAAAAATAACCAAGAAAAAATTTCTCTGAGGTGATTTGTTTTGATAAAGGTCAACGGACGCGACTTTCAATGGGAGGAAGGCTTGACTGTGGAAAAGCTTCTGCAGCAAAAGAATTATACCTACCCAAAGCTTATAGTAAAGATAAACAATGTTTTAATACAGCCTGAACAATATGCATCTACTCCCATAAGGGACGGAGATGATGTAAAAGCCATACATCTTCTTGCTGGAGGCTAAAACGGGGGACTTATGAATAATGATTCAGTTGTTATAACAGATGTCAGATACAGGATGAGCCTTCCAATTATACGCTCCCTAGGTAAAAAGGGCATAAGAGTTACTGCCGCGGAAAAGGTATCAACTCCATCTGCCTCTGCTTTGGGCTTTTATTCGAAGTATACTGCTGACAGACTTTCTCTTTCAGACAGTGAAAAGAACGAGAAGATTTTCATAACAGATTTGGTCAATTATGCGAGTAATGTGGATAGTAAGCCTGTACTCATACCTGTGGGAATACATAGTCTAATGGCTGTATCGCGTAATATTGAAGTGCTTTCTAGCAGTTATGACTTCATAGTCCCCAATACAGAATGTATAGACATAGCAAATGATACATACAGGCTTCTTGGTATTGCCGAAAAATCCGGTATACCAATACCTGAAACCACTACCTTAAATCCCAATGAATCAATTACTGAGTTATCAGCAAGAATTAAATATCCTGCAGTTGTTAAGTATAGACAGGGAGAGCTTTTAAAGCTTGGTCCCGAAAAACGCTACAGAATAGTAAATGATACGGATGCATTTGTTGAAGCCTTTACTTATATGCATGGTATACAAGAATTTCCTCTGGTACAGGAGTACATAAAAGGAAATGGCTTTGGCGTGTCTGCCATATTTGATAAAGACAGTAATCCTACTACAGTTTTCTGTCATATGAGACTGCGGGAATACCCCGTAACGGGAGGACCCAGCTGCTTTTGTGAAAGCATATGGGATAAGAGGCTGGTTGACTATGCCGTAACGCTTTTGAAGGAGCTTAAGTGGACGGGTGTTGCTATGGTAGAATTTAAGGGTGAACTTAATGGCAAGCTTGCTCTTATGGAGATTAATCCCCGCATTTGGGGTAGCTTTCCTTTAACTACTGCTGCAGGCGCTGATTTCCCAATGTATATATACAATGCAGCAAAGGGCATGACTGAAGATTTTTCTGATGATAAGGCTTTAGAGCCTAACTACAAGATAGGAAAGAAAATGCGCTTTATATTGCAGGACCTTATGTCCTTTAAGGGATATTTTGCAAGAAGCAGCAATAAACCGGCTTTCCTGTTCAGCTATATTATAGATTTATTGAATCCCTTTGTAGCAGAGGGAGTATTTGATATAAGTGACCTGAAATCCTCCATACAGTATTTCAGGCAGGCATTTAGGAAATATAACGGGTAGGGGCCACTTGACATCACTCCTGCGCAGTTGCATTCCTCATAAGGGTGAAAACAGCTTCCACAAAAACACCTGTGCTGTTTTTCGATTATCAGATATTTATCAATAGTATTGATTTCATTGAAAAACTTCATAGGAATGCTTGGGTAATACCAGAGCGACTAGAGACCAGTAACCAGTGACCAAAAGAAGTAATGCCAGCAGCTAGTGGCTAGAAGCTAGTAACTATTTCAGGTGGTGATTTAATGCGCTTTGATATGCATATACATTCAATTTACTCTCCCGATTCAGATTCAAGTATTGAAAACATATATGAAGAAGCCAAGGCTAAAGGTCTTGATGGAATAGCCATTACTGACCACAACAGCTTTGCAGGCAGTAAAGCCGCTATGGAAAAAGGCTTCAAGGATTTTATAATTATTCCCGGAGCTGAGTATTCTACTGAAATGGGGCACCTGTTGGTATATTTTCTAAGAGAAGGCCTTGAGGAAAAAGGTCTTACAAGAGATAAGCTTGGAAGGTTCAAAAGCAGCGATATCATCGAAGCCGCACATAAGCAAGATGCTATCGTTTTTATAGCACATCCCTTCAGCAGAGGACAGCTGCCGGATACTTCAATACTGAAGCAGGTAGATGGTATAGAAGCTTACAACAGCAGAGCTGCTAAATGGATAAATACCAGATGCAATCTTGATGCTATGGATCATGCATTGAGATTTAAAAAGCCGATAAGTGCTGGCAGTGATGCTCACTGTATTTGTGAAATCGGAAATGCATTCATAGATATAGACGTAAACAGCAGTAATCTAGATGATATCAAATCGGCACTTATATCAGAAAGATGCACCATATACGGAAAAACATCTTCTTCCATTCATAAGGTTAGAAGTGATTATGTGAAATGTAAAAAATCAAGAAAGTATAATCCATTAAGGCTTTTAATAAAGCTGCTTTTTTTCTCTGCAGCAGAAGCAATACTAAAAGCAGGCTTAAGCAAAGCCCCGGAGGAAGGCATCTATTCTTTTAAAAATGAAAGGATTGAGCGAAATGATTTTATTTGATGCTGCCCGTAAAGTAAACAGTCATATCAAGAAAATAAAAAAAGAGCGCTCCGGCAGGTATCTAAGCCTTGTAAGAAGGATAGAAAGAACGGCTCCTCTCAATGGTAAGAGAATAGTTGCCATGACCTTTGATGACGGTCCCAGCTCAGCTGTACCTGAGCCAAATAAAAGTAATACAACAACAGGTCTTACCGAAGTACTGTTGGATATATTGAAATCACATTCCGCAAAGGGCACCTTCGATATAATCGGTACTACTGAGTACAACTATCCTGACATATCAGGAAAGCTGAATACTGCAAACTGGGGCGGAATAAGATACGACCATTATCCTGACTATGGCAATGATAAGCTGGGTGGAGCTGTAAATCTCAAAGAAATCACTGAGCGGATAGTCCGAGAAGGACATGAGCTGGCAAATCATACCTATAAGCATATTATCTTTGGTCCTATGAAGCTTATATATGGCAAAAGACAGCATTTTCATAGTCTGGAGGAGGTTGTCTGGGATTTAACTCAGCTTCACAACTATATTAAAGATAATCTTAATTATGATATGAAGCTTTCAAGACCGCCGCATTATATTGACAATATAATCGGAGGCTATAGCTCCTATGACGCATATTCAATCCTGGGATATAACTATCTTGCTGCCAGCTTTGACGGCGGCGGCTGGAAGCCATCTGTAGGAGACTACAATCTGGATGTTGCAGGTATGGTAACTCCTCTTGCAAAAGCTCTGAAGGAGGATGCGGATACTTTAAACGGACAGATAATCTTCCAGAAGGACGGTTATAACATGTCTCATCAGACACCTGTTGCAGACGCACTGCCAAAGCAGCTGAAGCTTTTGAGTGATTACGGCTATAGCGTCATTTCCGCTTCAGAGCTTATGTCATTATCCCCCTTTGAAGATATATCAGAGGAGGACGATGCTTTTGAGACAGCAAGATCACTGGAAAAAACAGGCTTTGCAGTGGCTTACAGGGATAATACCTTTAAGCCTGATAACTACCTTAGTCGCGGTGAGCTTGCAATGATGGTTACACCACCGGAAATAATCCGCAGCTGTCAGTGCAGCCTTGCCGGTCTGAAGGGTTACTGTGAGGAATTTGATCCGGAGGTATTCAGGCATGATTTCAAGGATGTACCCCAAAAACATCCTTATTATGCTGGTATTGCATTCGCGGGCAGGTTCATTGTACCGGCAGGCTCCCGATTCGAGTCAGAAAGACCCATAGATAGAAGAACCTTTGAGACTTTCCTGAGCAAGGCCGGAGCAGGACTGAATCTAAAATGGTCCTACAGCGGCACCGGAACCATAAGGCGCAGAGATGCATGTGAAGTGCTTTTAAGCTTTATAAAGCAAAAATACAAGGTATAGCAAACGCTATACCTTTTTCATATTCCCGACAAATTAAAATCCGGCACATATTCACTTGAAGCTGAGCTGTATTCCTGAATAAACCCATTCTCTAAGCCTAGCTTGAAAAAGTAGTCTACTATATATTCATATTCCCAATCATCCAGTTTACGGTTTATTTCTTCATAATCCTTTGCTCTATATAACGGCGTGTACTGTGACATAAGACTTATATATGCCTTCTCACCTATGTTGTCTCTGATCCATCTAAGTATGCTCTTTGAATCCTCCAGCATATCAGGCATAATCATATGCCTTACCAGCACTCCCTTTTTCATAATGCCTCTTTCATCAAATACCGGCAATCCCACCTGTCTTGTCATTTCCAATACGGCGTTGGAAGCATGCATAAAATAATCCTCTGCATTTGAATATCTTTTGGAATACCTTTCGGAGTAATATTTCAAATCCGGAAGATATATATCTATTATTCCCTCCAGCAGCTTCAATGCCTCTATAGTTTCATAGCCGCTGGTGTTATATACCGTAGGTATGGTCAAGCCGCTTCTTCTGGCTGTACTTACCGCTTCAACAATATGCAGTATATAGGGTGTTGGTGTCACAAAATTTATGTTTTCAGCCCCCTGCCCTTGAAGCTCCAGCATGATTTCTGCAAGCCTTTCAATGCTTATGCTTTTACCATGCATATTCTGGCTGATTTCGTAGTTCTGACAAAATATGCACCTGAGATTACAGCATGTAAAGAAAATTGTCCCAGAGCCATTCTCGCCCGAAATACACGGCTCCTCCCACTGATGTAAAAATGCCTTGGCTGCAGTGATGTTTTCATCGGCGCCGCAGCAGCCTTTTCCTTCATACCTGTTTATTCCGCATTTCCGTGGGCATAGCATACAATTTTTTAATATATCCATATAATATCTTCATCCTCTTATTTACCTTAGCTTTTCTACGAGTTTCCTGAACTTTGCTCTGACTGTATTCCATGGACTATTAATCTAATCATACAAAAGGAACATGACAGCATAATGCCATATTCCCAGTACATTTAATATTTCATTGTAAATCAATTTCCGAAACTGCCTATCACAAATTGACTTGTGATAATTACTGACAACCAGTCAATACCTTAATCCAAAAGCTCCAGATATTTGTGGTACTTTGAAGCTTGCGGCTCTCTTACTCCCGATGAATAGAATTTCACATCTCCTCTTCCTGTTCCGTCTACAAGACCATTCTCTTCCATAAGTTTCTTAAGATATTTTACTGTACCAATATTGCCGTCGATTATATCAACACCTGCACCGAATACCTTTTTAAAGCACTCATAATAAAATGGGAAGTGCGTACAGCCTAATACTACTGTTCCATAATTCTCTATGTTGAAACCCTCCAATGCTTTTCTAAGGTATGTAATGACTGTTTCCTCGTCAAACATAAAGCCTTCTGCGAACTCAACCAACCCAGGCAAAGGCAGAGGGTCTACTATTCCCTCACCATTGACTCTGGAAACAAGGTTATGAAACTTTTCTTCCTTTAATGTAAGCTCAGTGGCAGTCACCAAAACCCTCTTCCCTTTGCTTCTTTCTACTGCAGGCTTAACAGCAGGCTCCATGCCTACTATAGGGAAGCTGTACATCTGTCTTAGCTCCCTCACTGCTATACTGGTTGCAGTATTGCAGGCAACCAGCAGTGCCTTTATACCCAAGGATTCAAGAAAGGCTACAGCATCAAACACAAACTGCTTGACCTCCTCCTTGCTTCTTGGACCATATGGAACGTTTTTAGTGTCCGCATAATATATATAGTCCTCTCCCGGAAGTTGCTTTAGAGCTTCCTTAAGGACAGTTATTCCACCTACACCGGAATCAAATACTCCAATTTTCATTTTTCCAACACTCTTCCCTTTTTATAATTGGTTATCTAAAGTATTCATCTATTTTCATATCTTTAAACATCTCTGTTCCATCCAATTCATCTCTAAGCTGTCTTACAAAAGTATTTATGTATTCGCTCCTCTGTTTGATTATAGTCCTTGCTGTTTCAGTAATCAATAGGCTTGCTGTTTTATCACAAAAACTCACTTCAAAGCCTTCAACCCTGTCCAATAAAAGGTTAAAGAAATAGGGATTAGCTCTATCTATCCAGTTGGATGCCATAAAGGTAGTCATGACCCCCAGCTCATCCAGCAGGTCTGCATCCTTCAATACTTGCGAGCAGAAGTCATCATCCAGTCTACCCTTATGCGAGTGTTTTTCAATGAGTATCAGCATTCTCTCAGAGTACTCTAAATCAATATCAAAATGCTCATTTGATTTCAGCCATCTCTCAACGATGCCCTTCCCCAGCTCTGCGTGATACTCTCGATTATGAATCCGCCCTATATCATGGAGTACGGCAGCAGCTTGCGTCATGGCTGCTTCTTCCTTACTGAGACTATGGTTTTCTTCCTTTAATATTCTTTTTACATAATTCTCGACCCTGAGACAGTGCAGCACCACAAACTCCCAGCTTTGTCTCCATGGGTGCCTTTGCTCATATTCAAGCTGCCTGTCCTTTAGATAGGCAACAAGAAACTTTTTTGCTTCCACAACAAATCTTTCATTCATTCCAATACTCCTGATTCCATTGAA
Organism: Bacillota bacterium; assembly: GCA_049322695.1. Classification (GTDB taxonomy): domain Bacteria; phylum Bacillota; class Clostridia; order Lutisporales; family Lutisporaceae; genus CALGKJ01. The sequence continues at coordinate 18,291 of JBMORW010000030.1, read as the reverse complement.
TATACTTTGTACTTTGTAAGTATTCTTTCCCATTCTGCTTTATTGTCCTTATCAACCTGCAGCAGCAACTCTTTGTTATAGATAATAAAGAGCACTCTATGCTTTACTTCAAGCTTGATTATATCATCTTTTTCCATATTGAAGCTTATAAGATCCTCCCAGCTGTAATAGCCTGAGCGGGTAAGTATACCTCTTTGACTTATGCCATAGCTGAATCTGCTGTATATAAATGTTACTATGGGGTGTACTGCAAATAAGATTGCTATGGGAATAAACGGAAAACCATCCTTGTACGATAGCTGTAAGGCAAAAATAGAAAAAACTGCATTAATAATGTCCAATATACTTATGCCCTGCTTCTTCACATGCAATTCTAAAGGGCTAATCTCCTCAATGCCCTTCATCAGTCTGATGTGGCCCATAATAAGATTAATTATATAAATACTGATTACTGCAAATACCGCAAAGCTAAATTCTATTTCCAAACCCAGATTTAATGTAAGATAAAGCACCAAGAATACGACTGCTACACCTATCAAGGCTCCTATCACAAGCAGCTTCTCTTTATCAATGTACAATCACGTCACCTCCATTTATGTCTCTCTAAGTTGAGCGTTAACCCATAAGCCGTACTGACATATATATACGCTGCAATAATAATGACCAGCATCAATGCTCTCAGCATCAACAGTTTTTCCTTGTCTATATACACAGCGCACCTCCCATAATGCTTTTCGCTGCTAATATTTCTGTATGCCCAGCATGTCTTCGATACAGCTGTTCATATATTTATAGGAGTCGTACACTCCTTCATTATAAAACTCTTGTGCCAGCTTCTCAATAAAAAAATCCAATATAAGTGATGCTGCCAGATCGCCCAGGTCTTCATCCCTTTCCTTTTTAAAAAAATACTTAATGTCCGCTATCATACCGTTTCTTTTTTCAAGGCTTAATTCAAACTTGTTTTTCATGCTTATCCTCGTTTCCTGCATAATTATTTGCTTCTCCACAATAGACAATATATTCAACAGTACCTCCAAAAAACCTTCAATTAACTTCAATTTATTCCTTAAATTGCATATATTCCTATTTTTAGCTTATACCTCAACTTGTAATTAAGGACTTAAAACTATACAATTTAATGGTGGGGTTTTTATTATTTTTTATTCTATAAGGAGGGGTAAAGTGAGAACATATATACATCTCAAGGAATTCCTGTTACGTCACAAATGGAAATACATATGGGGAGTAATAGTGCTTATTGCTGTTGATGTGCTACAGCTAATAACTCCCAGGCTCCTTGGGCAGATAACTGATATGCTGGGCGACAGCTCTCTTTCCATGAAGGATATATACAAATACATCATATACATACTGCTTATAGCATCAGGTGTTGCAATACTTAGATACACCTGGAGAATGCTTGTAATGGGTACCTCCCGAGAGATTGAATACTGGCTCAGAAGCAAGTTCTTTGCACATCTGGAGCTGCTGTCTCCAAGCTTTTTCAACAACAGGAAGACTGGAGATCTGATGGCTCATGCCACCAATGATATTAATGCAGTGAGAATGGCTTTTGGCCCTGGCGTTGTAATGATTACAGATTCCATTTTTTTGACTGCTTCAGTCATAACTATACTCTTTGTTACCATTGACATTCGTCTTACCTTAATAGCATTGCTGCCGCTTCCCGTAATAGCTGCAATGATGATAATTTTCAGTAAAAAGGTAATGGAAAAAAACAAGGAAATACAGGAAGCATTCTCACACCTTACTGACAAAGTACAGGAGAGTATTTCCGGTATAAGAGTAGTAAAATCCTTTGTACAGGAGAAAAAGGAAATATTGAAATTTGCCGAGGCAAATAAGGAAAATGTAGATAAGAACATGTCCTTTATTAAGATGTGGGGAGCAATGTTTCCGATGGTTACCTTCATATCCCTGCTTAGCTTCCTGATTACTTTGGGGGTTGGCGGAGGTATGGTAATAGATAACAGGATATCACTGGGTCAATTCGTATCCTTCATTGCTTACCTTGGACTGCTGACCTGGCCGATGATGGCAGTAGGCTGGGTGGTAAACATACTACAAAGAGGTGCAGCCTCCATGGTGAGAATCAATGAAATTCTGGAAACAGAGCCTGATATATGCGACGATGAAAACACAGATAACACTATTACATTAGACAGCATTGAAGCATGTGTGGAGTTCAAGGGCCTTACCTTTACATACCCTAACTCAAAAATACCTGCTCTTAAGGATATAAATATCAAGCTGGAGAAAGGCAAAACCCTTGCTGTTGTAGGCAAAACAGGCAGTGGAAAGACAACATTGGTAAACCTGCTGCTTAGACTCTATAATGCACCAAAGGGAGAGCTTACCATAGGAAATAAGAGCATTGATATTATACCTCTCAAGGTATTGAGAGACTGCATTGGCTATGTTCCACAGGACAATTACCTGTTCTCTACCTCTATTAAGGATAACATCGCTTTTTCAAACCCTTCTTTAAGTATGGAAAAGATTGAAGAAGCTGCAAAAATAGCACAGGTTTATGATAATATTATTGAATTCCCTGATAAATTTGACACCATATTAGGTGAAAGAGGAGTCACTCTGTCAGGAGGACAAAAGCAAAGAGTATCTATAGCCAGAGCAATAGCAAAGGATCCCAAAATATTGATATTGGACGACTCACTTTCTGCAGTGGATACTAAAACAGAGGAAAAGATACTGGAGGACCTGAAAAAGGTCATGAATAACAGGACCTCCATAATAATAGCCCACAGAATATCAACCATAAAGGACGCAGATGAGATAGTGGTACTGGACGAAGGCAGAATCATAGAAAGAGGTACTCACGAAGAGCTGGTTGCGATAAATGGGTTATATAACAGCATCTATCAAAAGCAGCTGCTTGAAGAGAAAATTGAGAATGAAATTTAGCATTGGGGGTGAGGGTTATGAGTAACAACATCAGAGAAGAAGAAGCTTTAGGAAAAGCCTTTGATGCCAAGCTGATGAAACGGCTGATAAGGTACGCTAAGCCATTTACAGGGCTGCTTGCATTATGCTTCCTGCTTCTTATAATGATAACAGCAACAGATCTGGCAAGACCATACCTTATGCATATTGCCATAGATGATCATATAAAGGCCTATAATATACCTATGGTGGCTTTTGATGAAAAGCCCGAATATCAGCATACTGAATACAATGGCAGATATTATGTCAGAACAACAAAGCTGCCCAAGGCTTTTGAATATAAAGGCATGGAAAAGTACCAGATAGTAGCCGTAGATAATAAGTACTATCTTATTACCGGCAGCCTGGACACAGATAACACCTCTCTTAAGGTTATAGAGGGGTCAGGCGGATATATGATAGCTGCCGGTGATACTGCATATGCAGCTGAGCTGCTTGATGATGCTTCCTATAAAGCCTTCAGAGTCAAGGATAAATCCGGTCTCAAGATGATTGCACTGGTATTTCTAATGACTATCACTGCAGGCTTTGTATTCAACTATATACAGATTTATCTCTTGAACTATACCGGACAAAAAATAATCTATAATATGAGACAGGAGCTTTTTACACACCTGCAGAAGCTGTCACTATCTTTTTTTGACAAGAATCCTGTGGGAAGATTGGTTACCAGAGTCACAAACGATATGCAAAACCTCAATGAAATGTATACCTCGGTATTGGTTAATCTCTTTAAAGACTTGCTGCTTCTGGCCGGAATAATTTTTACAATGCTGCAGATGAATGCCAAAGTTGCATTGGTATGCTTCTCAATCATTCCACTTATAGCATTGTCGGCAGCTATATTCAGAGTCAAGGCGCGACAAGCCTATAGAGAAACAAGAGTACGCCTTGCCAGGATAAATGCTACTCTCAGCGAAAACATATCCGGTATGAAGCTTATACAGATTTTCAACAACGAAGCCAACAAATACAAAGAGTTTGATGACATCAACAAGGATCACAGAAAGGCAAGCATGCAGGAGCTCTTTGTATTTGCAGTATTCAGACCTTCAATGGACTTGCTGTACTCACTGGCGCTTTCTGCTCTTATCTGGTACGGAGGTGCTAGAGTACTGTCAGGAGAGCTTCCCTTTGGAGTGCTGTTTGCTTTTGTAAACTATATAGAGCAGTTCTTTCAGCCTATAAATGACCTTACAGAAAAATTCAACATACTTCAGTCAGCCATGGCTTCTTCTGAGAGAATATTCATGCTGCTGGATACCAAGGAAGGAATAGAAAACAGTGAAGCACCTATCCCTTTGGGAAGAATAAAGGGTGAGATTGAGTTTAAAAACGTATGGTTTGCATATGACAATGAAAACTGGGTGCTGAGAGACGTAAGCTTTACCATAAAGCCGGGCGAAACTGCTGCATTTGTAGGTGCTACAGGCGCCGGAAAGACATCAATAATAAGTCTCATTAGCAGACTGTATGATATCCAGAAGGGTGAAATACTCATAGATGGCAGAAACATCAAGGAAGTTGACAAATATGAGCTGAGAGCTCAAATAGGTACAGTACTGCAGGATGTTTTCCTGTTTACCGGAGATATTAAGAGCAATATCAGGTTGAATGAGGACAGCATAAGCGATGAAAAGCTTAGAGAGGTTGCAAGCTTTGTAAATGCCGACAAGTTCATCGAGAAGCTGCCTGACAAGTATGATGAGGAAGTAAAGGAACGCGGTGTAACACTGTCAGCAGGGCAGAGACAGCTGCTGGCCTTTGCAAGGGCGCTTGCCTTTGACCCAGCTGTATTGGTGCTGGACGAAGCAACCTCCAATATAGATACGGAAACAGAAATACTGATACAGGATGCTATTAATAAAGTAATCAAAAACAGAACAACCATTGTTATAGCGCACAGACTTTCAACTATACAGCACGCTGACAAAATAATAGTATTGCACAAGGGTAAAGTGAGAGAGACAGGTACACATCAGGAGCTCTTGAATAAGAAGGGCATGTACTATGACCTGTATCTGCTGCAATACAAGGACAGCTTCCAGGAGATAACGGCATAAAAAGATAGCTTAAGAGCCAAGTATTGAATTTTCAATACTTGGCTCTATCTATTATATATCCATTACAATATTTCATATTTGTTACAGTATTGGATAGAAAAAGGAAATAAGGAAATCGTATAGAATAACTATAATTACTTATGATTAAAGGAGCAAATGAGCATGAACATTCAAATTTTCGGTATAGATAAATGCTTTGATACCAAGAAAGCACAGCGCTACTTCAAGGAAAGAAACATCAAATTTCAGTTTATTGATCTCAAAATAAAGGGCTTAAGCAAGGGTGAGCTGGAAAGTGTCGAGGCAGCTGTTGGTCTTGCCAACCTTATTAAGAAAGAGCATAAGGATTATGAAAAGCTCAATCTTCATAAAATAAGCAGCGGCACTATAAAGAAAGAGATATTGCTGAATAATTCTCAGCTGTATAGAACTCCAATAGTGAGAAACGGAAGACAGGCTACGGTAGGCTATATGCCGGATGTTTGGTCGACCTGGGAGTAAGGATTTTGAAAGGGGTATGCAATGGGATATGTTGAAGATATAAGAAAGCTGGTAGGCCATAAACCCATAATACTGGTTGGTGCTGTGGTTATTATATTGGACAGGCATGGAAATATTTTGATGCAGCAAAGAACTCACCCCTATGGAGTCTGGGGCCTTCCCGGAGGTCTCATGGAGCTAGGTGAATCCACAGAGGAAACAGCAAAAAGAGAGGTTATGGAAGAAACAGGGCTGATTGTAGATAAGCTAGAGCTTATAGATGTGTTTTCCGGTCGGGACTATTTCTGTGTTGCACAGAACGGTGACGAATTTTTTGTAGTGACAGTAGCATATTCGACCAGAGAGTATCGCGGTGACATTAAAGCAGATATTCAGGAAGCACTGCAGCTATCATTTTTTCCAATCAACGAACTGCCTGAAAAGATAGTAAGAAGTCATAAAAATATAATTAATAAATACTTATCAAAAATATCATAGAGGTGACGTAATGTATAAAAAAGCTTTTATATCAATATTATTGATAGTCGTTTTTGTGTTTTCTTCGTGTAGTAAGCCCGTACAGCCCGACCTCTCACCTTCTCCTGTAATTACTGCAGAGCCTGAAGCTTCACCGGAGGCATCACCTGCAGCAACACCTACAGCAGCTTCTGAGCCTTATAAAACTCTATTGGAAATATCAAATGAAGCTGCTGAGGCTTTTTTGTCAAAGGACATGGATAAGTTCTCAAGCTATGTTGATCCTCAAAAGGGCTTGAGATTCTCTATGTGCGGATACATAAATACGGATTCGGATCTTATATTCAGCACAGATCAGCTGTCCGGCTTGTTCGATGATACTACAAAGTATGCATGGGGACCAAACAACGAAAATGGAGACCCTATAATCATGAATGCAAAGGAATATTTTGATACATTTATATATAAGGATTATGTTGAGTATTCAGACGGCTTAGTGCTTACCGCCTCAAGCCCTACTATTTCAAATGAGTTTGAGGTGTATCCTGATGCAAGAGTAATCAAGCACAATTTTTGTATAGATAAAACCACGGCTTTTGCAGGCATAACCGTGCATTTCGTATTTGAAAGGAATGATTACAAGCACTATATTTCCAATGTTGTAATAATTGAGAATGAAATCTGATATGGGGGAGTAAATATGGTTGACTATGATAAATTAACAGAGTATTTAAGTAAATGGCAGGATATATTGAGACTTAGAGATTGGGACATACAATTGAGGCTTGTTGAAACAGAATGGAGAAAGTCAGGCGATATAAAAATTGATATGGATGATAAAAAGGCAGTCATGCTAATAAACAGCAACCCCAAATCAACAAATCTGGAAGAGCTAGTAGTACATGAGCTTCTGCACTTGAAACTGTATGGGATGGATCAGATGCTGGAGAATCTCATCATATCTGTCTTTGGAGAAAATGACGATGATCCAAGAAAAAGCTTTGCAATGCGACAGTTTTTCAATTTGCTGGAGTCAACTGTAGAAGACCTTGCAAAGGGTTATCTCACAGCAAATGGCTGTACTCGGGAGCTGAGCTTCGGAAGACTTGAAAAGCAGATACAAGAGGAAATAGGATAATCATGAAGAGGTGATTAAGTGGATAACCTGATACGTGAAATGGAGCTTAGTGTTGAGGAGTTGGGAACAAGAAGCTGGAAAATATACTCCTCAAATTTAAAAATCATATTGCTGATAGTTGTGACCGTATTCCTGCCCATAAATGCTTTAATAGAAGTGATTAATAATATGCTTACAACACAAACCTACTCAGAGTTTGTTGCAAAAAACACAGCAAATCTTCTAAGCCTTATTCAGAATCTGCTAAGTGTACTGGCTACACTGGCTTTAGCGTATCTGACAGAACAGCAGATACTTGATAAGGAAACAGATTATGCGGAAGTTTTCTCAAAGGCTCTTGGCAGATGGCTCAGTGGTATAGGTACCTTCCTCCTTTCAGGCATTATAGTCCTGTTGATGGCCTTACTGTTAATTATACCCGGCATTATATGGGGGGTCTATTATGCATTTGCACTGTTTGCAGTAATACTCAGGAAGGAAGGCGGTATGGATGCATTGGGCTACAGCAAATCCTTGGTAAAAAACCGCTGGTGGAAGGTATTTGGAATACTGCTTCTGTCCTCAGTAGTTCAAATAGTTTTAGGAGCAAGTATAGGTTTTATAACAAACTTCTTACCGGTCTCCTTTGTTCTTAACATTATTATTAACACAACGCTGGACTTCTTGGGCGCATTCTTTACTATCTTTGCTGTTGTGTTCTTCCTTAATCTGGACTATCTTACAAACAGCAGTGACTGGATAAAAGAATAGATTTAGCTTAACAGGCTGTGAAGTAGTCTCACAGCCTGCTTTTTATTGTACAAGCATTCCTTGCCTCAACTGCTCTGATGTTGCTTTATCCACTAGCAGCTCTACAAGCTTCAATGCAAAGTGTATTGCTGTTCCGGGACCTCTCGAAGTAATAAACCTATCATGCTGTACCACACTATCCTCTTTAGTATTTGCGCCTGCCAAATACTTTTCAAAACCGGGATAGCAGGTAGCGCAGCAGCCCTCAAGCATCCCCAGCTTACCAATAACCATTGGTGCTGCACATATTGCAGCTATATACTTACCGGAGCTTTTAAAGCTTTTTAACAGCTCAGTCAGACCTTCATGCTCACCTAGATTGGTAGTTCCAGGCATCCCCCCCGGAAGCACCAGCATATCGGCAGCCTCATTATCTGCCCTGATAAAAAGCTCATCAGCAGTAACAGGTATATCATGAGCACCTCTTACCACTCTGTCGGCAGTAATAGATACAGTAGTGACCTCTACACCGGCTCTTCTCAAAACATCGATTACAGTTACAGCTTCAATTTCCTCAAACCCATTTGCAAGATAGACATTAACCTTTTTCATTAAATCAGCTCCTTTCAATACTGTGTATTGGTTACGAGTTACGAGTGCGCTAAAAGTGCTCGGGTTGCGAGTTTCATGCCGTTCTTCGTAGAATTTGCATACATGCCCGTAACCTGAAACTCGACGGTTTAGCATAAGCGGTACTCGCAACTAAAATCTATTCCTCCCTCACATCTTCAGCCAGATCAGCCTGCTTATATGCCTGCACAGCCAGTTGGTCACACCTTTGGTTCTCTACGTTATCTGCATGCCCTTTCACCCATTTGAAGGTTACTTTATGCAGCTCCATTAGACTCAGAAGCCTTTTCCACAAATCCACATTAAGAGCTTTCTCCTTCTTGTTCCTCATCCAGCCATTGCTTTTCCAGTTATATACCCAACCCTTTTCTATTGCATCGACAACATACTTAGAGTCGCTGTATACTGTTACATTACAAGCCGTTTTAAGTGCTTCCAGCCCTTTTATAACTGCCATTATCTCCATTCTGTTGTTTGTAGTGTTAATATAGCCGCCTGAAAGCTCCTTCCTGGTATCATTATATATCAAAACGACCCCATAGCCTCCGGGACCAGGATTTCCGCTGCATGCACCATCCGTATATATGTTAATGTTCTTCAATGCTTTTGTACCGCTCAAGTATTTTCCCCTTTCATAGCTATTAATATTTTACTTTTTATACAATTTTATAATACAACATTTTCAAAATAAAATGTATATTCCAAAACAAAAATACCAATAATATAGATAGTTCCACAAAAGATAAAAGCCATACATACAAGACCCAAAAAGAAAATAGCCCTTCCCCCGGGGCTATTTTCTTTTTATATCAATGCTTTTTTACTAGGTTAAAACTGCCAAGCTTGGTCGCTAGTCAAGAGCCACCAGCCACCGGCATTATACTTCTAGCTACTGGCTACTAGCTGCTAGAAATGTTAAAGCAACTCTTCGAAGCCCTACCCAGTGATCAATAATATGATAAATATCCAACTTTCAGAAAGCGTCACAGGTTACTTTCTGTAGGTGAATTCATCCCCAATAGGAATACCTGCACCTTTATGTGACAGAAAGCTACCCTATAGCCGACCCATGAAGGCACAGCGCAGGGCTTTGAAGGAACCGGAAGAAAATAGCCGAAGACGCCTTACTACAAATCGAGTAATTTCATAGTCTACTTGTATTACCCAAAAACACTTCAAAGTTCATACTTTAATCTAGCAGCTGGAGGTTTCAGTTAGCGGCTGTCAAATAAGCTCCAGCTTGCTCATTACCTCCTGCAGTTTCTTGGTATCAATAGGCTTTGCAGCATAAGCCTCACAGCCCAGCTGGAAAGCATCAAATACATTATCTGTATCGTTCAAGGCTGTTATCATGATTATTTTTGCTTTTTTGGATTCATCAACCTTCTTCTCATTTTCAATATCTCTTATTGTCTTTAGAGCTTTTATCCCGTCCAGCTTAGGCATCATAATATCCAGACATATCAGGTCATAGGGATTTTTTTCATCCCAGGCAAGTAAAAATGCCTCTATTGCCTCCATACCATCTACTGTTATGTCACAATCACCATAAGCTGAAAAGAATTTAAACAGGAACTTTCTGCTGGCGAGATCATCTTCTGCAATAAGTATTCTCATAAATAAACCTCCTTGAACTATATTTAAAATCTTTTAAAGCTTTCAAACTCATGTTCAAATATCTTAAGCATTTCCTTCACTGTTTCCATATCCTTACGTCTCGCAGCCAACTGCATTTTAAAGGCATAGTTTTTTAAAGCATTTGCTTCTATATCAGAGGCCACTCCCTTTATTATGCCTGAAAGCTGTTCAATAACTGCCATATTGCTGCTCTCCATTCCTTGTCTTATTTTTTCCATATGCTTTGGTGTATCCATAAAGAAAAGCTGTATGTACTTGTTTCTTAAGTTTATGTCTTTGTTTCCAGCATAGTCTGCTTTTGTCTCATTTATATGCTTAAAATTATCTGAATGCTTATTCTTCAATACGATTGAATTAATCACTTCATACAGTTCATCCTGCTTCACAGGCTTTGAAATATATCCATCCATACCCTCAGCCAAGAACTTCTCCTTATCACCTTGAAGTGCATATGCCGTAAGTGCCACAATAGGAGTATGCTTTTCAGAATTCCTTTCTTTTTCTCTTATTGTTCTGGTGGCTTGTATCCCATCCATTTCCGGCATCTGGATATCCATAAGAATCAAATCGTATTTTTTTCTTTCCAAAGCATCAATTGCATATTTTCCATTATCCGCAATTTCAACGTCATTTCCCATTTCCCTAAGCAGTCGAGTAATTACCAGTTGATTCATCTTGTTATCTTCCACAAGCAATATTCTGTATCTGGCATCACTTTTTATGACTTTGCTGTCTGCAGATTTTTCTGCACTATTGCTGGAATCCACAAGAGACTTCAACCTTACGGTAAATATAAAGGTGCTTCCTATGCCCTTTTCGCTTTCTACCCAAATCTGTCCATCCATCATTTCAATAAGTCGTTTCGATATCACCAAGCCAAGGCCTGTACCACTGTATTTTCTGGTATATGTACCATCAACCTGACTAAAGCTTCTGAAAAGCTTGTCCATTTCACTCTTGTCTATACCTATTCCAGTATCTGAAATAGATATACGTAGCTCTGTCTCATCGTTTTCATTATTCCTGAGTTTGTCATTCTGAGCTATACTTATGATTACTGTTCCCTGCTCAGTAAACTTAATTGCATTGCTAATTAAATTATTAAGTACCTGCTGCAGTCTTATTGGATCCCCAATAAAGCTATCCTTTACATCGCTTTCCAACACATAATCAAGCTTCAGCTTCTTTTCAGCAGCGCTTACTCTAAACGGCTTCAATGTTTTTTCCATAAGATCTTTAAGAGAAAATCTCTGTCTTCCTATAGTCATTTTACCCGCTTCTATTTTTGAAAAATCCAGTATATCGTTTATCACCCTTAAGAGAGTATCTGCACAGGATTTGATTATATCAAGATTCTCATGCTGCTCTTCAGTCAGTTCAGTCATATACATAAGCTCTGTCATACCTATAATACCATTTAAGGGTGTTCTTATTTCATGACTCATGTTTGCCAAAAACTCACTTTTGGCCTTGTTTCCTACTTCAGCAGCTTCTTTTGCTTTTTTATATTCTTCTTCAATAAGCTTTCTTTCATCAATATCAAAAGCCACTCCGATATAACCGGAAAAATTTCCTTGAATATCATGGAACGGTCTGGCAATTTCCAATATCCAGCAGTATTCACCATTATGCCTCAATATACGGCATTCCATACTGATAGGACGCTTATCCAAAATAGCATTCTTATAGGATTCCTGATATTTCTCTATGTCCTCAGGGTGTATACCTCTTGCCTCCAGATTGAAAATGTCCTCGCACATAGACTTACCTGTCAGTTGAGTCCAATTCTTATTATGATAATCTATTTTTCCATTTTCGTTTGTTCTCCATATGAGGGCTGGAAACTCTTCCAATAGAGATAAGTAAAAATCCCTGGATTTTATGATGATTTCCTGAGCATTTCTTTGGTCAGTCATATCATCTATTATTATCATTACTAGCAAAGCGTCATTATAATGTACAGGCGTAAAGCTCATTCTATACCATTTATTATGCTTGCTTCCATTTATAAGAATTGTTTTAGAAATTTCTATTGGCCCAACTACGGCTTTATTGCTACAGGCTTTCTCAATCGAGCTCTTAATAATACAACTGCTGCATTCAGTTCCAAACCTACAGCCTCTGCTGTCCTCAAAGCTGCTGAAGCATTTCACTATATTACCAAATCTATTGTTCTGAACTTTTTCATTATCTACACCCAGTAATTTAAGTGAGGAGGTATTTATTTTAGCTATTTCTCCATTTTGATTGACCAGAATTATACCCATTGGTGCAAAATCCACTAACGTATCAATATCAACGCCGGCTGAGCCTGCAGTGTAGTTGATAATCATTTGATCCTTGCGGGGTATATCCATCATTATCCCCCCTTTGCACAATCTTCAACATTTGTACTAAATTTTCATACTATTTATCATTTAACATCGCATATATTACATGTGCAATATTTTCAAGTCGGACCTGTTTTTCTACAGCACCTATTTCATAAGCAACCTTTGGCATTCCATAAACAATACTTGATTCTTCGTCCTGTCCTATTGTTCTAGCATTTTTCCTCCTCATACTCAAAAGACCCTTTGCTCCATCCGCTCCCATCCCTGTCAGCAGTACACCAATTGCATTGCTTCCTACATTTTCTGCAACTGAGTTGAAAAGCACGTCCACTGAAGGACAATGTCCGTTTACCTTTTCACCCTTGAAGCATTCAACCAAATAAGCACTGCCGGATTTTTTTACTGTCATATGAAAATCTCCGGGAGCTATCAATGCCCTTCCGGGCAATATATAGTCTCCATTCTCAGCTTCCTTTACCTCCATTAGACAACTGTTGTTCAATCTATCTGCATACATTTTGGTAAAATTAGGCGGCATATGCTGTACTATTACTATCCCTGGTACATCTCGAGGCAATAGCTTTAGAACGTTGTATATAGCTTCTGTGCCTCCTGTGGATGCACCAATTGCTATTATTTTGTTTTTTGAACCAGATAAGCTTCCGGTACTTGTCCCAATGGTATTTAATATATTGTTTTTCCAATGACCGACCTTAGCGGTAGAGGCAATTTTTACCTTTATTATTAGCTCATTAATAAGCGTATCCACACCTCTTCCACTCTTCATATCAGGCTTAGTTACAAAATCTACTGCGCCGTATTTCAAAGCGTCAAATACATTTTCACTTACCGCGCTGACAACAACAACCGGTAAAGGATGCTGCGGCATCAGACGCTTTAAGAACTCAATCCCGTTCATTCTCGGCAGCTCAACGTCCAATGTCATGACATCAGGCTCATATTCAATTATTTTATCCCTTGCCGCATACGGGTCAGTTGCAGTAGCTACTACCTCAATGCCCGAATCAGTAGAAAGACCCTTTGCCAGGGTTTCTCTGAACAATAGGGAATCATCTACTATCAATACTCTTATTTTTCTTTTGCTCGACAAATTAATCTATTCCTTTCTATAAACAGCAGGCATTATGTACCTGTATTTGGTTTCCTCCCTGTTTATTGATTCAGAATGTCCTATGAAAAGATATCCCCCGGGTTCAGTTTGCTCATAGAACCTATTCACGAGTTCATTTTTTGTTTCTGCATCAAAATATATCATTACATTCCTGCAAAATATCACATCAAACTTCTTTTTAAAGGGCATATTCCTGTTCATCAGATTAAAAATCCTGAATATTACTTCATCCTTTATGGAGTCAGCAACAGCATAGCTTTCATCAGCCAGCTTTTTAAAATATCTTTTTTTCCAGGAATCACTGACCGGAGAAAGCTGTTCCCGCGAATATATACCCTTTGTTGCAATATCTAATACCTTTTTGGAAATATCCGTTGCCAATATTTTTGTATCCCATTGATTTTTTTGTGGTCCAAAAAAATCAGATAATATCATAGCCAACGTATATGGCTCTTCCCCTGTAGAACATCCCGCACTCCAGATTCTGAAATCCTTATTCCTGCTTTTTATTGATGACAGATAGGGAAGTACATGATCTCTGAAAAAATGGAAGTGTGATTCTTCCCTCAAGAAGAAGGTATGGTTAGTGGAAAGCTTGTTTATAAGCTCAGTGACCATAGTGCCTGTTGTGTCTGAAATCAGCAGGCTGTAGTATTCCGTAAAATCTTTTATTTGATTCTTTATCAATATATTATTAAGCCTTCCAACCAGAAGAGTCTTTTTTTCAAACAGGTTTATACCATAGTTATCCTTCATATAAGCAGCTAACTGTTTAAACTCTTTATCTGTAATATCCTTCATTATATCACCTGCTTAAAAAGTACTGACTATTACTTTGCCAGAATTTTACTAAGTGTCTCAACTACGAATTCGCTCTTGAATGGCTTGACAATAAAGCCCTTTGCACCCGATATTACAGCATCCTTTACCTTGCTTTCCTGGCCCATGGCTGAAATCATAACTATCTTGGCATTGCAATCAAGCTGCTTAATCATCTTGACTGCTTCTATACCATCCAGTTCAGGCATTGTAATATCCATTGTAACTATATCTGGCATAAGCTCTTTATATAGCTTTATAGCTTCCAGACCGTTTGATGCTTCACCAACCACCTGAAAACCATTCTGCTCCAGAATCATTTTAAGCGATCCTCTCATAAAAGCAGCATCATCAACTATTAATACCTTTTTCATAGCCACTCCCCCTGAACAAAAAAATTGTCTATATATATCTAATTTTATAATATTCTATAAATTTATTAATAATCCTTTGCGTTTTTCAAAAATTTCCACAATTTATTATGTAAATTAGCAAATTATTTTTAAAGGCTTTCTACCTTTGTGTAGAAAGCCTTTAAAACTTTATTGGTTTGCTTCAGTACCCGTGCCTTCTCCTGCTTCTGCAGGTTGTTCAGGAACAGGGTTGATTATTGCATTGAGCTTATTTAACAGATCCTCAAGCTCCTTTATTCTTGCTCCATAAGCTGCCCAATCTCCTCCTCGCTGAGCTTCCTGAGCTTGTTGGAAAATCTCATTTGCCTTTCTTATCAGCTCTTCCACTGTAGCTGTATCTGTGTCTGCAGGGGGCTGCTGGGTCTGCTCCTGACCCTGCTTTTCAGGAAATATTCTACCCAGAGCTTTTTCCAGTGTATCATCCATAACGGCCTGATTGTTATAGTATACTATTACTTTTTTTACTTCGGGCAATGCATTGGCATTTATCGCTTTCACATATATAGGCTCAACATATAGTATGGATTCTTCTATAGGTATTACCATCATATTTCCTCTGCTTACCTGCGAATTACCACCTGTTGCAAGAAGGTTAAGCTGAGGACCGATAACCGTATCCTGACTTATTATACCTTCAACCTGCATTGGACCTTCAACTATTTTACCTGACGGGAAGTTATACAATATAATCTGTCCGTAGTTTTCTCCGTCATTTTTAACAGCCAGCCATGCTATCATGTTGGTCTTGCCCTGCGGAGTATACGGCACCATAAGCAAAAACTCTTCTTTCTCACTGTCAGGCAGCTTCATTATCAGGTATGTGGACTCTACTTCCTGCCTTTCTGTTGTTGTCCCGGTTACATCATATATCTGAGTTGCTATATCCCATACGTCATTCTTATTATAAAACTCTCTTGCATTGAGCATGTGGTATTTCTTGTATATGCTTGCCTGTATATCAAACATTTTCTGAGGATATCTTATATGTGCACGGAGGCTTTCAGGCATTTCATCCAGCGGCTTGAATAAAGTCTTGAATATGCTGGAATATGTTCTGATTATAGGATCGCTTGTATCAGAAATATAATATTCTGCAGTACCATTATATGCATCCACTATTACCTTTACTGAATTTCTCAGATAGTTTACATTTGTGTTTTCTGATATTGGCTCTGAATAAGGGTATCTGTTGTTTATAGTATAAGCATCGATAATCCAATACAGCTTGCCTTCTGCCGTCACAATATACGGATCCTCATCATATATTAAAAATGGTGCAATTTTATTGACTCTGTCAACAATATCTCTGTTAATCAGTACCTTACTTTCGCCTGTAATATCCTGTGAAAGCAGGAAGTTTATATCTCCTCTTTTTACAGCAAACAACAGCCTGTTAATAAAGGAAAGCTTAATTCCTCCTTTACCTTGATATATTGTTTCAACGCTTCTGTCGCTTGCAGGGTAATCAAATTCCTTTTCTCTCGTATTGACTATGGCAATATCATCCGTTAGCTCGCCATAATAAATCTGCGGTACATCAACCTTTATATCAATATCAGATATTAATGGTAGATCCCTTATGAATAATCTGGGACGTCCGGATGCAGTTACCTCATTTACTGGAGACATGGAAATTCCATAACCATGTGTGTATTTCAGATACCTGTTGATCCATGATGCCCTTTGCTCACCGGTCTGACTCGGTATATTCTCTGCCAAAAGCTCTCTTGGAGATATGAAAATTTGTCTGTAAACACCGTTAACCATATATCTGTCTATATCCATATCATTGAATCTGTAGTAATTCTTTAGACCTTGTATCTGATTGTATATATCCAAAGCAGGCCTGTAGTCGTTAATGGGTATATTGTTTATAGTTGTTATGTTTGCTTCCAGCGACTCTCTGGTAAGGTCCTGCTCTACGGCAAATGGCTTTACTGCAACCTTATCCAGCCCGTATGCATAATTTGTATATTCTATATTATATTGAAGGTATTTTTCTTCCTTTGAAATCTCATTGGGTGCCACTATCATGTTTTGTACAACCGCCGATGCTACACCCGATAATACCATGGCTACTATTAAAAGCAATGGTCCGAAAGCTGCAAGCTTTATCTTGTTTCTGCTCCAGGATACCAGCATTAACACAGCCGTAACAGCACAAATTGCAATGTATATGTAATAAGAGGGAAGAGTCACATTAATATCAGTATAGCTTGCGCCGTAAGCCACTCCACGTCCCGAATACAATATATCGAAGGTTCTCAGGTAGAAGCCCAATCCAAGAAGAACAAAGAATAGCCCTCCCAATAATGTAAGCTGCCTGGAAGCTGCCCCTAAGATACCCTTGTATATATCTTTCGAATTGTAAAGAACCCTGACATTTGCTTCGTCATGCCCGCCATCACTAACCTTTGTTGATAAAAAGGTAAGACCGTTGTATACTAAGGTAATTGCTGCCAATATAACTATAAAGCCAAGCATAAACCCATAAAGCTTGTTCAGAAACGGCAAGGTAAACATAAAAAATCCAATGTCTTTAGAGAAGATGGGATCAGCAATCCCAAAGGCTGATTTATTAATAAAAATTAAGAATTCATACCATATCTCAGTAACAAAAACCAATGAGAAAAGGAAGGAAACCACAAATGAAACCAACGCAAATATGCGATTTCTTACTTTTTTCTCTTTAACATCCAAAATGACTCTGCTATGCTTTACTGAATGTGCATTTATGGACTTCATGTATAAGAATAAAACCACAAACAGCAATATAAATGTGGGAACAAAGAATTGAATCTGTGTAAAAAGCTTTTTGAAAAATACTTCCTGATAGTTCAGCTCAGAAAACCACTGGTAATCAATCAAATAACCTGCTATGCTGCTGAAGAATATAATAACCAGAAGCAGCAGTGCAGCGACAATATAAATTCCTTTTATTTTAAACCCCTTCAAAATCATCCCTCCGTATTTAATAATCATATATAAATTATACATTTATCAGGAAATTTATTCAATTTAATACAACCGAATGATACAATCATATGTCTGTAATGTCGCAAAGGGTGCCGAAAAGCACCCTCCTCTCGGCAATGCCTCCACACCTATGGGGCAATTTTCTTGCAGCTGTTTATAGCGCAACGGAGTACCTTACGGGTCCACGCCAAGGGGTAGCTTGACGTCACTCCTGCGCCGGGGTACTCCTTTATAGGGTATAAACAGCTTTAAGATATATAAGATGTTTATCATAATATTGGTTATTGAGCTGCGCTACGAAGGGCTGCTCCAGCAGCTAATACTACTTTATTAATTAGGAATAAGGACTTCGGCAGTTATGATATAAATAGCTGCCATCAATAAATGGCAGCTATTATATCACATAACGTCTTTATAAAGTTGAATGCACTTGCATCAAACTCTTTGTTCTTTACAGATACCGAAAGATACAGCAGCC
>JBMORW010000029.1:0-85923 GCA_049322695.1 Bacillota bacterium | reverse complement strand
CGGTTCTTTTTGCTTTTCGTTCGCGAAAAGCAAAAAGAACCGTCCCTACTGCTTAAACACATACTATTTTTATCAAAAAATGACTAGTTTTGTCGAAACTATTTACAAAAATATGGAAAATATGTAGAATTATATTACATTGTAAGAAATGAAATTTTATAATTAAATAGTCTGATAATAGTAAACTTATCTAAAGGTAAGGACACAAAGCCGCGGGTCTAAAGCATTGCTTGCCATGACAGCCGGGCTGCCGGAGTATTTGACAACACTACCTTTATGCTTTCTGCGTAAAGGTATTTTCTTATAAGGAAGGTTTGTAATCATATATTCACGGAGATGATAATATGAAAAAGCTAAAAAAGGCAGATATCTTATCCTTAAGTGAAGAAGTCCTGATAAAAGAATATGTAAGAGAAGTATTCGAAAACATAAGGCTATATAAGGAGGAGCTGGATTACGAAATTATCGATATACTGCTTCGGACGAGCATTGAAAATAAATTAAGCATCGAAACCATTATGATGTATGGAGCAAAAGCTGAGTATTTATTTGGCAGAGGAGATATAAATCAGGCAGTAGAGTTGTTTAGAAAAGCTATAAAACTGGCTGAAAAAAAGGATAATAATCTGGTTGTCCTCTTCATGGTGGAGCTGGCCGATTTATATTACAGAGAAGGAATGCTTCCTGAGGCGGAGGCGGAATACAAGCTTGCAGAAAGCTATGCAAATAAGCAGGATATAGATGTGCGTACGATTTTTAAATATAACTACTGGCGTGGCATCATGTTAAACAGTATAAATAAGCACTTCGAAGCCAGAGAGCTGTTTCATACTGCCTACCAATATGCATTGACCATTGAGCAGAAGACTGCAGCAATGTTGAATATTGGTTTGACATATAAGAAGGAACAAAGATTTGAGGAGGCAATGGATATATATAAAAAGCTCCTAAGCTTATATGGCGAGAAGGATCTGATAGGGAGAGGTGCAGTATACAACAACATTGCAGTAATAGAGATGGAGAGGGGCTGCCTTAAAGAAGCATTGAAGAATTCAATAAAGGCAATAACATTGGTAGCTTTGACAACAGATATCAATAACAAGGTGAAATTTTACCATACCTACACTCAGGTCAGGCTTATGATGGGAGGGGAAGCTGTCTGCAGCGAATATTTCGAGGTTTTATTAAGCACCATAGGCAGACAGGTTAATAAAAAGTTTATAGTTGCTGATATTATGTCCATTGCAGATATGATACCTGCACATATGTTAGAACGGCTCATAGTAGTCATAACTGAAATGGCACAAGCATCGTATAATGAACACTATATTAATGATCTTCATAGTTGTGCTGAATATATAAGAAAAAAAATATAAAAAAGAAAGGCAGGGAAAAATGATGAGAAAAATCAAATCCATTATTCTTAGTATCATTTTCGTTTTAGTACTAGTTTTATGTATGTCGTTGAGTGTATTTGCGTCTGATGCTGATGATCCTATCGGAAGATCATATGCAAAAGTGCAATACAATCTACAAGAGCTTGTTACTACAGACTCGCAAGGCGAATAGGATCACTATAAGTAAGAGAAAGATTTCTCTTACTTATTTTATGGTAATTAATAGAAGAATTTCTTATATTTTGAAGGGGATTTCCTTTGTTGATAGAATATTTCTATAGACTGTCTTTAGATAGAAATTAAAAACTTAGGAAGTGCAAATAATGAAAGAGGATAATGGTTTTAGAGTATTTTCCATAGTGATAGAGATATCAGAGAAGCACCTTCCTCACATGAGTAAAAGTATGACAGAAAACTTATCAGGAACTATTGCAGAAGTAAGGAAAATTGCAGGTGAGGATGCTCTGTATATACAAAAAGGCAATGAATATATCATTGTAATATTGAGCGATTGCAAAACTGTTCAGAAAGATTTGCTTAATAAAATCAAAAGCTGGTATTACAATAACAGTCTCTACAGTAAAAGCCCATCCATAGGTATAGATACCAGGGAAGCAAATACAGCGAGGAGTACTAAAGCAAGTGTATTGATTGCCAGATACCGTATGCACAAAGCTATGATGAAAAGCAAGGTGCTTTCAGAGCTTGGTGCAAGCTGTATAAAGCAGTATATCTCTCTTTTTAAAGATTTCATGAATGAATTGATAGAAAATGATTATAATGGAACATTGAACAAAGAAATATTGGATATAAGTGAGTATTTGGATACATTAATCACTAAATACGAAAGTAAAAAGAGGACCTAGACTGTTAATGAAGCTAATCTGCACTAAAAGAGGAAAATGCCAAAAGTGGTTATTAACAAATATGCCGTTAAACGATTGGACAAACAGCATAACAAAGACATTTTAAAATATATTTTGGAAGTGTTTGCTTTGCAATCTAGAAGCAAGAAAAGAGTTATATTTCTATTAGTAGCAATCATTATAGTTACATCAGTAGGTATCGGGTATTATGCGTCTGAAGATCCATATATACAAAGAATTATTTATATATAGGAAAAACAGTAAAGGAAACTAAAGAGAAGCTTAAAAGGAAGATTCAAAAAATATCTTGGCTGAAGGTAATGGTATGCCGATAACAATTGAAGAGTTTGAACTCAAAAAGCAAGCATATAAACTAGAAGGGTATGTTATGGATGAAAGTGATAATGCCAAAGCTTTATTAAGAATTGCTCGTATGAAGGTGCTGTTTGAAATGGCTAAGTCAGAAGGTTTAACAGTAACCTTTGAAGAAGCACAAAAATCATCATTTGATGAAAGAAGTAACCTGTTACGAGACGAAAAAGCTGCAAGTGCAATGGAAAACTATATTAACTCTTTAGGTTTGACTTCAGATGAGTATTGGAATGAGTATCATGCTAATGAATTAGTATTATTTATATCAATTAACCGGTTGAAGGGTAAACCTATAAAAGATGCTATTGCAGATGGTAAACTGGTAGAGATAAAATCGGATAATACTTCTGTAATGCCGGAGGAGTATGCAAAATATATGGATAAATATATCAAGAATCTTGAAAAAGATATTAAGATAGAAATAAAGAATGAAAGTTATAGAGAGAAGATAAAGATGTAATACATAAGAACCTATACTATGATTCATAGTCATAGTATAGGTTCTTATGTATATGAGATGTAAATTGAGTATAAAAAATTAATAAAAAGTTATACACAAGTATTTGAATTAAGGTATGATGCAACATAAAAAGTAAAGGAAATGAAATGAATATATCGAGGTATGTCGCTTTTTCAGAGGTTTAGAATCGTACCTCTTCTTTATGGTGGATTATTCGCATTATTCAATACTTATGCTTGAAAATAGCTTATGAGGAAAAAAGTTTGCTTCAACAAGAGACCTTAGAAATTCTGAATATTTAAATAAAAACACTTGACATAAAAATGGTTATAAAATAGAATAATAAAAAAGATTAAAGCTATGATGAAGAGAAGTAAATGCAAAACGGTCACTAGAGAGGGATTGTCACCGGCTGAAAGCAATTCCGGATGCGAAGCATTGAATACCGCTTCTGAGCTTTTGGGCTGAACTGTCAGTAAGTCTGAACGTTGATTACGTTATAATCATTAAGTGATATTTTGCTGCAGCAAAAATATAATTTGAGTGGAACCGCGGAGCCCCGTCTCATAGTAGACGGGGCCATATTTTTTTTCAGGAGGGATAATTAATGGAAATGATGTACAGAAGCACAAGAGGAAGAAGCAGCTTTATAACGTCAAGCGAAGCTATAATTAGAGGCATAGCAGAGGATGGAGGGTTATACATACCGGCCTGCATCCCTAAAATAGATATCAGTTTCTCGGAGCTGTCGGATATGAGCTACAAGCAAGCAGCTGCTTATATACTGGGTAAGTTTCTGACTGATTTCTCTGAGGATGAGTTGAAGGAGTATATAGGCAAGGCATATGATGAGAAATTCACCACAGCTGAGACTGTCGCTTTAACAAAAGCCGACAATGCATTTTTTCTTGAGCTTTATCACGGACCTACACTGGCATTTAAGGACATGGCTCTGTCTTTGCTTCCTTACTTACTAAAGGGAGCCATGAAGAAAAATGCAATAACAAAGGAACTGGTAATACTGACAGCGACATCAGGAGATACGGGTAAGGCTGCGCTTGAAGGCTTTGCAGGAGTTGCGGGTACGAAAATAGTAGTATTCTACCCTCAAGAGGGTGTTAGCGAAATACAGAAAAGGCAGATGATTACCCAAGAAGGCGAAAATACACTGGTAGTGGGTATCAGGGGAAATTTTGACGATGCTCAGAACGGAGTAAAAGCAATATTTAATGACAGTGCATACAGGGACAGGCTTGAGAAAAAAGGGTATCTGCTGTCATCTGCCAATTCCATAAATATCGGAAGGCTTATACCTCAGCTTGTGTACTATTTCTTCGCATATGCAAGGCTGGTTAGAAATTCTGTAATAATAGACGGCGAGAAAATTAATATTGCTGTTCCCACAGGTAATTTTGGCAATATATTGGCTGCCTTTTATGCAAAGGAGATGGGACTTCCCGTAAACAAGCTCATATGTGCATCCAATGAAAATAACATACTCTATGATTTTATCAGAACAGGTGTATATGATATGCACAGAAGCTTCAAGACAACTGTTTCACCTTCAATGGACATATTAATATCCAGCAACCTCGAAAGACTTCTATACTACATAAGCGGGGAGGACGGCAGTGCGGTGGAAGCCCTTATGAACAGACTGGAAGCACAAGGGAAGTATGAGATCAGTAAAACCATGAAAAAGGGGCTTAAGGAATTTTGGGGTGGCTATGCTGACGATGAAGATACCCTCAGCAGAATCAGGGAAGTCTATGGAAAATACAAGTATATAATAGATACACATACTGCGGTAGCGTACTCGGTATATAAACAATATGCAGAAGCTACAGGCGACAGTACCGTGACTGTTATAGCGTCAACTGCAAGCCCGTTTAAGTTTACCAGAAGCGTATGCGGAAGTCTTGATATAAATTCCGCCGGATTGGACGATTTTGAGCTTTTAAAGCAGCTTTCAGACAGTACGGGGCTGGAAGTTCCTCCTACAATAAAGGGGTTGGAGAGTAAGAATATAGTGCATGACAGGATTTGTGGCAAAGAGGAAATGATGGACGTTGTAAATGAGTTTTTGAAGGTGTAGGTGATGGCTATGGTGAAAATAAGGGTTCCGGCAACAAGCGCAAATATTGGCCCAGGTTTTGACTGTCTCGGTATTGCCTTTAGGCTATATAATACGTTCTTGGTAGAAGAGGCAGGCAGCGGACTGGAAATATACGGCTGCAGTGAGGAGTATAGAAATGAAAATAATCTTGTGTATACTTCGATGAAAAGCTGCTTTGATATAATCGGCTATAGACATAGAGGGATAAGACTGGAAATGGACTGCAGCATCCCCATATCCAGGGGATTGGGCAGCAGTGCGGCATGTATTCTGGGTGGTGTGATAGGTGCAAATGAAATAGCTTCTGCAGGACTAAACAAGCAAGAAATATTGGAAATAGCTGCAAAAATAGAGGGACATCCGGATAATGCTGCACCTGCTCTATATGGGGGTATGACTGCAGCTGTTATGGATGGGAAAAATGTAGTGGTCGAGAAACAGGAGCTGTCAGATCAGCTTGGTTTTTATGCTTTGATACCTAGTTTTACTTTATCGACTAAAGAGTCCAGGGCAGTGCTGCCAAGTGAGGTTTCTATGAAGGATGCAGTATTTAATATAGGCAGAACAGCAATACTCATGTCCGGTTTGAACAAAGGCAATGCAGAAAGCATTAAAGCAGGCTGCGATGACAGACTTCATCAGCTATACAGGGGAAAGCTTATTAAAGACTACAGCTATATTACAGATATATGCAGAAGCTCAGGTGCCCTGGGAGTATTTCTAAGCGGAGCGGGACCTACCATTATGGCTATTATCGACTCTAAAAACAAGGAATTTGCCGAAGCTGTCAGGATCGAGCTTTTGAGACTGGAGGGAGCATGGACGCTTAGACAGCTTGAAGTAGATCGTTTTGGTGCTGCAGTAGGATGAATATGAAGGGAAGTGGATTAAATGGGGAAAATAAAAATAGCTGTATTAGGCTTTGGAAATGTGGGAAAAGGAGTATGGAAAATACTTCAGGAAAATAAAAAAGAAATAAGCAAGAGAGCAGGCAGGGAGGTTGAAATATCCAGAATCCTCGTAAAGGATATGGATAAGGACAGAGGTATAACATTGCCGGAAGGCTTATTGACAGATAATATACATGAAATACTGCAGGATGAAGAAATTGAAATAGTAGTTGAGCTGACAGGAGACACCGACATAGCCAGGGACTATATGCTGGAATCAATGAAGCGCAAGAAGCATGTAGTTACTGCAAACAAGCTGGTACTGGCAAAATGGGGTGATGAGCTTTTTACCGCTGCTGCAAAGGAGGAGGTAAAGTTTTATTATGAAGCCTGTGTGGCAGGCGGGATACCAATAATAAGAGAAATCAATGAAAGCCTGACTGCAAATAAAATAGAAAAAATAGCAGGTATAGTAAACGGCACAACCAATTATATACTAAGTAAAATGACCTTGGAGGGCATGGACTTTGAAGCTGCGTTGAAGGAAGCACAGCAAAAAGGCTATGCAGAAGCGGATCCGACATCAGACGTACAGGGTTTTGATGCGGTGTACAAGCTTGCAATATTGGCATCTCTGGCCTTCGGTACAAAAATTGACTGCAGCAGAATATACAGGGAAGGAATAGAAAACATTTCTGCTGCCGATATACATTATGCAAGAAGCTTTGGGTATGTAGTGAAGCTTTTGGCTATTGCTGCGGAGCGGGACAACAGGCTGGAGCTTAGGGTACATCCGGCACTTGTGCCTGCAAGTCATCCTATAGCCAATGTTAATGACACCTTCAATGCAATTTTCATAAAGGGCAATGCAGTGGGTGATCTTATGCTTTACGGCAGAGGTGCGGGAGATTTACCTACTGGAAGTGCGGTAATAGGAGACATTATATCTATAATCAGATGCAATACAGGCGGCTATCAATTTATTATGCAAGATAAAGAAACACCGGTTAAGGAAATAAAGCACCCTGAAGAAATAGAGACTGAATACTATATCCGTTTCAACGTAAGGGACGTTGCCGGTGTACTGGGAAGCATATCTACAGTGTTCGGACATAACAATGTAAGCATCATATCTGTCACACAGGATATTAAGCATAAGGATAATGTACCTTTGGTATTTATAACACATACCAGCTCTGAAAAAGACATGAGGAAATCCTTGAAGGAAATACTGGAAATCGGGAACGTAAACAGTATAGACAGCGTATTGAGAATAGAGCAGTTTTAAAATCAAAAGCAATGGGACGGGTACCCCATTGCTTTTGATTTTTTATTTATTGTCTCTGTCAAAAGGTTGGTTTAATTTTTCAGTTCCCTTCAGAACAAATCTTCCATTGCGGATTATATCAATAGTCTCATTGTCTTTTGTTATTACTGATATGAATTCTATTTCTTCATATGGAATTGTTATGTCTGTGTGGACATTTGTATAGGCCTTGCTTACATCTTCCTTGCGTTGAATGGATACTTCATTATCTACCGCAGTTATTCTTTTGCCGTTTAACTGATTATACACCGGCAGTTCCTCTGCCCAGGTGAAGCAGGTATCACCGATTGCAAAGTGCGGTCCCATCTTTTCTATTATGAGTATTGGAAGTACGTCTATAATGTCATACTTTTTAGCCATTACATAGGCTTCGGTATTTGTACCTATTGCGAACTCACCTACGGGCAGCTTTTCACGCAGCTGTAAAAGATTTTCCTTTACATAGTTTTTGTTTTCTTCAGCACTGTTGAAATTGGAACA
This sequence comes from Bacillota bacterium, assembly GCA_049322695.1. Lineage (GTDB taxonomy): Bacteria > Bacillota > Clostridia > Lutisporales > Lutisporaceae > CALGKJ01. The sequence goes on along the minus strand of JBMORW010000029.1, from coordinate 78,015 downwards.
GCTGTAATCAACAATGCATCCATCTTCAAATCTCAGCTCAAGATTCTTGTAGTTAAGCTCCAGAAAGACATCCTTCAAATGGAGAATACCATTTGTGCCCTTAAGTTTTGGAGTAGTGTATATTTCCCCTAGTGGTATGTTTACGTCTGCAACACAGTTCATAAAGTTTGTTTCCTTGACAGGATCTGCTAATTCTTGAAGCATTATTTTAATGTCAGTTCTATTACCGTTTGCACCCTTTATGTGAACATATTTACCCATATCAACAGCATCAATTATTGTTTGCTGTATTTTTTCATAGACATCGTTTTCCATAGAATTTATTTTGACAGTATCCTCAAAAATTGCTTCGAATTGCTCGCCAATTTCTGCATTAGGCAGTGCGATAATAGTAAAGGATGTTTTTTCGTATGGCTCATACTTATCAAACATCTGACTAAGATTGCTTCTATGGTTTTTGTATTGCTCTTCCTGTTCGGCAGAAAGTTTTAAGCATTCCTTCTTGCTCAGAGGGTCAAAGGGTTTTTCACCGAAGCTGTCAATCATAATTGGTCCTGCACTTAGATCAAAGACGGCCTTACAGCATTCGAAGCCCTCTTCACGAGCTTCCTCTGTCAGCTTTGCAAAGCTTTCATCAAAATATAATGACATGTCGTATCTGTGATCATAGTCAAATTGCTTGCTTGGACTGCTGCAATAGGGTGTAAACAGTACACTATCAAACCCTCTGACCTTAAGATCCTGAATCAATTGCTTCACAACCAATTCCTGTCCAACAAAATATGCTATTCTTATTATATTTCTATTACCTCTATCCTTGTTATCTATTACGAAGCCTCTCAGGTATGCATCTATAATAGTCTTTGTCATTTTTTTCAGCTCTTCTGCAGGATAGCTGTTGAGGAATTGTGCTGTCTTGATTTCATATTCTGAAATGTATTTGTCATATCTATATAAATATCTTAAGTCAGTCAAATCAGAAATCATTACTGTATCTAAGTAAAATCTGTATTCCAAATCAGCAAATTCTTTGAGATAGTATTTCTGATTGCTGAACACTATAGCTTTATCCGTATTTTGTTTAGTGATCATGGTCTTAAGTTTATCATATTCCATTCCATTGCTTGAAACGTAATCGTACATATCAATAAGAGTGTTCATAAGCATATTCAGATTAAAAACTCTATGCTTGTAAGCATAAGATATACCCTTTCTAATCTCGGTATAAAAGGCTGACAAAAGCTGACCAAGCTCAAGTCCAAAAACGCCTGCTGCATACTGCGGATTGGCATAGCTTTTTCCATAGTTGTCTCCCATAAGCTCATCATAAAGCCTATGGTTTTGCTCAATCAGGACCTGTATATCAGTGCTGCTAAAATAGTCAAATGAGCATTTAGCTTCCAGATCAGCCATAAGAAGCAAAAAACCTGCAGAATGGTTGATAAATGAAAGAAGTGAGTTTGAGGAAACACTCTTCCCAATATCTGCAGTTTTTTCGAAAATCTCTTTAATGTGCAGGATGTTGCTGTTGTAGCTGTCCATTACCCTGCTGTTTTCTTGATTATAGTACTCTCTGTTCATATAGTATCCCCCCTTATTACTGTATAGAGAGAATTCTATATTAGTAAGAAAATTATGTCAAATAAAAAATAGATATAATTGTTTACTCCTCTGTATTTCTGGAGAAATAATTAAAGAGAGCTATTAAGGAAAAGCTTATTATAAGTACCACTGCCAGAATCTGATTTGCAAGTATTTTGTTTCCGCCCTCAACGGCATAATACATGGCTATAGGCAGAGTCTGAGTCCTGCCTGGTATGTTGCCGGCCACCATTATGGTAGCACCAAACTCGCCAAAAGCTCTGGCAAAGCCTAATATGATACCCGCAAGCAGACCCTTTGATGCCATGGGTATCGTAACTTTCATGAATATTTGGAGCCTGCCTGCCCCATCTACCTTAGCTGCCTCTTCACAATCGTGATTTATACTGAAAAACGCGGCTTTGCTGTTCTGATACACAATAGGTAGTGACATAATGAATGTGGCCAGGACACCAGCCCACCATGTAAATATAATTCCTGATTCGAAAATGCCGTAAATGACACTGCCCAGCACTCCATTCCTGCCTATTACAACCAGAAGAATATAGCCCACTATTGACGGGGGAAGGAAAATAGGTATAAGTAGTATGTTTTCTATGATACTCCTGAGAACATTGTTTCTTTTGTACAATATTCTTGCAAGAGCTATCCCGGCCATACTGCTGAGTAATATTGATGTTATGCTGATTTTCAGTGATATCAGCAGAGCACTAACTATCATTCTAACTCCTTACTTTACTTTGAATTTGTATTTTTCGAATATTTCCCTGCATTTCTGCTCACCCAAATATTTTGTGAATGCTTCGGCAGAGGCTGCATTCTTGCTTGCCTTAATAATGACCATGGGATATATTATAGGGTTATGCTTGTCTGCAGGTATTTCATAAGCTACATAGCTGTTCTTAAGCTTCACAGCATCGCTGCAGTATACTAATCCTGCATGTGCATCTCCGGCTTCAACATAGCTTAGTACAGCCTTTACATCCTTTGCAAATACCAGCTTCTTGTCAAACACATTCCATAAAGCTGTGTTATCAAGAAAATCCTTGGCATACTGCCCGGCAGGGACAGTACCTGTCTCGCCTATTGCCAGCTTGATATCCCTGTCCTTTAGGTCCATAATATCTTTTATATCCTTGTCATAGCTGTATGATACTACAAGCACAAGAGAGTTTGCCAGCAGTTCCTTATAGCTTTCCTTATCTGCAATTCCTTTATCCATAAGAGCATCAACCTGTCTTCTGCCTGCTGATATAAAAAGGTCCACCGGGGCACCTTCTTCTATTTGCTTCTGTAATGTTCCCGAGCTTCCGTAGTTTACAACTGCTTTTACATTTGCTTCTTCCATATACATTTTCACTATTTCATCAAGGGGTTCCTTAAGACTTGCTGCAGCGCTTACAGTTATTTCCCCGGCTGGCTTTTCAGCAGCCCCCTGTTGTGAACAGGCTGTTAACAGCATAATAGTAATAAATGCGACAAGCAATGCTTTTTTCATCTACTAACAACACCTCCGGGGTTATATTTTTCTCTATATAACGGTATTTTAATATAGCCGTTATACAAATAAAAGTATAACGGCTTATTGCATAGCTGTCAATTATTGCTCCTTGACCTCGAAGATTTCAGTATATATTTCTTCGGCAGCCTTTCTTATGCTTTGCTCAAGCAGTATGTATTTATTCATAAGGCTTTTGCATTTGTCTGTAAGGGCTGAGCTTCCTCCACTGATTCCGCCTATTTTCTTAGTCAGCATTTCATATCCCAATGCACGTTCCAGATTTGCAATCATTCTGTGAGCCTTGGTATACGACATATCCATGGAAATTGCCGCCTGTCTCAGTGAACCTAGCTCTTCTACCCTTTTCAAGAGCTCAAAGGGACCCTTTCCAAATATTTTTTCATTATCCTTTTCAAGCCATACTCTGCATTTTATTCTCATAACTATCCACCCATACTATTTTTTATATCTTCAACAATCTCACTAATTATATCCTTGATTTGAAGGCTTCTTGTTCCCGGTATATATATGCCGTGTTTTTGAAGGGGCATTATATATTTTGTACAGCTCATTGAAAATACTGAGCCTGATATCCTCGGGGTTATCTCACCCAAAATTCCTCCGCTGCAAATAATGCCTATTGGACCTATTATGCAAGAGACTGCTGCTGTTTCACAGAAGCTGCATATTTCATTCTCGCCTGTATATCCCTTGTCAGCGCCAGCTTCTAGCATATTTTGCGTAGCTGTCTGGTTTGTTCCCAGCGCGGCGATATGAATATCATTGCCAAGCTCCTTGCGCAGCTTCTTTATTATTGTTTGTCCTAATCCTGCCCCCTGGGCATCTATAACTGCGATAATCATAATATTCCTCCGTTACATCAGAAGCATAGAGCTTATGTATATCAGTCCAAAGCTGAGATGAAGCTTGTTGGTTATAGGTACGCCTTCTTTTTTAGCTGTTGCAGCATTCCTATAGGATTTTATTGCCAGCGGCAGAGTCACAAATACCAGCAGCGCACTTAATGGTATGAAGCGGTAAAATATGAAAATCAACGTCAGGAAATATGGAGAACAAAGCAGAATAAGGAATATTCTCTTACCATTTACAAATCCTAAACGCACCGTCAGCGTTCTGATTTTCATGTCCTTGTCTCTCTGATAATCCCTTAGCTCATTGCTGAACATTAAAAGAGGAATCATAAGGCTTACAGGTAAACCCAGCAGTATAGGGCTCCAGGAAAAGCTTTCGGCAAGCACCAGATAGCTGCCGAAAACCATTAATGGTCCCATAAGTACAAATGAAAGTATGGCACCAAGTCCGAGCCTTTTATATACAATGGGTTCTCCTGTATAGGAGTAACCTCCAATAATACCTATTATGCCTACCGCAATGAGTTTAGGAGTCGAAAGGTAAACCAGTATCAGACCAATTAAGGCGGTTGCTCCAAAGCATGCCATACCCAGCATGAATATATATATGTCAAAGTCTGTCCGCATTTTCCCCAGAAACTTATATTTTTTACCTTTAAAATCCTTAAACTTTAATCCGCATTCAAAATAATCGTTTATAAGATTTGTACCTGTTTGTACAAGTATACCCGCTGCCGTCACCAATGCAATTTTTAATATATCAATCCGAAGGGAGCTGCTTCCTGCGGCAAAAAGCTTGCCCTCCAGATGTGCAATTGATATTCCGAGAGTGGTTGAATATATTGCAAGAGTAAGGGAAAGCGGTCTGGATGCTGTCCAGGTATCCTTTAAAATGGTCTTTAGCTTTAAGTCTCTCATAAGTGCACAAATCTCCTTCTCAGCAAATGAAAAGTCGGGAAGACCTTCTTTTCATTATTAATTATATAAAAAAACTTAAGGGTTGTCATATTTAATGTATGAATATATTTATTCACATAACACATTATTGCTCCTGCAGCGGTATAGAGTTAAAATATATTTATGAGCTGTTATAGTGCTAAAAAAAAGCTGCGTCTGACTGGGGTCAATGCCTTAGACTTGCTTTTTTTTATAAATTGCTGATGAAAAGCCGGGTAGGCCGTCTTTCCATTAAAAATAGGAGGCATAAAAATGTACAAAGCATTCAAGGTAATTATGGTATTAGTATTGTCAATAGCACTTGTTTTATCAGGTTGTACAAAAGCACTGCAGAGGGTTGAAGCCAAAAATCTGTCATTAAGAGTAGGTGTAATGCCGGCTGCGGACTCTGCCCCCATATTTCTTGCGGATAAAAACGGGTATTTTAAAGAGCTGGGTCTGGATGTCAAGGTAGAGGTATATAGCAATGCAGCAAACAGACAAAGTGCGTTGCAAAGCGGTGAGTTGGATGGAGCAATGACAGATCTTATCGCATTTTTAAACAATGTGCAGAATGGTTTTGATATAAAAATAACCACCAGTACGGATGGGAGCTTTCCCTTCCTGGTAAGCAAGAGCTTTCAGGAAAAGAAAAAAATCAAAGTAGGAATGATGGAGATAAGCGTATCAAACTACCTTTCAGACCAGTGGTTAAGCGGACAATATGAAATGGAAAAAATATTTGTCAATGAAATACCTGCAAGGCTGGAAATGCTGAAGGCAGGGCAAATGGACATGGCATGTCTTCCTGAGCCGGTTGCATCTTCAGGTCAGCTGGGGGGACTGGAAAAAAGGGTGTTTGATAACAAGGATGAGTTCTGGCCTGAAGCCATGGTGTTTACTGGGAAGGCAATGAAAGAGAAAGCAGAAGCAATCAAATTATTCCATAGGGCTTATAATAAGGCCGTTGCTGAAATCAATAAGGATGAAGCCATTGCAAGAAACATACTTGTGGAGCAACTGGAGTTGAAGCCTGAGGTGAAGGATCTGATGGTACTGCCAAAATACATGGAGGCAAGACTGCCAAGTGAAGCATATATGAGCAAAATAATTAACTGGGTAGAGAAGGTGCAGAAAATTGACATAACCGTCAAATACAATGATATGGTTGAAGGGAAGTTTATCAAGTAATGATACACTTACAAGATGTCAGTATTTCCTATGGTAAAGAAAATGCTTTGGCCGGTATAAGCCTAAGCATAGAAAAAAATACAACCTGCGCTATAATAGGTCCGTCCGGCTGCGGCAAGACTACGCTTATTTATGCAATGGCCGGACTTGTTCGGCCTGATTCCGGCAGCGTATCCATAGATGGGCAGCTGCAAACCGGAATAAGGCAGAATACGGGAGTCATACTGCAGCATTATGGTCTTATGCCATGGAAAACCGCATGGAAGAATGTAGCTTTGGGACTGCAGGTAAGAGGTGTCAGAAAGCAGGATATCAGTCACAAGGTTGAAGCAATACTGAAAAGACTGGGAATAGAGCAGTATGCGGCGAAATATCCCATTCAACTGAGCGGCGGACAGAAACAGAGAGTGGCAATAGGCAGAACTCTAGCACTTGAGCCTGATGTATTGCTTATGGATGAGCCGTCCTCCGCTTTGGATGCCATTACTAAGGAACAGCTTCAGAATCTTATATTGGATATATATAAAAGAAATCCTGTTACTATGGTACTGGTTACTCATAATATCGAGGAAGCTGTTTTCCTAGGGCAGAGAATAGTAATCATGAAAAAAGGCGGTATCAAGAAGATATTGGAGAATCCTTATTTTGGCGATGAAGCTCTAAGAGAGAAGCTGGACTTTTATAAAATCTGTCTGGAAGTGCGAAGGTGGATGGACTGTGATGAATAGGTTTAAAACAATATATGCTGCTTCAGTGCTGATTCTTTTTTGGTATCTGCTGCATTTTTTATTACAATCCGGTATAATACCCAGCCCCTATGACACATTTATGAATTTTATCAGCATTTTTCCGGAAAAGCTGTTTCTTCACCTTTTATACAGCCTTTGGCGCGTAGCAGCTGCAGTAGGTATATCACTGCTTTTGGGCGTAAGCTTCGGATTATGGCTTGGGCTTAAGGACAAGGCTGATAAGTTCTTTTCACCTATAGTATATTTGCTTTATCCTATTCCCAAGATTGCTTTCTTACCTGTTTTTATGATATTTTTCGGACTTGGTGACCTTAGTAAGATAATATTGATTACAGCAATAATAATTTTCCAGATAATAGTCACAGCCCGTGACAGTGTCAAGGAACTGACAAAAGAACTTTTTTATTCAGCTAAATCCTTGGGAATGAACACGAAGCAGATATATTTACATGTAATAATACCTGCTGTTCTCCCCAAGATACTCACAGCCCTGAGAATCAGTGTGGGAACTAGCATAGCGGTGCTGTTTTTAGGTGAAAATTTTGCTACTACATATGGAATAGGTTATTTTATAATGAACAGCTGGACTATGGTGAATTATGTTGAGATGTTCAGCGGAATAATAGCTTTGAGCTTGATGGGCATGCTGCTTTTCAAACTTATAGATCTGGTGGAAGACAGACTTTGTCTCTGGATAAAGGCAGGCAAGGCAGAAAATATATAAGTTGAGAGCATATGACGATTCACCTTTTTAGATAGAAAAAGCAGCCGGCAGGCTGCTATTTCTATCTAAGCTGAAACCAATTGATAACTCTGTCTCGAACAAAGCCCATTTTTTGTGACAGACCCATAGACTGCACATTGCTTTCCTCAATTTGTACAAAAGGCAGCTGGTTTTTATCCCTTAAAGCTTTTATCATGGCATAGGTTAAATCCTGGGCATATCCTTTTCCCCTATACTCCTCAAGTACATGCAAAAATCCCATAGCGCCGTCATCATGGGTCAGAAGCCAGGCTGCGAGCTTATCCTTGTCAAATATGCCCAAAGCCGTACCTCTGTTTATTCTGTCGGTAATATATTCTATGGAAGTAAATTCCTTATATTTTGAGTTATCGAATATATATTCCGCCATCTCTGCATTCAGCTCGGAAACCTTATTTTGCGGCTCAACTATATTAAGTTCCTCCGGATAATAAAGCTTAACGCAGGATAGGCTCCAAATAACTTCTCTGCCATGTGTTAATATAGGCATCATCCAGTCTTCAATCACAGAAAAGTATTCATCTTTTTTATCCAGCTTATTGATGAGAACATTCAGTTCTTCCTTTGACTCACTGCTTATGAGAATCCACTGATGGTCGCTTGTGGCTCTGAGCATTAAAGAATCTCCACAGATATCAATAGATTGTACGGAATACTCCTTTATAAAGTTTATCATGCTGGCATTTCTGATCTTGTCGTGCTTTAGCAGTTCCAAGGCTTCATCTAAAGTAATCATTATCTCACCCCATTAAGATATTAAAGTCGTATAGATTTATTATAGCATCAGACTATAACGAATCCAAAAAATGTTTATGACAGATATTTTGAACAGTTAAATGACAGTTAGAATTTTGTTTATAAAATGATATTCGTATGTAACATTTATTCTGCAAAAACGTTACATATACATAACACAGTTTATGACCGATATTTTATGCAGAACGGTATGAGGGTAGGCGGTAAAACTTGAATGACTTTGAAAAACTATATAACGATATAGAAAGAAAGCTTTATAAATATGTTATGAAGCTGTGCGGCAATGAGCATATTGTTGAAGAAATCCTGCAGGAGACCTTCTACAGGGCACTATGTCATATGTCTGTAAACAGTGAACAGCTTAAGCATTCATGGTTTTTCACTGTGTCACGGAATATATATTATGATATGGTCAGAAAGCAAAGAAAGTTAGATAGTGAGGAGAATGATTATGGCTGCTTTGAAAGCATTTTGGGATTACCGCATATAGATTTGGAAAAAAAAGAAAGCAGGATGATAATAATGGAAACATTGGAAGAACTGAACGAAAAATACAGGCTGATTCTCTGCTTAAGAGTTTTCGATGAGCTGTCATATTCTGAAATAGCTGATAAAATGGGAATGAGTATTGAACAGGTAAAGATTAACCTTTTCAGGGCGAGAAACAAATTCAGAAACATATATAGAGGGAGAGATTAGTTGTGGACTGTAAAGAAATAAGAAGCAAGCTGAAAGCATATATGGACGGCAATGTTACAGATGATGAAAATGACAGCTTATCCGAGCACCTTGCCGAGTGTCCTGAATGTATGAAGGAACTGGAAAAGCTGGAGAATAACAGTAAACAAGAAAGGAAGGGTTCAAACAAACTGTATAAAAAGGCTGAAAAGAAACTTCGAAGAAGTGTAGCATTAATAGCTTTGATAACGTTTACAGTCTTATTTGCTTCTTATGCTGTCCTGAACTGGCTGCTGCCTGTTGCAGGGAGCATTTACTATTCGAGCATGCCTGATTTTTCAAGGGCATTAGCTGATGTAGTACAGTTTTCGCAGCCTAATAACGTCGGCGGCTTTGGTAACTCCTTTGACAGAGGCATCCATTTCTATACAAGGCTGAAATCATATACTCATGATAAGGCAGGCAAAAAAGGTATACCAAAACAGGCTATTGAAGCAAAGCTATACCTATTCAGCAATGGTATAGAAAACCCCGTTGGAATAATGGTAAACTTCATACATCCGGATAATAACCTTAGAAATGAGTCTGCGGCAGCAGGTACAGTTGATAAAGTGAAGAGGATATTGGTAAAGAACGGCGAAAACACGGTTTCAACAATTAGCGTAAGCTTGAGGGAAACAATATCAATTAAGGATATAAAAGTTATTCTGGACAGCTATGATGTAGATATATTATGGATGGCAGCAGAATGTGGTCAGGAAGCTGCAGAGGCAAGAAATATGGCATATGATTTCATACAATATGTACAGTGGGGTGTTCCCGGAAGCTTGTTTTCACCATACAGCTTTGATAGGCCCATGATCTTGGAAAAATCTAATGTAGACGTATTTTTTAATAAAGTTACACAAGAAATGAAATGGCTCAACGATAACAAAGAGATCATAAAGCCAAATAAAATGATTCTATCGGCAAATGGCATAGACAACAGTATTGGTGATAAAGCAAGATATATAATGGAAAATGGTTATATCATATATGGTTTGAAGGTTACAGGGCCTACTGAAGAGATAATCAGGTTATATGATGCGCTGGATATAAGGTATGCCGAATTGAATCATATTGATTTCTGGAACTGGGAATAGAAGCGGTTGTAGTCCGCTTCTTTTTTTTAAATAAAAGTTTCATCATTTGAAATTTCGTACGTAATATATAAATAAGATGTTATGATAATAAGACATTATTTCAAAATCATAATTCATAAGCATGGTTACCGTTGTACAGCAATATGTAGATTTCTGGAGGTGGAGAAATGCATCTGGATACAATAAGCTTTAAGGATTTGATTGAAAATGACAGGGAACGCCGAAAGAAAAGCAAGTTTGAAGGTACCTTTATTGAGTATCTTGATATAATCAAAAAAAATCCTGAAATAGTTAAGCTTGCTCACAAGAGAATGTACGATATTATTATTCAAAAGGGTGTTAAGCTGTTAAGACCTGAGGAAACGCCCAGGATTAGAAAAATTTACGGCAATGATATTATTAAGAGCTATGATTTCTTCTCAGAGGACTTTTTTGGTATAGATAAGGTTCTAATGAAGATTGTCAACTATTTTCATGCTGCATCATTAAGAGGTGAAGAGGCAAGGCAGGTATTGTATCTGGTAGGACCCGTAGGTGCAGGTAAATCTTCATTGGTTGAAGCCTTTAAAAAGGCTATTGAAAATGCAGAACCGATATACAGCCTGAAGGGCTGTCCAATGAGAGAAGAGCCTCTTCACCTTATTCCAAATCACCTGAGGCCTGAGTTTGAGAAGCTTTTAAGTGTAAGGATAGAAGGGGATTTATGTCCCATATGCAAGTACAGGCTGAAAAATGATTACAACGAAGAGTATGAAAGATTTCCAGTTGAAACCGCTACATTTTCCATAAGGTCCAGAAAAGGTGTCGGAGTCGTTCCTCCCGTTGACCCTAACAATCAGGATACTTCCGTACTTACAGGTTCGGTTGATATATCCAAAATGGATATGTATCCTGAGGATGACCCGAGAATCTTTTCTCTTAATGGTGCATTTAATGTGGGAAACAGAGGACTGGTAGAGTTCATAGAGGTATTTAAAAATGATGTTGAGTATCTTCACACAATAATAACAGCAACTCAGGAAAAAATGATTCCTTCACCGGGAAAGGGAGCAATGATATATTTTGACGGAGTAATAGTTGCCCACTCCAATGAGGCTGAATGGAATAAATTCAAATCCGACCATACCAATGAAGCCATATTGGACAGAATTGTAAAAATAGAGGTGCCATATTGTCTGGAGCTTAATGAGGAGATAAAGATATATGAAAAAATACTGAAGAAGAGCAGCTTCAATGCACATATTGCACCCCATACCATAGAGGTGGCAGCTATGTTTGCCGTTCTTTCAAGGCTTTCGCCTTCTACCAAGGCAGATCCTATGACAAAGCTGAAGATATATAATGGTGAAGATATAGTAGAAAAAGGCAGTGTGAGGAAAATAGACATAATGGAGCTTAGAGAAGAAGCGGGAATGAGAGAGGGAATGACCGGTATATCCACACGGTTCATAATAAAGGCCATAGATAATGCACTGACCAATTCGGAGTATGACTGCATCAATCCTCTGAGCATAATGGAAAGCATAGTCAGATCCGTCAAGGAGCTTGATATTGCGGAGGATGAAAAAAAGCGCTATTTGGCATTTGTTCAGGATACTATTCGTAAGGAGTATAATAAAATACTTGAAAAGGAAATAACAAAGGCATTTATTCACAGCTTTAAGGAGCAGGCAGAGAGTCTTTTTAACAACTATCTGGATAATGCAGAGGCATATGTGAATAAAACCAGACTAAAGGATAAATCCACAGGAGAGGAGCTTCAGCCTGATGAGAAGTTCATGCGATCCATAGAGGAGCATATCGGGGTGTCCGAAAGCTCTGCAAAAGGCTTCAGAACGGATGTGACCTCATATATGTTCTATGTGGTCAGAAACGGAGGTAAAATAAACTACAGCTCCTATGAGCCTCTTAAGGAAGCCATTGAAAAGAAGCTTACGAATTCGGTAAAGGATTTGTCGAGAATCATAACCAAATCAAGAGTAAGGGATAAGGAGCAGGATGAGAAATATCATGTTATGGTGCAGGAAATGAAGTCCAATGGTTATTGCGACCATTGCTGCGATATCATACTCAAGTATGCAGCAAATAATCTATGGAAGGATTGATGTTATGGCTACCTTCAGAGAATTCAACCAGGTAGATCATGATAGGGCTGCTGAAGACCGGAGAAGGCATAGACAGCTGGTGGATAAATCCATAAGAGAGAACCTGGGAGATATACTGTCAGAAGAAAGCATCATAGGAGAGACAAAGAATAAAAAGATAAAGATACCCATAAGAGGGCTAAAAGAATATCATTTCATATATGGAAAAAATGTGCCGGGAGTAGGGAGCGGAACAGGAAATGAGAAAAGAGGAGATAAGATAGGCAGCGACGGAGATGCTTCAAAAAGCCATGGAAATAAGGGAGCTGGAAATACGGAAGGGGACGATATATACGAAACTGAGATAACTATAGAGGATGTATTGAACTACTTTGTAGAGGATCTTGAGCTTCCTGACCTTGACAGGAGAAAGTTGTCGGAGGTATTAACGGATAATTCCACAAAAAGGTCAGGCTATCAGAAGCATGGAATAAAGCCTCGTCTTTCCAAGAAAAAGACTGTAATAGAGAAAATCAAAAGAGAGCAGGGAACAAGGCGAGCTCTCAGGGAAAATGATATGGATGAAGAGTTTGAAAGATTTCCCTTCAAGGAGGACGATCTGAGATATTACAAAGTTAAAAAGACCCAAAAAAGAGAGTTCAACGCAGTAATATTATGTATTATGGATACATCGGGCTCTATGGACAATACAAAAAAATTTCTTGCCAGGTCATTCTTCTTTGTTTTGTCTAGATTTATTAGATTGAAGTATTCCAATGTCGAGGTGATCTTCATTTCTCATACCACAACTGCAAAGGAAGTAAATGAAAATGAGTTCTTCCATAAGGTGGAGTCAGGTGGAACTTATATATCCAGCGGTTATCAGAAGGCATTGGATGTTATAAATGAGAGATATAACCCTGCATACTGGAATGTATATGCCTTCCATGTAAGCGATGGAGACAATTGGATAGAAGATAACGAAAAAGCTATAAAGTATTCCAAGGAGCTCTGTGAGGTGTGTAATCTTTTCGGATATGCCGAGATAATGCCGGTATATTACTCCATGAGCATAAAGGGGAAGCTGGTTAGAGAGGTTAAGTACAACAACTTTTCGGCTGTAACAATCAACAAGAAGCAGGACCTCTGGGACGCTTTGAAAGGGATACTGAAGAAGGAAGTAAGGGAGGGATAGTATGGAGTATACCATCAATGAACTGGAATCCTGGAGCAGTAAAATAGAAAAAAAGTCTCAGGAGTATGGCCTTGACTGCTATGAGCAGGAGTTCGAACTGGTAGGCTATCAGGATATGCTTGCTTATGAAGCCTACGTTGGAATGCCGTCCAGGTATCCTCATTGGAGCTTTGGAAAAGCTTTCGAAAAGCAAAAAACCCTCTACAGACTGAATCTTACGGGGCTTCCCTATGAAATGGTGATTAATTCAGATCCTTGTCTTGCATACTTAATGAAAGAAAACACTCTGCTTCTCCAGATACTGACAATAGCTCACGTTTACGGGCATAATGATTTCTTTAAGAATAACAGAATGTTCAGAGAAGGTACTAAAGCCGACGATACACTTGAGATGTTCAAAAGACATGCAGATATCATCAGAAGCTATATAAATGACCCCAGCATTGGCTATGAAAGCGTTGAAAGAGTTCTGAATGCTGCACATTCAATTAAGCTTCAGATATCCAGGGTAATAGGAGAAAAAAAGGTTGATTCTGATGTATTGAAGGATAGCATGATCGCGGAATATATCAGAAAGAGCGAGGGACACAGTATTCTTGATCCTTACGTAAAGCCTGAGCTGCCGAATATCTATAAGCTGCCGCTGCAGCCTGAGGAGGATATATTGTACTTCATAATGAAATATTCTGATATGCAGGAGTGGGAAAAGAATATACTGGAAATTGTAAGAGAGGAGACTGCATATTTTATCCCACAGATTGAAACAAAAATCATGAATGAAGGCTGGGCCAGCTATTGGCATTATAATATATTAAAGGAATTGGAGCTGTCTGACAATCTTTATATGGAGTTCATAAAAAGGCATAATGATGTAATTGCACCCCTGCGTGAAAGTCTCAATCCATACTATCTCGGCTTCAGACTGTTTGAAGATATTGAAAAAAGATATGGAAGAGACAAAATATTTGAGGTTCGCCTTATTGAGAGAGATGAATCCTTTATAAGAAGGTATCTTACTGAAGAATTGTGCAGAGAGCTGAACCTTTTCGAATATATTAAAAGCGGAAATGATTATGTAATAGATGAGGTAGCTGATGAAGCAGGGTGGCAGAAAATTCGCAATACTATTTGCAGCAGCTGCGGAATGGGCATGGTGCCTTTGATCCAGGTCAAGGAAATGCTTAAAAAGGATAAAACGCTGCTGCTTGAGCATATATTTGACGGCAGAGAACTTAGAATGGATTATGCAGAGTTCACTATGAGATATATATCTGAGCTGTGGGGTCATAGGGTAATGCTTGAAACCAGAATGGAAGACAGAACTGTAATGATAATATGCGATGAAAATAAGAAGGTAAGTATAGAATAGGACAGCGTCAGCTGTCCTTTAATATTTAACCTGACATTAGTGCATAATATGTTAAAATGGTATTGGGAGTGGTACATATGCTTGATATAAGAGTTTTATTTAAAGAATTTGATGAACACTTGCTTAAGGATGAACAGCCTTCCGTTTATTTCAAAAAGCTTCTAGCAACGGGTATTTATTTTAAGCAATATCCTTTTACCATGCTGGGTGAGCTTGTTAAGATACAGCAGCAGCCTGATCACCATCCGGAAGGCAATGTATGGAATCATACCATGCTGGTTGTTGATAATGCTGCTTTGAGAAGACACTTGAGTGAGGATGCGAGAGCATTTATGTGGGCGGCTTTGCTGCATGATCTTGGTAAAGCACCGACTACAAAGCTACGTAAGGGTAAAATAACCTCCTATGACCATGATAAAATTGGTGAAAAGCTTTCTCTGGAATTTATCAGCGCATTAACCGATGATACGGAGCTTATTAAAAGAGTACCCAAGCTGGTCAGATGGCATATGCAGACCCTATTTGTAGTTAAGGACCTGCCCTTTGCTGATATTCATGCAATGCTTAAGGAGGTATCATTGAATGAGATTGCAATGCTGTCTACCTGTGACCGTTTGGGAAGAGGCGCTATGACGCAGGAAAAAGTACAGAAGGAGCTTGAAAATATAAGAATATTTATTGATAAGTGCAGCGCATATAATATTGAACATTTGCGTAGGTAGCTGAAAGGAGAATATTGTAGTAATTTGTTGAGGGAAAAATGTACAAGATTAGCAAAATTTGTGCTATATTTTTCTTAGGGGTATAAGAGATTGTGATTCGAGGGATATATTGAACTGATCATAGGGGGGAAAGCTATGACTTTTAGTATTACCGACAGGATATGCAAGATCATTGAAAATCATGCAGGTTCCATACCCAGTGAGTGGAAGGAGAAGTTTAGAGAGGGTCTTGTTAGAGAAAACGAAAACAGAGTCAGGATGATAAACAAGGTATTGCTGATACTGGATATCATACTTATTTTTATTGACGTTTTCCTGTATAGAAATAAGTGGACATCAAGCATTGGATACCGGCGTTTATTTTTTTCTCATACCATAATGTTGATTATTTTTATTGCATATTTGAAGCTTCCATTTATAAAAATGGATATCAAAGCCCGAAGGTATGCATATATCATATATATTTCTTCAATCATGCTTTGGTGTGCTTTCATGGCCATTAATGCTCAAACCATACATGGTCAGGTTTCTGCCTATATTGTAGCCTGTTTTTGCATGGCGTCAGGATTTGTCTTAAAGAAAAAGGAAAGCTTTCCTATACTTTTTACATTTTTTTCCATCACAATTTTAGGTACATATGCCATGAAGGGTGCAGAGGGAATGCTTCATAATCTGATAAACCTTACATTTCCAGTAGCTCTGTCATATATTATATCAGCAACCTGTTACAATAGCTATGTGAGGGATTATATAAACCGGAAAACAATACTCAAGCAGAAAGAAGAGCTTGAAGCCACAAAGGCCAGATTGGAAGAAATAGTTGATATACGTTCAGCAGAACTATTCAGGGCTAATAAAATGCTTCTTGAGGAAGTGAACAGAAGACAGGAAGCTGAAGCTGAAAGCCTTACGGCTATAAAGAAGTATGAGGAGAAGCTGAAGGTCATTGATGAAACAAAGGAATATGAAAGGGCAAGGAGCAATTTCTTTGCTAACCTGTCCCATGAACTGAGGACTCCTGTGAATATCATATATTCAGCTCTTCAGATGATGGAATTTCTTACTAGGGGTGAGAAGTGCGAAAACGCTGTAAAGCTTTCAAAACATATGGGAATTATTAAACAGAACTGCTACAGACTTATAAGGCTGGTTGGCAATCTTATTGACGTAACCAAAATAGATGCAGAGCACTACACTATTAATCCCAGAAATATAGATATTGTTAAAATTGTCGAGAACATAACGCTGTCCATATCAGAATATGTTGAGAGCAAGCAGCTTAATTTGATATTTGATACTGAGATAGAAGAGAAGATTATTGGCTGTGACCCTGATATGATAGAAAGAATAATGCTGAATCTATTATCAAACGCTGTGAAATTCACTCCAGAAAAAGGCTATATATATGTGGATATCAGTCTTGATGACAATCTGATAAGAATATCGGTAAGAGACACCGGAATAGGTATTCCCAAGGATAAGCAATCAAGAATATTTGAAAGATATGTGCAGAATGGAGAGATATCTTCAAACGGAATGCAGGGAAGCGGCATAGGACTTTCTCTTGTGAAGTCAATAGTAGAAATGTATGGTGGCAGTATCAGACTTAAAAGTGAGTGCGGCAAAGGCAGCGAGTTTATTATAGAATTGCCTGACAAAACCTTGGAGGGTGATGCTGAAGAGGCTGCGGCAGCTGTGGATATCAGAGCAGGAAATATAGACAAAATCAGCATTGAGTTTTCTGATATATATTTTTAAATGTAAGGGTTATTACTCACAAAATGAAGTAATAACCTTTATTTTTACAAAATAATGCCATAATAGAAAATCTGATTAAAAGCAGGTAATAATTATTATCTGTCGAATACTTATATTAATAAAACTGCAGTGCAGCTATATGCTGCAAAATAAAAATCACTATCACAAATATTATTAATATAGTTTCGATATAATAATAGTAGCTTTTTATGTGGCTGACATTGGCTGCTGATTAATAAGCAGAATAGGTGGAGATAGTATGAAAAAGATTATTTGCTTACTCGTCATAGCTGTTTTTCTTTTTAGCGGATGCCAGAGCCTATTTGGAAAACAACAAAGCGGAACAAGACTAAGCGAGGAAGAAAGCAGCATAATAACGCCTGAAGTATTGGAAGTACCTACTGAGCAGCATGAAAGTGCAAGAGTCGAAGAGTACTCTGATATAGAGGATATTCAGGAGGATATAAAGCTAACCGAAGAGGCGAAGCAGGAAAGCATAAATGAAGAAAAGCAGCAAAATGGATTAGTACAGGAAAATGCGCAAGAGGCAGAGCACACTAACAAAAACAATATTATAAATACATTCAGCGACAAAATTCCGGATGGTATCTTCGAGGACATACAATACGACAAATACGTAGTTCATAAGAATTATGTGTTAGTGTTAAGTAAGAGCCTTAATATAAGAAAGGAGCCTACAGCAGAATCTGAGGTAATAGGTAAAGCCAAGCATTATGAAAAGCTGAAGCTTCATAATGAGGTAAAGGGACAGTATATTTCCAGGTATGACAGTGACAGCTGGTATGAGATATCCTGGCTTGAGGAAAACGAATCAAAACATGGGTATGTGTTTTCCAAGCTTGTAGAGCTGCGTGAATTTCAATTTGAAAAAATGAAAGCTGAAATCATTAAGCTGAAAGAAGCTGTAAACAATGGAACAACCGCCTATATTTCTAATTATAAGAACAGAAATGGGGCTGCTCCTCTGCGTAATGGAAAGACAACAGATGATTTTGGAATAAGAAGGTATCAGTCTGCTCCGGCATATTATGAGCCCTCAATGGATTCAGATTTCAGATATATTGCAGATGGAGCATTGATAAATACTTTAGAAGAGATTGATGGCTTCTACAAGATAACAACCTCTAACTTTGCCGGAGAGTACTATGTGCCTTCAAAATATATAAGCTTTAAGAACTCCATAGAAAAGCTTGAGAAAGTGATAGTAGTGGATAGAAAGAATCAGAATGAAGCTGTTTTTGAAATAAATGATGATAAGCTGCGCCTTATATCCTATATATATGCAACCACCGGTGAGAAGGCTAAGTATAAACTTCCAACGGACCTCGGCTATTATATGGCCATAGAAAAAAGAGAAAGGTTTTTATATCTTGATGATGTGACAAAAGAGGTGTCCGGATATGCACCCTATGCAATACGGTTTAGCGGTGGTACATATATACATGGAGTACCTGTTGAGTATCAGAAAGAAGAGGAAAAGCTAACTGATCCGGGTTTGATAGAGTACCTGGTAACCATAGGTACTACGCCGCGCTCCCATAAGTGCGTTAGAAACTACACCAGCCATGCAAAGTACCTGTACGATTGGGCTGAGATTGGCAAGACAGCGGTTATAGTGATTGAATAAAACAATAAACCCAGTCAGATTATCTGACTGGGTTTTATATTGAAGCATTAATCTTCAACTATTCTAAAGAATATATCGACTCTTCTGTTATATTTTCTCCCTTCAGCTGTACTGTTATCCTTCATTGGCTTGCTTGATCCATTTGCCACAATTATAAGTCTGTCTGGTTCTACACCTGCTTGTACAAGATAATCATATACAACTTCAGCTCTATGTAATGAAAGCTTATAATTCAAGTCACTGTTTACAGCATCTTCAGGATTTACGGCTGTTGTAGCACAATTTCCCTCAATTTGTATAGGGGCACCTTCCATGGTAAGTGCAGCTGCTGCAAATAAATCCAGCGCTTTTATAAAATTATTTTCAAGAACAGTGACATTAGGTCCGAAAAAAATACTCAGCTTGAGATTATTCATAACATCTCTGTTATCTGTAACTTCAACAATTATAGGGTCAGGACTGCTTGCTTCGGAAGCACTGCCTTCAGTATCAGTATAATCAGTACCATTGTTGTCCTGTGAGCTCTGGGTGCTGCCTTCTGATGATGTATCAGCATCAGGTGTATTAGCAGGCTCATTATTTTCTTGGGGCTGTTCGCTGGGTGTCAAATCATCCGTGCCGTTTGCTCCGTAATAATCGTCAAATGCTTTGTTGTTAATGAATGCAGTCAAAACAATTGCAGAAACAACCAATAAGATACACAGGACATAAATTGTGATCTTTCCTCTATTTGTCAATTTATAATTCATTCTAACACATCCTATTGTTTAGTTCGGTTTTCGATAAACTCTATAATGTTAGAAAGCTTTTGTATTTCAAAATCAATTATTGCGTTCTGCTCTTCCTTTACATTCTGCTTTTCACTGATTACTCTATTATGGTAGGCAATTCTTTCGTGAAGCTTACGTATGTGCTTTTCATTGGTAGCAATTATTTCATCAACGGTGTTGGAGAAATCCTGACTATACTTTCTAAGTATTTCCAACCTTTTGTTTCCGTCCTTCAGCAAGGATATAATATCCAGCTGTGAAACAGTAATTATGTTCAGAATGGATTGTCTCTTGACGTCAGCAGGTAAGTTTGCAGGAAGAGCTTTTATGAATTTTTCAATAAGATATATAGTATTTGTTTCCTTAGAATCCAACTCAAATTTAGAATAAATCTCATTTATTCCGAGCTTTTCACAGTTATACCTCTCTTCTTTCTCCTGATTATCAGTAAAATCAGGGATTATAGGTGCTCTGGAATCTAAAGTAGTTGACACTTCCATTTCTGCAGGCTCAGAATCTTCTTCTGCACCTGGTTTGATAACTGGCTCAATAAGGCCGAGTCTTTCCAATAGGTTTTTTTTCTTTTTGTCTGTAGCTTCAATGGACTCTTCATTATCATAAGATGAATACGGATTTCTTGAAGCTAAGTCAACTTCCTGATTAAGTTTGCTTCTTTTTGACATCAGTTTTCCTCCCCCTAACAAAATAAGGCAAAGTATATATTACCTGTAACGACCATAATATATTAAACAATATGAAAGAACGCATTAATATAAATATTATAGCAATAAAATTCAAATCTTCCAACATATTTATCGGCAAATCTCAAAAAATCTTAAAAGATTTATTGGGAAAGCTTCATATGCTGCCGTCATCTCTGGTATTAATGGTTTTTAATTCCGCTCTGAAAACTTTGTTTTCCGGATGCTGTTCCATAATATCAAGTATTTCCAAAAGCTTCGTCAGATACTCTCTGATATTCAGCTCAGATGCTCTTGCACCAAGCTTTTTACATGACAAAAGTGTCCAGCTTATTAGAGAATCAGTAGTTATCTGAAGCTTTATATTGTATACCATACTGTATATGTCTATAACTTTTTCGGTTAACTTTTTCATGTCGCTTCTATCAAATGCTTTGAGGCTCATTACTGGCTTTCTGATGTCAGATAAAGCAGTATCACTTTTATCAATTGCCTCACCCATTCTTTGACTCAATGCCTGATAGGCTCTTGCACCTTTTTCAGGATTCTCAAAAAAGTCATCCGTACCCGCAAGTACAAACATACAACCGCTTATCTCTCCTGAACAGCAAATATCAATGATATATCTTATATTTTCATAAGAGGTTTTTCTTATATCAGACCTTTCATTCATGACAAGCTCCAGCTCATCTATTAATATGACTGTTCCGCTGTAGCCAAGCAATTGAACAAGCTTCAAAAAGGCTTTTAGAAAATCTATAGAGTTAACCCTGTCTATATTTCCAATGACCTCGAATTTTGCCTTTACTGAAGCCGGTATGTTCTTTTCGCCGGTTAACCATGATGCAACTGCATTTGCAAGTGAATTATCCTTAATGATACGGGACCTTATATAGGTAAGAAAAGCTCGTGAAAAAGATGCATTATATCTGTTAAGCTCAGTTATTACTCTCTGTATCTCTTCTGCCACCTTGCTTTTTTCCTCAAAGGACTGCAGGTCCTTTACCCAAAGGTCAAATATGTTTTCAAAGCTTGTACCTGAACGGTCATAGCCCTTGCTGGACAAATTATGCATCATATGATAGTAAAAGTGCTCCAGATTGTTAAATCTAAAGCCTTTATCAATTTGGATTTTTGCAGTAATGAAGTTTTGCTGCAGTGCTTTTTGCCTTATTGCATTTAATAGAAAGGACTTACCGGAACCATATTGTCCTGAGACAAATTTAACTACCCCGCATCCGCTTCTGACAATATCGAAGCATCGCTGGATTTCCTGCATCTCCTTATCTCTTCCCACAATAATATGCTCCAAGTCTTCATCGGGCACTACACCATTTTTTAAAGCATTTAATATACGTCCTGCTGCCTGTAACGTAAGCTCCAATATTTATCACCCCCGGTAAATTGCTCAGTGCATACAGTTTAGTAAATTCGACGTCTATTCTTTTAATCCTCTTTAGAAATACCATAGTTTTTTAAATATGCAATTGCTAAAAAGAATCTGCATAAATTTACATGTAGTCAATAGAAATTTACAACTCGAATTACAAAGTTATTTGTAGAAAGCAGATATCAAACAGAGTAATTTGTAAAGCAAAGTCGAAGCATGTCAGAAGTTGCGATATTTTCATAAAAGGATTTGGATTGGTTATATAGAATTGAGTAATTAATCAAAAAACTGAAAAGTGTTATCTGGTTTCTATATTGATATATTGTTTTGCATTTTGAGATGGGGTTAAAGCATATTTATACTGAGTTCCTAACTATTGACATAAGGAAGTGTTTGATTTATGGAAGGGATAGCAAAGGGCGAAATTTTTGAAATACTCTATGAAAGCGAGTATGAAAAAATATGTAAAGTAGTGAATGCTAAGACTCAATCTCCTGTGATATTAAAGATTTTAAAGGATGAGGAGAAATTACTGAGCAATTACAAATTAGAGTATGAAATAACAAGCATGCTTGGTGTTGAAGGAGTATTGTCGGCCAAAAGACTGGAAAAGACAGACGGGTTTTGGATATTGGAAATGGAGTACTTCAATGGCACACTTTTGTTAGAGCACTGCAGCAGAGGACCAGTTGACTTCAATGTCTTTTTTGATGTAAGCATAGGCCTGTGTAGTATAATAGAACAGCTTCACTACCTTAATGTCATACATAACAGTATAAAGCCTAAGAGTATATTATATGACAGTAAAACACACAAGGTAGCTCTTACAGGCTTTGGTAATGCCTCAGTAAATACCGGTCACAGTATAAACTCAACAAATCTTCTGAATGAAGTCACAGATATATATTATATATCACCGGAGCAAACCGGAAGGATGAATTGCTCCACAACTCACCGTACAGATTTCTATTCACTGGGCATAGTGTTTTATCAAATGCTGACAGGCATGCTGCCTTTTGACACAAGTGATCCCATAGAGATTTTACATAGCCATATGGCGAGAAAGCCCTTTGAGCCATATTTGTTTAAGAGCTATATACCAAAAACTATATATGATATTCTGATGAAGCTTCTGTCAAAGGATGCAGCAGACAGATATAATACTGCTGCCGGCTTAAAGCATGATCTTCTTGAATGTAAGCAGCAGTGGGAAAAGCATGGTACAATAAAGAACTTCAAAATAGGCAGTAAGGATACTGCATTGGATATAAGTTTACCAAGCAGGATTTATGGCAGAGACAGAGAGCAGAAAATCATACTTGATGCATACAATCGTGTGAAAATGGGTACTGCAGAAATGATTGTTATAAACGGCAGTATGGGTATAGGAGCAAGTTCGCTGGTAACCAGTGTACGTAAGATTATAGAACAGGATGGCAACAATTTCATAGCAGGAAGGTTCGAAAAAGAAAGAAACAAGACTCCCTATTTTCCTATCAGTGTTGCATTTGGAAGTCTGATAAAAAAGATACTTATGGGCAGCGAAGAAAGCATTGCCTTATGGAGGAAAAAGCTTATCAAGGCTCTTGGTATTAACGGTCAGATAATTGTAGATATAATTCCCGATGTGGAACTGATAATAGGTAAGCAGCCTCCTGTAATGCCACTAAAGGCAGAACTTGAGCAAAACCGTTTTAATTTTGTATTCCAAAGATTTCTCAATTCATTTAGTGATGGTAAAAATCCATTGGTGATATATTTCAGCGATGTGCAATGGGCAGACAATGCAAGTATAAAACTGTTGAGCCATATGCTCTCAAGTACGAAAATCAGCCGTATATTGTTAATATGTACAATAACTGATGCTGATAACTATCGTGCGGGCTTTATCAAGAACAAATTGAAAAAAATGGCTCTGACCGGTGCCAGTTTATGCTTTATAGACCTTAAGCCGCTTGAACTGGCAGACATTGAAGAGTTTGTTAAGGATGCGTTCAATAAAACAGATGAAGAAACTTATATGTTATCAAGGTTCATTTTAGATAAAACCAATGGAATTCCTTTAATTATCAAGCAGCTGATAAGATCTCTATACAAGGATGGTCTTATATACTACAGCAGCGAGACAAACAGCTGGGATTGGGATATAAATCGTATAAGAGTAATAAATGATATAGGAAGCTCTTATGGGCTTATAGAGAAAACAATTGAAAGGGCGAGCAGAGATCAACAGAAGGTTTTGATGCTGGCATCATGCATAGGCGTTGAGTTTGACCTTCAGATCCTGCATGAAATATCAGATATTCCTGTCCAGCAGTTAAACAAAGCGCTGATGGACTGTATCGCCTCTAGTCTGCTTTTGCCTGTGTACAGCACAAGTAAGAAGGAGGGACAAAGGTATAGGTTTTTACACAACAGTATTATGCAAGCCGCATCAGATATGCTGACTGCCAATGAAAAAGCAGGCATATACCTGAATCTGGGAAGGGTACTGCTAAATAGAATAGGTATGGATGATTTGGAGGATTCCTTATATGATATACTATATCACCTGAACCATGGGAAGAAGCTTATAGTAAGCAGTGATGAAAAGCTAAAGCTGGCAGAGCTCAATTTAAGGGCAGGTGCAAAAGCCAAAAAATCAAATGCCTATTTATCTGCAATACATTATTACGAAAATGGACTGGAGCTGTTGCCGAAAAATGCTTGGGAAAATTATTATAAATTGGTTTTTGAGCTGAATTTAGGCCTGTGTGAATGCAAATATTACAGTAATGATATACTGGGAGCTGATCTGGTATTTGCCGGAGTTGCTGAAAGGCTGAACAACAGCCGTGATACAGCAGAATTATATACTGTCAAGATAAACTATTACTCTTATATTATGGAATATAAAAAATCTATAGAGTTCGGCAAAGAATGCTTGGAAAGACTGGGTAAGAGAATCAATATGAAGCTTAGCAGGCAGGGTATAAAGAATATGCTTGCGGACTTTTTAAATGAAGTCACTGAAAATGAAATAAATGAGCTTTATAAGCTTCAAATGCTGCAGGATACAGATATTATGGCAGTTATGAAGATACTTGAAAGTATGATTACACCTGCAATTCATGTTTCAAAGCAATTGCTCGCAATTATTCTGTACGAGCTTGTAAGTATTTCTATGAAAAATGGCAATACTGTTCAATCCAGTATAGGCTATACCATATTTGGTATGCTTATTGCCACAGAATACGGTTATCAGCAGCTTGGCTATCAGTTTGGAAGACTGGGCTGCAAGCTTGTTGATGAACTTAATGCAGTTGAATATAAGGCAAAAATATATCAGGGCTTTGGAGTATTCTCAAATCTTGTTGAAGACAAGCTGGTGTCAAATGTTAATTATCTTCTTCAAGCCCAAAAATTCGCATATGAAATTGGTGATTTGGTGTTTATCGGATATAATGCATGTCATATATTGACAACGCTCCTAATGAATGGCTGCCATATTGGAGGACTATTGAACGAAGTTGAAGAAAATATCGAGTCTTTGAGTGCCGGTGGAGACAGTGAAGTACTGAGTGCCATGACAGGTATAAAGGAAGCACTGCTTATACTGAAGCAAGGCGATGTATATGACCTGGACATGAGGCTTAAGGATTGCAAATCCAGCATCAGCAGCTGGTATTATGTGTTTCTGCTTCAAAGCTGCTATATAATGGGCTACTATGAAGACTCCCTTATACTGGCAAAAGGAATGGAAAAGCACATAAGTAAATCAATTGATCAGATTCAGTCAGCACTATATTACTTTTACTATATACTGTCAATAGCGGCCAGCTATGGGGAACAGTCAGAAGAAAAGAAAAAGCACTATGCAAAAAAAATGGAAAACAATCTTAAGGAGCTTAAACGGTGGTCGGAGATTTCACCTTCAAGCTTTTCGTCGCTGTATATTCTGGCAAGAGCAGAAAAGCTGAGGGTAACCGGCAGCAGGATAAAGCCCCATGAATTGTATGAGCAGGCTATAAAAAATGCACATGAAAATGAGTATGTTCATTACACTGCTTTGGGATATGAGCTGATGTCAAGGTACTTCAAAGAAAAAGGCCATGAGCTTATTGCTGCTGAATACCTTATGGAAGCACAGGACCGCTACGATAAATGGGGGGCAAATGCTAAGGCTCAAAAGCTGATGCATGAGTATGAACAGCTAAAGAGCAGAAATGGATTTTCGCCAAAACATGAAGAGCAGAACTCATTGAGCAAATTTCGCTCCAAGAAGGGTATCCAGGCTTTGGATATAGAAACAGTAATAAAAGCTACCCAGGCAATATCCAGTGAAATAGTATTTGAGAATATTATTGAAAAGCTCATTAAGCTTTCCATTGAAAGTGCAGGAGCGCAGAGATGCGTATTCTTAAAGCCGGATGACAGTGATAAGCTGTATTTGAAGGGTGAGTATAATATTTATACAAATATCCTCCAGGTTTCCAATGAAGCCCTGGAAAAATGCGACAATATTCCTAAGGGATTGATTAACTATGTGTTTAGAACAAAGCATGACATAGTTCTGGATGATGCTGCAAATGACGGTCTGTTTATTGATGAAGAATATATCAGCGCAAAGAGACCTAAATCAGTGCTTTGTGTGCCAGTAGTATACAGAGCAAAGTCAGTTGGTGTTTTTTACTTGGAAAACAACTTGATTACCAGAGCCTTTACGGCAGACAGAGTAGAGTTTCTTAAGATTATTTTTTCTCAGGCAGCAATATCTATTGAGAATGCAATAAATTATAAAAGGCTTAAGTCACTGAATCAGGAACTGGAACAAAAGGTTGAAGAGCGCACCAAGGAGCTGAAGGAGACAGTAATACAGCTCCAGCAGGAAATCAATGAAAGGAAAGCCGCAGAGAAAGCCTTGCAGGAAAACGAAGAAAGGCTTAATACGCTGATAAACGCCATACCGGATGTTATTTATTTCAAGGATGGAGATGGAAAGCTGATAGAGATGAATTCTGCAGCTGTGGATCTGATATGTAATTGTAAGAGCAAGTCAGAATGTATGCTGACATTTAACAGTAATAATTATGCAGGTGATATTGATTTTATCCGAAATGAATCTGATGAAATATCATGGAGCAGAAAAGAGATTACAAAAAGTGAGGAACTGATTAAGCAAAGCGGCAAGTCGAAAAGGGTATTCGATGTCATTAAGGTTCCACTGTTTGATGGAGATAGCAGAAGGAAGGGACTGGTGGTGGTAGGCAGGGATATCAGTGAAAGAAAGATGATAGAGAGACATTTGAGTGAAAGTGAAGAAAGATACAGAACACTGGTAGAGCTTTCACCAATTTCAATAATGGTATTTTCCAGAGACAGGGTAATATATTCAAATATTGCAGGAGTCAGGCTGCTGGGCTATGATGACAGAAGGAACATAATAGGAAAAAGGATGATGGATCTTCTAAAGCCTGCCAGAGAGGACAGAGCAAATTTTTCAGTTCAGGTGAAAAATGCAATAAACAACGGCCATATCCCTCCAACTGAGCAAAGAATAGTAAGAAGGTCTGATGGAAGGACGATTGATGTAGAAACAACTGCTACCAGCTTCTACTATAATGGAGAAAAAGCAGTACTTGTTGTTTCCAAGGATATTTCCGAACGTAAAATGGCTGAGATTCTAAAACTGAGGTCAGAGGAAAACCTCAAGCTGCTGAAAGAAGCAATGGAATATGACAAGCTTAAGACTGAGTTTTTCTCAAATATATCTCATGAACTGAAGACGCCGTTAAATGTCATACTAGGCTCATTACAGCTGTTCACCCTGCTTTTAAAGGATTCGCCGGATTGGCAAAACAAGAATAAGCTGAATAAATACAGTACGACTATGAAGCAAAATTGCTATAGATTATTACGTCTTGTTAATAATCTTATAGATATTACAAAGATTGATTCCGGTTTTTTTACACTTAATCTCCAGAATTACAATATAATCAATGTAGTTGAGGAAATAACCCTGTCGGTTGCCGATTATGTAGAAAGTAAGAGTCTCAGACTTGAGTTTGATACTGAAGTTGAAGAGAAGCTAATGGCATGTGATCCTGACAAAATTGAGAGAATACTGCTGAATTTGCTGTCAAACTCCATAAAATTCTCAAGGTCAGGAGGTATTATCAAGGTCAATGTACAGGATAAAGGAGAAAAAATACTGATTTCAGTTAAGGATGATGGGATAGGGATACCTGATGACAAGCAGCAGCTAATATTTGAGCGCTTCAGACAAGTTGATAAGTCATTTGTCCGAAACCATGAGGGAAGTGGTATAGGCCTGGCTCTTGTCAAGTCGCTGGTTGAGCTTCATGAAGGAAGTATAACATTAAAAAGCCGCCTGAATGAGGGCAGTGAGTTCATAATTGAGCTTCCTGTACGAAGTGTTCAGAATGAAGCCTCTATAGCTGAAATGATCAATAATTCCAAAGAGGATAAGATAGAAAAAATACAAATTGAGTTCTCGGATATATATTTTAATAACTAATTCTATAAATATAAATGTGCTAAAAGCAGCATTGACCTCCAAAGAGGTTGGTGCTGCTTTTAAATTTGTTCATATAGTGCTATAATTAGGTGGAAATATTTATTTGCGCAACAGGTAACCTAAAAAGTGTTTGATTTGAAAGGAAGGTATGAATGAGAAGACTAATGACGGTATTTTTAACAGCTGTGCTTTTATTTATAACATTGAGCGGGTGCAGCAGTTCAGCAAGAGGAAACGAGTCTGAAGGAAATATAGAAGGCTCCGGGCAGCAGCAGTTAACAGCTGACAAAATAGTAGAAAACTTTGATAAGCTTGTGGCAGATAGCAAAAAGCCCTATGAGCTGCTGGATTTTATAAACACAAACATTGCCAATCTGGACAAGGAGCAGGCTGCAAATGTTGTAGGCAAATATATACAAGTAGTTGAGGAAGCAGAGTATACGTATAATGAAGATTTCTACTCGGGGGACAAGCAGATAACGATGTTGAAGTATTTCAATAGCGGATTTGTTGTTGACGAGGTAGAGAATATCAGTGAAAAGGATCTGAAGGAATTTCTCATGGAGCTTTTAAATGGCGGTTATAAAATAATAAGCGTTGAAGGCAGTTTCATGGCAATTGTGGATTATGAAGGCTTTAAGAGATTAAGTGAGCATGTGACCGATGAGCTGAAGGCTTATATAGAAATCATGGCTGTACAGTCGAACCAGCCTACTGCCATGGACGGAGGTGTGATTATAAGCTGGGACGAGCTTGCAGACAGGATATTAAGAATGGAAGAATACCTGAAAAAGTACAAGCATGAAACCAGAAAAGGAATCATGAAGGAGATATACGCAGGAAGCATAATGTCCTATTTGGGTGGTATGGACAATACTCCGGTGTTTGACTATGATACTGACATGCTTCTCAACGATATGCTGACAAGCTTTAATAATGCCGCAAACAAAAACAGCGATACTTATCTGGCTGCGATTATAAGAGAATACATTACGCTGCTGGAGCAGGAAGGGTTTATGTATACAGAAAGAGTTCAGGATTATCTTATGAATATTACAGAGACAGTGGAAAAGCTGATAAAGTAGCAGCATATAAAATATTGACACAGACTTAATATTTCAATATAATGGAATTGGAGAAAAAATGAGGGGGATCACTATAATGATGATTACTGCACTTAACTAATAACTGAATATGTTTGACGCATGCATGAAAATGCTTTGTTTGGAATGCGTTAAATTCAGAGTTAAGGACAGTATCATTGCTTTTGTTTTCTTACCGTGCTGTAGCTTACTGCACGGTATTTTTGCACTCTTTTTTATAAGGGTGTTGATATTCTATGTGAAATTTCAAATGCAGATGATTATATCTGCATTTTTTTATTGTGCGATAATGCGGCTTAAGCTGCCTTTGCACTTATTTTGGGAAGGGGTGGGAAGATGTGCAATAAGGACTGAAAAAAACTTAAATAATAATGGAGGTAATATTATGACAAACAAACAGAATAACATGAATGTTTCTCAGGAGCTGAGAAATGAAATAAAAACCGTTTTTGACAGGTTTCAGGAGGGCTATGTAAACAGAGACATCTCAAAGATAGACAGCTTTATGGAAGAATTGTTCATAAAAAGTGATGATGCAATTATAATGGGCACCAGTATAGGAGAATGGAGTCTGGGTTATGAACAGGCAAAGGAACTGATTCAATCTGACTGGGAATACTGGGGTGATCTTAGATTTAACAATGACTTGGAAATAGATGCAGTTGGAAACTATGTTTGGGTGACTTTAACAGGTACGGTAAAATATGAGTTCAATGATGAAGGGAATAAATATGACAGATTTATTGATCTCATAAAGAGCTTCTATGATCCGGAAAACTCTAACAGCGAGCTGCCGCAAAAGTACAAGACTGCTCATATGAACTGGTTCTTAACCAGAGTGTTTCAGAATAGAAAAGATGGAGTAAGAACATATTTATGGCCATTAAGGATAAGTGCTGTATTAAGCAGAACAGACGGTATTCTGAAGTTTACTGAAATGCAGTTTTGCCTGCCTGCTTCATCAGATTACCCTGATGTAAAGCTGGACTTTGATAAATCCATGCAGAAAGATATCGAAGAGGGAATTGGATTAATCAATGAATATGTTGAAAGAACAGGCTACTGCAGCTGCGGTGATTTGAAGGAGCAGTTGACGGGGTTTATTCAGCTATACAATGACATGGGCATGGATGCTAATGGCATTGCCGAGAAATATTTTACAAGCTGTAATGCTGTGGCTGTTGGTGCTGATCTGAGCCTTCATAAGGGCTTGGAGGAAATAGGGGTGCTTTTAGAGAAACATAGAGTAAAATGGGATTATATGGAGATAAACCACCAGAATATAATTCAAAGGGTATATGGCGATTCCGCCTTTATTTCTGCTTGGGGTGTACTTGGAAAAAGTGTTGACGAACAACAGGCTTTGAAGGATTTGGATGAAGAAATATTAAGAATAGTGGAGCTTGACATACCTTCCAAGGAAAAGATTTTCAGGGTGCAAAAGCAAATAACCCTGATTCACAGAGAGTTGTCTTCACTACAGACGGCTAAATGGTGCTTCAAGCTTCAAGGCTTACTGGTTAAGGAAGCTGATGTATGGAAGTTCAGTAAGCTGCAGTTCTCCTTTCCGTTTTACTATTACGTGGAAGGCATGTATGACATAGATCCCGTATAATAGAAAGGCTTTGCTGCTGCAAAGCCTTTTCTGTTGCTCAGAAATGGAAGTTGCGGCTCATTTTAATCTTTTCTTCATTTGCACCGGTATTATTGATATAATTAAATAGAATAAAGGAGTTCAGTTAAAGCTGGACACAGTAGATAAAGTAAGTGCAGGTGTTGGAGGATATGGTAATAATAAATGCTTTACAGAGTGTGTTGACGGTTGTTATCGTAATATTCCTGGGATACATATTGACAGCCCGTAAATGGTTTGATGATTCTACGGGGAGGTTATTCTCAAAGCTTGTAGTCAATATTTCACTGCCTGCAATGATGATTTCAAACATTATGACAAGCTTCAAGAGAGAAGACCTTCAAAATGCGGGAAGGGGAATAGTAATTCCCTTTATATCAATGTTAATTGTATACATAGCAGCTGCCGTCTTATCAAGGTTGTTCAATATCAACAAAGGCAGACGGGGTTTGTTTGAGACCATGTTTTTTGTTTCAAATACCATTTTCATAGGAATGCCCGTTAATATTGCGCTTTTCGGAGAACAGAGCGTTCCGTATGTGCTGCTTTATTACATAGCTAACACTACCCTGTTCTGGACCTACGGAATAGGAAAAATAAAAAACGATGCAGGACATGAGCCCGACAAGCTCTTTACCACAAGTACCCTGAAAAAGATCATGTCCCCGCCTTTGATGGGGTTTGCCGCAGGTGTAGTACTGGTGCTTTTGAATGTTCAGCTTCCTAAGTTCATTATGGACAGCTGCAAATATATAGGAAACCTGACAACTCCATTGTCTCTTTTATTTATTGGAATAACCTTTCATAGTATAGATTTGAAGGAAATCAGACCAAGCATGGATATGGGCTTATTACTTTTGGGGAGATTCGTTATATCGCCGCTGACTGTATATGCGTTATCATTATTAATACCTATTCCCGTGCTTATGACAAAGGTGTTTATAATACAATCAGCCATGCCCGTTATAGTAAATGCAGCAGTAACCAGCAGGGCTTTCGGTGCTGATTATAAATTTGCTACAATAATGGTTACTGTTACAACTATAGCAAGCCTTCTGTTTATTCCCATATATATGCTTCTGTTAAGCGGTTTGTAAATTTTTTATCGGGAGTGGTACTTTGGATATTTTGATAATACTCGTGTTGATATTTTTGACAATGCTCTTCAGTGTCTATAAGGGCATAACCATTGTATACCCTCTGAGCATGGGACTCATAGTTCTTATGCTTCACTTTATGAGGAAAGGCTACTCGCTAAGCTCACTGCTGGGCATGATTTTCAGAGGAACCAAAAAATCACTGTTAATTATCCAGATTTTTGTACTTATAGGAGCAATTACTGCAATTTGGAGGGCTTCAGGAACAGTGTCCTTCATAGTTTATTATGGTATAAAGCTGATGAATCCTGATTTTTTCATACTCTCCTCGTTTGTACTCAGCTGCATCGTATCCTTTCTTCTCGGGACAGCCTTTGGCACTACTGGAACTATAGGCATTGTATTGATGGTTATGGCAAAGAGCGGAAACGTCAATGTCAATCTGCTTGCAGGTGCGGTAATAGCAGGAGCATACTTTGGAGACAGGTGCTCGCCCATGTCATCAAGTGCAAACCTGGTAGCCACTATAACAGGAACAGAGCTGTACAGAAATATAAGGAACATGCTGATTACATCCATTGCACCGCTTACATTGGCAGTTATTTTTTATACCTTGCTTTCCTTCAGCAACCCCCTTACTGTTTCTGATAACAGCATCAGTATGGAAATAAAAAAACATTTTAATATAGATTTTGTCGTAATTGTTCCTGCACTTGTTATATTGGTACTGGCTGCATTAAGGGTTAATGTTAAAATATCCATGGCTGCAAGTGTGCTGAGCGGAATAGTGATAGCAATAGCATATCAAAATCAGTCATTTGCAGACATTATAAGATATATTATTGTTGGATACAGCGGCGGGAGCGACAGTTTTTTTATGGACATTATAAAAGGAGGCGGCTTACTTTCCATGCTGAGGGTATCTCTAATAGTGCTGCTTTCCTTTGCATATTCCGGTCTGTTTGAAGAAACTCAGGTTCTGAAAAATAGTGAAGCTTTCGTGCTCAGGCTAAGGAGACGCTTTGGAGTCTTTATAACCGCACTGTTGATTAGTATTGCATCAGCTTCCTTTGGCTGCACACAGGCACTATCAATAATGCTTACCAATCAGCTTGCTTCAAGCATGTATGAAAAGGAAGGAAAAAATAAAAGCGAGCTGGCCTTAGATTTAGAGGACACTTCTGTTGTAATATCACCACTGATTCCGTGGAATATAGGAGGTGCAGTCCCTGCGGCTACACTGGCTGTAGGATTAGGTTTCATACCCTATGCATTTTATCTGTATATGATACCCGTAACAAGCTACATGATAAAAAAACTAAAAATCCGATGGTAGATCGGATTTTTAGTTTTAGCTGCCAGCCGTTTGCCGCCGGAATGGCGATTGCTTGTAAATATATGTTTGAGTTTCAGTTAATAAACACTTCGAAGCCCTTGTCATACAATTATCTGAGACTGGAGGCTCATGGTTGGAGGTGCTTATTCATACATCCTTTTATAGCTCTTATCCCTTGGTGCATTAACAGCTTTCTTCTGTGCCTTCCTATTCTCTTTTCTCATTACAGCCTGCTGTCTTCTTTCAATGTGCTCTATTTCCTTCTGGAGCTTTTTATAGCTTTCATATCTTTCCTCTGCCAGACTGCCGTCAAGTATTGCCTGCCGTACGGCACAGCCGGGTTCTTTTTCATGCCTGCAGTCACTGAAGCTGCATTTTTTTGACAGTTCTTCTATATCTTCAAAGGCTTCGGCTATGCCCTCGTTGCCATCCCAAAGCTGTATCTCCCTCATGCCGGGGGTGTCTATTATCAGGCTTCCATTTGCAAGCATGAATATTTCTCTATGACTGGAAGTATGTCTTCCTCTATCGTCACCTTCTCTTACCTCCTTGGTTTTCATTACTTCATTACCTATGAGATGGTTAATAAGTGTAGACTTTCCAACACCTGAGGAGCCCATTAAAGCGATAGTGCTGCCTGTACTCATGTACTGCTCCAGCTCGCTGATACCAGCACCTGAAAAGCTGCTTACAGCATGCACCGGAACTCCTATGGCTATGCTTTCTATTTGTGAAAGCTTATCTTCAAGATCTTCACACAAGTCAGACTTGCTCAGCACAATGACAGGGTTTGCTCCGCTCTCCCATGCAAGAATGAGATAACGCTCAAGCCTTCTCAAATTAAAGTCATTGTTCAGTGAAGTCACCAGAAAAACTGAATCAACATTTGAAGCCACTATTTGTTCTTTAGTCAGTACTCCCGCCGTCTTTCTGGAAAACTTGCTTTTTCTTGGCAGTATGGCATGGATAGTGGCACTTCTTTCCGAACTGCGTATGCTTAATACCACCCAGTCTCCTACGGCAGGGAAATCCCCCTGTTCTTCTGCTTGAAAGCGCATTTTTCCGCTAATCTCTGCGAGTATTTCTCCATACTCGGTAAATACCTTATAGATATTCTTATGCTCAGCTATTACTCTTCCTGCACTATAACCCTGTGAATAATAGGGTTCAAAGCTTTTCTCGAATATCTCATTCCAGCCGATTTGGTATAAATTCATTAATATATCAATCTCCTTATATAGCATGCTTTGTTAATTCCTTATTTGTTTTTGATATTATTTTTCTTATACTGTCTTCAGATAAGCTGTATCTGTCTGTCAATTCATAGACAGTATATCCATTTTTATAGAGCATATATATTTCATGATTTCTTTGAGATATCAGCTTTCTTGTTCCGTTGTTTTCACCCCAGCCTGCTCTGACATTGTCGTTTTTAGGAATATATATAAGCTCACCCTGAATGTATTTTTGAAGCTCCTTAAGAAGCCTTTCCGGTAGAATATCTTTTCCGTTTTTATAGCTCAATGATAGTTTCCTCCTTTTATTTTCCTGCTCAACATTATTTGCATCAGACAATATCATAAGCTCACCTCCATTTTAAATTTATATATAAAAATCCCGTGGAAAACAATCATCCACGGGACAAAATCAAAAAACACACGAACCATCGTGTGTTAATTTCTATTTTATTAGAACCTGGGTGATGGTTTAATTACGCTGAACAGCACAACAAAACACCAGCATAATAATCTGGCATTATTGAAGCGAAGTCAGCAATATTAAGTTATGATGCAGACACCTCTAATGAGATAACCATTTTTGTCATCATAATACATCACTCCTGTTTGTAAGCAGCTGAGCCAGCTCTTACAAAATATATATGGTAACAACTGTTTTAATACCATACAATAATCATTTTATTTTATTATAGTAAAAATGTCAATAAATAGTAAGAAAACAGCTTATTACATTTATGTTACAAAGTCAAATAAGGAAGAGGAGGCATAGCCTCCTCTCAGGCTTAGGTGGAAAACCACCTTATCCTTTTAATCAATTCTGATCATCTCCTTTCATAAGGATTTTTGACCGGTCAATTTTATTATTTCACAAATATTGTTGGCATACAATGGAAAGAATATTTATACCGGTTTATTACAATGCTTTTTGTATTCCAGCATTTATATCAGTTGTGATATAATATAGTGGTCAATGTTATATGATTAGTTCAGGAGGAGCTTTAGATGAGCGCAAAAAACAAAGAAAAGAATAAAAAAAGTACAAAAGCAAATAAAGGGAATGAATTATTACCCGGAATCATTATATCTGCAGTACTAGTAGTGATTGCTGTCACGGCTGTTATATTGGGCTCTTCATATGGTCAGAACGCCGGACTTAACGAGGTTGCAGAAGGTGTATACGTAAGCGTAGGACCTCAAAGCAACGTCAACGCAACTCTTATAGTATCAGGCAAAGAAGCAGTGCTGGTAGATACTGGTGAGAGTATAGAGCAGGCTAATGATATTTTGAACTTTCTGGAGAAGAAAAAAATAACTCTCAAGGGTATCGTAATAACACAGGATATGCCGGAGCACACAGCCGGAATAACAGTTCTTATGGGTCACGAGGTCTATGTGTATAATGCAGATATTGTGAAGAACGGTCATACTATAAAGCTTGGTGATCTTAATATCAAGCTTATTGAGACTCCCAGGTTTTCTGGTGACAGGCACATAAGTGCTGAGATAATAGAAAAGAAAATACTGATTGCAGGAGATGTAGTAAACTCAGAAGAATCCGTTAAGGATGAGGTAAGTGTTGATAAGGCAACAATGGAAAGTACGCTGAACAATATTATAGACGGTAATTACTCTATTATCATTCCTGGTCATGGGGAGACTATAAAGGATATTAATATAGTAAAATCACAGCTTGATGCGTTACGTAAATAGCGGCGCATAACAACATAACAGGCACTATCTTTATATTAAGGATAGTGCCTGTTTGTTAGTATACTCTGTCTCTCACATAGCTGATGCTTATTCTGCCATTGTCTATTTCCAGCTCACAGGTTCTCAGGTCAGACTGTGAGTATTTCAGGCATGCATTCCTGGAATAAATTGCAGTAGGAGGCTCTATAATAACCAGCTCCTGCAGATCCTGAAGCCTCTTCAACAGGTTGCCCAGCACCGTATTAAGGCATTCACCCAGTACATCCTCTATATATTCTCTTTCATTAGATTCATCAAGCGATATAGAGCTCATTGAAAAGCTGTTGAGGATTGATTTGCTAAGGTCTTCATCAGCACTAAGAATTACTTTGCCCCAGATAGCGCCTTTAAGATTTATAAGTACCGAATAGGGCTTCAGCCAAAGCTCATCAGTTGATATAAAGCATGCATCCGCTGCTCCTGCCGCAGATAAGCCCAGGTTCTGATAGAAGAATCGTTTCATTGTTTCCAACAGCATATTCATGAAGGATATTGTTGAGATTTCAGGCAGGGCTCCGGCCTTACTGTAAGGTAAATAAAAGTGAAATTCTGTTCCTTCATTTGCCTTGGTATATACCTTTACGCTGCCCCCAAGTCTATCCAGCTCACTCTTTACGGAATACAACCCCATTCCTCTTCCTGAAAGCTCATTTGCATCCTGTTTTGTCGTAAACTCCTCTACGAAAAGCAGATTTAATATCTCATCATCGGTCATTTGCGCAGCCTTTTTATTGTCTGTTATACCTCTTGATATGGCTGTTTCGCGGATATTTTCAATATCTATACCCTTACCGTCATCAGAAATAATAATATGTATCTGTGAGCCGGTATTGGATATGCTGCAGCTTATAGTGGAGTGCTCAGGCTTCCCGTTTCTTGTACGCTGCTCATAGCTCTCAACGCCATGGTCTACACTATTCCTGAATACATGTATAAGTGATTTTGTAAATGCACTGTATTTATCTGTATCGACCATCACTTCTCCGCCGGAAATGATTACAGGATAAACCTGCTTTTCCAGCCTTTCAGCCAGCTTAGCTACATATTCGGGATATGATTTCAGCAACTCCTTAAAAGGCCTGTACCTTAACTGCCTCAGCTGAGGCAGTAGTATTTGCCCTTCTATCGGAGATAGCAGCGCTATAGCATTTTTCTCTATCTCCAATAGCTTGGATTTTTCTATGTTCAGAAGATTGTCGTGTTCAAAAAACTGATTTCCCATTATGTTTTTCAATATGGAAAGGTCAAGTTCTATCCAGCTCATCAGATTATAGTCTTCTACTAAATGTTTAAAATCACTAAGCTTAATATCGGCAATATTCTTTCTGATATTGGAGAGTGCCGTTTCCATCTCATGCAGATTAAGTATTGTATTTTTAAAATCAAACTGACTGAAGTTCCCTTTAAAATTGTGTACATTTCTATATATTTCATATACTATTTCATCTAAAGGCTTGCCTGAATCAAGTATTTCGCGGGTCTTATGCTTATAAAAATGTATGTAATCTTTCATACAGTCAATAAAGTCATTATAGTTGGCTACTACCTTAACAATCATTTGAAGCGTATTTCTTTCCTCTTCCATCTGAAGTTCAAGATAACGCTTGCCGGTTATATCTGTTATAATGACCATTAAGGTTCTGCCTCTATTGTCTGCAATACTGTTTCCTATAAGCTTATACTCCATACTGAGGTATTTGTCTTTTATGACTATTTCTTCGGGAAGCAGACTCATATACACATCACGCTTGGAAGGATTTGATTCCTTGAAGATGCTGTTCAGGATGTCAGTTAATACATCTCTCTGCTCGCTGTCACAGGGATAAATGAGTGCAGGGAAGCTGATATGCTCTATATCTGCATTGAATATCCTTCTGCATTCCACACTATATTCTTCATTTACGAAAAGGTCTCTGCCAAAAGACAGGAATCCTTGTCCGGCATTATTTAAGAGATTCTGAATATTGCTTGTAGTCTTTTTCAGCTTGGTATTGGCTTCTGTAAGCTCTTTGGTGCGTTCTCTTACCAGCTCTTCGAGATGCTCCTTATGAGAGCTCAGGTTATTGTAAAGGCTGGCATTTTCTATAGAAATCGCTATCTGTGTACAAAGAATATTAAGCAGCTCTATTCTATCCTGTGAAAAAGCTCCTGTTATCAGATTATTTTCCAGATACAATATGCCCAGCAGCCGTCCGTTGTTTATTATTGGTGTACACAATACAGATTTCGGCTTGTTTTTATTTATATATGCATCCGTAATAAACAGCTTTGATTCTGAAGCATTATCAAGTATTATGGTATCATGAGTTCTTGCAACATAGTTAACTATGCTTTCGGAAATCTTATTTGTCTGTTCCAATGTAATGGAATGCATCACAGTTATTGAGTCATCAATAATACTGCCCTCTGCTTCGACATACAGGTCTCCGTTTTTCCTCATCAGAAATATTACAGTCTGAGCACCGGAGTTTTCCAGTATTATCTTTACCAGCTTGTGCAGCAGTTCCTCAAGCACAATCTCTCCTGAGAGTGCCTGAGTTGACTTGATTATTGTATTAAGATCCAGAGCCTGAGTAGTGCTGAAGGTTTCACTCTTGACAGTAGCCGATGCTATTTCTCGGTTTCCAAGCTGTACAGAAAAGAGCTCACCGTATTTATCCTCCATAGCCTTAGCTTTGGTGTTTGCTCCCCATTTCATATAACAGAAATGGGACTCTCTGAGGTATGTGTAGGCAATACGCTCCTTGGAAACAGCCATGTAATAATGTGCAGCAAGCTCATTTGCAACAGCTTCCTCATGAACGAGTGAGTTCTCTCTGGCCTTTGCAATAGCTTTATCATAGAGTTCCATAGCCTTTATGTGGCGCTTTCTATATCTGTAGGATTCTGCACGCAGCAGATAATACTTGTTCAGAAAGTTACTGGGAGAGGATTTTGCCCAGGTTCTAAGCTTTTTGATGCTGCCCTTTATTTTCATGTCAGCTTCTGCTTTACTGTTATATTTATAAATGCTGGCTGCTGCTATCCATATCATGCCGCTGTAAAAGTGGAAAAGGGCATAGGCATATGTGCCTGTCACTCCACCAAGGTGAAGCTCTGCAGTTTTGATGTTATCAAGTGCCTTGTCAATATCACCGAAAATATAGCACAGTACTGCCTTGTTAAAATATAGATTGAACAGCAGGTTTACATCATTGGACTGTGTATGAACAGCAATCATTTTGCTCTCATCATAGCATTCACCTGAAATTGTACAGGGATCCTTTGTATATGAACACAGGTTGAGCACTACCTGATGATAAAGCTCATTCAGATTATATGCAGGGCGATGATTCAGCTGCTTTATTGCTTCACTGTGCTTCTGCATTTGGTGGTTTAGCTCCTCCAGCTGGCATCCCATGAAAAAGGAAATTGAGCAGTAGTTGTGAATGGAATAAGCTGAGGATTCAATGTCACCTGCATCCAGACCGCATTGATAAGCATCAAGCAGCGGCAGCAGCGAGTTTCGGGCGTGCTCCTTCCAATGCCTGATGAGAGTATTGAAAATGAATCTTGCATAGCCCTTGTATCGGATATCATATTTTTTCTCCATAAGATCCAAGGCCATTACACCATAGTTATAGCCCTTGTCAGTTATACCGAAGACACTGCACATTATAAAGCCGTAAGCAAGATAAGCAACTGCAGACTGCGAACAGTTACCGTGCTTTATGGACATTTCCAGTGATTTGCATACAAATATAGGTAAATAAGCCGGCAAAGAAGAATAAGCTGCAAGTCCGGCGCTGGACATTATTCTCATTTGCGCAAGCTTATATGGATCTGTCATATCGGGAAGCTCTATTATTTTTATGGTATCCATTCCCAGTAACGCCATCTGCGATTTGAGGACGCTTACAAGTACATTTACTGCGCCGGGTTTACGCGTAAATTTAATGCCCAAATGCTCCAAAGCCTGGAGTGCCGTATTGACTGCATCAATATACATGTTTCTGGCTATATAGGACTGTATAAGTATTTCAAATACTCTTATTTTGTCTAAAAGCTTGTCTGCATGATTGAGAACCTCATTTACCATGCCCTCCATTTCTTCAAAGCTTCCTACTGAACAGGCTGCCTCTGCGGCTTCGGTATAGAGCGAAAGAGACAGCTCATAGTCCTTACTCCATGAATCCGACTGAAGGAGTTTTATACCTGACTGCAAATAGTTCAGTGCATGCTGATAAGCGGCAGTTTTTTTGGATTCTTTTCCTGCCTTAAGATTAAGAGAAGCTATATTGTTTAGCTCACTACGATTATACTCACACTTTATCCCGAGATTAAGGTGATTCACTATTTCAAAAATACTGGATGGATCTATCTTGTTTTCACTTTTTCCCGTTGGATTTTCAAGTATCAGCCTGCCCAGCTTTTTGTGTATTCTGCATTTAATTTCTTCGTCAAGCATTAAATATGCTGCTTGCTGGATTTTATTGTGAAAAAACTTGAATTCTGCATCAATTTCTGTATTGTGCAGAGTATCACTCATATACTTGTAGTCACTTCCAAGCGGGACTATTATTCCTGCTTTGATAACCTCAACCATGTCAGTATTTGTTTCTGTTATAGATTTTTCGTATATTGCAGCCAATATGGACAGCCTGAAGGTGTTTCCGATGCATGCTGCAAGCTGCACCAGCTTCTGGCCATTCATTGTAAGCATCATTATTTTTTCAGCCATAAGATATACAACATTATCTGTTACGTCAGTCTGCTCTATAGTATCCAGGCTCCATTCCCATTTTCCGGCTGTATGATTGAAGGCTATCAGATTGCATTTATATATATTATACAGA
This sequence comes from Bacillota bacterium, assembly GCA_049322695.1. Taxonomy (GTDB): domain Bacteria; phylum Bacillota; class Clostridia; order Lutisporales; family Lutisporaceae; genus CALGKJ01. Next base: position 36,680 of record JBMORW010000029.1, on the reverse strand, counting down.
TACTGATTGAGGAAAAACGGATTTCCGCCGGTTTTTTTATGACTAAGCTTAGCAAGAGGAAGTACAGCTTCAATATCACATGAAAATGCTTCACTCAAAAGCTCGCCTATGTTTTCCGGGTTGAGGGGAAGCAGGTTGAGCCTGCTGACCTTTATCTTACTTTTCTTAATGTTCTCAACTACAGTATATATGGGATGATTATCTTGGATTTCATTATCTCTATATGCGCCTACCAGCAGTAAATACTTAAGATTATTATCTGCCATTAAAGCCTCTATCAGCTTCAGAGATGACAAGTCAGCCCATTGCAGGTTATCAAGAAATATCACAAGAGGATGGTTTTTTGATGTAAAAGCTCTTACGAAGCTTTTAAAGACCATGATAAATCTATTCTGTGACTCGGATGAAGGAAGCTCAGGAACTGGCGGCTGAGTACCGATTATATCAATCAGTTCAGGTATTACATTGGTTATAATGCCCCCATTTACGCCAAGAGCCTGAGTAAGCCTGTTTTTCCATATATTAAGCATCTCTTCTTTTTCTGAGAGTATCTGGATTACAAGCCTTTGAAAAGCGTTGATTATACCTTGATAAGGCTTATTCTGATTTATTTGCTCATATTTTCCCGAAGTAAAATATCCGTGCTTTTCACTGACAGGCCTGTGCATTTCCTTAACCAGCATTGATTTACCGATGCCTGAAAAGCCTGTTACCAAAACCATTTCTGTTCTTCCGTTTGAAACACGTCTGAATGAAGCTATAAGACTATCCATTTCCTTTTCTCTGCCGATTAAATGCTGAGGTATATGAAATCTGTCAGAGGTGTCATTTGCACCAATAGCAAAATCCTGTATAGTACCTGTATCCTCCAGCATTTTCAAGCAAATTCCCAAATCATGCTCCAAGCCTAATGCGCTTTGATACCTGTCCTCAGGCTTCTTTTCCATAAGTCTCATTACTATATCAGAAAGCTGTCTTGGAATTGACTGGTTGCATAAATATAGAGGTAAAGGCTCACGGGCAAGATGGCAATGAACCAGCTCCAGTGCATCATCAGAAGTAAATGGCAGGCTTCCGCTCAGCATTTCATAGAAGGTTATACCGAGAGAATAAAAATCAGCCCTGCAGTCTATTGGCCTGTTCATTCTTCCTGTTTGCTCAGGGGATATATACGGCAGTGTACCCTCAAGACCGCTGAAGTGATCGATGGCTTGATTTTCATCTGATAGAAAAGTGCTTATTTCGAAATCTGTTATTTTTGTTTCGAATGTATTGGGATTGATAATAATATTGTTGGGATTGATGTCCTTGTGGACTACGTTATGCTTATGTATATTGACAAGTGCTTTAGCCAGCATTTTAGCTATAAGAATAAAGCTTTTGAGATCCATGGTTTTTTTTCTTATAAAGCTTTTTAATGATTCACCGCCGAAATCCTCTATTACAAGAACAGGAGTATTGTTAAACTGCTCAATAGAGTATATATAGACGATGCCGTCACCATGAATTCTTTTATTTATCTCAAACTCATACTTTAACTTTGCAATATCAAGCATGCTTGGGTATTCATCCTTGAGAAATTTAAAAAGCACGCTTGCACCGTCAATTTCCCTGATGCCTCTGTATAATAAGGTCTTTTTCCCTTCATAAACTCTGCTGTTGATTATATAACCGGGAAGATTTAACATAATATGCCCCCCATATCACTAGACAGTATATACATTATATTTTAACACATGTACTGCAGAAATTACTACCATGTGTATGCATATCAGGGCTAGCCCCTACGGAATAATTACTGAGATAAGGCTTTGACATAAACGTATAAAGCTGGTATTGTTATAAAAAGGTAATGATTAACTTATCAGGATGTCCAGACAAGTTTTTAGAAATGGCAGGTGAGTACAATGGATAAAAGAAGCTACTTAAAAAAAGAAATCTGTGGATTTGTAGAGCTGTGCGATAAAAGGGGATATCTTAAGGAAGACAGCATAGGATGGTCAAAAAAACCTCTTCATAGAAGCAACTTATTAAAAGATAGTTTTAGAAGCAAAAAATGGGATTATTGGTCTGTTTTTAACGATGAATATTATGTTACTGTAGCCATAACAGATATGGGATATATCAGAACAGCTTTTCTTTATATACTTGATAAGTCAAGCAACAGATTGTATGAGACATCCGTAAACGCCATTAATAAAGCCTCCTGTGTATTGTCTGATACGGTTTATGGAGACTGCTGCTTTACAGGGAAAAATGTGAACATAAAAGTGAAAAGATTTGAAAATAGTATAATAATAAATGCCGGCTGCAATCAATTTATGTTCAGAGATTCCAGGAAGGAGCTGTCTCTTGAGTTTACTATTGATGTGAGCGAGGATCAGCAGAGCTTGAATGTGGTAATACCTTGGGATAAAAGCAGATTTCATTTTACATCTAAGCAAAACTGTCTGCCTGCTGAGGGCTGGATAAGAGCTGGAGAAGAAACAATAAAATTTGAAAAAAAAGATACATTGGCCAGCTTGGATTACGGCAGAGGGAAATGGCCATATAAATCCTTTTGGAATTGGGCCAGCTGTTCATCCTTTCACAATGGCGACAGGATAGGCTTCAATATTGGAGGGGGATGGACTGACGGTACAGGGTCAAATGAGAATGCTTTCTACATAAATAATAAGCTTTATAAGCTTGATGTTGATGCGGAATTCAGATACGATAAGCAGAACAAGCTGAAGGCATGGACCATAGCCTCTGTGGATTCAGACAGCTTCTATGCCGAGTTTGAGCCTGTATATCATAGGCTGGCTAAGAATAATTATGTTATCATCAAGTCTGAGCTTCATCAGATATTTGGCAGTTTTTCAGGATATTTCACTGCAGATGGAAAAAACAAGTATGCATTTACAAACTTATTCGGATGCGTAGAAGAGCACGATGCCAGATGGTAAGCAAATAAAAAAAGCCAATGATGCACATTTTCAAGTGTTCATTGGCTTTTATATTGTATTGAAATCAGAATGCTATTACTAAGCCGCCGTCATCTGCATAAGTAGAGCTTAGCCCTGCCATTTCAACAATAAATACATCCTTGAACTTATATTTTTTCATTACCTCTTCCTTGAACTCTACTGCTCTTTGCAGACAGTTGCAATGTGCGATACCAAGCACCTTCTCCTCAAGTCTTATACCTTCTTCTCCTATAGTGTCTATCATTCTTTTGAATGCTCTCTTATAGCCGTTAACCTTATCATAAAGCTTAATATTGCCGTCTCCGTCAGAACCCATAATAGGCTTGATGGACAGCATAGAAGCGATTTTGGCCACAATGGGATTGAGCCTTCCGGCTTTCGCCAGATGCTCAAGGCTCTCTAATAGGAAGAAGGTACGCATTTCCTTTATATAGCCAGTTACTTTCTCTACTATTTCATTTTCCTTGAGGTTTATTTTTGCAAGCTCATTTATTTTAAGGCATATCAGTGTTTCACCTACAGATGCGCTTAATGAGTCAAAAACATGGATAAACTTATTGCTTATATTCTCCATAATCATGCTTTTTGCAAGAACAGCGCTGTTGTATGTACCGCTCAGCTTGGAGGAAAGAGTAACAACAAAAACACTTTCATTTCCTTCATAATGCTCCATAAAGTCATTGGGTGAAGGACAGGAGGTCTTAGGAGAGGTTTTACTTTGGTTCATATCCTTTATATACTCAGGTAAGTTTAGACTTTCATCATCTATATAAATGCGATCCTCCAACCTGAGTGTAAGAGGTACAAGCTTGATATCCAGTTGTTTTCTGAGTTCATCATTAAGATCGCAGCTGCTATCGGCAATAATCTTATAATTCATAAAATCATCCTTTCAACTATATGTATAATTTCATATAAACAGATTTTCGTAAAAAATACAATGAGATTTTGAAAATTATTCTTAATAGACGAGAGATTTATATATATCAAGTATAACACATAGTTGAGCTTTAACATATGCTTAATTGCAGTCGTTTATAATATCTCAGTATTTTAAATATTATTTTTTACTCATATTAGGAAATATACACCTGGCATGAGTATATTATAAATAGATTAAAATGCATTGTATAGTTTTTCAAACTATGATAATATATTTTTAATGGTTCGGCCAGCTGGCCGACTGATTGGAGGGATGTATTTGAATAAGCTTAATAATGAGAGCTACCAAAAAATAATGAATGCAGCAGAGGAAATTATTATAGAGAAGGGTGTAAAGGATACTTCTCTTGCTGATATTGCAGGCAAAGCGGGAATAAGTAAAGGTACACTTTATTATTATTACTCCTCAAAGAGTGATTTGATATTTGACATAGCAGAAAGGCATCTGGAAAAAATAACTGAACAGATTATGAATCTTGTCAATGAAAGCTACAGAAATAAGAAAACAGCTGATCCAAGGAAAATATTGGAGATGACCTTTAAGGAGCTTACCAAGGACAGTACATATATGAAGCTTCATATTTACTTGCTAAAAGAAGCTGTTATCGGCAGCAGTGAACTAAAAATAAGGTTTGTAGAGGATTATAAAAAGTGGAGGGGAATGATAGAAGACAGTTTGACAAAGCTTTTCGGAGGTAAGGTGGAGGACGCTGCGTCTGTTTCACAGGCAATATTGGCAGCTGCAGACGGTTTTAAGATACAAATGCTTCTGGGCTTTGATGATTTGGACTTTGATAAGGCTTCATGGATATTTGCTAAATCCATAAAATAAATCGAAAGGGGGATACATGGTGCTTAGTATGCTTACTCTGATAAGTAAAAATGTAAAAAGAGTACTAATCAAAATTATTATGCTCTTTATGTCAAAAGGGATTATATCAGGGTCATTGCTGGACAGCGGAGTAAAGCAAGAGCTTATGAATTGGAATGAAGGCTTCAGCTTCATACTTAAATCAGATCACAATGACACAGGAAGGTATATATGCTGGGAGGGCGGCAGACTGACTTCCGGCAAAGGTAAATTATCTGAGGATGAAGCAGATATAGTAATATGCTTTAAGAATATTGAAGCAGCATTTATGGTTATGACGGGACGCATAAGTGTGGCAAAAGCCTTTGCTGAGCACAGGTTTATTATGAAGGGCGATATATTCAAGGGAATGTCCATAGTGAGGATAATGAATATAGTAGAGGGGTATTTATTCCCGCCTTTTATCAGCAGAAAAATACTGAAGCGTATACCTGATAAGGAAGTAAGCAGTCTGAGGATGTATAGGCATATATTGCTTGGCTTTTAATGCCAAGTGGCTGCTGGCTACTAGTGGTGGGGTTGGGCTATGAGCAGGGGACAGGGGACAGAGATTTGGTTTCGAGGGTGTTTTTCAAACACTCAAGGGCGTACTTACAGTACCTCGAGGTGGTTCCTTCGGAATCTTCGGGGAAAAGACTTCGTAACCGCGTCACCTCGCAGTGATATTCTGATTGTTTGTCAATCTGAATTTCACACCACGCAACCAGACAAAGCAGCAATTGCTTCAACTTGTTTTGCACGATATATAGTAGAAGGTAAAATAACTGAAATATAGACATGGAGGTATGTGCAATGTTGCCAAATTACTATGAGTTCCAGAATTCTGTAAAGATTTTGTCGGGTAAGAGTGCTATAGAAAATATACCCTATGAGCTTAGCAATCTTGGCGCTAAAAGACCCATTATATTAACAAACAGTATGTTGGTCAAATTTGGATTGACCGGAATTGTGGTTGGCGCTCTTAAGGATTTAAATATGCAAATAGGCTGTATATACGAGGATATACCTGCAGATTCCTCTATAAAGGTTGTAAACGATATAGCCAAGGTTTACAGGGAAAAAGGCTGTGACTCCATAATCGCAGTAGGGGGAGGCTCGGTATTGGACACTGCAAAGGGTCTTGGAATTGTCATATCTCAGAACTCTGATGATATTATGAACTTTATGGGCAATGAGATACTAAAAAGAAAAGACAGAGTTCCGTTTATTGCAGTTCCTACAACGGCGGGGACGGGGTCAGAAGCTACACTGGTGGCGGTTATTGCCAACCCCGACAGGAATGTGAAGATGGAATTCATATCATATAATCTGCTGCCGGATGTAGCAGTGCTTGATGCGCGGATGACAAAGTCACTGCCTGCAAGAATCACTGCTTCCACAGGCATGGATGCACTATGCCATGCAGTAGAAGCATATAGCTGCATTCAGAAAAATCCGCTTAGTGATGCATATTCCTTTGCGGCAATAAATTTAATAAGGGAGTATCTGCCATTGGCGGTAGAAAACGGCAGTGATGAGAAGGCGCGTCTTGCAATGGCCAATGCATCGCTTATGGCAGGAGCTGCATTTTCCAATTCCATGGTAGGATTGGTACATGCAATAGGACATGCGTGCGGGGGAGAATGCCATGTTGCTCATGGAGATGCAATGGGTATACTGCTGCCTCACTGCATGGAATATAACATGGATGCTTTGAAGGATTCCTATGGAGAGCTGCTGCTTCCTTTAGGGGGAGCCGAGCTTTATTCGTGTACCGCCAAACAGGACAGAGGCAGCAAAAGTGTGGAGATAATAAAGGGTATGCTGCGTATGTATAATGAAAAATGCGGCTTGCCTACCAGACTAAGTGAAGTAAATGTAACAGAAAATGATTTGGATAGAATAGCAGAAAAGGCATTGAATGACGGTGCGATAATTACAAATCCGAAGGAAGCAGATATTAAAGATATACTGGGAATATTGAAAAAGGCATTATAGGAAGGTGAAAACATGAGTACTAGTTTAGGCGGATATATGGGCAAGGTCCTGAAACTGAACCTTACTACAAGGGAAGTTAGCGAGTATCCATGGACTGATGAAGACAGAGGAAAATATCTTGGCGGAAAAATAATGGCTGCCAAAATATTATATGACAGTATAAAAGAGAAAATAGATCCCCTGTCTCCGGAGAACATGCTGGTGATAACAACAGGACCGCTTACAGGTACAGGTGCGCCCAGCTCCAGCAGGTTCAACATATCAACCCTGTCACCCCTTACAAACTTTATAGCCTCTTCCAACTGCGGAGGTAATTTTGGTATTTTTTTAAAAAAAGCAGGCTATGATGCACTGATAATAACAGGTAAGGCAGAAGAGCCCGTATGGGTGGAGATAGTGGAGGACCAGGTCAGCTTTCACTCAGCAGCAGAGCTTTGGGGCATGAAAACAGGTGAAGTGCAGGAGCACATCGGCGGCAAAAACGGCAAAATAGTTATTGGGCCGGCTGGTGAAAACATGGTTTTGTTTGCTTCCATATTCAGTGAGGAAAGGGCAGCGGGAAGAGCAGGTGTGGGAGCTGTAATGGGCTCCAAGAATCTGAAGGCGGTAGTGGCATCAGGAACCAAATCCGCTGAAGCCAGCAACCGTGAAAGAATTAAAGAAATAAACAAAAACTGGGTTAAGCAGCTCAGGGATCATCCCCTGACAGGTGTTCAGCTTCCGAAGCTTGGAACTGCCGGACTATTAAGCAGCATGCATGCAAGAAGAATGCTTGCGACACGCAACTACAAGTATGGCCAATATGAAGATTTTGAAAAGGTTTCGGGAGAATACCTGGCTGAGAAGTACCTTGTGAAAAACAAGGGCTGTGTAACCTGCCCTATTCAATGTGCAAGAATGGTGGAGGTAAACGGAAAGGTGGTAAAGGGACCGGAGGTAGAGACATTGGGGCTTCTGGGTCCCAATATAGAAAACAATGATTTAGAGCTAATACTGAAATGGAACTATGAGCTTGATGAACTGGGCATGGATACCATTTCATGCGGTAGTACAATAGCATTTGCCATGGAATTAAATGAAAGAGGAATATGGAAAAACGGATTGGAGTTCGGAAAAACAGATAATCTGTCAGAACTCTTTGAGGATATTGCACATAGAAGAGGAATAGGCGGCATTCTAGCTGATGGAAGTAAAAGAATCTCCGAGAAATTCGGAGGCAAGGAGTTTGCCATACATTCCAAGGGGCTTGAGCTTGCAGCCTATGAGCCAAGAGGGGCAGTAGGTCAAGGGCTGGGCTATGCAGTATCGAACAGAGGAGGCTGCCATCTCAACGGAGGTTATCTTGTAGTTCTTGAGGGGCTCGGGCTTAGTATGGATCCATACACAACTAAATCAAAGGGCGCACTTACCATGATGTTCCAGGATATAATGGAGGCTGTATCGGCAGCTGGGAGCTGTCTGTTTACAACATATTCGATGATACCGGCACCCTTAGCCTTAAAGCCAAACAGCAGAATCACAATAATTGCAAATAAGCTTATGAAATATTCAGGAGCCTTCATTAATATAGCTAATAGGTTTCCCGGAATACTTGCGGTAAATATGCCGTCCATATTTCCTCACACAGTCGCATTGGAGGCTGCAACCGGCATAAAAATGAATATAGGTAAATTCAAGAAAATAGGCGAAAGAGGTTATAATCTGGAAAGACTTTTTAACATAAGAATGGGATTAACCTGCGATGATGATAATCTGCCGAAGCGTCTGAAGGAGGAAATGCAGATATCAGGCAATGCAAGGACCAGAGTTCCTCTGGATGCATTAAAAAAGAAATACTATAGAGCGAGAGGCTGGAATAAAAGTGGGATACCCACAAAGATAAAGGTTTCAAGTCTGGGTTTGACTGGGGGGCTGTAATTGATAAAGGTAAGATTTTTTGGAATCATGAGGCTGGAGCTGGGGGTCAGCAGTATTGAGTTGGAAGCTCAGGACGTTGCCGGATTACTAACTGCAGTTTCTCGAAAGTATGAAACGGCAAAGCATGAAAAGCTAAAAAATTCTGTAATATTTATTAATGACAGGAATATGAATGAACTTAAGGGATTAAGAACTAAGCTGAAGAATGGAGATGTAGTGATGTTTTTGTCTCCAGTAAGCGGAGGATAAAAATAATCTTATAATAATTGAATATCAGAAAGGTTTTTATAGTTATTGCTAGAATTATAGAAGCAATTACCATTCAGGAGGGATGTAAATGTATGTGTCCAACAGAATGACTCCGAATCCTGTGACAGTGTCACCTAAAACTACTGCTTTAAAGGCATTGGACCTGATGCAGCAGCACAGATTTTCCAATTTGCCCGTAGTTGAAAACGGAAAGATGCTGGGGATTATAGCCAAAGAAGACATTATCAATCAGTATTTCTGCGGAGAAAAGGGAATGGATCTGGTGGAGGATAAACTGGTTGAGGAACTGATGACCAGGGATTTTACATTTGTGAGAAAGCTTGACTATCTTGAAAAAGCAGTCTATACCCTAATGGAGAAGGACGTAAGCGCCTTGCCCGTACTTGACAAAGAGGATAAGCTGGTAGGTATAATAACTAGAGCGGATGTACTTAATGCATTTGCAGATACTATGGGTGTAGACAATAAAGGAACCAGACTTTACATTATTGCTCCTGATTTCGTAGGACAAATAGCAAAGATAGCCAACATAGTGAAGCATCATGGAGTTTCCATTGAAGCCATGAGCGTCTTTGACTCCGGTATTATAAATACAAAGCAGATAATAATGAAGGTAGATTCAAAGAATGTTGATCATCTTATTGCTGAGCTTAAGCATTCCGGAGTGGATGTAAGAGATTCGGGCAGCTACTAGATTTTTGGTTGCAGGTATTATACCTGCAATTTTTTATGCAAAAAATTATAAAACCATCAAACCTTTTTGACTTCGTTTCGTAAATAGATATAGATAAGGAACTTCAAAGAGATTTATAATAAACAGGGTTCATTATCACAATTAAGCAAAGGTCTAAAGCGTTTTCAAGCTTTAGTACTTGTTATTCATAAAATGAAACGGAGGGACTTAAATGATAAAAAGAAAGGTAGGGACCATTACACTGGCTGCAGGCTTAATAGCTGCAGGCGGTTTGTGGCTGGCACAGAATTTTACCGATATAGCCATGAAGGAAGTTTTGAAATATTGGCCGATTCTTTTGATTGGTCTTGGTATTGAAATGATAGTATACATGGTTATTCAAAATGCTGATAATGGAAATACAAAAATTGGTGTAGACGGCTTGGCTATAGCATTTATAATAATAGTAGCTGTAATATCCAGCGGAGTAAGCTTTATAAACCTTGACTTCCCCTTTGAGTTTAAGATTGACGGGAATACAATAATAGATGGGGTAAGATATGATACTCAGATAAGAGAAAACTTCAGCAAGGAAAATATATCATCAGCTTATGGTGTAAATACAGTAAGAGTTGATAATACAATGGGTCAGGTAAAGATACTTCCATCCGATGGCAGCAGCATTAAGATTGAAGCTGTGGTCTCAGTCAAGTGCAATGATGAGGCAAAGGCAAAGGAGTATGCAAAGGAAGCAATAGTTATCAGTGAAGGCACTACTACGGAAATATCAACTAAGAATCCTACTGATGCACAGAAAAAGGACTTTGCAAGGGCAATGATTGATTATGTTATCTACGTGCCGAAAACAGCAAAGGTTGAGATTGATGAGAAATTTGGCAATGTTCAGGTTGAAGGCATTAATGCCAATGTTGAAGTTGATAACAAATACGGAGAGACAAAAATATATGATATAGACGGCGATGTAACACTGAACAGCTCCTTCGGAAGCATTGAGCTGGAAGACATAAGCGGCAAAACTGTGGTAGATAACAAAAATGGAAAAATAACAGCAAAGAATATAAGCACTGCTGAACTGGAAACTTCATTTGGTTCAATAGAAGCTGAAGACATTAATGGTGATCTTACAGCTAACAGTAAGAACGGAAAGGTCAGTGCAAAAAACGTATCAGGAAGAACAGAACTGGAATCCTCCTTTGGCAGCATAAAAGCTGAAGACATAGAGGGAAATCTGGTGGCAAGAAGCAATAACGGCAGCATTGAAGCATATAATATAAAAGGAGATGCAAAGCTGAAGACATCCTTTGGAAGCATCAAAATAGAATCCGACAGCCTTGATAACTGTACTTTAACTGCTGAAACCAGTATGGGAAGCATAGACACCGACAGAGCATTCAATGTGAAGAAATCAGGCTCAAGGGTAACAGCAGAAGGTAAAACAGGAAATGGTCAATACAGTATAGAGCTTGAGACCAGCAATGGAAGTATAGAGATAAGATAAAGCCTCACAGGGCTTTTTCTTTTTGTGTGAATTGAAAAGCCAGGGAAATACTGATAATATATTATACAGAAATCAGAAATCGGAAATCTGGTTTGCCGGTGGATGACGGCTGACAACTTACATTTAACAATTATCAATTGAAAATATTTCAGTAAAGCTCCGCTATTTATGATAGTAAATTCTTGATAATTGATAATTGATTATTGATTCTTGATTATTGGTCATTAGTCTGCAAAGGAGATACATATGTTAGATAATACAAAAGCAGTAATTTTTGATGTGGATGGAACTTTAGTTGACTCCATGTGGATTTGGAGACAGGTAGATATTGAGTTTCTAGGCAAAAGGGGTATTGAGCTGCCTGAAAATCTTCAAGCAGGTATAGAGGGGTTAAGCTATACCGAGACTGCAATATATTTTAAAGAGAGATTTGACCTGCCGGACAGTATAGAAGACATTAAGGATGAATGGCGTGTTATGGCGGAGGACTTCTATAGAAACAGGGTAAGAATGAAAAAGGGAGCTTCAGAGCTGATCCGTCTGCTGCATAACAGAGGTCTTAAGCTGGGCATAGCCACAAGCAACTCCAAAGAGCTTGTAGAGTACATGCTTGACAGACATCATATAAGGGAGTTCTTTCATTCAGTGCGTACTTCCTGCGAGGTGCCAAAGGGGAAGCCTCATCCGGATGTATATCTCAAGGTAGCGGAAGATTTAGATGTTTCGCCCTCAGAATGCCTTGTCTTTGAAGATACTCTGGCAGGAGCTACAGCAGGGATAAGCGCGGGTATGAGAGTAATAGCTGTTGAAGATGAGTATTCTCTATATTCCAGGGATAAGCTTATAGAGATTACCGAAATGTACATAAAGGATTACTACGATATAATTGATTTAATTAAAAAGCCTTGATTGACAATTACTTTCCTCTATGCTATTATTTTAGTGGAAACCCAATGATTACTTTATGGTTTCTGGAGGAATTTGCAATGATGATCATGTTCTTAGTTTTATTAGTATAGTAAAATACTAAACCAAGGCTTAGATGCACATATAGTGCTTTTTTAAGCTGCGGAAAATTAAGAACAACAGCGAGTTAGTTAAATATCCAAATTTGCTTATACCGTGCTGTTTGCACGGTATTTTTCATTTTAGATAATATTCGGCTGCAAGCGATGTTGCTCGCTTGCAGTTATTTTTTGGAGGTAAAAAATGAATAAAACAATAATAAGTGAAAGAATAAATAAATTACAAAAGGACTTCCGACAAAATGGAGAGGCTGCATTAATAAGCTTTTGGGAAGAAATAAGTAAAAATGGCGCGCCTATTATTGAAAGCATTGAAGGCAACGATAAAAATGTATATGTTACAGCCATATGGAAGGATGAAGGTGGCATTGAGACTATGGAGGTCTTTGGTGAGTTGTTTGGTATGAGCTCTGATGTGATGAAAATGGAGAAGCTTGAGGGGACCGATGTATGGTATAAGACCTGTAAGGCACCTATAGATGCCAGATCACTATATGTATTCTATGTAAATGCAAAGCCTGATGATAATTTTGAGGATATGGACGTAAGGCTTGATCCGTTTAATGACAATGTGATTACCTGTGTAGATGACGAGCTTAACCCGGGAGAGTACTGTGTACTGTATAAAAGAGAATCCATGGTGGAGCTTCCAGGCTTCAAGCCATGCGAATACCTGAACAGGAAAGCTGCTTCTGACAGGGGGATTGTAGTGCAGTCGGATATAAGCAGTGAAATACTGGGTAACAGCAGAAGGGTTTGGGTTTACGAGCCTGCCGGCCACAAAGGCTTTAAGGAGCCTGCAGGCATGATGATTTTTATGGATGGCTGGGAGTATGTTTATGAGACAAAGCTTCCCATAATACTTGACGGTATGATTTCTCAAGGGATTATACCGCCTGTATACTGTGTTTTTCTGGACAACAGGAATAATAGAACAGAAGAACTCAGATTGAATAAAAGATTTATAGATTTCCTGGCAAGGGAAGTAACTGACTGGGCGAAAAGCAGATACAGAATTTCGGATGATCCTGCCAAAACACTAATAGGAGGCTTCAGTGCAGGAGGGCTTACAGCAGGGTATGCGGGTTATCTTTATCCTGGTATATTTGGAAAGGTGCTGTCACAATCAGGAGCATTTTACTGGGGATATGATGAGGAGAATAAGGAGCCTGCACTGGTGAAATATTTTGAAGAAGCAGATAAGCTGCCTTTGGAAATATACATGTCTTTAGGAGAATTCGAAAAGTTTGAAGAGCATTTAAATGCAAATCTTAAGCTGTACGAAATATTGAAGGATAAGGGATACAGGGTTAAGTATAAGGAGTTTTCAGGGGGGCACACGTTTTTCGATGCCCAGATGACTATAGCAGAGGGTCTTGAATTTCTACTGGGAAGTATAAAAGAAATATAGGGATATCAGGAGCCTGTACTGAAGGATATGAGTGAAGGACAGTGATATAAAATCTTAGCGGATATTGAAAAATATCTGCTTTTTTTTAAAAAGCTTGGAAGTTTTGAAGTATAATAAGTATAGTATTCGTCATAATTGATGAGTAGGCTGAAGGCGGTGATAGATTGAGGGATGAAGAAATAATCATACATATACTTAATGGAAAGACATCTTTGTATTCTGACATTGTAGAAAGATATCAGAATAAAGTTTTTTCAACCGCCTATGGCTATGCTCATGATTACGAGGAAGCAAAGGATATCACTCAGGAAATATTCATAAAGCTATATAATAATCTGAATAAGTATAAGGAGCAGGCAAGATTTTCTACCTGGCTTTACAGGATAGCAGTCAATCATTGTATCGACTGGACCAGAAAAAACAAAAAAAATATAACCTCAAGCTTTTGGGCAGATGGAGAAAACATTGACATTCTTGATACCATTTGCGATGAGGGTGACAGCCCGGAGGCTATAGTTATCAAACAGGAATATAAAGAGCAGATAGTAAACACCTTGGAGAAGCTGCCGGAAATATATAAAACCGTACTAATATTGTTCTTTATGGAAGATATGAACACTAATGAAATAGCAGAAGTATTGGAAGTGCCGAAGAAAACAGTTGAGACACGCTTGTACAGGGCAAAGAGCATGATAAAATCCATTTTAAGCGAAACGATGCTGGGAGGTGAATATCGTGAATTGCGACAGGCATAAAACAGGATTATACAGCTTTGTAAAGGGCAATATGAATGAGTTTGAGAAAAAGGTGCTTGCCGAGCATAGACAGGAATGCGCGGACTGCCGGAAGGAGCTGCATGAGCTCAAAATAATTGAAGCGATTTACGACGAATGCTTTCCCATGATACAGCTTCCTGCAAACTTTACAGCCGGAATAATGGCATCTGTCAATCTCAAAAAATATAAGGATGAGAAAAAGAAGAAGCTGAGAAACCTTGCAAACATTGGCATGAGTATGGTTGCTGCGGGAATCTTGATGATACTGCTTAATTTCTCACCAATTAGTGTTGGAGATTCATCAACCCAGAGCAGTTTGCATAATACGGTGAACTCCATAAGCAGCAAGGTGGCACAGCCGGTGAATTATATAAACAGAGGTGTAAGCAATCTTACCGGAAAACTTATCAATCTCAATGGAATATTTGGAAGAATAGAAACGCAAATAAAGGGAGGAAAATAGAATGAATTGCTATAGTCACATCAATGAAGAAGCGAAATATATCTGTGATAAATGCAGAATGCCGATCTGCGAGGAATGTATGCAGGTAGTTGGCGGACACAGAATATGCAAACCCTGTGTAGAACAGGCACTGTTTAAAGGTAAAGACAAATTGCAGAAAAGAGATAGAATAAACGGCTTCTTTTTCTTCATACTTGCCTGCATACCGGGAGCTGCACATATGAGTCTGGGCCTGCTTAAAAGAGGCTTTCAGCTGATGATGGGCTTTATTGCAATATTTCCTATAGGAGCTTATATATATATGGAATCGCTGATTCCTGTGCTGGTAATACCTATTTGGTTCTTCAGCATGTTTGATGCCTACGAGATGAGAAGAAGATACAGAGAAGACGTTCCTGTTGAAGACAGTGAAGTGATTGATTATGGCTTTATTATCAAATACAAGAAGTATGTGGGTGTCGGCATTTTGGTAGCAGGACTTTTAGGCTTCACAAATGCGCTGCAGTTTTCACATCTTTATGAGTTCTTAGGCATAGATACCAGACAGCTGTACTATTCCATTAGCAGAAGCATAATACCGCTGCTGTTGATGCTCTTGGGCTTTATGATAATTTCAAGATCGAGAAAATCTCAGATTGAGGCTGCTGAATCGGAAAATGATTTTTAATACGGAGTAATTATGATATAATAGAGCTATAAAATATGTGAGGTGATGGTATGAGTATCCTCATTGACAGTAAAGCTCTGGATTATATAAGGAGTAAGAATGTAAATGCCGTAACAATCTACATCAGATTGTCAGGCGGCTGATGCAGTGTAAAAGTCCCGACAGTTGAGTTGGGAAAGCCCGGGCAGTCTGAAGCTTTTGAAAAACACGAAATAGAAGGAATCGAGGTATATACGGCAAAAAACATAAGATCAATGGAAGGCAGAAGCATCAGAATTTATCTCAGAAGCTTCTTGTTCATCAAGTTTTTAGAAGTTGAAGGGATATATATAAACTATTGAGCGTATTGTATTATCAATACGCTCTTTCATTGAATGATATAGGAAATTTGCGGTTATCATATATTTTGACTTGAACAATTATACATTGACTAAAGTATTATAGTTTATTATAATGTTTATTGTAACTTTGAAAGCACAAAGCTTATAAAATAAAAGCATGCGCTCGTAGCTCAGTTGGATAGAGTGTTTGGCTACGAACCAAAAGGTCGGGGGTTCGAACCCCTCCGGGCGCACCATTCTTATTAATTTCCATTAATCTGCGGAGTTGGCGGAATTGGCAGACGCGCTAGACTTAGGATCTAGTGTCAACGACGTGGGGGTTCAAGTCCCTTACTCCGCACCAATTAAAGAGTAAAATCATTGAGAAATCAATGGTTTTTTTGTCTTTATTGTTGTGCAGTGCCGCTTACCATGTCAGAGGATTGCTTTACCGTTGAGCTTAACTGACTGGTAGGATTATCATAAGGATTTACCCAGCCTCTCTGTATTGTCAGCTCGGCAAGAGATTCCTGTGCCATTGAGCACTGAATTGCATATTCGCTGAACAATCTCCTCACTTCAGGAGTAGTAGCCTCAAGCGCAGCCATAAAATATGCAGTGGCTGAAGCCGCTGTAGAAGCCTTTGAGTTCACTGCAAGTGTCTGGTCCAAGGACTTATCCGTAGTCTCTCTGAATATTTGGTCAATAAATGATGCCATATTATTGGACCCCCTCTCTATTTGTATTAAATTCATAATCAACAGTTAATTGGTTTTCATTAACAAACTGCTGAATCCCTCTGATTCTGTTTTCCATTGCATTTATACCTGATTGTGTCAGACTTCTGAGCTTTTCGTCTGTGACGACATTCACTGCGGCTTTGGCTATGGCAAGTGAATTTGCTTCCATTTGAAGCATTTTGCTTAAAGACAGTATTTCGTTAGGTGCTAAGTTTCTCATTATAAAACCTCCTTTTTACACACATATTATGTGCATTTTTAGTGAAGGTAAACTTGCAAATGCTGTAAGCTGATATTGCTGCTGCTATGTTCTAAAGTTCACTGATAAAATGTTGTAATTATCACATAGACTAAAATTTTGGCAAAAAAATCGAGAAAAATAAATCAAAAGCTGTTAACATTTAATTAAGCCGGCCGGAGGTTGTTTATGAATAAGAATGATTATATTAAAAAATCCTTTGACTATATAGAAGATAACCTGTTAGAAGACATATGCCTGGACACTCTATCGGATGAAGCTCACTTTTCTAAGTACCATTTTCACAGGCTTTTTAGAGCGGGTGCAGGTTATTCGGTCATGGACTACATAAGCAGAAGAAGAATTGTTTGTGCAGCCAGGGAACTAATATTCAGTGATGAAAAAATGACATCGATAGCATTTAAGTATCGTTTTAATTCTCAGGATACTTTTATTCGAGCCTTTAAGAGAGTGTATGGAGTAACTCCCGGACAGTTTAGAAGAGATAAAATGTTATAATGCAAAATAACTGAAAAAAAGGAAGATGATATGATGCTGAGCTTAAATTTTGGTGAAAAGCTTATTTGTGAGTACGAAGAAAAAAGAGAATGCATTAATACGGCTAAATTGATAATGGAATTGTCCCAAAAAGCACATATGTGTGGATTGATGAAGCTTGAGAATGATATAAGCGATGATTCACCTTTTTGGAGAAAAGCATGCAGAAGTAGCTGAAAAGGAGTTGGGAATAAGGAGTTTGGATAGACAAACGGCTGTTGAGAGACTTTGCAAAATGATGAAAACGGAATCAACACAGTCTCCGATATCTGGACAATTTGAAAGCAGCCTGGCAAAGCTGGATAGAAGGTCCATGCAAAGACTGCTCAGAGAAATAGATATTATGGAGCTTGGACTGGCTATTAAGGGCATCGGAGAAAAACTCAGCAGCAATATAATTGACAATCTCTCAGTTTACGGCATAAACATACTAGTTGAAATACTGCAGATGTTTGATGCGGATGCATCTGCTGCACGTATTGTGAACGCTCAAGGCAGTATACTTGAAATAATAAAGAAGCTCAGAATAGAAGGAGATATAGTATAGATGCTCTAATTAAAACTCAGTGTTTTCACTGAGTTTTAGCTATTGTGGGTAATAATTATAACTAAGGATTGAAAATTTCATTTTTATTTGCAATAATATATTGAATGTGTAAAACTTGGAGGTAGGTTATGGAACAGTACAAAAAAGAGTTTATTGAATTCATGGTAAAAAGCAATGCTATTACCTTTGGTGACTTCGTTACCAAGAGCGGCAGGAGGACTCCTTTTTTTATAAACACCGGGAATTATAACACAGGAAGACAGCTCATCAGACTTGGCGAGTATTATGCAAAAGCTTTAAATGACTATTTTGGCAGTAACTTTAATGTACTGTTTGGCCCTGCGTATAAGGGCATATCCCTCAGTGTTGCAGCATCCATAGCCATGGATAAGCTGTATGAAAAAGAAATCTCCTATTGCTCTAACAGAAAAGAAATAAAGGATCACGGAGATACAGGCATACTTCTCGGCAGCAAGCTGAAAGATGGAGACAAAGTGGTTATTATTGAGGATGTCACTACTGCAGGTACTTCAATATATGAAACGATGCCTATTATAAAAGCTCAAGCCAATGTGGAAGTTATCGGACTAATTATTTCAGTAGACAGAATGGAAAGAGGAAAGGGAAGCAAGTCAGCGTTTTCCGAGCTGGAGGAAGCCTTTGGTATAAAAACCTGCTCCATAGTTACAATGAAGGAGGTTGTTGAGTACCTTTACAATCGTGAGTTGGACGGAAAAGTACTTATAGATGATGAAATGAAATCAAGAATAGAGGATTATTACAAGCTTTACGGTGCTGAATAGGAAACCTTTATATACAAAAATGTAGGGATATTTGTCTTAGAATAGGAGGATTTATGGATTATTATACAGATAATGAAGAAAAGCAAAATAATGAAGAAAATAGTAATTATGATTCATCAATAATTATAGATGAAGAAATACTAAACAGGAAGGGACTCTGGAACCCCGGAAGATTTCTTGTAATAAGCGTTTTATTTTCATTCTTGCCTGCAGCAATCCTATTTGGA
Source organism: Bacillota bacterium (assembly GCA_049322695.1). Classification (GTDB taxonomy): domain Bacteria; phylum Bacillota; class Clostridia; order Lutisporales; family Lutisporaceae; genus CALGKJ01. Next base: position 17,767 of record JBMORW010000029.1, on the reverse strand, counting down.
ATGAACTATGGCAGAATAGGTGAAGTCAAGAAAAGAAATATAGTAATAACTGCTGCCATAATTGGCTTTGCCATAGCTGTTGCTATTGTATATCCTATACAGGAAGCGTTGGGTAAAGCATTATTTTGGGGCTTGAACATCGGACTTGCATTCTATATGAAGGGGAAGCAAGAGGCCATATACGAAGATCATATAGCAAGGGGTGGGAAAAAGGCTTCATTCCTGTTGCCTGTCATTATTTCCCTCGTCTGCACTGCTGTAGTATTGGTTTTTATATTCTGGTCAGCAAGTATAGCTGAATATATACCTGATAGTTCCAAGAACTACTTTGATGATGAGATATACTATACCAGTGAAGTAAACTTGGACTATGTAGATGCTGTAGGCAGAGTATTGGAAGAAGCAGGCTTTTTTATGGAGGATGGAAAAACCATATCGGCTAAGCTTGACAAGGAAGGTGACTACTTTGTGTTTTCTATGGTAATATATGAGGAAAGAATAGACGATGAAGAGGTCATAAGCTACTTTGAAGAGCTGAGAAAGTATTTTTCCGATGAAGTATTTAATGGTGCAAATGTCAAGCTGCAGCTCTGTGACGAATACTTCAGACCCTTACGAACAATAGAGTAAAGCTATCATAAGCTGTTAAGCCATATGTCTTTGATGCATTATCAATAAAGAAGACATATGGTTTTTGTTTTTGTTGATTATCGCTTTTTTATACGGAATCTTATTGAATTTCTTTTATTTATGATAACTGATATAATAAAATAAAAGCTGTAAATCACGGAGATGATATTATGGATGTTTTTGTGGCACGGCAGCCTATATTCAACAAAAACCAAGAGGTAGTCGCATATGAGCTGCTTTATAGAAGCGGTACCTCCAACAGCTTCAGAGCAGGAACAGATGGGGATATGGCTACTTCCGACGTGATGACTAACGGTCTTGTGCTTATTGGAGTGGACAAGCTCGTGGACAACAAGAGAGCCTTTGTCAACTTTACCGAAAAGCTGCTGCTGGAAGGCATGCCTGAGCTTTTTCCCAAGGATAACCTTGTTGTGGAGGTGCTTGAAAATATAGAGCCTGCAGAGGATATAATCCGGGCTTTGAGAAGCTTGAAAAACAAAGGCTACATAATAGCATTGGATGATTTTGTGTTTGATCAGAAGTATGAGCCATTTATTGAGCTGGCAGATATAATCAAAATAGATTTCATATTGACTGTAGGTGCAGAAAGAAAAGAGATAGTTGACAGGACACGAGGTAATAATATAAGATTTCTGGCGGAAAAGGTTGAAACCGTGGATGATTTTGAGCAGGCTATAAACTATGGGTATTCGTATTTTCAGGGATATTTTTTCAGTAAGCCCACAATAGTAACTGGAAAGGATATACCCGGCATGCTGAAAAGCCATATACAGCTGCTGCAGAAGATAAACTCTCCGGAGCCTGATTTTGAAGATATAGCAAGGCTGATAGAGAAGGATCTGTCTGTATCCTATAAGCTGCTGAAGTATCTGAACTACTCTGGGCAGTTCCTGATGAAAAGGATTTTATCCATAAAGCATGCTTTGGTGGTACTGGGGATAGATGAAATAAGAAAGTGGATTTCTCTTATTATTACCCGCGGGCTGGGAGAGCAAAAGCCTGACGAGGTACTCAGAACATGTCTGGTGAGGGCGAGAATGTGTGAGCTTATAGCAGGAATGGCAGGCTTGAGGAAGAGAGGGGCAGAGCTGTTCCTTTTGGGCATGTTTTCGCTTATCGATGTTCTTACTAATCGCCCTTTGTCTGATATACTCAATGAGCTGCCAATATCTGAAGATATAAAAGCAGCTCTGGAAGGAAAGAAGGGCTTATTTAGCAGTATTTACATGCTTATACTATCCTATGAAAAGGGAGATTGGGACTCTGTCCAGGAACTAGCGGCAGAACTGAGAATAGACCCTGCAGGCATACCGGTAAAATATTTGGATGCACTGCACTGGACTGAGGGAGTATTTGAGGTAGAATAAACAGGAGTAAGGAGATGTATGATGATAAAACTAGTTGCTTTCGACATAGACAATACTATTGCATTGCATAACAAGCCTGCAACCAAGGAAGTAATTGAGCTGCTTCAGGAGCTTACTGATGAAGGTATCAGGATAATGCTGATTTCAGGGAAGCCTGCCATATATATATCCGGAATGGTAAGGCAGCTGGGCATGGAAGATATCATTGTTTCTGGAGAAAACGGTGCTGTCATATATTATTCAAACAGCGTACCTCCAAAGGAAGAAATACTGACAGACATAAAAAAATACAAAATAAAGACCCTTGCAGGTATGAAAATGACTTTGATGAAGGAGTACGGCAGTGGTATTTGGCTGCAGCCAAACAACATAAATATTACATGCTTTCCAAAGGATGAAACGGTAAGGCAGAAGCTCTATGAGTACGTGGATAGGCTTGAAGAAAGCGAGGACTTCCATAAAAACTTTACAGTATACAGAAGTAACATCTGTATAGAAATAGTACCTTCTGAAATAAGCAAAGGCAACGCCTTAAAAAAGGTAATGGAGCTTGAGGGTATAGATAAGGAAGAGACAATTGCTGTAGGTGACAGCCCTAATGATTTTCCTATGTTTGAACAATGTGGTATTAGCATGGGTATAAATATCAAAGGAAGATATCCTGTAGACTGCAGTTTTAATAATGTGACAGATGCAATCAAGCTGATATTGGAAATGGTGAGAAAAGAAGCGGACGGAATAGCTTCGGGTGAGTAAAGCAAAGACGCTGTATGAAGAGTACAGCGTCTTTGCTTTATGAGCCGTTAGTTCGTTGACTCATAAAAAAGGGGGTCGATGTATTTTATTAAGCAAGAAGGAGTGACATTAAAATAAATATGAAGCTGATGCAGTGCTCTGGTACATATTGTATAGAAAAGCTTTCTATCATCCTCAGAATAGGTTTCTGCTCCGGCATCGGCAACAATCACTGCATCGAATTCCAAGCCTTTTGTAAGATATGAAGGCAGTACTACAGTACCCTTCTTGAACTCCTTTTCATCATCAGTAATCAAAGCTGCTTCGGTACCTTTGCTGATTTGATCGAAAAGTAGTCCGGCATCAGCTGCTGTTCTGCAAATCACTGCTATGGATTTGCAGCCTTGTTCTTTTAGAGATTTTATGTCTTCTATTATAATATCGGCAGCAGAGTTCATATTCTTTATGTTTATCAGCTTCGGTTTACTTCCTCTTCTGTTGACATTCAGAAGCTCGCTTTCGTCACTGAGTATAGCTCTGCTGAAGTCAGCTATTTCCTTGGTGGATCTGTAGCTTTTACTTAATACTACAGTTAAAGAGTTATCTATATTAAATGTTTCGGCTATAGCTTTTGCAGTAACAGTATGCATTTTAGAGTTTATTGACTGGTTAATATCTCCCAGTATGGTGAAACCGCTGTAAGGGAAAATCTTCTTTATTATCTCAAGCTGCAGTTCTGTATAATCCTGCATCTCATCAATGACAACATGCTTTATTGAGCTCATATTAGGTGTATAGCCAAGGGCTATTCTCATATAGGCAAGCGCTATTACGTCCTCATAGGGTATAAACTGCTTATCCAGCTGCCGCAGTGTAAAAGAAGCGATATCATCAAGCTTTTTTTTACTGTCTGTGCTGCTTAGCCTTTCCATCAGCTCTGTATCACCAAAAAGCTGTCTATAGCACCTGATATGATCAAAGGCAGTTAATCTTTCTATAAGCTCAAAAAGAGGTTTTATTTCCTCGGAGTGACGGCTTTTTGCAATATCCTCAATCTGATAGTCCTCAATATATTCCTTGCTGTTTTTCAGCTCTTCCGCTATTTCCTTAAGTCTTTTTTCCTGATATGGTTCCAGCAGATAGTATATACGCTGTTTTATCTTTTCCAGTCTTCTGCTTACGCTGGCAGCTGAAAAATCTTCATAAAAAAGCTTTTTCAGCTCTTCTCTGCTGATAACCATGTCGTTTTTGAATACTATGTCCTCAAAGTCTATCCATTCTGTTTCAATATACCTGATAAAGCTTTTCATAAACTGTAAAAAATCAGGTGAGCTTTTGTACCTTATGTTTTTCATTCTTATAGTATATTCATGGTCTTGCTTTGAGCCCAATATATACTCCATCTGCTGCAGGCTGCTTTCCAAGGCTGCTGATGTTCCTAAAAGATTTGCTGCACATTCCATAAAGGTGGTCTGGCGCATGTTTTCCTCACCAAGCTCAGGTAGTACATCGGCTATATAATCATTAAAAATCCTGTTTGGTGAGAACACCACTATGTTCTCCGGACTTACGGTTTCTCTGTGTTTATACAGTATATATGCGATTCTATGGAGTGCTACAGAGGTTTTTCCGCTGCCGGCTGCTCCCTGTACTATCAGAAGCCTGTGTTTATCATCCCTTATGACGGCATTTTGCTCTCTTTGTATGGTTGTAACAATGGTTTTCATTTTACTGTCCGAGTTTCTGCCCAGTGCTTCCTGCAGCACCTCATCATCTATTTTGAGACTGCAGTCAAACATGTATTCTATATCACCCTTATATATCCTGTATTGACGTTTGAAAAGCAGCTCGCCCTCCACCTCTCCTGCAGGACAGTGGTAGCTGGCTCTGCCTACTTCATAATCATAGAACATGCTGGATACGGGAGCGCGCCAATCATATACAAGAAAATCTCCTTTGCTGTTTGCCAGTGTGGATAATCCTATATACAGGGACTCTGTATCATTTTCACCTGCTTCAGCAAAATCTATCCTCCCAAAGTATGGTGACTCCAGCATTTTTTCCAGCTTGTTCTTCAGCTTGCCTGCAAACTCATATTTGAGGCCCTGGATACGCAGCTCATCCATATATAGCTTTGCTTGTACCATTCTTTCCAGATCATTTACATCATCAGGACCTGCTGAAGAAACATCCTCCCACATTGAGCGGTTTGTTCGTATAAGCTCGCTTCTATGCTCCTCCAGTATGGTGCTTTTCTCCTTGAGTTGAACTTGCACTTCACTCAGAACCCTGTTTAGCCAGGATTTTTCATAGCTTAGTGATTTTGTATCAGTACTCATAAAACCCTCCCTTTTTTCCCACATAAATTAGAAAATAATTGTTGACATATAGAACTCTATGTGATACTATTAATATAGAGGTAATATGTGCATGTGGTAAATTTGCACATACTGTTTTTATTTTACTACCAATATATATATTAGTCAATAGCGAGAGCCCATTTTTGGGTTCTTTTTTTATACTATGCTTGGCAGGACAGTGTAGACATAAAATAGACAATTTGGTAATATTAGTAGGTAGCTTGACGGGAGGGTGATAATATGAAATCAAAATGTTACAGGGCTATATCTGTTTTACTTTCAGTACTGCTGCTGGCAGCCTGCACTGCTGCAAAGCCAGAGGTGTCTGGACATGAAACGACCATGAAACCGGAAGAACTGAAACCATATAAAAAGCTTCTAGGTGAGCTTAATCTGACTATAGATCCAGGCACAGAGCTTTTGTCTGCAGTGCAGAACGCTGCAGGATATGATATACTGACGCCCTTGAAGCATGATTATAGGTCAGCAATGACCGAGTACTTTGACAGCTTCAAGGAGCATGAAGCTGTGAAAAAGTTTGCTGCCATGCGGGAAAGAGGCTTCAGCTTTCATGTACCTCCTGCCGTAATGGCACATCTGTCAGCTCCGCCTGCTCTTGAATATAGCACAGCTATTCCCAAGGAATATCTGAATCGGTCAGGAGGAAAGAAATCACTGAATGACTTTATCAGTAAGCTCAGGGCATTCTATACAGAGACTGATTTTGAAAGCTTCTACAAGAGTAACGATGAGTTCTACAATGCGGTGCTGAACAAAGTGTCTGATGATATAAAGGATTTTCAGCTGGAAGCAAGGCTTAATGAATACTACGGTATGAAGGCCAACAGCTACAACCTGGTATTGGCACCCATGCTTCACACCGGGGGTTATGGAATAAGGGTTAAAAATGCCAATGGACAATATGATGTATATGCTTTTATAGGTCCTATGGATATTTATACTCAAAACGCAGGAGCATATAACAAGCTTCCGAGCTTTTCAAAGGAGGAAATAGCGAGCCTGGTATGGCATGAGTTCAGTCACTCCTTTGTTAATCCCACTACTGAAAAGTATTCTGCTGAGATATACAAATACAGCAAGCTTTTTGCTCCCATAAAGGATATAATGAGCAAGCAGCAGTACCCGGAATGGTTAACCTGTGTCAACGAGCATATAGTAAGGGCAGTGACAACAAGAATGGCTTATATTTACGGCGGCAAGGCAGATGGAGATGCCAGCCTGCATTACGAGAAATCATGCGGCTTCTACTACGTTGAGGCATTGTGCAGGAGCTTGGAAGTATACGAAAAACAGAGATAAATACCCTGCCTTAGAGGACTATTATCCTGAGCTGATAAAGGTATTCAAGGAGCTATCAGAGAAAGAGCTTGGAGAGGATTTTTTTACAGTAGACTATAATGGCCCTATAAATGCATCCTTTGACGACAAGAATATGAAACGTACAGTCATAATAATACCCACCAATGAAAAGGATGAAGCCGTGGAAAAGGATATAGGAGTATACTGCAGAGCTTTAAAGGAGAAGGTGTTTAAGGATAGTGAAGTGCTTACGGATATGGAGGCACTGGAAAAGGATTTGTCGGACTATATGATAATATGCTATGGCACCATGGAGGGCAATTTGTGGCTGGCAAAACACGAGGATATCCTGCCCTTTAGGGTTGAGTCCGGTAAAATAATTGCAGATAAGGTGTATGAGGAAACAGGGCTTGTACTTATAAGCGGACTGCCCAATCCCCAGAACTGCAAGCTGCCGCTTTTGGTATATACTGCTCAAAATGCAAAGGATATAATAGAGATAAATAGTATATATCATGGATCAACAGATTATGTGATTGCCAAATCGGGCGAAATAGTGTTTCAGGGCAATTATCTAAAAAACGGAAAGCATTGGAGCTTTGAATAAAACGATAATACATTAAAAGAGGGCAGCTCATATAGTGAAAACTATACGAGACAGCCCTTGTTTTGTATTGAGCTTTTGGATGCTAACGATGAGCAACTTTTTTGGTTTTGCCTGTTCTGATTAAGTAAGCATGCTGCAGATACTCTGTAACACCTACTATTAATGCTGCCAGAACTGCGCCTGTCAATGTGACGTATGCATTATAAAACAGATTGGATACAAAATAAATTATCAAGGTTGCTGTAACAAAATCTGCTGTCAAGCTTATCCAGAAGGTTCCTCTTCTGAGTATCAGCAGCTCCATCAAATGTGCAGAAACAGCAAGTATAAGTCCTACTATAACTGCTTGGTAGGCGCTGCCGAAATCTATACCTGCAAACAACAGGTCGGACAGCAGCAATGCAGCCGGACAAGCAATTATCTTCATTATCAATCCTGTCATAATATTACTCCTAACAATGTTTATTTTTGCAAGGCATTAATTTTAACAATAGCCTTCAAAGATTATGTTTTGCTTAACAGGATTTTTTATTCGGATTGTTCTTTCCTCAGCTGTATTTTGCTGCTTTGTATTGGTACGCGGTATATATAGCTTAATAATATGCAAAAAATGAAAATGATTAAAATATTTTACATGATTAATTAATATAGCATGACACATAATAAAATCTGAACAAGTGAATCACAGCTTAACAGCACTTGTACTTCTTGGCGTTAAGCAGCATCAGAGGATCAGGTGCAACACAGCTTGTATTTCCATAATCTATATCTATTTTACCGATTCTCTTACATGCTTCCGTAACAAGAGATCTCAGCATTTCATTTCTTTTGCCTATGCCAATAAGACCAAATATCATACCTTCTCTGACCCAGTTGCGTTCATTATGTATTTCAGTCTCAATCTGCTGCAAAAGCTCCATATACTGCTCATCATTCAGCGTGCTGGACTTATCAGACAAATTATATAAAGTAACAAAACCACCTCTTTTATGATATTCCCTCTCATCCTTGCACCACTCCAATATTTTTTTAACGGCAAAGGCTGATTTGGCAACAACATTTGAGCTGAACTTGTCACACAGATCGGAGCTGTATATTTCGGTAATTTGCTTATCTATTTGCTCTTCAGTTACTTTCTTCGGTTCCTCTATCATAGTAGCCAGCAGCTTTGCATCGTGAACCTTTGTTTCCCACAACTCCATTGCCAGCTCATGGCTGTTTTTTATTTTTTTTGCATACATCTTCAGCGCTGTTATCCCGTTTCCAAGATATACTTCATGGGAAATATGCATCTTTTTCCAGATTTCTATTGCTTTGGCGTTTCCCATGGTACCCAGTTCATTTAAAACCTGATCTAGCGTCATTTATATCTCCTCCTTGTAACCATCCATATACTTATAGTAACAGCAGATTGATGACAGTGTAAATAGACAAGACCAGATCACTTTTTTATATTGCATATACCTTGTACTGTACCAGTACACCTGCCTTTAACATTTCTTGCTATTGGCAGATGTATGCCTTATATTGTAAGTGATTGATTTTAAGTGAATAAAGGAGAGGTATCTAAATGATAACGCTAATAGCACTCAAGGAAAGAACAAAGGCAGTACTGCTTCTGGCAGTAACTGCTGCATTGTGGAGTATAGGTGGATTGTTCATAAAGCTTGTGGATGCTAACCCATTTGTTATTGCAGGAGTGAGGAGTGCTATTTCTGCTATTGTATTACTGGCGATACTTAAGAAGCCAAGATTCAACTGGTCGCTTCCTCAGATTGGTGCAGGTTTTGCGTGCGCTGCAACCACTATATTGTTTGTTCTGGCTAATAAGACAACTACGGCAGCCAATGCCATACTGCTCCAGTTTACTGCACCCATATATGTAGCACTAATCAGCAGCTGGTTTTTAAAGGAAAAAGTAAAGCTATCCGACTGGATTACTATTATTTTTGCTATAGGCGGAATGGGAATGTTTTTTTATGATAATCTGAGTGCTCAAGGTATGCTGGGTAATCTATTTGCAGCTGCAAGCGGACTGACCTTTGCTATGTTTACTATTTTTATGAGGATGCAAAAGAATGGATCACCTACGGAATCGGTACTGATGGGTAATCTTATCACGGCAGCAATAGGACTTCCTTTCTTATTTACATCAGTTCCTGATACCTCAGGATGGATTTATCTTGTGATATTGGGAGTGTTTCAACTTGGAATACCCTATGCAATATACTCAATAGCAATAAAAAATGCAACAGCACTGGAAGCCATTCTGATACCCGTAATAGAGCCGCTGCTGAATCCGGTATGGGTATTCATTTTTATAGGCGAAGTTCCAAGCATCATAGCATTAGCAGGAGGAGTGATTGTTTTGGCGGCAATAACTGTAAGATGCATACTGGCTATAAGGTATACCGGCGAAAACAATAAGCATCATTCGTGTAAAACCACTGCTGAAGCAGCACTACTGAAAAATAATGGTTAAAGCTGCATCAAAATGCAATTAAGCTAGTGATTGGAAGCCTTAGAAGATTTTATTATAAGAATTTTAATTGACAAAAACAGCTTCCTGACATATAATTATTCTGTCTCAAAAAATCAAAAAAAATATAAATGCACCTATAGCTCAGTAGGATAGAGCAACGGTTTCCTAAACCGTGTGCCACAGGTTCGACTCCTGTTAGGTGCACCACTGAGAATGTAGAACCCCCAATATCTCAAGGATACTGGGGTTTTTTATTTTTTGAGTTTGGATTGAGTTGTTGACCATGTGTTGGCCAACGTAGAAAACAAAAATAATTCTATAAAATATAAAGCAAAGGATGAATTTGAAAAAGCACTATGAAAAATATAGATTTGTGAATAAACAGTTATATACTGAGTGAATAAGAAATAAATTATATATAAACTAATATCTGAAAGAGAGGAGGAATTCTATGGAAGAGAAGAATTTTATAGACGGATTAAAGGAACAGATACTACAAGCTAATGAAGATATATTGCCCCGAATAGAAAAAGACTTGTTTATTTTGACTAAATACTGTGAAGTAAGAGCATTAGAACTAAGCTCAACCAAAGGTGTAGTCAAAAAGGAAAGAACTATAGGTAATAAAAAGTCTACCGGTGTTATACATAAAGATAATGAAGCTTATGTAGACTACTAAATTTTGAAGAATTGTCTCTTTTAGAGTAGTGGTAGTGGATGTTGGATTCATAGAAAAACACGATAGTTTAATTATTTGCTAGTATAATTATGATTAGGATATATACAATAAGACAAATATTCTATAGTGTCACAGGTTCGACTCCTAGGTTTACCACTTTGAAATTAATAGTCCCAAGTATTTAAACGATACTTGGGACTTTCTGTTTTTGTGCTTTATCAATCAAATGTTGACCATTTAGAGCAACAGCCGATTAATTTGCAATACAGAATAATCAACCTTTTAGGTTTGAAGCCGTATGGAATACTTATTGCAATTAGCAATATTTTAATATCGGTAGGGTTAATAGTTCTCTCATATAAAGGAGTTATAAGCTTAAGCATGACCACTTTAATATTATAATACCGTATGATTTTAATCAATCAAAATCGCACATACGTTCTGTTTAAGTTCGACTAGTAGAAGGATTTTACTAATTTATGGAGAATAATTCATTGATAAGATTTCGTAAGTATTTTAGTAAACAAGGAGCAAGAATATGCGAGTAGCAGACTTTTTCTGTGGTGCAGGAGGCTTTTCTGAGGGGTTTAGGCAAGCTGGATTTGATATAGTGTTTGCCATCGATAAATGGCTTCCTGCATATAATACATATAAAGCAAATAAGCCAGCAACCAATGTAGTACTTGATGATGTTATAAGAGTTTCTAATCTACCAGATGAGGAATTTGATAAATTGGTTCCAGATACAGAGGTAATAATAGGATCGCCACCCTGTGTTGCATTTTCTAGTTCAAACAAATCGGGCAATGGTGATAAGACATTAGGAATAAAGTTGTTTGAAGCCTATCTTAGGATAGTAGCTCGAAAGAAATATAAAGAAGGGTCAATACTGAAGTACTGGGTGCTTGAGAATGTTCCAAATATAAGAAATTACATAAAATCAGAATATACTGCTGATGATTTAGGATTAAAAGGCGATTTTATATTAAAGGTCATCAATGGTTCATCAGAAGTTTATAATGCAAAGTACTTTGGGGTGCCCTCAAAAAGACAAAGGTTTCTTTGTGGGGAGTTTCCAACACCTCAACCTACAAACGGTGATGCTGGAGCAATACCTTTAAGGACTGTACTAGAAGCATTGGGAGAACCGTGTGCGAATGATAGAAATGTCATAGTGGATTGCAATTATCCCGATCTTAAAATGAATGTACACGATGTTTCAGATCATCAGTATGAGTTTATAGTCCCCGAATTTGAATGGAAAAAGGCAAAGAGACTGAAACAAGATAAAGGTTATATGGGGAAGATGTCGTTTCCTGAAGATATAAATAAACCATCCCGGACTGTAATGGCTACTATGTCTGCTTGTTCAAGAGAGTCAATGATCTTAGGGCGCAGGGATGGAACTTATCGTTTACCAACAGTGCGCGAGATTGCTTCAATGATGAGCTTTCCTATCGATTATAAATTTTATGGTGTATCAAAGGGTGTGAAATATACTCTTGTAGGAAATGCAGTACCTCCAAAGCTTTCATACGCAGTCGCAGTAGCGATTAGGAGAAGTGAAGGGCTAGCTATACCAAAAGGATATACACCAATCCAGCATAATGATGCAATAGATTTTTATAATCTTAACTTTGTACAGATTCCAGAAAAAGAAGAGAAACAAAAGCGCATAGATGCTAAGTTTAAGTATCATATACCGTATTTGATTTTAGATGCATACAGAGTAGAGCTGACAAATTATCATTCGAAATTTAAGGATAATAATATTATATGGTCAATTGAAATACATCACAGTCAAGGAAAAGAAAAAGCACGTGTATTTACACCAAACATAGTTATTAACGACATTGAGGAAAGCTTTAGATTTAGGATAGCAGAGTATATTAATAATACTAGAGCGAGATTATGTAGTGAAGCTGAGTTTCAAATGAGACACCGTATGACAGACGCTCAAAGAAAAGGTTTGGTAGGTCCTATGGAGCTACTAGAAGGAGTACGTGCTTTAATAGATGAAATCATGTCTCCTGAACAACAATCTAAAATATGCAGCTTAAATGAAGAACCTTACAAAATTCCTAGTGCCATTCAGGTTGGTTATTTCCTACTTACAGAGTGCTTAACAATTATTAGGGGGTATAATTAATGGATGCAGAAACCAGGAAATTAAAACTTCAAGAAGTACAAAGCAATGAGAATAATAAGGTAATGACAGGTATTAAACTAACTTACCGTGGGGCAGTGCAGCAATGTAATGTTTATAAGATTCCATTGGACTATTTAGTTTACAATAAGTACAACGGAAGAATCGGAATGGAAGTTAAGTCATACGAAAGGCAAAATCACCTTCTAAATCCTGAAGTTGAGACTGATAGGAAAATAATTGAAGGGTTCTTGTATGATTCTAGGCCGGATCGTAACGATCGTACTATGAAAAGCATCCTTGAAACTACTCAGCAAAGGTATGGTATAGTTACTGCTGATGGAATCATTATTGATGGAAATAGAAGAGCGCTATTACTTAATAAATTATTTCGTGAAAGAGAACAGTTAGGCTTATCATTTCAAAAAGTGGAACACTGTCAGTATTTCTTAGCAATAATCTTGCCAGAAGAAGCAACTGAAAAGGACATTCAACAGTTAGAGACCATTTATCAAATGGGTGAAGATGACAAGGTAGAATATAATGCCATAGAGAAATATTTAAAATGTGCTGACTTGAGAAGAGTAGGCTTTAGTAATAAGGATATAGCAGATTTCATGGTCAAAAAGGAAAGTGAGATCGATGAATGGTTTGAAAGGCTTAAACTTATGGAAGATTATCTTGATACATACGGATATCAAGGGATATATACCAGATTAGATCGTACTGAAGGACCATTTGTAGATTTAAACAACTACTTAAGTTCATATGAAAGCAGATCTGCAAATGCTAAGGCTGATTGGGCTTATAGTGATTCCGACGTTTCTGACCTTAAAATAGTTTGCTTTGATTATATTCGTGCAAGATATGAAGGTAAGGAGTTTAGAGATATTGGTAAAACTGGAAGAGATGGGTTTGGAAGTATCTTTTCATGTAAAGCTGTCTGGGATACATTTTTGGAAAGACACACAAATGAAATTGGTAGCATAATTGAGCAGACTCCTGAAGAGATTAGGGAACAACATCCAGGTGAAGATTTAACTAAACTATTTAGGAATAGAGATATTGAATGGACTAACAAAGCTAAAGATATATTAGAAAATAACTTAAAGCATCATGTTGGTAAACTTGACGATAAAAAGGATGCAAATCAACCAATCAAATTGCTTGAAAAAGCACTGAGTCTATTAGAAACAGTTGATACAGATAAAGATAGTTTTTATAATAATGACAATATAGTTGAATGTGTCCGAAAAATCAATAAAATTTCGTGGGAAATGAAAAAGCTCCTAGACTAAGGAGGAATTCAATAAATGCCTAAAATTACAATAGATATGGATAAGGAATCTGGCAATTTACTTTTATATGGAGACATTGGTGCATTAATAAGTAATAGGTATGCAAATAGATATTTGCGTGACTTTTTAAATCCAATGGTTGAAAGCGACAATATTATTCTAAAATGTGAGAAAGATAAGGTAGAACAAACGCTTGCGAATGTACAATCAATGTTAAGAAAGTATGGATTTGAAGAAGGAAAGAGTGAAATCGTAGGTGAACAATTGGCAACTTACTATGAGGAAGAGGAGCGATTCAAGTCTTTCTCAAGAAAAGCATTAGATATAAGAAATAATATATGTGATAAGGAAGATTTTCAGAGGTTCACTAATGCATTAGAAGAGTATATACCAAATAGAACGTTATATGGATTACAATTGCTTAGCGCTTACCATTTAGCGTTTGCTCAGAATGCGTGTAACTTTTCTGTTCCTGGAGCTGGTAAGACGAGCATTGTATATGGAGCATATGCATACCTAAAAAACTTACCTAAAGATGATCCACAAAGAGTTGACAAATTGTTGATAGTAGGACCGCTTAGCTCTTTTGGACCTTGGGAACTCGAATATAATGAGTGCTTTGGCAGATATCCTCAAGTTAAGCGCTTAACTAGTGCGTTGACAAAGGAGGAAAAATCGATTTATCTATATTCAAATACCACTGCAGAGCTAACTTTGATTTCATATGCATCGTTAGCAAGTGTAAAAGATGATATTGCTTTTTTCCTGCGGAACAATCGAGTTATGGTAGTCCTAGATGAGGCTCATAAGGTTAAGAATACGTCTGGTGGGGTAACTGCAAAAGCAGTATTAGAAGTTTCTAAATTCTGCAGCGCAAGAGTTGTTTTGACTGGTACTCCAGCACCCAACGGCTATGAAGATCTATATAATATGTTTAAATTCATATGGCCAACCAAAAATGTAATAAAATATCATGTAAATCAGTTACGCGATATGACAACGACAAGTAGAGACCCACGAGTAGAAGGCCTTATTGAATCTATATCTCCATTTTTTATTAGAATAAAGAAGAGTGACTTAAAGATACCTGAAGCTATAATGCGGCCTCCAATAGAAGTAGAGATGGGGCAGATACAACGTAAGATATATGATTTCATTGAGAAGAAGTATATTGATTCAATCATTAACAGTGGGGAGATAGATTTAACATCAAAGTTTAAAAAGACGCTTCTTAATGCGAAAATGATACGACTAATGCAAGCTGCTACTAATCCAGCTATGTTAAATAGTCCTCTTATTTCATTTATGTCAGAGGATGACATACCTTCAGAAGCATATCGAGCAATAGATGATGCTAGTATATTAAGTGAAATAATGAAGTATCCACAACTAGAGATTCCAGAAAAGTTTAAAGAGGCTAGCAAATTGATTCAACAAATAATCGATGCTGGCGGTAAGGTAGTAGTATGGGCAACTTTTATTCAGACTATTAAGGACTTTAATAAGTATTTAGAATCTTGTGGGATTGCCTCTCAGATGCTTTATGGAGCAGTCCCTGTAGAGAATCATGGAATAGATGAAGAAAATGAAGAACAGGATATACTCACAAGAGAAAAAATCGTACGCGAATTCCATAAAACGGATTGTCCATTTAAGGTTATAATAGCGAATCCTTTTGCAGTTGCAGAATCCATTTCACTGCATAAGGCCTGCCATAATGCTATATATATTGAGAGAACTTTTAATGCAGCTCATTTTATGCAATCAAAGGATAGGATACACCGTTATGGCTTAAAAGAGACAGATATAACTAACTACTATTTTCTTATATCAAAGGATTCAATTGATGAAGTAGTGGATGAGCGGTTAATGGAAAAGGAACGGCGAATGATAGAAATAATTGAAAGTATGCCGATCCCATTATTTGATAATATCACTGATGACCTAGGAGATGAAGATATAAAGGTGCTGATAAAAAACTATGTTAAACGAACTAACAAAGTATAATGAGATTGGTAGGCAAAAGGAAATAATATGTTTCATAAAGTCTATTTTAAAAGGCCAACAAACGTCATTTAGGGACATAGAATTATTATGCATACATGGAATCGGCAATATAAGTCCTAAGCCAGATGTGCTGCTAGTCTTCTTTGATTTTATAGGTATAATAGATATCGAGAATACTGGGAAGCTAGTAGCGCTGAATGAAAAAGGTCTACAGCTTCAAAACTGTGGTAGCAATGATCAAATTATAGAGAAGATAATTGAATATACAATCGATAAAGCATTTAATGAAGGTATATTATCTGAAAACCATTTTAGGTTTGAAGATACAAATCACTCCTTTGTTTTTAAGCCAGAAAAAATGTCCTTACTTTATTCTGCCATAAGGAATCTATTGATTGAGTGCGAGTTTTTGATACTTAGAGATACTGGCTATAAGAATATTTTAGAAGTGAATGTGAAGTATGAGTATTTATTAACACGGAATGTTAGTACTAGAAAAAGGCAGATTTCACTGGAGCAATTAAAAGAGCAGCTTGTTAGAAATGAGGAAATAGGAGAGAAAGCAGAAAGATATGTTTTAGACTATGAAGCAAAACGATTATTCCCTAACGCTAACGCAGAGAAAGTTAAGCAAATTTCGCATATTGATGTATCCGCTGGATATGACATAGTATCTTTTAATAATGACCAGTCAGAGGTATATGATAGGTATATAGAGGTAAAGGCTATAGGTAGTAACTGTGGATTTTACTGGTCAAAAAATGAGATTCAGGTAGCAAAGCTAAAAGGCGAGACATACTATTTATATTTAGTAGATATATCAAAAGTTGATTCTTATGAATATGAGCCATGTATCATATGTGATCCCGCTAATAGGTTAGTAGGGTCAGATGAATGGCTATTTGAAGCGCAGTCATATTATATTAGAAAAGTGTGAAACTCAGAAGTTAGGCGATTTTGTGATAAAGCATCAGAAGCTACAGACAACACCGCAATGCTCTAAACGGATGGCTAATGTGAAGTTAAAATCAGGAGATACAGAAATCGCTTTAGCAAAAGAACTATGGAAACAAGGAATCAGATATAGAAAGAATTATAAAGCTTTACCTGGATCACCTGACATAGCTATTACGAAATATAAGATTGCAGTTTTCATTGATGGTGAATTTTGGCATGGTTATGACTGGATTAATAAAAGAGAGAAGATAAAGTCTAATAGAGAATATTGGATTGAAAAGATTGAAGAAAATATACAACGTGATTTTAGAGATGTTAGAAGGCTTCAAGAGATGGGTTGGACAGTAATAAGGTTCTGGTCAAAAGAAATCAAAAAAGATGTTTGTGGATGTGTTAGTAAAGTTATTGATAGAAGCTGATAGGTGTCAGGCACCGGAGTTATCCAGTTATTGACCTATTAGAGACCTTCCTAAATGGCCTCCTAAAGATGATGATGATAATAAACCAGAAGGCGGTTCTAGCTCGGGTTCAGGTTCATATGAAGGTATGGTGCCAGGAAGTATATGTGCCAGGTGCAAAGGTTATTAGGTTGTTGATGTGGAATACCCCTTGCGGCAAAATAGCAGGGGCAAAGGGGACAGGCACCTTGTCCCTATTTCCTTTTTTTGGTATACTTTTATTGAGGTGATACTATGCCAAGAGAAGCGAGAAGTATTAGTGAAAGTGGAATATACCACATAATACTGCGGGAATAAACAGACAGAGCATATTTGAAGATGATGAGGACAGGGACAGGTTAATCTTTGCAATCAAAAGATATAAAGAAATATGTAAATATGAAGTATACGCATATTGCCTGATGAGTAACCATATTCATTTGCTGCTTAAGGAAGTGGATGAGACCATATCTAGTGCAGTAAAAAGAATAAGCAGCAGCTATGTGTTTTGGTATAATAAGAAATATGAAAGATGTGGGCATCTTTTCCAGGATAGATTTAAAAGTGAACCAGTAGAGACAGATGAATACTTTATAACAGTACTAAGGTATATCCATCAAAATCCGCTTAAAGCAGGGATGGTAAGTAGTATAGCTGACTATAAATGGAGTAGCTATAATGAGTATCTGGAAAAAGCAAACTTAGTTGATATAGACTTTGG
>JBMORW010000028.1:0-9295 GCA_049322695.1 Bacillota bacterium | reverse complement strand
AACGCTGAGGATTTTCTTGACGATACCTTCATAATCATCAGCGGTGATGCGCTTACCAATGTTGATATTGCTAATGCTGTACGCTTCCATAAAGAAAAAAAGTCAAAAGCAACTCTGGTGCTTAAGAAGGAATCAATACCCCTTGAATATGGAGTGGTAATTACGGATGCAAGCGGGAGAATTATCAGGTTTTTAGAGAAGCCAAGCTGGGGAGAGGTTTTCAGTGATACAATAAATACCGGTATTTATGTGCTTGAGCCTGAAGTTCTGAGCTATTTCAAAAAGGGTGAAAACTTTGATTTCAGTAAGGACCTTTTCCCAAAGCTTTTGAGAGACAAGGTACCGATGTTCGGATATGTTTGCGATGAATACTGGAATGATATCGGAGATTTGCGTGTCTACAACGTAGTTAACTCTGATGTATTGAATAAAAGGATAAGACTAGACAATAATTACAGGGAGCTGGAAAAGGACATTTGGGTGGGCAGCAATACTGTTATAGATGAGGATTGCAATATTGTGCCGCCTGTAATAATAGGATGTAACTGTATTATCAAAAAAGGCAGCTTTATAACCGAGTCAATCATAGGTGACAACTGTGAAATTAGTGAAAACTGCTCCTTGAAGAAAAGTATACTGTGGAGGAACTGTGATATTTCTCCAAATGTTCACTGCAGGGGAACTGTATTGTGCAATAATGTAAAGGTTAAAAACAGTGTGCAGATTTTTGAGAATACTGTGGTGGGAAATGATACAATCATTCTTTCAGGCGCAACCATTAAGCCAGGCATAAAGATCTGGCCAGAGAAGACAGTGGAAGAAGACGCTATTGTCAGTCAGAATCTGATCTGGGGAACAAGGGTCTCTAAAACCTTGTTTGGCTTCAGAGACATAACTGGTGAAATCAATACAGAGCTGTCTCCGGAGTTTGCTTCCAAGCTAGGCTCTGCTTTTGGTTCCATGTTCAGTGAGAATGCAAGAATAGTCATAAGCACTGATGAATCAAACTCAGCTGCAGTTATTAAGGAGGCATTGATATCTGGAGTTTTGTCAACAGGTATCAGAGTTATTGATATCGACAAGGCTACTATGCCAATAAACAGGTTTGCCGTAAGATTCTATAATACTGACGGTGGAGTTCATATCAGAAGGGATTTTGATCCTGACAGCAGCAACAAAGTGCATATTGAGATAGTAAACAGCTATGGAATCAATATAGACAGAAATACTGAGAGAAAGATAGAAAGCATGTTTGCCAGAGGTGATTTTAAGCGCTGCAATGCTGATAAAATAAAGGATATCAGCAGAATAAAGAACTTTTTCGAATTTTATATACAGCACGGCGCTAATATGCTGAAAGCAGTAGATGAGATTAAGAAAAGAAGCATGAAGCTGGTAATAGGCTCCAGATCAGAGCTTATGCTGATGATGGCCTCGGGTTACCTAACAGGTATCGGCTGCAGGGTCGAAGCTGATTATACATGCAATCAAATGCACTTAAAGGATTATATACCCTATATTGCAGAGCAGGTAGTAAGAAAGGGTGCGGAAATGGGCGTAGTATTCAGTGAAGACGGTGAAAGCTCTGTAATCATAGACCATAAGGGCAATATCATAGATAACCAGAAGTATACCGCATTAGCATCTCTGCTGGTACTCAGGAATGCAGCGCCTGAAAAACTGGTAGTGCCTTATACTGCCACAAGGAAGATAGAAAACATGGCATCTGATTATAACGCAACAGTATTAAGAACCAAAAGCACTCCTTCAGAGCTTATGAAGCACATGATAGGCGGAGATAAGCCGGGAAACACAGAAAATCTTCAATATTTGCTGCATTATGATTCCATACGGGGGATCGGACTTATTGCAGAGTATATTGCAAGCAATTCATTAAAACTGGCGGATATGATTGATGAGCTGCCGGAAATGCATATGGAGAAAAAGGAAATCAAATGTAGCTGGGAGAACAAGGGAAGAGTCATAAGAGAAATCATTGAGGAGTACAAGGACAGGGAAATGGAGCTGTTTGAAGGCGTTTTGATTAATGATGACAGGGGCTGGGTGCTTGTTTTGCCTGATAGCGAAAGAGCTGTATGCAATGTATATACAGAAGGCACCACAGAGGAATACGCCAGGGAGCTTGCAGCTATTTACAGTGAGAAAATAAGCGGCATTGTGGGTACAAAGGTATAGATTACATAACAGTTGTAATGGGAAATACATATCGAGGAATGGTGGTTGGCAACATGAAAATATTTGGTTTATATGCAGTGATAATAGTGGTTATTGTATTTCTTTTGGTACTCTTAAGGAGATATTATTTAAACCGTGAAAACGAAGAGCAGGAGATTACAGATGTTATACTGAATGCAGAAGAGCTGGAGCGGCATGCGGTCGATATTGCAAAAAAGCATGTAATCGCGAAAAGCAGCAGGGCTTCCTTCAGTCTGGAAGACAGAATGAATCGCAACTTTAAGCTGATAACCTCTGTATATCTTAGTCTTAATGATTATGTAAAGGAAAGCAAGAGAGTAACACCTGCGTCGGAATGGCTTCTGGATAACTTTTATATCATAGAGGAGCAAGTGAAGGAAATAAGGCAAAATCTTTCGAAAAAATACTATATGCAGCTTCCAAGGCTTAAGAGCGGTATTTTGAGAGGTTATCCCAGAGTATATGCAATTGCTCTTGAAATGGTTTCACATACAGACGGCAGATTTGATGATAAGGCTTTGATTAGCTTTATAAGTGCGTATCAAACTCAGTCGCTGCTGTCAAGCGGAGAGCTCTGGGCTATACCGCTGATGGTGCGTATGGCACTTATTGAGCATATAAAATACATATGCGACAAAATAATGTTATCCCAGCAGCAGTGGTGCAAGGCTGAAAAGCTGGCCTTTGATCTTCTGCAGAAAAGGGGAGGAAGTCCGGAAGAGCTCCTTAGTATCGCAAAAGAAAGCATGAGGGGTATGGAGAAAATAACTCCTTCCTTTGGAGAGCATCTTTTGAACATGCTGAAGAAGCATGGCTTGGAAATAGCGCCTATTATACGTTATATAGATGACAGATTATCTGAGCAGCATACCAATGGAGAAAACATAACTCAGCTTGAGCATAACGAACAGGCAATAAGGCAGGTTTCCATAGGCAACTCTATTACAAGTCTTAGATTCATATCCACATTGGATTGGACTGAAGTGTTTGAGTCCCTGAGCAAGGTAGAAAAGATTCTCAGGCAGGATCCAGATGGTACTTACCTTCAGATGGATTTTCTGTCCAGGGATTTTTACAGGCATGAGGTAGAGAAGCTGGCTAAAAAATCCAGAATATCAGAAATACAAATTGCAAAAAAAGCTATTGAATGCGCAGCAAGCAATAACAGGCATGTTGGATACTATCTTTTTGGAAAGGAAAAAAGCGAGCTGAGAGAAAAAATCGGAAGGAATGAAAGCAGACTCGCTTCCACTTTCTTTTGGTATATATTTTCAATTATTGCAATAAGTATTGCTATAATATACCCGTTTTCAGCATATGCTTACAATATTTACAACTATGATATTTCAATTGTTCTGCTTGCAGCTGCCGTGCTGTTACTGCCGGCCAGTGATATTGCTGTTTGCTTGGTGAACTGGGCTGTAACCAGAATAAAATCTCCTGATTTTCTGCCGAAGCTGGAGCTTAAGGAGGGTATACCTGATAATGCCAGGACGATAGTTATTATTCCCACGCTTCTTCCAAATGAAAAAAGAGTAAGGCAGCTTCTGGAGCAGCTGGAGGAATACTATCTGGCCAACAAGGAGAAAAACCTGTATTTTGCTTTGGTGGGAGATTTCAAGGACCATAGTGAAAAAACCATGGACGGCGACGAAAGTATTGTTAAGACTGCTGTACAAGGCATAAATTATCTGAACTCAAAATATGCAGGTGATGAGGATATATTTTTCTTTTTTCATAGAGAAAGAGTATACAGCAAAGCACAGAACAGGTGGATGGGCTGGGAAAGAAAAAGAGGAGCCATTGTCGAATTCAATGACCTGTTAAAGGGTGAAAGCAATACCAGCTATAAAGTTATAGTTGGCAATATGAAGCACCTGGAGGATATTAAGTATGTTCTTACCATAGATGCAGATACCAGACTGTCTATTGAAACAGCAAAAAAGCTTATTGGCACGTTGATGCATCCGCTTAATAAGGCTGTGATAGATGAGAGCTTGGGTATAGTTACTGAAGGCTACGGACTGCTGCAACCGCGGATAAGTGTTGACATAGTGAGCTCCAACGCCACAGCTTTTTCAAGAATTTTCGCAGGGCAGGGCGGCATAGATATTTATACAAACGCAGTTTCTGATGTATACCAAGATTTATTTGGCGAAGGAATTTTTACCGGAAAGGGTATATATGAGCTGGATGTTTTTCATAGGCTTCTAAAGGATGCAGTACCTGATAATGCTGTGTTGAGTCATGACCTTCTTGAGGGCTCTTATGTAAGGACAGGACTGGTTACTGATATAGAGCTGATTGACGGGTATCCTGCGAAATATAGCTCCTATGCAATGAGGCTGCACCGCTGGGTGAGAGGAGACTGGCAGCTGCTGCGCTGGCTTATGCCCAGAGTCAGAAACAGAAAAGGTGAGTTAAAAGCCAATCCGCTGTCAGCATTAACTAAATGGAAGATACTGGATAATATGAGAAGAAGCCTATCTGCTCCCGGTTCCATGCTTCTGATAGCTTTAGGACTTACTGTCTTGCCGGGAAATGCACTTGTTTGGCTTTTTATGCCCTTACTGGCAAATGCACTTCAGCTCTTTACTTGTTTTTTGGATATTATTGTATCGAGGTTCAGACAGCCTTATATAGAGAAGGCTTCTTTTACAATGGCTGAGAGACTGCGAAGATTGGTACTTCAGATACTGGTTAATATTTCTTTCTTGCCGCATCAGGCACTACTGATGCTGAATGCTATTTCAAAGTCTCTTATAAGGGTTTTCATTACAAAGAGAAATCTCCTGGAATGGGTCACTGCAGCTGATATGGAAACAGGACTGAGAAATGACCTTATCAGTTATATGAAAAGAATGTGGGTATGCCCCTTTGCAGGAACAATTGCTATTGTATTGTCAATGTATTTCAGACAGGAAGCCATATATGTAACAGCCTTTTTATCAGTTCTTTGGCTGTTGGCACCTTTAACAGCGTATAAAATCAGTAATCCGGAGAGTAAGAAGGATAAAATTCTTACTGAAGCTGAGCTTGCTGAGCTTAGGAGGATTTCAAGAAAAACCTGGAGTTTTTTTGAGGAGTTTGTAGGGGCATTGGATAATTATCTGCCTCCTGATAATTACCAGGAGAATCCCCCAAATGGGATAGCACATAGAACTTCCCCGACAAATATCGGACTCTTGCTTATATCTACAATGGCTGCACGGGATTTTGGCTATATATCAACAGCTGAGATGTTGGAAAGGCTAAATAAGTCCATAACTACCATTGAAAAAATGAGAAAATGGAAGGGACATTTATATAACTGGTATGACACAATCACATTGGAGGTTCTGAGACCAAGATATATTTCTACTGTCGACAGCGGGAACTTTATAGGCTATCTGATAACGCTAAAGCAAGGACTTTTGGAATATAAGAACAGAAGGCTCGTAGACCTCAATCTTGCGCTGGGACTTAGAGATACACTGCAATTGGCTGTATCGGAGCGTCAGGACAGCGGATTTGCTTCTGATGTGCTGGATGAGCTTGTCAGTAAGAATAATATAAGTCTTACTGATTGGAAGGCTGCTCTTGAAAAACTGGATGACATGAACAGGCAGAAAAGACCTAAGTGGGGATATAAGCTGCACAAAATGACCAGCTCTTATATGAAAGAAGTTAATGAATATTTTCCCTGGTATTTCAGCCTAAAAGAAGTTCTGTCCCGAAATAGCATGATGGATGAAGCAGACTCCAATGAAATAGGCATGATTTTGGATATGGTAGACAGTGGCATGGCATTCAGCCAGCTTCCGGAGCAAATCGAGAAGCTGATTCTGCTTATAGAAAACATTATCCGGTCAGGCAGCAGGGTTGAAAAGATCAATCGAAGTACAAATGATGAGCTGGCCAATATAGTGTCTTTGCTGAAAAAATCACATGAGCTCCTAAACGCTAATCTGCTATTGGCAGATGATATTATAGAAAGAGTAAAATGTATCATAGATGATACAAAGTTTTTACCATTGTTCGACAATAAGAGAAAGCTGTTTTCCATAGGCTACAATGAAGAAGAGGAGCAGTTGACAAAGTCCTACTACGACCTGCTGGCTTCAGAGGCAAGACAGTCAAGCTTTATTGCTATAGCATCAGGAGAGGTTAAAAAGGAGCATTGGTTTATGCTCGATAGGACTCTTACAAGCTCTGACGGCTTGAAGGGGCTAGTATCATGGACCGGTACAATGTTTGAATATCTTATGCCTCTGATACTTATGAGGAACTACGAAAACACACTTTTAAGTGAAACATACTACTTTGTATTGAAGTCTCAGATGGAATACGGAAGAAAAAGGCATGTAGCCTGGGGTGTATCTGAGTCCGGCTATTATTCCTTTGATTTCAAGCTGAATTATCAGTACAAGGCTTTTGGAATACCATCTCTGGGATTAAAGAGAGGGCTTATCAATGATACTGTTATTGCTCCATATGCAACCATGCTTGCACTTATGGTGGATTCAAGAGCATCACTGCTAAACCTGATAAAGCTGAGAAATGAAGGAATGGAGTCATCCTATGGCTTCTATGAGGCCATAGATTATACTCCTGAAAGAATGCCGAGAGGGAAAAAAAGCAGCATAGTGAAAAGCTATATGGCACACCACCAGGGGATGGGCTTTCTGGCAATTAACAATATCATAAACGATAACATACTGCAGAGGAGATTCCATTCCGAGCCAATAATAAAGGCTGCAGAAATACTGCTTCAGGAGAAGATTCCATCTAAAGTCATATTTACTAAGGATTACAAGGAGAAAATTGAGCCCTTTAAGGAAGCAGAAAGAGAGGACATTGAGTATTCGAAAGTATTCGGACTGCCAGCGAAAAATATACCTGAATGCCACATACTATCAAACGGCAGCTATTCTGTGCTGCTTACGGATGACGGAACCGGCTACAGCAGATATAACGGTATGGCAGTGACAAGATGGAGAGATGAGGCAGTAAGCAATAAATATGGAATATTCTTGTATATGCAGGATGTGGAAACCAATAAGGTATGGTCAGCTGCGTATAATCCCAATACAGTGATGCCTGACAAATACAAGGTTGTCTTTTCACAGGATAAGGTAAGTTTTATCAGGACTGATGAGTATATAGACAGCCAGACAGATATTGTAGTCTCGCCGGAGGATGATATTGAGGTGAGAAGGCTGCTGCTGACGAATCATGATCAGCAGCCAAGGACTATAGAAGTAACAAGCTATATGGAGGTAGTACTGGCTGATCAGGCTGCTGATGTTGCTCATCCCACCTTCAGCAATCTTTTCATAAAAACTGAGTACATATCCAGATATAATGCCTTGATTGCTGTAAGAAGACCGAGAGAGCAGCATAAGGCTCCAAAATATTCGTTCCACAGCATAAATTTTGAAGGCGAAATAATCGGTGGAATACAATATGAAACAGACAGGTCAAAGTTCATCGGAAGGGGTAGGAACCTCCAAAATCCATTGGCACTGGAGCCCAATCACCCCCTTTCAAACACTGTAGGTCCTGTACTTGATCCTGTTATGTCCATAAGAATTAGAGTAAGGCTGCAGCCTGGTCAGACGGCAAAGCTGAGTTTTATTAACGGTGTAGCAAAGGACAATGATAATGCGCATCAGCTGATAGAAAAATACCATGAAGCAGCATCTGTGGAAAGGGCATTTGAGCTGGCGTGGACCCGCAGCCAGGTAGAGCTCGGATATCTGGGATTGAAAGCTGCAGAAATAGAACAATACAGACATATGCTGTCTCATATTCTGTTTATAAGCCCTCTGAAGAGAAAACAGGAGGATATTATAAGGAGAAACAGACGTGGCCAGGAAAGCCTTTGGTCTCATGGCATATCAGGCGACCTGCCCATAGTACTGGCGTTAATAGACAATAATGAACAGCTGGAGCTGGCCAGAGAGCTTTTAAAGGCTCATGAGTACTGGAGGCTTAAAGGCTTCCATGTAGATCTGGTGCTTATGAATACTGATGCAGGCAGCTATTCTCAGCCATTATTCAACATCCTTCAGGATATAGTATCTGTCAGTCATGCAAGGGACATAAGGGAAAGGCCTGGAGGAGTGTTCATAAAGCAAGGCAGTCTAATGAGAGAAGAGGACAAAAATCTTCTTATTACTGCTGCAAGACTGGTTTTATATGGAGCTAAGAGCTCAATAGCAGCACAGATGAAAGCAAAGGATGTAAAATATCAGAGCTGCAGCAGACTGTGGAAGGAGGATAAAACAGAATATTCAGTTCCGGAGTTTGAACCGCTTCAGCTTACATATTTTAACGGCTATGGAGGCTTCCATGAAAATGGAGCAGAATATGTAATTACGTTAAATGACGGATTAAACACTCCTGTTCCCTGGATAAATGTAATTTCAAACAAAGGCTTCGGCTTCCAGGTATCTGAATCAGGAGCAGGCTACTCTTGGGCAGAGAACAGCAGAGAGAATAAGCTGAGTCCATGGGCGAATGATCCTACATCAGATCCCCCAGGTGAGGTTGTATACTTAAGAGATGAGGACAGCGGAGCTATTTGGACTGTTACACCGCAGCCTATACGAGATAAGCACCCTTATAGAATAAGACATGGCTTCGGTTACAGCTTATTTGAACATAACTCAAACGGCTTCCGACAATCCATGCTCCAGTATACTGCTATTGATGATCCGGTGAAGCTGGTTAGAGTGAAACTGAAAAACACTGCCGACAAAAGGAGAACCATATCAGCAATATACTATTTAAGACCTGTACTGGGAGTAAGTGATCAAAGTACATCTCATTATATTATAACAGAGGTAAGTGATAACAATATAATGACAGCGAGAAATGTATTCAGTTCAGATTTTCCAGACAGGATATTGTTTATTAATACTTCTGAAAATGTCAGATACCATACAGGCGACAGGAGAGAATTTATCGGCAGGTTTGGAACACTGTCCCAGCCTGAGGCATTATGCAAGGAGAGATTATCGGGAATGACAGGGGCCGGTCTGGACCCTTGTATGGGAATACAGTCGATTATTGAATTTGAGCCGGGTCAGGAAAG
>JBMORW010000027.1:0-285507 GCA_049322695.1 Bacillota bacterium | reverse complement strand
GAATTTAACGATAAGAGCAAAATCAGTTCCTACGCATATAATGCAGTGAAGCTTGTTAATAAAATGAGCATTATGGGAGGAAAACCGGGAAATATGTTTGATCCACGGGGATATACTACAAGAGAGGAAACGGCAAAAATTATAGATAGATTTATATATGCAATAGAATAGGGATTATAGCATATTGAAAAGGTTTCTCCAATGTGGAGAAACCTTTTCTACATATCAATTATACCATAAAATACAAAAAAAGTATAGACTTGTTATATCCTTGCAGCTCTATTAAAATAAAGATACCATTTTTAAGGGGGATAAATACATGAAAAATCCGTTTAGACAAGTTCCTTTATACAACTTTCTTTTTTATTGCAATCAGCATGAACTGGATAAAAGCGTACTGGATTGCGGTGCAGGAGGAATGCGCCCGCCTTTGGCCCTGTTTGCAGAATATGGCTATAAAACCTATGGAATTGACATTGATGACAGACAGCTGGAAAAAGCAAGGCAGTATGAAGAAGAAAATAATTTAAAACTTAATATTATTAAAGGTGATATGAAAAGCATAATGCTCGACGATCAATCTGTCAGCTTTGCTTATTCCTACAATTCGATATTCCATATGCCTAAAAAAGAAATAGCTGAAGCACTGAGAGAGATTAGAAGGGTACTGAAGCCCGGAGGCTATTGTTTTGTAAACTTTGTATCTACTGATGATATGGGTTTTGGAGAAGGTGAAAAAGCAGGCGAAGGCGAGTATATTCAGAATGAAGAAGGGGAGACTATACTTCACAGCTATTTTGACATTGACGAGGCAGAAAGCTATTTTGTGGGATTCGATGTCATCTTTAAGGAAAGAAGAATAAGAGAAGGCTTTATGAATGATGGAGAAAAAGTGAAGCTGGGATATATAGATTATATACTAGAAAAGAAATAGTAGAGAGCTTGCCTAAGGGCAAGCTCTTTTTAATCCAGATAAACCTTAGCATATAAGTTTTTGCTGCCTGAATTGCGTGCTGCAGCTTTCGCACGATGGTTCAGAAACACAGCAAGAGGATAATACAGTAGTTTTGGGATTTTTATCGTTATCATGTCTTGGGCATTGGAGGATATTTTGTTATTCTGTAGTACGTCTTCCAAAGCTAATCTGAAGCCTGCCGTTATTTTCTTTCCTCTGCCCCCTAATTCCTCCACCGGAGTTCCGTTTATTATTGCTCCGCCGCTATATGCAAGTCCTCCTAGCCATTTCATATGGGCTGCTTCAGCAAAACATTTACAACTGCCCAGCATAGGCTCAAAAAGAGTAATATCAGGAAAACCGTTCTGACAGACTGCAAAGAAGCTTTTTCCCTGCAGCTCGGTATAAAACTCTGCAATAAGCTTTTCGAAAAACCATATTACAGGATAGGGGAAGGTATCGAAATACATGGGAGCTGCCAGTAATATTATATCGCTTTTGTTTAGTAAATCTCTAAGACTCTCAAGCTCAAGTTTTTCATCTGAATAATCTATGATATGGTATATATCTGCATTGCAGTTCATTTCTTCTGCAAGCTTTTTTATCGCATTAGCAAAGGAATATGAAGTTCCTTTTTTACGTGGGCTTCCGTTGAATATCATAATATTTTTACAGCTCATTACCCTATCACCTCCTTCAGTATGAAAGATATGTCATTCTCTACTTTTGTTGTAGAGTCTGAAGGCTTCAGTATTAGAAAACTATTGAAGGAAGAAAGCAGGTTCATTGCATTTCTTTCTACCAGCAGCCTGAAGTTTTCCTCCTGCCCTTTCAGCTCCTGCTCAAGCAGACCTACAACCATAAGCTTCTTATCGCCGTATCTCATGGGGTGGAGCATATGTCCGTCCCTAATGATGTATAAAGGCATACCCAATGGCATTGTCCTGTCCAATGCTCTTTTGAGCTGAGCGGAGTAGCCTCCGAATCTTATAGGTGTAAGCAGTATATATATATCGCTTTGAGCTATACCTTTCATTATAGTATGCATGTCATCGTTAATCACACATCTTCCCGGTGATTTGATTCCACAGGCACCGCAGGACCTGCAAGGCTTTATATCCATATCCTTTAAAAAGAAATATGTAATGCTGACTGTTTTTTCTTCCAGCTGCGTTTTAAGTGCCTGTGATATGAAATTCTCATTTTCAAAGCCATTAAGTATTACTGCTTTCATAGCTGCTGCTCCTTTTCAATTTTATAAAATAGGGTAGGAATATTATAAGGCCTATTATGGATAAAGTACCTGATATTACTGCCATATCAATACTCATAGGTATTTTGGCAAGAGGACCGGTAATCTCGCCGAAGAACCAGGAAAAACAAAGTGTGAATACTTTAAGTAGTGCTATTGCACCAAGTATGCTTCCAAGCTGTTTTTTCTGAAGCAGCATTATGGCTATTATGGTGGTGGCAGGGAAAACCATGCTCAGATCCAGTATATAAACTCCATAGGTAGGTGCAGGTATGTGTGCCGCTATGTCAGGAGATATTCTTATAACCCAGACCGTTACCATCATTATGACCATAACGATTAAAAAAGCTGAAGCAGTTATCCGCAGAATACCGGGCAGTTTATAATACTCTAACTCGGCAGTTTTGAAGCTCAGCAATCCAAAAATCATACTGTATATGGATAAACCGAAAATTGCGATATATACAAGATATATGCGGGTGTACTGCCCTTGAACAGTATAAAGTCCGTAGGCATAGAAGAAGTACCATGCCAAGCCTATTATCAGAGTAAGCCTTTTTACACCGGGTCGTATAAGGGACATTGCGGATAGCAGTGCCAGTATTGCCGCAATTGGAATGGATATTATGTCCTGTGCCATGGAGCCCCAAATAATGCGCTCATGTATTGTTCCTGCCTCGAAAACCTCTCTGTACAGGCTTTTATCCAAGACCCCTGCAAGAGCTGCATATAATGCCAGCAGGGACAATATTAAAGTCATTATGGATGTTATATTGCTTCGTTTTATATTCATAGTTTTTACCTCCTATATAATTAACCATGTTAAAAAAATTAACAATGTTCACGATATAATATTATCACCCAATTTATGAACTGTCAATCAAGATGTAAAAAAATTTTGCATGCTGAATCAAAAAAATATGTCAACTGGGGGAAGCTGTTTTAATAAAATAGGGTCTAAGAATGGCTATTGACAGTAAGCATCATTCCAATTATAATAGGTATTGTTATTGATAATGAAAATCGTTATCAATAACAATACCTATTCTGATTCATGGAGGTTAAATTATGGTCCGCCTATATACTGATAGTATAAGCATAGGCTATGGAGAACGTTTGGTGGTGAAGGATCTAAGCGTAGAAATAATGAGCAGAAAGATAACTGCAATCATTGGTCCCAATGGCTGTGGGAAATCCACACTGCTGAAGGCAATTACCCGGATTATATCCCATCAATCCGGTGCTGTAATACTGGATGGCCAGAATATCTTAAAGGAAAACACTAAAGAGCTTGCTAAGAAAATGGCGATTCTCCCACAGATACCGGAGAGTGCTAGCGGGCTTACAGCGGGAGAGCTGGTATCCTATGGCCGATTTCCTTATCAGACCGGATTTGGGCGCTTGACTAAAAGGGATTGCGAGGTAATTGACTGGGCACTTGAGGTTACAGGAACGATAGGTTTTAAGCATCGCGCTGTAGACGCACTTTCAGGAGGACAGCGCCAAAGGGTTTGGATTGCCATGGCTCTCGCACAGGAAACAGAGATAATATTTCTTGATGAACCAACCACATATTTGGATATGGCCCATCAGCTAGAGGTGCTGGAGCTTTTGCAAAAGTTAAATGCAGAACAGGGAAGAACCATTGTCATGGTTCTGCATGATTTAAACCAGGCTGCACGCTTTGCTGACAATATTATCGCACTAAAGGATGGGAAAATTGTAAAGGCTGGAAACAGCAAGGATGTTGTTACTAAGGATATACTGAAGCAGGTATTTCATATAGATGCTGAGATAGGTAGAGACCCTAGGACAAACAAACCAATGTGCATCACATATAATTTAATTAAAGGAGAATGTAATGATGAAAAAAATATTGATTCCTATACTGCTGACATTTGTGTTAATTATTAGCGGCTGCAGCAACCAAGCACCAAATGAAGAAGCGGCAGCTCCAGAAGAAAGCAAGCCGACAACAATAACATATCAATCTGAAAACGGACCCGTAGACGTGCCTGCAGAGCCAAAGAAAGTAGTTGTTCTGAATTCATTCTTGTCCGGTCACGTTATGGCAATGGATGTGAGTATTGTTGGCATAGATACATGGTCCAAATCAAACCCAAGATATCAGCAGTACATCAAAGATGCAGAAGAGGTATCGGATGAAAGCTTGGAAAAAATAATAGAGCTGGAGCCGGATCTCATCATAGTTGCATCAAATACCAATAATATTGATAAGTTGAGTAAAATAGCACCTACGGTTGCCTTTACATATGGAAAAGTGGATTATTTGACACAGGTGTTGGAGGTGGGCAAGCTGCTGAACAAGGAAGCAGAAGCACAAGCCTGGGTCAATGATTTTAAATCCCGTGCCCAAAACGCAGGAGAAGAGATAAAGGCGAAGATCGGAGCAAACGCAACGATTTCTGTTATAGAAAGCTATGAAAAGCAGCTTTATGTTTTTGGGAACAATTGGGGTCGTGGTACAGAAATCCTTTATCAGGAAATGAAATTGGCAATGCCGGCGAAAGTAATTGAAATGGCACTAAAGGATGGATATTATGCACTATCACCGGAGGTACTGCCAGAATATGCAGGAGACTATGTAATATTCAGCAAAAGCCCTGAAGCTGACAATTCATTCCAAGAAACAGAAACATACAAAAATATTCCCGCAGTGAAAAATAACCGTGTTTTTGAAGTAAATGCAAAAGAGTTCTATTACAATGATCCCATTACGTTAGACTATCAGTTGGAGTTCTTTAAGAAAAGCTTATTAGGAAACTAAATCAAGGAGAGGGATTCTATTGGAGAATTCCTCTCTAAATATTTTAATAGCAAAAGGATGTGTTACAAATAAATGAAAAAACTAAAGCACTCTATTCCATTTACTTTTAAGCTGCTGCTGGGGATGCTGATATTTTTGGCGGCATTTGCTGCTGCTATGGTTCTGGGTGCAGCTGATATCTCCATAAAGGATGTTTGGGCAGCACTTACTACCAATGCTGCCAATGATAAGCTGCTTATTATTCGTGAGCTGCGTTTGCCTCGTGAAGCCGCGGCGATTTTGGTAGGAGCTGCCTTAGCTGTATGTGGAGCAATCATGCAGGGTATGACCAAAAACCCCCTTGCTGACCCTGGTCTTCTGGGTTTGACTGCAGGTGCAAATGCGGCCCTGGCTATTACTATCTCTTTTTTTCCCTCTGTCAACTACTTTGGAATTATGATTGCGTGCTTTATCGGCTCAGCAGCGGGAGCATTATTGGTTTTTGGCATCAGTGCCTTGAAAAGAGGAGGCTTCGCGCCCTTGCGTATTGTACTGGCAGGAGCAGCTGTTTCGGCATTCTTGTATGCCATAGCTGATGGTGTTGGTATTTATTTTAAAATTTCAAAGGAAGTATCTATGTGGACTTCCGGGGGGTTGATTGGTGCTTCGTGGAATCAGCTCCAAGTCATCGCTCCCACTATAGCAGTTGGTATACTGATTGCACTGTTACTGTCCGGAGAACTAACCATCCTTAGTCTTAGCGAGGAGGTTGCAGTTGGATTGGGACAGAAGACAACACAGATTAAAGTTATCCTTTTTATCATTGTAATTTTGCTGACCGGCGCTTCTGTTGCACTTGCTGGGAATATGGTCTTCATTGGCTTGATCATACCCCATGTGGTTCGTGTTATTGTTGGAACAGATTACCGATTTGTCATACCAATGACTATTTTTCTGGGAGCCAGCTTCATGCTTATAGCTGACACTCTTGGACGTACAATCAATGCTCCTTATGAAACACCTGTAGCAGCTATTATTGCAATGCTGGGACTGCCATTTTTCTTATTTATTGTATACAAAGGAGGGAAGCTGGTATCATGATACAGCATTCATTGATAAAAAAACAGCGATTGATTATATGTGTTTTG
Organism: Bacillota bacterium; assembly: GCA_049322695.1. Lineage (GTDB taxonomy): Bacteria > Bacillota > Clostridia > Lutisporales > Lutisporaceae > CALGKJ01. The sequence goes on along the minus strand of JBMORW010000027.1, from coordinate 279,385 downwards.
CTTGCGCTCATTGCTGCTACAATTATAATCAGCATGGGTATGGGATACTCATCACTCTCCTATGGTAGACTCATTCCAACTATTATGGGGGAAGGCACCTTTAAGGAGGAATTTGTATTATTCTTCATTCGTTTGCCCCGTATCATAGTCACCTTATTAGCTGGAATGGCGCTTTCTTTATCCGGAGCAATTCTACAAGGAGTCACACGGAATGATTTGGCTGATCCCGGTTTGATCGGCATCAACTCTGGAGCTGGTGCTGCCATTACAGTTTTATTTCTGTTTTTTTCTGTCAGAGCAGGTTGGTTCGTGTTTATACTTCCCATAGTTGCTTTTGCAGGAGCACTTATCACTGCAGGTATTATATATTTCTTTTCACATCATAGACAAGAGGGGCTGCAGCCATCCAGGCTGATTCTCATAGGTGTAGGATGCTCCATGGCGCTTTCAGGCTTAATGATCGTTCTTATTTCTTCAGCTGAGCGCATCAAGGTTGAGTTTATAGCCAAATGGCTGTCGGGAAGCATATGGGGAGCGGATTGGCCTTTTATACTATCGATTATTCCATGGCTGGTTGTTTTCATTCCCTTTACTTTATATAAAGCGAATAGATTGAACATCCTCGGATTAAGTGAGTCTACCGCCATAGGCGTAGGCGTATCGATTAAGAGAGAACGGATACAACTGCTAATAGCAGCTGTTGCACTTGCAGCTTCTGCAGTATCTGTAACAGGAGGGATCTCATTTGTAGGGCTAATGGCACCCCATATGGCCAAAGCTCTGGTGGGACCAAGAAATCAACTGTTTATTCCCATTGCTGTTCTGGTAGGTGGGTGGCTGCTGTTATTTGCAGATACAATAGGACGTCATGCAGTTCAACCGGATGGGATTGCGGCTGGCATTATGGTTGCGCTGATAGGTGCACCGTATTTTGTGTATTTGTTGATGAAAAGATAGAATGATTATCAAATATATTTCATATTACTTTTTAAAATAGGTCTTTTATTTTTTGGTAAAAGATGCTACAATAAAAGCGAACACATGTTCGTATAATAAATAGCAAATAGCGAATACCAAATACCAGAAAACAGTAGACAGAGAACAGAGAATAGTTGTCAGGGGACAGGGATAATGGCTACTGGCTACTGGCTGCTAGCTACTAGCTTGAGATTGGGCTTCGAAATCATACAAGAATGGAGGGATTATTATGTCTACAGCTCAGCATAAAAAGTATCCGAGAATAATAATGCATATTGATGTTAACTCTGCATTCTTGTCGTGGCAGGCCGTATATAATCTGCAGAAGGGTGATACCTTTGACCTTAGAGAGGTACCTTCGGTGGTTGGAGGATCACAGGCTGACAGGCGCGGAATAGTATTAGCCAAAAGCATGCCCGCAAAAAAATACGGTATAAAAACAGGTGAGGTACTTTGGCAGGCCAGGCAGAAGTGTCCTGACCTTGTGGTGGTTCCTCCCAATTATGATTTGTACATGAAATGCAGCAACATGCTTTTTGAGCTGGTACAGGAGTACTCCCCCCAAGTGCAGAGATTCTCCATAGATGAGATGTTTCTGGATTATTCAAATATGGATGTGCATTTTGGGGAGCCTCTGGCAGCAGCACATATGATAAAGGACAGAATAAAAAAAGAGATGGGCTTTACGGTCAATATAGGAATAGGTATAAACAAGCTTACTGCCAAGGTTGCAGGAGATCTGAAAAAGCCTGATATGGTGCACACCCTATACCCCCATGAGCTTAAGGATAAAATGTGGCCTCTTCCGGTGGAAGATTTGTTTATGGTAGGGCGACAGACAAAGAAAAAGCTTAATGCTGTAAACATATACACCATAGGGGATTTGGCCAAAGCCAGCAGAAGGCTTCTTGCAGATAAGCTCAAATCCTTCGGAAATGTGATTTGGTGCTATGCCAATGGGATTGATGAATCAAGGGTACAGTCAGGCTACTTTCTGCAGATGAAGGGAATTGGCAACGGAACCACTATAAGATTTGATGTTACTGACAGAATCATAGCATGCAAGATATTACTTTCTCTTACAGAATCGGTAGCTCTCAGACTCAGGGCTGCACGTGCCTGCTGCAGAGTAGTATGTGTGGAGATACGCAATTCAGACCTTGTTAACTATTCTCACCAGAGAAGACTATTTTCTCATACCAATATCACCATGGAAATATACAGAGCCGTAGTAGAACTGTTTGATGAGGGCTGGAAGGGAGATAGAATAAGGCATCTTGGAGTCAGAGTTACCGATTTGTGTAGTGACGAATACATGCAGACATCTGTTTTTGATGAAGAATATACTGATAAGAAGCATGCATTGGATAGTGCATTGGACTCTATAAGAGGCAAATACGGCAATGATGCAGTTATGAGAGCTGTATTTGCTGACGGTGAATTCTCGCCAATGTCAGGGGGCTCAGGCGGAGAGGATTACCCGCTGATGAGCAGCATATTATAGCCCACAGCCACCAGCCATGAGCCGCCAGCCACCGGCGCTTAGCTAGCCTACGGAGCAGTGAATAACCCAAGGTAATTCAGAGCAATTATTATGCAGGTGCATAAAACTGGCAACTAGATTAAAATGGGCTTAACAGCCTTGCTTTGAGCTGCAGGCTGGAGGCTGGAGCAACCTGTAACCTACAACCCGTAACCTATATCCGCCCGGAGGTGAATCAATTTATGAAACTTATTAGAAAACCCATTGAGGTTATTGCTTTTTTTGATATGGAGGGCAATCCGGCACCCATTAAGTTCAGGTGTCTTGATGATAGTGAAGAGGTGCTGGTTGTTAAGGTTGAAAAAATAATTAAAAAGGATTTGGATAAATTCGCAGGCAATCGTATGATCAGATATACCTGTGAAAGCTGCATACGGGGAGAGGTAAAGCCATTTGAGCTTAGATATGAGGTGGACAGCTGCAGGTGGTATCTGTATAAGGTATGAAATACAAAAATACATGCCTTATAGCAAAAATGAAGCTTGTAAGAGATAATTTAACCAGACTGCCAAATAACCATAGAAAACGTTTTCTATAAGCTGTGCAAAGGATTATGCTGGTATGTTATAATATTTAAGATGAGAAATTTTGCAGGAGGTGCATTATGGCCATACTTGTAACAGGCGGAGCAGGGTATATAGGCAGTCACACTGCAGCCGAGCTGCTGGACAGAAAAGAAGAGGTAGTTATAGTTGATAGTCTCGTAAAAGGGCACAAGCAATCTATACTGGGAGGCAGATTTTACGAAGGTGATCTGAGAGATACTGAGCTGCTGGATAGAGTATTCAGAGAAAACGAAATTGAGTCAGTCATCCATTTTGCGGCTTTTTCGCTGGTAGGTGAAAGCGTAATGGAGCCTATCAAATACTATAATAACAATCTTATGTCGGGTATAAGCCTTCTTAACAAAATGAAGGAATACAGTACAAAGAGAATAGTATTCTCTTCCACTGCGGCAGTATATGGAGAGCCGGATAACATACCCATACTTGAAACTGACAGGACCAGCCCCAAGAATCCTTACGGAGAGACTAAGCTTGCCTTTGAGAAAGCATTGATGTGGGCTGATGAGGCCTATGGCATAAAGCATGTTTCCCTGAGATATTTTAATGCATGCGGCGCTCATAAAAGCGGAGAGATAGGAGAGGATCATTCTCCCGAAACACATCTTATTCCGCTGGTTATTCAGGTAGCTCTCGGTCAGAGGGAGCATATAACCATATTCGGAGATGATTATGACACCAAGGATGGAAGCTGCATAAGAGACTATATACATGTTACGGATCTGGCGGATGCCCATATATTGGCACTAAACAAGCTTAGAAATGAAGAAAAGAGCAGTGTGTACAATCTGGGCAGCGGAAAGGGTTTTTCCGTAAAGGAAATAATTGATATGGTAAGAGAAGTGACAGGAAAAGATATTCCACAGGTTGTGGGAGGACGTAGAGAAGGAGACCCTGCGGTTCTTGTTGCTTCTTCGGACAAAATCAAAAAAGATCTGAATTGGAAGCCCAAATATGATGATATAGCCGTTATAATTGAAACAGCCTGGAATTGGCATAAGAAGCACCCCAACGGCTATAAATAGAAAGTAAACAAGGCCCATTATACCACATAGCATAGGTATAATGGGCTTTTATCTGTTATCTATATGTTTTACTGGCTTTGTTCGGATGTGGATTTGCAGTTGCCTATAAAAACAGCCCCTTCATCAACAACTACATTCTTGACCGTAATATCGCCTTTTACCTTGGCCGTCGAAGTCATATGAAGCTGTGAGCCTGCAGTGATATTGCCTTCTACAATTCCGGATATGTAGGCATTGTCAGCTGTTATATTACCCTTTATGGTACTTCCTTCACCCATTATAAGGTTGCCCGTAATAATAAGCTCTCCTATAATACTGCCGTCAACTCTTACGGTGCCTTCTGCCTTGACTGTTCCCTCAAAGGTAGTATTTTTTCCAATCAGAGTGTCTATTCTGTCGGCTGAGAATGATTTTTTGCTGAACATATTATGCCTCCTTATCTGTTGTAAGATTATTTTATGTATTTAGTAGGATCGGTGCTTTTTCCATTGATCTTTACTTCATAGTGCAGATGCGGGCCTGTGCTTCTGCCGGAGCTTCCTACCTTGGAGATGAATTGCCCTTTCTTAACGATATCTCCTTTTTTGACCAGAAGCTTTGAGTTATGAGCATATAATGTAGTTATGCCGTTGCCGTGAGATATTACCACCAGTCTTCCATATCCGCCCTGCCATCCAGCAAATATAACCTTGCCGTCCGCAGTAGCAGCTACATTTGTTCCATAGTTAGCCGCAAAATCAAGTCCTTTATGGAATTCTCTGCCTCTGTTTGAAAAAGGATTTCTTCTATAGCCATACCCTGCACTTATTCGTGCATTTACAGGCTTTATGCTTGGTATATAGCTCAGATATACTATCTGTTTGTTGACGGAAACAGTAGAGGAATCTATTATTTCTTTTTGCTGCTTTGCTTCACTTAAAAGGGAAACATAATACGTGCTCATTGTTCCCAAATCAGCAGTCATATCACTGTACTTGTGACCGTTAATGGTGGTGCCTTCCTTAACATTCATGGGAAGGTAGTTAACCTTTGCACTTGTACTGTCGGAAGCTCCTGAGGCAGGCTGTGATTTTTCGTCTTGGCTGACAGTTCCATCAAGTCCCACAGCTTTCTTGACTTCCTCTAAGGCCTTTGAATTCTCTTCCAGCTGTCTTTGTATCTCTTCGGCATTAGCCTGAAGCTTTTCTATTTCATTCTTTTGCCGGTTGTTAATAGTCGTCAGGGCTTTTATATCTTCTTTGCTGATATTGTATCTTACATTAAGTGAATTCAATGCAAAAACACATACTACGGAAAAAATCATCAGCATTGAAATGGATATGGTTACAGCCTTGGGAAACCATGAGGGTATTCTCAAGGATCTTACTGTAGACTCGTTTTCCGGTATATACATCAGCGTAACAAACGGAGCTTTTTTCTTGAATTTAGCTTTTTTCAAACATATCACCCTTTAAGATAATATTTTGATAATCATATTGTGAAAAAACCGGATTATCATTAAGACAGGAATATTTACAGCAGACTTTGGCTTATGACATAACAGGTTGTTCTATTTATATTGTAAAGTATATTCAATTCTGTAAAAAGTATTACTGAGACTACAATTACCATTTTAGAGGAAAAAAAGAAATGTGTACAGTCCCAAAAAAAACTTGTCTAAGATAATCCAGGTATTTTATTACATTAGCCATTGGGAATGAGAATGTTTTTGCGGTATAATTATTTTCATTTCTCAAATAATAAAGCTATAAAAAAGTTGGAGGGATTTATATGAAGAAAATTGCTATAGAAAGAACATTAACTGATGTCAGAAGCCTCCTTGAGGATAATAATTTCAGGGTGGATATATTGGATAGCACAAACAAGGCATCAAGCGGCAGTCTGAATCAATATGATGCCATCGTAGTCACAGGTGCAGATGAAAACCTTATGGGAATACAGAATGTAGTGACAAATACTCAAATAATCAATGCTGAAGGAAAGACCGCCGAGGAGATATATCAGGAGATAAACAACAGAATTAATAAATAACATAAACGTCTGGGTTTTTCCGGACGTTATTAATTTTAATGGAAAAAAATATATGCTGATAGTAAAATAGATATATTAGATTATATAATGCTTATCAAAGGGGGAATGGTTTTGCTGCACATTGGAACTTCAGGTTACAGCTATAAGGACTGGACAGGTGTTTTCTATCCGGAAGACATAAAGCAGGGAGACATGCTTTCAGTATATTCCAAAACCTTTGACTTTACGGAAATCAATTCGACCTATTACAAGATTCCAAATCCCTTTATGTTTTACAATATGCAAAAGAAGACAGAGGATAATTTTGTATTTACCGTAAAGCTGCATGGCTCCATGACCCATACCCGTGATGCATCGGATAAGGACTACCGCGATTTTACAGATTCTATTAATGTATTAAGGGATGCAGGGAAACTTGGATGTATTGTTTCACAATTTCCTTACTCCTTTCATAAAACCAGGGATAATCTGGACTACTTGCTGAGGCTGAAGGAACACTTTGCGGATTATGATCTGGTTATAGAGTTCAGAAACAATAAATGGATTTCTGAGGATGTTTTTGAACAGCTAAGAAGAAATAAGCTAGGCTTTGTATGTGTGGATGAGCCGGAGTTAAACGGACTGTTGGACAGGAAAGCGCTGAGTACGGGAAGCACATCATATATAAGATTTCATGGAAGAAACAGCAGTAAATGGTATAATCATAAGGAAGCCTATGAAAGATATGATTATATGTATAAAGAGGATGAGCTTATTGAATGGGTTGAAAAGATTAAAGCGCTGGAGCAGGAGACCCAGAATTGTTTTGTAAGCTTTAACAACCATTTTAGAGCACAGGCAGTCTTGAATGGGATGATGCTTAAAAAGCTTCTGGAGGAATAAAAATTGACCTTATGGGAGGAAGAAGTAAGTGAGAAAAGTACTTTTGTTTTTGGGAATTATGGCTGTTGTTGTTGTGGCAGGTCTGCTTATTCCGGCATTGACCACTGTTGTTTTTGGAGGGAAAGGCTTAAATATTGATATTGTGACTTTTGCAAACCATATGTTTTTATTTTCATTTATCCCTTCGACTGTAGGAGGCTTGGTTATACTTTTCAGATTTTTCAGCTTCAGCAGAAAGGTAAAAAAGACACATCCGGATTATGAGGTTGAAGAGGATGAAAGGATAATAGAGCTGGATACAAGGTGGGACTACGCATTACTTATATCGGGTATAATACTTACTTTTTTTTCATATTTGCTTGTTGCATGAAGAAAGTCTGAGGTATATATGAGAAGCTTTATAGGCATAGATTTTAACAGGGAAACAAAGGATGGGATTGCGGCTGTGCAAGCAATCATAAGGAATAACAGCAAGCGCGGCAGGTTTAAATACATAGGCAATTTTCACCTGACGCTTAAGTTCTTGGGAGATATTGAAGACAATAATGTTGTGAGAATAGGAAGGACACTCAGAGAGTGTGCATCCCAAATCAGCAGCTTTGATATATGTGTTGACGATATAGGATTATTCAGCGGTAGGGACAGCATACATGCGTTATGGCTGGGCTTGGGAGGGAATACCGATGCACTGCTGCTGTTGAACGGCACTATCGAGCAAGCTCTTAGTGGGCTAGGCTTCAAGAAAGAGGTAAAACCATATATACCCCATATAACTATTGCTCAGGACCTAATACTGGAAAGACCCTTTGAGGAGCTAAAGAAGCAAATAGACCTTAGCTGCATCAAACCCATAAAGGTGAGTAAAATAGAACTGATAAAAAGTGAGCAGATAGGAAATAAAAGGGTGTATACACCCATTAACATTTTTCCGCTGAAAAATGTTAATGGGTAGCCACTAGCTGCTAGGCAATAACCACTAGGATAAAAAGGGCTTCGGAGAAATAGCTCAAACTAGTAGCTAGAAGCTAGTGGCTAGTAGCTGGCCCTTAAGGAATACCCAATAGATATACAAAGGTTGTGATTTTTTGAGTACACGCGAAGAGTTTCTTCCCATTTCCCGGGAGGATATGAAAAAGAGAAATATAGATCAGTTGGATTTCATAATTGTCAGCGGAGATGCTTATGTCGACCATCCCAGCTTCGGGCATGCGATTGTAGGGAGACTTTTGGAGAACAGAGGTTACAAGGTAGGTATAATACCGCAGCCGGATTGGAATAATACGGAGGCTTTCAAGCAGCTTGGGAAGCCCAGGCTGGCTTTTTTAGTTTCTTCAGGGAATATAGATTCCATGGTGAATCACTATACTGCAAGCAAAAAAAGAAGAAAAGAGGATTTATACTCTCCCGGCGGACAGCGGGGAAAGCGGCCGGACAGAGCAGTTATAGTCTACTGTAATAAGCTTAGGGAAGCATATAAGGATACTCCCATAATAATAGGCGGAATAGAAGCCAGCTTGAGAAGATTCGCTCATTATGACTATTGGGACAACAGAATAAGGCGTTCAGTACTATTGGATTCCAAGGCTGACCTGCTGGTCTACGGTATGGGAGAAAAGCAGATAGTACAGATAGCGGAAGCATTGGACTCAGGTATGGATATAAAGTACATAACCTATATAAACGGTACTGTTTATGCAACCTCTGAGCTGGATAATATTCCTGAGTCTATGGTCGTTCCAGGTTATGAGGATATAGTGGGCAGTAAAAGGAAATATGCAGAAGCCTTTATGGTTCAATATGAGGAGCAGGACTATCATACTGGCAGAACCATAATACAGCCTCACGGTGACAGATTTGTAGTTCAGAATCCTCCCGCCGCTGCGCTAAAACAGATAGAGCTTGATGATATTTATAAGCTGCCCTTTACCAGAGAATATCATCCTATCTATGAAAAAGCGGGCGGCATACCTGCACTTCAGGAGGTCAAATTCAGTCTTGTGTCCCAGAGAGGCTGCTTCGGCGGCTGCTCCTTCTGTGCTCTTAATTTTCACCAGGGAAGAGTTATACAGAGCAGAAGCCATGAATCAATAGTGGAGGAAGCTGAAAGGCTTACAAAAGATCCTGATTTTAAAGGCTATATCCATGATGTAGGCGGTCCTACAGCCAATTTCAGAAGTCCTGCCTGTGAAAAACAGCTTCGTGAAGGTGTGTGCAAGAAAAAGCAGTGCATGCATCCTACGCCCTGTAAAAAGCTGAATGTGGATCATAAGGATTATCTGGAGCTGCTCAGGAAGCTAAGAGGTCTGCAAGGGGTCAAGAAGGTGTTTATACGTTCCGGTCTCCGCTATGACTATATTGCTGCTGACCCGGACGATACCTTTATGAAAGAGCTTGTTGACCACCATATCAGCGGACAGCTTAAGGTTGCTCCCGAGCATGTATCAGATAAGGTGCTGAGATATATGGGTAAGCCGGGGAGAAAAGTTTTTGACAGATTTGTAAGCAAATACTTCAGGATAAATAAAAAGCTGGGCAAGGAGCAATATCTGGTGCCTTACCTTATGTCAGCACATCCCGGTAGTGATTTGGATGCAGCAATAGAACTGGCTGAATATGTAAGAGATATGGGTTACAATCCCGAACAAATACAGGAGTTCTATCCTACACCGGGCACCTTGTCTACTTGTATGTACTATACAGAGCTTGACCCAAGAACCATGAAGCATGTATATGTACCTAAAAGTGATGAAGAAAAGGCAATGCAGAAGGCTCTGATACAATATAGAGATCCAAAAAACTATGAACTGGTATATAAAGCACTTACTTTGGCAAAAAGGACCGATTTGATAGGCTATGATGAGAAATGCCTTATCAGGCCAAGGGGTACACAATATCGTCATAAAGGAAAAACTAACTCTGTAAGCGATAGAAGGGTAACAAAGGGTAAGAAGGCTAATTATAAAACAAAAGCATAGCATAAAAGGTACAGCTAATTCGCTGTACCTTTTATGCTTTGGATTGCAAATGCTCAGTCTATGATTTGCATAATGCTGTCATTGCCGAAGGTTTGATTGTACTTTTATTTGTACTTTATCCCTACTTTTCCATACATTGTGATAATAGGATTATTCTCAACATTAAGCATGTATATGTATATGCTGCAGCAAAACTACATGGTTTCTACACTGTTTACTTTTGTTAACCACATTTGGTAAAATATAAGTTGAACATTTCAAAAAATATTATAGATAATTGAGAGGTGGAACAACCAAAATGGGTCATTTAGTGATAGATGGAGAACATCTAACCATTAAAGATGTTGTAGATGTAGCAAGACATGGCCATACTGTCGGGCTGTCTGAGGATGCCGTACAGAAGGTTAAGAAGGCGAGAGCCTTTGTTGATAAGCTGGTGGACGGGGCAGCAGTTGTATATGGTATTACAACAGGCTTTGGAAAATTCAGCGATACCTTTATATCAAAGGAAGATACAAAGGCGCTGCAAAGAAATCTTATAGTCAGCCATGCCTGCTCTCTGGGAGATCCTCTTCCCGAGGAGACAGTAAGAGCAATGATGCTGCTGCGTGCAAATGCTTTGTCAAAGGGTTATTCCGGAGTCAGGCTGGAGACCTTGAATACATTGATAGAAATGCTTAACAAGGGTGTACACCCCATAGTACCGGAGAAGGGTTCTCTTGGTGCCAGCGGAGATTTGTCTCCACTTGCAACAATGGTACTTGTTATGCTTGGTGAGGGAGAAGCCGTTTATAAGGGTGAGAGAATGCCGGGCAAGGCTGCTATGGAAAAGGCAGGTATACCTGTAGTAGAGCTTACCTCAAAGGAGGGTCTTGCACTTATCAACGGTACTCAGTGCATGACAGCAATAGGCTCCTTGGCAGTATATGATGCAGAAAACCTCATGAAAAATGCTGATATAATAGCTTCTATGACTCTAGAAGCATTAAAGGGAATAACAAATGCCTTTGATTATAAGGTTCACAGGGTCAGAGGACAGAAGGGGCAGTTTGTAACAGCCAAGAATGTTTTAAAACTGGTTGAAGGCAGCGAGCTTACTACCAAGCAGGGAGAAATAAGAGTACAGGATGCTTATACCTTAAGATGTATACCCCAGATACACGGCGCCAGCAGAGATGCAATAAATTATGTAAAAGAAATAGTAGCTAATGAGATAAATGCAGCAACTGACAACCCTCTTATATTTGCTGAAGAAGGAGAAGTTATATCAGGTGGAAACTTTCACGGGCAGCCAATGGCTCTGGCTATGGATTTTCTTGGAATGGCGGTCTCTGAGCTGGCAAATGTCTCAGAAAGAAGACTTGAGAGGCTTGTAAATCCTCAGCTTAATGATTTGCCTGCATTTCTTACAAAAAAGGGCGGTCTGAATTCCGGCTTTATGATTACACAGTATACGGCTGCATCCATCGTTTCAGAAAATAAGGTGTTGGCTCATCCTGCGAGTGTGGACTCAATACCGTCCTCTGCAAACCAGGAGGACCATGTAAGCATGGGAACTACTGCAGCAAGAAAAGCAAGGGTTATGCTGGATAACTCCCAGAAGGTACTTGCAATAGAAGCTTTTGCAGCTTCTCAGGCATTAAGCTTCAGAGGTGATGTAAGACTTGGTGCAGGTACAGATAAGGCTTATGCTGCTATAAGGGCTGAAGTTCCGCCTGTGGAAGAAGATAGAATAATGTATGTAGATATGAACAAAATAGACAGAATGGTTAAGCAGGAAGTGCTTATTAAAGCAGTTGAAGCAGCAGTAGGAGAATTGGAGTGATAAAATGAAAGCTGATTTGATCATAATCAATGCTTCAAGCATAGTAACCTGTGATGAAAGCAGAAATGATATTATTATCAAAGACGGATATATAGCCATAAAGGACGGCAGGATAACTGAGGTCGAAGCCGGCTTGGCTCCTGCTCTTTTGATAGGCGAGAATACTGTGGTGGTGGATGGGACAGGTAAAACAGTTACACCGGGTCTGGTTGATGCACATACCCATCTGGTACATGGAGGCTCCAGAGAGAGGGAGCTTCCACTGAAGCTGAAGGGAGTACCTTATCTGGAGATACTGAAAATGGGCGGAGGAATACTCAGCTCAGTAAGACAAACCAGAAGTGCAAGCAAGGATGAGCTGAAGGCCAAGGCTGTCAATAGTCTTAATCAAATGCTGCTTCATGGCACTACCACTGTGGAAGCTAAAAGCGGTTATGGACTGGATTTTGAAACTGAAGTGAAGTGTCTTGAAGCTGCAAAGGAGCTGAATGAAAGTCATTATGTAGATATTGCTTCTACTTATATGGGCGCGCATGCAATTCCTGAGGAATATAAGGGAAATACGCAGGGATACATTGATTTTATGGTTGAGAAGGTAATGCCCTATGTTGCAGAAAACAAGCTGGCGGAATTTATAGATGTATTCTGTGAGGAGGGGGTATTCACTCCTGAGGAATCAAGATACATAATGCAGCAAGGTAAAAGGCTTGGCTTCAAGCTAAAGATACATGCAGACGAGATAATTCCTCTTAGTGGAGCAGAGCTTGCAGCAGAACAGAATGCAGTATCGGCAGACCATCTGCTGGCTGCATCGGACGAGGGAATTGCTGCTATGGCGAAAACAGGCGTAACAGCAGTTACACTGCCCGGTACATCCTTCTACCTTATGCTTGGCAAATACGCACAGGCCAGAAAGATGATAGAACAGGGAGTGAGGGTAGCGATAGCTACAGACTACAATCCCGGCACATGTCCTACTGAAAACCTGCAGGCTATAATGACCTTTGCATGCTTCGGTATGAAAATGACACCTGAAGAAATAATAAAGGCCATGACACTTAACGCTGCCTATGCAATTGACAGACAAAATGAGATCGGAAGCATTGAAAAGGGCAAGAAAGCAGATTTGGTTATTTTCAATTCCTCAAATGTAGAATATATAGTATATCATTTTGGAATAAACCATGTTGATTTGGTTGTGAAAAATGGTAAAATAGTTGTGCGGGATGGGAAAATTATATAATGAGGTGGTATAAATGAGTTTACTAATGGATAAAACAGTAAGAGAGTACAGTGACATACTGGCAAGCAACGAGCCTGCACCAGGAGGCGGAAGTACTGCGGCGCTTTCCGGAGTAATGGCAGCTGCACTTACTTCAATGGTGGTAAATCTTTCAGTAGGCAAAAAATCCTATGAAGCTTTAGACGAGAACATAAAGTCTGACTTTATGGAGCATGCAAAAAAGGTTGAAGAATTAAGGAGCGAGCTGACTCATTTGGTTGATGAAGACACACAGGCTTTTAACAAGTTCATGGAAGCCATGAAGCTGCCCAAGGAAACAGATGAGCAAAAGGCTGTAAGAGATGCCAAGATTCAGGAAGCAAGCGTGTATGCGCTTCAGGTTCCTCTCAATACAGCTGAAAAATGCTTTGAACTTCTAAAGAACCAAGAAACAATAGCTGCATATGGAAATAAAAATGCCGTATCTGATGTTGGAGTAGGAGCATTAATGGCTTTTGCCGGAATGGAAGGTGCCATACTGAATGTAAAAATCAATCTTCCTGGCATCAATGATGAGCACATAAGAAGTGAAGCAGCAAAAAAATGTGATGAATTGCAGACTGAAGGAAAGAAGCTGCAAGAAAAGACCCTGGAAATAGTAAATAAAAGAATAGGATAGGGATTTATGATAACAAAGGAAATGATTGACAGGATAAATTTTTTATCCAGGAAGTCTAAAGCAGAAGGACTGACTGAAGAGGAAAAATCAGAGCAGCAGGTACTTCGAAGAAAATATGTAGATGCAATCAAATATCAGGTAAGGAAACAGCTTGAGAATATTAAGTTTGTAGATGATGAAGGCAATACATGCGGCTGCGGACATGAGCATAAGCATGGCAATGAGTGCGGCTGCGGACACAGCCAGGACAAAAGTACAGAGCATGAGCACGGCAGCAATTGCGGCTGCAAGAAGCACTAGAGTGCTATCCCAAGACGATATATATAGAATATGTATCGTCTTTTTTGCGAATTTTCAAACATTTAACTTTAATTTTATGTCAATATGATGTTATAATATACATATCACTAGTGAGCATGAAGGAGGAAGTTTCATGTTTGAAATGCAATTGGTTATATTCAAGCTAGGTCAGGAAGAGTATGGTGTGGAGATTATGCAGGTACAGGAAATAGGAGAATACAGACAACCTATTAAAGTACCAAATTCACCTGCGTTTATAGAGGGAATAATAAACCTAAGAGGAGATGTTATTCCTGTTATTAGCATGCATACCAGATTCAACATTCCAAAAAAGGAAGTTGATGAGCTTACCAGACTTATTGTTATCAATGTGGGCGAAAGGAAGGTTGGTTTTATAGTTGATGATGCATCTGAAGTACTTACACTCAGTGCAGACAATATAGAAGAGCCTCCAACCATGATAGCAGGTTCGGACAGAAAATATATAGCAGGTGTAGGCAAGATAGGAGACAGAATACTGATAATTCTTGATTTAAACAAGCTTTTCACTGATGAGGAGCAGGAACAACTGGCTTCAATAGAAGAATAATAAATAATAAAAAATGCGATAATTCGCATTTTTTGCTTTTTTATACTAAAAAAATAGAATATTCGACGAATAATATTATATTGTAGTATAATATTATTATCCAGAATGAAAAATGCTTAGCGTTGGAGTGGATTTGTACAGGCTGTTCATATATGTTTATAGGCATATAGTCTTATTTTACAGGTATGATATAAACAAATATATGCTTTCTTTCGATAAGTAATATATATTCATAAAGGGGATGTTCAACATCGATAGAATTAATGAAATAATAAAAAATACAATAGATGTTATTGACAAAAGCAGAGGTGAGTTGTTCGATATCGCCGAAAGTACAAGAAAAGAATGTAAGCTGATTGAAGAAGAGCTTGCTCAGGTGAAACAGAAAACTGCTGAAGTCATACAAGAGGTTGACCGCCTAGAAGCTTTAGAGAAGGAAAGCAGACTCAAGCTGATGACCGTAAGTAAGAATATCAAAGAATATACAGAAGAGGATATAAGAAAAGCATATGAAAAGGCTAAGGATTTACAAGTAGAGGCCATGGTGAAGCGTGTTGAGGAACAGCAGCTTATCAGTAAGCGTAATGAGCTTGAAAGACGCCTGCGTGTAGCTTTAGATACTACTGCCAAGGCTGAATCATTAGTAAATAAGGTTGGAATAGCAATGGGCTATTTAAGCGGGGGACTCCAGGATCTATATATTCAGCTGGAGGATATAAAGCAAAAGCAGTTTCTTGGTATTAAAATCATTAAGGCACAGGAAGAGGAGAGAAAGAGGGTTGCAAGAGAGATTCATGACGGACCTGCACAGCTGATGGCAAACCTTGTAATCAAGACTGAGCTTTGTGAAAAATTGGTTGATATGGATACAGAAAAGGCCAAAAGCGAGTTGAATAGTCTGAGGGATATTGCCAGAAGCAGTCTAAGCGATATAAGAAAGATTATCTATGATTTGCGTCCTATGTCCTTGGATGATTTAGGACTTATTCCCACAGTACAAAGATTTATCACTAATTATACCGACGATACCAGAATAAATGTAGAGTTTTTTGTTATAGGTGAAGCTGCTGAACTTAAGCCGATAATTGAGCTGGCAGCATTCAGAATAATTCAGGAAGCTCTTAACAACATAAGAAAGCATGCCTTTGCAAGAAACGCTAATGTAAAGATTGAGTTTGCAAAGGAAGCCCTTAACATTATTGTAAGCGATGATGGAAAGGGCTTTGATAAAGAAAGGATTGCAGTACATGAGGATAACAGCGGCTATGGACTTCTCAGTATGAGAGAAAGAGTTGAGCTTTTAAATGGCAAGTTTGATCTTAATACTGCATTGGGCAAGGGAACCCGGATATTTGTAAGCATACCTTTACAAATAAATGAGGAGTGATTTTATGGAGAAAATTCGTATATTAATTGCCGATGACCACTCAATAGTCAGGGAAGGCCTAAAGCAGCTTCTTGAGCTGGAGGCTGATTTCGAGGTTGTTGGTCAGGCATCAAACGGAATAGAGACTATACAAAAAGTAAAGGAATTCGATCCGGATGTTCTGCTGCTAGACATAAATATGCCGGTTATGAATGGCATAAAGGCTTTGCGAAAAATCAAGGAAGACGGTCTTAAGACACGGGTTGTTGTGCTTACTATACATGAGGATAGAGAGTACCTTCTGGAAACAATGCAGGTGGGTGCTACGGGATATATTTTAAAGGACTCGGATTCCTCAAGTCTATATAAAGCAATAAGAGATGCTTACAATGGTCAGTCCTATATTCAGCCAAAGCTGGCAGCAGAACTTGTAAAGGAGTTCAACAAGCCGAAAGCCAGCAGGGATAAATCAGAAAATGAGCTTACACAGAGAGAATATGAGGTGTTGACACTAATAGCAGAGGGGTTTAACAACAAGGATATTGCAGAAACCCTTTTTATCAGTGAGAAAACAGTTAAAAACCATGTTTCCAATATTTTCAGGAAAATAAACGTAAGTGACCGTACTCAGGCAGCAATATATGCGTTTAAGCATAATATAAAGAGATAATATGAAATAAGATAATAGAAAAGGATGAGAATAAGTGCCAGGAATGTCAGATAATCAGTTTTTGCTGTTAATAGCTGATTATCTGACACTCCTGGCATCTATGATATCAGAAGGGGGTTGGCATTTTTGGATAAACAGCGAGTCAGTGCTTTACTCCAAAGACCAGAGGGAACCAAGCTGGATTTTAAGGTGCAGCTGTCACTCAAAACTGATTCTGAGAAAAAAGAGCTTGCCAAAGATATTGTTGCCATAGCTAACTCCAAGGGTGGCAGAGGGTATATTGTGTTTGGGGTTGAAGACAAAACTGCAAGGATTGTAGGAATTGATGAGAAGAGTTACAGAGAGGAGCAGATCCAGCAGATAATAAGCCAAAGGTGTGATCCGCCTGTGACAATTAATTTTGACATAGTCCATATTGAGAACAAGGCAGTAGGAGTACTGACCGTTTACAAAAGCTATCAGAAGCCGCATCAGATAAGGCAAACAGGTACTTTTTATATAAGAAGAGGCTCAACAACTGACTTTGCGAGACGCGAGGAAATAGCAAGCATGTTTCAGGAATCAGGGCTGATCCAATATGAAAGCATTGTGGTAAATAATGCAGAGGTTTATGATTTGAATAAAAGTCATATAGATGAATACTTAAATAAAGTAGGGATGATGTATACAGATGAAAACTACATCGATGTCCTGGAAAGTATAGGAGCGATGGGCAGGGAGGAAGACTGCGGGAAAATGCATCCTACAGTAGGAGGCTTGCTGGTATTTGGAAATGAGCCCCAGAGGTTTTTACCATATGCAGGTATTAAGCTTATTGATAATTATACAGGACAGCCTAATAATTATTTTAAAGGCTCAATCACCAAAATGCTTGATCAGGTAGAGGGGTATATAGATAGTATGGTACTTAACAACGACTATCCACTGGAAGCCTTGATGGAGGCTGTGGCAAACGCTGCAGTACATAGAGATTACTTTGCAACCAACAGAGAAATTGTAATTTCTTTGTCTGCAAAAAAGGTGGAGATAAGCAACCCCGGCGCTCTAAGCAGTGAAGAAGAGGACGTGCTGTATTTTGAAGAAAGCAATCCCTTCAGAAGAAACCCCTGGCTGTATCAAAGACTTCAGATTCTGGACAATAAAAACAGATTTCTGAAAACCGGAATAGGAATAAGCAATATAAGACAGGCTTTTAGGCATATTGGTGAGATAAAGTTTTCAAATAACATAAAGAGAAACTTATTTAAGATTGTATTGCCTGGACTGGAACATTCTTTATAGAGATCAGGCTTTTTTATAGTGTGGTTTCATGCTATACTGTATGAATAGAAAGCAAGCATTTATGCAAGACTTGTATAATATACGAAAAAACTTTGCATCGATGCTTTAACAGGTGATATTATGAATGCAAACAAGATAGTACAATTTGAAAGAAGTGCTGAGTTTTACTTTGATCTGGGTTACAAATACATCCAGAAGGGGAAGCTCAAGACTGCCTTAAGATATATTGAGAAGGCTGCAAAATCTAAGCCAAAGGATGATTTTGTTCAGTTTAACTACGCAGGTCTGCTTGCAGAACTGGGAGAGGTGGAGCACTCCACTGAGGTTCTTCAAAATATAGTAAAGAATATCAATCCAAAGTACTCCGAGTGCTATTTCGGATTAGGCTGCAATTATCTTCAGATGCAGAAAATCAAAAAGGCGATAAAATATTTTGAACAATATCTGGAAATTGATCCCGACGGTGAGTTTTCTGAGGAAGCTGAAGACCTATTGGAGATGCTTATTATGATTAAGGATGCAAACAACAATCTTGATGATGATGAGCTGGAAAAAATTTATAAGCTTGAAGAGGATGCTATAAAGCACCTGGAAAGAAAAGAATATGTAAATGCAGTCGAAAAATTCGAAACAGTAGTAGAGCTTTTGCCTAATGCTATACCTGCCCGCAACAACCTGTCACTGGCATATTACTATCTTGGAGAGGTGGATAAGGCCATTGAGCTCGCTAAAGAGGTACTGAACTATGAACCGGAAAATATCCATGCTAACTGCAATCTGACAATATACTACAATAAAAGAAAGCTTGACAACTGGGTAGAAAAACAGGTAAAGGAAGTAAAAATGCTAAGCAGCGATAACCCTGACTATCTGTTTAAAATAGCAGATACTTTAGGCTCACTGGGCAGACATAATGATGCATATAAAGCATACAAAAAGCTTCTCCTTGTAGAATCGGAAAACTCGCTCTATACGCACTATGCAGCCATTGCAGCATATAACTGCGGCAAATACAGTGAAAGCATAAGGCTTTGGGAGAAGCTTGAAAAGCTGGATAAAGAAAATCATTTGTCTGAGTATTATATTGCCAGAGCAAGAGAATGCATGGATGACAGTACAAAGCAGGTGCCGCTTATGTATCTGTACCAGCTCCCTAAGGATGAAATAAGCAGCAGGATAGATAGAATCTATAAGTTTCTTGAGCTTTCCAAGATGGAAAGCCAGGCCTTTGTTGAAAGGCCTGAGAATCTTGAGCTATTGTATTTTGCATTATGCTTTGATAAGCATTTTATAAGAAAGCTTATTTTTAACAAATTCAAAAATGATTATATAAGAGGTTCTGAGAAAATACTGAGTACCTATGCTCTCAGAGGTGATGTTGAGGATTATATAAAGGCTGAGATTATTTTTCTACTGGACATACTGAGTGTACCAAAGCCCTATAAAATATTTCTCCAGGGAAGAGTGGTAGAGATAAACGGAGAGCCTCTGAACTGCCTCGAGCTGGATCATAAGGAGCAATGGATGAATGTTGTGGATATGGCTATTCACGGTATGAAGGGGCGATATTCAAACAACTATGAGGATACTGTAAAAAAAATATGGTTCACCTTCATAAAATACTTGTATCCGGAGGTTCCTCACATAAGCAAGGCAGAGGTTTGGGCTGCAGCCCTTGAGTATACCTACAGCCGTATCAGGGGTTATGAGTATACTCAATCTGAGATTGCAGGCTTTTATGGTGTTTCAACAGGTAAATTGGGTGAAAAATACAGGTTGATATTTAGTATTTATGATAAAGACATAAATAAATAGGAAGTAAAGTCGAATATACTTTACTTCCTGTTTTTCTTTTTTGCTATGGGTTTTTTTCTTATAGAATAGCCAAAATGACCCAATGATTCTGCTAGTGTACGGTATTCCCCATGATTGTAGCATATCAGGTCAGCCTTGTTTAGATGAAGCTTTCCTTTTTCATCAATAAGTGAGTCTTCAACATTCACGCATTGTATTTCTCCGAGAAACATATCGTGTGAACCCAAGTGTATTATATCCTTCAGTTTACATTCGAGATTAACGGGGCATTCTCCGATATAAGGAGAGAGCACAAGGTTTGATTTGACAGGTGTAAGCTTCAGCTGCTCAAATTTGTTTACTTCCCTTCCGGATTTGACTCCGCAATAATCTACGGCAAATGCCAGATTCTTATTGGGAATGTTGACCACAAAATCGCCGGCTTCCTTTATCAGATTGTATGAATATCTTTCAGGCCTGATCGAAACATATAACATGGCCGGATCAGTGCATACGATACCGGTCCAGGCTATTGTAATAATGTTGCTTTGTCCTTCCTTACTTGTGCAGGAAACCATGACTGCCGGAACAGGATACAGCATAGTGCCTGCCTTCCACATCTGCTTCGCCATAAAACACCTCCTTCAGGCTTCCTATAGTATATGCATATTATATCACATATAAAAGCCAAGTACCTTAATATGTAAGTACAAGCACTGTAACATTTCACTACAGACAGCATAGTATGAAGCCTTACAAAATCTAATTTTTGAGACATAGCGTAACCAATTGTCACAGATTGAATATTATGGGAGTAAGGGAAGAAAATGCTGTTTCGAGGAGGTTGTTGATTTGGGCTTCGATTTAGAGGAAAATTTCATTTTTATTTTATTATTTGCTATAGCTTTCCTGACACTAATTGATAATAAAGAATTCTCAAAGATGTTTCAAAAGCAGTCAGCTAATGAAGAGGTGTGTAATAAAGAAATAACATATATATATAGGAATCCAAGAAGGGATATACCGAGAAGAAGGCTTGTATATTGACCTTTTCGACTATAAATTAAGAAATGGGGGATATTATGCCATACGGTAACAATAAAGGTATTAATAATGACATACAGAAATTGAAAAAACAGATAGCTGAACAAAGACCGGATCTCAATGTAGACAATCTTTCTCAAAATGATGTAAAAAACCTGCTGGTAAATGAAATAAATAAGAACTCCAATATCGACAGTAATGTCAAGGATAAAATAAACAAAGGAGATATAGACGGACTAAAGGAGGATATAATAAACTATTTGAGCAAAAATAAGACAAACGACGGCTCAACCGATGAGCTCATTAAAATGCTTAAGGATAATAACATGGAAGGCCTTAAAAACCAACTGATGGGCATGCTGCTTGGCGGTATGAACCCTCAAAAAAAAAATGAAGTAAGCGGTGCAACGGGAGAAGCTTCTGCAGGAGGCTTCAATATCGCCAACCTGCTCGGAAGTTTGGATGCGGGTAGTATCATAAATGGCTTGCTGGGGCAAATACAGGAAAGCAGAAAGAATGATTCCAGGGTGAACTTACTCATGTCTATGAGACCCTTTGTATCAGATGTACGCCAAAAAAGCATTGACGAAGCGATAAAATTGATTAGTGTCATGAGCTATTTTGAAAATTTCGGAGGTAAGGTAGGAGGATAAGATGGAGCTTTCAAATCTGCTAAATTTTTTTAGGGGTATGAAGCCGGAAGAGCTTATGCTCCTTGCCATTATTTTTGTATTGTTGATTGAGAAGAAATGCGACAGGTACTTTATAGGCATATTAGTATATATTTTTCTCTCTGATTTTAACAAGGGTCTACTGTTTCTTAAGAAGTAGGCCTTTGTTATTTTTTGGTTAATCAACATAAAACAGGAGAAAATGAAAGCTACAGCCAGCCAGCACAATAATGAAGGCATTTTACGGTACTAAACCGCAAATTATGATGAGTTGGGGCATTTTCAGTGAAATTATGATTTGTATTGAAAGTTGAATAAATAGTATAATATTAATAAATAATTTTACTAGGGGGAATTTTTTTAATGGACGGAGACTTGTGGACGCAAATGCTGATTATTTTTTTACTGATTGGAATAAATGCGTTTTTTGCTGCATCTGAAATGTCTATAGTATCTGTGAGACAATCAAGAATAAAGCCTTTGGTGGATGATGGAAACAAAGCTGCTATTATAGTAAGCAAGTTCTTGGACGAACCCAGCAAGCTGTTGGCTACCATACAAATCGGAATAACCTTTGCAGGCTTTCTCGCCAGCGCTATCGGGGCACAGACCTTGTCATCCGGGCTGGCAGAGCTTCTAAGAAGCCTGAACATTCCGATTGTCACTCAATCAGCCGGAGCAATTGCTACCTTTCTTGTAACCAGTGTTATAGCTTTTGTAACCCTGGTGCTTGGAGAGCTGGTGCCCAAAAGACTTGCACTGGAAAGATCCGAAAAAATAGCTATGGCGGTAGCGAGAATAATAAACGGCATATCCAAAATAACCTCACCTGCTGTCAAGCTGCTGACTATATCTACCAATCTTATAGTAAAGCTGTTCGGAGCCTCTGATGCTGTCAATAACAATCAGATAACCGAAGAAGAGATCAGATTAATGATCAATGTAGGTGAAGAGAAGGGTATATTCCAGGAAACAGAAACAGATATGATAAACAGTATTTTCGAGTTTGATGATACAGTAGCAAAGGAAGTCATGACGCCCAGAACTCATATAGTTGCTATAGATGCTGATACCAATCTTGAGGAAATATTGGATGTCATAGTGGCAGAAAATTTCTCAAGAATACCTGTATATGAGGAATCCATTGATAAAATCATAGGAATACTGTATGTAAAAGACCTTTTTGGAATGATAAAGAGAAAGATGGAATGGGAGCTTTCCCTAAAGGATATAATACGTCCTGCATTCTTTGTTCCGGAATATAAAAAAATAGATGAGCTTTTTAAGGAAATGCAGAAATCCAAGACACACATAGCCATAGTTATCGATGAATACGGCGGCACTGCGGGCTTGATTACCATAGAGGACCTGCTGGAGGAAATTGTAGGAAATATATTTGATGAGTATGATGACGTCATAGTGGATTATGAGAAGGTAGATGACAGTACATATATTATCAATGGCATGCTTAGCATAAGCGAGATAAATGATATAATGAACCTGGAAATGCCCGAGGAAGAGTTCGATACCATAAGCGGTATGATATTGAGCCTTTCAGGCAAGATTCCGGAGGTTGGAGACGAGGTACAGTTTGAGGATATAAGCTTCAGAATAGAAGAAGTGGATGATAAGAGAATATCCAAGATAAAGATACAGAAAATGGATAAGGAAGAAGCTATGAGTGAACTGCAGTAAAATGCAGTTCTTTTTCATAAAAAAGGGCTTTGTTCAAAAGAACAAAGCCCTTAACTTTCAATATATGGTGCCGAAGGCCGGACTCGAACCGGCATGGTTTCCCGCATGATTTTGAGTCATGTGCGTCTGCCAATTTCGCCACTTCGGCATGTCACGTTATATATATTAGCATATAGGCATATAAAAAGCAATAATAAAATCTCGTAATTTTGCCATTAATTAATAAGCAGACGTTTTTGTTTACAACAATTGCATTTTATATGTTGCCTGCATATTGATATAATGTAGGTACGAATATATTGACATGAACTTTCATTGCGCAGTGTTCTATTGCGCAATGTTCTATTGTACAGTAAAACATTGAAGTAATACCTTCCGGTATTCCTGCAATCTGTATTAGATAAGGGGGATATATAATGGATCCAATAACTCATGCAATAGTAGGACTAAGCCTGGCTGTTCTGTCAGGTGAGCCCGTCAGCCTGTCGAATCCAGCCTTGATAGGTTGTGTTGCAGGTGCCATGGCACCAGATATTGATATTGTCATGCAATTAAAAGGGGATTACTATTATCTTAAAAACCACAGGGGAATTTCACACTCTATTCCTATGCTGATTTTTTATTCGCTTATTATAGGTACAGCTTTATGGCTGGTGTTTGGAGCTTCCTCACCAATCAAAATCATGGCATTGACCTTTGCGGGTTGTCTGTCACATACACTGCTGGATCTGACCAACTCATACGGTGCAAAGTTTTTATGGCCGTTTTACAACAAAAAAATAGCATTTGATCTTTTGCTGATTTATGATCCGATGCTGCTAATAATATCATCTCTCATAATATTCCCGATATTTAAGGAGCATATACCATCGTACCTGGTTGCAGGAGCTTTCTTATATTATCTGGGTCTGAGACTTTATATGAGAGCAAAAGTCAGGAAAATACTAGATGAAAGCTATGGAAAAACTTATAATATGAAATATATGAGAGTGCTTCCATCAATGATAGGTCTGACAAAGTGGCACTTCATAATATTTACCGATAAACAGAAGATTATTGGAGAGATAAATATTATGCCGAGAAAACATCGAGTGATAAGAGTGCTTGATAACATCGATTTTGATAAGCAAAGCATTGTGATGAATACAGTACTTGGCAGCTTTTTCAAACAGTTTACTCCGGTATTCCATATAGAATGTGATGCGGAAAGTGATAAGTATGTTTTCAATCTGATTGATTTAAGGTATTATATAGCTGAGGACTTTCTGCATCATGCCACTGCAGTAATCAATAAAGATTTTGAGGTAATAAGCTCGATTTTCCATCCATACAGAAAAACAAAAAATGTAGAAATAATGTAGTTTTTTGTGGAACCTATTTCGAACTTTTTACGTCAAAATTAAGTAATGCAGTCAATGTATTTATTTTTTGAAAATATGTATAATTATGGTAATAACATGTGGTATAGTTTACTATAGATATATTTGAGTTAGACAGGAGGGGGTACGAGGATGAGCGAGAATGAAAGACTTCTGGTTAAGCACAGCAAGTCTGGGGATATTGAATCCTTTGAGATACTTATAGCATCATATGAAAAGAAGGCATACAACATAGCTCTTCGGATAATGGGGAATGAAGAAGATGCAAAGGATATGACTCAGGAAGCCTTAGTAAGAATATATAAGTCTATTTCCAATTTTAAAGAACAGTCCGCGTTTTCTACTTGGATGTATAGAATAGTAACAAATGTATGTTTGGATGAAATAAGAAAGAGGAAAAATGGCAGAGCGATTTCTATAGACGGAGGGCTGGAAACAGAGGATGGTGAAATCAAGCTGGAGTTGAGATCTGATGAAGCCACTCCTGAGGAACAGTACCAGCGCAAGGAGGACAAACAGGTAATACTGAATGCTATTAATGAGCTGACTGAGGAGTACAAGAGCGTAATAGTACTAAGAGACGTACAAGGCTTCAGCTATGAAGAGATTTCCGGTATCCTGTCCTGCTCCATCGGGACCGTCAAATCAAGAATCAATAGAGCAAGGAACTTATTAAAAGATAAACTAAAAACACGTTTGGAACTTTCCAAAGCATATAACGTCTAATTAGAAGAAGGGAGGGATAACTTATGAAATGCGAATTGGCAAGAAACTTGATGTCTTCATATATAGATCGAGATATTAACGAAATAGATAGAACGTCCTTTGAAAAGCATCTTCAGCAATGTTCGGATTGCAAGGAAGAGTACGAGCTTTTACTTCAAGTTGTTACTGATTGCAGTAGTATTGAAGAGGCAGAGCTGCCTGATGGCTTCCATAAAGAGCTGCATGAGATGCTGGTTATGGAAAAGAGCAAGAATAAGGGCAAGCTTGTTGATTTCTTCAGTAAGCATAAGTGGAAAACCGCTTCAGGACTTGTCGCAGCTGTTTTAATTGTAGCTGTTTCAATAAATGGATCGTCATTCTTACTTGGAAATGCAAAAAAGAGTGAAAGCATAGGTGCAGCTGACAGAGGAGGAGATATGAATTATAGTATTACCAACTCCTTTGATACAAGCTATGCAGAAGCAGCACCTGCAGCTGAACCCGCAGAGGGCGGTGTTAACGGCGCTGTACCTCAGGTTACTTCATTACAAGATGCTTCTAATGATATAAGTTTGACCTTCAGTGAAGAAGTATCCGAAAAAGCTGATTTTACACTGAAAGATACTGCGGCTTATGGAGTTGCCACAGAAGCGCTTCAGACAACCAGCAGGGCAGCTGCCGGTAGAAAGGTGATCAAGTCAGGAAGCCTTACCATAAAGGTTGCCAATCTGGACGCCAAGGTGAATGAGATAAAAAGTCTGGCTGAAGGAAGCGGAGGCTATGTGGAAAACTCACAGGTTAATAATAATAATGTGAATACAGTAAGCTCTGTTGTTCTAGAAGATGAGGAAAATGGAAGGATAATTAAGCAAACTACCATAAAAACTGCCAGTGTAATAATAAGGATCCCTGAAAACAGCTTTGACAGCATATTTGAAAGCTTGAAGGCAATGGGAGAGGTGGAAGCTGAAAATATTAACGGCAGTGATATTACCGCACAGTACAGAGATACGGAGACTGCAGTAAAAAACATGGAGCTTAAAGAGTCGAAACTTCAGGATCTGATGGCGAACAAAGCGACTACCGTTGATGAAATACTCAGAATTGAAACTGAGCTTAACAATGTAAGGACGCAGATAGACATGATGAAGGGTGAGCTGAAGCGTTGGGATGATCTGGTGCAGCTGTCTTCGGTCTATATAAGCCTTACGGAAATAAAGGAAGAGGAGCTCCAGAGCGTTAATGTTTCGAGCTTGTGGTCCAGAGCACAAAAGGGATTTATCAAAACCATAAACCTTATACAGGCTGTATTGGAAAGGACATTTGTATTCCTCATATCGGCCATACCTGTAATACTGATACTCGGTGTGCCAATAATCACATTTGCAATCATATTTAAACGTAGAAGGAACTCATTGGTGAATAATAAATAATTAAGCCGCCAGCTGCCGACCGCCGGTTTCGTGTTGACAGCTAAACATGGTGTATAATATAGGGATTTGTTCTTAAGGGACAAATCCTTTTGATTTAATAAACTTTAGATTTATACAATACTTTGAGCTTATTACATTGCATAATAGGCTTCATTAATTTATAATTTTTTATAGAATCTTTTAGATAATTGGAAATAATACTTATAGTTTATTTTGTTTGGAGGAGCTTATGAAGAACGAGAAGTTTATACTTATAGACGGCAACAGCCTTATGCATAGAGCATTTTATGCGCTGCCAAACCTGACAAACACCAAGGGTATGCATACCAACGTAATATACGGATTTGTAAATATGCTGAACAAGATATTTGAAGAGTTCAAACCGGATTATATGGCAATAGCATTTGACAGAAAAGCTCCTACCTTCAGACATGAGGAGTATGCCGAATATAAGGCAAACAGGAAAAAAATGCCAGAAGAGATGGCTGAGCAGATACCTCTACTGAAAAATGTCATAGCTGCCATGAATATCAACCAGGTGGAGCTGGATGGATTTGAAGCTGATGATGTAATAGGCACATTATCGAGATATTCCGACGAAATGGGCTTGGAGACTCTGATAGTTACAGGCGACAGAGACGCTTTTCAGCTCATCAGCGACAAGGTTCATGTGATGATAACTAAAAAAGGTATTAGCGACATCGTTGAATACAATGAGGCTCGACTAATGGAGGATTACGAAATAAGGCCTGATCAGGTTACTGACATGAAGGGACTTATGGGAGATGCATCAGATAATATACCAGGCGTTCCGGGGGTGGGAGAAAAAACAGCCTTGGAACTGATAAAGCAATATGATAAGTTGGAAAAAGTACTTGATAGTGTTGGTGATATAAAAAAGAATAAGCTTAGAGAAAATCTTACCGAGTATAGAGAACAGGCTTTATTTTCAAAGAAGCTTGCAACTATCGTGAGAAATGTTCCTGTTGAATCCCGGCTTGAAGAGTACAGGCTTAAGCAGGCGGATAATGCCAAGCTTGCGGAGCTGTACAGAGAGTTGGAGTTCAGGAGTCTTTTGGATAAGCTAGGAGCAGCGGGCAGTGCTGCTGCCCAAAAGGAAGATGTTAAGCTAAGCTGTAGGGAACTTTGCGAGCAGGATGAGTTTGATGAGCTTTTAGCTAAGCTGAAGAAAAAAGGAGAAGCTTTTTTCAAAATATGCAAGGGCAGCACCGAGCTGTCTGATTACATATATTTCAATGTGGATTCCGAACAGCTCTATTTCAATATCAATTTCAGCAGTATAAATCATATTAAGCAGATTATGGAGTCTCAAGATATAGTAAAGATAAGTCATGATATTAAGCAGGACATATTGGTATTGATGGAGCTTGGTATTGAAGTAAAGGCTGTGGGCTTTGATACAATGATAGCAGCTTATCTGATAAATCCTTCAAAAAGCTCATATACGCTTAGAGAGATATGCTATGACATAAACGGAACAGAAATAGATGATTACAGCAGTAAGGAAGGTGTATCGACAGAGTTATACTGCAGCAGTGTAAAGGCTATAGCTGAGCTTAAGGGTAAGCTGCTGGAGAAGCTGGTTGAGCTGAATATGAAGGAGCTTTATTATAAGGTAGAGCTTCCTCTTGCAGCCATACTGGCAGATATGGAGCATGAAGGCTTCAAAGTTGACAAAAAGGCTCTTGAAGAATTGTCTGCAGACTTCGCCAGCCAGATTGATGAACTGACTAAAGGCATATATGAATATGCCGGAGAAGAGTTTAATATTAATTCTACAAAACAGCTTGGCGTCATACTATTTGATAAGCTGCAGCTTCCTGTC
This sequence comes from Bacillota bacterium, assembly GCA_049322695.1. GTDB lineage: Bacteria > Bacillota > Clostridia > Lutisporales > Lutisporaceae > CALGKJ01. Next base: position 250,889 of record JBMORW010000027.1, on the reverse strand, counting down.
ATAAAAAAGACTAAAACAGGATATTCCACTGATGTGGAGGTTCTGGAAGCATTAAGCGAAAAGCATCCTATTATTGATAAGCTGCTGGAGTACAGACAGCTGGTAAAGCTTAAGTCAACCTATATAGACGGGCTTATTGCAATTATAAACCCCAAAACAGGCAAGGTCCACAGCAAGCTTAATCAGACTGTTACAGCGACTGGCAGATTGAGCAGCACGGACCCTAACCTGCAAAACATACCTGTCAAGACGGAAAACGGCAGACTAATAAGAAAGGTTTTTATACCGACAAATGAAGAGTTTGTGTTGGTGGATGCAGATTATTCGCAGATTGAGCTGAGGGTGCTGGCTCATATATCAGATGACCCCGGCTTGATAGATGCCTTTGCAAACAAGCAGGATATACACACCAGAACTGCCTCAGAGGTTTTTGGAGTACCCCTTGGAGAGGTCACTTCCATCATGAGATCCCGTGCAAAAGCAGTTAATTTTGGTATAGTATATGGCATTAGTGATTTTGGACTCTCAAGAGATTTAAAAATAACTAAGAAGGAAGCCAAGCAGTATATAGACAGGTATTTTGCCAGATACCCCAAGGTTAAAGAGTATATGGATGAAACAGTGAAAAATGCAGCCGAAAAAGGCTATGTGACAACTATAATGAACAGAATCAGATATATACCCGAGATCAACTCGAGAAATGCCATACAAAGAGGACTGGGAGAAAGAATTGCAATGAATACCCCCATACAGGGAAGTGCTGCAGATATTATCAAGATTGCCATGGTAAAGGTATATGAGGAATTGAAGAAAAAGGGCTTGAAATCCAAGCTTATACTGCAGGTACATGACGAGCTTATTGTAGAAGCGCATAAGGATGAAGCCGATATGGTTAAGGTTATATTAAAGGAATGTATGGAAAATGCATTTGATTTAAAGGCGAGCTTGGTTGCAGATGTGAAGAGTGGAATGAGCTGGTATGATGCAAAATAAACACTCTAAGCAAAAATATGGGGTGATGAGATGAAAGTTATTGGACTTACCGGTGGTATTGCAAGCGGTAAAAGCACAGTATCATCCATGCTTAAAAAATTTGGCGCCATAATCATTGATGTTGATGAAATAGCCAGGAAGGTTGTAAGCAAGGGTGAAATAGCATATAATAAGATAATTGAGAGTTATGGCAGAGAAATACTGCTTTCTAACGGTGAAATAAACAGGAAAAAGCTGGGAAGCATCGTATTCTCCGATAAAGGTAAGCTGGAATTGTTGAATAAAATTACCCATCCTGAGATAATAGAAAGTGTCAAAAAGGAAATTGAGCTTTTGAGGGATCAGGGCTGTAAGGTGGCGGTTGTTGATGCTGCAATACTTATAGAAATGGGACTTAACAAGTATGTGGATTATGTATGGCTTGTGGTGGTCGACAAAGAAACACAGATACAAAGGCTAATTGAAAGAGACAGGCTTACTTCTCTTGAAGCCTTAAACAGGATTAACTCACAATTTACCAATCAGCAGAGAATGGATTATGCAGATGTAATAATAGACAACAATAAGCCTATTGAAGAGGTTGAAGATATCGTTACCAACTTGTGGAATAATATTTCTAGGGGAGATAGTTAATTGGGTACGGTCAGATTTGGCAGAATTATAAAGCTGCTTTTTATAATAAGTATACTGTATTTTCTGATATACTTCATACCTCAAGGGTTCAGGCTTCTTTATCCTTTACATTTTGAGGATATAATACATAAATATTCCAAGGAATATCAGATAGAAGCTCCAATGATTGCGGCTGTAATAAAGACAGAAAGCAATTTCTTTACTTTTGCAGAGTCTCCTAAGGGCGCAAGAGGATTGATGCAGATAACGCCGTCTACCGGAAAATGGATCGCAGATAAGCTGAAAGTCGAGAATTACAGCGATGAATCGCTATATGAGCCCGAAATCAATATCAGATTTGGCTGCTGGTATATAAGGCATCTTCATGAGTATTTCGGAAATGACATGAGGCTTGTACTGGCAGCATACAATGGAGGAAGAGGGAATGTTGATAAATGGCTAAAGGACAGCAGTTTGAGTGAAGACGGAAAAACCTTGGATGTAATCCCTTTTAAAGAAACAGATGAATTTATTAAGAGAGTTAAGAGAAACTATAATATATATACAAGACTCTATAATTGGTCCAATATTACAGAGGATGGAGATACAAAATGAAAAGTAACCAGCCGAAGATAAGACTACTATTGGTGTGTATAGTAGCAACATTGTTTTTTTTCTGTGGATGTGAAAAAACTGAACAGCCCGAGAAAATAGAAATTACTGTTGAGGATGAAGCTCCCTCGGAGGGAGGAACAATGCTAATGGGCTCCATGGAGCCAAAGAGTCTGAATCCTCTTATAACAGACAGCAAAAGCTATATGGATATAACCAAGCTTATTTTTCATGGCCTGGCTGAGTACGATGAAAGCTTGAAGCTTCAGCCTGTTCTAGCTGAAGGCTGGAGCTTCGAGAATGGCTCATCTGAATGTATAGTAAGGCTTAAGGATAACCTGCTATGGAGTGATGGAAAGCCAATAACCTCAAGTGATGTTAAATATTCATTGGACACCATAAAGGCAGCCGGTGCTTCATTATATAAAAGCACTCTTGAGCATATTTATTCCTATACAGTATTAGATGAAAAAACCATAAGCATCACATTCGATCAGCCATTTTCCAATGCCATCGATATGCTGTGCTTCCCGATAATACCTGAACATATATACTCAAGAAATCCTGATGCTGTACCTGTTTGCTCAGGGCCTTACAAGATTTCCTCCTATGATAAGCTTGAGTTTATGGAACTGGAAAGAAATGAAAACTGGGTGGGCTTGTCTGAGCTGCAGAAAAATAACCAGACAAAACCATATATTGAAAAAATCAGAATAAAGTTCATAAATGATACGGAAGCATTTTCAACAGCCTTCCAGTCTAAAGAGCTGGATATATTGAATACACTGTCTTATGACTGGGAAAAATATAATGAACTCAAGGATGTCAGCTCATATAAATATGTTTCCATGTATTATGATTTTATCGGACTGAATCATAACAGTCCTGTGCTAAAGGACAAAGCTGTAAGAAAAGCAATGATGCTTGCAATAAACAGAAAAGCATTGGTGGATAAGTATTTGTTGGGAAATGCAGTATTAACGGATGCACCAATAAATCCAAAATCATGGCTGTATGACGGAACTGTTACTAAAGCAGGCTATAATATCTCTGATGCTCAAAGCATACTGAAATCTGCCGGATTTGAAGATGTTGACGGAGATAAGATATTAGAACGTATTGTGGAGGGCACAGTACAGAAATTGAATATTACGATAATAACAAATGAAGAGAATGATTTCAGGAAAAATGCCATTGAGGACATAAGGAAGAACCTCAGTGATGCAGGCTTTACAGTCCATGTTAAGCTGCTTAGTTTCGATGAAATGAAGATTGCACTGGAAACAAAGCAGTTTGAAGCAGTGCTGACAGGCTATAATCTATCGCCTTCACAAGATTTATCCTTTGCATTTCATACTTCACAGATAGAAGCAGGTAAAAACTACTACTCATATTCCAATGCCGATATGGATAGTATACTGTATCAAACATATACCTCCATGACTGACGAAGCCAGAAAGGAAGCGTATAAAAAGCTTCAGGCTCTTTTTATAGAAGAGCTTCCCTGTATAAGCCTTTTCTTCAGAGAGGGTGCCGTTGTAACAAGAAACAAGATAAAGGGCGATATTAAGCCAAGCACGGTGAATCCCTTTGACAGCATTGAAAAATGGTTTATCGCCAAGAATATGAGATGATTGAATCATTCAATGCAGTAAAAAATCCAAGAAAATTTTGTACTTATTGCTCAATATGGTGCAATCGCTTCCCGTACCCATGTAGTCTGCCACATGTTAGAAAAACAGTTATGCAGAGTGCAAGTTTTTATGAACAACCCCAGTGAAATACTATTATCATACTCACGGCTGATTCATTAACATCGTAGTATACTCAATGTATAAACATTGGCTTTTTGCCTAAAAAAGCTATTGACACTCAAAGCTTTTGTATATATAATATACTTTGTGACGTAACTCCTCAACTAATGTACGTCACAAAACTCCAAAATGCGGTCGTGGCGGAATCGGCAGACGCGCACGTTTGAGGGGCGTGTGGGAGACCGTATGGGTTCAAGTCCCATCGACCGCACCATTGAAATTTAGCAATCCAAGACATTTCAAATGTTCTTGGATTTTTTATTTTTTTTACTGGTGCAAGAGATCAGTCATGCCTGTCCCTTTGTCTTAGTCTTATTGTGGATTCATCAGTCTAAATAAGGAATATCCATAATAATTCTTTTTCTTCTATCCTTACAGAACCTGTTTAACCATGTATCCTCAGTATCATTTTCGTCGTAGTATTTACTGTATTGAATATACAGGCTTATCTCTAACAGCTTGAGAAAGTTTTCCAGCTTTTTAACAGCTGCTTTTTCATGTGCAGAGATGTCATTGTAGCCCTGCAGGATAAGCTGCATATATCTGCACATTGCTTCTTGCTTATTGTCACAGCTGAGTACAACCTTAAGGTCGAAAAATATCATAGCAACATCCATAATATAAAAGCCTTTACAGTTATCATCAAAATCACAGTAGCAAACAGTTTCAGCTTCATGGTTAATTATAATGTTGCTAAAATGCAGATCTCCATGTATTATGCCATAGTTTTCATTATTTTTGGGGATATCCAGGCATAAAGCTTTATACTTATAGTATTTCTCTGCAACTCCAGCTTCAGCTTCTTCAAGTTCACCTAATATATTAAAGCAGCTATCCTTTTCATACCAGTTCACCAGATTACTCATTTCGTGTTCTAGGTGACTTGAATTATTATGCAGCACTGCAAGATTTCTTCCGATTTTGTAGAAAATACCTTCAGAAATAGTGTTATTGTCAAAATCCTCATAGGTATTTCCAGGTTCTTTTTTCAGAACTGTTACCAGCAGTTCATTTTCTCCATCGTTTATGGTCTCAACAAATGAGTTATTTACAGATTTCACAGGAACAACCACAGAAGATCCAAGCTGGTTATGCTTATACATATATTTCATTATTTGCTCCAAATGTGTAATTTCTCCCTCTTCAGGACTGATTCTTAATATGTATTTTTCACCCAGATGTTCAAACTCATAAGCTTGGTTATAATTACCGCCGTTAATTTTCTTTATATCCTCTGCTTTTGTGCTGTATAAAGCTGCCAAAGTATTAAAATCAATACTCATATACTACCTCCTTATATTATAATTATGAAATCAATCCTCAATCGGAATATAGAGATACATATAAGAATCCTCTCTATTAGCTGTAAAATCGCTATCATAAAACTCAAAATCATAATTTCCTTTAAGCTTCAGGTTTGATTTGGAATATATACTGTATATATCTGGCGAATGCTTTTGGGTATACTGTCCACTATTGCTTTGATAGGGAATACAGCATAACTTGATTTTTCCACCTTGCGGATAACCATATTATCAGGAATACAATCTATATTACTGACTTCAATTCCTGCAAGATATCTGAGATCCCCCGGATTTGTATTTTCATCAGTATCTTCAAATCCGTATGTCACATTATGATTTACCCTGCAGTTGATTTTGCTTATTCTGCTTCTGAATTTATTCCAAAGCTTTGGTATTTCATAGTTGCTGTTATTACCCCGGTATTCCATTCCAACTAAAAGGAAGCTGTCCTTTTCGATTATGAGTGGTTCTATTACTTCTATTTCTGCTTTAAACTTCAGCAGATTCTTTGTCAGGACCAGTTGTTCAAGATTCCTTAATGCCTTTCCGTCTTTTCTGAACAGATTTGGAGGTACATTGAACACCTCTTTGAAGGCTCTTGAAAAGGCCTCCTGTGAGTTATACCCGAAAAGTACGGCTATATCTATAATTTTCATACCCGTATCCATCAGCAGCTTAGCAGCTTCAGTCATTTTTCTTCTTCTAACATATTCGCTGATAGTATAGCCAACAACAGCCTTAAACACTCTCATAAAATGGAATTGAGAGAAACCTGTATTCTTGATGATATCTGATAAATCAATGCTGGAGGTAAGACTCTTTTCTATATAGTCGGCAGCTTTTAAAATACTGTCATAATAGTAATTCATTATATTTCACACCCTTACATATAAGAAGTACTATAAAAATTATAGCACTTCCTGTATGTATATGTAAGAATACTCCGGTGTGGACTGCTTTATCAGATGTGCTTCCATATTTCCGGATCTGCAGTCTCAAAGGGCAGTTCGGCTATGTATTCAGTAATACCAGGTTTTTTCATCAGGTCAAAGGTATACCACTTATTGCATACAGGAGAGCCAAAGCATACGTCCGCCTGAACTTTCGTTACATCAAACAATATTGACCATAAAGTACCCAGACCGTATTCATAATAGTGGCAAGTTAATCCATCGGGCATATGTGCGGACAAAATTGTCCTTAAGTCTTCCTTACTGACAGCCTCTTTTTTATCAATGCACTCTTTTATCGCATTATACCTGTCTATAGATTGTCTCATTCTATTTCTTACATGATTCTGCAACTCATCTAATGTATAGTGATTTGTAGAGCATACATAAGAATCGCGGGTGTCAGGCGAGATCCTTTTATATGCTTTAGTTGAATTGCTGATTTCTGCAAGTACAGCATTGTTGTTCCTGTCTGCTATGATTAGGTTGCAATGGGAGGAAATGGGCAGCTCATTTATAAGTTCCACTGCCTCATCGACAGTCTTGCATATATCCAGAAGTATACGTATGACTGCCCAGAACCTTAATCCTTCTTCTTCCGAGTTTATCATTGGTGCACCATTTGACATTGTTATACACAAACCATACTCATTTATGCCCTCATATCTTCCAAACAGCAGTAATGAAAAGCCGAGGTGCGCATTCAGTCCCTTTGCTCTGGTTGTAATAAGGCTCAGCTCATCATTTGTATTCCATTCGTAGTTCCTTCCCACATAAAGATGCCTGTCAGTTGTTTTAGATGGAAGTACTGCGAAATGTCCGCAATTGCTGCTGCATACATTGGAAAAGGAATAATATATTATACTTTTATGGTTTACTCCTATACTGTCTGCGAATCCGTTTACCTCCTTATTTATATTAGGGCAGTATTTCTCGAATAGTTTTATAGTTTTTTCTACCTGCATTTCTGATGCAGGTTTTATATATTCGTTGCCCTTTATAAATAAGTCTATAAGCTCAGGATGATACTGTTTTATATACTCCCCAAGTTCTTTCCCTATCTCGTAAGATGCTCCTTCAACTACAATATGTCTGTATACTGCTTCTTTCATGCTTTTTTCCATATTTGCATTCTCCTTTCAGATATAAAAAATAACATTACCCTATAGCATGATTATATGACTTATCATGACATTACTTTTGATTTATATTGCTCTTTTGCTATAAGAGATTCTAAATCAAATCAGGATTGCTGTAATTATATGCAAATTATGAAATACACTGGAAGGAATCTACTTATAATGCATTAGAAAGGGATACTAACAAGAAGTAAAAAGAGGATATCGGGTTTATGAACAGCTTGGATACAGATAATAATGGTTATTCAAAATAGCAAAGGAAAAACTACATTATTAAAGCAGCAAGCCAAAATAGGTGCGATAGATTTATTAATACATATAATGCTGCAGCGGCAAGAACTATCTTGTTGGATGAAAGAAGTTGTGCCACTGTAGCTTTTTTTATGCGCAAAAATATATGAAGCAGCAGAACAGCAGGTAAAGCTATTTTGGCGAGCAGGCATATGGCGGGATTTCGCATAAGCGAAGCTACCAAATAATTGGCTTCAATGAAACAGCCTGTGCTTATAAGCAGAAGGGTCAATAATAAATCTGATACATTCAGTGCATATAATATAACAAGCTTTATTCTTATTTTCTGCAGGCTGTAATCCTTTATGAATGCCAACAACAAAAGTACCTCCGAACAGTAGAATTTATATCTATATAGAGTATTGCCAAAATCAGTTGATTATAACAGTAATGTGAAACTCATGCTTGTGCAGCTGGAGTGGCGGTGGAGCAATGTTGATATCTGTCGAAACAGGTGGAAAATTACAGCATTTTATGCTATAGTGAAAACAAGATAAATAGAAAAATATGGAGGTGTAAGACATGCTGGTTTGGAAGGATGAATACTCAATAGGGGTGGATTTGATAGATGCCCAGCATAAGCATATATTTGAAATCGGAAACAGTGCCTATAAGCTTCTCAGGGATGACATAAGCGTAGACAAGTATGATAAAGTGGTTCAGATTATTGATGATTTGCGTGAGTATACTAAATTCCACTTCAGGTCAGAAGAAGACTATATGCTGGAGGTAAAGTATTCAGGATACTATGAGCAAAAAAAAGAGCATGACGCCTTTATAAAGAAAATTGATGAAGTGGATTTGGATCTGGTAGATAAAGATCCTGAAAAATATCTGGAAGGACTGTTGACTTTCATATTCACTTGGGTGCTCGACCATGTAATCAAAAAGGACAAGCTAATTAAATAGTTTATCTGTATGAAATGCGCCTGAATGGCGCATTTTACATTCAGTAATTCCCTATTGAGCCTCTTCCGGGGCAGCCCATCAGTTTTTCTCCGCGGCCATTGAATCCAAAGCTCTGTGCTTTATATTTGGCATCTCTTTTTTGCTTTATTATTTCATATATCATCTGATGTATATATTCTCTTTCTGCACTGTCTGCAGGCACTGGAAGTATTACCTCCAACAGACGATTTCCAAGGGTGGATATTGTACCCTGGCGAAAGGTTTTTGCTGCTATCTGCTTCTGAACCAAGCTATATCCAAGCAGACCCAGCAGTAGATAAGGAGATATATGGGAGTTCTTGGCAACTGTAAGCTTCCTGAAATGGCTTTGGAATACTATCCTTGTATCCAAATCCGTGATCATAGCAGCTCTGCCTATTAAATAGGTCCCGTCATTTATAAAAAGAATATCCTCCTGCTTTATGTTTTGCTTGTCAGAATAACGTTTGTATATTTCTTCGGATATACAATGGACAGGGTCGGCACATATTTCCCAGTTGCATATTTCCGAAGTTCGTATGAATGGAATGTCTCCGCTGCCATAATGCCGGCTTCCTATCTCATGTCCCTTGCTAATAACTATTAGCTTGCGCTTTAACAGATCATTAAATGAAACAGCTTCATATCTGCCATTTAGCCGCAGTGCGCTTAATTCAACTGGAAGCTCAGGCTCATAATATTTCGGGAGAAGTATATCTTCCTTTATAGCTTTTCTACTTACAATAAATGCCAAAGGTGACTGTGCGAAATCCAGCTCATGCTTGTCAAACCTATTGGCAGAAAGGATTATTTCATCTACAGTAGTTTTCCTTCCCCTTTTATCATGACCGCAGTATTTTGGAAAGCCCATGAAAATACTGTAGTTTTCTGCAGGCTTTGTTTTTTTCAGCAGCAGCAGGTGAGTTTTCATTGCTGTATGCGGAAGGAAGGTATCCAAAGGAAGGTCTATTATTGCATGCAGCTCTGCTTTTCTTAAGAGCTCTTGTCTGATATAAGCATCTGTAGGATTGCTTAGAATGCCGTCGGGAAGGATTATTGCCAGCTTGCCGTTATTCTTCATTAGCTGCAAGCATCTTTCTATGAAAAGAACCTGGGGACATTCGCTTTTTTTAATTCCATTTCTGCTCCAGGTATTGCCATGCTTTATCCACTCATGTCCAAACTCATACTGTTCCAATATGTTCTTTTGTATGACAGGTATTTTGACTCCAAAGGGAGGATTTGCAAATACTATATCAAAGCTTTCAAATCCTATATTTTTGACAGTCTCTGCAGACCAGTTTTCAGGACTATCCAGAGAATCCTCGCAGAAAATTCTTGCATTAACTGCATCTTTCAGCAGCAATCCGGCTCTTGCTATGCGGCATATACTATTATCCTTGTCTATTCCGTACAGATACTGGCTCACATCCGAGCTATCAGAGCGGCCTGTCTGTGAAGCATACTTTAGACATTCTAACAGGAAGCCACCTGTGCCGCAGGCAGGATCTATGATTTTATCACCATAGCGAGGCTTAAGCAGCTTTACGGCAGCCTCCAATACATTATCCGGGGTAAAAAACTGGCCTAAGGAGCTTTTTATAGAATTAGGCACCAGGAATTCATATACATGGGAAAGTGCTTGAGATTCAGAGAAACTGATATCAATATTTTGGAGCTTTTCTACCATATATGGCAGCAATCTGCTGTTGGAATATAAGGCTGAGGTTCCATTCAGTATGCCAGGATAAACCGATGTCACACATCCGAGCAATTTTCCGATACGCTCTTCAAGCACATGGAAGTTTTCTTTCTTTTCATAATAAAAAAGCCGTCGGCCTATAGGCTCCAAATATTTTTTGTCATACTGCCTGCATAGAATGATGCCTATAACAAAGTCAACCTGGTCTTGTACCTCGGTAGTGTCTTTTGCATTACCGTGAAGGAAGTCTCTTATTTCTGTCATGATTTCACGCAGATTTCCACCGATACTATTATCTTGGGATAGATGCATAGAATCACCCTCGAATTAATACTATACCAGAAATCTATTATTAAATGAGCCGGAATATTCGAAAAAAATGCTGTACGGCATGGCCGTACAGCTCTAGAGTATGTTGAATGGGCTTTTTGTATATGACCTCTTGTCCACTAATAATATATGAATTATATCTGAATGTGTTCCATTTATATGTTTAAAAAGCATCTTGATTATTATTTTTATCGAGTTTTTATAGTAAAATAATTATAATATGTAAAATAGCTGATAATTAATTGTACAGGAGGTTCAAGATGAAAGAATTGAAGCTGCACGGAGAAGCCATTGTATTAGGCACTCGTTCTATGGATTACATAGAAAGGCTGGATGTCAAAAGAGTCATGATAGTGACAGGACAAAGCTCAGCATCAAAAAGCGGGGTTATAGCCAAAATCGAAAGGATTTTTGAAAGTAAGGGCATAGAATATAAACTGTTTTCGGGTATAAAGAAAAATCCCGATACTTCGGTGGTTATGGAAGGTCTTTCAGTAATGCAGAGCTTTATGCCTGATTGTGTTATCGGAGTTGGCGGAGGATCACCTATAGATGCTGCGAAAGTCATGGTACTGCTTTACGATAATCCTGAATTGGATATAATGACTATTGCAGCTGAAGATATTACTGAAATGAAGAGGCATACAATGCTGGTAGCTGTTCCCAGTACTTCAGGAACAGGTACTGAGGTAACTCGATCTGCCGTTATTACTTATGAGAAAGACAATCTGAAGATCGGTCTTAAATCCAAGGCATTCATCCCGGATATAGCAATATTGGACAGCGATCTAACCATATCGATGCCGCGTAATGTTGTGGCTGAAACAGGCATGGATGCTATGACGCATGCTGTAGAATGTTTTATTAATAAAAACTGTGATGACTTTGCTGAGTGTCTTGCGGCAGGTGCAGTTGAGGGATTATTCAAACACCTAGCTCCATCCTACATCACAGGTGAAAATGTTCACAGACAAAAAGTTCATAATTATCAATGTATGGCGGGCTGTGCTTTTGCAAATGTAGGTTTGGGTATGGCACATGGAATAGCTCATGCAGTAGGAGGCATGTACGATATTGGTCATGGTCTGCTTAATGCCGTGATATTACCTTTTGTACTGGAGTACAATTCTAAAGACAGCTGGGTAGCTGAAAGATTGGATTATCTGGCAAATAGAATAGGAAAAGCTGATTTTACCAGAGCAATAATTGAGCTTAACAGAGAGCTGAACATACCCCATGGTTTTAGAGAAATAGGCATAGGGAAAACTGAGTTTGAAGAGAAGCTTGATGTTTTGATTGAGAATTCCATGAAGGGCTCTACAAGAGTCAATCCTGTAAGTATAAGCAGGGAAGAAATGCGTTCGCTGCTTATAAGAATATATACAGGCAGATAAAAAATGCGCACCAGCGCATTTTTTTTGTTAACACTTGCCGGAATCTTCTTCACACAAAAGGTATATGTTGATTAATGCGGCTACAGCCGCTTTTATACTGTAGACTATGTAAAATTTTCAAAAGAGGATTTTATGACTATGTGTAGAATTACATAATATCTAAAGCATTAAAAATACACGATTGTGTATATTTTTCATTTTTATGTAATTATCAAATATGGCAGATAAGGTGATATATATGCTAACAATAAGCTTACAGTCAGACAATCTATTATTCAGAGATATATCCAAGGAAAATCTTGAAAGAGTGCTTGAGCTATACAATCAAAATGAGCAGAATATGTATGCTACAGGCATTGATCATATTATGTCCTTAGAGGAAATTCATGAAAAATATTTGGAGGTATTGGTAAACAGTCATGAATTTTTTACAGGACTTTTTATTAAGACTGCAGATCAAGAAGAACTGATTGGAGTAATAAAGGGAAGAATAGATTATGAAAACTGTGAAGAGGCATGGATTTCGTCAATACTGATAGACAGTAAGCATCAGTACAAGGGCATCGGTAAAAAAACCATAAACACAGTTATTGAGCTTTTAAATAAAACCTATGATGTAAGACGTATTTATGTAGGATTAATTGAAGGAAACAAAATAGGAAAAAGCTTCTGGCAAAGGCTTGGCTTCAATTATCATAGAACAATAGACCAGTACATGAAGCTTAACAATAATGTGGAAGATTTTATAATAATGAAAAAAGATTTATATAGCTAATAGAAAAGCAAAATAACTCCCGAACAGGAGTTATTTTAATGCAGCAGCAAATATTTACAGCTTGTTTTTTAATGCGGACATTATTTTTTTTACATAGTTCTGTGTCTCGTCAAAGGGAGGAATACCTCCATATTTTTTTACATTGCCGGGTCCGGCATTATATGCAGCCAGAGCCAGTTCGAGATTTCCACCGAACTGCCTCAGCATTTCTTTGAGATATCTGACGCCGCCGTCAATGTTTTGTGCCGGGTCAAAGGGATCAGTAACCCCCAAACCTTTTGCTGTGTCAGGCATGAGTTGCATCAGTCCCATGGCTCCTGCCTTGGAAACAGCCTTTGAATTATAGTTGGACTCTGCCTTTATAACGGCGTTGATAATATTACTGCTTATGTTATACTTTCTGGAGGCGGCATCTACTAAGGAGCTGTAATCGCTGTTATAATCAATGTCGTTATAGTAATTTGAACCCGCAGGATTTGTTTCAACTGTCGAACTGGTATCCAATTCTTTATTTAAAACAGAGCTAAATACTTGAGGCTTGTCTCTTAGCAGTTTTACATAGGGAGGCAGCTGGCTTTGGATTTCGAGCAGCTTTTGTCTTAATATGCTATTCAATATTTTAGACATTAGTCTCACTCCTTTTCTTAATTTTATTACAAAGCAGCTTGTCTATCAATAAATTTTAATTTGTATATTATGTAAGTGTGTATGTGAGGTGGAATGTATGAGAGCCAGCAGAACATTAAAGCTTAAGAAAAAGCGTAACAAAATCGTGACTGTGTTGCTTGTGATTTTTGTGATAATACCAATAACCGCTTATAGTGCATCATTGCTTATAACAAATATTTTCAGTCCGCAAAGCTCAACAGGCACAGACGGCCTAAAAAGCGATGCCTCAAAAGAAATATTTAATAATATATTCGAAACAAATGCCATGAAACTTTACAGATTGGATATAAGCAGGTATGATGATTATGAAAGAGCAAAAGATAGTGTGGAAGCCTTAAAGGCAAGAAATCTCAATGCGTTTGTTCTGAAGGAAAAAGGCTTTATCGTAACCTTCGGTGCCTTCGGCGATTTGGAATCAGCTGAAGCTGTCAGGAGGTTTTTGCTGAAATATGAGGTTGACAGCAGTATTACAGAAGTACATATACCAGCCTTCAAATTTGGCTATAACGACGAAGCTGAAAATTTGACAGATAAGATTAGAGAAATAGAAAACACCTTAACAGATATTTTGTATCAAAAAATGTATCTATGCTTATATCATATTGAAGAAAATACAGATGCAGCAGCCAAAGAAGAATGGAACAGGAAAACAGAAGCATTACTCAATATGCAGGGAGACTTGAGAAGACGTGTAGAGGAGCTTAACACTGCAAGCTCTGATAATGCTCCGATAGATTTAGCGGCATATAAAGCTTTTCATACTAATCTACAGAAGTACTCTCTGGACTACAACTCGATCTCCGGCTATTTTGGTTTTCAGAACAGTATTTTAAATCAGCTGGAGGAAATAAAAAGATTTAGAAATGAACTATAGGGAGGATAATATATGAAGCTTTGTGAGATAAGAGAGATTCTTCAAGCCGCTATTTTGTGCGGAGGGGAGTTTATTGATACTGAAGTTGCTTATGCATTTGGCTCTGATTTGATGAGTGATGTTCTTGCATATGTAAAAGGAAAAACCATACTTTTGACGGGTCTTACAAATTCACAGGTAATTAGAACTGCTGAAATGGCGGATCTCAATGCTATAGTTTTTGTAAGAGGAAAAGTACCTGAGCCTGAAATTATAGAGTTGGCAAAGCAAAACAACATGGTTCTGTTCTCAACAAAAGACACCATGTACACCGCTTCAGGCAAGCTTTTCAGTAATGGTTTGGAAGGTATCAAGCTTGACTAGGCTGTTTGAGGAGCGTAAAACAATGCATGGATTTTGGAGGTTGCGCTAATGGAAACCATGAAGTATACGTTTGAAATAGAAAAGGATGATTTTGTCAGAGCAGGCGAAGCGTCCAGCAGCATAAAGAAAATACTCAGGCAGCTTGGCATCGACTCAGGTGTTATAAGAAGACTTGCCATTGCTGCATATGAAGCGGAAATAAACATAGTAATTCACTCCCTTGGAGGTCATATGGAGCTGGAAATAGATCCAGAGTTTATTAGGGTGATTGCCAAGGATAAAGGACCGGGCATAGCCAATATAGAATTGGCTATGCAGGAAGGCTATTCAACTGCTACCGAAAAAATAAGAGAAATGGGCTTTGGTGCAGGCATGGGTCTGCCAAATATGAAAAAATGTACAGATAGATTTAAAGTGGATTCAGAAGTTGGTGTAGGAACAACAATTACCATGGAGATAGTATTGAGGGCAGGTGATTAGATGGACAATAAGTACTTCCATTCCGTTATACTACAGGAGGACAGATGCATCGGATGTACCAGCTGCCTGAAGGTTTGTCCTACTGAGGCCATCAGGCTGAGGGATGGAAAAGCCAGAATAATCGGGGAAAAATGCATAGACTGCGGCGAATGTATAAGAATATGTCCGAATCATGCAAAAAGTGCAGTAGCTGATAATTTGGATATAATAAAAAGATTCAAATATACTATTGCTATACCGTCTCTGGTACTTTACGGGCAGTTTTCGGGTAAGGTAGGAATAGATGAAATGCTGACTGCTGTAAAGAAGCTTGGTTTTGACGATGTATATGAAGCGACTTCAGGCTCTGAGATAATAAATGCAGTAGTCAAAAACCATATTTTAAAAGGAAATCATGCTAAGCCATTAATCAATTCAAGCTGTCCGGCTATACTCAGGCTTATACAGATAAGATTTCCTGATTTGCTTCCAAACATATTGGACATAGAAACCCCCATTGAAATAACAGCAAGGCTTGCTAAACAGGAAGCGGTACAGAAAACGGGCTTGAATATTGGTGAAATAGGGGTAGTATTCATTTCTCCATGCACAGCTAGAGTGACCAGTATCAGAAATCCTCTGGGGATAGAAAAATCCTATGTGGATGGAGTAGTATCTATGAAAGCCGTGTTTGGTGAGATTTTGAGAAACCTAAACAGCGGTCCGGCAGAAAAACTGGTGAGGAGTACAAGCAATTCTCTGCTGTGGCCGATTATCGGCGGTCAGTCAAAAGCTATAGGAATGGATAACTATTTGGCTGTCGACGGAATAGGTGAAGTGATAAAAGTGCTGGAAGAAATAGAAATGGATAAGCTGGAGGGACTACAATTTTTTGAAGGAATGGCTTGCTTGGGAGGCTGTGTTGGCGGTCCTCTGACAATTGAGAATTCATTTATATCCAGAAACAGAATAAGGGCACTTGCCAAAGAACTGCCTCCTGCACAGTATACTGACGAGTATATAAAAGATGCCATAAGGTTTTATGAGGACGGATTAATCAGATTGACTGAGGAAATAGAGCCCAGAACCATAATGCAGCTGGATACCGACATTTCAAAATCCATTAAGAAAATGGAAATGATAAAGGAGATTCTGAAATATCTTCCTGGTCTTGACTGTGGTGTATGCGGCGCCCCTACCTGCAAAGCTTTTGCAGAGGATATTGTCAAGGGTGAAAACCCAAGGTCAGTTTGCATTGTAAAAACCATGGAGAATTTCCGAAGCAAAAAGAAAACCGCAAAGGAGTGATAAAATGTTGCTGAGAGATATTTGTGAGAAGCTTGATTTAAAGGTCTTGGCTGGCAGTACAGCCATGGATAATGAAATAGAGGGAGTTTATATTTGCGATTTATTGAGCTGGGTAATGGCTCATGCCAAAAAGAATGATGCATGGATTACGGTAATGACGCATTCTAATATAATTGCCGTGGCATCATTACTGGAGCTTGGGTGCATAATCGTTCCTGAAGATATTGAGGTGGAAGCTGATTCACTGACTAAAGCAGATGAGGAAGGCATACCTGTGCTATCATCATCACGCAGCTCTTTTAATATTGCAGTAGCTCTTCATACTTTGGGCATAGGTAAGTAATATGGAATTTGCTGTTGATTTTCATATTCATACAGCGCTGTCACCCTGCAGTGATGAAGACATGACTCCGAACAACATTGTGAATATGGCTTTGCTAAAGGGCTTGGATATCATTGCCATAACTGATCATAACTCCTGTGAGAATATACCTGCTGTTATGGAGGTAGCTCACAGAAACGGGCTGATGGTGATACCGGGAATGGAGGTTCAGACTAAGGAAGAAGTTCATGTAATATGTCTGTTCAAAAAAATTGAAAGCGCCATGAAGTTAGGAGAGATAGTGTACAACAGTCTTCCGGACATAAAAAATAATGAGGAGGTATTTGGAAGTCAGCTGGTATTCAATGCAGAAGATGAGGTAGTGTCGAAAATAGACAAGCTTCTGCTTTCATCAACCATATTGTCAATTAACGATGTGTTTACACTGACAAGAGGTCTTGGAGGGATATGCATACCGGCCCACATAGACAAGTCTGGCTTCAGTATTATCAGCAACCTCGGATTTATACCTCCTGCACTCAAGGTAAAGACCATTGAGCTTTCAAAGAAGATCCAGCCTGAGAGTATTTTTACGAAATGGAGCTTTCTGAAAAGGTACAATTACATTATATCTTCTGATGCTCACTATCTATGGGACATAAGCGAAAGAGAGTTCTTTATCGAGCTTGATTGTTTAAGTGTCAGTGAACTTTTTGCCAAGCTGGACGATTTTGCCGGCCTATAAAAATGTCATAAATTTAACGTTAAAGACATAACAAGAATTATAAATCAACTTTAATATTTAATAGTGTACAGAGCACACTTCATGGATTTCTACATGTGAAAAGTGTGCTTAAATTTTGAATTATCGCATAAATACAATATTTCAGATGTACTTGGCAGAAATCTTATTAGAAAAATCTGTTTTTATAAAAAAACAAAAAAATATACACAAAAAATTAAAATTTTTGTTAAAAAAATAATTTGTTTATGTTACAATAGTCTTTGGAGCTATTTAATTGATAAATTTCTGTCAATTAGATATATTTAGAACATGTATTTTGAAGGAGGGAACTCTTTAATGGCTGAAATGACCTTTAAAGAAAAAATGGACAAGTTAGAGCATATTATAAACGAGTACAAAGGAAAGCAAGGACCTCTTATGCCAGTTCTCAATGAAACTCAAGAGCTTTTCGGATATCTTCCTGAGGAAGCTCAAAAGAGGATTTCAGAGGCACTTGATATTCCTATGGCAGAAATCTACGGAGTAGCGACCTTCTACTCCAGATTCACTCTCAAGCCGAGAGGAAAGTATACAATAGGCGTATGTATGGGTACAGCTTGCTATGTAAAGAACTCACAAGGCATACTCGACGAGCTGAAAAAGTCACTTAAGGTAGAGCCGGGTGATACTACTGAAGATGGAAAGTTTACTCTGGAAGCGACAAGATGTTTAGGGTGCTGCGGATTGGCTCCGGTAATCATGATCAATGATGATGTATATGGAAAGCTGGTTCCGGAAGACATAGCTGATATAATTAAAAAATACTAATCATGAAGGAACTCTCACTTCATATTTTGGATTTAGTACAGAATTCTATTTCGGCTGAAGCTACTTTAGTTGAAATAAAAATAGAAGAAGATCTGGTAAAGGACTTATTGACAATCGTAATTAATGACAATGGTAAGGGTATGAATGAGGAGCTGCTGAAGAAGGTCAAGGATCCTTTCGTGACTACACGAACCAGCAGAAGAGTTGGACTTGGTATTTCGCTTATGCTGGCTGCATGTCAGCTATGTGACGGCGACTTGACAATAACTTCAGAAGTTAATGTGGGGACAAAGCTGAGCGCTTACTTTAGACACAGCCACATAGACAGAGTACCTATTGGAAACATGGTGGAAACCATGATTAGCTTGATATTATGCAGTACTTATACTGACTTTTTATATAAGCATTCCATTAATAACAGAGAGTCCGGTCTTAGGGAGTTCTGTTTTGATACAAGAGAAGTGAAACAAGTGCTGGGTGAGGATGTTTCATTATCTGAGCCGGATGTATTGAACTGGATAAAGGATTATATGACAGAAGGATTGAGTAATATAAGTGGAGGGGTGTAGTAATGAAATCAATCAAGGATTTGGAAGAAATAAGAAAGAAAACGCTTGAAACTATCAACATAAGAAAAGATAGATCAGGAACCAGAGTGGTTGTAGGTATGGCAACATGTGGTATTGCTGCAGGCGCAAGACCTGTCCTCCTGACAGTGATGGACGAAGTGAAGAAGAACAACCTG
Source organism: Bacillota bacterium (assembly GCA_049322695.1). Classification (GTDB taxonomy): domain Bacteria; phylum Bacillota; class Clostridia; order Lutisporales; family Lutisporaceae; genus CALGKJ01. The sequence continues at coordinate 231,754 of JBMORW010000027.1, read as the reverse complement.
TCAGATGTAATGGTAGCGCAAACAGGCTGCATAGGAATGTGCAGATTGGAACCTATCGTTGAAGTATACAGACCTGGTGAAGATAAAGTAACATATGTCAAGGTTACTTCTGCAAAAGCGTTGAGAATAGTTAACGAGCATGTCATGCAGGGCAAGGTTGTTGAAGAATACACTATAGGTGCTGAAGAAAAATAGTTATACTCAGTTAGAAACTGTTAGGAGGTAAATATAAATGGAGATGTATCGTTCTCATGTAATGATTTGTAAAGGTACCGGATGTAATTCTGCGGGGTCTGAGCAAATCGCACAAAACTTTGAGACAGAGCTTAAAAAGCATGGTCTGGAAAATGAAGTTGTAGTTGAAAGAACAGGTTGCTTCGGTCTTTGCGCATTAGGACCGGTTGTTATAATATACCCTGAGGCTTCCTTCTACAGCCAGGTAAAGCCTGAGGATGTAGAAGAAATAGTTAAGGAGCATCTTCTAAAGGGAAGAATAGTGAAGAGACTGCTTTATTCTGAAACTATAGCAGAAGACACTATAAAGTCAATTGATGAGGTTGATTTCTATAAGAAGCAGATAAGAGTTGCTTTGAGAAACTGCGGAGTTATAAATCCCGAGAACATCGATGAATATATAGCTTTTGACGGTTATAAGGCTCTAGAGAAGGTACTTACAGGCATGAAGCCTGCAGAAGTTATTGATGTTGTCAAGCAGTCAGGCCTCAGAGGAAGAGGGGGCGGCGGCTTCCCAACAGGTATGAAGTGGGAATTTGCTTCAAAATCAGTTAATGACAAAAAATACGTTTTATGTAATGCTGACGAAGGAGACCCGGGTGCATTCATGGACAGAAGCGTACTTGAGGGAGACCCGCATTCAGTAATTGAAGCAATGACAATAGCTGCATTTGCAATTGGTGCAGATCAAGGATATATATATTGCAGAGCAGAATATCCAATAGCTGTTAAACGCTTGAACATAGCAATAGATCAGGCAAGAGAATACGGACTATTAGGTGACAATATACTTGGTACCGGCTTCAAGTTTGATCTTGAAGTAAGGCTTGGTGCAGGAGCCTTCGTTTGCGGTGAAGAGACAGCACTTATTGCTTCCATCGAAGGTGAAAGAGGTATGCCAAGACCAAGGCCGCCATTCCCGGCAGTTAAGGGTCTTTTCGGCAAGCCAACAATACTTAACAACGTTGAAACCTATGCAAACATACCTCCAATATTCCTAAACGGTCCTGAATGGTTTGCAAGCATGGGTACAGAAAAGTCAAAGGGTACGAAGGTATTTGCACTGGGTGGAAAGATAAATAATACCGGACTTGTTGAGATACCTATGGGTACAACAATGAGAGAGGTTATATTCGAAATAGGCGGCGGAATACCAAACGGCAAGAAGTTCAAGGCTGCACAGACAGGCGGTCCTTCAGGCGGATGTATACCCGCTTCACACCTGGATGTAGCAATTGACTATGACAACCTTATAGCTCTTGGTTCCATGATGGGCTCAGGCGGACTTATCGTAATGGATGAAGATAATTGTATGGTTGATATTGCAAGATACTTCCTTGATTTTACAGTGGACGAGTCCTGCGGTAAATGTACACCATGCAGAGAAGGCACAAAGAGAATGCTTGAGATACTTGATAAAATAACAGAAGGCAAAGGTGAAGAAGGCGATATCGAAATGCTTGAAAAGCTTGCCAAGAACATAAAGAATGCATCACTTTGCGGACTTGGTCAGACAGCACCAAACCCTGTGCTTTCAACACTTATGTATTTCAGAGATGAGTATGAGGCTCACATCAGGGATAAGAAATGCCCTTCAGGAGTATGTACAGCTCTTATGAATTACGTGGTAGTTGAAGAAAAGTGTAAGGGCTGCGGTATATGTGCAAAGCAATGCCCTGTATCCTGTATATCAGGTCAGCCAAAATCAGTATACACTATTGATAGCTCAAAATGCATAAAGTGCGGAGTATGTATGGAAAAATGTCCTTTCAAGGCAATAGTTAAGAAGTAAGATAATATAAATCACTAGTCACTAGGCACTATTCGCTGGGATTAGCGGGGCTTCGAAGCTCTGCTCAATACCGGTGGCCGGCGGCTGGTGGCTGGAGCCCGAAAAGAAGGTCGCTTAGCTGTAATAGCTTAGGCGGCCTTTTCCATCTATATCTACTATTGTGCATTGTGCAGGCTTCTCCTCACATGCTTTTTTTGCTTTTTTAACAAGGTCCAAAACCTTATGATAATTTTTCCTTGCTCCTATAGCAAGCAAAGGAACACCTATAAAGTGTATCTTCAAACCTCTGGAAAAAAAACCTCCAAGCGTCATGGATGCAGGAACTATAGGTGAAGCATTAATAAAAACGAAGCAATCATCTATATTGTAAAGTGTTTTAAGTTCAGCTGCCATGTTTCTCATTGCAGGTATCAAAGCCTTTGAGGTTCCTCTGCCGATAGTGTATATTCTATTGCCGGCTTCGTCTATCCCATGGAAGAAAAGCTTTCCCATATCGCTATAATTAAGTTTATTGAAAAATTTAAGATCAAGTATTTCCTTTTTGGATGGAATCCTGTCATTTGGAAGAATTCCTAAATGTATGGCGGAAGCTAGAATTGAAGAATGAGTTCCGCCATAGCAATTATAAATTATTATCATTTGTGTCACCTCTGGTTTATTATCTGCAATACTCATATAATTAAACAATGTAAAAACTCTGTTGTTTGAGCATAATATTATAATAGATAAAATTGTATTAAAATTCCTGTTGAAGTATTCAATTTTTTTGTTAAATAATTAATTATTCAAATAAAAATTAGTATAAAGGATTTTGTATACACGCGTCGAATAGTAACTAATTGGTGATTGACGAACTGTTGTTATCGTTAATACGATACAGTAAATCTTTTTAAGGGGTGAGTTATTTGGATATCAGAACTCTGACTTTTAAGGGAGGCACTCATCCACCTCACAGTAAAAAGGCTACAGAAAAACTGCCTGTGGTAAGGTCAGTTGCTCCAAAGGTTGTTGTGATACCAATGCAGCAACATATAGGAGCTCCATGTGAGCCTATTGTTAAGGTTGGTGATGAGGTAAAGCTGGGGCAGAAAATAGGGGAAGCAAAGGGATTCGTATCTTCACCTATTCATTCAAGTGTGTCCGGTAAGGTAATTGCAGTAGAGCCCAGACTTCATACTGGAGGTACAGCTGTCTGTGTAGTAATAGAGTCCGATATGCAGAACAGCTTGTATGAGGGCGTAGAAGCAAAGGGCAGCTTAGAGAGCCTGTCATCTGATGACATAAAGAATATCATCAAGGAAGCAGGAATAGTTGGTATGGGTGGAGCAGCTTTCCCTACACATGTAAAGCTGGCACCACCACCGGGGAAAAATGTTGATACTATTATTTTAAATGGTGCAGAATGTGAGCCTTACTTGACAGCAGATCACAGACTTATGCTTGAGCAGGCTGATAAGGTGGTTTTCGGGCTTCAGGCTTTGATGAAAGCAATGAATGTCAAGAAGGGCTATATAGGTATTGAAAACAATAAGCCTGATGCTATTGAAATAGTATATAATGCAGCAAAAGGTAAGGACGGAATAGAGGTAGTTGCTCTTCACACAAAATATCCGCAGGGCGCTGAGAAGCAGCTCATTTATGCATGTACTAAAAGAGAGGTTCCTTCGGGAGGACTTCCTGCTGATGTCGGAGTCATAGTGAATAATGTAGGTACTGCAGCAGTTATAGCGGATGCAATAACTTTCGGAATGCCTCTGGTAGAAAGAATAGTTACTGTTACAGGCGGAGGAGTAAAGGAGCCTAAAAACCTGCTGGTAAAGATAGGTACCTCCTTTAGAGAAGTAATAGAGCAGTGTGGCGGACTTGTGGGAAATCCAGGCAAAATCATTGCCGGAGGCCCAATGATGGGACTGGCTCAATTCTCCCTTGATGTACCTGTAGTGAAAGGTACGTCAGGTATTCTTATATTAAGTGAAGCAGAGGCAAGATTGCCTGAACCGTCAAACTGCATCAGATGCGGAAAATGCATTGGTGTATGTCCTATCAACCTTATGCCCATGAACATAAGTGCTTTCAGTTTGCAGGATAAATTTGAGCAGGCTGAAGCAAGCCATGCAATGGACTGTATAGAATGCGGAAGCTGTTCCTTTGTATGTCCTGCCAAAAGGCCGTTGGTGGACTCTATAAGACTGGCCAAGCGCGAGATAATGGCAAGGCGAAGGAAAGCACAGGCTGCACAAACTAAATGATAGGAGGGATAAGGATTGGATAACAATAGATATGTAGTATCTTCATCACCGCACATCAGGTCAGGAGAGTCTACACAAAGAATAATGCTGGATGTATGTATAGCATTATTGCCTGCACTGATAGCCGGTATATGGTTTTTTGGATTAAATGCATTATTGGTTACTATTGTAGCTGTTGTGTTTGCGGTAGCCTCAGAAGCAGCAATGCAAAAAATAATGAAAAAACCTGTTACTATAAATGACTTCAGTGCTGTAGTGACAGGTATACTGATTGCATTCAATGTACCGCCCACTGCGCCGCTTTGGATGGTGGCCATCGGCTCTATATTTGCTATAGCCATTGTAAAGCAGTGCTTTGGAGGTATAGGACATAACTTCATCAATCCAGCATTGGCTGCAAGGGCTATGATGCTTGCATCCTGGCCTATGAGAATGACCGCATGGGTTACACCCGGAGCAGATGCAGTTACCACTACTACTCCGCTGGCACTGGTTAAGGGTACTGAAACAGCAGCTCAAAAGCTTCCAAGTATCATGGATCTTTTTATAGGCAACGTAGGGGGATGTATAGGAGAGACTTCAGCAGCACTTATTCTGCTTGGAGGACTTTACCTTTTATACAGAGGTGTTATAAATTTCAGAATTCCGGTTACTTATATTGCGACTGTAGGTATTCTTGCCTTCCTTTTTGGAGGTTTGGAAGCAAATCTTGCCATATATCACATATTTGCAGGAGGCTTGTTCTTAGGAGCGTTCTTTATGGCTACTGATTATTCAAGCTCTCCTATGACTGCAAAGGGACAGATAATAATGGGTATAGGCTGCGGTTTACTGACAGCAGTCATCAGATTCTACGGCGGTTATCCAGAAGGAGTTTCTTACTCAATATTGCTTATGAATGTTGCAACTCCTTTAATTGATAGATTCACAATGCCCAAGAAATTTGGGGAGGTGAAGCAAAGTGCGTGATTATGTAAGACTTACCGGTATATTATTGATTATATGTCTTATTGCTGCTGTTTTATTGGGGCTTACGAACTCAATAACTCATGATAAGATACAGGAACAGATTGCAAAGGCAAATGATGAAGCAAGAGCTGAAGTGCTTCCTGCTGCAAGAGAGTTTAATAAAGTTGAGTATAGTAATCCTAATCTCACAACTGTAGTAGAGGTGTACGAAGGAAAAACAGACGGAAATCTGACAGGCTATGCAGTGAAGGTAGCACCTAAGGGATATGGCGGACTAATAGAAATAATAGTTGGAATTGACACCAACGGAGTTGTGCAAGGGATAAAGGTTGGAAACAACAATGAAACTCCTGGACTAGGTAAGAATGCTGCTTCACCCGGCTACCAAAACCAATATAAAGGTAAGACTATAGATAACGAAATATCAGTTATTAAAAATGGTACTCCAAAAGAAAACGAGATTGTTGCTATTGCCGGCTCCACAATAACATCCAAGGGTGTAACAAATGGAGTGAACGAGGCAATGGCCGCAGTTAAGGAATTATTGAACAAATAGAATTTTGGAGGTGAAGAAATGAAAAATTTGAAAGTACTTACCAATGGCATCATTGTTGAAAACCCAACACTTAGACTGGTACTTGGCATGTGTCCGACATTGGCAGTTACTACCGCAGTTTTTAACGGTATTGGTATGGGTATAGCAGCAATGCTTGTTCTAATAGGATCTAATCTGATAATTTCATTGATAAATAAAATAGTCCCCAGTGAGGTTAGAATACCAATTTATATAGTTGTTATAGCCACATTCGTTACCATAGTTCAGATGATCATTCAGGCATATTCGCCGGAGCTTGATAAAGCGCTTGGAATTTTTATTCCTCTTATAGTTGTTAACTGCATTATACTGGCAAGGGCTGAATCCTTTGCATCTAAAAACAAGCCTATGGCATCCATAATGGATGGTGTAGGTATGGGCATAGGCTTTACTCTGGCACTTCTTATTATTAGTGCTGTAAGAGAGGTGCTCGGTGCCGGAACATTCTTTGGCATAAGCCTCTTTGGAAAAGGCTTTGAGCCGGCTTTGATAATGATACTTCCTCCGGGAGGATTCCTGGTGCTTGGATTGACTATAGCAGCTGTAAACAAACTGACTTCAAAGAATAAGAATTAAGGAGGACATGAAATGAAGATAATTGCTATACTTATAAGTGCAATACTTGTAAATAACTTTGTCCTCTCAAGATTTCTTGGGATTTGTCCTTTCCTGGGTGTTTCCAAAAAGGTTGAAACAGCTTTGGGTATGGGACTGGCTGTTACGTTCGTAATGGCTTTGGCCTCAGTAATGACCTGGGTTGTTCAGATATTCATCTTGGATATGCTGGGAATCGGATATATGCAGACTATTGCATTTATATTGGTTATTGCCGGCTTGGTTCAATTTGTTGAAATGGTTATAAAAAAGGCTAGCCCTACACTTTATCAGGCATTGGGAGTATATTTGCCTTTAATAACTACAAACTGTGCCGTGCTTGGTGTAACAATACTTAATATTCAGGAAAAGTATAATCTGATTGAAACATTGATAAACGGAGTAGGCGCTGCGCTAGGCTTTACACTTGCAATAGTATTGTTTGCAGGTGTCAGGGAGAGGCTGGAAACCGCACCTATACCAAAAGCTCTGGATGGCTTTCCAATAGCATTGATAACAGCAAGTTTGCTTTCAATAGCATTTCTTGGATTCAGCGGTTTATCATTATTTTAAAGATTTGTAATATCGTATAACTGCCGAGATGCAATAATGAAGGAAGAGGTGATTGCCTTGTTTAATGGAATACTGTGGCCATCTGTTACGCTTGCAGGCTTGGCCATATTCTTCGGAGTTGTGCTGACATATGCCTCCAAGAAATTTGCTGTTGAAGTTGATCCTAAGGTGGGAGAAATCAGGACAGCATTGCCTGGAGCCAACTGCGGAGGTTGTGGTTATGCAGGCTGTGATGCGCTGGCTGAAGCGATCGTCAGAGGAGATGCTTCTATAAACGCTTGTCCTGTAGGCGGAGCAGAGCTTGTTGAGGTCTTAGCAAATATAATGGGAGTTACTGCAGATGCAACTGAAAAGCATGTTGCAAGAGTCATTTGCTGCGGTGATAAAAATACAGCCAATGAAAAATACGAGTATCAGGGTATACATGACTGTAAGGCAGCTGAAGTACTGGCCGGCGGCTCTAGAAGCTGCAGATTCGGCTGTACCGGCTTGGGAACCTGTGTTAGAGTATGTCCCTTTGATGCTATCCATGTTGTTAATGGTGTAGCTGTGGTTGATGAGAAGAAATGCACAGCATGTAAAAAGTGTATTGAGGTTTGCCCGAAGAATATAATAGAGCTTGTACCGGTGTCAAAGGAAGTAAGAGTTCTCTGCAAGAATACAGAAAAGGGTAAAGCAGTGACCACGGTTTGCAAGGTGGGATGTATATCCTGTCAAAAATGTGTTAAGGCATGCAAGTTTGATGCTATTGTGTTTGAAAACAACCTTGCCAGAATCGATTACAGCAAGTGCACAAACTGTATGATGTGTGCTGAAGCGTGCCCTACAAAGACTATATATGCAAACTTTGAAGGTCGAAAGAAAGCTTCTATTGATGATGAAAAGTGTATAGGCTGTACAATCTGTAAGAAGCACTGCAGCTTTGAAGCTATTGAGGGAGAACTAAAAGGTAAGCATTTGATACTTGAGGACAAATGTGTTGGCTGCGGCCAATGTGAGGTAAAATGTCCTAAGAAAGCAATAACAATGAAATAATATGAGGAATTACCCGGTGGCAGGTTTGATAATCAATCCTGCCATCTTTTCATAATAATTTTGCATACATACTACTGCAATAAGAAATAATACATATGCACATATGCAATAAAAATGCCAAACTAGTTGAAGAGAAAAGTGTTAAATGATAAACTTAAAGTTGAGTATTGCAATCACCAGTGCTTAGTAAATAAAAGGGGATGAAGGTGTTGGCGAGAGGTTATAACAGAAATGGATGGATTCTTTTTTTGCTGCTGATATGCGGCTTGGTCGTTGGGGGCTTTCTAGGAGAGCTTCTTGGTAATTATGTGCCGGTTTTGGAATATGGCTATAACCTGGAAATTACTCCTCACACATGGAACCTTGGCATAATCACTTTAACTTTTGGTTTTTCATTAAAAATCAATATGTTCAGCATATTGGGAATTGCTTTGGCTGTATTTACATACAGGAAAATATAAAACGAGGTGTTTAATGCGATTTATACTAGCGTCAAATTCTCCAAGGAGAAAGGAGATTTTATCTCAAATCCGCCTGAGCTTTGATGTTATACCGTCGAGCTTTGAAGAAAAAGAAAATGGCATGTCACCACCGGAACTGGTAAAGCACTTTGCATACATGAAAGCAAAGGACGTATATGAAAAGGTATATGCCAATAAGGAAGCGGGAGAAAGCAAGCAAATCAATGAAACGTTTGTTATAGGTGCAGATACAATAGTACTGTGCGATAAAGTCATGGGTAAGCCCCGAGACGCTTCCGATGCTTTTGAAATGCTGAAGGCATTAAGCGGCAAGGAACACTACGTACTGACGGGTGTATCTGTTATTAATGCTGCAGATGGAAGCTGTATTACAGAATATGAGAATACAAAGGTAAGTTTTAAAGCATTAAGCGAGAAAGAGATAGAGACTTACATTCAATCAGGAGAAGCCTTTGATAAGGCAGGCGCATATGCAATACAAGGCTTGGGCTCCTTATTTGTTGAGAAAATTGAAGGCTGTTATTTCAATGTGGTAGGCTTTCCTGTCCGTTTGTTTTCCCGCATCATGGAAAGAATGGGGTACAGCCTTATGAATCATATAGGTTAGGCAGGTATTCAGAGTGAATAATGATATGAAGAATATGACTATAAAAGAAATACCTCTTAATGAACGACCAAGAGAAAGATTACTGAAAAATGGTGCAGAAATATTATCAAATGCTGAATTATTGGCAATACTAATAAGAACAGGAACAAAAAATGAGAGTGCTTTAGCCCTTTCATACAGAATCATGAATCAAAATCAGGGAATAAGGTTTTTAACAGATTGTTCTGTACAGGAATTGAGCAAAATTAAGGGAATAGGAACTGCAAAGGCTTCCCAGCTGAAAGCAGCAATAGAGCTGGGCAGAAGACTTGCATGCTCTTCTTCGGGAAATGAAATATTCATAAGGTCACCGCAGGAAGCTGCTATAGTATTGATGGAGGATATGAGATATCTGAAAAAAGAGTATATGAAAGCGCTGCTTTTGAACACAAAATGCGGCTTAATAAGTATTGAGGACATTTCTGTAGGAAATCTCAACTCATCAATAGTACACCCGAGAGAGGTGTTTATACCTGCTATCAAGAAATCAAGTGCCAGCATAATATTGGCTCATAATCATCCAAGCGGCGACCCGACTCCCAGCAAAGAGGATATCAATATAACAAAACGTATTGCTGAGGCTGGGAAAATAATAGGTATAGAGCTGGTTGACCACTTGATAATTGGCGACGGAAAATATATCAGCTTGAAGGAAGAAGGATTTATTTAGATTACTAAGGAGGACTTTATATAAATGGGCTTGTTTAATATTTTTTCCAGGGATATCGGCATAGATTTGGGAACAGCCAATACACTGGTTTACGTCAAAGGCAAAGGTATTGTTGTAAGAGAACCTTCTGTTGTAGCAATGAAAACAGACAATCATAATGTACTTGCAGTTGGTGATGAAGCTAAGAAGATGATAGGAAGGACACCGGGAAACATTGTAGCCATAAGACCTATGAGGGATGGTGTAATTGCAGATTTTTATGTTACTCAAAGCATGCTGAGATACTTTATCAGAAAAGCATACGGGAGCGGACCCATGGGAAGGCCGAGAGTGCTGGTCAGTGTACCTTCAGGAATAACAGAGGTAGAGAAAAGGGCAGTAGAGGAAGCTGCAATGCAAGCCGGAGCAAGAGTGGCAAGACTTATTGAAGAGCCAATGGCGGCAGCTATTGGTGCCGGTCTTCCGGTTGGAGAGCCCACCGGCAGCATGATAGTCAATATGGGTGGAGGAACTACTGAAATAGCTGTAATATCACTTGGCGGAATAGTGACAAGCAAGTCCATAAGGGTCGCAGGTGATAAAGAGGATGAGGCTATTGTAAGCTATATTAAGAGATCCTATAACCTTGCTATAGGAGAAAGAACAGGGGAAGAAATCAAAATCAACATAGGTTCTGCATATCCGGGCTCAATAGAAGGCAGGATGGATATAAAGGGCAGAGATCTTATTTCAGGATTACCCAAAACAGTGAATGTTTCTTCTGAGGAAGTAATGGAGGCTCTTAGAGAGCCCATATCTCAAATCATTGATGGTATAAAAAGTACGTTGGAGAAAACTCCTCCTGAGCTTGCGGCAGATATAATGGACAGAGGTATTATGCTTTCCGGAGGAGGAGCTTTACTGCATGGATTAGACAGTCTTGTAAGAAAAGAAACCGGCATGCCCGTACACGTGGCAGATAACCCTCTGGACTGCGTGGTAATGGGTACTGGCAAGGCTTTGGAGCAATTGGAAGAAATAAACAGATCTCAATCAGGGAGACGATAATGTAAATTATATATTATTGTGAGGTTGTCATGAAGCTTTTTAGAAATAAATTATTAGTTGCTGTAATAGTTATATCTATTATGCTGCTGGCCAGCATAATAGTCACTTCTCATGGTAGGACAAGACCTACCATTTTTGAGGGAGTTTTGGGCAGAGTTATTTCTCCTGTGCAAAAAGTTGTTTTTTCCATAGGACAGTTTTTTGATAATACATTTACAAGCCTTGCTGAGATAAGAACCCTAAAGAAAGAAAATGAGCTTTTAAGAGATGAAGTGGAGAGGCTAAGGGCAGAAAACAGGAAGCTGCTGCCCTACAGAATAAAAAATGATGAATATGCCAATGCACTTAGCTTTAAAAATCAGAATCAAAACATACAGCTCATCGGTGCAAATGTATCAGGAAAGGATCCAGGAAACTGGTTTGGGGTTTTTACAATAGATAAAGGAGCAAATGCCGGTGTAGAGGTCAACGATGCAATAGTCATGGGCCACGGAAACCTTGTAGGTAAGGTTATTGAGGTCGGTGCAAACTATTCAAAGTTTTTAGCACTTATAGACCAGCGCTGCTCTGTAAGCATTGTTGTGAACAGAACGAGAGATTTGGGTATAGTTTCAGGCAGCGGAGAAGGAGAAATAATCGCTATTATGCCCTTAGATGCCGATATAGCTGTGAATGATGATATAATAACCTCCGGATACAGTACGTTTCCAAAGGATTTGTATATAGGCAAGGTGAAAAGCGTAGAGAAACAGGAAAGAAAGCTTCAGAAAATGGTGTATATAGAGCCTGCAGTTGATTTTCAAAGGCTTGAAGAAGTATTTGTAATGAAGGTCAGTGTGAAGTGAGGTATAGGCTTTGAGAGTATTGATCATATCTGTATTGCTCATAGTGAATATGATATTGGAAGCTACATTATTGCAGTCTGTAAGGATATTTGGAGTAAAGCCTGATTTTGCAATAATGATAATAGTAGCCTTTTCCATCTTGAGAGGCAGCTCTTATGGAGCCTTTATAGGATTTGGCTCAGGACTGCTGGTGGATATGATGTTTGGAAGAACAATCGGTATTAATGCGCTGTCATATATGCTGACAGGCTATATTATCGGACAGGCTCATGAAAATGTATTTAAAGACAGTATAATTCCGGCAGTTATATTTAATGCTGCTGCCATTATCATTAGTCAGCATATTTTCTTTGTGCTTGCTTATTTTTCTCAGAATATCACCAGTGACGGTATAAGCTACTTGAATGCTCTGACTTCAATTATACTGCCGCAATGCTTGTATAATGCAGTTATAGGAGGTCTATTGTATAAGTTGTTGTATAGACTGGATGAAATGGATATAATGGACAAGAGAATTTATTAGCAGTATATAGTATAATATAGGTGAGTAAATATTGCACTTGGAAATGAAACAGAACCAATGCTTGTAGATAACGGATTTACATTCTCTGTAAGCTCTGTTATCTGCATTTGTATATGATAGGTGATTTTATGTTGAAAAAAATATTTAAAACAAGAGTTGATATAATAAGAGCCATTACCCTATTGCTTTTTGCAGTACTTATTTTCAGATTGGCTGAGCTTCAGATAGTAGAGGGAGAATACTATCTGAAAAGATCAGAGACACTTAGGACAAGGAGTGTTGGAGTTTCTGCGCCAAGAGGAAATATAGTGGATAAATTCGGGAGATTGCTGGCAGGAAACAAGCAAAGCTATTCTGTCAACATATTAAAGGCAGATCTTCCTCAAAAAACAATAGATGATATTGCACTTGCCGTAATAAACATAATAGAAGAGAACGGCGACAGCTATAAGGATGAAATACCGATATTTATTGATCCGGTGAGATTTAAGTTTCAGGATAATGAGGAGCTGTGGAAAACTCAATACAACATACCTTTAGAGGCTACTGCAAAGGAAGCATTGGCAAAGCTTAGGCAGGATTATACATTACCGGAGGATATATCTGATGAAGAGGCATACCAGCTGCTTAAGAAAGATTATGGGGTAATTCTTCCTTTTGATATAGCTACGTTTCAGTTCGATTTTTATAAAGAAGAGGTGAAATGGAAAACAGCCAATGGCTTTAATGAAACTGATACTGCCGAACAAGTGTTTTCTGCACTTCTTGATAAGTACAAAATTCCCAGAGACCAGTATGGTGATTTGAAATCCAAAAAGATACTTGCAGTAAAATACCTGCTCGGGAAGAACACATATAAGGAGTATGAGCCGGTAGAAATTGCTGTTGATATCAGTGAACAGACCCGTGCCAAAATAGAAGAGAACAAATTTTTCCTCAAAGGCGTGGAGATACTTGAAAAGCCATTGAGAGAGTATCCCGGCGGGCAGCTGGCCTCACACATACTGGGATATATGAGCAAGATAGGAACAGAAATTGAAGTGTTATCCGAAAAAGGCTACACTCCTCTGGATATGATAGGTAAAAGCGGTATAGAAGCTTCCATGGAGCAGTATCTCAAGGGAACAGACGGTAAAAAGATGATAGAGGTAGATGCAGGGGGAGGCTTGATAAATACAATAGACCAGGAAGAGCCTACTCCGGGAAGCACAGTTTTCCTTACCATTGATAAAAAGCTACAGCAGGTGGCTGAGGAGTCACTAAGGAATGCAATACAGACTATTACTGCCGGTGATAAAGCAAATAATATAGATCCTTTTGTCAATGCGAGAACGGGAGCTGCAGTGGCTATTGATGTAAACAGCGGCAGAATACTGGCTATGGCCAGTGAACCCGGTTATGACCCTAATCTGTTTGCCGGAGGTATCAGTTCTGAGGATTGGGAGCTTCTGCAGCCAAAGGAAAAGGGAAGGTTTGTTCCCAGACCTCTCATTAACAATGCAATTTCGGGAGTTTTCCCTCCAGGCTCGACGCTGAAAATGTTGACCGGTCTTGCAGGCCTTGATACTGGTGCAGTAACTGTCAGTGAAAAAATCAATGACATAGGACCATATTTGTTTATTCCCGGTATATCGCCATCCTGTTCATACTATAAGACATACCGCATAGGACATGGACTTACTGATATGCTAAAGGCAATAAAGGTTTCCTGTAACTATTATTTCTTTGAAGTGGGAAGACGAATGGGCATCGAGGTTTTTGAAAGATATTCTGAAATCTTTGGTTTTGGTAAGCATACAGGTGTAGAGCTGCCTGCCGAAGAAAAGGGAAGTATTGAGGGTCCCAAGCATCAGAAGGAAATGTATAAGGGATATCTCAAAAGCTATCTTACTAATACCGTGAAAATAACTGATGAAAACATAAAGCGGGAAATACTCACCTTTATAGATAATGAAACAAAACCGTCTGAAGTTAACAAAAGACTTCAGGAGCTGGGAGTGACCAGGTCGTATAAAGAGCTTCAGGATAAGTTTGCTGAGCTTGGCTATAATAAGAAATACAGTACAATAGCCTATAAAGTAAGGGAATATCAGACAAAGGATCAAACCGTGGACAATATAGCTGCAGGCTTGGGGCTGCAGCCTGCTATGGCTAACTACGAAAGCATAAGGGATATAATTGGAGAAGTCATAAGAAATGTAAAAATAGAAGACAGAATAAGCAACTATATAAGTAACAGCAAATGGAGATTGGGACAAATAACAAGTGCAGCCATAGGTCAAGGGGCAACAGATGCAACACCGCTGCAGGTAGCTAATTATATAGCAATGCTTGTCAATGGAGGTACACGCTATAAACCATATATAGTGGACAAGATTGTTGGCTATGATGGAAAGATTGTACTGCAGAAGCAGCCGGAAATCGTAGAGAAAATAGATATAAAGCCTGAATATCTGGATGTATTGAAAAAGGGTATGTATGCTGTTGTAAATGAAGAGGGCGGTACGGCCAGAAGAAGATTTATAGGCAGTAAGGTTATTACGGCCGGGAAGACCGGTACGGCACAGGTTGGAGGAAATTATGATGCCCATGCCTGGTATGTTGCCTTTGCTCCATATGATAATCCTGAGATAGCAGTTGTTGCAGTTATTACTCAAGGAGGCCATGGCGATTATGCAGCACCGATTGCCCGGGCAATATTGGAGCAGTATCTTGCTGCAGAAGACTCCAATGATAAAATAACATATGATAATGAAATATTGAAATAGTAGCTGAGGTTGATAATGTTACAACCGGTGCTTTGCAAAAGAATCCAATTCCAGCAGCCAAGTTTTGGAGCCTTTTTATGACTTGGACTGTAAAAAAGAGCTGGGATAGGAATCACAGGCAATATCAGCTGTTTGCTGTTATCTAATGATTGTATTTTTTACAAAAAAGAAGGAATTGTTACAAACGTGCAGAACATAATAATTGATGTTTTTGCAAAATTATTAATCAAGTCTGCTCGGGGGTAAAGCATGAGTGAAAACGCGATAGTTTTTAAAGGCACAAAAGAAGGCTTATATGTAGTTTTAAAAGAAGAAATGGATATCGAGTCCATTAAGGAGAATCTCGAAAAGAAGGTAAAGCCTTCAAAAAAGTTCTTTGAAGGAGCAAGTATTGTCGATTTCAGAGGTAAAAAACTGACAAGGCTGGAATATGAAGAACTAAAGAGTATACTGCTTAATGACTATGGAATGAATGTACTTGGGGAATATAGGGAGTTTATTGATGAACAGCTGCAGGATAAAGATGAGGCTAAGGAGCCAACCTCTTTCTATAAGCTGCCGTATGAAAACATGTCCTCTGATGATGCCCTGTTTATAAGAGCAACTGTAAGATCCGGACAGCTGATTGATTATAAAGGCAATATAGTCATAGTCGGCGATGTTAATCCCGGAGCATATATAAGGGCTACAGGCAGCATAGTAGTAATGGGTTCATTGAGGGGTGTTGCACATGGGGGTGCTAAGGGCAACTATGGAGCTTTTATTGCAGCCTTTAATCTTCAGCCTACTCAGCTTAGAATCGGTGATATCATTACCAGAGCGCCGGATGGATACGCCAAAAAGCATATAATACCTGAAATGGCTGTGGTTAAGCGAGGCTCCATTATTGTAGAGCCCTATCTTCCTAATAAATAGAGCTTGAGCTAGACATTAACATAAAATATGTTTCTTATATGGTTAAAATAGTAATGGAGGTTGTATAATGGGTGAAGTAATTGTTGTTACGTCAGGAAAAGGTGGGGTTGGTAAAACAACTACAACTGCAAATCTCGGAACCGGCTTAGCTTTAAAAGGAAAATCTGTTGTTCTTGTGGATGCAGATATAGGGCTTAGAAATCTGGATGTAGTTATGGGATTGGAGAACAGGATAGTATATGATCTGGTTGACGTAGTGGAAGGTGGCTGCAGACTCAGACAAGCTCTAATTAAGGACAAGAGATACAGCACATTATATTTACTCCCTGCAGCTCAGACAAAGGACAAAACAGCAGTTAATCCTGAGCAGATGCAAAAGCTTACTCAAGATCTGGCCGATGAGTTTGACTATGTTATTGTAGATTGTCCGGCTGGTATTGAGCAAGGCTTTAGAAATGCAATAGCCGGAGCTAATAAAGCTATAGTCGTAACAACTCCTGAGGTATCCGCAGTAAGGGATGCAGACAGAATAATAGGTTTATTGGAAGCCAGCGGGCTTAGAAATCCGCAGCTTATTATAAACAGGCTTAAGATTGACATGGTAAGACGTGGTGACATGATGAATATAGACGACATGATTGATATTCTGGCCATAGACCTAATAGGTGTTGTACCTGATGATGAGATGATTGTCGTATCTACTAATAAAGGCGAGCCTGCAGTAGGCAATGATACATCAATGGCAGGACAAGCCTATAGAAATATTGTCAGAAGAATAATGGGAGAGGACGTACCATTTATGGATCTTGAAAGTGATTCGGGTTTTATGTCCAGACTGGCTAAAATGTTTGGCTTCAAGAGGAAAAAGTAGAAAGGAGGAGTTGTTGCTATGGATTTATTCAAGATGTTCAGTAAGAGTGATCATAGTAAGGATATTGCAAAGGAAAGATTAAAGCTTGTTTTAATCCATGACAGAGCAAATGTATCTCCTCAGTTTCTTGAGATGATAAAGGGAGAGATAATAGACGTTATTTCCGAATATATGGAGATAGATGAACTGGGCTTGGAAATCAAGCTGACAAGAACTAAGAGAGATACAGATAATTCAACGGTACCTGCGCTGGTTGCAAACATACCTATCAAAAAAATGAAAGACAACGGTAAAGTGTAATAAAAGACTGCTGCTTGACAGCAGTTTTTTTAATTGAGGAAGAAATATGTACATATTTCCCTTTTGTCGTAAATATAAATAGAACAAAGGCTGCTGAAGCCGCATCTGACTCAGGGGGAGATAAGAGTGGAAAAATTCACTGATAATAATGATTTTGATAATATATATGATAACGTACCTGAAATAAGATATGTAAATGAATACAGAAAGCTTGGAGATATTTTCAGTTTCAGAAGAATTGGTGAGAGAAGCATGCTCGAAAGGCTGCTGCTGCAATCATTTGTATCACTGGCAGCAATCCTGCTTCTTATATTGGCAAGCAGTATAAATACCGTACCTACAAATTATATCACTAGCGGTGCAAAAAGCGCAGTGACTTGGGATATCAGCTTTTCAAGTGTAATTGATACTTTTTCAGAATTTAAGGAGGTCATTCCTAAGGCGAGAAAAACATTTGGACTGGAGGAAAACACTTCAGAAAAAGGCTTGATAATGCCAGTTGAAGGCATAATTACCTCAGGCTTCGGAGTAAGAATTCACCCTGTCTTTAATACTGAGAAAATGCATAACGGCATTGATATAGATGCTCAAATCGGGACTCCCATAAAGGCTGCTGCTTCAGGT
Source organism: Bacillota bacterium (assembly GCA_049322695.1). Lineage (GTDB taxonomy): Bacteria > Bacillota > Clostridia > Lutisporales > Lutisporaceae > CALGKJ01. The sequence goes on along the minus strand of JBMORW010000027.1, from coordinate 214,022 downwards.
AAGGTCATAGAAATAGGGGAAGATGAGATAAACGGCAAGTACATAAAGATAGAGAACAGTAAGTACAGAACTGTATATGCTCATTGCCACAGAATACTGGTAAAAGAAGGCAGCAGTATAAAACAGGGGGATATTATAGCTGAGGTTGGGGATACGGGACTTGTATCTGGACCTCATCTGCATTTTGAGATATGGAAGAATGATACTCCCCTTGATCCTGTTGAAGTCATAGATACAAGTATTGATAAGGAAGATGCCTTCAAAACCTTAAGCTGACATCTGATGCTGTAAACACCAATATATTTTGGAGGAATATGTTGTGAGGATAAAACTTAATATGTTTTTTATCCTTTTTTTATTTTTATGCCTTTATGCAGGATATATATTAGAAACGCTTATGGTTTTTTCCTGTGTAGTACTTCATGAATTGGGACATGTCTTTACAGCAAAGAAGCTCAGGCTGCATGTTGAAGAAATTGAGCTGTATCCATTCGGAGGGGTTGCCCGAATGGAGGAGCTTGCAAAATACGGCGGCATGACAGAAGCTATTGTTGCTCTTGCGGGACCTGCTGCAAGTCTTTTATTATCCATGATGTTTTATACACTTTCGCTATTTGGAGATTTTTTTTATCTGCTGTACAGGTATAACTTCATTCTTTTCTTATTCAATCTTATTCCTGCCTTGCCAATGGATGGAGGAAGAGTTCTTAGAAATTTGCTGCTGCATATTGTAGGATATAAGAAAGCAACCAGAATAATGGCAGGTATAGGAAAGATACTTGCTTTAATGATTTCGCTTTATAATATCGATATATTGCTGAGGGGACAGAAAAATCTGTGGTATGCTTCTATTGCATTTTTCATTTTCATCGGGTCCGTAAGAGAGGTAAAATACTGCTCTTATTATTATCTTTTAAGCAGTAATAATAAGAAGGTAAAGAGGATTAAACAGAGTACCATAAGAAAAAGAATCATAAATGTTCATGGAGACACATACCTGAGATTCATAGCGGCTCAGTTCAGTCCTTCGAACTTCTGTGAAATATATGTAAGGGATCATAAAGGAAAAACAGTCAGAGTATTCAGTGAAGCAGAAATATCAGATGCTATTATAAGAGTGGGATATGAAGGTAAAATTAAGGATATCCTGTAATCATTTACTATGTATAAAATTCCGGTATATAATAAATATGCTTAATTATGCCATATGGAAAAGTAAGTGTAGAATTTTATGCACAATATATGTAATAATATATAATACGATAGTTTTATGCTACAATACTAAAGATAATCGATTTTAGGAGGAAGAATGAATATCAGCACTAAGGATTACATATATGATGAACTGCTCCCCAAGGTGGAAAAGCCTGGGAGGTATATAGGCACAGAATGGAACAGCATACATAAAAATACTGGCGATGTCAGCATCAGGTATGCTTTCTGTTTTCCTGATGTCTATGAGGTTGGCATGTCCCACCTGGGAATGAAGATTCTGTATCATCTTCTCAATGATCAGAAGGACATTTACTGTGAAAGAGTATTTGCTCCCTGGCCGGACATGGAAGAGGAAATGAGAAAAAATGACATAAAGCTTTTTGCATTGGAGAGCAGAGACTACATATCAGAATTTGACTTTGTAGGGTTTACTCTTCAGTACGAAATGAGTTATACAAATATACTTAACATGTTGGAGCTTTCAGGTATACCTTTATTGGCATCAGAAAGAGGAAAAGGACAACCCTTTGTTATGGCAGGTGGCCCATGTGCTTATAATCCTGAGCCACTGGCAGATTTTATAGACTTTTTCGTACTTGGAGAAGGTGAGGAAGTCATACTGGACATAATGGAAACATACAGGGAATGGAAGGCTTCAGGCAGTTCGCGCTCTGAATTTTTAAGCAGACTGGCTGTTATAAAAGGAGTATATGTGCCTTCTCAATATAACGTTGAATACAATGGGGATGGAACTATACTCGCTGTCAAGCCAAAGCATGAGAATGTACCTGCTAAGATAAAAAAGAGGATTGTCAAGAATTTAAGCAAAAGCTATTTTCCTGAGAAGGTCATAGTGCCGTTTATAGATATAGTCCATGACAGAATAATGCTGGAGATTTTCAGAGGCTGTACAAGAGGCTGCAGATTCTGCCAGGCAGGAATGATATACAGACCCATTAGAGAGAGGACTGTTGAAGAGCTTTTGGAGCTTGCAGAAAGACTTATTGAAAGCTCAGGCTATGAGGAAATTTCATTGTCATCACTGTCTACCAGTGATTTCTCAAGGCTTAACGAGCTGGTAGAGAAGCTTGTTTCAAAGTACGAAAACAAGAGGGTAGGGTTATCGCTGCCGTCCCTAAGAATAGATTCTTTTTCCATGAAGCTGGTTCAGGAGGTCCAGAAAATAAGAAAGAGCGGACTTACATTTGCACCTGAAGCAGGAAGTCAGCGGATGAGGGATGTTATTAATAAGGGAGTAACAGAGGAAGACCTTATAAAATCAGTGGAAGCAGCGTTTTTAACCGGCTACAGCAATATTAAGCTTTATTTTATGATCGGACTTCCTACAGAAAGCATGGACGATGTGCAAGGTATAGCTGATCTTGGGTATAAGGTGCTGGATACATATTATGGTATTCCTAAAGAAAAAAGAGGTAAGGGTCTGAACATAACCATAAGCGTTTCCTCCTTTGTTCCCAAGCCGTTTACTCCTTTTCAGTGGGAGCCGCAGGATACCATAGATGCTCTTAAGGAAAAGCAAAGGTTTTTGAGGAATGCCATTAAGAGAAAACAGATAACATATAACTGGCATGAGCCTTATGTAAGCTATCTTGAAGCAATCTTTGCCAGAGGTGACAGAAGGCTCGGCAAGGTGCTGCTTAAGGCATGGCAGCTGGGCTGCAAATTTGACGGCTGGGATCAGTATTTTAAGTTTGACTTATGGATGAAGGCCTTTGAAGAAAGCGCTATAGAGCCCGAGTTTTATGCCTATAGAAACAGAGCTACGGATGAGGTACTGCCATGGGAGCATATTGATGTGGGAGTGACTAAGAAGTATTTAAGAAGTGAGTATAAAAAAGCACTGAAGGGAGAGCTTACACGAGACTGCAGAGTAGTCTGCACAGGCTGCGGCATAAACCTTCTTGAGGAAGGGGGCACATGCAAATGATAAAAAACAGTATGGATATAAAAAAGACTATAGTAATGCGATTAAAGTTTACCAAAGGAAACGAGGTCAAATATATTTCGCATCTTGACCTGATGCGAGCTTTTCAGAGGGCTATAAGGAGGTCAGACATACCCGTATCCTATAGTGCGGGCTTTAATCCTCATCAGGAGCTGTCCTTTGGGGCTCCATTATCTCTGGGAGTTACCAGCGATGCGGAGTATGTAGATATAAAGCTTGCACAGCGGATAGAGCCGCAGACTGTGGTGGATAAACTGAATGAAAAGCTTCCTGTGGGTATTAAGATACATAAAGGTACTGTTTTAAGTGACAAAGCAAAAAGCGCAATGGCAATAGTCACACATTCCATATATACTGTAAGGATGACAATTAGCGGCGATATGACAAAAAAGCCGGAGGAGAGCTTTGCTGAGTTTTTGGCTCAGAATGAAATATATGCTATGAAAAAGCAGCCTAAAAAGGATTTTGAGCTTAAGGAAATAGACATTAAGCCTATGATTACAGGCGCAGAATTGATGAAAAGTGACGATGATATTTATCTCATGAAATGCTTGCTGCAAAGCGGAAGCAAAGCAAACCTTAAGCCTGAGCTGCTTATAAAGGCATTTAGTGATTTCAGTGGTTATGACATCAAAGTAATTAGGATTAATCGCGAAGAATTATATGTAGAGACAAATGATCAACTGCTGGATTTGCTGCAGTATGCAGAAAAGGAAAGACAGTGAATAAAGGAGATTCAGTCATGAATGAGATTATTATCGATGTGCAGAACGCTTATACCAGGGTTGCAGCTCTGGAGAATGAAGAGCTGGCTGAGATATATGTTGAGAGGAACCTGAATGAATCCACTGTAGGCAATATATATAAGGGCCGAGTGGAAAATGTGCTTCAGGGTATGCAAGCTGCTTTTGTAGATATTGGGATTGATAAAAACACTTTTTTGTATGTGAAGGATGCAATTCCAAATGCATATTTTGATGATGATGAGGATAACAGCAATTATCTGTCTCAGTACAAGGATGTTCAAATAAATGACATTCTGAAGACAGGCCAGGAAATAATAGTACAGGTAGTAAAAGAACCAATAGATACTAAAGGTGCCAGAGTTACAACTCATATAACTCTTCCGGGAAGATATCTTGTACTGATGCCCACTGTTGAATATATTGGAATATCAAGGAGAATAGAGGATGAGGTTGAGAGAGACAGATTGAAGGAGGTTGTTAGCTCATTAAAGCCTGAAGGTATGGGTCTGATAGTTCGAACGGCTGCTGAAGGCTGCACGGAAAAAGACTTTAATGAGGATCTGGATTTTTTACTGAAGCTTTGGGAAAAAATAAAGAAGAATCAGAAATCGGGTGCTGCACCGCGCATAATACATAAAGATCTCAATATTGTATACAGGACTGTAAGAGATATGTTCACAAAGGATACTGACAGATTTGTAGTTAACAGCAGAGAGCATTATGAAAAGGTCTTGGAGCTGGTTTCTGCCATTTCTCCGCAGTTAAGCAGCAGGGTACACTATTTTGACAAGGGTTATGATATATTTGATTATTATCATATAACCAATCAGATTAAAAAAATGCTTAGCAGGAAGGTATGGCTCAGAAGCGGCGGTTATCTGGTAATAGATCAGACTGAGGCACTTACTTCTATTGATGTCAATACGGGAAAATTCGTAGGTTCCGTGGATTTAAAGGATACAGTATTAAAAACAAACGTTGAAGCAGCAAGAGAAATAGCAAGACAGTTAAGACTTAGGGATATAGGCGGAATTGTAATTGTTGATTTTATAGATATGCCTGATAAGGAGCATGAGAAAATAGTTATTGAGGTATTGAAAAATGCTTTAAAGAAAGATAGGACAAGGACAACTGTATTTGGAATGACACAGCTGGGCTTGCTGGAAATGACAAGGAAGAAGGTAAGGCAAAGAGCGGAGGATTCCTTTATGGTTGCATGCCCTTGCTGCGAAGGCGAAGGAAAGGTATTGATGGAAAATCAAAAGGTAAGTGAGCTCTAATGTGTGCTATATGGCACTTGGGATATAAATATCTATTTGACAAACAAGCACTGCTATGGTAAAGTATATTGATGTAGGCGTATCCGCTCGGAACGGGTTCAAAATTTTACCTGGTTTTCGGCGAGACTTAAATATGAGGAGGTGTAGCCTAATGTATGCAATTATCAAGACTGGGGGAAAGCAATACAGAGTTAACGAGGGTGATGTAATTACCGTAGAAAAGCTTAATGTTGCTTCCGGCGAAAAGGTTATGTTTGAAGAAGTTCTTGCTGTATCTAAAGACGGTGAGTTGAAGATCGGCGCACCTGTAGTTTCAGGCGCAAGGGTTGAAGCTACAGTAATGCAGGAAGGTAAGAGCAAGAAGATCATTGTTTTCAAGTATAAGCCTAAGAAGGATTATAGGAAGAAGCAAGGTCACAGACAGCCATTTACAAAGGTTAAGATTGATAAGATCAGCTTCTAATTGGCGGTCAATATGACTACAGTTGAATTCTATTTGAAAGAAAAAAACATTATAGGTTTCAAGGTCAGCGGACACACCGGGTTTGCAAAGCGTGGAGAAGATATAGTATGCAGTGCGGTATCAGCTTTGACTCAGACAGCCCTCATAGGACTGGAAAAGGTAGCTGGTGCTAAGGTGGAATACTCCATTAAGGATGGATTCCTGCAGTGCAGAATAATTGATACACGTACAGAGCTTGGTGCCATAAAATGCTCAGCCATATTGGAAACCTTATATGAAGGCTTAAAAAACATAGAAGCAACCTATGAAAACTATATTAGGTTATCGGATAAAGAGGAGGTGTAATCAATGCTCAGAATTAACCTTCAATTATTTGCACATAAAAAAGGTGTTGGTAGCTCCAGAAACGGTCGTGACAGTGAGTCAAAGAGACTTGGAGTTAAGAGAGCTGACGGTCAGGTAGTTCTTGCCGGCAATATTCTTGTAAGACAAAGAGGAACTAAAATTCATCCCGGAAACAATGTTGGAATTGGTAAAGATGATACATTGTTTGCTCTTGTAGAGGGTGTTGTCAGATTCGAAAGAAAAGGTAAGGACAAGAAGCAGGTTAGCGTATATCCTGTTGCACAATAATTAATGAGTTTCAAAGGTACAGCTTGACTGTACCTTTGTTATTGTGGGAGCAATTAATAAGCTTGTACTTATGTTCCAACTATAGATAACAATCTAAGTATATTTGATATTGCAATGCCAGAAAAAAGCAAATGTATAAAAGCAGCTTATATTTTCAACACTAAAAAGAAGACTCAGAGTAGTATTAGTGATTTTTGTCATAATTCTGTTCTTGTAGTTCAGGCAGTAAAAAGCTTCAAAGTGCCTTGACTAACGGATTCTGTTACAAGGCACTAGTTGTAATGGGAAAAATAGGTTTAGAATATAGTACTTTTACGGTATAATAATTACTAAAGATGTTGATAGAGGTGAAAAAATGTTTGTAGATGTAGCGAAAATCTTTATAAAGGCAGGGGATGGCGGAAACGGCCGCATTTCCTTCCGTAGAGAAAAATACGTACCTAACGGCGGACCTGACGGAGGAGACGGGGGTAACGGAGGGGACATTGTGCTGGCGGCTGACGACAATCTTAGAACCTTAATGGATTTCCGTTACAAAAGAAAGCACTTGGCTGAAAATGGTGAACAGGGAGGCTCCAATAACTCTTTCGGAAAAAGCGGCGAAGATATGGTTATTAAGGTACCTGTTGGCACCATAATCCGTGATGCTGAAACTGGCTTAATAATAGGGGATTTAAAATTACCCGGAAGCAGTATTATAGCAGCAAAAGGCGGAAAAGGCGGCAAGGGTAATGCACAGTTTGCCACACCAACAAGACAAGCACCCAGATTTGCTCAGCCCGGAGAAAAGGGTGAGGAGCGATGGATAGAGCTGGAGCTTAAGCTGCTGGCAGATGTAGGCCTTGTTGGCTTCCCCAATGTGGGTAAGTCCACTTTCCTGTCGATTGTGACATCAGCAAGACCTAAAATTGCCAATTATCATTTTACTACACTGGTACCCAATCTGGGTGTAGTGGATCTAGGCTCAGGAAGAAGCTTTGTTGTAGCAGACATACCAGGACTGATAGAAGGAGCGCATGCCGGTGTAGGTCTTGGACATGACTTTTTAAGACATGTGGAAAGAACCAAGGTTTTAATACATATAATTGATGTCTCAGGTACTGAGGGAAGAGACCCATATGAAGATTTTATAAAGATAAATGAAGAATTGAAGCTGTATAACGAGAAGCTGGCATCCAAGCCTCAGATTGTTGTATGTAATAAGATGGATTTACCTGATGCGCGGGATAACTACGAGAAGATCAAGGAAAGACTTGCGGCACACGGCTTTGAGGTGTATGCCATCTCTGCGGCAACTATGCAAGGCATAGAGCCCTTGATGAATAAGGTATATAATATGTTGGAACAGCTAAAAGATATTGAAGAACCAGTTGAAGAAATTTCAGAATTGTTGTATCATAAGTATACAGACGAAAAACCTTACAACATAAGGAAGGAGAACGGAGTCTTCATAGTTGAAGGTAAATTGGTTGATCAGCTTCTTGAATCAGTTAACCTTGATGATAATGATTCCATAAAATACTTCCAAAAGGTACTTAGAAAGAGGGGTATCGTTGATGAGTTAAAGCAAATGGGTGTACAAGACGGAGATACTGTAAAAATGTATGATCTTGAATTCGAATATTTTGATTAATGAACTGGAGGTCAATAGTAAGCAATGAACTGCATGCATTGTGAAAACTGTAAGCAGAACACCCCAACTTATTTCTGCCTGTCAAAAAACGAAATCGTTATTAATGAAAACTATGTACAAAATGCTGAAAAAAGCAGAAGTGGATGGAAAAAGGGTGATCCTGGTTACGAGACTCATCGACGAAAGCTTAGAAAAGAAGTTGAAGTATAATTTTAGGTTATCATGGCAGACGAAAGTCTGCTTTTGTATATTATCGGAATAGTACGGCAATATAACACTCAGGAGGTGAAACAGATGCTGACCAGTAAGGAGAGAGCATATTTAAGAGGGCTGGCCAATACAATAGAACCGATTTTCCTTATAGGAAAAGGTGGTGTAACAGAAACAATGATGAATGAAATAGATAATGCTCTTGAAGCCAGAGAGCTTATTAAAATCAAAGTGCTGAACAACAGTATGACTGATGTCAGAGAAGCCAGCAATGAAATAGCCAAGTATGTGGATGCAGATGTTGTGCAGGTCATAGGCGGCAAATTCGTATTATACAGACAATCCAGAGAGAATCCGAGAATAGTACTGTAAAAGGAGCGTAAGCTTCTTTTTTTATGTAAAATAATGTAATGAAAATTTGTGGTATTGCTTCAAATGAGATAGGAAATAGTGTATAATTAGAATAATTGATTATTTTTAAGCTATTGGAGGGTAATATGAATCATTTTGATGATTTCAGCCTGCGCAGGAAAATTGCCGTAATGGGTGGAACTTTTGATCCTGTTCATTATGGGCACTTGGTTGCTGCGGAAGCTGTAAGAGACAGATTTCAGCTGGACAAAGTAATTTTTATACCTGCCGGAAATCCTCCGCATAAAAATAACCATAATATTTCCGATTCCAACCACAGGTACAATATGACACTGCTGGCTACTGCAACCAACCCATATTTTGAGGTTTCCCGTATAGAACTAGATAGAAAAGGTGTAAGCTATACAATAGATACTATAAAAGAGTTGATATCAATATATGGAAGTGAAACAGAGCTTTTTTTTATAACAGGCGCTGATGCACTCCTTGATATCCTAGCATGGCATAAGGTAGAAGAGCTTCTAAAGCTTTGCTATTTTGTTGCAGCAACAAGACCAGGATTTAATAATATGGATTTGGAACAAAAACTATATGAAATTAAGTCTAAATATGGAAAAGAGATTTTTAACATAGAAATACCCTCACTTGCAATTTCATCCACTGACATAAGAAGCAGAGTGCAGAACAATCACACAATCAAGTATCTGCTTCCAGAAGCTGTAGAACAGTATATTATGAAGCATGGCATTTATAGGGAGTGAATTCTTTGATAGATATTTCAAAGATAAAAAAATATCTAAGGCAGGAGCTATCCCGAAAACGCTACAAGCACTCTATTAATGTCAGCAAAATGGCTGTTGAGCTTGCCGCAAGATATGGTTGTGATTTGCATAAAGCAGAAATTGCAGGATTGGTACATGATTGCACCAGGGAAATGTCTGAGGATATCCAGCTTCAGTATTTGAAGAAAATGAACTGCGCTGCAGATAATGTTGTGATAAATGTTAAAGAGCTTATGCACGCTTATTCGGCAGTATATGTATGCAGTGAGCTTTTTCAAGTAGATGATGCTGAGATTTTAGCAGCAGTTAAATATCATACAACAGGTAAAGCCGATATGAGCTTACTGGAAAAGGTAATTTTTCTTGCTGATTTCATAGAGCCAGAAAGAAGTTTTAAAGGTGTGGATGAACTAAGGGAGTTGGCATTTCGTGATCTGGATTTGGCAGTATTGAAGGCATTGAATATTTCAATAGAGTATGTTATTTCAAAAAACAGGATGCTGCATCCTTATACAATACTGGCCAGAAACAGCATAATTGGCTCCATGAAAAAACGACTATACAATTTTGAATGAATGGATGGGGATGTTACTTTGAAAAAATATATGTTGATATTTATAGTTTCATTTATTTTTTTCTTTAGTATCCTGGGAGGAGTTTACTACTATTTGGACAAGACCCACAGCAATATGATTGATGAAGAGTTTACGGAGGTCGTGGATGAAAATCCTGATCTAAGGCCACCTGAGCCCAAAAATGATGTTGTTGTTAATACACTTGTTTTGGGAGTGAATGACGGCTTATCAGATATTATGATGGTTGTCAGATACAATAAGGAGAATCACAAAATGGCCATTGTTTCAGTACCAAGAGATACAAAGGTCAATATAACAGGATACGCCGAAGGGAAGATCAACTCTATAATAAGCAAGAATGACGGAGTTCCTTTGGTTATGAAGACTGTGGGTGAGCTTTTGGATATTCCCATACATCACTATATTAGAATAAATCTTTCCGGCGCAGAGAAGATTGTTGATACAATAGGCGGTGTTAAAATTAATGTACCTATACCCATGCATTACGATGATCCATATCAGGACCTGCATATTCATATAGATCCCGGAGAGCAGGTTTTGAATGGCAAAAAAGCCGTGCAATTCATAAGATTCAGATCAGGCTATACAGACCAGGATTTGGGAAGAATAAAAGCACAGCATGAGTTTATAAAGGCATTTGTGAAGAAGCTTACAAGTCCTGCAATGCTGCCAAAAGCATTAACAGTTATCAATACAATGAGCAAATATGTCAAAACCAATCTTGAAGAGGGCGAGATAGCCAGTTATGCATTAGGCGTGAAGAATTTGAAGCTTGACAATATTTCACAATATACTATTCCAGGCAAGGCTCTTACAATCAATGGAATAGCATATTTTATACATGACAAGGATGAACTGGCTAAAATGATGCATGAGGTAGATCTGGCTCTTGATGTTGATAACAGTGTCGCTGCACTGCAAGGGAGCAATGCGGTCAATTCACAGCAAAGCAATCCTGCTCCAACAATAGATAAAAAGAATATTAGAATTGAAATACTAAACAGTACCAAATCAAATGGACTTGCTGCATCCATGAAAACTCAGCTTGAAGCATTAGGATATACTGTTATAAAAATTGGCGATACTAAAGATCTGACCTTTAACACCTCAAGGCTCATAAACAGAAACGGGCATGAGGAAACCGCGCAAATAGTTGCCCAGGATATAGGCTTAACTGTTATTGAAACAGATATTGACAATTCTCTGGGTTGTGATATAACAATTATTATAGGGAAGGATAGACAGAATTAAAGTAAAAGCTAAAGTTTGGCTTTTCATATAAGTTTGGAGGGATATTATTGTTATCAATTTCGACGGAAATGGCTAATAAGGCGCTGGAAATTCTTAAGGAGAAAAAGGCCAAGGATATCAGGCTTATGGACATACATGAGATTTCTACATTATCTGATTATTTCATAGTTGTAACAGGTACTTCGACTACTCAAATACAGGCTATGGCTGATGCTTTGGATGAGAAGATGGAGCTAGCAGGCTACAGGCTTCACCATAAGGAAGGCTTCAGAGGAGGACGTTGGATACTGATGGATTATAACAATATCATTATTCACCTTTTCCATGATGAAGAAAGAAGATTCTACAATCTTGAAAGAATGTGGGTTGATGCAAAAACCACCATAGTTGAAGATTAGAATAAAGCAAAAGCGGCATTTAAGCCGCTTTTTTACATATAAGTTAAAAAATTTTAATGTTGCAGATATTGTGTAAATGATGATACTATAACTATATACTTTAGAGTTTTTGCTGCTATAGGTATATGCAGTACATTTCTCTAATACCAAATGGTCTAGATGTTTATATTATATTTGCAGGAAAAAATACTTTGCAGTATAGGTCAAAGGAGTGTTTATTATGAATGACAATGTTCATCCAATCCTTAAAAATATGATACCTCTTGTTGAGGGAATCGCTAGTACTTTCGGAAGAAACTGTGAGGTTGTTTTGCATGATGTCACGAATCCTCAGAGCTCGATTCTGGCAATAGCCAATGGACATGTAACCGGGCGTGTTGTAGGAGGACCAATGAGTGAATACGGTCTTGCAGCATTGAGAAAGGGTGATTTTTCAAAGCACAAAATCAACTACATGAAAAAGACACCTGATGGAAGGATTCTAAAATCATCTTCGATATTCATCAAAGATGAAACTGGAAAGCTTATTGGCTTTTTATGCATTAACTTCGATATTTCCGAATTAATAGTTGTGAAGAATCTGATGTATGACTTTGTAAACGTTGATGAAAATCAGGACTATCCGCAGGATGACCGCGAAAGCTATGGAAGCACGGTCAATGAGGTGCTGAGCAGTATAGTAAATAAAACACTGGAGGGTATAGGCAAGCCTGTTGCATTTATGTCCAAGGAAGAAAAGGTTAATATTGTAGAAATGCTGGATGATAAGGGAGTATTCCTCATAAAGGGAGCAATAGATTATGTGGCGAAGGTGCTTTGTGTATCCAGATACACAATATATAACTATCTGGATGAAATCAGAGTAAATGGTTAATTTATATTAATGTGTCATTTTTCTATAAAGTAAAGCATATGATAAATATGGCTTTGAGTCATTAAGATTCAAACTGACGTATATATCAGAATTTACTTATAGGAGGACACAAACATGATAGTACTGAGAGAAAGAAACGGCCAAGCACTTGTAAAAATAACTGACAGCAACAGCAGCGTCAAATTCGAATGGTGGTATGATACGCAAAAGATGTATGATGGTGTCAGGATGGAAGAAAAAAACAATAAGACTCATATTTATTGTTATATATTCAACGGCAGCGAAAAAGAAAGCTGGCTGCTGCAGGAGTTTGATAAAAGAGTACCCAAGGTAAGAGTCGTGTAGAATAAAAACATAGGAGGAAAGGTATGACAAAGGAAATTATCAACACAAACAGTGCACCGGCAGCAATAGGACCTTATTCACAGGCAGTAAGATTTGGCAGTATGATTTTTACATCCGGAATGCTTCCACTTGTACCTGCTACTATGCAGATTGTGGAAGGTGATGTGCAGGCACAAACCATGCAGGTTCTTGAAAACCTTAAGATATTATTGGAATCGGCAGGCAGCAGCCTTGAGAAAGTGTTAAAAGCAACTGTCTATATAAAGGACATGAATGACTTTCCAAGAATTAATGAAATCTACTCCAGATACTTTACTGAGAATCACCCGTCAAGGTCCTGTGTTGAAGTTGCAAGGCTTCCAAAGGACGCTTTAGTAGAAATAGAATTAGTTGCATATGTATAATTACTAAGAATAAATATAAAAAGATAACCGGCTGTTACCGGTTATCTTTTTATATAGACAGATTTTTTTAATCTTTTCTTCCTTAGCTTCATAATTGTAACAAGTGCTCTAAAGAGCAAAAAGGCCGCTGCCGCTCCAATAATCCATTTCCATGAGAAGGTTTCCTTTATTGTCTTTGTTACAGTAGGCTTTTGGTATGACTCCTGTGAAACAAGATTAATACTTTTAATTACTTTATCCTTTATAAAGAACTCAATTTTGCCAAGAACCTGACCATGAATCACAGGCGATACTATTTTTTCTTCTACAGTTATTCTGCTGGTTATTTTATCTTTTTCGTCATTTGATAAGACCATGGAAAAGTCATCGTTAGCAAGAAGATTAATTTTTTTATCTGTACCGTCTACTGTTATTGTTGTAATCACTTGATGCTTCTCAACGATTCCCATACTGGTAAAATTTGAAAACCCGTATTCGAACATGTTTACCACATCTTTATATAGATAATCTTTCTCGGTTCCTAAAACAACTGCAATGAGTTCCATTCCATCCTTCTTTGCGCTGGCAACCAGACAATGCTTTGATTTTACTGTGTAGCCTGTTTTTATGCCGGTAGCATATTCATAATAACAGCTGTTCTTGGCATAGTTCCATATGAGCTTGTTACTGTTTCTGATATAAGGTCTTTCTTCTTGTTTGTTAGTGGCAGGTATTGAGTATTGATACGTTGATACAACTTTTCTGAAGGTATCATTATTCATTGCATATCTGGCTATGAGAGCCAAATCTCTGGCTGTTGAATAGTGGTTATCATTATGCAGTCCGTTGGGGTTTAAAAAGTTTGTATCAACCGCACCCAGTTCCTTTGCTTTGCGGTTCATCAACTCACAAAACTCTTCTACCGAGCCGGATATATGTTCAGCAATTGCTATTGCCGCATCATTGGCGGATTCAAGCATCAATGCATATACAAGCTGCTCAAAGGTAAGCCGTTCATCAGGTATAAGATATATCTGGCTGCTGCCTCTCTCAATCTTGGTAGATGGGTTTATTCCAACTGTAACGATATCATCAAGCTTCCCATGTTCAAGGGCAAGAATCCCTGTCATGACTTTTGTAGTGCTTGCAGGATACATAGTCGTATCAGCATTTCTTTCATATAGCACCTTGCCTGTTTTGTAATCTATCAATATGGCTGAGGGGCTTGCCACATCCGGCTCTGCCTGCACACTTACTATATTTATCATAGATATTATAATCAAAAAAATCAGCAATTTTCTCTTCATTATTACCTCCCAAAAAAATGAAACCATTATAAAAATGGAGCCGAGACCTTGCTTCTATATATATTTCGAAAAGCGCATTTATAGTATATCAAAAATAATGCAGAAATACATTAAAAAACAGAAAAAAACGTAAAAAAAATGCGTAATTAGTCATTACAAAATATGGTTAATCTGATATAATATACATAATTGTAATACAGAGGAGGAAGAATATGTTACCTGGAAGAAATTATGAAAAAATATTAATAATAATTATTATAATCATGATACTAATAATCAGCGGTACTATATATATAAATTCAGGCGCAGGAACAGAAATACTGCTTGAGCAAAATATAGAAGATAGTATTGCTGAGCCGGCAGAAGCTAAGACAACTGAGTCGGAGCAGCAGCCGCAGACAGTTGATGAATATATAACGGTTTATATTTGCGGCTGTGTAAAGCGCCCTGGAAATATAGAGATTAAGCCCGACACAAGACTTGGAGATGCTCTTGAGCTTATTGGAGGCGCAAGTGAGGAGGCTGATTTAACAGCTGTGAATCTGGCGCACAAGCTTTCAGATGAGGAAATGATATATATACCCAAAAAAGGTGAAATAATAAATGATATGAAAAATGTCATACCGGGGTATGTAAGCAAAAATACGGCGTTGAAGTATGGAAAAATAAATATAAACACGGCATCCAAAAGTGAGCTGGAAAGCTTGCCGGGCGTCGGGCCATCGACTGCAGACAAAATTATAGCATACCGTAATAAGAATGGAGCCTTCAAGACAATAGAAGAAATTATGAAGGTTACGGGAATAGGTGAGAAAAAATATGCTTCCTTAAAGGAATATATAGCTGTAGAATAATAAGATGAAGGAGCTTTATCAATAGTGAAACCTATTGTTAAAGTTCTTTATTCGTAATGTGTCTTTTTTTAAGTTGTGCTATAATTGAAGCAGGAAAAAAGAAAGGAGGCGGCATAATGATCAACAAGACTGTCAGACTGACACAGATGACAAAAAGCTCAGGTTGAGCGGCCAAAATGGGGCCGGAAGCTCTGGCGCAGGTTCTGCGTCACATACCAAAGTCCTATGACCCGAATCTGTTAATTGGAACGGAAACCTCAGATGATGCCGCTGTCTATAAGATAGATGATGATAAAGCGATTATTTTAACCATGGACTTTTTTACACCGGTAGTGGATGACCCTTATACATTTGGTCAGATAGCAGCTGCCAATTCACTGAGTGATGTGTATGCTATGGGAGGAAAACCTGTAACTGCAATGAACATAGCATGTTTCCCGAGCTGCCTTTCACCTGACATTCTTGCAGAAATCATAAGGGGTGGAGCAGATAAGGTTGCTGAAGCCGGTGCTATTGTAATAGGAGGTCATACAGTAGAGGACGATGTTCCCAAGTTTGGATTATCTGTTATGGGGATGGTACACCCTTCCAAAGTTACAGCTAATTCAGGTGCCAGGGAGGGTGACATGCTGGTACTTACCAAGCCACTTGGCGTTGGAATACTAAATACTGCAATAAAGGCAGATTTGCTTAATGATGAGTTGTACCAGAAAGTTGTTTTTAGCATGTCTTATCTTAACAAAGATGCTTGTGAAGCAATGATGGAGACAGGTGTTAAGTGCTGCACGGATATTACCGGCTTCGGGCTTTTGGGTCATGCATATGAAATGGCTGAGGGCAGCGGAGCAACGCTGGAACTGTGGTCTGACTGTATTCCGGTTATAGCAGAGAGCATTGAATATGCAAAGATGGGTATAATACCCGGCGGGGCATATAATAATGCAAAATATTTGGAAGGTAAGATAAGCTTCAGCAGCAGTGTTGAGCAGCATTATGTAGATATCATGTTCGATCCTCAAACCTCAGGAGGGCTGCTGATATCTGTGCCCAGTGAAAAACTTGAAGAATTGATAGAACGTTTAAAAGAAAGACTGAAGTGTGATTTTGCCGTG
This sequence comes from Bacillota bacterium, assembly GCA_049322695.1. GTDB lineage: Bacteria > Bacillota > Clostridia > Lutisporales > Lutisporaceae > CALGKJ01. Next base: position 197,602 of record JBMORW010000027.1, on the reverse strand, counting down.
ATTGGCAAGGTGAAAAAGAAATCGCAATATGCAATAGAGGTTTTATGATGCATAGTTGGAGGTAAAATATGGACATTAGGAAAAAGCTGCTAAGCAGTATTCCTTCAGTAGATGAACTGTTGAATCACAGAGAACTGGAGGCGCTTTCCGGAATATATCCTCGTAGAGTTATTGTTGAAGCAGCCAGAGAATATTTAAGTGCATATAGGAATAATATATTGGCAATGGAAATGAAATCTTTGGATTCTGCAGAAGCTTCCTTTGAAGATTTTGTAAGAGGTATTGCTGCAAGGATAGAAGAAAAAACAAAATACAAGCTCATAAGTGTAGTGAATGCAACCGGTGTAGTACTTCATACCAATCTTGGGAGAGCAGTTATGAGCGATACAGTTACGGAAATGCTTTCAAAAATTACTTCGAGATATTCCAACCTGGAGTTTAATGTAGAATCCGGTCAACGGGGCTCCAGATATGATCACGTGGAGGAACACATTTGCAAGCTTACGGGAGCGGAAGCTGCAATGGTAGTCAATAACAATGCCGCCGCCGTAATGCTGGTGCTGAGCACTATGGCAAAGGGAAAAGAGGTTATTGTTTCAAGGGGACAGCTGGTAGAGATTGGAGGATCCTTCAGAATTCCCGATGTCATGTCAGAGAGCGGGGCGGTTTTGAAAGAGGTTGGCACAACCAACAAGACACACTTAAATGACTATAAGAATGCTGTTAATGAGAATACTGCAGCATTTTTGAAGGTTCATACCAGCAATTTCAGAATCTGCGGCTTTACTAAGGAAGTGGAAGCAGAGGAACTGGCAGAGCTTGGGAAAGCAATGGAGCTGCCTGTTATAGAGGATTTGGGCAGCGGAGTGTTGCTGGATTTGTCAAAATATGGACTGCCTTATGAGCCTACTGTGCAGAGTTCAATAAAGGCAGGAATAGATGTTGTTACCTTTAGTGGTGATAAAATGCTTGGAGGACCCCAGGCAGGAATAATAGCAGGAAAGAAAGCTTACATTGACAGAATGAAAAAAAATCCTTTGACAAGAGCCTTTAGAATAGACAAGCTGACCTTGGCTGCACTTGAGGGCACCTTAAGATTGTATTATGATGAAGAAAAAGTAATACATCAGATACCGGTTTTAAGGATGCTTACTTATAATGATAAAGAGTTGATGACCAAGGCAGAGGAGCTTTATGCACGCTTGGCGGATAGGCTTGGAGACCGTTTGGATATGAGCATAGAGGATGAGTTTTCTGAGGTAGGAGGAGGCTCAATGCCGCTTCATAAGCTTCCTACAAAGGTTATAGCTGTAAATCCCGGCAGAATATCAGTAGAAATGCTTGAAAGAAGCCTGAGGCAATACAAGCAGCCTGTTATAGCAAGAATAAGCAGGGACAGACTTCTGATGGATATAAGGACTATAATGGAAGATGAGTATGCAGTTATTTGTAATGCTATGCAATATGCAGTAAGCAAATGTGCGGAAGTAATATAAGGAAGGGTGGTGCATTGGGTGAAGAACATCATAATAGGTACCGCCGGACATATAGACCATGGAAAGACAACATTGATTAAGGCTTTAACAGGCAGGGATACAGACCGTCTTAAAGAGGAAAAGGAACGTGGAATAACCATTGAGCTTGGTTTTACATGGTTTGACCTGCCAAGTGGTAAAAGAGCCGGAATTGTTGATGTTCCGGGACATGAGCGTTTTATAAAAAGCATGCTTGCAGGAGCAGGCGGTCTGGATATGGTAATTCTGGTAATAGCTGCTGATGAAGGTGTTATGCCTCAGACAAAAGAGCATCTTAACATATTAAGGCTTTTGAGGATTAAGAATGGTATAATTGCAGTTACTAAAAAGGATACGGTTGAGGAAGACTGGCTTGAGCTTGTAATTGAGCAGATTAAGGAAGAGATAAAGGATACTTTTCTGGAGGAAGCTGCGGTAATCCCCGTATCAGCAGTTAAAGGAGAGGGACTGAAGGAGCTTGTAGAAGAAATTGACAGAATAAGCAATATTATAGAGGAGAAGAAGTCTGAGGGTATTTTCAGACTGCCTATAGACCGTGTTTTTACCATTACCGGTTTTGGGACAATTGTAACAGGAACCCTGCTGTCAGGGAAAATAAACGAAGGAGACACTGTAAGGATTTATCCTCAGGATAGAGAGGTAAGAGTAAGAAGTGTTCAAGTGCATGAGAATAGTGTCAGAACTGCCTATGCAGGGCAGAGAGTGGCTGTAAATCTCGCCAATGTCAAGGTGGAAGAGCTTGAAAGAGGAAATGTTGTGGCAAGTCCGGGAAGCATGGTTCCCACTATGATGGTGGATGCAAGGCTGGAGATGCTGAAGGATGCAGAGAGAAGCATAGATAACAGAGACAGGCTCAGACTGTACCATGGGACAGCAGAAGTGATGTGCAGAGTCATATTACTGGACAGGGATGAGCTGAACCCTGGAGAAGCAGCATTCGTTCAGCTGAGACTGGAGGAAGAAATAGCATGCCAAAAGGATGACAGATTTGTAATAAGAACTTATTCCCCAATGCTTACGATAGCCGGAGGTACGATACTTGACTCTAATCCTCCAAAAAGGAAAAGATATAAAGAAGATGTCATTGAGGAGTTCAAACTGAAGGAGCAAGGAAATCCTGCAGAAATCATAGAACAATACATATTTAGGAACAGTGGCAAGTACCAGGAAAGAAAAGCTGTTATAAAGATGACTGGCAATCTTAAGGAGGAGCTATTTGATAAGCTTGTTGAGGAGCTTTCCGCTGAAGGCAGAGTATTGTGCTTGAAGCTCAATGATGAGAGCTATCTGCTGCATAAAGAGTTTGTTGATGAGCTTGGAAAGAAGCTGTCTGATCTGCTGGAAGCTTACCATAAGAAAAACCCTCTTAAACTTGGTGTATCAAAGGAAGAAATCAAATCCAGGCTGTGGGAGGGAGTAAAGCAGAAGCTGTCAGATGCAATATTCGGGTATTACGCTGAAAAGCAATTGATTAAGCTGTATAAGCAATATGTTGCTCTATCCGGCTTCGCGCCGGAGTTCAATAAATTACAGCTGCAAATTAAGGATTATATACAGGAAAAGTACTCAAAAAATAAGTTTAATCCTCCAAAGCTTTCAGAATTGGTTTCAGAGCAAAAATATAATGAAGCTCAGCTTAAAATGGTGTTTAATGCTATGGTAGATATGGAAGCTCTTATTAAGGTGGATGAAGAAATATATTTTTCAAAGGAAGCCTATAGCGAAGCTGTAGAAATAGTAAAACAGCAGGTGAATACAAATGGATCCATTACACTTGCTCAGTTCAGGGATGCTTTGAATACAAGCCGAAAATATGCTATGGCATTACTGGATGATTTTGATCAGAACAAGATTACAAAAAGAGTGGGAGACGAAAGGAAGCTGTTTTAATTTACTAGTAACAGACATTATTTATTAAGCAGTAAACAACATAATGTATACCAGGAGGTAACATGATGTGCGGTCATAGAAGTCCGAAAGAATCTCTTTTTAGTAAGCTTATTAAGCTCCATGCAGAGAATAAGAATCTAAGAGAAAGCTTTAATAAAGTTTTTCACACAAAAGATATGCTGATTGTAGTATCTACTATTACTGAAGGCAGAATAGTAGAGGCTAATGATGTTTTTTTTGAGACAATCGGTTATTCTCGCGAAGAAGTTATCGGTAAGACATCTTTTGAATTGGACTTGTTTCCGGATTTTGAGGTCAGGCAGAATATAGCCAGAATGGTTCTGGAAAAAGGAAAGGTGAAAGATCATAAGGTGCGGTTGAAGAAAAAATCCGGAATTATTGTCAGCGGTAGTTTTTCTGGCGATATTATATCCATAAACGGTCAATCTCTGTTTATAATTACAGCAAGAAAGTTTGTTGAGGAAGGCTTGCATATAAGCTGTGAAAAAGCTTTAGTAAAAGCAGAAGAGGTTAAGGAAAAAACCTATGAATATACGCTGAACGATGAAGCTATTCCAAGCCTTGATGATATTATCAGCCTAAAAAAAAGCAATAAGGATGAGAAGGAATATTATAGAACAATATCTTATCTGGAGAAGTGCAACAATAAATATAGCGAATATATAAAATATCTGGAAAAAAAGATTATCAGCGGCTGATAATCTTTTTTTTATAATTCAGTTTGTTCACTTTTTGTTCACTTTTTATGGCGGGAGTATGTGGGAATCGAACCCACCAAGGAGGCTACCAACCCCCCGCAACAGTTTTGAAGACTGCAGGGCACACCAGCACCCATCTACTCCCTTATACTGTTCTAATTTATCATAAAAATTTAACTAAATCAACAAAGCTTTTTGTTAGCAGTGAAAATAGTATTAAAGAATAAAAAAACCGAAGGAATTCGGTTTTTTACTGATATCTGTTGCTGCCTGCTCTTGTCATATCATATTTCACCTGCTCAATTATGCGTCGCACCATTTCTCCGCCTACCTTACCGCAGTCTTTTGCAGTAAATGAGCCCTTATCCTCCAGTGTAAAATCAATGCCTAAATCAGCAGCTACCCTGTGTTTCAAGTTGTTTAGCGCTTTCTCCGCTTCAGGCACCAGTATGCCGGTACGTCTTCTGCCCACGGATTTGCCGCTGATAGTTCTATAGTTAGTTTCAGTATTTCTTCTCATTTTAAAGCACCACCTTTCCTAAAGGGAAAACCCTTAAAAAGTTATTGCAGCCTAAACTTATTTAAATTATTTGAAATCCTATGTTGAATAACTGCTGCAATAGTTTCTATTGATTAATTATAGTATTCTATGGAATGATTAAATAAATAAGTTGAAAATATAGGTTGAACAAACATATAATACAAATCACAGTGGAGCTATTATATTAAACACATCGGTCAGAAGAAATACTATCACAGGCAGAGTTATTATGGATAACAGAGTTGTTACGAAAACCCCTATTGAGGCAAAATTAGGCTCTGAATCATATTCCTTTGCAAAAATGGCATTTGTTGCACCGGAAGGCATAGCAGCAATAATTGCGCATAATGCAATCACAGTACCGTCAACAGCAAAAGGCTTAAGCAGCAGTATTGTCAGTATCGGAGCAAGTATCAATCTCATGAAGCTTATTATAAAGATTCTGCAGTCTGTAAATATGGTTTTTACAGAAACATTTGCTATAAGTGCTCCAATCAAAAGCATTGATAATGGAGTTGTCATCTTCCCCATTGCTTCCAGAGGTGCTTGCAGAACATATGGAAGTCGGATATTCATGATGAAAAGCAATATAGCACTGATTGATGAGATGGTGCCTATATTAACGAGATTTTTAAAGTTTATTTTTTGTTCGCTGCTATATAATAAAACTCCGTAGGTCCATAGGAATACAGAAAAAACCAGATTGAGTATGGAAGTATAAAAAACTCCGATATCTCCTAAAACTGCACGTGCTACCGGATATCCCATAAAGCCTACATTGGCAAATACAATCAGCGATATGAATACGTTTGACAAACGCTTTGGGTATTTTAGAAGCTTTGCGGCTGCAGTGGCTATAGCTATTGTAACTGCATAGCTTATAAGGGATATAACGAAAAGGCTTAGTATGTTGCTAATTATGTCTGCATTTCTTTCTATATTGGAAGACGAAAGCACCAAAGAAGGTAGAGCAATTTTCATGATCAGCGTTGAAATCGAATCCTGTATTTTTTCATTAATTACCTTTCTTTTCTTAGCTATGAATCCAATAAGCATAACAACAAACAGTACAAGTATTTCGCTAATTGCAGTGGAATAACTCATATTACACCTCTATACATGACTTTAATTGGAATTTCATTGATAAATATAACATATATTTATCTATATGTATAGTTTCAAATAGTTTTACAAATATACATTTTTACTTCAGGTATGAAGTCAAGAGGTGAGGATTATGAGTGATAAAACAAGAGGAATCAATGGTTTTTGTGACGAACTGGTGTACAAGGATATGAAGCTCCTTATCGATATACTTGTTCCGCTTATAAACTCTTATAGATTGCTGGTTGGTGCGGCAGACGAGTTTAATAAAATTTCTCTTGCCAACAAGCATGATGTCGAGGAAGCTATTGACAGGGCAGATGATCTGGGGGAAATAATAGATGATATTCAGGATGAGCTGCACAAAATAATGCGGTATTATCTTAATGAGATGCAGTGCAAGCTAAAAAGCGGAATGGACAGCGGATTTGATTCCGACTATATAAATACTTCCAAAATACAGATAGTTGAAGAAGAATAAGGTGAAGCACAGAAATGTAAATGCTTCACCTTAACCTATCAAATAGAATCTAATATTTCATTGATGTTGCACGAAGAGATTGGCTTTTTTTGGTCTACGGCTTTCTTGATTTTCAGAGTTGTTGTCGAGTCACCGAAAACAATTGCCGCGACAATTACACAGTTTCTGATATAGAGCTTTATATATTTCTTAGCCTCTTCGTTATAGCTGTGCAGTATCTCACAGTTCTCATCAGCTATATCACCAATGGAAAAAGCGGTGATACCTTTTATTTTCAGATTTGTGAAGGGCTGAAAGCTGTTATATCTGATTCGCTTGTAGGAGCTGCTGCCAAAGCTTACTGCGTTATGACCGGCAACCTTTCCTTGAGCTATGGCTACAGGCCAAATGCAGAAATTGCTTTCCTCATGCTGTGCTGCATCTCCGGCAGCATATATTCCCGGCACAGAGGTTTCACAGAAGTCATCAATAACTATTGCCTTTTCAGTATTCACAATGCCGGCATAGGGAGCGATATTAGCTCTGACACCTGTCGAAAGCAGTACAAAATCAGTTTTTAAAACAGCTCCGTTTTTAAATCTTACAGCTTCAACTTCTTTATGGCCAATAAACTCTTCAGTTTGGGCATTCAGGTAAACATTTATGCCTTTAGCTTTTATTGCATCCAAAAGTAAGCCGGAGCCCAACTCATCCATTTGACGGGGAAGCAGCCTGCTGCCATATTCAACAACATTCACATTGCAGCCTAACTGCTTTACTGCCCATGCCATTTCCAATCCTAATAAGCCGCCTCCTATTATAGTACAGACTGTTCTTTCTTCAGATAAGGCCAGCTTTCTGACAAGCTCCGAATCTTCTATTGTACGCACTGAAAAAATATTAGCTTTTCTAATCCCACTTATATCAGGCTTGAAGGGATTGCTTCCCGCAGCAATTACTAGAGAATCATACTGAAAGCTTTCCCTGCTGGTTAATACAACCCTTCTAAGAACATCAACAGCTGTCACTACATGATTGTTTATAAGCTTTATTCTATTATCTTTATACCATTCATCGCTATAAGGAAATAAAGAGGCTTTGTCTATTTCTCCTGAGATATACTCAGGCAGCCTTGTGCGAATATATGTATTTGTATTGTCTGATTCCAATATGATTATCTCACATTCATTATCAGCTTCTCTGGCAGTTTTGGCTGCATTGAGGCCTGCTATGCCGCCGCCGATTATCAAAAGCTTCTTCATTGACGACAACCTCTTATAGTGTCTTTGCTAATACAGTCAAGTCTACTATGTGCTTCTTTTCCTCATCAATTATCAGCTGAAGTATGCCTTTTACCTCTTCGCTATCCATGTGCTTCATTATCTCATGGTAGAACAGAATAGAATTCTTTTCCGCTTTCAGGCCTTCTTCAACTGCTTCCTTTGGTGTTTTGATATCTATGGCTTTTTGGAGCTCATGGCTTTTAAATACCTGTTCTTCCGTAAGTGCTTCGAAGTATCTGGATACAGTATCATCAAACAGGTAGTCATCATTAGCTTTGCCAATATCCTTCAATACATCATAAAGATTGGTAAACATTGCAGCGTGACTTTTTTCCTGCTCAGACAGTATGTTGAATACCGCCTTAATACTTTCACTGCTGCTTATTTCGGCAGCTTTTTTGTAATATTCGACACCTTGCATTTCAATATTTATGGCCATACGTGTTACTTCCAGAATACTGTAACTTTTATTCATTTTTGTACCTCCCAGTATGTATTTGATATACTTATATAATACGACATGCGGATTGTTTATCCTCCAATTAAGCATAAAAGACAGCATAACCCTGTTATCAACTTAAAGCTGCTCCAGTGCATGCTCTCTGGCCTTCGTAATAAACTCCTGTGCTGCCTTTGTTATTTCTCCTCCTCCCTGGGCAAGCTTGGGGCTTCCTCCGCCCCTTCCGTTTATTATTGGAAGCACCTTTTTTAAAAGGCTGCTGGCATCCAGGTCAACATCTTCTGAACGTGCGAAAACTGCTTGTACTGCATTATTCACAGCTGCCATTAATACAATGAAAGATGGATTTTTTACAATATTTTGAGCCATTAGCTTAACATCATTAATGTCCTTTTTTTCATACAGCTTGGTAATTATCTTTATTTCTTTATATTCTTCGGCATTGTCCATATTTTTTCCGGCTTCAATATCCAGCAGTTCATTTCTTAAAATACTGCATTGCTTTTGCAGCTCTGAAAGGCTGTCATTCAGTTTGTCGAAGGCTGTTATGACTTCTGCATCTCTTACTGACATTGCTGCACCAAGATAGTATATTGCTGCATTTTTCAACCTATAATCAGTCAATGCACGCATACCGCAAACAAACTCAAACTTGTAGCTGGATTTTAGTTTTTCCCACCGTCTGATTTTTATTATGCCTATTTCACCTGTTGATTTTACATGTGTACCTCCGCATGGAGAGAAATCAAAATCCTCTATTTCAACAATTCTTATATTACTCTCTACCCTGGGCATTTTTCTCAATGGAAGCTTTTGCAGTGTTTCAGGGTCTACTATACTTGCATAAACAGGCAGATTTGCATATATAGCTTTGTTTGCCATATCTTCTATGGCTGCTGCCATATCTTCATTAAACTCAGTAATATCTATCTCTATAGTTGCATAATCACTGCCAATATGAAAGCTGCTGGTATTGCCGCCATACAGCTTATAAAAGCATGCAGACAAAATATGCTGCCCAGTATGCTGCTGCATATGATCTATTCGTCTTTCCCAGTCTATACTGCAAACAGCTTTCTGTGAAGCAAAAGGGCTTTCGATAATATGAAGTACAGCTTGATCTTCTTCAATAACATCAACAACCTTAATGCCATTTATGCTGCCTTTGTCTGCCGGCTGTCCTCCGCTTTCGGGATAGAATGCAGTTTTATCAAGGATTACTGCATATTTATCCTTATAGTTTTGCACTTTCAATATATTTGCTTCAAAATCAACAGTATAGGAGTCATCAAAATATATCTTTTTTGTATGCATTATAAACCTCCAACAATAATATACATTTATAAAGGCTTATGCAGCCTATGTAACTAGTTTATCATAGTAGACTGCAGTTTTAAAAGTGTCAAGGGTCAGCAAATCGTGAACTCGCGATTCCGTATTTACTTTAGTGGCTGCAAAAAATCAAAGGTGAGGTGAGTTTATGGAATTGAATGAAACGGTAATTATTCCAATAATAATTGCAGCTGTTGAACTAATGAAGGGGCTTGGTCTGCCAAAGAAGTTTTCTGCAATAGTCTCCTTGTTTCTTGGCGTATTGGCCGGTATTTTATACTTTAATAATGATGACATAAAGCGCGGAATACTAAATGGAATAATATTCGGATTAACTGCTTCTGGTTTATATTCAGGTACTAAAAATACAGTACAGTATATGAAATTAAGAAAATAACAAAAATTGAATAATGATACATAGTTAAGAGTTTTTGAATGCTATGCTGTAAAATGTGTGTTAAGCATATAATGTCAGAATATTATCATCTCCCAGTGGAAAAATATCAAGAGGAGGTGATACAATGAGTAATGCTACAATGAAGCATGATAGACCCAGAAGAGAAACAGGAAGCGGATTTTTAGGGTTTATCATCAGGTTTGCAGTTGCGGCACTCGTGCTTATGGTCACATCATACTTTGTTCCGGGCTTTGTATTAAGAGGCTTTATTTCAGCTGTAGTTGCAGCTTTGGTCATAGCTGCAGCGGATTATCTGATAGAAAAGCTGTTCAGAATTGATGCTTCTCCACTAGGGCGAGGTCTGGTAGGCTTTTTGATATCAGCAGCTATAATATATTTTTCACAATATTTTGTGCCGAATATGGAAGTAAGCTGGTTGGGGGCATTGGTCGGAGCTTTGGTAATAGGTCTCATTGATGCGATTTTACCTACGAGAATAATGTAATAAACTTAAAAATTTTATTATACAGTTGTTGAAAACATAATAAACTGTCCGGTTTGCTGCCAGTTCAACTGAAAACCGGACAGTTTGTTATATTTTCATTTGTTAAATCAATATTAACATTGACATTTTTATAACTGTGCATGATAATTATTTCTATGACAGGGAAACAAAGCTAGGCAAACAAATGGCAGGTATAACAAGGAGTGAGTATAATGAAACTGACCGTATTGGGCAATTATGGTCCATACCCTAAGGCAGGCGGAGCATGCTCAGGATTTTTAGTTGACAGTGAAGAAGCCAAGATTCTGCTTGACTGCGGAAACGGAGTCTTAAGCAGACTTCAGCAGTATATAGATATAGAGGAGCTTGATGCTATAATATTATCGCATTTACACAGTGATCATATGAGCGACATAATGATACTCCAATATGCAGCAGACATAAAAATGATGAAGGGCCAGATGCAGCATGGCATAAAGGTATATGCTCCCTGCAATCCTGAGGAAGCCTTTGAGAGATTAAGATACAAGAATGCAATAGACTTACATAAAATCGAGCCCAACACCAAGTTGACTATTAAAAACCTTACTATAAGATTCAAGCCTATGGTTCATGGTTATGAAAACTATGCCATATCAGTAGAAAAAGGCTATAAGAAATTTGTATATTCCGGAGATACCAGTCCAAATGAAGATCTGGTAGAGTTCTCAAAGGGTGCTGATTTGCTGCTGTGTGAAGCAGGACTTTTAGAAAGAGATGAAAAGTGCATCAGAGCTATGCATCTGACTGCTAAGGAAGCAGGTGAGATTGCTTCAAAGGCCGGTGTAAGACGTTTGCTGCTGACACATTTCCTTCCGGATGTAAGAATAGAGCATTATATGAATGAAGCTTCAGAGGTATATAATGGTATAATGGAGATAGCAGGAGAAAACAAAAGCTATTTCATATAGAGTTAAATGAAAAAGAATTGTACAGTCAATAATGTACAATTCTTTTTCATTGATTAGTACCTCTAATGAATGTAAAATTATATATGTGTGATTGGATAACTTTGGCAGAAAAAATGGGGGGCAGAGTATGAGCTACATTGATGAAAAGATAGTACTTGATTATTACATAGAGCAGGTGGAAAAGGATAATATTAAGTTTCTCCAGGGTAAGGGTGTTTTCAAACAGCAAATCATAATGGAGATAAAGGCTCTTAAGCAAGCAGAGACAATGCACGATAAGATAGAAGTATCCAAGAAGCTTTGGAAGCTGCTGTTTGAGTCTGCAATGAGTTACATAGACCCTGATAAGGAAGGCTATGACGAGTTGTTTGCATATTTTGATGAGTATGTTAATTTTGAAGAGCTGATTTTTGCTTCTGACTCCTTTTATAGAGACCATACTATTCACTGCCTATGGGTGTATTTCCTTGGTGAGTATGTTTACAGAAGAGATGAGTTTAGTGTACTTTTTAAAAATATGAATGGTTTTACACAGTACTACATAGAGATGTTAAATGCTATTGAAAGTAGCGGTCTGCAAAAAGTACTGGAGAAAACACATAAGGCTTGTCAGAACATTATTAGCAGAGAGCAATATAATGATTCTATAAGGTGTATCAGCGCTTTAACACATGATTTAGGATATCCGATTAAGAAGATTCACAAAATTAACAAATGTATAAGCAAAATACTTCCATATTATTCTATATCTGATTATGACGAGTTTAACTTCACGTTTTCGGAAATACAAAAAAATTTTATAGATGTGTTCCTCGATAACTTGAGTACTGATTTTATGTATCAATACTTCGTACAATGCTATAGTAATCTTAGCTACTCAGTTGAAGAGGCAATCATAGCTAAAAAGATGATGGATGAAAGAATTGCTATAGGTGCAGGAATAAGCGAATACATCAAATACATAAAAGGGAATATGAATAATACAAGTGAAAAGGAAAGGGCAGTGCTGGAAAGAGCATTAACTCCTCACATTTCCATAGAACACAATACTAAATCATATATGAGGTATAGTAAGGATTTTGAGGAGTTTGCGCATGGAATTATGAGTGCATTTTTATTAGTAAAAAATGTTAATGCCTTTAGCAGCTCAAATATTAATAGAAGCAATCAACCCCTGGTGGCTGCAAACATGGTTGAGTTTAAAGATTTTAGTATAAAGGCAGAAATACTTACAGCAATTACAGACCATACTAGTTCTGGTTTCAAAATGACTCATATAAGGACATTATCAGAATTGCTTATCCTTATTGACGAGCTTGAGGAGTTTTCGCGCATATCACGTGCAAATCAAAACAGACAGTATATCAATGAGTTCTGTAAATCCTCCATAAGCTGTGTTGATGGGGTACTTCAAGTAGATTTTATTTTTGATAACGAGAACATTGAGGAACTCGATCCTGAGCTAACATTTAAGGGGAAATGCAAAAGGTTTTTATCATTATTTGATATAAGGGACTTGGATGAGAGCTTGAAGATAAAGTTCAGATGTATAGGAAAGCTGCCTTATGATAAGAAGACATATGTGCTGGAGCTGCATAGAAAGTATGCAAATATAACAATAGACGGAACTGAGCAGGATATACCCAAATACCTAAAATCAAGACAATTCTATTCAAAGGAAGAGTATATGGCACTGTAAACACGAATAGGGGGAAAAATTATGAGCTATGTAGACGAGAAGATAGTATTGGATTTTTATCTTCAGCAGATAAAAGAGGACAAAGTGAAGTTTCTTGAAGGCAATGACGAGTTTAAGCAGTTGATTTCTGTTGAGATAGTCAATTTAAAAGACGCAAATGCGATGCATGATAAGATTGAAGTGGCAAAAAAGCTTTGGAAGCTGCTGTTTGAATCCTCAATGGGCTTTATTGATCCTGATAAGAGGGGATATGACGAGCTTTTCAAATATTTTGATGAGTATGTTAATTTCGAGGAGCTTATATTTGCGTCGGATTCATTTTATAGAGATCATACCTTGCACTGTTTGTGGGTATATTTTCTTGGTGAATACATCTATAGAAATGAAGAGTATAGCTTTCTCATGAACAATATGTATGAAGAAACGAAGAAAAACATAAAGATAGGAAAGCTAATGGTTGAAACTGAACTAAAAAACATGCTTAGTGATTTGATCGGCTTTCTCAATAAACAGGAAGGCTTTATGGAGTATCAGGATTCAATAAGATGTGTTTCAGCATTAGCTCATGATCTTGGATATCCATTGAAAAAAATTTATAAGATAAATTCGTGCATAGGAAGAATATTACCTTACTTTTCACTGTATAATTACGATGAATTCAATTTCAATTATACCGGAATACAGGAAAATTATATTCACAGCTTCTTACAGCTAATGAATACTAATTTTGTTTTTACTATTGACGGAAACTCTGTTCTAAATGAAGAGAAATCAAAACTGGCTTATATTCTGAGTAATACCTTCATTACTGATGGAGAGGACAGAAGGGTTGTAGACATAAATAAAGATTTTATAAATGGCTTAAATGAGAATGATAAAGGGCTCCTTGAAAAGAGCATGAAGTTTAGAATAGCTTTAAGACATGATATTGAAAAGAAATTAAGATACAGCAGTGACTTTGAACAATATCATCACGGAATAATGAGTGCATTCTTATTGACAAAGCTTGTAAATTCCTTCACTACATTTAGATTTCAGTATACAAATAATACGGATATAGAGACAAGAACAGTTGAAGTGGAAAAGCTGCAAGCCATAACTTTGATTCTAAATGCAATTGCTGACCATACAAGTACAAATTATCAGATAAGGAATATATGTACTGCATCAGAATATCTGGCATTAATTGATGAACTCGAAGAATTCTCTCGAATATCCAGAGCAAATCAAAACAGGCAGTTTATTATTGAATTTTGCAAAACATCCTTAAGCGGTGACGAAGGTATATTACAGATAGACTTTATTTTTGACAATGAAAACATAGCAGACCTTGATCCTGAAAAGGCATTTAAAGGCAGATGTAAAAGATTCCTCACCTTATTCAATATTAAGGAACTAGATGAGAAGCTTAAAATACGATTAAGGTGTATCAGCAGACTTTCCTATAATGACAATACCTACTCCCTTGAAATAGGCAGAAGGTTTGTTAAGATATCCATAAATGATGTTGAGCAAAACATACCAAAGTACTTAAGTTCAAGACAATTCTATACAAGAGAGCAGTATGAGAAAATGTAATTTATAATTATTTTTTCAATTTACGCAGGAAAAAAGATAATACTGGTAGAAAATAGCATCAACTATCTGTCTGGATGTGATGAGTTGAAAAATGTATTATTTTATACAGCATTATCTTTTTTCTCAGGTATTATTATAGCCAGCATTTTGCTGCCCGGTATGGCGGTCATATTGGGTAGTTTTTTGCTGGTTTTATTTATGGGTTTTCTAAACAGGCATTACAGCAAAAGGCTTATGGCAGTATTGATGCTGGCTGTATTCATATTCGGAGCTTTTGAATATACAGCTTTTATAAGCAGAGGCAGCAAGCTTGAGACCTTCATGGGTATGGAAGCTGCTCTGAAATGTGAAGTAATCGAAGAACCTATAATAAGAGAGAATTATACTGAGTACAAAGTGAGAAGCATTGAAGCTGCATATGGTGAAACTTATTACAACTTTAAAGAAAAGCTGCTGGTAAGATATAGAGGCTCCGGACATTTCAAATTCGGAGATCTGCTGCAGATATGCGGAGAGCTGACAGATATTTCTGACAAGCGGAATTTCGGCGACTTTGACTATCGGCTGTACTATAGAAGCAAGGGTATATATAAAGTGCTGAAGGCTGATACTATGAGTCTGCTGGGTGAAAACAGGCAAGGGTTATTTGCCTCGCTGGCATACAAAACAAGGCAGGCTTTAGAAAGGATTATTTACAAAGCTCTTCCGGACAGCGAGGCTGCCATTATGCATGGCATGCTGACAGGCTTTAAAACTGCCATTGATGAAGACACCATGGAGGATTTTAAGAAAACAGGTATAGCACATGTACTTTCAGTATCGGGGCTGCATATAGGATTTTTAGTTCTGCTGCTGGATTATCTACTTAAGCCGTTAAAGCTGAATGCCAGATTGGAAGGCAGCATCAAGCTTGCTGTCCTGGTATTTTATATTGCAGTTATTGGTTTTCCCGCACCTGCAGTTAGAGCCGTAATAATGTTTTCTGTTATGTTTGCAGGTAAGGCTTTAGGGAGAGATTACGATTTCAAGGCATCCATTTCCTTCGCCATGCTGCTGCTTTTGCTTTATAATCCTTTATACATACATGATCCGGGGTTTATTATATCCTTTGGCTGCATTTATTCCATAGCTGTTTTGTATGAAGCTGTAAACAGCAGATTAAGCTTTATACCTGTATATATGAGAGAAACACTGTCTCTTTCCATAGCTGTATGGATTGGAATCACGCCCATACTTGCATTGTATTTCAACTATGTGTCATTTATAAGCATAGTTCTCAACCTTGCTGCAGTTCCGCTGTCCTTCATAATCACAGCTACCGGATTTGCTGGTGTAATAGCAGGCAGTATTTCGGACTTCCTAGCAGTGTATGTGTTTTCAACAGGTTACTATACAATAAGACTTCTGGCACTGATATCCAAAAGCACAGCTTCACTGCCTGTGGCAGGGTTGAATGTGCCGACCCTGCCTTTTTACTTATACATTGTATATTATATGTTTACAGCATTTATGGTTGGAGGGTTAGGAAGCCTGCATTACATGCGCTTTAAAAAGCAGTATTTGGCCGGAGGCTGTGCAGTGCTCATATTTTCAATACTTTTGTATTCTATCCCGGGAAGGCTCGTTATAACGCATATGGATGTTGGACAGGGTGACAGCGCCTGCATAATGACTCCTTCAAAGAAGGTTGTGCTAATAGATGGCGGAGGCTCTACGGAGGGCAAGTACTACTTCAATGCAGGAAAGGATATTACAGTACCTGCTCTGCTTCATCAGGGAGTATGGAGCATAGATACCATAATAATATCCCATCCTCATGACGACCATATGGAGGGCATTGTGGAAGTGCTCAAAAGCTTTAAGGTAAAGAGTCTCATGCTGCCGGATGCAGTATATGACGTTAAGGAGCTTTCTCCAAGCTACGGCAGGATTCTGGAATTATGTAAAAAGAAAAACATTCAGGTGTTCTTCTTAAACAAGGGAGATTCTATTAAGCTTGGGAGCAATATTAAAATTGATATACTGGCTCCGGAAGTCACCAACGAAGAATTTGAAAACATTAATAATGCTTCCATAGTGGCCAAGCTGGTATATAAGGATTTTGAGCTTCTGTTTACGGGAGATATTGAAGGAGATGCTGAGGTAAAGCTTCTGGATACAGATGTCAATGCAGATATACTGAAGGTTCCTCATCATGGAAGTAAAACCTCATCCACTGATGCATTTATTAAAGCGGTTAGACCCGTGTACGCGGTAGTATCTGTTGGAAGGAATAATTTTGGGCATCCCTCTGAAGAAGTACTGGAAAGGTATACGGAAAATGGCATAAATGTATTAAGGACAGATATGAACGGTGCAGTAAGAATTATTACAAACGGCAGAAACATGAGGATATACACCGTTAAAAGATGAGTATTAAACTATAAGATGTCAAAACGCATATTATATATTATAATTTAAATAGCCAAGTATTAAAGAAATTATTGGCTGACATTTTTTATTACTTTGTGGGGTGTTTTTGTGAGTATAAGAAAAGATATTTGGAAGCTTGCATGGCCTGTAATGATTGTATCCGCGATGCACACACTATTTGGAATTGTGGATCTGCTGTTTATATCCTGGCTGGGAACTGAGCAGAATGCAGGTGCAGGTATAGCCACATCAATAATAGGAGTAATAATGGTATTACCCATGCTGATAAGCTCAGGGACCACGGCTATTGCAGCAAGAGCGGTAGGTGCTGATAACGAGCAGGAGTTCAGAGAAGCAGCAAGTCAATCTATAGTATACTCTGTATTATTTGGCATTTTTGCATATCTCCTTTCATTGGTTCTAAAAAACTGGCTCATGGGAATATTCGGGGTTACAGCTGATGTATATATTCACGCCGTTAACTATATTGATATCATATATATAACCATACCCCTTGGCTTTGTGGTTTCTGCTCTGGTGTCAATTTTGCATGCCAAGGGAGATACCAAGTCGCCTATGTGGTACCTGGGTTTTTCAAACTTAATGAACATTGTACTTGATTGGTTGTTCATTATGAAACTAGGCTATGGTATAAAAGGTGCAGCACTTGCAACTGTTATTGGTGAAATATTTGCACTTGCTGCATTGATGATAAAGGTGCTGTCAGTAATGAAGACAGATCTGCCCGGATTTATCAGAAGAATTTCTTTAAGCAAGCAGATGCTTAAGAGGATTTTGAAGGTAGGTGTGTACTCAGTCGCCTATGGAATAACAAGACCGTTTACTGGGATGCTCATGTACAAAATAGCAGCTGAGAGCGGTATGGCTGCTATTGCAGCATTTAACACAGGAGGAAGACTGTTTTCGATTTTGTTCATATTCTTCGGCGGAATAGAGGTAGCTGTTTCCATAATGGTGGGACAAAGTCTTGGAAGTAAGGATATTGACAGGATTGACAGACTGATAACCGAAGGTATAAAGGTTGCTTTTTTATTCCTGATGATACTGGCCATTCCTTATGTTGTGTTCTCCAAGTATCTTATTATGATATTTCTGAGTGACCCCGAAGTGCTGCTCATAGGAACAAGATACCTCAGAATAGTATTCATAGGTCTCATATTCCTGGTTTTTTTGACTGTATATAATGCTGTTTTGAAGGGGGCGGGCGATACAAAACCTTCAATGGTTGGTGCATTGGTTGGAAACTGGCTAATCAAGATACCGATGGCATATTTGCTTTCCAGAATGGGACTGGGCTCTGACGGCGTATGGATAGCCATTGCAGCCTCAGTATTGGTTGAGACAATGGTGGTTTGGTATTATTTCAGAAAAGGTAATTGGAGGCAAAAGAAATTGTAGGAGGATAATATGAGCTACAGATCATTTATAAACGATATTAAGAATCAGAGCATAAAAAATGTACTGATAGTATTCGGTAGCGAAACCTACTTGATAGACAAGGCATTAGAGCAGCTAAAGGGTGCAGTTGTCACTGCATTTCCGGAGCTGAATTACATTATGTTGGAGGGTGAGCACCTTAAGGCAGAACAAATGTCGGCTGTTTGTGAGACCTTTCCCTTCGGCTGTGAAAGAAGACTTGTTGTTGTACGCAATCTCAATGCTTTAATGGCAATTTCTAAGAATGACGGTCAAGAGGCTTCAGATGCAGCGGCCTCTGAGATACAAGCTTTTATAGGAGAGATTACCAATATCTCTGCTGCTACCTGTCTGGTGTTTTTATGCTATGGCAGCATTGATAAAAGAAAAAAGCTTTTTATTGAAATCAAAAAAAAGGGTGCGGTATATGAGTTTGACAGGGTAGAAAGAGATGAGTATGCCACCTGGATAAAAAATGTACTGGGCAAGGCACATAAACGTATTAATCCAAAAGAACTGGACTACTTTATCAGCAACAGCGGCTATATTGATAAAAACAGCTCAAAAACCCTTTACGATGTGGAAAATGAGCTTAAAAAGCTCATAAGCTTCATGGGAGATAATAGTGAAGTGGACATCAAGCACATACATGCCGTTTTACCTAAAAACATTGAACATGACATATTCAAGCTTATTAATGCATGCTCAGAAAGAAGAGTATCCGACAGCTTGAGAGTCTATAATGACCTGCTGCTTGAAGATGAATCGTCAATGGGTATACTTGCAATGCTTTCAAGGCAAATTAAAAATATAATTGCTGTACAGGAGCTATATTTGAGAGGCTCAGATTTGAAACCCATCGCTGATAGGCTGAAGCTGCATGAGTTTACAGTCAAGCTTTGTCTCAAATATGGTGAAAAAATCAGTAAATCCAAATTATCTGCTGCATTGAATAAATGTGTAGAAGCTGAAATGAAAATAAAATCTGGAAGAATGTCTGAAAGACTTGCCATAGAAATGCTGTTGGTTAGCTTATTTGATTAGCTTATATACATAAAAAATTGCCCTGACATAAGTCAGGGCAATTTAATTTTTAATTACATAGCTGCTTTAAGCTTCTTTGAAAGTCTTGATTTCTTTCTTGCTGCCGTATTCTTATGTAGAGTACCCTTTGCAGCAGCCTTATCAATAAGTTTTACAACGTTATTGTATAAAGTCTTTGCTTCCTCGAAATTTCCGGCCTTTATTGATTCTTCATACTTCCTTATTGAAGTTTTCAAGGAGGAAATTATCATTTTATTTCTACGAGTCTTGAATCTCGCAACCTTTATTCTTTTTAATGCTGATTTAATATTAGCCAATTAATTCACCTCCTTCAAAATCCAATTAACAAAAGGTATTTTATCATAATGGAATTTAAAATGCAAGCTATTTATATTTACAGCGAAAAATGTGTTTTTTTAGTATATATTGTGTTGTCTTACCTGCCAAATATGCTGCTGTAGAATAAAACACAATACATCGGCGCAAACTTACTCTATAGTTTGAATACAATCTTCAAACAACAAAAATAATTGCAGGTAATATAATAGCACTTCTTTTTAAAACAGTATAGGAGGAATTTTGATGATAAATATCAGAACGGATTTGGCTGTAGAAGCAAGAGAGCTATATAGTGAAAACCAGAGGAAGGAAATACCGGGAGTTGAGGTGGATATCCAGAAGCAGGAAGATATCACCATTACCAGAGTAAAGGTAGTAGAAGAGGTTGGAGCCAAAATAATGGGTAAACCCATAGGGAATTATGTAACCATTGAAGTGCCAAGGCTCAAAGAAAACGATAAGGATTTACAGGAGAACGTAGTACGTGCGGTAGCAGTGGAAATAGGAAATATTACAAGTCTTAACAATCAATCGGTTATACTTGTAGTCGGACTCGGAAACTGGAATGTTACACCGGATGCTCTTGGTCCAAAGGTTGTAAGTCATCTGCTGGTAACCAGGCATATAAAGGAGTACATTCCTGAGCAAATAGACGAAGGTGTCAGATCGGTGTGTGCAATTTCTCCAGGCGTACTTGGAATTACGGGAATTGAAACAAGTGAAATAATAAAAGGAATAGTTGACAGGGTCAAGCCTGATTTGGTCATTGCTATTGATGCACTTGCATCCAGAAAGCTTGAAAGAGTCAGTACAACGGTGCAGATTGCAGATACTGGGATAAACCCCGGCTCAGGAGTCGGTAATAATAGAAAGGAGCTAAGCAGAGAAAGCTTGGGTGTTCCTGTTATAGCAATAGGCGTACCTACAGTTGTCGACGCAGCAACTATGGCAAATGATACTATTGAACTGCTGGTTGATAATCTTATGCAGCAGTCTTCAAAGGACAGCCAGTTTTATAATTTGCTAAAGAACATGAGTAAGGATGATAAATACAGTATGATAAGTGAAGTGCTTTCTCCGTTTCTTGGTAATCTGATGGTTACTCCAAAGGAGATTGACAGATTGATAGAAGATATTTCCAAGGTAATTGCCAATGGTTTGAACATAGCACTGCATCCGAGTATTGAACAAGATGATATAGACAGGTTTTTACACTAAGCAGAAAAGGACATGTGCAGCAATAATGTTTCAGCCACCTTTGTTCTCATACCTTTTATACATAATACTAAAAAGGCAAGCATATAACTTTAAAGTAAAAGGAAAAACACAGGAAGTTATAGCTGGTATATTTTAAAGTCTGCGAGAAGAGGGGTGGAATGATTGTACAAACAAAAGATTGCTTACAGATACATCTCAGGGCTGATTATTATTTTGGTCATTGCTGCTGCTGTTATTGTTCTGCCAAGGGTAATGCAGACTGAAGAAAATGGTGTGCTTGAGGTTTTTACCGCAGGCAGTGATAGAAAGTATGAGATTGAAGGCTTCGCAGATAACTTTTTAGTACATATAATAAATGCGGTGATACCTGCTGCAAAGACAAGTTATGAAAAGCATACAGGGGAAAAGATGCCGGGGATAGCTGCAGCAACCATAGGTAATCTGGTAGAACGGGCAAATGTGGATCTGTCAGACCCTCGGACATATTTCAGGTTTGTATTTGTTGCTTTCAGCCAATATGAGCCCACAGAAAGCAGCAAGCCACAGGAAGAAGATAATAAACTGCCTGAAATAGTAAGCTTTGAGGATGCGCCTGAAGGGGCTATATATTTCAGCGAGGAGGACGAGTATAATGCTGAACAAGCCATGCTCAACAGTACTGGGGGACAGCAGGATAGCCGAGATATCAGTGTGGTGCAGGAAACACAGTTTGAAGATCCTGAAAAAATCGCTTTTAATAAAAAATCCCCAGAAGTTCTGATTTATCATTCACATACATCGGAATGTTATATGCCTGTTACGACAGGAAATTTCCATACTATGGATGCTCGATACAATGTATTATCCATAGGTGAAATAATGACGGATGTGATTCAAAAAAAATACAAGTATAAGGTGCTGCACAACAAAACATATCATGACACTGAATCCTATGCATATTCCTACAGCAATTCTCTTCTGACTGTAAAGGAAAGTATGAACAGGGATAGATCTATAAAGGTAGTACTGGATATTCATAGAGATGGATTCAGCAGCTCTCTTGACAAAAAAACAATAGCAGAAAAGAAAAAAGGATATACGGTGAAAATCAATAAGAAGGATGCTGCAAAAATCATGCTGGTAGTAGGCAAGGATAATCCTAATTATAAGGAATTGGAAAAGTTTGCAGTATATATACAGAAGAAAATGGATAAACTATATCCTGGATTATTTCTTAGAATCGATAGAAAAGCTGCAAAATATAATCAGTATGTAAGTGATTATGCAATGCTTATAGAAGTTGGATGCTCATATAACACCATAGAAGAAGCAAAATACTCTGCAGAACTGTTGGGTAATGTAATTGGTGAGGTGCTTAAAGATCTTGAACAATAGGTGATTTAATGCAAAAGAGGGCAGATGCAAAAAAAACACAGAAGAAAAACAGAGGATCCCATGCTTACAGAGTTCTTATATTATTAACCATTATAGTATTGTCTCTCGGTGCTATAAGCATCGTGGATTCTGCTACAGGTAAAATAATGATGACAGGTGACAGCAAAAAAGCTTTGGATTTCAGTATATCAGAAGACTGTTATTTAAATATCGAAGTAGCAGGAAACAGATACGGTATATATGCTGAACCGCTTGTTAAATCTGCTCTAAAAGCTGCTGAGTATATTGACGATATAGTAGATGATATATTTAAACAGTGAAGTAAAGATTGAAAACAGAACAAAAAATGATAATAAGCATTGGCGGCTTTTTGCATGCTAATGCTTTTTTGATGTTGATATTTATTGTTGTAATGTTGTATGCTATAATTTATAACGAGGTTCAAGATACCTGACATCTGTTTAGTCAGGTATTGATTAATGAATAACAAGGAGAGCTAAGATCTGCCACATTGAATAATAGGATTAATGAATATATATGTAACCAAAGGAGGAAAGCCATTTATGGCAAGTGACAGACAAAAAAATATCAGGAATTTTTGTATAATAGCACATATTGACCATGGCAAATCAACTCTGGCCGACAGACTCATCGAAAAAACAGGTGTGCTTTCAGCCAGGGAGATGGAAGAACAGGTATTGGATAATATGGAGCTGGAAAGAGAAAGAGGGATAACTATAAAGCTGCAGTCAGTAAGGCTGAACTATACTGCACAGGATGGCAATGAGTATATTTTTAATCTTATTGATACTCCGGGGCATGTAGACTTTACCTATGAGGTTTCCAGAAGTCTTGCAGCATGTGAGGGTGCTATACTTATTGTAGACGCAACACAGGGTATCGAAGCTCAGACATTGGCCAATGTATATCTGGCATTGGACAACAATCTTGAGCTATATCCCGTTATAAACAAAATAGATCTTCCCAGCGCGGATCCGGATTTTGTTAAAAGGGAAATTGAGGACGTAATAGGGCTGGATACATCCTATGCTGCGCTTATATCTGCCAAGGAAGGGATAGGCATTGATGAAGTGCTAGAAGGTATAGTTAAGCATATACCGGTACCTAAGGGAGATGAAAAAGAACCTCTTAAGGCATTGATATTTGACTCCTTCTATGACAGCTACAAAGGCGTAATACCTTTTATCAGAGTTATGGACGGTGAAATTAAGCCCGGCACCAAAATGAGAATGATGTCAGTAAATAAGGAATATGAAGTTGTTGAGGTAGGTACCTTCAGACCGAATATGACTCCTTGCGAAAAGCTTCTGGCAGGTGACGTTGGCTATGTAACAGCAAGCATAAAGACAGTAAGGGATGTGCATGTGGGAGATACCATAACCGATGCAAACAATCCATGTAAGGAAGCTCTGCCGGGCTATAGAAAGGCGACTCCCATGGTATACTGCGGTATATATCCTGCTGACGGCGCGGACTATGATAATCTCAGAGATGCTTTAGAAAAGCTTCAGCTTAATGATGCAGCTCTGCTGTTTGAGCCAGAGACCTCGGCAGCACTTGGCTTTGGCTTCAGGTGTGGATTTCTGGGACTTCTTCATATGGAGATAATCCAAGAAAGACTTGAAAGAGAATATGATTTGTATTTGGTAACTACAGCGCCAAGTGTTATATATCATGTAATAAAAACTGATGGAGAGCTTATAGAGGTGTCAAACCCGACAAACCTTCCTGCAATAACTGAAATAGATTACATGGAGGAGCCTATAGTGAAAGCCTCCATAATGAGTCCTACTGAATATGTAGGTGCAATAATGGAGCTGTGCCAGAACAGAAGAGGAACGTTTAAGGATATGGAGTATATGGAGGCCACACGTGTGATACTTCATTATGACCTGCCTTTAAATGAGATTATATATGATTTCTTTGATGCCCTAAAATCAAGAACAAAAGGCTATGCTTCCTTTGATTATGAGCTAAAGGGCTATGCAAAAGCCGATTTGGTAAAGCTGGATATGCTTCTAAACGGTGAAATAGTGGATGCACTGTCCTTTATCGTCCATAAGGATAAGGCATATCCCAGGGGAAGAGCAATGGCCGAGAAGCTTAAGGAAGTAATCCCAAGGCAAATGTTCGAAATACCCATACAGGCTTCCATAGGACAAAAGGTAATAGCCAGAGAGACAGTCAAGGCTTTGAGAAAGGATGTTCTGGCAAAATGCTATGGAGGCGACATAACAAGAAAGAAAAAGCTGCTTGAAAAGCAAAAAGAAGGTAAGAAGCGTATGAGGCAGGTAGGCTCTGTAGAGCTTCCTCAAGAGGCCTTTATGTCTGTTCTTAAGCTGAATGATTAATTTACAGGAGCAGTTTATGAAAGAAATAGGATTATATATTCACATACCGTTCTGCAAAAGCAAATGCTTCTACTGCGATTTCAACTCGTATGCAGGCAAGGAGGACCAAACAGAAGCATATATGGAGGCTTTACTGGCAGAGCTGGATATGTATCAGGAATCTGACAGCTTAATATATAAAACAGTTTTTTTCGGTGGGGGTACTCCCACCTTTATTCATTACGAGCATATCGGTCGGGTTATGGAAAAGCTTTCAAACAGGCTTAGAAGAGGCTGCGAGGTTACTATAGAATGTAATCCCGGAACGGTTGATGAAGAAAGCCTCAAGTATTATTTAAAGGCTGGAGTTAACAGGCTCAGTATAGGGCTGCAGGCATGGCAGGATGATTTGCTGGAAGGCTTGGGACGAGCACATAGGAAGGAAGACTTTTTGAGGACATTAGATATTGCAAGAAGATGTGGCTGCAAGAACATAAGCGTTGATGTTATGTTTGGACTTCCGGGGCAGACCCCGGAAATGCTGGAGGAGACTATTGAAAATATCATTTCCTTGGATGTAGAGCATGTTTCATGCTACAGCCTGAAGCTGGAAGAAGGAACAAGGCTTTTTGAGCAATATGAAAAAGGCATGATAAAGCTATGTAGTGATGAAGATGACAGGAGTATGTATCACTTAGTAAGAAAACATTTAGAAGTAAGTGGTTATGTTCAATATGAAATATCTAACTTTTCTAAGCCCGGGAAAGAATGCAGGCACAATATCATATATTGGAGCAACATGGAGTATCTTGGAATAGGTGCAGGAAGCCACTCCAAGCTTGGAAGCAAAAGGTTCTGGAATATATCCAATATAAATGAATACATCCGGGCCGTAAGCTCGCATAGCTTCCCTGTAGAGAATTATGAAATAGTCAGCTTAAAGGAGGAAATGTGGGAAAGTATATTTCTATCTTTAAGGCTGAATGAAGGATTGGATATCGAGGCTTTTAATATAAAGTATGAAACTGATTTTCTCAAAGAACATAAGCGGACTATAGAGAGGCTTCAAGAAAAAGGCTTGGTCTATATTAGTGGAAATCGGCTGATTCTGACTGCAAAGGGAATGGATTTATCCAATCAAGTGTTTATTGAATTTTAAATTATATTTCTAAAATCCTATTGACAAAAGTTTTTCATAGTGATATTTTTTAGTTAGAATTAGCACTCGACAAACAAGAGTGCTAACAAGGTGGTGATACTGTGAACTTAGGTGATAGAAAGAGGCTAATCTTACAAGCAATAATTGAAGATTATATTAACACGGCAGAGCCGGTTGGATCACGAACAATATCTAAGAAATATCTTACTAACACCAGTCCGGCAACCATCAGAAATGAAATGGCAGACCTGGAGGAAATGGGATATATTGAACAGCCCCATACTTCTGCCGGCAGAGTTCCGTCAGACAAAGGCTACAGACTATACGTAGATAAGATTATGGAACAGAAGAAGCTGAATGATGCACAGGTTGAGATGATCAAGAGAGAGTTTGTAGACACTCTTGGGGAGATTGACCGCTTAATAAAGAATGCATCAAGGCTTTTATCGCAGATGACTCAGTATACCTCCATTATAATGACCCCACAGATAAAGCAGACCTGCATTAAGCATATACAGCTTATAGGCATAAACAATACGACAATACTTGCTGTTATTGTAACAGATGCAGGTATTGTCAAAAACTGCGTGTTGAGAGTTATGAGAGAAGCTTCCAATGATTTTCTCGATAAGCTTACCAATATGCTGAACAGCAAGCTGGCGGGACTTTCTTTTGAGCAAATCAACAACATAAATTTTGAAGATATTGTTCGAGGAATGAATACCAATGGCGAGATTATTGAGCAGCTGCTTCCCGAGCTCAAGCAGACCTTACTGTATTCCGACACAAAGGAGATATATCATGATGGTGCTGCAAACATACTTAACCTTCCTGAGTTCTGTGATATACAAAAGGCAAGAGAGTTTCTAAATGCACTTGAAGAAGAAGAACTTTTGTTTAATGTTCTTAAGAACACAAATAATGATGTTAGTGTAAGCATAGGCAATGAGAACATGTATGAGCAGTTCAGAAATTGCAGTCTCATAACAGCAACCTATAAGATTAATGGTAAAACTATTGGTTCTGTGGGAGTAATAGGGCCAAAGAGGATGGAGTATTCCAAAGTAATATCCATAGTTGATTGCATGACTCAGAATCTTAGCGAAATGCTGACCAAAATGCTTAAGGGCTGAGAAAACCTGCGGGTATGACAATGGATTACCCGCATTACATAAAACTATAACGAGGTGGGCTGATAAATGAAGCATAAGTCAAAGGAAGAAGAAAAGATAGAAGTTCAAACAGAGCTTCAAGAAACTGAATGCACTGATTGCGGCGATGAGGAAGCAAAGAGCTGCAAGGAAGCTGAAGAGACAAGTGAACTTGATGAACTGAAAAACAGGCTTGAGCAAAAATGCAGGGAAGCAGAAGAAAACTTTAATAAATTTGCAAGGATGCAGGCTGATTTTGACAATTACAAAAAAAGAATAGCTCGTGAAAGAGAAGAGCTGTATTATTCTCTGCTGGAAGGGATTATTAAGGAGCTGCTGCCGGTAGTAGACAATATGGAAAGGGCAGTGGCTGCAATGAAAAACGACAGCCTTGAAAGTAAATATGTTGACGGCATAGACATGGTATGCAAGCAGCTTCTGGGAGTCCTCGACAAGAACGGCGTCAAGGAAATTGATGCTATGAACAAGGAATTTGATCCTAATCTTCACCATGCTGTAATGCAGGTTGAAGCTGAAGGGGAAGATGCCAATACCATAAAAGAAATATTCCAGAAGGGATATATGCTTGGCTCCAAGGTTGTAAGACCTACCTTGGTAAAGGTAGCTGTAAGCAATGATTAAAGAATAATATAACTGTATTCATAAAAGGAGGAAGACAAGAATGGCAAAGGTAATAGGAATAGACTTAGGTACTACTAATTCATGCGTTGCTGTCATGGAAGGCGGGGAGCCTGTAGTAATACCAAATGCGGAAGGTAACAGAACGACTCCGTCGGTTGTTGGTTTTTCAAAAAATGGAGAAAGGCTTGTAGGCCAGGTCGCAAAAAGACAGGCAATCACCAATCCTGACAGAACAGTAATTTCAATCAAGAGAGAAATGGGTTCAAACTATAAGGTAAATATTGACGGAACAGCATATACACCACAGGAAATATCGGCAATGATACTTACAAAGCTTAAGCAAGATGCAGAAGCATACCTTGGTGAAAAGGTTACTCAGGCAGTTATAACAGTACCTGCGTACTTCAGTGACAGTCAAAGACAGGCAACAAAGGATGCAGGTAAGATAGCCGGCCTTGAAGTATTAAGAATAATAAACGAACCAACAGCTGCTTCACTGGCATACGGACTCGATAAGGAAGAAAACCAAAAGATACTGGTGTTTGACCTTGGCGGCGGTACCTTCGATGTATCTATACTTGAGCTTGGAGACGGTGTATTTGAGGTTCTCGCTACAAGCGGTAATAACAGGTTGGGTGGAGATGATTTCGATCAAAGAGTAATAAACTATCTGGCTGAAGAGTTCAAAAAGGAAAATGGCATTGATTTGAAAAATGACAAAATGGCGCTTCAAAGACTTAAAGAAGCTGCTGAAAAGGCTAAAATAGAGCTTTCAGGAGTGCTTCAGACAAATATTAACTTGCCATTTATAACAGCTGATGCCAGTGGACCAAAACACCTTGATGTTACTCTGACAAGAGCAAAGTTCGATGAACTAACTCATGACCTGGTAGAAATGACTATGGAACCTACAAGAAAAGCACTGTCTGATGCAGGCCTTTCGGTAGATAAGATAAATAAGGTTATATTGGTAGGTGGTTCTACAAGAATACCTGCAGTTCAAGATGCAGTAAAGAAGCTTACCGGAAAAGAACCATATAAGGGAATAAATCCTGATGAGTGCGTTGCAGTAGGTGCTGCTATCCAGGCTGCCGTACTTACAGGTGAAGTAAAGGATGTACTGCTGCTTGACGTAACTCCGCTTTCACTGGGTATAGAAACTCTTGGCGGTGTGTTTACAAAGCTTATAGAAAGAAATACTACGATACCTACAAAGAAGAGTCAGATATTCTCTACAGCTGCTGATGGCCAAACAAGTGTTGAAATACACGTGCTGCAGGGTGAAAGAGAGATGGCTGCCTATAATAAGACGCTGGGCAGATTCCAGCTTACTGGAATACCACCGGCACCAAGAGGGGTTCCACAAATAGAAGTAACCTTTGATATAGATGCTAATGGTATTGCACATGTATCTGCTAAGGATCTTGGCACAGGAAATGAGCAAAAAGTTACTATTACTGCAAGCACAAACCTTTCAGACGAAGATATACAAAAAGCTGTTAAGGATGCTGAAAAGTATGCTGCAGAAGATAAAAAGAGAAAAGAAGAGGTAGAAGCAAGAAATCAAGCTGACAGCCTGGTATATCAAACAGAAAAGTCACTTAAGGAGCTTGGTGATAAGCTCAGTGAAGAAGACAAATCCAGAATAGAAGCAGAGCTTAACAAGGTAAAGGAAGCTCTTAAGGGAACAGATACTGATGCGATAAAGGCTTCAACAGAGGAGCTTACAAAGGTGTTCTATGAGATTTCTTCTAAGGTATATCAGGCAGGCGGAGCTCAACAGGGAGCACCTGGAGCAGAAAATGCAGGCTTTGGTGGACAGGAAGCCCCAAATGATGATACAATAAACCCGAACTATAAGGTAGAAGACGACAAATAAATCCTATAAAGGCAGTTGATTGGCAATAGACAGCTTACGTAACGGGTTATCTTGATAAGCAGGATAACCCGAATATACAGCACAGCTGTCCGTTGTCAATTAATTTTGAGGTGGTGAGGTAATGGCAACAAAAAGGGATTATTATGAGGTGCTTGGTATCAGTAAAGGTGCATCTGAGGATGACATAAAGAAAGCCTTTAGAAAGCTTGCCAAGCAGTATCATCCGGATGTAAATCCGGGAAATAAGGAAGCAGAAGCTAAATTCAAAGAAGTTAATGAAGCCTATGAAGTATTGAGTGACAAGGATAAGAAGGCGAAATACGATCAGTTTGGCCATGCCGGGGTTGATCCAAACGGTTTCGGCGGAGCAGGCGGCTTTGGTGGCTTTGGTGGCTTTGACGGAGGCGGTTTTGGTGACCTTGGAGATATATTCAATATGTTCTTTGACGGCACAGGCTTTGGAGGATCTTCCAGAAAGAGAAGCGGTCCTGCTAAGGGGGCTGACCTTAAGTATGAACTGGAGATAGATTTCAAGGAAGCTGCATTTGGTATAAAAAAAGAAATCCATATAACCAGGAATGAAACCTGCGAACAATGTAAGGGAAGCGGGGCAAAGCCCGGCACTTCTGTAGAGACCTGTAAAAAATGCGGGGGCACAGGAGAGGTTAAGTTTACTCAAAACACCATGTTTGGAAGAGTAGTAAATGTAAGGGCCTGTGATGAATGTCACGGAGAAGGTAAAATAGTTAAAACTCCATGCCCAACCTGCGTGGGAAGAGGGACAACCAGGAAGAATAGAAAGATTACTATCGATATTCCTGCAGGAGTAGATACAGGCTCGGTAATGCCGCTGCGCGGCGAAGGTGAACCTGGTCAAAAAGGCGGTCCAAAGGGAGACCTGTATATATACATCAGAGTGAAGCCTCATAAGCTCTTTAAGAGAGATGGTACGGACATATTCTGTGAAGTGCCTATTACTTTTGTGCAGGCTGCACTTGGAGCAGATATTAAGATACCTACCCTAGAGGAAGCAGAGACCTTCAATATTCCCGAAGGTACTCAGACAGGGACTACCTTTAAGCTAAAGGGAAAAGGAATACCAAGTCTGAGAAGCAGCGTCAGAGGAGACCTGTACTTTACAGTTAAGGTAGAGGTGCCCAAGAAGCTCAGCGAAAAGCAGAGGGAAATACTCAGAAGCTTTGCAGAAGAATCTGGAGAACATGCAGGAGAACACGGAAAAACATTTTTTGACAAAGTAAAGGATGCTTTTAAGTAATTACAGAGGGATGCAACAGCATCTCTCTTTTATTTTTCTCAATTAATATCTATGAGCAAAGTTAATAATTACTGAGCACTTAAAAAGTAAAAAATATGTCGAAAATTATACCATGCAACATATTGATTACATCACCCTCTGTGATATTATTTTCCATAACCGAATACTTTAAGAAAGGATTTTTTTTGTAAGATTCGGTGACATGCCTATGCATGTAGAAAATAATTCAAGGAGGAGTTTTATGCCATTATTAAGGACAAGCATGGCAGCATCAAGAAGGGTGATGCCGGAACCAAAACCAATTAGGGAGAGAACACCTGAACCAAGGCAGGCAGTAGAAAGAAGGGCGACTCCAAAACCAGTACAGGAAAGTAGACCAGAACCCAGACAGGTGTTGGAAAGAAGGCCGACACCAATGCCGGAAAGAAGACAGGAGCTAACCCCAAAAGTTGCACCTAAAGCAGTAGAACCTAAGCCCGTACATAAGGCAACTGCTGGACCAATCAAATCGATACCTATGAAAAAGGCTGTATCAGAAACAGCTCAGAAGCAGGTAAATACATTATCCGCTGGCAGCCAGATCAGCAAAACAGCGGATTCCTTATCAAAAGTAAATGCCGAAGAACAAATTAATAACATCAATGCACCTGCAATTTATACGAAGGTAGGAACTAAAATACAAGCACCACTAACAAGTGCAGTAAATATTGTAGTGGATAGAATCACTTCTGCAGATCATAAACAAAATATTTTAAAAAATAATCCAGGAG
Source organism: Bacillota bacterium (assembly GCA_049322695.1). Taxonomy (GTDB): domain Bacteria; phylum Bacillota; class Clostridia; order Lutisporales; family Lutisporaceae; genus CALGKJ01. The sequence goes on along the minus strand of JBMORW010000027.1, from coordinate 166,097 downwards.
CTTATAATGGAAGTATAAAGCATTCTGATGTAAAGCATAGTAACGTTCCTGTAAATACAAAAACACCAAATAATGGTGATAATAAGACGGGTTTCAATATTGATAATAAAGATACTCTATATTCTAAATCCAGTCCAGAAATAAGCAATTTGGTGTTTAAAGGATCAGATATAAAGAAGACAAATGCAGTAGGAAGCCCAACGGATAGCAAGGAAACCATCAAACTATATAATCAAGTATCTGATTTGTCAGTAAGCTCAAAAAGCACCAAGACATTTGGAACAAACTCTTCAAATAATAACAGCAGATTGCCAAAGTTTCAAGAAAGCAAATTAGGTAAAATAGCTGATTCGGTAGTAAATCCAGAAGGAAGTAGCTCATCAGATGAAACCATAGACTTGAATAATAATGCCTTACTGGTAAAAGGCAGCAGCGGAGATGAAGTAAAGAAGCTTCAGGAGGCTTTAAAACAACTTAACTACGATGTGGGTGAGATAGATGGAAAATTTGGAGCAAAGACAAAAGCATCAGTAGAGGCATTCCAGAAGGATCAGCAGCTGTCTCAGGATGGTAAAGCCGGCAGTAAGACTATCACAGCACTGGAAGTAGCATTGAAAACAAATGCCACTGCAAAAGAGAATATCGAGAATCATTATTATAAGGTGCAAGAGAAATTTGTTAAGGATATGATTAGTAGTGATGTGAGTTGTAAAAGTGAAGAAACTGTTGCTAATGAGAAAAATGAATCACATTTATCGGGGGTTGAAAATCCTTTCGACCAGGTAGGTACTAATATTCAGTTTTTAGCTTCTGCACTTGAGAATTTAGCGGGAATTGGTGAAGTTTTAGCCCCAAGGGCATTAATGAATCAAAAGAGGCCAAATAACATAGCTATTGGTACGCACAACAAAAATGTAAAAGCAGATATAGAACTAGCAACATCAAACTTGTCACTGATACAAAAAGGAGCAATATAGCAGAATTGGGAGGGGCAACAATAGATGTAGGTACAGGTGTATATCAGAATATTATAAGTGGAGCAACAGTCACTAAAACTACCTCTGATGCGACAGTGGATACCTCTTTTAATGCTGCGAGCGCTGGTGCATCTGCAATAGCAGTTAAAACTTTGAGTTCATCAAAATTAGGGGCGCATGTTACAACTTTAGCTTCAGGAATACTTTTTACAGTTGCAACAGAAGTTGTTAAGGTAGGTGGAAATACGGTGAAAAACTGGGCTAAAAAGGTTGCTGATGATGCTGTAGAAGCGAATAAGTTAATTCAACAAGATAGGAAGAATCAAGGATTTACTGAATTGCCATTTCAACAAATATGGCCAAATATACCATAGGAACGATTAATTATAATTACAGCCTAATTGTAGTTTCACTATAATTAGGCTGTATAAAGGAGGTAAAAATCATGGATGTAGAAAAGATTTTACCCTATTTTAATCAAATTGATAATAATGTTGTTTCAAAAAGAATATCTGGGATTATGTTTCTGTTTACATTTTTTGGAGTTATATTAGCAATATCTGATCCTTTTAATTTATTAGCATGTATAATAATAATGACAGGTGTCGGGATTATTAACCTATTAGGTATGATTTTACTTCGGAGCAAAAAAAGGATTGAAGTAAACTTTTACTTGTACTTAGGAATTTTCTATCTCTTATCATCAATTTCTTTTTTGACTCTTTTTTATAAATTTATCTATGCACAATTAAATATAAATAATATAGTTTTGGTTATTCTAGCTGGTTTATTATATCTTATAATTATATGTATAGAGATAATAATAACAAATCAACGTGTCAAGAATGGATATTACACAGACAATAAATACTATAAAAGCATGACGAAGAAATGGATTGGTCCATTATCTTTGATTGGTCTAAATTTTATAGGAATGTATACTGCTAGGGCTTACTTTCACTTTTTAGGAGTAGAGAATGAGTATTTAGGATTAGCTTTTTTATTTCTAGGATTATGCTACTTGTTTGAAATTGGAATTGTTAACATGATTAAATATATCATAGTTAGTAAGGAAGTGAGCAAGTAAGCATTTAGGGTGCCAGGCACCAAAGTTATCCAGTTATTGACCGTAAGATGCCCTTCTGGTAGTATATGTATAAGCATATTGCCAGAAGGGCTGCTTTTATGGGAAGACCTGGGAGAGAAGAGAATCAAGGTGGAACAAATCAAGTAGTTGCAAGAGGAAGCAACAAGGAGCACATATTCAAGGAAAGCATAGACAAAAGCTACCTCGTAAAGCAGCTATATGAGTACAGCAGTATAATGAGTTATGTAGTGTACGGTTATGTGTTTATGAGCTTTCATCCCGTACCTTTAGTTTTTTAATCCATATTTGTCATTTAATGCAGGGGGTATTTATGAGCAGTATAGTTCAAGACGGTTTGTATGTAATTGGATTTATCCTTCTAGTTATTTTGTTCTTTTTATTTGGATATTTTTTTCCTCATTTTTGTATGCATTTTTTTAAAGAAGGGAAGTTTGGCGGAATGGCTATCAATTCCGGCTATTTCAGCAAGAGATGTAACCACACTGAAATGGATATTCAGATTTTCAAAAGAAAGCAATTAAGATATATTATCATTTTAAGTATCATTGCAGGAGTGGCAGTAATGCTGTATCTATTTTCTATTTTATTTTCATAGAGCAGGTATGAGAATAAATAGTAATGACAAAGCCGGACAGATAAAAAAGGCGGAGATTTACGTGCACTATTATATATAGCAGGATCAAAGAATTTATACTTAAAGGTATAACTATGATATAACAGACTGATTTACTGCTATTAAAGACATAGGGCAAGCTATAAAAAAAGGGGGCTAATATATAAGAATCTTGAGAAATACGGACTGCTTTGGTGGTTGTAAGATTGCCGAGCTATTTTTATTTTAGGCGATTATGGAAGAATATCATTGCTTATAAGCGCTCCCACGAATATATTGTCAAAACAAACCTAATTATATATAATATAAAAATGAACTACATAGGTAAATTATAGAAATATGAATGTTTAAGGCACATGTATACTGGCTTGTACATACTAATATAGTGAAGGAGAGACAATGATGAAATATATTGAGGTGCAGGTTGTGACTACTACTGAAGCATCCGATGCAATATCTGAGATAATGTATAATCTGGAGGCTGCGGGTGTAGTAATAGAAGATCCCAATGATTTCAAAATGCATAACAGAGATGAAAAGAGCTGGGATTATGTTGAGGAAGAGCTTGTGGCAAAGCTAGGTGAGGATGTAAAGGTTAAGGGTTATTTTTCAGAGCTTTTATATAATGAAGGAATATTGTCAGAAATAAAAAGCAGATTAGATGAGTTTGAAGGTTTTGGTCTGGACAAGGGTAAGGGTGAAGTAACTACAAGAGAAGTATATGAAGAGGATTGGGCGAATGCCTGGAAGCAATATTATAAGCCTGTAAGGATTGCTGATAAGGTAGTCATAAAGCCCACCTGGGAACAATATGAAGCAGATCCGGATGAAGTCATCATAGAACTGGATCCCGGTATGGCCTTTGGTACGGGGACACATGAAACTACAATAATGTGTATTAAGCTTATTGAAAAGCATTTAAAGGAAGATGCTGCAGTGTTTGATGTAGGCTGCGGATCAGGTATTCTAGGCATTACTGCAGCCAAGCTCAATGCAAAAAAGGTTATTTGCGTTGATATCGACGGGGTTTCCTGCAAGGTTTCCAAGGAAAACGCAGAGCTTAATAAGGTATCAGATAAGGTTGAAATAAGATGCGGTAATTTATTGGATGTAGTAAACGAAAAAGCAGATATGATAGTTGCAAACATAATAGCAGACATAATCATATCCTTTAGTGAAGATGCCTATAAATTTATGAAAAATGATGCTGTTTTCATTTCTTCGGGCATAATAAAGGATAGAAGGGATGAAGTGCTGGAGAAACTGAATAAGGAAGGCTATAAGGTGCTTGAACTGCTGGAAATGGGAGAATGGTGCGCAATAGCTGCAAAGAGTGAAAGAAATGCATAGATTTTTTATAAAGCAGGATAACATAAAAAGAAATAGCATCTATATTGAAGGTGAAGATGTACAGCATATTTCAAAGGTGCTAAGGCTTCGGCCGGATGATGTGATTACTGTATGTGATCAAAGCGGTATGGATTATAAAGTCAGAATAACAGAAATTAGTAAAAATAACGTTAAGACAGAAATAATGGAGAAATATACTTCCATAGGAGAACCTCAGCTTGAAGTTGTGTTGTATCAGGGGATTCCAAAATCAACTAAAATGGATCTCATAATACAGAAGTGTACTGAGATGGGCATAAGCAGAATCGTACCTATTTCAACGATGAGAACGGTTGTAAAGCTTGAAACGGAAAAGGACGAAAAAAAGAAGGTTGAACGCTGGATTAAAATAGCCGAGGAAGCTGCTAAGCAAAGTAAAAGAGGAAAAATCCCAGCTATAGGTATGCCTGTTGCGCTGGAAGAGGCATATAAAGAGGCAGCCACACTTGAGCTGTGCATTATGCCTTATGAGCTGGAGCACACAGTTGGTATAAAGCAGGTGCTTACCGCAAGTAAGGTAAAAAGTGTAGGTATCTTCATAGGTCCTGAGGGAGGCTTTGACATTGCCGAGGTCAATCAAGCCATAGCAAAAGGAGTAATACCCGTTACGCTTGGTACCAGAATTCTAAGGACAGAGACCGCAGGCTTTACAGCACTGACCTGTGTGATGTATGAATATAACCAGCTTGGATAAACCAAGCTGAGGTTGTAAGGTGCGCTCAATGAGCGCTCGAGTTGCGTGTTGCGGGCTATAGCTATGCTTTGAAGGTTGTTAAGTACTCGTAACTCGAAACTGAAGAAAAATCTTTGGAGGAATACATTTGAAGAAGGTAGCGTTTTATACATTGGGCTGCAAGGTTAATCAGTATGAAACAGAGGCGATGACCGAAGCATTTGAAGATGCAGGCTATGAAGCTGTTGATTATGAGGATTATGCTGACATATACATAATAAATACATGTACCGTTACAAATATAGGAGACAGAAAGTCAAGGCAGATAATAAGAAGAGCACTTGATATGAATCCTGAAGCCTTTATAGCAGTTGTGGGCTGCTACTCCCAGATAGCACCAGAGAAGGTTATGGAGATTGAGGGAGTCAAGCTTGTTGTCGGAACGAATGAGAGAGCAAAGATAGTGGAGCTGGTTGAACAAGCTCAGGAAAAAGAAGAAAAAATTAATATGGTAACTGATATAATGCAGGTACAGGATTTTGAGGAAATGTCAGTCAGGAACTATAAGAGCAGGACAAGAGCTTTCATGAAGATTCAGGAAGGCTGTGACCAGTATTGCACCTACTGCATTATTCCATATGCAAGAGGACATATAAGAAGCAGAAAGCCTGAAAGCATTATTGAGGAAGTGAAGTCTCTTGCAGAAAACGGTTTTAAGGAAGTAGTGCTTACAGGCATCCATGTTGCTTCATACGGAAGAGATATAGGCAATATCAGCTTGATTGATATTATTGAGAGAGTACATGAGATAGAAGGGATTGAGCGCATAAGAATGAGCTCAATAGAGCCAAATGTCCTCACTGAGGATTTTATAAAAAGACTCAGTAAGCTTCATAAAATATGCAGACATTTTCACCTTTCGCTCCAAAGCGGGTGTAATGAAACATTAAAGAGAATGAACAGAAAATATACCGTTGAAGAGTATAAAGCTGTGGTAAAGCAATTGCGCTCAGTATTCAGCGATGTTGCTATCACTACGGATTTGATAGTTGGTTTCCCGGGGGAAACCAATGAAGAATTTGAGCAAACAAAGAAATTTGTTGAGGATATTAATTTCAGTGCAATGCACATTTTTAAGTATTCACCAAGAGAAGGAACGCCGGCAGCAAAGTTCAAGAATCAGATAGATCCAAAGATAAAAGAAAGCCGCAGCAAGCAAATAGCCGAGATAGCCGAAAAGAATGAAATGCTTTTTAAGAAACGTTTTATCGGCAGAACTCTTGAGGTGCTTTTTGAAAGGGCAGCAGATGATGCCGCCACAAAATATGAAGGTCTGACCGACAATTATTTGCCTGTTATTGTTGAATGTAATAAGGATATAAAGGGAAAAATATTAAAGGTTAAGCTTATGGAAATTATTCAGGACTTCATTGCAGGACAGCTGTCGGATTTTTAGAATCTCATATAACGCATTATTATATAGAAGAGAAGGAGTTTTTCCAGATTTGTGGAATATTATATTGGATAAATTTCGGTACTAAAGCTGTCAGGAGGTGAAATTATGTCAGATTGCCTGTTTTGCAGAATTGTAAAAGGAGATATTCCTTGTGAGTTTGTTTATAAGGATGAAAGAGTGGTAGCATTTAGGGATATTAATCCTGTGGCACCGGTACATATATTGATTATACCAATACAGCATATTCAGTCAGTTATTGCGCTGAACAAAGAGAATGCGGGAGTGGTTGCAGATATATTTGTTGCTGCACAGCAGCTAGCAGAGCAAATGGGATTGGATAAAAATGGCTTCAGAATAGTGACAAATACAGGCAAGGACGGTGGGCAAACTGTAGAGCACCTGCATTACCATTTGCTAGGCGGCAGAAGTCTTCAATGGCCGCCAGGATAACCGGGACTTGTACATATGTATAAATTTTATTACATTAATATTTTATGCTGTTTATATATATTGACACTAAATAAACTGTTAATGTATAATAAACTATGTGTTTTAATTAGTCCCACTATGTAACACAGTATTTTTTATACTGTTAGGATTGTTACCGGCGGAGGGAGGGAAATAGATGTCTGAAATCAGAGTTGGTGAAAATGAATCTCTTGAGAGCGCATTAAGAAGATTTAAGAAGAAATGTGCTAGAGCTGGGGTTTTAGCTGAAGTTAGAAAGAGAGAACATTACGAAAGTCCAAGCGTTAAAAGAAGAAAAAAATCTGAAGCTGCAAGAAAAAGAAAAACGAAATAAAGAAGGTTGATGAAATGTCCCTCAAAGATGTATTACAGGAAGATCTCAAATCTGCGATGAGAGATAAAAACACAATAAAGAAAAAAGCAGTTACTATGGTAAGGGCAGGCATTCTGCAGATTGAGAAAGACAAAAAAATTGAATTGGATGATGAGGGTGTCATAGAGGTCATAGCTAAGCAAATTAAGCAACTAAAAGACTCGCTGCCTGAATTTGAAAGAGGCAACAGACCTGATTTAATTGAAGACGTTAACAGGGAAATAGATATATTAATGGGCTATTTGCCTGAGCAGCTTAGTGAAGAAGAACTTAATCAAATCGTTTCCGACACCATATTAGAGGTTGGTGCCCAAAGTGCCAGGGATATGGGTAAAGTTATGAGCGCCCTGATGCCAAGGGTAAAGGGCAGAGCAGACGGAAAACTTGTAAATAGCATAGTAAAACAGCATTTACAATAAAGGCTTTTATTAAGCATTTATAAACTGAAATCCTGAACAGGATTTCAGTTTTTTGCTTTTTGCATATAATTACAGGAGTTAAGGAAATAAATATATTATACATAACTTTGTATGGGAAATTAAAGGAATAATAGCCATAATGTTGAATATTTAACAAGTATGACATCTTGTTATTATATTGCGACATTTCAGCATTTAAAAGAATGTAATAAGCATAAATGTATAGTAAACTGCTATGTATTTGTATAACATAGGATTGGAGGAGCAAATGCTCAGTAAGGATGACATTGTTAGAGTTCTAAAAGGCTATGAATGGCCAAGAGATCAATACTGGATAACGGCAGGAGCAGGGATGGTTATGCATGGGATAAGAAAAAGTACGGCCGATATAGACGCAGGTTGTACAACAGGACTTATGGATATGCTGTTGGATAGTAATGCAGGAGAGTATTTCGAAAAATGCGGAAGGGCAATCAAGGTAGATGATATAATAGAACTTTTTGAAAACTGGAATGTTGACAGTGTAGAAATCATAGATGGCTTTCAGGTAGCAAGTATTGAAAGCATAAAAAAGCAGAAGCTTAAGCTTGGAAGAGAAAAGGATATGGCAGATATCTCCGCCATTGAAGCATACTTATCAAATATAAGTAAATAACGGTAAATACCAATGTGCTCTTGAAACAACTTAGAAAGGGGGGTGAAAATATGGGTATAATAGAAAATTTATCTCTTTTTACTGCGTTCTTATATGTTATAGGTCTTGTACTGCTTCTGGTGGAGGCAGTAGTACCGGGCTTTGGAATAGCAGGAGCAGGAGGAATAATATGTGTCATTATCAGTATAGTTCTTCTATCAAACAGTATATACGAAGCGACTTTAATGATACTAGGAACTGCAGCTGTTTTAGTCTTGCTTGCAATACTGCTTTACAAGGTGGGTATAGGGAAAAGGGCTATTGGTAAGCTTATTCTTAACACCGAGCAGAAAAATGAAGAAGGCTATTCAAGCAATCTTGATTACTCAAGGTTTCTTGGTAAAAAAGGTGTTGCAGTAACACCTCTGAGATCTTCAGGAATGGTTTTGGTTGAGAATGAAAGGCTTGATGCGGTATCAGAGGGAGAATTCATAGAGAAGGATGCAGGTGTAGAGGTGATACGCATTGAAGGCAGAAGGATAATCGTAAGAGAAATAAATAAATAATAATGGGAGGTAATCATATGTTTGAAGCTTTAATCATTATTTTTCTTGTTTTACTCGGAGTGACAATTTTCTTTAGCTTTGTTCCGCTTGGTTTATGGATTTCATCAATATCTGCGGGTGTTAATGTAGGAATATTCAACCTCGTAGGTATGAAGCTCAGAAGGGTAATACCAAGCAGAATAGTAAATCCTTTAATAAAAGCAAGAAAAGCAGGCTTGGGTGTTACAGTAAACCAGCTTGAGGCACACTACCTTGCAGGAGGCAATGTGGACAGAGTTGTAAATGCACTTATTGCAGCGCAAAGAGCAGATATAGACCTCAGCTTTGAAAGAGCAGCAGCAATTGACCTGGCCGGCAGAGATGTCTTAAATGCAGTGCAAATGAGTGTAAACCCAAAGGTTATTGAAACTCCTGTAGTTGCAGCAGTTGCTAAAGACGGTATCGAAGTAAGGGCAAAAGCAAGAGTAACAGTAAGAGCGAATATTGAACGATTAGTCGGTGGTGCAGGAGAGGAGACTATAATTGCCAGAGTCGGTGAAGGTATTGTAACAACAGTAGGAAGCTCTGAAAGTCATAAGGCTGTACTGGAAAACCCTGACCTGATTTCCAGAACTGTATTGGCAAAAGGCTTGGACTCGGGAACAGCATTTGAGATTCTATCTATTGACATAGCTGATGTGGATGTTGGAAGAAACATTGGCGCTCAACTGCAGACAGACCAGGCAGAAGCAGATAAGAGAATAGCTCAGGCAAAAGCTGAAGAAAGACGCGCTATGGCTGTGGCCAAGGAGCAGGAAATGAAAGCTTCCGTTCAAGAAATGCGTGCAAAGGTTGTTGAAGCCGAGGCTGAGGTTCCAAAGGCAATGGCGGAAGCACTAAGAAGCGGCAAATTGGGAGTAATGGATTATTATCAGCTTCAGAACATTCAGGCTGATACGCAGATGAGGGATTCAATATCAAAAACTGCTAAAACTGAAACAATAGAAAAGCCAAAGAAATAGTATAAATAATATACATCATCCGAAAGGAGTGATGCTGTGGAATCGCTGATAATTGTATTTATTATGGCTATTGGCTCTATAGTAATCAAGTCATTATCAGAGCAAGGTAAAAAGCAGGCAGCGGGTACATCACCAGATAGAAAAAACATAAAGCAGCAGCCTGCGGCTTATAGACAATCAAGCACTACCATGGGTAGCGGCAACAGAAGTTCAACAGTAGTAAAGCCAGGCGGCAGGCAGCAGGTTAAGCTTAATGAAGGTAATGCAAAGCAAATAAAAGCACAGCCGGTACAGCAGCCGCATATATCATCTGTTGAGGAGGGCTCGGGTTTAGGCAGCATGCGGTTCAACTCAATGGAAGGAACTCAGCAGGAAGGATTCTTTTCTGATTTAGATGCTGGCAATGTCGATATAGTTTACAATGATCAGGATGAGCAATACAGCTTAATAGAGGCTGTTACCGGGGACATGCAGAGAAGTGTATTGGCAGCAGAAATTCTGGGACGCCCGAGAGCATTTAAACGCAGTATAAGGTAGAAGCATGACAAGTGAAGGCAGTGAAATGTTGGTTTTCGCTGCCTTCTTTTTGTTTGTCAAAATGTTCTTCCAAATACAGCATTAACATAAACATATATAGAGGTGGGTATGCATGAACAAGAAATCTAAGAATATCAAGGAAACCATATCCAATGTTTTTGATCTTCCCAAGGATATCGTAATGGATGTTTCGAAGGTAGTTATTATAGGTACAGCTCAGGTTTCTGTGGAGAATCATAAAGGGATTATAGAATACAGTGAAGAGCAGATCAGAGTGAATTCAGGTACCGGCATAATAAAGATAAACGGCTCTAATCTGAACATTAAGACCATTTTCCAGGAAGAAATTATAATAGAAGGCGTTATTAGCGGTGTGGAGTTATAACAAGGTGAAAAATGCCCACAGTTCTTTAGGTGCCGGCAGTCATTCAAAATTATAGGCGGTAAGCATATCTTCCGCCTTATTGAAACGGTGTGTTGAAATTGTTATGCAATTTCTTCTGTTGTTCTAGGATTGGAGGAATCTGTGTGTTTATCATACGAATATGGAATTATTTTAGAGGATATGCTATTATTATTGTTGAAGGGTTGAAAATTGAGAGGTTTATCAATCTTGCAATCATCAACGGAATATATATATGGGATATAAAACGTCAGAACTATACAACCATCAGAGCTAAAATTGGTTTGAATAATTTTAATAAGCTGAGGGATATAGTCAGGAAGACAGATAGCAGTATTAGTATTGTTGATAAGCGGGGATTTCCCTTCGTATTCAGAAGCATCAAAAAGCATAAGCTGTTAAGCCTGATAGCTTTAATTATGATTTTATTCTTATACTATATAAGCTCACACATATGGATGATTGAAATAGTAGGAGCAAAAAACATAGAAAAGAGTGAGATACTTCAATATCTTTACCGTGAAGGTCTTAGAGAGGGAGCAAGCAAATCATCAATTGATAAGAGAGATTTGGAAAACAGCATGCTTATCAGAATGAATCAGCTTGCCTGGATAGGCGTACAGATAAAAGGAACCAAAGCCTTAGTGGAGGTAGTGGAAAAAAAGGAAGCACCACCAATTATAAGCAAGACGGATTATTGTGATATTGTAGCAGCTAAAAATGGTGTAATCAACAAGCTGCTGGTGCTTAATGGAGATGGTTTGGTCAAGGACGGTGCTACTGTAAAGAAGGGACAGATACTTGTTACAGGAACTATAGTGAGAGAAGGTATGGAGCCTAGGTATGTACATTCAATGGCACAGGTTACTGCAAGGACATGGTATGAGGATGCAGAAGAAATACCGTTGGTACAAATTGAATATAAAGCTACCGGAAGATCAATAACCAGATATAAATTGGACATAATGGGTAAAAGCTTTTCTGCAAAGGAAAATGTAAAGTATCAAGACTATAACTCATATGAGGAAGTAAAAAACATACTGTGCTTTGGCGATTTTGTGTTTCCTGTCAAACTGATAAAAACAAGGTATGAGGAGCTCATGCCCGTTGAAAAAATTGTTACCGTAGATGAAGCAAAGGCAAGGTGCGCCGAAAGACTTAACCAGAAAATTAGGATTCAGATACCGGAAAATGCAGTTATACTTAACAAGAATATAGATTACTATGTAGAGGATTCATGCGTAAAAGCTAAAATTACGGTAGAGGTTTTGGAAGATATTGGTGTAAAGCAAAAAATTAGTGTAAACTAATGATAAATATACATGATAATAGGAGGATAAAAACTTGACAAATGACATGATGGAAACAAGCATACTTTATACAGATATGAATGATATGATAAGCGTATTCGGGAACTACGACCAGAATTTAAGACTAATTGAGGATGAGTATAAGGTAGATATTATAGTAAGAGAAGGAGAGTTGAGAATACTCGGTGATAATAAATCTGTAGAAATGGCGAAAAGGACGCTGGATATACTTATGAAGAAGCATGCCGACGGAGAAATAATTACAAATCATACAGTAGATTATACAATTCATCTGGTTAAAGAAGGTCAGGAAGCAAAAACTGAAAACTTGAATGACGTCATAATTACAACTTCAAGGGGTAAGGCAATAAGGTGCAAGACGGTAGGACAGAGGAAGTATATGGATGCAATCTATGGTAATGATGTTGTCTTTGGAATAGGTCCGGCAGGTACAGGCAAGACATACCTTGCAATGGCTGCAGCTGTAAAGGCTTTTAAAAACAGGGAAGTAAACAGAATAATACTGACAAGGCCTGCCGTAGAAGCAGGTGAAAAGCTTGGATTTTTGCCCGGGGATTTACAGGACAAGGTTGATCCCTATTTAAGACCATTATACGATGCGCTGCATGATATAATGGGTGCAGATGTGTATCAAAAAAACCTTGAAAGGGGTCTCATTGAAGTAGCTCCTTTGGCTTACATGAGAGGTAGAACTCTGAATGATTCCTATATTATTTTGGATGAAGCTCAAAATACTACACCTGAGCAGATGAAGATGTTTTTGACAAGGCTTGGCTTTGGCTCAAAGTGCATTATTACCGGAGATATAACTCAAATAGATCTTCCAAGAGGAAAATACTCCGGCTTGAAGGAAGTAATAGAAATATTGAATAGTGTAAAGGGTATTGAGTTTGTGTATTTCAATGAAAAGGATGTAGTCAGGCATAAGCTTGTTCAAGACATAATAAAAGCTTACGAAAAGTATGAAATAAAAAAAGAAAAGGAAGGCGACAGCTTTTCTGATTAAAGCAGGTGATGAAAATGTCAAAGCTTCAAAAGGCTTTAGGACAACCTATTGAAAACCTTAAAGGCTTGGGTAAAAACACCGTTGCAATAAAACTTATAGTATTGGGAAGCTTGTTTGCTGCACTTTTTGTAATTTTTATGTTCGGTTCTGTCCCCCATAAATACAACTTGAAGGCGGGAGACATTGCACTTGAAGATATTTATGCGCCTTCCAATATGGTTGACAGGGCTGCTACAGAGCAGCGGAAGCTGGATGCAGAGGAAAATGTGCAGCCTGTATATGAATTTGATTTGACTGTGCAAATAGAGCTTGTTGAGAAAATTGATCTTTTTTTTAAGAACTTATATACAATCAGAGAAACGGAAGAAATGGATATTGCTCAAAAGACTGAAGCCATGGAGCAAATAACCAATATCGGTATTGACAGAAAAAGCATTTTGACGCTGCTTAGAGCTGATGATAATGACTTGGCTAAGCTGAAGCTCAATATCAACTATATTATCAATCAGGTTCTTGACCAAAAAATTACTGAGGATCAGCTTGAGGCAAAAAGACAGATAATTCGTGATTTTTTTTCTGATAAGATAGAGGAAAGCAGTTTGAATGAAATAGGCTCAAATATATCCATAATGCTTATTAAACCAAATATGTTCTATAATAGTGAAGCAACAGAAGCCAATCGTGCTGAAGCATTGGAAAATGTAGAGGATGTAATAATAAAAAGAGGTACTCTTATTATAAGCAAGGGTCAGGAGGTTAAGCAGCACCAGCTGAAGCTTCTGGAAGCATACGGACTTCTGGATAATGGAAACAATATACATGATTTGAGTATATACAGCGGCTATACCATTATAAGTGTGGTATGTATTTTTATAATTTGCTTATACCTTGGTATGTATGATAAAAAAATATGGAACAATCATGGCAGCTTATTTCTGTTATGCATGATAATGGTGCTGGGAGTTGCTTTTTCGGTGGCTACAAGGCTTATTTCAGTATATTTGATAATTCTTCCCGCATTTGCTATGATAGCATCAATTATGTTGAATCCCAAAGCAGCTATCCTTGCAAATATTGTTATGACAGTATTGATAGGATACATAACCGCAATGGATGTTCCTGTCATGTCCATAATGTTGCTTACAGGCATCCTTGGTGCCGTAATGGTGCATAATACCAATCACAGAAGTACAATAGTGTATGCGGGTCTGGGAGTAAGTATTTTAAGTGCACTGCTGATTACCAGCTTCGGCTTGCATAATCACGCGGAAATAAAGTCAATAATAGCTGAAGTGTTATATGGTCTGGGAGGAGGAGTCTTATCAGCAATACTGACTATTGGAACTCTGCCCTTCCTGGAAACAATATTTGACATTATTACACCTATAAAGCTCCTGGAGCTATCCAATCCTAATCAACCGCTTATGAGGAGGCTTCTGATTGAAGCTCCCGGAACATATTACCATTCCATACTTGTAGGAAATCTTTCTGAATCAGCTGCTGAAGAGGTTGATGCCAATTCACTGCTATGTAGAGTAGCTTCATACTATCATGATATAGGGAAAATAAAAAGACCATATTTCTTCAAGGAAAACCAGATAACTAAAGATAATCCACATGATAAAATAACGCCAAATCTTAGTGCACTTATAATCACATCTCATGTACGGGATGGGGTTGATATTGCTAAGAAGCATAAGCTGCCATCATCTGTAATAAACATTATCAGGCAGCACCACGGAAACACCTTGACGGCTTATTTCTATCATAAAGCGCTGAATACAGAGGGTGGAGAGCAGATAACCGAAGATAAGTTCAGATATCCTTTTCCAAAGCCTCAGAGCAAGGAAGCTGCAATAGTAATGCTTGCGGATTCTGTTGAAGCTTATATTAGGTCGTTGACTGAGCCCACTCAGGATCAGGTGGAGCAGGGAGTGAAAAAAATAATAAATGATAAGCTGCAGGATGGTCAATTGGAAAACTGTGAGCTGACTCTCAAGGATTTGGACAAAATTGCCAAAGCATTTGTAAAGGTATTAGCAGGTATTTTCCATGACAGAATAGAATATCCGGATATGACAACTGGTGATAACCAGCTGTAGGTAGCTGGTCACTAGTCGCTAGTCACTGGTATAAGAAACGCTTCGAAGTCATGCTGGAAGCCAGTAACCAGTGATCAGTAACCACCGACGAAACGAAGTAAGGAGGTATATTATGACCGTATTGATTGACAACAGACAAGAGCTTATAGCTGTTGATGAGAAGCTGGAGAGCTTTGTTGAAACGGTAGTTAAAGGTGTGCTTGAGTTCGAAGAGTGCGAGGATGAGTATGAAATAAGTATTTCGTTTGTGAACAATAGTGAAATAGCTGATCTAAACAAGGAATACAGGGGTATTGATGCACCTACAGATGTGCTGTCCTTTCCTATGATGGAGTTTGATGAAGAGAATTACGCAGAAGAGACGGAAGAGGATGAGTTTATCGAAGAGGAGCTGCCTCTGGGAGATATAGTCATATCCATGGAAATGGCCAAGGCTCAAGCCGAAGAATACAATCACAGCTTTGACAGGGAGTTGGCTTTTCTGCTGGTTCATGGCATGCTTCATCTGCTGGGTTATGATCATGAAGAAGAAAAAGATGAAAAAAACATGTTTCAAAAGCAGGATAAGATACTTGAGATGCTGAATATTAATAGGTAATTGAGGTAACTGTTTTGAAAAAAAGAAGTATGCTTCAAAGCTTTAAGCATTCTGTGGAAGGCATAATATATTGTCTTCAAACACAGAGAAATATGCGGATACATTTTTTTGCTGCCCTGATGGTTTTACTGGGCAGTATTTTTCTCCAATTGTCCAAATATGATATCATGATACTTCTGTTGGTAATTGCAATGGTGGTTATATGTGAAATGATCAATACGGCAATTGAGAAGACAGTGGATATGTATACCGATAAGTTTCACCCATTGGCCAGAATATCGAAGGATGTTGCGGCGGGTGCCGTGCTTGTATCTGCAATTGTTTCTGTACTAATAGGCTATCTTTTGTTTATTGATAAGGCTGTCAACTATACAGATACTGTCATTCAATCTATAAAGGAAAACGAAATGCATATTGCATTTATCAGTATTCTTGGAGTACTTGCAATAGTAGTAGCGTTTAAGTACATTTACAATTCACAAAAACTGGTACAAGGAGGTATGCCCAGCGGTCATTCGGCGGTAGCTGCTTCAATTGTCACTGCAATATTTATGTTGAGTAGTAATGTCATTGTATGTATTTTAAGCGCAGTATTAGGTATCCTTATAATTGAAAGCAGGATAGAAACAGGAGTACACAGCTTTATTGAGGTGCTGGTAGGCAGCATACTGGGGACTTGTTTAACATATCTGTTGTTCAAACTATTAGCTTAATTTTTATAGAAAGAGGGTTAACCAATGTATAGGAGAAAAGTTATTTGTTGTGTTTTAGTATTTATTTTACTTATGACTGTATTCACAGCCTGTAAAAAGGCAGAAGATACTTCCGGCGATGCTGATGTTGTACCTACTGCTGAAGCCGTAACACCGACACCTACAGTCGAAGCTACACCAGAGCCTACGCCAACAACAAGTGCGTTTGTTTGTACATTGACCAATATTGGAATCGAGGATGAATTTACAAGCAGGTTGAGACCTATAGCAGTTATGATAGATAATCAGGCTGCAGCCAGACCTCAATCCGGCATATCCAAGGCTGAAATTGTATATGAGTTTCCGGTTGAGGGTAAAATAACACGGTATCTGGCAATATTTCATCATAATGAAGCTGACAAAATAGGACCTGTAAGAAGCGCAAGACCATATTTTATAGATGAAGCTATGGAGTATAACGCTGTATACGTACACTGCGGAGGCAGTGAACAGGCACTTTCGGATATTGACAGCTTAAAAGTGGATGCTCTAAATGATCTTAATGGAGATCCGTGTTTTTGGAGATCAAAAGATAGAAGTGCACCGCATAACCTCTACACAAGCACCAAGCTTATGAGAGAGGTTATTGCCACCAAGAAAAAGGAAAATTCTCCTGCACCCCAGTATTTCAGCTTTAATAATGAGTTTACCGGGCTTGACGGGAAAGCGGTAAAGGGCATTTCAATCAGATATGATAAGAACTATGTTCCGAGCTTTGAATATGATGAAAGTAATAAGCTTTTTTATAGAATGATAAACGGTAAGAATGATATAGATAAAGAGACCGGAGAGAAAATAAGCACTGTCAATATCATTGTCGAGATGGTAGGTGTAAAGGTACTGGATGATGTAGGCAGACTTGAAGTCAGCAATATTGGAAAAGGCAGAGGATATTATATGACAGGCGGCAAGCTTATAGAGGTAGAGTGGAGTAAAAGCAGCCGCAAAAGCAAGACAGTATACAAGGACCTTAAAGGTAATGAAATAAAACTGAATACCGGCAACACATGGATACAGATAGTGCCTAATTATGCGACAATAGAGATTAAGGAGTGATTTTATGGACGAAAGTTTATTGGTTAATAAGGCAAAAGAGGCAATGCAAAACGCATATGTGAAATACTCAAACTTTAAAGTAGGAGCAGCTCTTCTAACCAAATCAGGCAGGATATATACAGGCTGCAACATAGAAAATTCATCTTACGGAGCAACTATTTGTGCAGAAAGAGTAGCTTTTTCAAAAGCCATTTCCGAGGGGGAGACTGAATTTGAGGCAATCGCAATAGTGGGCAGCAGCGGTGATTATACTTATCCCTGCGGTATATGCAGGCAGTTTATGTCCGAGTTTGGGCTTGACATCAAGCTGGTATTTGAAAACGGAAAGGATATAAAGACATATAGATTAAGGGAACTGCTTCCCGAAGCTTTTGTTTCATTTAAATAAAGGCAATAATTTTAAAGTATATTACAAAAGATGAAGGCGGGTGTAATGATGGGTAGTTTCAAATCAGGCTTTGTATCAATTATAGGCAGACCTAATGTAGGGAAATCTACATTGATAAACAGATTAATAGGTGAGCGTGTAACCATAATATCCAGCAAGCCTCAGACAACCAGAAACTCCATACGATGCATATATACTACCGATGATTCACAGATTATTTTTATTGATACACCCGGTATACACAAACCAAAGCATAAGTTGGGCGAGTATATGGTCAATACAGCTACAGATTCACTTAAAGGCGTAGATGTAGTTGTTATAGTTCTGGATTGCTCAGAGGAGATTGGTACCGGCGACATGGAAATAATAGATGTAGCAAGGCAGGTAAAGGTACCGGTAATACTTGTGCTAAACAAAATAGACAAGATAGAAAAATCCAAGCTTGAGAAAATTGCTGCGTCGCTGATTATACATGAAGAATATTTTGACAGTATCATACCTGTTTCAGCCAGAGAAGGTGAAAACCTTGAAGAGCTTATGAAGGAGATCGGCAAGAATTTGCCTGAAGGACCGATGTATTTTCCGGCAGATATTTATACAGATGTACCTGAAAAATTCATTGTATCTGAGCTTATCAGGGAGAAGATACTTGAGCTTACCTCTGATGAAGTACCCCACGGAACAGCTGTTGAAATTTTCACTATGAAGGAACGTGAGGGTGGCAGTATCATAGATATAGAGGGTACTATATATTGTGAAAAAGACTCACATAAAGGAATCATAATAGGCAGTAAGGGAAGTATGCTGAAGGAAATAGGCAGCAAAGCCAGACTGGATATTGAAAATCTTTTGGATTGTAAAGTGAATCTGCAATTATGGGTAAAGGTTAGAAAGAACTGGCGTAATAACACACTTACACTTAAAAATCTTGGTTACAAGTAGCAGGAGAATAGCATGTCTATATTGCATATACAGGGTATTGTACTCAAGCACACTAATATTGGCGAGGCCGATAAGATACTTACCATTTTGACAAGAGGTAAGGGTAAGATAAAGGCTATAGCAAAAGGCTGCAGAAAACCCAGAAGCAGCCTTCTTTCATCTTGTGAAGTATTTGTTTTCAGTGAGTTTGTCTTATATAAAGGAGCCAACTTTTATCATGTAACTCAGGCTGAGACAAAAGAGGCATTCTATAATATTAGAAAAGACCTTTTAAAGCTTTCCTACGGAGCATTTTTTATTGAAATTGCCGATTATGTAACAGATGAAGACATACCAAGCGAAAAGCTGTTTCTGCTGCTGGCAAATGTGCTGCATTATCTTGCAGCAGGTGAGTTCAGCGTGGGGCTTTTGAGTTTGGCATACCAGCTTAAGCTGATGGACATCAGCGGTTTCAGGCCAAATATTAGCAGATGCGTGAACTGTAAAAAGAAAGAAGACAGCTATGGCAGATTCAGTACCATGCTTGGCGGCGTATTATGCAGCAGCTGCAGTGAGCTGGATAGCGAAGCCTTGCGCATAAGTCCGGGTACGCTGGAATTTGCAAAAATTCTATTAAATACTCAAATTTCAAGATTAAACACATTGAAAATTGATAATACTATTTTCAATGAGCTTGATAAAATCACAAGAGAGTTCGTGAGAAGTCATCTTGAAAAGGATTTTAAATCTTTGAGCTTTCTGGATGAGATAAAGGATAGCAATCAATAGCTGCTATCTGTTGTTCATGCGGACAGCTGCCTATAGATGACAATCGCGGCTGAATCAAGCATAGTATTGATCTTTGAAAGGAGATAGTACCATGGATATAACACTTGAAAAAATAGACATTATTAGGGATAGGACAGGAGTGACCTATAAGCAGGCAAAGGAAGCCCTTGAGCTGTCAAACGGCAATGTGGTGGATGCACTTATAAGCATCGAGGAGCAAGGCAGCAAGAAATGGACTGAATCTATTACTGTAAAAGGTAATGAAGCCTTAGATAAGCTGAAAAGCATATTGAACTCAGGTAATGTAAGCAGAATAAGAGTAAAAAAGGATGAATATGTTATACTTGATATACCTGTAACGGCCGGAGCGCTGGGAGCGGTAATAATACCTCAGATTACAGCTATAGGTGCTGCAGTGGCGCTGCTTTCGAAATGTGTAATAGAGGTAGAAAGGCCCAATAAAGAATTAATCAATGTAAGCAATGCCATTACAAATGCAGCTGAAGATGTGGCTAACAGGATTAAGAATGCAGCTGAAGAAATGAAGAGCTTTACCGGCAGGCTCACCAATAAAGGCAGCAGGCAGCCGGGAGAAGAGGGTAAGGGCATGGAAACAGAAAGTCTGATTTTTACCAATGACCCCACCTTTAATACAACGACAGACACAAGTTCTCAGATAAAGCAGTAGGAACAAACCCTTTGGCAGAATTAGAAAGCTGTACCAAAGGGTTTTTTATGTGCTGTACGGACACAGGATAAGTGCATCCAAATCATCTGAGACAATAGTAAAAATAATGTTATTTTTATCAAAATATGTTGCAGACATGGAAATCCATGTGTTAGTATTTATTTTGGTATATTTGCTTAATCTGAGTAAATAATACACAATGTACTTCTAAATAAAGATATTGGTATTTCATTGGTATAAGTGGTATAATGTAATTTGAAGTAATGGTAAAGAGGGTGTTAGCATCGAATTTTCAAGCCGCCAAAAACTTATCATAGAACTTGTAAAGAAGCATCAGCCTATTACCAGTGAACAACTGGCAGAAATGTTGAATATGACCAGAGCAGCTCTAAGACCTGATCTTACCATTTTGACAATGTCAGACATACTTGAGGCGAGACCAAAGGTCGGGTACTTCTACTCAGGTAAGCTCATAGATAATGTAGCTTCAGACTTTATTAAAAGTATTAAGGTAAAGGATATCAAGAGCAATCCTGTTGTTGTATCAGAGGACACAATGGTTTATGATGCCATTGTCACATTATTCCTAGAAAATGTAGGTACTATTTATGTTGAAAATAAAGGTGCAATTACCGGAGTGGTATCAAGAAAGGATTTCATAAAAATCGCCATGGGTAATAATGATATTCATAAGGTTCCTGTTGCAATGATTATGACCAGGATGCCGAATCTGGTATATACCACCGATGATGAAAGTGCTTATGAAGCTGCCGGGAAGATTATTCTGAGGGAAATAGACAGCATACCTGTAATCGAGCCCTTTGTCAATGATGAGGGGAAAAGCGTCTTTCGTATTACAGGGAAGGTATCAAAGACAAATATTACTAAGCTCTTATACGAACTCTGCAAGCAGTAAAAAGGGAGGGCAAGCATGGAAAGAGCAATTATATATGTAGTATCAGATTCTATTGGTGAAACTGCCGAGCAGGTAGCCAAAGCGGCTACCGGACAGTTTGCTCAGTGCGATCTGGAAATTAAAAGAATACCTTATGCGACTGAAATAGAGACTTTACATGAGGTTATCAATGAGGCTAAGGATCTTAATAGTGTCATTATGTTTACACTTGTACTGCCAGGCTTGAAGGAATATCTTCTGGCTGAAGCAAAAAAATATGACATTGCTTGCGTAGACATTATGGGCAATGCCATTGATGCAATAGCCAGTGTGGTAAGACAGCAGCCTACATATACGGTAGGTGTACATAGAAAGCTGGATGAAGAGTATTTCAACATGGTTGAAGCTATTGAGTTCGCCGTTCAGTATGATGATTGTAAGGATCCCAGAGGTATAAAGAAGGCAGATTTGGTTTTGATAGGAGTTTCAAGAACCTCAAAAACGCCCTTAAGTATGTACCTTGCAAGTAAGAACGTAAAGGTAACAAATATACCTTTGCTGCCCGAAGTGGCTCCTCCAAAGGAGTTATTTGAGATACCAAGCCATAAAATAGTCGGACTAATCAGTAATCCGGAGAAGCTGAATGCCATAAGAATTGAAAGGTTAAAAGCTCATGGGCTAAGTAGTGGAGCAAACTATGCAAGTTTGGAACGAATAGCTTTTGAGTTAAAATATGCAGAAGAAATCATGACTCGTATTGGTTGCCGCGTTATAGACGTAACCGATAAAGCAATTGAAGAAACTGCAAGCATTATACTTCAAACACTAAAGGAGGTAAACAAATAGTGAAGAAATACGTTTACAATTTTAAAGAAGGAAAAGCCAACATGAAGGATCTGTTGGGTGGTAAGGGTGCAAACCTTGCAGAAATGACAAATATAGGTTTGCCGGTGCCTCCAGGATTCACAATTACAACTGAAGCTTGTAATGAGTACTATGTAAAAGGAAAGCAATTATGGCAAGAGCTTATAGATCAAATCCATGAACAATTGGCAGCTCTTGAAAAAGAAACAGGAAAGACCTTCGGCGGCGGAGACAATCCATTGCTGGTGTCGGTAAGATCAGGTGCTAAGTTCTCAATGCCTGGCATGATGGATACAGTACTTAATCTGGGTCTTAATGATGTAACTGTCAAAACAGTTGAGAAGGTTACTAACAACAAAAGATTTGCTATGGACAGCTATAGAAGATTCATACAGATGTTCTCAGACGTTGTTATGGAGATCCCTAAGTCAAAGTTCGAGAGAGTTCTTGATGAGATAAAGGAACACAAGGGTGCTAAGTTTGATACAGATTTGACAGCAGATGATCTGGAAGAAGTTGTAGCAAAATTCAAGGCTCTTTATAAGGAAGTAAAGGGAGAAGATTTCCCGCAGGATTCAAGAGCACAATTGCTCCATGCAGTAACAGCAGTATTCAGATCCTGGAACAATGAAAGAGCTATAATATACAGACAGTTGAACAACATTCCCGGAAGCCTTGGAACAGCTGTTAACGTACAATCAATGGTATTTGGAAATATGGGAGATGACTGCGGAACTGGTGTTGCATTTACAAGAGATCCTGGAACAGGCGAAGCTAAGATGCTCGGTGAGTTCCTGATGAATGCACAAGGTGAAGACGTTGTTGCAGGTATCAGAACACCGCTTACAATAGACAAATTGATGGAAATAAACAAAGAAGTTTATGACCAGTTCATGGAAGTATCAACATTACTTGAAAACCACTACAGAGATATGCAGGATATAGAGTTTACAATTGAAAAGGGCAAGCTCTTCATGCTTCAAACAAGAAATGGGAAGAGAACTGCAGCAGCTGCACTGAGAGTGGCAGTTGAAATGGTAGAAGAAGGCAAGATATCCAAGGAAGAAGCAGTTATGAGAGTAGAGCCTTCTCAATTAGACCAGCTTCTGCACCCAACCTTCGAAACAGCTGCACTTAAGAATGCAAAGGTAATAGCAAAAGGTCTGCCTGCTTCACCCGGAGCTGCTTCAGGTAAGGTTTACTTCACGGCTGAAGATGCAGTACATGCTGCAAAGAAGGGTGAAAAGGTTATACTTGTTAGACTTGAGACTTCACCTGAAGACCTTGAAGGTATGGTTGAGGCACAAGGTATACTTACAGCAAGAGGCGGAAGAACTTCCCACGCTGCGGTTGTTGCAAGAGGTATGGGTAAGTGCTGCGTAGCCGGCTGCGAAGCTTTAAAGGTTAAAGAAGAAGAGAAGAAATTTATAATAGGTGACAAGACATATGTTGAAGGTGATTTCATATCCCTTGACGGAAGCACAGGAAATGTATATGAAGGTGTTATAGCTACAATGGCTCCTGAGCTTTCAGGCCACTTCGGAACATTAATGGGCTGGGCAGATGAAATAAGAAAGCTTAAGGTAAGAACAAACGCTGATACACCAAAGGATGCAGAGCAAGCTGTCAAGTTTGGCGCAGAAGGTATAGGTCTCTGCCGTACAGAGCACATGTTCTTCGAAGAGGACAGAATAGCTGCTGTAAGAGAAATGATAGTTGCTGAAACTCTTGAAGAGAGAAAGGTTGCTTTAGAAAAGCTTCTTCCATACCAAAGAAAGGACTTTGTAGGAATATTCGAGGCTATGGGAGCAAGACCTGTTACAATAAGACTTCTTGACCCACCGCTGCATGAGTTCTTACCGCATGCTGATGAAGATATAGCTGAATTGGCAAAGACTATGGGACTTACATTCGAAGCATTGAAGTCAAGAGTTGAAAGCTTGCATGAGTTCAACCCGATGCTTGGTCACAGAGGCTGCCGTCTTGCCATTACTTATCCTGAAATAGCTGAAATGCAGACAAGAGCTATAATAGAAGCAGCTATTACAGTTAAGAAGGAAAAGGGCATAGATGTTCATCCGGAGATTATGATTCCTCTGGTTGGAGATGTTAAGGAGCTTGAGTTCTTGAGAGATGTATGCAGAACACTTGCTGATAATCTCATTAAGGAATCCGGCATAGAATTAGAATATATGTTTGGTACAATGATTGAAGTTCCAAGAGGAGCTGTAACAGCTGATGAAATAGCTAAGGTTGCAGAATTCTTCTCCTTCGGAACAAACGATTTGACTCAAATGACATACGGCTTCTCAAGAGATGATGCGGGTAAGTTCATAAAGGATTACCTCGAAAAGGGTATATTCGAGCAAGATCCATTCATGACTCTTGACAGAGGCGGCGTAGGCAAGCTGGTTAAGCTGGCTGCGGACCTTGGTAAGTCTACACGACCTGAAATCAAGCTTGGTATCTGCGGAGAGCATGGCGGAGATCCTAACTCCATCGAATTCTGCCATATGGTAGGACTCAACTATGTATCCTGCTCACCTTTCAGAGTGCCGATAGCAAGACTAGCGGCTGCACAAGCTACTCTTAAGGAAAAACTTGGCGGCGGATACAGCCAGAAATAAGCTTTTTTAACCGATTACGATCCAAAGCCGATCGTAATCGGTTTACTATAACAAGCTCAATAAATAAACTTAACAGATGATATAAGTAAATTGGAAAGGTGTGGAAATATGCGTCACCCCTGCTAATTCATAATTATTAAAAACGATTACGGTTAACATCGATGGTCTTTATTTTCATTTACTATATATCGGATCTGCAGCTATAGCGTAGTCCGAGGTCCTCCGAAGCTTTCTTTTTATCATATAGAAAGGAAGCGGAGGAGTAGTAATGAAAGTATTAAAAGGCAATGCATTAGAGGATTTTAGTGCAGAGGCATATAAAGCAATCTGCAGCAGCTATAAAAACATATATATGGATATTGGAACTGGAGATGGCAGTTTTTCATATAGAAAGGCAAGCAAAGACAAAGCTGGCTTTTATATTGGGCTTGATGCGGTAGCTGACAACATGCTGGAAAGCTCCAAAAGAGCCGGAAGGAAAGTGACTAAGGGTGGGCTTGATAATGTTATGTTTGTTATTTGCGATGCATTGGATATGCCGGAAGAGCTGTCAGGCTCTGTCGACAGTATTCATATTAATCTGCCATGGGGTAGTCTCAGGGATTCCGTTGTTAAAGGAGAAGAAAAGCTCCTTAGAGGCTTGACTATGATTGCAAAGAAAAACGCAGCTTTGGAGGTATATGTTACATACAGTCCATTGTATGAAACAAAGGAAATCAACTTAAGGCTGCTGCCTGAGCTTTCGCTGGATTATATAAATGCAGAGTTAAAGCGTAAATACAGCTTCTGCGGTATAAATATAAAGAAGGCAGAGCTATGCAGCAATGAAGGACTAAAAAGCTTGGACACCCAATGGGCAAAGAAGCTGGCATACGGAAGGAAAAGAGATATATACTATCTGAGTGGCATAATCAACCAGACAAAATAGAGCTATAGGACAGTTATCTGTGGGGCAGATAACTGTCCTTTTTTATAATACATAAGAAATCCTTTACATACTAAAAAGGAATATGAGCTGCAAATACAGCCGCAGCCGCTTTTTTTCTTTACTTATACATGGTCTATTTATTATAATGATTATGATAAAGAACATTTGAGGTGAGATTGATGAAGACACTAAAGGGTATTTGGCCGACAATTATTGTCATTATAATATCTGCAGCACTCATTTTCATATACACAAGCATGAAAGAGCCGGATCCTTCTCAGGCTGTATATGAGAAGGCAAGGGTGATAAAGGTGACTGAGGAAAAGCTTAGCTCCGACAACATAATACCGGGACTGCTGATCGGGACTCAAGAGTTGGAGCTTGAACTGACCTCGGGAAACCATAAAGGGGAAGTACATAAGGCCAGAAACTCACTGAGTCGTTTGTATAATATACGCACGAAGCCTGGTATGGAACTGATAGTAAACCTTGAGGTCCAGGATGGAACAGTAAAAAATGTATATGTACATAATTATAAGAGAGACAATGTAATATATATACTGGCAGCACTGTTTATATTGGTGCTGATTATTGTGGGAGGAGTTAACGGCTTAAAATCTGCAGTATCCCTGCTTTTTACCTGTGTAATGATAATATGCTTTATGCTGCCGTCCATACTCAGGGGAGGAAGTCCCATACTGCTGGCTATTATTACTGTTTCTGTTACAACAGTTGTGTCCTTTTATCTTATAAGCGGATGGAACAGAAAGACGCTGGCAGCAATACTTGGTACAGTGTCCGGCGTTGTAGCTGCTGGCATAATATCCTATACTGCAGGGCAGTTTGCGCATTTATCAGGGCTTACAATGGAGGAATCTGAGCAGCTGATCTATATAGCAGCTGACGCATATATCAACATTAAGGGGCTTATGTTTGCAGCTATTCTTATTGCTTCACTTGGAGCTATTAATGATGTTGGCATGTCTATAGCTTCATCTATATTTGAAATACATAAAGCAAATTCAAAGCTGAATTCCAGGGAGCTTTTTACCTCAGGAATGAATGTGGGTAAGGATATAATGGGGATGATGTCCAATACATTGATACTGGCCTTTGCCGGAGGCTCATTGAATATGATGCTGCTGATAATGGCCTTAAAGATGCCGTACCATCAGCTTATCAATCTGGATTTGGTTTGCACAGAGGTAGTTCAAGGTATAGCAGGCAGTATCGGTATTGTGCTGACTATTCCCATAACGGCTGCAATAGCAGTTCTTTTAATCAGAGACAAAGGAAAAGAGCAAATGAGAATTAAAAAATAATGATGAATGATAAAATCCGGCTGCAGGCAGTAGCCGGATTTTTTTGTGGAAAAGGTACAAGTGCCGCAAATACAGCTTCAGCAGCCTTTTTCTATATGACAGTGAAAGGAAAAGTGACGAATACAAAAATATTATAGATATAAGTAACAAAAAATAACTTTTTTTGTTGAAATAATCCGAATATATTGATATAATAGAATTCGCGCTACATATTGTGCACTTAATGGAATACTTGTCAAATTATACACATAATATAGTATGTCTACTAAAGTAAAACTATTGTTCATTTCTTTTTATGTGGGTTTCCGAAAATAAATGGGGTAGATAATTGCCAAAAACTGTTCAATAGAGGACAATAAGTACTCTAGGGATTTTTTGTGCTGCCTAAAAGCTCTTGATTTGCTTGAATATATATTATGAATAGCTTATGTTCAGGCAGATTGAAATAATTTGTGAATTAGGGAGGTATGTGTATAAGCGTTAAAAACATCGTAACACATGCAGCCGGGGAAGCTGCATTATAAACAATTAGGGGGTATTGTATTAGAATGGAATTCAGAAGAGGTATTTTTAAAACAAAGACCATGAAGTGTTTTTTGGCTGTTTTAGTATCACTTATCCAGATTTTCGGCATTATTTCTGTTGGATATGCTGAAGAGCCGGCGGCAAATGCTGCATCAACCACCCATATTGTAATAAGCGAAATATATGGCGGCGGAGGAAACTCAGGAGCTACTTACAAGAATGATTTTATTGAGCTTTACAATCCAACGGCAGCTGCCGTAGACCTCAGCGGTTGGTCTGTACAATATACATCAGCTGCAGGTACAAGCTGGAATGCTGTAACCAATTTGGGCGGAAGCATAGCTCCGTATGGATATTATCTGGTACAACAGGCTGCAGGTGCCGGGGGGACAACTGAGCTTCCTGTACCGGATGCAATAGGCAACATCAGCATGTCAGGTACAGCAGGTAAAGTAAGGCTGGTGGATAATGCAGGTACGGTGATTGATTTTGTCGGTTTCGGTTCAAGTGCAACACCATTTGAAGGCTCAGGACCTACCGTAGCACCCAGTAATACTAATAGTGTACATCGTCTTGCATATGTAGACGGGCAAGGAGTGAATCCCTTTGATGCAGCTTTGGCAGGTAACGGCTGGGACTCTGATAACAACAATGCGGATTTCGTTGCAGGAAGCCCGGAGCCGCAAAATTCAAGTATTACTGAGGGGGCAGCACCTGCTGAGGATACTGTCGCTCCGCAAATAGTACATATTCCTGTTGAATCCGGAATTGTAGGAGCTCCTGTGGATATAACGGCAGAAATAACTGACGTAAGCTCTGTTACTGCACGTGTTTATTACGGTACAACTCCTGACAGATCTCTGATGTCAGACTTCTTTATAATGACAAATACTGCCGGAAGCAGTTATATTGCTACATTGATTCCTGAGGCTGAAGGTGTGCTCTATTATTATATAGAAGCGGTTGATACCAATAATAATCAAGCGTTTTTGCCTCAAGACGGCACTTTATATGCTATAGCTGTAAGCAGTAATGATACAACGGCTCCTGTAATTAATCATACTCCTGTTCAGAATGGAAACGTAGGTACTGCTATAAATATATCAGCTGAGGTAACTGACATTTCGCCTTTGACAGTAAGCTTATACTATAGAACTGCGGGAACTGAAGAATATACTACCGTGGGTATGATACAGAACGGAAGCATATTCTCTGCAGAGATACCGGCTGAAGCTGTTACATTGGCTGGTGTTGAGTACTATATTCAAGCTGTTGACTCATACAATAACAGTACAAGCATACCTGTTTGCTTGGTTGCTGTTGCTGCAATGCCTACTATAGCTGAAGTCAGGGCTATGGCTATCGGTACTGTTGTAAAAACACGCGGGGTTGTGACTTATATAGACGGCTCAAATTACTATATACAAGATAGCACTGCTGCAATCGATCTGTATAAGTCAGGGCTTACTCTTCAATTAGGAGACCTTGTGGAGGTAACAGGTGAAATCAAGGAATACAGAGGACTTCTGGAAATAGTGCCTGTTAACATAACTGACGTGGTAGTAGTAAGCAGTGGTAACGCCCAACCTGAGCCCTTAGCAGTTACTATCGACCAGATAAATGAGTCCATAGAGAGCATGCTCGTAAAAATAAGCAATGTTACCATTGGAACAATAAATACAGGAGGCAATACTGTCATAACAGATGCCAGCAACAATACCATAAACATATACAAAATACCTGCTCTTACAGGAATTTCAGCAGGTGATAAGGTGGATATAATTGCAATAGTATCACAGTATAATACTACTTATCAGCTAAGGGTAAGAAATGCTTCTGAGGTTACAAAGGCTGATCTGGGTCCGGACATTATTGCGCCGGTAATAGTTCATACTCCTGTAACAGAATGGAATACGTCCTTTGATTTAACAATAAAAGCACAGGTTACAGATGACAGACAAGTCTCACAAGTGAAGCTGTATTATAGAACTATTGGCTTCTCAGGCTATACAGCTGCTGAAATGCAGCTAATAAACGGTGAGTATGCTGCGACAATATCCAAAGAAGTGTTGAGAACAGAAGGCTTGGAGTATTATATAGAAGCAGCCGACGGAACAAATACAGTAACCTTGCCTTCTGACACGACAAATGCTTACAGAGTAAGCATTAGTTCTGCAGACCTTGCAGCACCGACTATCAATAATCTTATGCCGGCTGCTGATTCATCAGTAGGAAGCAATGTACGACCTGTAATAGGTGCCGGCTACAGTGATGCTTCAGCAATAAAGCTTGATACAGTGAAGCTTTATGTTGATGATATAGATGTTACGGCTGCAGCAACAATAAGCGAAACAAACGTGTTATATATTCCTTCTGCCGATTTGACTAACGGTGAACATACTGTAAAGATAGTTGTAGCAGATGAGTTTAATAACAGTGCGGAAAAGATATGGAAATTCTCGGTAGGAGAAGAGGTATTGAGACCGTTCTATGGTCAGCTCCATGCTCATACCAATTTCTCTGACGGTCAAGGCTCGCCTTCGGAAGCCTTTGCCTGGGCAAAGGATGTCGCAGATGCAGACTTCTTTGCAATAACAGACCACTCTAACTCCTTAGATAATGATAAAGCAAATGAAAATCTTACTGATTGGAGAAATTCAACAAGTGTAGAGTGGAAGCAGCTGAATGAGCTGGCTGACAGCTATACTGACGAAAGTTTTGTAGGAATAGCAGGCTTTGAAATGACATGGAGCGGAAGTACAGGAGGCTGGGGTCATATTAATACCTTCAACTCAGACTGGTTTGCTTCAAGAAACAACAGCTCCATGAATCTACAGGCATATTACAACAAAATAGCTGCAGATACAGAATCAATATCACAGCTGAACCATCCTGGTAAAACCTTCGGCGATTTTGCAGATTTTGGATTCTACAGCAAGAGCGTTGACAATGTTGTAAAGCTCATAGAGGTTGGTAACGGTGAAGGACCAGTTAGGGGAAGCGGGTACTTCCCAAGCTACGAGTACTACACAAGAGCTCTCGACAAGGGCTGGCATGTAGCCCCATCAAATAACCAGGATAATCATAAGGCTAATTGGGTTACAGCTAATGAAGCCAGAACTGTTGTGCTTGCGCCGACTCTTTCAAGAGAAAGCATTTATGAGGCTATAAGACTGCACAGAGTATACTCCACAGAAGACAGAAACCTGAAAATATCATACAAGGTTAACGGAAAGGTAATGGGATCCTTCTTAAATAATCCGGAAATATTGGATATATCAATATCTTTAGGGGATCCTGATGCTTCAGATACTATCAGAAACGTTGAAATAGTTGCTGACGGCGGTACTATAGTTGCTTCCAAACAGTTTGATGCTTCAGATGTTGTCTGGGAAGTGCAGCTCGCACCACAATACAATTATTACTATATAAAGGTTACTCAAGGAGACAAGGATATCGCGGTGACTGCCCCTGTCTGGACCGGAGAAGTAACACCTGTAGGCATCTCTAAGGTTGAAGCTTCACAGAACCCTACGATAGTTAATACACCTGTAAAGCTGGCAGCTGCAGTATTTAATAATAGTTCAACACCTCTATCCAATGTTATTGTTGAATTCTTCAAGGATTCTATTTCACCTGAGAATAAAATTGGAGAGAGTATAATACCTACAATAAATTCAGGCTCAACAAGCAATGGGGAGTTTGATTGGGTTCCTTCAGTGACCGGAAGCTTCAAGATATATGCACAGACAGTGATACAGGTTGAAGGTAATGACAAGGTATTTACAAACAGCACAAGTCTGGATGTCGGAAACAAGGAAGATATACTCAAGGTAGTTGTAGATGCAGGTCATTTTAATCACTATGTAAGCGGCGACTATAAGGGTAAGCTTACATCCTTTAAGGGATTGCTGCAAAATAAAAAGGTTATGGTTGTAGAAAATGCTGATGAAATAACTGCAGAGGATCTGGATGGAGCAAGCGTACTGGTGCTTACAGACCCACAAAGCAAGGATGACACAAGGTATAACCTGCTTAAAAAGGTATATAGCGATGCTGAAGTTGCAGTAATAAAGCAATTTGTTGAAAACGGAGGCTCCATTATAATCACCTCAAGAGCGGATTACAAGGATGCAGCAGGTGAATACGGCAATGCTGCACAAAGCAACAAGGTACTGGAGGCAGTAGGTGCCAACCTTAGAGTTAATGATGATGAGGTAATTGACAATACAACAAACGGCGGACAAAACTACAGATTATATTTCAAGGACTATACTTCAACAAAGTACAACCTTACTGCAAATGTTCCTGCAGATGTTACCTACAGCTTCTACTCAGGCTGTTCAGTAGTGCTGAAGCCTGAAGCTGACATGTCAGCAGTGGACATAATTGTAAAGGGTCTGGCTACAACTGAAACTATGAATGCAGATAACGTCAATGACAGTGTTCCTGTAGCCAAGGGGGATGTTATAGCGTTAGCAGCTGAAGTACTGCCTGGAGGAGGTAAGGTTGTCGTAGCAGGCACAACATTCTTCTCTGATTTTGAAATGACAGGTGATAATGCATATACAAACGTTCAGATAACTGAAAATATTATGAACTGGCTGCTTCAGCCAAAGCCGGCAGAGCAGAAATCCATAGCAGAAGTCAGGATTGACGAAAATAATGACGGAAAGCCTGATCTCCTTGGAAAGAAGTTTACCATAGAAGGCATAGTAACTGCACAATCAGTAGCAATGGGAACAAACAATGCTTTCTTTGACGTAATATACGTTCAGGACGCTACAGGCGGTATAACAGTATTCGGTGTTGCTACCAAGGCAGTGCCGCTTGGGGCGAGAGTCAAGGTAACCGGTGTTGTTGATCAATATGACGGCGATGCAGAGCTTTCTGTAGCGAACGAAGAAACCGGTATCATAATAATGGATATGAATCCGGTATTTATTGAGCCAAGGGTTATGACTACAGGAGATAGTATGCTGGAATCAAGTGAGGGCTGGCTGATAAAGACAGAGGGTACAGTAACCCGTATGACCTCCAATACGCTTTATCTGAATGACGGAAGCGGGGAAGCCAGAATATATGTAAATGGCTATATAGGTGATGGTACAAACAATCCTGATATGCTGGGCAAATGGGACAGCAGCATAAAAGTAGGCGATAAGGTAAGCGCTGTAGGACTTGGTTCGGAAGATCCTGAAGGACATAGACTCAGGGTAAGAAATACTGCAGAAATAGTGAAGCTTACAACCTCAGTTTCAGGCATTGAAATGAATATTGAAGCTGCCGAGCTAGAGGTTGACAGAACTCTAACCCTTACAGCGACAGTGTTACCTCAAGATGCCGATAATAAAGAAGTGCTATGGTCTTCAAGTGATGAAACAGTTGCTACAGTCGTTAACGGTGTGGTTTCCGGCAAGGCTGAAGGCACTGCTATAATTACGGCTACAACAGTGGATGGCGGCTATACTGCACAATGTGTAGTTAAGGTCATACCTGTAAAGGTAAGAGGAATAACACTGGATAAAACCGAAGCAGATGCAAAAATAGGCAGATCAATTACATTGACTGCAACTATTACTCCGGAAGATGCAAAAAACAAGAGTATTATATGGACTTCCAGTAATAATGAAGTTGCTGTAGTATCAGATGGAGTTGTAACAGGAAAGGCTGAAGGCGAAGTTATAATAACTGCAACAACCGTAGACGGAGGCTTCAGTGCAGCATGTACCGTAAAGGTAACTCCTGTTGAAGTGGAAAGCATTGTACTGGATAAGAATGTACTAGATTTAACTGTTGGAAACACAGCAGAGCTTACTGCAACAATACTTCCGGCAGATGCAACAAATAAAGAGCTGGTATGGACTACAAGCGACTCCGGTACAGCAGTAGTAGAGAACGGTATTGTTACAGCAGTTGGTGCAGGTACAGCTGTTATTACTGTTACATCAGCCGATGGCAAGGTTTCTGCGCAGTGTAGTGTAAATGTTACTGCCAAAGCAGAATTAAAGCTGGTTGAGTACAAGAGTTTGCAAAGAAAGGTTATTGTTACACTTAGTCTTAAGGGTGTGAAGGATATAACTGCAGTAGATATGTACTTTAACTATAATAAGAAGCTTTTGGACCTTCAAAAAGTTCAGACAATACATCCTCTGACCGGCCTGTATGAAGAAAACAAAAAGGCAGGAATGACAAGGCTGATAGTAGCCAGCGAAGGTGCAGAAAACGCCATGAACGGTGATGTTGAGCTTGTAAGGCTTACCTTCAAGATAGGTGCAAGAGTCAATGAAGCCAATATAAGCGTAGATGGCATAGCTATGTCAGACTCAAAAGGTGTTGAGTCATTTGCAAACGGCATGACACTTACTATTAATACAAAGACAGGAGCAGTAACAACCTCTGATAACTCCGAAAACACAAAACCAAGCTATGAGAAGGTAAACAGAAGGAACAAATACATGGATATCAATGGTGATGGAATAATCAGCATAGGAGACCTCGGAATAGTAGGATATCACTTTGGAAAGAACAAGAAAAGTCCAGACTGGAGTGAAGCTTCCATAGCTGACATAAATGGAAATAAAAAGGTTGATAAGCAAGACGCAGAAAGAATCTGTGACGAATTATTCTAAAGTTAAAGGTCAAGCAACTGATGTTGCTTGACCTTTTATATGCAGCTATTTATGTGCCTGAAATTCGGCACAATATATTACTTTATATTTACATATATATAGTCCGGCATGCCTGTCAAATCCTCGTACTGCATGTTATAGACATTTTCCTTTGTAATATATTTATAGCCTTCATTAAACAACGGTATCATAGGTACAGCTTCCAACAGAATTTTTTCTGCAGTAAACATATTTTCAATTCTTAATGCTTCATTATTTGAAGCTTTGCTTGCCTTTATCAAGCTGTCATATTCTTCATTGGACCAGCCTGTAGGGTTATAGTAGCTTCCTATTTCATATATCTCCAGGAAAGACATAGGATCATCATAATCAGCCCCCCAGCCTGACAAGGTAATATCAAATTTTCCTTCACTTATAAGCTGCATTTTTTCAGGAAATGGTACAGCCACTACCTGAATATTAATACCAAGATTATCAAAAAGCATTTGCTTTACTGAGTCTGTAATAGGAGACAAGTATGCACTGTCAAATGTAAGTATTTCAATAGTTGGAATATCGCTTGCAGCAGCATTCAGCTCCTTAAGTGCAGCCGCCAGCAATTCCTTTGCTTTGTCTATATTAGCATTTGTGCTGTATAGCTCATATGGTTTTTCAAGTACATACTTATCTTCCAAGCCACTTATTGCTCCCGGTACGAGTCTGGTCAATGGTGCCATTACATCCTTATAAGTTGTTTCACAAATGTTCTTCCTATCTATAGCAAAGCCAAGAGCTTTTCTGAAGCTGGCATTAGAAAGAAATTTTCCTGATTCTTCTGATTTGCCTTTGGTGTTTATGTCAAAATATAGTGCGGTCGAAGTATGTATGGATTTGACAGCCTCTGAATCCTTATATCTATCCGCTATGCCAGAGCCAAATCTCAATACATCAATTTCATTATTATCAAACCAATCGGCAGCTTGATTAACATCATATGTAAACTTATATATAATGCCCTTAAGCTGTACCTTATTCTTACTTATGCATCTATAGTTTCTTGCTAATGTCATACCTTCTCCATTAATCCACTCTTTTATCAAAAAAGGACCGTTAAATGCCATTTTATCAGGAGCAGTTCCGTAAAGCTCGCCATTTGCTTCTACAACATCTTTTCTTGAAGGCATGAAGGGTGTCTTGCCCAATAAAGTCAAAAAGTAATCAGCCGGATTATTCAGCTTTATTTCTAAAGTACTATCATCCAGTGCTTTCACACCCACAAGTGATACATCGGTAATTGAGCCTGTATTATACTCCATGCCGTTTTGTATGATGTAGCCCCAATATGCATACGGTGCTGCAGTTGCAGGATTTAGAAGCCTTAGGATGGAATACTCAAAGTCGTGTGCTGTAACAAGTTTTCCGTCACTCCACCTGGATTTTTTAAGGTTAAAGGTATAAGTCAGACCATCTTCTGATATATCCCAGTTTTTTGCAATACCTGGAATGATTTTTCCTTCGTGAACTCTTATAAGACCTTCTAAAAGGACATTGTCAAGCTCCCAGCCATCATAGGTGAGCTGAGGATCTAAAGTAGATGGTTCAAAGGTAGAGAGTCTCAGTACCTTGTTTTCGGGACCAGGGGTAGCAGCCTCTCCCTCATCCAAGGCTTGAGCTGTGCTTACTGTTACAAACGTTGTGATTGTAAGCAGCAAAGCGAGAACTAGTGCTAATGTCTTTTTCATTTACATTCCTCCCTTTTTAATTGGCATAATATATATATATTTAATGCCTTCACATGGAAACTGAGATAAAATCAAACAGTTTTTTTCAAGACAAAACTTGTAACAAATTTGTAAATTAATATTATAATAATTTAGAAATGTGAAAAAATTGTGAAAATTCTGCGATAATATTGTTACTATTCCAAGTATTACTTAACACAATATGGAAAATACGTACAAAAGCTTATACTTGTCCTCTTAAAAAGAACAAGTATGACATTGCACAAATACAGAACAATATGTAAGTCTTACGGGTAATGCATTTTTATCTGCGATATGTTATAATTTCAGTTGAACAATGGCATGAAAATTGCTTAATTCTTTTTAAAACCGTAATAAATAAGCATATACATAAAGGAGGAGCATGAATGAAAGAGGTAGTAATAGCAAGTGCAGTCAGGACTCCCATAGGAAGCTTTAATGGAAGTCTGGCAGGGGTATCAGCTGTTGAGTTGGGTACAATAGCTGTTAAGGAAGCAATCAAAAGAGCAGGTATTACACCGGAGATGGTGGATGAGACAGTAATGGGCTGCATACTTCAGGCAGGGCAGGGACAGGGAGTAGCAAGGCAAGTAGCCGTGAAGGCAGGTATACCTGTTGAAAAGCCTGCTATGACAATTAATATGATCTGTGGCTCCGGGTTAAGAACAGTACAGCTTGCTGCACAATCCATAATTGCAGGAGAGTGTGATATTGTAGTTGCAGGCGGCACAGAAAACATGAGCCAGGCACCCTATCTTCTAAAGAGTGCCAGAACAGGTTACAGAATGGGACATGGAGAAATAATTGATACTATGATACATGATGCTTTGACTGATGTGTTCAATAATTATCATATGGGGATTACTGCCGAGAATCTGGCAGAAAAATACGGTATAAGCAGAGAAGAACAGGATGCATTTGCAACAGCCAGCCAGAATAAGGCGGAAGCTGCCATAAAGGAAGGAAAGTTTAAGGATG
Source organism: Bacillota bacterium (assembly GCA_049322695.1). Taxonomy (GTDB): domain Bacteria; phylum Bacillota; class Clostridia; order Lutisporales; family Lutisporaceae; genus CALGKJ01. The sequence continues at coordinate 129,336 of JBMORW010000027.1, read as the reverse complement.
AAATTGTACCTGTTGTGATAACATCCAAAAAAGGTGAAACCGTTGTTGATACTGATGAATATCCTAAAGCGGGAACAACAGTAGAGACGCTTGCCAAGCTAAAGCCTGCATTTAAAAAGGATGGAACTGTTACTGCAGGTAATGCATCCGGAATAAACGACGGAGCAGCAGCATTAGTGATTATGTCTGCTGATAAGGCTAAGGAGCTTGGTATAAAGCCTATGGCCAAGCTGAAGGGGTATGCTTCAGCAGGTGTTGATCCTAGTATCATGGGAATAGGACCTGTACCTGCCGTTAAGAAAGCTTTGGAAAGAGCAGGGCTTAGCCTGGAAGATATGGATTTGATAGAGGCGAATGAAGCGTTTGCTGCCCAAGCTTTGGCAGTATCAAAGGAGCTGGGTCTTAAGCCTGAAAAGGTGAATGTCAATGGAGGTGCAATTGCACTGGGTCATCCTGTTGGAGCCAGTGGAGCAAGAATACTGGTTACTTTGCTGTATGAGTTAAGCAAAAGAAACAAGAAACACGGCTTGGCAACACTGTGTATCGGTGGAGGAATGGGTACGGCAGTGGTTGTGGAAAGAGAATAATATAAAAAAATGATTGCCTTTCTATTTGAAAGGCAATCATTTTTATTTGCTATTGCAATTCCGTCAAATCAATCTTGAGGAAGTTGACTATTGCTGTTGCAGCATCTCCTCTTGTAAGTACCTGCTTTGGATTGAATTTATTCTCTACTGCAGTGAATATGCCAAATTCTTCAGCAATTACTATATAGCCTTTATATGCTTTAAAAACTTGGTTAGAATCTTCGAACGGTATCATGAACATTCCTGATTTTTCTGCCAGATATCCGAAGCCAAGTGCTCTTACAATCATTTTTGAAGCTTCTTGTCTGTTCAAATACCCATCAGGGCTCTTTTCATTTTCAGAAATGAACTTTTTCTGTATTGCAACTTGATAATAGTAATCGTACTCATCTAAAGCCTTACCTGAGCTGTCGTACATCGGATAGTAGTTGTAAGGAGATTCAGTTGCTTTGACAAGCATCTTGATGAAGTCCTTCTGAAGAATTTTGTCATCCGGAGCAAACTCCTTTGAAGCTGTGTCGAGCACTCCTACTTCAAGAAGAAGATTAATATCTGCTTCAGCAGCATGGCCTTCAATATCAGTAAACTTAAATGGCTCAGCTGATGGCTCTACATATGGCTTTCCATCGTAGCCAATTATTTCGCCTGTATTTGCATCTATCAGGCCATAGAAGCCGTCAAGCACATAAGCCAGCTTGATTGCAGATTTTTCCATGCCAGTGGAGTAGTCATACTGCTTCAAGTACTTGAGAGCCATGTCAGCCTTTTTATATAATGAATCATAAGCCGCATCAAGAGTTATTACATTTTCACTTGACGGAAGGTCTACATTCACCCAGTAGAAGCTGTAGCTCACTATTTCTCCGGTATATGCACTTACGCCTACATATAACGAGTTGAAGCTTGCAAATACACCATTTACTTTTTTAATAAAACTATAGTTATATATAGGCTGCTTATAGTCAGGAGGATAGTTATTTTCATATTTATAGTTTTCTGTCAGTGCAAATTTCTCAGGCTGAATTTTCTTTAAGAATTCTGCAGCTATTTCTTTACCTTGCTCTTCGGTATACACGACTTCCTTGCCTTCGGTGTTGTACATGTCGCTGTCACCCTTGTGGAAGTTCTTTACTTCGCCGGTTATTGCATCCACAGCAGCACTTATATATGCATATTTGCCGCTCTTTTCATCATTCTTATTCCAGTTGAAGTACCATTGAGCATTTTCAGTTCCATAGGAAGGATTAAGGTTTGCATGTGACAAGACATACTCATCAACATTTGGAAGATAAACTTTTACTGCCTCTATAGCAGTTTCCTTGGTTATAAATTTGCTGGTATCTTCAACTTCCTTTTGCTCTTCAGGTGTTATAACAACTGCTGAATCCATGGATGCTCTTGCCAATGCCATCTTCTCATAGCCATAATATGAAGAATAATGTTGAGGATAGTAGTATGAATTATATATTAATTCACCTGTTATAGCATCTATTGGAGTGTTGCCCTTGAGGCTGTATGTCAATATTGCATTGGGTTTCTTTTCTCCTTCGGGATAAATCAGCTGGTAAGTAAGCTCCAGACCTTGCTTTTCTTCAAGTACCTTCCTGGCGGAGAACTTGCTGATAACCTTTGAAATGTCAGGTAATTCGCTGTTATCCCAATTGAGATTGAAGTTTCTGACCTTTAATGTGTTTTTGTCAATACCTATATAAATGTTATTTCCATCAAATGATATTCCATCTATATATCTTATGTAGTTGAAGGTGTAGTTTTCATTATAGTAACCATAAAGCTTTGCGTATGGATCCTCATATAGTTTTACATTTTCTACTTTATCAGGACAAATCCTATTGAGGAACTCTTCTGCAACCTTAAGAGCTTCTTCTTGTGTGTACTTAGGCAGCTTTCTGTAGGTTTGATTGCCTGGCAACCAGCTGTAATAGTTAATTATTTCGCCGGTCATTGCATCGACTGTAGCTGACATGCTTTCGCCTGTTCCATTGCTTTTGTACCAATGCATATCCCAGACCTTTCTTCCATTGTAATAGTTCTCGCTGTAGCTGCTGTTAAATTCATAGCCGTCAGTTACGAGCTCCAGCTTTTCTTTAACTATTTCCAATGCTTTTTCAAGATCGTAGTTAAGTGTCTCATCTGCTGCTGCAGGTATTATCACATATGCAGCAAGCAATGCCAACACCGTAATAAAAGAAATTAGTTTTTTCATATTTATCCCCTTTCATGTTTAAGTGTCAATTTACACTAATTAGACTATTTTATTACAGAAAAGTTCCAGTTTAAGTTAAATGTTTTTGTGCTTTCTCCTGATTTTACTTATGGAACCCTCCTCTGTTTTAGTTGAATGTGCAACAAGTCTGTGAATTTCCTTAAGTTCACTGTCTGTGAGATACCTCCAGCTGCCAATGGGCAGCCCCCCCAATCGAATAGTCATTATTCTAACTCTTTTCAGCTTGGTTACTGAGTAACCGAAAACCTCGCTCATTCTCCTAATCTGTCTGTTCATACCTTCTGTAAGAATGATTCTGAAAGTGTTTTTGGATATAGCTTCCACTTGACATTTCTTTGTTACTGTTCCAAGAATTCTAACTCCGTTTGACATTGCCGCAATGAAATCCTTGGTAACAGGCTTATCTACTGTCACTATGTACTCCTTTTCATGATTATTGCCTGATCTCAGGATTTTATTAACAATGTCGCCGTCATTTGTCAATAAAATCAATCCTTCTGAATCCTTGTCCAGTCTTCCTATGGGAAAAATCCGCTCCGGAAAGCCGATATAGTCAATTATATTATGCTTTTCCTTTTGGTCAGTGGTAGAAACAATTCCAACTGGCTTGTTAAACGCTATGTAAATGTTTTTTTTAATATTCGCAAGAGGCTGCCCGTTAATTTTTATTATGTCATTCTGGTGTACCTTGCTCCCAACCTCTGCAGTCTTATCATTTATGGATACACGGCCTTCAAATATAAGCCTGTCAGCTTCTCTTCTGGAGCAAAAACCGGTTTCGCTTATGTACTTATTTATCCTGATTCCATTCCCATTCATGTCTTTGGTTTTCATATTATTCATCAATACTCCTTTATTAGCAGCTAATGGGATTTCATATATAGTTTATACTTTTTTGGAAATTATATCAATTGAATATAATGCCTTAAAGTGGCAATAATCAAAAATGAAATAATAATGGTAAGGATTGTCATTTTGGAGGTATGGCTATGAAAGGCACTGCAGGACAAAAAAGAAAGCTGAAAATTGCAGGTAAAGAGAGAACTACTTCTGAAATATACAGCATTGTTCTGAGAGGTATTACCTATACTCTGGAAAGCTTGTTCAGAGACTACTATGTATCAGAAAATATTGAGGCATTGATGAACTATGTAAACAGCAGAAATACAATGGAAGCACATGAGTATAAAAAGCTTTTGTCTGAAGCTAAGGATTTTTATCCTGTGTTGATATGTGCAATATTCGTCAATCCATTAAAAAGGCATACTAAAAACTTTAAACTTAATGAACTTGAAGCAGAAAAAAAAAGAAAACTGTCTGAAGAACTATACAATGAGCTTTTCGAATTCTTTATAGATTGGCTTTGTGTTGTTGATATAGATCCATTATTATTCTATAGATTGGCTGCAGCTTATAAGAAAAAATTCGATATGCAAATGTACATTACCAAACAGATAAGATACCAGCTTACTGAGATGGAAGAGAGAATTCTCAGGCTGCAGCTGGTAGAGATTATTACAGTATATCTTATAGAACAGGTAGCAATTCATTTGGGACTTGCAGGACTTGACTTCATAGATTATTATAAGTACTCTTGCGAAGATAAATCTGATAATGAACATATAGTTTGATTTGTTTATAATTGTATCGATACAATTACATATTTTTTTGCTAAATCAATCATTTTTTGTCTTATAAATATTGTTCAGCATGTATCATTGGATATAATTAATATTGAAATGATACTTTGAGGGGGACAAAAAATGGAGGTAAAAAACTCAGGTCTATCAGGAAACAGGCTGCAGGTTAAGGAAATGGTACAGATAGCTTTATTAACTGCACTTACATATATTGCAGTCAGCTTTATAAATATTCCTTATGGCAACGGCGGTGTAATACACTTGGGGGACAGTATGATATTCCTATCTGCGGTACTGTTTGGAAGAAAGCATTCAGCAATATCAGGCGCTGTAGGAATGGCAATGTTTGATTTGTTTTCACCCTATACAGTTTGGGCACCTTACACCTTCGTCATTAAGGGTGTAATGGGCTTAATTGCAGGTTCAATTGCATTCTCTGGTGAAAGTAAAGGAACAAGCTGGTTAAAAAACGGACTGGGAATGGTACTTGCAGGTTTATGGATGGTTGCCGGCTATTATGCAGCTGAAGTAATGATATATGGTAATGCACTAGCTCCAATGGCCAGCTTGCCGGGTAATCTGATCCAGTTTGGCGGCGGTGCGGTTATAGCATATGTATTGGCAGTCGCATTGAAAAACACGAAATATTTCAACTAACAATAAAGTCCGATATCTGAAGGGATATTGGACTTTTTTTATTAATTTGAAACAGTATTGTAAAACAAAACATGTTTACATAATGTTATAATCTCTATAAGGAGTGGTGTAAACATGAGGATTTTTATAAATAAAAGCATTTCCATAATATTGTTCATTTTAATATTTGCAGCAGTATTTATTACAGGTATTGAAGCTATGAATGCCTCAAATAATCAAACTGAGGACAAGCTATGGCAACTGCAGAATCTTTTACATAGCGACGATACAGAATACAGTTTTTCCGATATTTCTGGTCATTGGGCTGAAGATGGCATGAATAATCTTAGCTATATGGATGTACTAAAGGGTTTTCCTGATGGAACACTAAAGCCGTCAAAAACCATTACTCGCGGAGAATACGTGACTATGCTCGTAAGAGCTCTTGAAATACCAATTACCGACACTTATAAAACCTATTATGATGATGTTACGGTAACAAGCTGGTGCTATTACAGTGTTTCAAGTGCCAAGCAATATGGTCTTCTTGAGGTTTTTCAAGGTAAAAGTTTTGAACCAGACAAGATTATTACTAGAGAAGAAATGGCTGTGATAGCAGTAGAAGCCGTAAACACAGACTATAAGCAAAAAGCGATTTCCTTCAGTGATATTAAAACTGACTACAGATATTATGATGAGATTGTTAAGGCAGGTTCTCTAGGAATAATTAAAGGAATGCCGGACGGCACTTTCAAGCCAAAAGGCAGCTCTACCAGAGCAGAAGCTTCAGTTATAATTCAGAGATTGATGAGGATAAGAGATGCAGCCCTCGAATCTGAAGATGCAGTGCTAAAGAACTTTGTGCAGGTATACGTAAACAATATTTATGACTACTCAAATAATGGGAATAGTGAAATGTTGTTGGTTTTTCAAGCTTCAGCAGGAAAAGAAAAAAAGCTTAATCTTTTAAGGTCAAAAGCCATAGCAGATATTAAACTCGAAGCAAGGGATATAACAAGAACTGTAACAGAAATGATTTCAAAGGTAATTGAAAAATCAGTATATTTATCCAATGTGAAGGTTTCATACAAAGTAAAGGTTGAGAGCGGATTTCTGACAAGAGAGTACAGAGTGTATAAAACTATAAAACTGAAAAAGAAGGGTGACAGTTGGACAGTGTATGATTCTAAGTCTTCTTTCATATTGCTGTCTGAAATAGATTCAAAACCTGACAATGCAAACAATAATAGAATTAATCTCGCGTGGGACTATATGAGTGGGAAGACTCCTCAGATGGATGACGCGATATCGATAGACGGCCTGAATGTCATTTCACCTACATGGTTCACTCTGGAAGATATAAATGGAAATGTGGGCAGCATAGCTGACTTGGAATACACCAAGTGGGCTCATAAAAAAGGGTATAAAGTATGGGCATTATTTGATAATAAATTTAACAAGGAAATGACTTCACGGGTAATTAATAACCCTGAAGCCAGAAAAACGGCTATTGATGCAGTTATCAGATACAGTCAGCAGTATGATGTGGATGGTATAAACATAGATTTTGAAAATATGTATACAGAAGACAGGGATGCATTTACGTTATTTGTAAAGGAGTTTTATGAGCAAGCAAAGGCAAAAGAGCTTGTTGTTTCAGTGGATGTAACCGTTATTACTCCAAAATCCAATTGGTCAAATTGCTATGATAGAAAAGAGCTTGCAAAGGTATCGGACTATATAGCATTAATGGCGTACGATCAGCACTGGAGCGGAAGTCCGGTCAGCGGCTCTGTAGCGCAGCTTACCTGGGTTGAGACGGAACTGCAGGAGGTGCTTCTGGAGGTTCCTGCAGAAAAGCTCTTACTGGGATTGCCTTTCTATACTAGGTTGTGGAAAGAAGAATACCAGGCCTCAACAAGCAAGACGATAGTCACCTCTAAAGCAATTTCAATGGAAACTGCAGAAAAAACAATAGCTGACAATAATGCAGTGAAGGTATGGGATGATGTCAGCGGTCAATATTACGCGACTTATCAAAAGGATGGAGCCACATACAAAATATGGCTTGAAGATGCCAAATCAATAGAACTGAAGGCAAAGCTTGTCCCTAAGTATAAGCTGGCAGGAACAGCTGCATGGCGATTAGGCTTTGAGAAGCCGGAGATTTGGACTGTTATTAAAAAATCAATAAATTTCCAGTAATAAGTTCAATTAATCAGGTTAATATAATAGCATAGGGTACGTAACAGTTGAGCCCAGACTCATATATGCTCCTCATGGGGTGTATATGGGTCGGCCAAAGGTTGTATATCGGTCTTTGGGCTGGTATGCAGCCGGCGGGAAGATTCTGCAGGGTTGCGAAAGGTTCTATTATGGTCGATCTAGCTTGATTATAATAGGGTCCCAAGCTATCCTGCAGGGTCGAGCTAAGATTATGCAGAGTGCTGAAGCTACTTCAAATGAGGCTCCTCTTCATAAATGTAGATTCTGGTTTCATGCAGCCGAGAGGTTGCATGAGGCTATGCAAGTATTCTGCATAGTTGAACAAACCATCAGTATAGGTAGTGACCTGTTTGATTGCAGTCGAAAGATTGTAGTCAGGCAATAAGTTATCTATATTGGTGCAAGGTAGATTGTTACGTGCTCTAGTATTTTTTGGGAATACCATAGAAGTTGGATGTATGATCCATAAAAATATCCAGCTTGAGAGGCATATAAGTAAAAAGTATAAAAGCTATCATGGCTGATATAAGTAAAAGTGCAACGGTCAGATTGTATTCAGAATAACTTCTGTCTGCGGTGATAAGTCTATAGCTTACTAAGTATTGGACAATAACTGAAATAGCATAAATACCTATATCCAAAAAGAGATTGTGTGTTCCCAGTATAGTTGTATATATATAGAAGGCAGTAATAATGAACACCGGGCCTATATAGCTGCCCACGAACTTTGCCATAAGAAAATTTCCGTTTTTTTTCCCCCATGACAGGTATTCTATAATTGAAAAGATGATGAAAGGCCAAAAACAAAGCTTCAGGTGCTCCCAAACACTTTCATTAACTGCACACAAGAAGGCAATCGGCTTGAAGCTGTTACTCCATTCAAAGCAATAGTGAAGCAGGAAGCCTGCGGTTATTGAAAACAGGAAACCTACGGCTTCCCATTTTATAATTTTTTTATTATCCATATAAAATCTCCCTTCAAAATTCATTTTTTATAAGGCTTATACTTTCAGCTATTTTTTCAACATGTTCTTTATCTGCTCTGAGTATAAAATATTTATAATTATTATCAGGATTGGAGTGCTCCTCGGAATGCTTTAGTATCAGCGCTGACTGTCTTTTCATCTCTATGGGTTGATCCTCAGAGGGAAAGATATAAAACGCTTTGCGGTTGCAAACCTCAACACTTGTGATTTTAGGCTCCGTACCATATGGAAGCAGCTTGTGAAAAGCTTCAAGGCCGCATATTTCTTCTATGGATTTTTCAGAGTAAATTGGGATAATATGGAAAAAGCCGTCTATTCCGACAAAATGTTCACTGCTTGCTTTTGCCCAAAAGTAAGGATAATTAAAGGATATACCAAGCTCTTTATTGATATATATTTCCCATATATCAGGAATGTCCAGCACATGTCCGTTCATAATATTTCACCTCGTATTAAATCTGATATTAGAGTATATTCATCTTTATCCGGATATAAAACTAATGATTTCAGGCTGCTAATGCTGTTTGTACAGTTCCAGGCTACCACATATTAAAAATGTGTTGTATAATTTAGTAAAACAGAAGCAAGGTGTGAAATAATGAAAATAGACAGATTGCTTGCAATAGTGATATTGCTCATGAATAGAAAGAGAATAAGTGCAAAAGAGCTGGCAGAGTATTTTGAAGTGAATGTAAGGACGATTTATAGAGATATTGATGCTATTTGTCAGGCTGGTATACCTGTTGCAGCATATCAGGGCTCAAATGGAGGCTTTTGTCTAATGGAAAACTATAAGCTTGACAGGTATATGCTTAGCACTGATGATCTTTCGGCTATAGTTATGGCACTAAAGGGAATTGAGTTTACGCTTCAGGATAATAAAATAAATGCCACAATTGAAAAAGTGAAATTGCTCATAAATGAAAATACCAAAACCAATGAGAATGCGACACACAGCAGGATTATTTTCGATTATAGTGCATGGAGCAGCGGACAGGAGTACAGAAATAAGCTTACTGCATTAAATAAGGCAATTGAAGAGCATCTGGTAATAGAATTCATTTATATAGATTCCCAGGGAAACGACAGCAGAAGGACAGTTGAGCCTGTTTCACTTCTGTTTAAGAATTATACCTGGTACTTATACGGGTATTGCAAAATCAGGGCAGATTATAGGTTGTTCAGGGTATCTAGGGTAAGACAACTGGAAGTAAGAAAAGAAAAGTTCGAGATAAGAAGCGATAGTGGAGACAATCCTATATTGAAGGATGAATGGACAAGCAGAACTAAAAGGGTTGAGCTGTTATTAAGATTTTCTTCCAGGGCCAGAGTGAGAGTGGAGGATAATTTCAATGAGGACGAGATAACCGTAAATGCTGATGGCACCCTGGATGTCAAAGTTACATATCCTGAGGATGAATGGGTATATGGGATGATTATGAGCTATGGGCCTGATGTGAAGGTGTTGGAGCCTGGCTACATAAGAGAGAGCATAATAGAAAGGTCAAAAAAAGTAATAGATTTATATAATTTTGATTTAAACATGACATAATGATGTCATGTTTTTTGCTGCATAATAGAGTTATGAAGATTATCAAGGGGGAATCAATATGGAAAACAAGACAAATATGATAATTGCCAAATGCGGCTTGGTATGCAGTGACTGTCCAACATACATAGCAACTCAGAATGACGATGATGAAATGAGGAAGAACATTGCTGAGCAATGGACTCAAGCCTTTAAGTATGAGTTCAAGGCTGAAGATATCAATTGTGACGGCTGTCAAACAAAAAACGGGAGACTTTGCAGCTATTGCAAGAATATATGTCAAATAAGGCCCTGTGCCTTAGAAAAGAACGTTGAAAATTGTGCACATTGTGAAAGCTATAGCTGTGAAAAGTTGGACAGGTTTTACAGTATGGCTGCCGAAGCAAAGGAAATGCTTGAAGAGATTAAAGTTAAGCTAGGTAAGTAAATTCAGTCAGTAAAGAGATTGCACAGAAAATTATCTGTGCAATCTCTTTATGTGTCTTATAGATGAAGCATGCTCCATGAATCAAACCTGCTGCATTTATCAGCATCCAGGTTTATTGAAAAAGAGCTGATTTCTTTTTTCAGGTTGTCAATGAACTCAAGTATGTCTATAGTGCATTGGTTTCCAGAATCTCTGCTGCGTATTGTTATTTTATTTTGCTCCATTTCGTTATCGCCCATTATAATGAGATATGGGATTTTCATCAGTCTGCCGTTTCTGATTTTTTTACCAAGCTTTTCTTCGCTGTAGTCTTTCTCTATTCTTATGCTGTTTTCCATCAGCAGTTTTTCTATACTTTGAGCGTAAGGTATATGTTTTTCGTTTATAGTCAGCAATCGAGCCTGAACAGGAGCAAGCCAGGATGGAAATGCACCTCTGTAATGCTCAATAAGGAAAGCCATTGTTCTCTCTATACAGCCTACAGAGGATCTGTGTATTATTACCGGAGCCTGCTTTTCTCCATTATGGTTTATATAGTTCAGGTTGAACCTCTCGGGTAAATAAGAATCCACCTGTACTGTAAACACAGTTTCCTCTTTTCCATATACATTCTTCATCTGCACATCAAGCTTTGGACCATAAAAGGCTGCATCTCCATAGCCAATACTGTATTCAATGCCCATTTCATCAAGGATTTCCAGGAGTAGCGCTTCACTTTGCTCCCACATTTCCGGGTTGTCAAAAAACTTCTCGCTGTATTTGTCTCTTAGCGAAGCTTTATAGGATATTTTATCACTGATACCCAGACATTGCATTACATGCTTAACAAGTTCAACGGCACCTATGAACTCACTCTTAACCTGCTGGGAAGTACAGAAAATGTGTGCATCAGCAAGAGTAAAATTCATGATTCTAATCAGACCGCTTAGCTCTCCGGACTGTTCTCTCCTAAACAGAGATGCAAGCTCACCTATTCTCATGGGCAGCTCTCTGTACGATCGGGGTTTATCACTGTAAAGCATTATATGATGCGGGCATGATGTAGGTCTCAGCATAAAGCTTTCATTTCTCATTTCAAAGGGGGGATACATGGAATCCTTATAATAGTGCCAATGTCCTGAAGCCTCGTAAAGCCTCAAGGAAGCAATGGGCGGAGTATATACGCTCTGGTAACCTCTTTTCAGCTCCTCATCCACAATAAATCTTTCAAGAATCATCCTCAGCATGGCTCCCTTAGGTAAAAGCATTGGAAGGCCTTTGCCTACCAGACTTGATGAAGTAAAGAGCTCCAGTTCCTGTCCCAGCTTTCTGTGGTCGCATTCAAGGGCTTCTTTTCTTATTTGGTAGTATTCAGCAAGAGCCTCTTGGCTTTCAAAAGCTAAAGCACTTATTCTGACAAGCATAGGGTTGTTTTCATCAGACATCCAATATGCTCCGCTGACTCTGTCGAGTTCCCAGCTTATATTTTTCAGTTCAGCTTTACTGTGTATATCACACACATAGTAAGCATCATAATTGTTACCAAAGCTTATGCAGGGGATTTCATCTTTGTTTTTAGACTTTTGATTAACCAGTTCCATTTTGAACTTATTATTCATGAAAAGCCGCTCAGCCTCATGATAAGGAAGCAGCTCATATTTTGGTGTGATTTCACTATTAAGCAGTTGTTTCAACTTTAATGAAATCTGAGGTATATCGCTAGATGAAAGCTTCTCTCCCTCCTTGAAATAAAAGTCATAGTAAAAGCCTTCGTCGGAATCATCACCGCTGCAAGGCAGACAGCTTGGATAAAGCTCTGCTACCGCACATGAAAGCAAAAAGCCCAGTTCTTTTCTTATTCTTTTCATATCCATTCTATTCATAATATCATCTCCTAATTATAATTAGCTTGTATACTTATATAATGATGCTTAATGTTCCGCAGCAGGTTGCTGTTCCTGAGCAATCAAATATCAAGACAATTCCATTATCAAATGCCAGTGCTATTGTCCTGAATGTTGGTTTTCTCATAATATAACCTCCCAAATGCCAAAAATAGAAAAGTCCTCAATCCCGAAAGGGACGAGGACTAATACCCGTGGTTCCACCCTAGTAACAGACAGAATCTGCCGCTCAAAGATTATAACGGTATCACCGGTAATACTTAATCAGCTGTCTTTATTTCTACAGCTTTTCTGCATACTGCTCAGGGATGGTCTTCAGAATGATATTCCAAAAGGCGCTCTCAGCCGCCGGCACCTTATCTCTGATGTTCAAACCATTCTTACTCTTCCCGTCATAGCTATAAATATTAACGAAAGCAAAAAAGCCCTCAATCCCGAAAGGGACGAGGACTAGTACCCGCGGTTCCACCCTAGTAACAGACAGAATCTGCCGCTTAAAGATTATAACGGTATCACCGGTAATGCTTACTTATAGTATTCGGCACACAGCTCAAAGGTGGTATTCTGCCATTCATACTTGTCAGTGCTTGCAGCCATGACACTGACTCTCTTGAAGTTGTATATGACATACTTTTCCTTTTCAACGCTTTTATATATTTTACTTCTACTCTATGCATTTGTCAACAAAAAAAGAGTAAAAAAGATATTTTTACAGTTGACAAGTGGTAAAATTTGTACTATTATTGAATTAGTTAACGATAACTAACATAGGTGGTGATATCTGTGAAAAAGAACTACTTAAGCAGAAGAGAAAGCATTATTATAAGTGCCATTGAAATAATTGATGAGCTGGGCCTGCAAGATCTGTCCATAAGGGAGCTGGCTGACAGGCAAGGAGTCACTGAGCCTGCAATTTACCGGCATTTTAAAAATAAACAAGATATAATAATTGCCATATTGGACTACTATTCACATTTTGATGATATGATAATTAAGACTGTAACTGATATGAAAATGGGTGCAAAGGAAGGTATATTATTCTTTAACAGAGCTTTTGCTGAATACTACGAGAATTATCCGGCTCTTACGGCAATAAAGTTTGCGTCTCACAGTCTGACATATGATTATGTACTATATGAGAAAATCAAACAGATAGATGAAGCCAGAAAAGATTTTCTGCTGAAGCTGATTGTTGAAGGTCAGGAAAAGGGCGAGATTAACGACGCATTTACAAAGGAAGAGCTTACAGATATAATTATGGGACTCAGAAGACAGCTGATTTTAAACTGGAGAATGAGCAATTACGGTTTTTCATTGAAGGAAAGGCTACTGAAAACACTTGATTCCATAATGCGAGTCTGCTAAGAGAAATTATATAAATATATTTGGGAGATGATCTAATGAAGAAAGTGCTGATTGTTGATGATGCAGCATTTATGAGAGGCTCATTAAGAATGATACTGCAGAATAACGGCTTCGAGGTTGTGGGCGAGGCGGAGAATGGATTGGAGGCTGTAAAGAAATACAAGGAGCTTTCTCCGGACATCGTCACTATGGACATAACCATGCCTGAGCTGGACGGTATCGATGCTGTCAAGCTCATAAAGCAGCTTGACAATAATGCGAAGATAGTTATGATTTCTGCAATGGGACAGGAAAGTAAGGTTAAAGATGCTGTTGTTGCAGGAGCGAAAAGCTTTATAGTAAAGCCCTTTAAGTCAGAGTTTGTACTCGAGACTCTCAAAAAACTTGTCTAAAAAAATGAGTATTTGGAGGTGATTAGATGTCAGGTAATAGAGAACCGATGCTGGATCTTTTTATATATGAAACCATGCAGCAAATAGAAAAACTTGAGCAGTCTGTACTTGACAGTGAACAGGCATCAGATATGCAGATATCTATAAATGAAATTTTCAGGATAATGCATACTATTAAAGGCAACTCTGCAATGATGCTTTTTAACAATATTTCTGAATTAGCCCATTCGATGGAAGATATGTTTGATCACCTCAGAGAGACTAAATGCTGGATGAAGCATGGCTTTGACTATACTGCAATTACTGATTTGGTATTGACCGGCATTGATTTTATAAAAAATGAGATAGCTAAAATTGACAATAATCAAAGCTCTGACGGTGACTCATCAGCTTTGATTGCACAAATAAGACAGCACCTTGCTGGCATGAAAGGCGGCGAATCGTCTGCAAAGTCAAAAGGCAAGGAAAATGAAAAAAAGAAAAAAATGAAGTATTACATAAGCTCACAGCCTAAGACTGATAAAAACGGAAACAATGAGTATCAGGCAATTGTGTTTTTTGAGGAAGGCTGTGAAATGGAGGACATAAGAGCCTTTACACTGATACACTCCATAAAGGAGGTTTGTCAGAATATAAGGTATTATCCTGAGGATATCCTTGAAAACAACGATAGTAAGGACATTATCATCAAAAATGGCTTCAAGATAATATTTACGAGTGACCTGAACTATGAAGAAGCAAAGAACTATTTAATGAAGACACCTTTTTTAAAGCATATGGAATTTGAAAGAGTAAAGATTGAGAAGAAAGCAACCAAGCAAATTGTTTTGGATGATGATGAAATTAAAAGCAGTAATGACGAAAAGACGGAAATAAAAGACACAGGCAGCTCTCTCCGGAAAACAGCTTCAGATGAAGCGGAAGAAGCTGGTAAGCCTGTTCTAAAGTCTGGTAACACTGAAAATTCACAGTCTGATGCTTCCATAGCACTATCCAAAATACAGAACGAGATAAATGAAAGCAGAGACAATAAGGCAGCGACTGCGGCAGCAAGTCAGAATACCGGTACAGGTATGATCAGCGTAAGTGTATCCAAACTGGACAAGCTGATGGATCTTGTAGGAGAGTTGGTAATATCAGAAGCGATGGTAACAAGAAACCCTGATCTATTGGGACTTAATCTTGAGAATTTTCAAAAATCTGCGAGACAGCTCAGGAAAATTACCAATGAACTGCAGGATGTAGCTATGTCCATAAGAATGGTTTCTTTAGCTCCTACCTTCCAAAAAATGAACAGACTTATAAGAGATATGAGCAAGAAGGTAGGCAAGCAGGTACAGCTTGAATTGGTAGGGCAGGATACAGAGGTTGATAAAAACATAATAGAAAATATAGGCGATCCGCTTATGCATCTCATTAGAAATGCTGTCGACCATGGAATAGAAACAACTGAAGAAAGAGAAAAAACAGGCAAGCCTGCACAAGGAACCATAACCTTAGAAGCGAAGAATATAGGCAGCGATGTTTGGATTGAAGTAAGAGATGATGGAAAGGGTTTGGATAAGGATAGAATACTCAGGAAAGCTCTGGAGAATGGATTGACAAATAAGAAGGAAGAAGAACTCACTGACAGAGAAATTTTTTCCTTTATTTTCTTACCGGGCTTTTCTACAAAGGAAAAGGTTACTGAGTTTTCCGGCAGGGGAGTAGGCATGGACGTTGTACAAAAGAATATTGAAAAAGTAAGGGGCACCATATATGTTGACTCAGTACAGGGAAAAGGAACAACAATATCCATAAAAATACCTCTTACATTGTCTATTATCGACGGAATGACAATAAAAGTAGGAGAGAGCATGTATACCATACCTATTACATCCATAAGAGAATCACTGAGAATATCAGGAGAACAGGTTATTGAGGACCTTGAAGGAAGAGAGATGATAATGCTGAGGGGTGAAAGCTTCCCTATTATCAGATTGCATAAGCTTTACAAGGTTGAAACAAAGTCTGTTGAGCTTAAGGATGGAATCATAATTGTAGTCGAAAGTGATACTAAGACAATATGTTTGTTCGCTGATGAGTTGATTGGAGAACAGCAGGTTGTTGTAAAAACACTTCCGAACTATATAAAAAAGGTTAAGGGAGTAGCAGGCTGCACTATATTGGGTGATGGAGGCATAAGCTTAATTCTGAACATACAAGATTTACTAACCGATTAAGGGTGCCTGCAGTCTGTCAATGGAGGGATGTTTATGCAAGAAGTGCATGGCGATGTACTATTTGAGGAGTTGACGGATGAAGATACTCAGAAGAATAAGTTCCTCATATTTACACTTGATAGTGTAGATTACGGGTTGGATATCAGTTACGTTGTGGAGATAATCAGTATTCAAAAAATTGCTCCTATTCCGCTTATGCCGGAATATGTAAAAGGAGTTATCAATTTAAGAGGCAAAATTATCCCAATAATCGATATGAGGCTTAAATTCGGTAAATGCAAAAAGGATTATGATGACAGAACGTGTATAATTGTGGTTGATACGGAAGAAATCACCATTGGGTTTATAGTAGATAAAGTTGCAGAAGTTACTGATATTATTGATGATAATATACTACCTCCACCGCAAATATATGAAGGATTTAACCACAAATTCATAAAAGGAATTGGTAAAACCGACAGCGGAGTAAAGCTTTTACTTGATTGCGTGAGGCTACTGGAAGAAGAACAAATGTAAAGTAGTATTTTGGAGGTAATAAAAATGAAATGGTTCAGTAACATGAAGGTTGGGGCTAAGCTTATATCTGCATTTGTACTGGCGGCAATTATTGCAAGCATAATAGGCATAGTAGGTTTTACATCACTTAACGAGGTAGGAAGCATCAGATTGCCGGGAGTAGCTAATCTGTTGGGGATTGATAAAGAATTTGCCAGGATAGGCTCTTATGAGAATGAATTGATGAACTCGAAGTTATCATATGAAGAAAAGCTGAACACATATAAAGAGATAGGGGAAGCGAAAGCTCAGCTTCAGGGATATTGGGACGAATATCTGAAGCTGCCTAAGGGTGAGGAGGAAAAAGCGCTATGGGCCAGATTGAAGCAGCCTTTGCCAAATGGGAAGAGGGCATAATAATTTAGTAGCCCTTTCTAAAAAGCTGGATGATATAGGTATAGATGACCCTCAGAATGTCAGGTATAAGATAGCATTGCGTGAAAGAGACCACGGTACTTGGATATGGCTTTTGACAGAGAGTATATATAACATGACGGATTTTACGGGCTAGCTGGATGGCACAAAATGTGCTCTTTGAACATGGCTTGAAGCCTATGAGACCAGAAGCACACAGCTAAAGAATCTAATGCAAGAAATAGAGGATTACCATCTGAAGGTACATGAAAGCGGAGGTATGATAAATAAACTGATTAAGGAAAAAGCACAGGAAGCACAAAATGAAGCCAGAAGTGTATACGAAACGGTAAGTATTCCTACAATAATGCAGTAAAAAGTGCATATACACTGATAATAGTATTCATAGTCCTTGGTGTAGTACTATCGCTTCTTCTGGGAATAATCATAAGCAATATAATTAAGAAGCCGATAAACATACTGGTGGCAGCAACCAAAAAAATAGCAGATGGCGACCTTGACGTGGACATTAATATTAATACAAGGGATGAAATGGGAAGCCTGACGAAGGAATTCAAGAAAATGACAGAAAATATCAGTGGTGTAATGTCAAATATCAGAAATGCGGCAGATCAAGTAGCAGCCGGCTCACGCCAGGTATCTGATTCAAGCCAATCCTTGTCACAGGGCTCTACGGAACAGGCAAGCTCAATTGAAGAAATATCTGCATCTATTACACAAATAGCGGCTTAAACAAAGCAAAATGCGGAGAATGCCAATCAGGCAAACAGTCTTGCAGAGTCTTCAAAGGAAAGTGCAATAGTTTGCAATGAGCAGATGAAGGAAATGCTGAAGGCAATGGAAGATATAGACGAATCCTCCTCCAATATTTCAAAAATAATCAAGGTTATTGATGAGATAGCCTTCCAGACCAATCTGCTTGCACTCAACGCAGCTGTTGAAGCGGCTAGAGCGGGACAGCATGGAAAAGGTTTTGCCGTAGTGGCTGAAGAGGTTAGAAATCTGGCTGCAAGAAGTGCAAATGCAGCAAAAGAAACAACTTCAATGATTGAGGGGTCAATAAGAAGGTAGAGACAGGAAAAAAGATTGCAAAAGAAACTGCGCACGCATTAAGTAAGATAGTAGATGGCGTCAGCAAAGTTACTGATCTGGTTTCAGAAATTGCTGAAGCATCAAATGATCAGGCTACCGGAGTAACTCAGATTAATCAGGCAGTAAATCAAGTATCCCAGATAACACAGATGAATACTGCTACTGCTGAGGAAAGTGCAGCAGCAAGCGAAGAGTTATCCAGTCAGGCTGAAATGCTTAAGAGTATGATAAGCAGATTTAAGCTGAAGAAAACATTTGAGTTTAAGGGCAAGGCTGCCGAAATTGACCCAGAGATGATAAGTGTTATAGAAAACATAATAAGCAGAAAAAGAAATAAGACTGAGATCGAAGAAGACAAAGCTATTTCAGAAGCTGCAGCGGCTCAAAGCAGAATAAGAATTGAGCTGGATGATAAAGATTTCGGAAAGTATTAATAATTATTATCAGGTATGCTTATGCATGAGCATACCTGATAAAAATTTTTTAGAAGTAGGTGTCTGTCATGAATAACATTCATTTGTTGTTGATATGGAGCTCAGAAGAAGAAATGTCTACTATAATGTCATTGTTGAATAATACGCACTTTAATATTTACACACACAGCACTAGCAATGTTGATAATATTGAAAGGCTTCTGACAGATAGTAAATGGGATAACATAATAATCAATGCGAGCGATGACACAACTGATTTAGAAAGCATTGCAGCGAGAATAAGAATGTATGACAGTATATTGCCATGTACTGTAATTATCAGTGATTATATGGAGGAGTCAGTATGGGAACTACTGCTAAAGTATAACTGCAGCTATGTGTTCAGACACGAAAAAAGTCAACTGATACACAGGATACTAATGGATAAGAATAATAAAAATAGGAGTACATCACATTATAAAGCTTATTTTAAGAATGCCAATGAGATAATGTTTGTTACGGACAGCTATGGTAATATAACCGATGTAAATGATGCGACATTAAGGATTTATGGCTATGAATACAGTGAGCTTGTTTCAAAAAATATCAATGCTATTAGGTTGCAAAGCATACCTGTATTAGAACAGATAAGAAAGGCAGATATGCATGGGCATTCTCTAAAAGAAGTTCACTGCAAGAAGGATGGAAGCTGCTTTCCGGTGGAAATAAGCACTCAGCCCATATTATCTGACGGTAAGAAGATATTTCTCAGTGTAGTGCATGATATTTCCGAAAAGCAAAAAATAGAAGAGGATTTAAAGGAAGTTAACCTGAAATATCAGTCCTTGATTATGAATACCAGAAACGGATTTGCTTTTGTTAGAGTTGTTATGGACGAAAGAAACAAGCCTGCTGACTATATAGTTGCTGAAGCGAATAATGCCTTTGAAAGCATAACGGGCTATAGGCTCAGTGAAAACATGGGCAGAAGCATGACTGAGGTGTATTCTGACAATCAGAAAGAATTACTTGATTTTATGAAAGCCTATGGCGAACTGGCAATTAACGGAGGAAGCAAAAGTACAGACAGTATATACTCTCATGCAACCGGAAGGTGGTTTACTGCTTATGTCTTCAGCACTATAAAGGGATATTTAGCAGCTGTGATAAATGATATAACAGATATAAAAAAGGCAGAAGAAGAGATGAAGGCAGCAAAAGAAGAGGCAGAAAGGGCAAATAGGGCAAAAAGTGATTTTTTATCCAGTATGAGCCATGAAATACGGTCACCTATGAACGGTCTCTTAGGTATGCTGGAGCTTACCCTTGCCACAAGACTTGATGAAGCTCAGAAGGAAAATCTGTTTATAGCAAAGAGCTGTGCAACAGCTCTGCTGGCTGTGGTAAACGATATATTGGATATTTCAAAAATTGAAGCAGGTAAAATGATAGTGGATAATTCCGTATTCAACATATATGAGCTAATGAAAAGTATCGCCAGAGTCCATAGAGCTATTGCCAAATCAAAAGGGCTTGACTTTATACTGGAAATGGGAGAAGGAATACCTGCATATG
Source organism: Bacillota bacterium (assembly GCA_049322695.1). Lineage (GTDB taxonomy): Bacteria > Bacillota > Clostridia > Lutisporales > Lutisporaceae > CALGKJ01. Next base: position 109,168 of record JBMORW010000027.1, on the reverse strand, counting down.
TAGAAGGCGATTTCAGCAAGCTTCAGCAGATTTTATACAATCTGATTGGTAATGCCATTAAGTTTACAGAAAAGGGATATGTAAAGCTCGGGCTTTGTATGGAAAGTGAGAACGAAAAGGAACTGCAGCTGAGATTTGCTGTAACCGATACGGGAATTGGTATAAAGGATGATGAAAAGGAGCTGCTTTTTAATAAATTCAGCCAGGTAGGAGAAAATGCCGAAAAAAGGGTCAATAGTACTGGACTTGGTTTATCCATAAGCAAAAAGCTTACAGAGATGCTGGGAGGAAGTATTTGGGTACAAAGTCAGCCAGATGCAGGAAGCACTTTTTTCTTTACTATTTCTGTAAGTAAAGCAGGAAATAAAGAGCTTAAGAAGAATTCTGATAGTAATGGGAAAAAGACAGAAAGCAACTATGGTTATAGAATTATGATGGTCGAGGATGATAAGATAAATCAGATGGTAACAAGACTTATGCTGGAAAAGCTCGGGCATAGGGTTGATATTGCAGAGAATGGAGAGAAAGCCATCAAGCTATATAATGAAACTGATTATGATATGATACTTATGGATATACAGATGCCGGTTATGGATGGTATACAGGCTACCAGGGAGATTCGCCAAATAGAAAAAAACAGCAGCAAACATGTTCCTATAATAGCGTTTACAGCACATGCCTTTAAAAATGAGAAGGAGAAATTTCTTGCAGAAGGCATGGATGGCTTCATAGCAAAACCTATAATAATAGAAGAGCTGCTTAATGTAATAGATGAAGTTATGAAAAAGCTTAATAAGACTGATGTGATTCATAAATATAGTGATAGGGAACAGCCTGACGATATAAAAAATATTATCGATGATATAGGCACTGCGTTGACTAACAATGATATTCACACTGCAGATAAGATTTTGTCAACGTTAAAAGAGAAGTCTGCCATTAATTCTGTAGAATCTTATAGAAAAGCAGTTCTCAGATTGATTCTTTCAGTACGAAGAAAGGATCTTGCTGCTGCATTTAAATATAGGGATATTCTTGTAAAATTACTGCAGGAGAATCAGGTCTAATATTTACATTAAGAATTATGCACGAAAGGGGTAATTAAAATGAAAATACTTATTGCAGAAGATGATTATGCAAGCAGAGCATTTCTTAGCAATATAATGTCAAAGTATGGACAATGCGATTTGACCGTTGATGGAATTGAGGCGCTGGATGCATACTTTATAGCACTGGAGGACAATGAGCCATATGACATCATATGCCTGGATATAATGATGCCTAAGGTAGATGGTCTTAAAGTTTATAAAACTATAAGAGCCTCAGAAACAGAGAGAGGAGTTCCGGAAAATCAAAGGGTAAAAGTCATAGTGACATCAGCCTTGGCAAATACAACCAGGCTGTTTTCCGAAGGCTCTGAAAATGACGTATATCTTGTTAAACCCATTACTGTTGATAAGATAGTTGAAGTGCTTACGAGGTTTGGAGTAATTCGATAAAGCAGCTTTTAAGATTTATTAATATACAAGGGGTTATAATATGAAGAAGAAAAGAAGAGAAAATTCGTTTGAGGCTTTACTGAACAGCAATATGCTGGATAAGGACCTGATAATCAACACAATAATAGAATATTCTCAGGATACATTCTATTTCAAGGATTTGGAATCAAGATTCATATTTATCAGCAAGAATGTGGCCTCCAGACTGGGTATAATAAACCCTGCTGATTTGATCGGGAAGACGGATTTTGATATTTTTGATGAGTGTCATGCAAAAGCTGCTTTTGATGATGAACAAAGAATTATAAGCTCCGGTGAGCCTATAATAAACAAAGTTGAGAAGGAAGTATGGCTTAACGGAAACACTGTCTGGGTATCAACCTCAAAATATCCTTTACTGGATAACAACGGCAATATTATAGGCACATGGGGAATATCACGTGATATAACTGCAATAAAGCATGCTGAAGAAAACCTCATTGAGATGAACAAGCAGATTATACAGGCTAACTTGACTCTTGAGATGATGGCAAAGCTGGATTCAATATCAAACCTATATAATAACAGGCACTTTTATGAGGAGATTCAGAAGCTGTTTGTGAAATATGCTCATCAAAGCGATAAAAGCAGTAAAGTTGATTTTTCTATAATACTCTTTGACATAGATAATTTTAAGAGCATCAATGACATGTATGGACACATGGCCGGTGATTATGCAATAAAGCATGTTGCAGACATATTAAAGAATAATATCAGAGATGAAGACAGAGCTTTCAGATACGGCGGAGATGAGTTTGCAGTACTGCTTCCAAATTTAAGTATATATGAGGCTTCTGTTATAGCAGAAAAGATAAGAAAAAGAGTATCGGAAAGACCTCTGATAATAAACAACAATAAAATATCTGTTTCCATAAGCGGTGGGCTTGCCTCCTTGGAAGAGGCTAAAAATGTCAATGAACTAATGACAATAGCTGATAAACGTTTATACCAGTCAAAGGGAAAGGGTAAAAACAGGATTTCATTATAAAAACAGCGGGCAGGGGTCGGTGGACAGGGAACGGTACTTTGCAGATTTTTAGTCCTATGGCTGGAGGCTCATGGCTGGCGGCCATTTTTACTCAATCACAGTATATATAAATAGCTGTGATTTTTCTATTTTTATAATGAATATTAAATAAAATTTGACAGATAATCATTTATAAGGAGGTATGCACATGACTAGAAAAAATATGAAGGGTATAGTAGGCAAAAAAAATCCGACCATGAATGAACGAAAAAAAGTAGGTCCGGGTATTAGCTTCAAGGATGAAAATCTTACAACCAGTGCAGAAATAGAAGAGGAAATAAGAAAGCGGAAAACAGATAACAATTAACAGATAGCAAATAACAGAGGATTTTTGTCACTGGTCACTAATGGCTAGTTACTGAGTTAAGTGTGTCCTCGAGAATTAGGGGAAGAAGCTAAAGGCTAGAAACCGGTGACGTAAAAAAACTGCAGTGTAATTTACCACTGCAGTTTTTTTTGAAACCTTTTTGAAACAATTGTTAAGTTACTGTAAATGGTTTTAACATTTTGCAAACTCTATATGAAAGTGTTTGCATAACCAATATACTTGTATTATGATACGCTGCTAAAATGACTTATACGGCATTGTTGTTTTAGGACAGGCATAAAGAAACGGGGGATATAGATGAATGCTCAAGAAGGCAAATATTTAACCTTTTTGCTTGGTAATGAGGAATACGGTATTCCCATTTACCAGGTTAAGGAAATAATCGGAATCATGGATATTACCAGTATACCCAAGGCTCAGAAGCACCTTAGAGGAGTCATTAATCTAAGAGGTAAGATAATACCCGTTATTGACCTTCGACTGAAATTCGGACTGCAGTATATGGACTACAATAATAGAACCTGCATCATAGTAATGGATGCAAATTATGCAGAGCACAAAAGGCAGGTAGGAGCTGTAGTAGATACAGTATCAGAGGTAATACTTATATCAAGCTTTGAGATAGAACCTCCTCCGCAGATAACAACACGTACAGAGCCCGGAATACTAACCGGAATGGGAAAAAAGAAGGATAAAGTCATTTTATTAATGGATATAGAACAAGTGTTGGAAGCAGACGAAATATTATTAAAGGAAGCGAAGTAGGAGGTAGTAATATGTTTAAGGAGCTAAAACTGGGCTATAAGATAGCAGCAGGTTTTATGGCAATTTTGATTCTTTCGGTTATATTGGGGGGAATTGCAGCTTTTAATATGCTGAAAGTAAATAAGCTTGCAAGTGAGCTTTCAAATGAGTATGTGCCTGAAGTCAGTATCATCAATGATATCTATTCCCAGTATTCAGATACAATGTTTGATATGCGCGGCTACGGATATACAGAAGATAAAGCAATGTATGATGAGGGCGTGATTCACCTTGAGAACATGAAAGCCGCATTACAGGAAGCAAAGCAGCTGGCAGATACATCCGTTAATCTTGTTAAGCTTAAGGCAGAAGTTGGAAACATTGAAGCAAAAGTTAGCGAGTATGAGAAAATGCTGAAAGAGACAGTATCTAAAAATGAAAATATGGCAGCTGACAGAAATAATCTTGATAAAGCTGCAGAAGCATTTTTAGAGAGCTCTTATAAATTTCTTACCTCACAAAACGAAAAAATGATAAATGAAATAAATACATCCGCAGGCAGTGCTGCTATGACAGAAAGACTTAAGAAAATCACAACAATAAATGACATACTGGATGCCGGTAATGCAATAAAGATTGCAGTACAGAAAGCACAGGCACAACGAGACCCCAAGATAATTGAGGATGCAATGGCTAATTTTGACACTGTTTTCAGTATGATAGAAAGAATCAGGACTATTACATACAGAGCAGAAGATATAGAGGCATTAAATGAGGTAAAAGAGGCTGTAGAAAGCTATAAAGCTTCGGTTACCAGCCTGGATATAAACTGGAATGCTTTGCAGGAGCTGAATATCAAAAGAGCAGTAATTTCTGAAGAGATTCTCAAACTTGTAGAAGGCATATCAGAAGCAGGTATTTCCAGTACTATGGAAAGGGCAAATACAACTGAAACCACTATGATAAACTCAGTTTATGTGGTAGTAACAGGACTTATTATAACTGTTGCTGCAAGTATGATATTAGCTTTCATTATTATACTGAGCATTACCAGGCCTATAAATGCTGCAGTGATAGAGCTGGGTGAGGGTGCGGCACAGGTGGCTTCGGCATCACAGCAGCTGTCTTCTGCCAGCCAGCAATTATCAGCTGCTAATACTGAGCAGGCTGCTTCAATTGAAGAAACATCTGCAACCTTGGAGGAATCTTCATCAATGATACAGCAGAATAACGAGAACACAAGACAAGCGACAATGCTGGCAGCACAGACAAAATCTGCCGCTGATAAGGGAAATGCTGAGATGCAGGAAATGATGACATCCATCAGCGAAATAAAGAAATCCAGCGACCAAATCGCAAAGATAATAAAAGTAATAGATGAGATAGCCTTCCAGACCAACATATTGGCGCTTAATGCGGCAGTAGAGGCGGCAAGGGCTGGTGATGCAGGAATGGGCTTTGCTGTTGTGGCTGAAGAGGTAAGAACTTTGGCACAAAGAAGTGCACAGGCAGCAAAGGATACTGAGGTAATAATAGAAAACAATATTGAGATGTCTAGTAAAGGTGTAGAGGTTGCTGGAAGAGTTGGAGAAGCTCTTAAGGATATAACTGCACATGCAAAAAGGGTAAATGAGCTGATGGACGAAATTTCTGCTGCAAGTCAGGAGCAAGCTCAAGGAATTTCTCAAATCAGTAAAGCAATAGTTCAGATGGAAAAGGTTACTCAGCAAAATGCAGCTGCTTCAGAACAGAGTGCTTCTGCTTCAGAGCAGCTCAGTGCTCAGGCAGAAACTCTCAACGATATAGTAGACAAGCTTTTAATACTTGTAGAAGGCAAAAGACACAGCGTCAACACTAAGAAAAGCAGTAAAAAACTTGATAAAGCTGTACACAAGAAAGCAGAGGAAGAAAGTACTAAGCTGAATAAAAAAGGCATAACCAGTGTTAAAAAGCATGCCGTGAATCCAAATGACATTATTCCGTTAGAGGATGATACTGCAGGCTTTTAAGGATTGAGAAGGGGTAATAATCATGCTTGCATTTACAGATTTACATTTTAATAAATTCTCCGGTCTTATTAATGACAGATTTGGCATCCATTTTAATGATGCCAAAAAGGAGCTTCTGCATCATAAGCTTATTAAGCTTATGATGCAGAAGGAGCTGGACTCCTTTGACAAGCTGTATGAAGAAATAATAAACAGGTCAAACAAAGAGTTTGAGCTGGAGTTCCTTAATGTAATTACGGTTAACAAGACGGACTTTTTCAGGGAAGAGGAGCATTTCAGTTTTATCAGGGATAATTTGAAGCTCGTTTTCGAACTGAACAAGAGGATTAATAAAAGCGGCGAAATACGGGTTTGGAGTGCAGGGTGTTCTACCGGTGAAGAGGCTTATACAATTGCAATGGTGCTGAAGGAGCTTTTTGATGACAGTATTAATATCAGGATATTGGCAACTGATATAAGCTGCAAGGTACTTTCAGCCGCACAGCGCGGTATTTATCCCGGTGTCTCATTAAAGGGAATAGACAACTGCTATATCAAAAGATATTTTATCAAATCTGATAATGGATTCAGAATATCAGAAGAAATAAAAAGACTTGTGTCCTTCAGGTACTTTAACCTAATGAATGAGTTCCCCTTTAGGAGCAGCTTTGATATTATATTCTGCCGCAATGTTATGATTTATTTTAATAATGAGACGCAGACTGAACTGATAAACAAATATTATGATGCCTTGACGGATGGGGGGCTTTTGTTTATCGGACATTCAGAAAGTCTATCAAATAAGACACATAGCTTCAAGTATTTACAGCCTACTATTTACATGAAATAGTACTTATTCAACTCTTGATAGGAGGACGGGGCATGAGCGAATTATTCGACCTTTACATAGAGGAAACAAGAGAACATCTGGAAATACTTGATGAATCCCTGATCAATCTGGAGAATGACCCGGGAAATCATGAGCTCATTAACAGGATATTCAGAGCTGCACATACTATAAAGGGGTCATCGGCAGCTATGGGGTTTATCAAGATGGAAAATCTGACGCACTCAATGGAAGATGTACTTCATGATTTGAGAGAAGGTAAGCTTATCGCTGATAAAAAGATAATTGAACTGCTGTTTGTGTGCCATGATTTTCTTGAAAATTCTCTTGAACATATTTTGAATACAGGAAAAGAGGAAGATATTAAAATAGACAGTATCTTAAGCAGGCTTCATGAAATTGTTAAAGAAGCCCATGGAAGCCATCAGAGAACAAGTGCTGAAACGGGAGGAAATGCCGCAAAAGAGCAGCTCGAATTGGATTTGCACGACTGGGATGCAATTTATGACCTGAAAAATTCTGGTTTAGAGACATTCTTTATCAATATTAGGATAACTGAGGAGTGTGCTTTCAAGACTGTCAGGGCATGGCTTATTTTTCAAGAGCTTGGCAGTATAATAAACATCATAAAATCACTGCCTTTAATCCCCACTGAGGAAGAATTTCAAAATGGAACCTTCAGTTTTGAGGGCAATGAAATACTTATTGCAGCTGCATCTCAGGAGAAAAAGGAACTTCTGCTGAGGACAATTGCAGACATGATGGATGTAGAGACCTGTGATGTTCGTAATGTTGAGACCTTTGAACTGCAGAAAGGAAAGGGACTAAAGCTTATTACGGAAAAAGACCTGACGAGTCAGGACGCTATTGTTGAAAATATTATTGAGTCAGATGACGAAAATATTATTCAGGTAAGTAAAATCTTTATGGATGATTTTCTTAATGAAATATCAGGAATAATCGATAAGGCTGAAATGAACCTGCTACTTCTAGCAACGGAAAAGGACAACTGTGATATTGCACATCAGATGTACAGAGCTTTTCATACTATCTCAGGTATGGCAGGCTTTCTTGAACTGAAGGTGCTGTATGATATTTCCCATAACACTGAAAAGCTTTTTGAGGATTGGAAATCAAATGAGTTTCAGGCTAACAACAAATCTGTGGACTTGGTATTGGAATCAATAAAGCTTATTAAGAAAATCTGTTTGAACAATATTGATTACAGTGCAGAAATACTTGATGCGGCAAATGAACTGATACTGATGTTAAACGGACATGGAAGTGCTGATGAGCATGAATCAAAGAGAATCGGTGAAATATTGGTAGATCAGGGTAAGCTAAGCAGGGAAGCTGCCGAAGAAGTATTGAGAAAACAGCAGGAATACCCGGGTATGAAGTTTGGGCAGGTGGCAGTTAAAGAGAAAAAGGCAGAGATGGAAGATATAATCCAATCTCTGAGGGCTCAAGAAGAAACATCAAAAAATAAAGTAAGTGCCGCACATTCCAATGACGCCGGCTATATTCGGATACCAACCCACAAGGTAGACAGCATGGTGGATATGCTTGGAGAGCTGTTGATAGTATATTCTTCTATTGAGCAAGCTGCTTCAGATGTTATTGGTAGCGATGGAAAGCTTATGAACAACCTCATGAGAATGGCCAAACTCATCAAATCACTGCAGAACATATCCATGTCACTTCGCATGGTAGCCATGAAATCAAACTTCCAAAAACTGCTGCGCGTTGGTAGAGACACTGCAAAAGAGCTTGGAAAGGAAGTAATAATCGATATGATGGGAGAAGATACAGAAGTTGACAGAAGTATTGCCGATAAACTTTTGGACCCGCTCATGCATATTGTGAGGAACTCTATTTCACATGGAATCGAAGACTCGGAAATCAGGCTTCAGAATAACAAGCCAGCTCAGGGAAATGTTATAATAAATGCATATAGTAAGAGAGGCAGTGTGTATATTGAAATTACTGATGACGGAAAAGGATTGGATATCAATAAGATATACAATAAAGCAAAGGAGAAAAGACTCATAGATCCCAACATTACATATAGTGATGATGAAATCATAAAATTTATCTTTATGCCCGGTTTCTCGACTGCAGATGCCGTAAACAATATTTCAGGCAGGGGAGTAGGAATGAATGTTGTAGATACTGAAATAAGCAAAATGGGAGGGAAAATTGATATTTTTAATAAACCGGGATATGGCTGCAGCTTTATACTGAAGATACCTATAAATCTGGCTGTCATTAATGGAACTCTAGTTGATATAAACAACAGCAGGTATATATTGCCGACTCTTTATATCAAGCAGTTCTTCAAGCCGAGAGAGGATCAATGGATATGTATACAGGGCAAGAAGGAAATGATAAGATTGAGAGATGATATCATTCCGCTGATACCCATACATGATATTTTAGGATTTGAGGCAGAACAGGTCGAGGATGAACTAATAATAATCATAGTTGAGATTGAACAGAAGCTAAAAGCGCTGCCGGTGAGGGCTGTGCTTGGAAGGCAGGAAATAGTTGCAAAGCCTCTGGGTGTTGATTTCGGCAATTTGAGCTTTGCATCGGGAGCATCAATTCTGGGAGATGGAAGAGTATCTGTTATATTAGATGTTGAAGCGCTGTTCAAAATGGATACTAAGCAATAAATCTCTTTATAAGCAAAAGAGGAGAAAATATGAAAAATAAAATAACTATCGCAGTTTCATTGTTCATTGCCAACATTATAATAGGCATATATCTGCCTTCCCATATTTCACACCTTTATGGAGTAGTACTGATAGTGGTTTGCGCTTATATGTTCGGAGTTAAGGTATCTGTTCCGGTGGCACTGATATGTGCTGCTTTGAATCTGGTATTTAACCTGAAGCCTGATTTAAAGATATTCTATGTTTCTATCGGATTTATTGTGTATATGTTTCTGGCGATAGCTTTGGGGCTGATATTTGATTACCTCAGGAACAAGGGTGAAGAACTGAAATTGACTCTGGAACGTTATAGAAAAAGCGAAGAAAGGCTCAGTAAACTATATACGGCAGTGGAACACAGCTCAAGTACAATTCTGATAACGGACTCGGAAGGAAATATAGAATATGCTAATCCATATTTCAGTGAGCTTACCGGATACTCTCTGGAAGAGGCAATTGGAAGCAACCCAAGAATACTAAAATCAGGAAGACATGACAGAAGATTCTATAAAAAACTATGGTCTACTATATTAGCAGGAGAAGTATGGAGAGGAGAGCTGTGCAATAGAAAAAAGAATGGTGAGCTATATTGGGAGCTTGCATCCATATCTCCTATAAGAAGCAGAGATGGTGAAATCACACATTTTGTAGCTGTCAAGGAAAACATAACATCAATGAAGCTTAAGGAAGCGGAGCTGAGTGTCACTAAGCTTGAAGCACAAGAGGCAAATAAAGCGAAAAGCGAATTTCTTGCCAATATAAGCCATGAGCTCAGAACACCCCTAAACGGTATTATAGGAACCAATGAGCTGCTGTCTGACACCGAGCTGAACGAAAAGCAAAGACATCTGCTAAATATGAATATTAAGTCTGCAAACGATCTTCTGGAGGTAATCAACAATATTCTGGATATGTCGGAGTTAGAGGCAGGCAGATTCAGGATAAAAATGGACACCTTCAATATCAGGCAGTTTATGGAGGAAACAATAGAGGGCTTCAGCCTGAAAGCCAGAAAGAAGGGTCTTGGATTGGAGTATAATATTAGTAGGGATATACCTGCTTATGTAATTGGAGATACTGCAAGTATAAGGCAGATTATCATCAACCTTCTTGATAATGCCATAAAATTTACTGATAAAGGTAAGGTTTCGGTATTTGCAGCTCTACATGGAGAGAATATCGATAATATTTATATTATTTTGGAAATAGTTGATACAGGCATTGGAATTGAGAAAGACAAGCTCAGTAATATATTCAAAAGCTTCAAGCAAGGCGATGGAACGTATATCAGGAAATATCCAGGTGCAGGACTTGGATTGACTATAACAAAAAGACTTATTGATATGCTGGGTGGAGAGATATCTGTAGATAGTATAAATAACAATGGAAGCACCTTTACAGTAATACTGCCGTTTAAAAAAGTGTTTTTATGTAAAGAGACTTCATTACAGGAAAGGATGGATAATAATGAAAATATTGATAGTTGAGGATGATTTTGTGAGCAGGTGCATTATGCAAGAAATATTGTCTCCTTATGGACAATGTGATGTAGCTGTTAACGGTAATGAGGCATATCAGGCATTTTGCTTTGCATTTGAGCAGGGTAAGCCCTATAATCTTATATGTATGGATATTATGATGCCTGAGATGAACGGCCAGGATACTCTTAAGAAAATCAGGGAGTATGAAAGCGCAGAGGGAGTTAAAGGAGCAAATGCAGTAAAAATTATTATGACTACTGCACTAGGCGATTCAAATAATATTAAGAATGCCTTTATTGAACAGTGCGAGGCATACTTAATTAAACCCATAAGTAAAGCAAAGCTTTTGGACATAATGAAAAAACTGGAGTTAATCAGTTAGCTTTGCACAGGTATGATATGAAGAAAAAGATAAAAGTATTAATAGTTGACGATTCTGCGCTTGTCAGAAAAATATTCTCTGAGGAACTGTCAAGGGATGAGGAGATAGAAGTAATAGGAACTGCGCCGGATCCTTATATTGCCAGGGATAAAATTGTACATCTTGCACCTGATGTAATTATTTTGGATATTGAAATGCCCAAAATGGACGGAATTACCTTTCTAGGTAAATTGATGAAGCACCATCCTATGCCTGTGATAATAGTCAGCTCTTTAGCTGAGAAAGGCGGAGAAGTAGCTCTGAAGGCTCTGGAAACGGGTGCTGTGGAAGTAATGGCAAAACCTGGAGCTTCTTATACTGTAAAGGACATGGGTGAGCAGCTTATAGAAAAAATCAAAGCTGCTTCCAAGGCGAAAATCACAAGGTATGTGAAGTATGAAGCTGAAGCTGCAATGAACAACAGTTCAGTAGCTGCATCACTTATTAAGACTACTAACAAGGTAATAGCTATAGGAGCGTCAACAGGAGGCACAGAGGCACTTAAAGACATACTGACAAGATTGCCTGCAGATATGCCTCCAATATTGATAGTTCAGCATATGCCGCAGTTCTTTACAAAAAGCTTTGCTGAAAGGCTGGACAGCTTATGCAGGTTAAAGGTTAAGGAAGCTGAGAACAAGGAGCTTGTAACATCGGGCAAGGTTTTGATTGCACCGGGAAACATGCATATGGTGCTGAAAAGAAGCGGCGCAAGCTATTATGTTGAAATTAAAGACGGACCATTGGTATATCATCAGCGGCCATCTGTTGAAGTAATGTTCAAATCAGTGGCAAAGTATGCAGGAAGAAACTCTATAGGAATTATATTGACAGGAATGGGAAAGGATGGAGCAGAGGGGCTCCTGGAAATGAGAAACGCGGGAGCCTATACCATTGCACAGGATGAAAAAAGCTGTGTTGTCTACGGGATGCCAAAGGAGGCAGTTCAACTAGGTGCTGTAGATATGGTTATGCCCCTTGATAAAATACCTGAAGAATTAATAAGAATGCTGGAATAAATAAAGCTCATGAACGATATACGATCCTTCATGAGCTTATATATTTATACTAGTACTTCTTCGAGCTTCTGCTTGAACCCTCTTCGATCAATAGGTTTACTGATATAATCCTTACAGCCAAGCTCATAATACTTTTCAATATTATCCCTGTTCAGATCTGCCGACATTATTATTACCGGTATATTTCTCAGCCGTGGATTTTGCTTTATTCTTTTCAATGTCTCAATACCATTCATCACCGGCATGTGAGAGTCCATCAAAATTGCATCATATTTCTGTACATCCAGCATTTCAAGAGCAATCCTTCCATTGTGTGCAATTTCATATTCCAGCTTGAAATCCTCAAGTATAAACTTCATAAGCTTCTGATTCATTTCATTGTCTTCTACCAACAGTATGCGATGTTTGCTTAACCCTGAGACATTCATTTCTTCCAGCTGACTTATATAGCTTGCAGTATAATATTTTTTAGGTATATGCTTAACCAGCTGCTTTATTTCAGAAAAGATATTCTTTATCTTCTCGATATCGTAATACTCCTTATCAGCCTCACCTTCAAGCTCTGCAAGGCTTTCAGAAAGCTCTTCCATCCTTGTGTTTCCTGCCGCACCCCTCATTGAATGAGAATGCTGAAGCATTTTGCTCTTATCATTATTCCAAATGGAGTTTTCTAAGGCTTTAAGCTTAGTCGGCAGACTGGCAATATTTATTTGAACTATATCTGAAAGGCTCAGATCCTCCTTTGCTTTTTGCGACCATTTATTCACAATGGATTCTCCTATGTCATATATAGTACTGAAATAACCCTTTACTGTTGTAAAATCAACCGGGGTACTTATATACGACAGTTCAGCATTTTGATATATGAGATTGAACCTGCTTACCGTATCTGCATTGACTGTATTGACCACAGGTATGTGGCGCATTCTAAAATCCTTTTTTACCTGGTTTACAATATCATCAATAATATGTGTTGCCAGGCTGCTGTCAGCTATTATCATATCTATGTCCTTTTGCAGAATAACCCCATTAAGCTTACTGCTGTAAGGAAGGCAGATGATATTCAGCTCCGTCAGCTCAGGCATATTTCTTATATTAGCTAGATTTGTATGATTTATCATATGTGCATCGATTACATAGGAAACAACCGGTAAGTTTTTGATATCATCATGTTCCAACGCCAGCAGATTATATTCTTCTATCAGCGTTTCCATATCAGGCTCCATCAAAGCCAATTTTATAGTGAAGGTAGAGCCCCTTCCCATTTCACTTTGTACCTCAATATCACCGCCCATTAAGCTTATAAGCTTCTGAGATATCGCCAAACCCAGACCTGTTCCGCCATATTCACGCGATATGGAGCTGTCAGCCTGCTCAAAAGCATTGAAAATGCTCTGCAGCTTTTCCTGAGGTATGCCGGAGCCTGTATCTTCTATGTTTATATGTATTATATTTTCAACCATACTGCATTTTATAAAAACATGCCCTCTGCTGGTGAACTTTATTGCATTTCCTATAATATTAATTAGCACTTGCTTAAATCTATACACATCTCCGATAATAAAGTTTGGTACTGATTCATCTATAAACAGATCCAGCGCAAGTCTTTTCTCAAAGGCTTGAAGCACAAAAATGTTTTTAACCTCCTCCATCAGCTTATGCAGTGAAAAGGTTGAAAACTCAAGTTCTATCTTGCTGGATTCTATTTTTGCAAAGTCAAGCAGCTCATTAATAAGGCTTATCAAATGCTGTCCTGATTTGCTGACTATTTTAAGCATATCCTGTCTTTCCGGGCTGGCTTCGTTTTCCATCAGAATACTGGTAAAGCCGAGCATGGAATTTAATGGAGTCCTTATTTCATGAGATATACTGGACAGAAACTCACTCTTATGCCGATTGGCAGCTTCTGCGGCTTCTTTAGCAGCTGCCAGTTGGGTTTGATAGTCAACCAGATCCTTGAAAATAAGGTCATAAGGCTTTATGATACCTGTCTCTATAATGGATTTGTAAATAAGATAGAAGGAGAAAATTTTAAAATAATGACCTACCAGATTTGAAAAACCATAATTGCTTATATAGAAAGTAAATGCCAGCTCTGAAACTATGGTGAAAACTATTGAGAACAGTAAGTAAAGAAACACTTTACCGTCGAAATGACTTTTGCTCTTGTACAGTGCAGCTATGCTAAGAAATAATATGAAGCATATTATATATTCGCTTATAAGCTTGAACTGTGTTTGTCCTACACCTTCAATAAAGCAGATAGGAAAAGTTCTAAAGTAAAAAATAGAGGACAAAACAACTGCAGTAATAGCAAAATATGTACCAAATACATAGTAGGGATGAATAATCTTCTTCAGTTTCAGAAAGAAAAAGCCTAAAAATAGAGTAATACTTTCCATATATCTTGAAGCTATCCACAACTGGTTGCCGTAGAAGTCATAGTCCTTGAAAATATTCATACCTGTATATCCCAGCGTATGCAGCAAATCAAAAAAGCCAATAAAAAGATATGCTATACCTATAAGTATGAGATAATTGTTTCTAAGATATTTCATGGAGTTCCATACGAGCATAAACACCATAAATGCAACAACTATGCTGAATACTTCTGCAAGGCTGTGGAAAAGAAGATAATTATAAAAGCTGGACAGATAGAGTAATAATAAAAGAACTGCTATTGTTACAATCGAAATGATTTTTTGACCGGCTGATTCAAACATAAATCTCACCTGCTTATATAAATAAATTCATTATTTATATATTCGACGCTTTGCTTTTTTCTCCTGTTAAGACATATAAATAATTATCTGCTAATAATAATTAGCAATATAAAATAAAATAGAAATGAGCAAAATGCTCATTTCTATGAATATTACTAACCAAATTCTGAAATATATCAGTCTTGTATTATTTCCACTGCACCTTGCTGCTCCATAATAGCTCTCACTCTGTCGCTTTCGTGCTTTGGTGTATGAACTGCCACTACTATCCCTGTTTTTCCCTTAAGCCCCTCAATGCCGGCTGCAAAGCCTTCTGTGCTTCCCAGTTCGTCTCTCTCGCTTTTTATAAAAATAGTATTTTCGGCTGCTTCCTTAACTGAATGAAAGCTTTCTGCATCGGCGAGATTGCTGATTATCATATCCTTCCTGTCAAAGCCTGCATTCTTTATAGAGTCTATAAACCCGCTAACCTGTCTTTGATCAGGAAATCTGCCAATTATTCTCATATAAACACCTCCAAACATATTATTACCCATTCACAATAAATAATGTAATGACAGCAGGCTTAGTTGAAATCTGTAACCAAAACAGCATAATTGCATATATTGTAATGAATTAATTTTTCGAGGTGACGTATAATGAATCATTTTAACTACAGATGTCCCTATGAGCCGTATTGCTTCAGAGCTCCACAATTCTCATACGTCAGACTGCTTCATGCCGTTCCGGGCGCTCCTGCTGTCGACGTTTATGCAAATGACAGGCCTATCGCAAACAATCTGGCATATAGAGCTTTTACTCAGTATTTGCCTCTTCTTCCCGGAAATTATAGTATTAAAATATACCCTGCAGGCCAAAAAAACAATCCGGTTTTGAATCAGAACATAAGTATTGCTGCCAACAAAATTCTTACTGCTGCAGTTACTGGTAAACTGCCGAACATAAGTCTGCTTGAAGTTGGAGAGCCTACTTTGAAAAAACAGCCGGGTAAGGCTTACCTAAGATTCGTACATTTGTCCCCTGATGCACCTGCTGTGGATTTGACTCTGGAAGACGGTAAAAAGCTTTTTAGTGAAGTTCAGTACAGGGAGAATACTGATTATATACCGCAATCACCCGGAACAATGACGCTGCAGCTGCGTCTGACAGGAAAAGATCAGGTAGTGCTGTCTGTACCTAAGGTTACTCTTAAGCCCGGAAATTTCTACACTGCATATGCAGTAGGCTTGGCAGAGGGCAAGCCGTCGCTTCAAATGCTTCTGCCCCTTGACGGGATTTCTTATATCAATACAAAATAAATACAGTGAATAAAAATCCGTAGTTTCTCAAATTGCGGATTTTTGATATTCTATCAATATATTGACTATAACGAAAGGAGTTTAGTAATATGACTGAGCTGAACATAATAAGGAAGCAGCAGCTGAGAACTAAATCATGGTCAGGGGGAACAACAACACAGCTAGCTATACATCCGGCCGACTCAGAATATGAAAAAAGAAATTTCACATGGCGATTAAGTACTGCAGTTATTGAAGTAGAGGAGTCGCAATTTACTGACCTTCCCGGATATAAGAGGATACTAATGATACTTGACGGAGAGCTTGACCTTGTGCATGAGAACCGTTATTCAAAGCATCTTCAAGCTGGTGAGAAGGATTCTTTTGGCGGAGACTGGAAAACAAGAAGCTATGGAATGGCAAAGGATTTTAACCTTATTTTTTCTGATTTATGTGAAGGGGATATTGATTATTACATTTTTTCACAAAGTGAAAAAAAACACATAAAATTTGAAAGTAATAACACTGATAATTGTACTATAGTGGTATACATATCTGAGGGAACTGTGGAAACAGAATACAATGGCAGCATACACACTTTATATGGTGGTGATCTGCTGATGTTGAAGGATGTGGGAAAAGCTTCCGATTTGTTCATATGTAACATCTCAGCATCAGATTCTGCTGTGGTGTGTGCTAATATATCAATAATCAAGTAGAACAAACATACATGAATATTTTTGAAATACTGTTAAATTGTTAATATTGTGACAATTCATACAATTCTATTGCTTTCTATTGTTTCTAATTCAATTTTGTATTAAAATAATTATAAGAAATTGTACAAGCATGTCGAATAATGCTTTATTGAGTTGACTTTGTGCATTTTCAGTAAAAATTAAATGAAGCATGTATGGGAGGAGTACTTATGAGGAAGAAGGCACATTTCAGGCGACATGTCATTATGCTCTTGGTATTAGCAATTTTAATACCTGTTATACTTATTTCTGCTGTGAATATTTTAAATTTGAGAGAGAGATTGATAAGTAATTTTGAAGTGCTTATCAAGGCAGATGTAGAAAGAATGAACGACCAGATAAAGGCATTGGATCTAAAGAGCGTACAGTCCATTAATCTTCTTTCAAGCGATCCAAATGCGAGGGCTGTATATGCCAACCCCGACAGTGCAATGTGGCTGGATAAACAGCTAAATGCGTTTGCGGAAACACATAAGGATTATCAGAGTGTATATATGGGTGTTAAGGATAAGAGGATGATAATAGCTCCACCTCAAAAGCTTCCTGATGGCTATGATCCTACAGGAAGGCCGTGGTATACAAAGGCAGTACAAAATGCAGGAAAGCACATAATTTCCGAACCTTACATTGATGCGGGGGCATCAGGCGAATTAATGGTAACCTATGCAAAAACCGTGCTTGATGTTAATTCGAATCAGCCAATTGGTGTTGTCGGCATGGACATAACCCTAAAAAATCTTTCTGAAATGGTAAACAGTATTGTACTTGGGGAAAATGGCTATCTTATGCTCTTGGATGAGAACAATAGAATTATAGCCAGTAAGAATGCTGAATATCTTGAAAAGGGTGAAGCAGAGCTGCAGTGGCTTGGAGGACTGATAAAAGGTGAGACAGAGAAAATAGCCCTGTCAATGATTGCAGATCAGAACTACTACTTTTACAAAAAAATCAATCCCGAAACAAAATGGACAGTTATAGGAGTTATTCCTCAAGCGGAATTATCTTCACAAGTACTAACTGCTGCACTAAGCTCATCTGTTATTTCACTATTAGCACTTATAGCAGCAATATTAGCGGGAGTAATGTTCGCCAATAAGCTTTCAACTCCTATTTATAGGGTTGCTAAGGTATTGGACAAGATAAAGAGCGGAGACTTTACGGAGAGGGTGCAGCTGAAAGGCAGCCACAGCCAGGAAATTAATGTCATAGTAAGTGCACTGAATGACACCATCGATAACATTGCTATGATAATCAGAACTTTGATGAACCTTTCAGAAGAAGTAAATAAATCCTCTGACCTGCTGTTAAGGGTTGTATCTGATACAAGCCATGCCAGTGAAGAAGTATCAAAGGCAGTACAGGATATTGCATCAGGAGCAACAGTGCAGGCAGATAATCTGGATAAAGGTGCAAGCATAACAAACGACCTGGGCGAGCAGGTTGCAGAATCTGCTGAAAAGGCTGAAATAATGACTTCATCAGCAAGGGCTGTAAAGGGTGCTACAGATGAAGGTATGAATGTAGTGGAGCTACTAAGAAACAACTTTAAGGAAACACTGATTGCAAATAATGATGTTGCTGACCAGATATATGTCCTGGCAGAAAACTCCAATAAGATTACTTCAATTACTGATACTATAAGAGCTATTACGGAACAGACTAATCTGTTGGCATTGAATGCCAGCATTGAAGCTGCAAGAGCAGGTGAAGCCGGAAAAGGCTTTGCAGTTGTAGCCAATGAAGTTCGTAAACTGGCTGAACAGTCTGCAGCTTCTGCATCAGAGATATATTCGGTTATTACAGAAATCAAGAGCAGTATTGGAACTGTTAAACAGAAAATAGCATATTCCATAGAGCTGAACAACAAGACAGATAAGAGCGTGGAGTTCACTAAGGAAAGCTATGAAAAAATAGCTGAAGCAATAAAAACACTGGAGCATAATGTAGTTAAGATGAATGAATCACTAGATGCAATAAATAAGAATAAGAACCAGGTTGTAGATATGATAAAGGAAGCAGCTTCTATTTCGCAGCAAACTGCAGCAGCAACAGAGGAGGTAAGTGCTTCATCCGAAGAGCAGGCAGCATCATTACAGCACGTTGTGAATACTGCTGAAACGCTTAGAAACTATGCAAATGAGCTTAGTTCCTTAGTTTCGAAGTTTAAGCTATAAAACAGTCCCGGCGAAAGCCGGGCTTCTTTTTTTATATTGAAGCTCTCTTTCATATGGAAAGCCTACCGCTGTCCGTATAAAACTCTCTTATTTTTATACAATAATACTAGCTTGATTCTATGCCGCAGGAGGCAAACAATGGATGAGTTTCTTAAGGTTTTATGGAAGTCGATAGTAGTATTTATATTACTTATCGTTCTCACAAGAGTCATTGGCAGAAAGCTTTTATCACATCTGTCTTTTTTTGATTATGTAATAGGTATTACCATAGGAACTATTACAGGTTCATATGTAGCCCAGGAAATAAAGGGAATGTGGGTGCTGATAAGTCCTTTGGTGTTGACCTGTATAACCATCCTATTCGGCTATATAAATATGAAAAGCTTGAAACTGAGAAAAATAACCGAAGGGGAGCCGGTAATAGTTATACATAACGGCAAGATATTGGAGAAAAGCCTTATGAAGCTTAGGTATCATGTAAATGATCTGGAGAAGCAGCTCAGAGATAAGGGCATTTTGACTTGGGAGAAGTAGAGTTTGCCGTTCTTGAACCGCATGGGCAATTAAGTGTTCTAAAATAATCACAGAATCAGCCGTTAACATCAAAGGATATGGATATGAGTACAAAATACAAAGGCTTATCCATAGAAATAATAAGAGATGGAGATGTAATGGAACAAAATCTCAGACAAAATAATTTGACCTTGGAATGGCTGTACAAAGAACTGCAAAAAAAGGTATTACTGATTTGTCCGAGGTGATATTAGCATCCCTCAACACTGAAGGTGTGCTGTACATAGACAAAAAAGAGGATAAGATGGGCAATATGCAAAAAGTGGAAGACTGAATATGAATAATATAAAGCAGGTACTGTTTGATTAAAAGTACCTGCTTTATATTATTTACCGAGTAGTTTTATAAACGTTCGTCATTTGCCTCTGTTATCATTTCAGCATCCTGTCTGGACTGAACCTCTGCTTCGGCATATTTATCATCCTCATCAGAGGAATGAAGCCTTTTATTTATTGATTCCCTGACAACCTTTTCTGAAAATGATTCGATATATGTTGGAAGGAGAACAGTATTATCATCCATAGAATCACTCCTTTCAAAGCATTATGAGTCTGAAGCTTATCTGCGAATAAACATCTGTGTGAACATCAGACCATATTTGTCACTTGGTTTTACACCTATTCCTATATGAGTGAAGTCAGGACTGAGTATATTCTTTCTATGTCCTGCAGAATTCATTAAAGCTTCGTGAGCTTTTGCGACTGTAGTATTTCCGGCTATGTTCTCGCCGGCACTGAGGTACTCTACACCAAAGCTTTTCATCATATCAAAGGGACTTCCGTAATTGGGAGAATAATGGCTGAAATAGTTGTTGTCAACCATGTCCTGAGATTTTACTTCAGCAACTCTGGCAACTTCAAGGTCAACTCTTAATGGAGATAAACCGTTCTTGGACCTTTCCTGATTCACCAGGTCAACCATTTGCTGGGCTTGTGAGGACAGCTTTGGAGCCGGATTTTTTACGGCTGTTTTAGTATTTTCAGTCTGATTGGTCTGAGTATTTGGCTGGGCAGGGGACACGTTCTGCGGCTGATCTGCCTGCGCAGTCCTTTTATTTTGTCCGTCTTTTACAATGGGCACTGCATTTTCTGTCTTTATACATCCAACCTTATTATTTTCTAACTGAACAACATACCAGTCGCCAATCTGCTGCAATACATTAACCACTTCATCCCTTCTGAGGCTGCCTATCTTCTGAAAATCATTTCCTGCACCTAGTCTCACATTTGCTGAATCTGCCGTAATTCTGCAGTTTTTTACTTCGCCGGCATCATAAATGGAGGATTCCTTTGATGCCAGGCCTGCATTGTTCTGCATATTATCCATTTGATTATTCGGACGTCTCTCTACGCCTTGCGGTGAACATGCTGAAACAGTCAATACCAGTACAAGTAAAATAAATAAGACTTTTTTCATAAAATCACCTCTTTAATATTATTTCCTGATTATAAAATATATTAGTGTAATAATATGCAATATTTGGTCGCTTTTCACTTTTGGAGTTTATTTGTCATAATATCATGAAAAATAGGTCTTGAGCACTAGATATGAAATCTCTTAGGAGCAGCTAATTAACAGCAAAACATATAATCTGTTATCTGAAATCAATGGAGAATGAAGTATGCAATTTTTGGGGCAATATCTGACATAACGATTGGTAATTGAAGTCTATATACTTTAATTCAAAAAAGTATTATTGTTTAATTAAGTTATCATTTACAGTAAAAGAATCAAAACCGACACTAACACTTTTCTTATTGGTAATTTGAATCGCTCTTCGTTTATTCACCAATATCTTTTGTCTTCAAGAGAAATATGATTAATAAATAGTGTTTTGGCTTATCGCAGTTACAAGAAAAATTATAGTAATAATGCGTATGGCTTGCCTTGCTATTCCTTAGTTCTTATATAAGCGTGCTATAAAGCATTCAAAGTATACTTTTGCCGCTGAAATTGCATTTAAATACGGGAATCAAAATATTGATTAAGTTAAAGGAGTGTCGGATTGTGAAAAAAAACTAGGATTGAGAATTATTGTTTTACTGTTATTAGTGGCAATACTGTGCGCCCCTATAACAGTATCTGCATTCAAGCCTGCAGCACATTACGCTTTAATGTATTGGTTGGCTGCCAATCTGCCGGATGGAACAATAAAAACTGCTCTGAATACACATCCGGATATTGCTGCATGGGGAGCCAATGGGCCGGATCTTGGGTATGGTACATTAGGAAGCATAGTCGGCTATGCTCCTTGGGCAGATATGTATCACTATGAAAGGGTAGGGACCATGGCTGCAGAGCAGCTAAAATATGCACTGTCCACCGGGGACTTGAAGCAAATAGCTTTTGCTGCAGGCTGGGTGACACATGTGGCGGGAGATCTAGCTTGTCATGGGATATTTGTGAATCCTGAGTGTGATGTGTATATGGATAACGAGACTGGCAGGACATTGCATGCGCAGCTGGAAGAGGCTGCAGAAAAATACATATGGTATGACATAACCGGCTGGGATTTGGCATATCACTCATCCGGCCTGTTTGATGACTATTTTGCTTCTAATGATAATGTACCAAAGACTCAGATGATAGAAGGCTCTAAAAAGACTCATGGCTATGCTCCTTCTTCATCAACTATTGATGGGTGGCTGAATCTCATACGAACTGCTCTTCAGTCTGGAGTCGGATATAATTACATGGATTATAATACATCCATAAATATACTGAATCAGGGAAATCGAATCCAGCGGCTTAAGGATGCTTTTTGGAGTGCGTACTATCATTCGTGGTATCTTCTTACTGATGCAGAAAAAGGGGACTACAGCAGGTTTAAGAATACCTGGAATCTGGATGCAGCAGATGATGGCAGGCCAATAGGAACTTTGACTGTGAATATTAAGACAGCAAATCTAAACTACGCCGGCACTGACAACAATATTTATTTCGGAATGCAGCTTAAGGATGGAACATATAGGGAGTGGCCGCTGGATAAGGAAGGGTATAATGATTTTGAAAAAAACGATATAGAAGATTACTTCTTATTTTGTGGTGATATGAACTTCTATCCTAGTAAAATCAACTACGTATGGATAAGAACAGAAGCATGGAATGGAATCGATGATGATTGGAACTTGCAAAATGTTGTTGTTAAAATTAACGGAGTTACAAAATTAAACCGCGCAGTAAATCAATGGCTGTCTGAGGATGGCAATTACTATTGGAGTACTAGCGTAAGCGGCTGGTAAGAAAAATATTGATAAAGAGGATGGAATAAATGAAAAAGATAAGTATGATAAGAATTGCAAAATGTATAATCCTTCTGCTTGTCATGAGTATATTGGCTAGTCCGTCTATTTTCGTCAAAGCCTCAGACAAGATTGTGGCACCAGAGGAAATAGTCACTCCACCACAACAGCTTCAGGATATAGTTAATTATCAGCTTGCTTACTTCAAAGGCTTTGAGAACTGCAGAGCAATGCACTATTACCCTATATACGGACCAGATAGAAGTACTGTTCTGTATTATGAAGCGAAAATAACCTCTGATACAACAACACACAGAGGTTATATCATATTAAGTGCAACAGAGCAGGATTATCCGATTGTTGAGTTCCATACGGAAGGTCTAACCAATTATGAACGCCTTAGCAGATTGCTGTCAGTGCCTTTTAAAGCAATCCGTTATGGGACAGGCTATATTGCAGCAGAGGATTCAGAAGGGAACAGGCTTGCTGCCGTTGGTGATGAGCCTTTAGTCATTACACCTGAGATGAGTGAGCTTTTTAGTCTCTATGGAAATTATGACTCAGAGCAGCCTGAACTTACTGCAAATAAAGATATAAAAATTGAAGGTGACTATATTGTGCTATATGAGAATAATCAGGAGATAATGCGTGCTCTTAATGTTAATTCACCTAGTGTTAATTCTGATCCAATAGTGCATTATGAGACATTGAAAGTAAATTATAATAAACAGTTTACTTGTAAAAATCAGCTAAGGGTAGAGGCTGCTTGGAATGAAATAAGAGCAGCAGTATGTAATGCTGCAGCTATTGAAGGCTCAAATGCTGTTGTAGTTGTTCCCGGCTTTGATTGCTATGAAATAGCGAGAATAGATAACAGAACTTTTTTTGACCAGTATGCCCCATTTTCCGGACCGAATCATGACAACTATAAGAGTGGCTGTGGGCCTGCAGCATGGATCAATCTTATGGGCTGGTTTGACCTTAATTTATGCCCGACTATATTTGAGTATTCACCCAGAACCAATAGTGATTTCCCGCTTTATACAGGCGGAATAACTATGGATCTTAAGGAAGCACTTGGAACCTACTGGTCGCCAGGTACAGATGCAAATGGCAATCACCTTGGAGCTACCTGGCAGTGGGAGATGGAGGATGCGCTGGATTATATACAGAGTGAGATGAGTCACATTGTCAAGCCATATTCACATATTAAATATTCTGTTTGGCCTGAGTTTGGCAATACCGAAGAGTCTATATACAGAGTTGTAAGGGATTCTATAATATATCATAAAAAGCCATGCATTATAGGATATCTCTGGCATTATGACACTGCACTTGGCGTTGCTGAGCACAGGGATGAGGACGGCGACTACAGTGACATGTCGTTTGTGTATATTGATCATAACGGAGGAAAGTGGATATATGCAGATGATTTAATAGGTGCATGGGCAGTGTATGATTTTGTTCCTAAGCAACAGCTATTAAGAGACCCGGGCTTTGAAGACAGGATTGTTTTTGATGATCCTAATATAGCAATTGATATTAATCCACATTGGAACAGTAATGGTGCAACAGCCTGGAGATACGGTCTGGTTGATTCCGGTGAGCAAAGAGAAGGCTTGAACTGCTTCAAGATGACAAGCTCTGGCACAGGCTGGAATGATATTTATCAGACAGTTATTGTTAAGCCAAACACAGATTACAGATTAAGTGTGTGGTTAAAATCAGATGCTTCAGGAAGCTTTGGAGTAAGAAATAAATCCAGTTATACTGGTGCCACAATTATTGACAAGCAGGACTTTAGCTCAACATCAGGCAGATGGAACGGCAGATCTATACTGTTTAATTCAGGTAACAGTACTATGATTACTGTTTATGCAGGCTTCACAGGAACAGGACAAAACAAGTATCTGATACTGGACCAATTATCCCTTACTGAGCAGTAATACACTGCTCCCGATGTAAGCTGCAAAGGCATACAAGAATAAGATTCAGACTATATATTTGATGCCTTGGATACATACTTGTATGCCTTTATTAAATCAAGATCGAGAAAGGACGAGTGATGCCAAGTGTTGAGAAGAGTATATAAGAGCTTGTTTCAGTCTAATAAATTACCTGCAATGCTGATTTTTATTGTGCTTATCAGTGCAGCAAGTGGCTTGCCAAGACTTGCTTCAAATGAAGCCTATAACAACCTTACCGGCTTAAATCTACCTATTGTGCTGTTAAACAGTTATTTTGGTATTTTATTCATTTGCACTACAGTATTGGCTGCTGATGCCTTCACGATTAACAGTATAGGTATAGCTGCTGATTCAAGCTTCAGTAAGTTATCGGCTAAACTGATGAAAAAGCTTGGGCTGCTCATATTATCGGTATTACACATACTTATTGTGCTATTTATAGCAAGTCTTGCTTTCGGACTATTGCTGTATGGAACAGGAGATAAGTTTATTATGATGGCGAATGAGTATTCGGTACTGCAAGGGATTGCACTGACTGCATGGGCATATGTCATTGCAATGGGGATACTGCTTGTTACTGGATTATTGACAGCGTTTCTATCTCAATTCTTCAAAACTTCAAGTGCTGCTATAGCAGCCATGATGCTTTTTCATTATACAGCTCAAGTATTGACCTCCTATTGGAAGCCTCTGGCGAGTATCTCAATACAGCCCTATATGAACATGTTCCTGGTACCTTTCGCAAAACTTAGCTCTGAAGCTATCAGAAAGGGAGTGCACGTGCTGATAGTGTATACATGTATTGCAGTCCTGGGAAGTATTGTGGTTGTTTTTGTGAGATGCAGAAGAAAAGTAAGAGAACACAGAGCTGAAAGCGTTGTTAATGCAGTTAAATATGAACAGCTATAGAAAAATGATATTACTAAAAGAAAGGAGATGCATATTATGTCAAATAGTAAAATCGCGATTTTGCTGATTATTGTACTTTTATTTTCATTGCTGCAAGTGCAGCTGTCACCGGTACAAGCAGATACAAAGGCGGCAGTAGCAGTCAACAAACCAGATATTCCTGAGGAGGTAGTGCTTCACAATGGTTTTCCACTAGAGCAATATATTAATGAAGTTGGAGAAACTTCAAATATGTGGAAAGCTGGAGATCCTCATGTGCATACAAAATTCGGACCAAAATATTTCGAAGGAGAAGCGACAGCAGATAATCCCAATTATACATTGTTTCCCTATGATACCATAGTTAGAAAAGGAATTGAACTGGGTTTGGATTGGATGGTAATTGCAGATAATGCTAATGATTTAGGTCTGAGTACTGATCATGGCTATTATCCGAATTATAGCGATCTTACTCATAATTGTTCAGGCCCGAATGGTACTGGAGGTTTTGTACTATTTCCTGGCTATGAGCTGTATTGTGCTGAAACAAGAGATTATCAGATAGAGCGCATTGGCGATATGGGTATGCACATATCAACAATTAACATAGGAGGCTTTAAACAACCTTTTTCGGATCCTTATCGTTTAGAAGGTGAAGCTAGAGCTTATATATATTCAGATGTTATGGCTCGATATGCCATAACAGAAATACAACAATCTGGAGGCATACCAATATTTAATCATCCTGCTGCTCATTATCATTTGAGAGATACTTCTAATACAGAATTTGAGTTTTTTGATCCTCGTCATATTTTGGGATATGAACTTATTAACACGTATTATGAGCGGAAAAAATGGATGGATCATGATGAGAATGTAAAAAAATGGGTTGAACAATGCCTTTTAAAAGGACTTAAAGCACTTCCTTTCAGTGCTAGTGATGCAGGGACCATTGATAGTTATGCGGAGTTAGGCTCTAGTGCAACTGTGGTATTTTATAAACATGGTAAGGACATGAATAGTGTCTTATTAAGAAATGCATTAAAAAGCGGAAACATGTATGTAACCACAGGTCCTGGAGTGGCTGTATGGGCGAAGCCCCAGGACTATCCGGTAAGTGATTGGACATGGATGGGGGATAAGCTGTATACCGATACAGGCTATATTGATCTACTCATAAGCTATGCATGTGATTCAAGCACTCTGATTACTGTAAGCTATGGGCAAATAGGAAATACCAGTGAGGTGTATAAAACCAGCTTCCTGGCTGGACCAGGAAAAGGTATACAGAAAATAACTGTTAATGGCTGTGTAGGCAATGGATATGTAAGAGTAACTGCTATAGATCAAAACAATGCAACAAGGCGAGCCTACACCACGCCTATATGGACAGGTGCAGCAGTGGATACCTTTGAAAATAACGGCAGCAAGCCGGCCGTCTATCCTCAGTTGCTTACTGCGCCACTGCTTAAAGACTGGTATTGGGGAGATGCAGACGTACAACCGATACAGTCCGGAAAGACACCCTATTCTATGGATATAAGTCAAGATATATATTTAAATGACTTAAACAGCCTGAAGACAAACGATTATTATCACGGCCGTTATATGGACCTTAATGTTATAAATAACTATGCAGCAGCCAAGGATTTGGATTGGGTTTTTGTCAATGCTGAAAGCAAGTCACAAAATGGAAGAGAATATGAGATATTCAAAGAATCCTGTAAAAAGACACCCACCAGTGAAAGAGAGCATGTACTTAAGCTGCCTGGAGTACAGACAACGGGATATGTGCCGACGGATATAAGCTGGCTTACTACGATTGCCGGTGAAGGCGGTTATGATACCAATGACGGAACAACAATAGTAGAGGACGGATATATACAGGACTTGTTCAAACTAACCTTCTATGGCTGCAATTATCTGCCAAATGTAACTTATGGAATGTTCCTGACTACCTATCACGATTACATGAAGGCACAGCTGTTGATTGACAATACAAAAAAAGAAAGCGGCTTCAGCATGATAAACCATCCCGGGCTTGGAGATGAGTGGACCTTCTATCAGGAAGTACAGACAGCTTCCTATGAGCGCTTTAGAAACGAAGATACAATGGAAATACTACGCAGGGACACAATGGAGCTGAACAACAA
Organism: Bacillota bacterium; assembly: GCA_049322695.1. Classification (GTDB taxonomy): domain Bacteria; phylum Bacillota; class Clostridia; order Lutisporales; family Lutisporaceae; genus CALGKJ01. The sequence goes on along the minus strand of JBMORW010000027.1, from coordinate 81,306 downwards.
CAGTATAGAAAGCTGGGTAAAGAACAGACTTCTTAAGGGCTACAGAACCTACGCCATCGCTGGAAGTAGTACAAAGGCAGTAGGCAGCGGCAGTAGTGGAATTACACTTGAAAAAGAATCAATAGCTTCCATAGGAAGAAGTGCAACTGCTGTTTATCTGGATCGTGGAATAACGGCAACAGCAGAGGAAATAAAGAAAGCAGTAATGAAGGGGCACTCCTTTGTAACCACCAGACCGTCCATAGGATTATGGGCAAATGTAAACAACACAGGTCTAATTGGAATGGGAATGTCAAGCAACTGGATGTATACGGGTGTAACTGAGCAAATACCTGTAACTCTGGAGCTGAGGGCAGCAGACCTGAGTGATAAGCTGAAAATAAGAGTATTAAAGGGAGTAATAGGCAGTGGTGAGGAAGAGGTGATACTGGAAGAGACCTTTGACAGAGGGTATCCGGAAAGGACAATTACATTGAGTGTAAGCTCAGACAACAGCTGTTACTTCCGGGCTGAATGTGTGGAAGAGAAAGACAGTACAAAAGTAGCTTATACCAATCCTATATGGGTATCGTTTTGGAGGAGCATGCTTGATGATGCATCTGTTGACCCGGATTGGGACTGGAGGGATTTGCAAACTATTAATCCATAAAGCTTTATAAGCAGCTGAAAAATACAAAGCGTATGAAAAGGAGGTATAAAACATGAAGACAAAGAAGATAAGCAGATGCATCACAGCTATAGTGCTATGTGTAATATTTATTTTCGGTAGTATTGTTCCTGTGGCAGCATGGAAGCCTAAAACGCATACCTACATAGGCAGTGTGATATTAAAGGAGTTACGAGAAAAAAACGGCTATGTAGAAATCCCGCCTTTTGGATTATTCAAGGTGAAAAAAGAGTATCTGGAGTTATTTGGAACCGTTGATGAGAAGGGAAATTTCAGCCTTGAAAAATACAATAACAATGCCGCCTATTTTATTGGCGGAAATGTAGGTCCTGATATGTATCCGGATATTTATGTAGGGCAGGCAATATTCCATCCTGACAACTCTCCAATGATATCAGGGGATTGGATTAAAGAGGTTTGGGACAGTGCAAATAATATGCCGGAAGGAAAAGATAAATCGGCAGAGCCTATTGGGCATTACATTAGCCATGATATTAATCTAGACAATGTTATTGACACAACAGGGTACTTTTTAACAAAAACGTCGCTTAAGGAAGCATCACAGGCATTTGCACTTGGATTTGAATTGCACGGGGCAGGAGATTTATTCGGTCATACCTGGGTAAATAAATGGGCGCAGGGTGCTTTTCCTGAAGTTTCTGATGGCAGCACGGATGAAGAAAAGAATAATATAAAGAGACATTTTGCAGTAGAGGCATTGGTAGCGAAGGAAACACAAGGTGCTGCGCCGTTAGCTCCGAGGGAATTTATATTACGTCACCTAATATATAATGGCGGGTCTGCGAGCAAGGGGTTAAATCCTCTTTATTACAAAGGCAGTATTGGCAATATACCGATGCATATACAGGTATTTGCTTCATTGCGTAATGAACTGCATCAATTTTGTTTGGATTATCATTACTCAGACAGTGCTCTTGTACAGGATGCGTTAATTTATGCCAGAGCATGGATAGATGATATTGATAAGGGCATGAGGGCTTGGGTATATGCAAATTCATCATTGGCAAGAAAAATGCTGGGCTACAATGACTTGACAGGCAAGGAGAGTAACGATGAAACTATTTTTCCTGATAATCCAAAACCGATAGACCCAGATTCTTATCCGACTGCAGGAGATATAATGAAAGAATGGATAAGCAACTATGCTTATTCTATGGTTGGAGTACCAGACGCAATAGTTGCAATTGGTAAAGTATTGGGACCCTTAATGGATGTATTGTTAGGACCTATAGCATTAGCAAACAGTTTACTGATTGACTATTTTCTTGCCATGGGTGTTGATTATCTTTTTACAGAAGTATTTGGGTTAACATATGATGAAATGAAGTTTATTGATCAATACCCTGATATCCATATAACAGATAAATTGTATGGTACTGCAGATGCCTTAGCAAAAATAAAAGAAGAAATGGGCAATGTAGGAACGGCAAAGGTAGACATGAGTTCCTTCCGGCAGTATCACTTCCAGGATACTGAGGTTCCAATTAATAACCTCACATTTGATGCACTGCATGACAGCATTATCATGGCAAAGCTGGTTATGATCGGGCATGAGGGTATTGATGAGCTGTTATCAAGAGCTTTAGGCAGGAATGTTGTATGCTATACTGATCCAAGCAGAATCAATGAACCTATTCTTGGGTTTATGAGAAGCTTTGATGAAAGCCACTGTTATGATGACCCGGATTTCCCGCTATATAGCAATACAGAATTCAGACAAAAAGTATTTTATCTGCTCTTTCAGGATTTATTATTTGGCCAACAGCAGTTAGATTCTGAAATATCTTATGTAAGAATACATGCAAGAAAACATAATGACGTAACAGGAAGCTATGACCTGCAATGGCACTACCCATATAATGGCACGTATGTCAGCTCCTCTCTGCTTCCAACTGAAATCAAGGTAGAGACAAGTGCTGCTACACCTGTTGAACTTTTTGTATTCAATTCTAACCATAGACTTTTGTACAGAGGAATTGTAGAGGCAGGGGAAAGAGCAACTAAGTTTAAGACTACAGAGTTGTATGGAAAGGGAAGCTTCTTTGCATATGCAACTCCTGTAGAAGCCAATGATATTTTGAAAGGTAAAAAATCACCAACCCTGAGTTATGATTTTCCGGTATATAACGAAAACAATAGAGATGGAGCAGTATTCCCGGTAATGGTAAACAGGCTAGATTACCCGAGCGATCCTGTTCCAGGCTACGGACCTAACCGCAACTTCCCTTTCATAAAGGATTTTGAAACATTGCAGCTTTTCAAGACAGATCCGATGCTTATTGTAGATGGTGTCAACGATCCAAATGTTAATTATAAAGCAGCTAAAGAGATGGCATTAAGATATGGGTTTGATTACGTAAATGTTATTGCTAAGAATTTAGAAAGTGATGTTGAGCATTTTCAACATGCTGCAAATACACTTAATGCCAGCGATGGCTACATAAATTTCGGGTTTGGCGAAGAAGCAGGTGCTACCGGCGCATGGATACTTGTTCCCAAAGCAACCTCAACATCCGATGATGCAGCAGCTGGTACAGAGACCACTGACGTTTATAATGCAACCATTATGTCAGATGATACCATAGTGACTGAAGAAGCAATGGAAACAGTTGCATCAGAAGAAGTACTTCAGACAGATATTGCAGGAGAAACCGGTACAATCATATCTGTTGACAGTACTGTAACAGGTGATTATACAGTTAGTGAAACACAAACGCTATCCTCTTCAGAAACAGCAGATACTGATGGATTTAGCGGCACTATTATAGCTACAGATCCGATACCGGTAGAATTAGTGCCAAGTATTGTCAACATCGCAGGAATATCCGTAAATAGAATAATACCTGATGGTATGACTTTACAAGACACCTTTAGCTTTATTAACAGCAACAGCAGCTTAGGTCTATCGATTATTGAAGCTCCATGTGAAATATATGATTCAACCTACGATGATCGAGCAAATGTCTGTGCATTATCTTGGAAGCCAATGGCAGTCATAAGTGGAAGATATGATATACTAGACAGAAGCAGCATAGACAAATGGATAAAGCATGGTCTGGCTAAAGGCTTGAGAACTCCTGCAGTAGGCGGAAGCGGTACTTATATTGAAAGGAATGCAGGGTTAGAGTCCAAGCGTGCAGCAGAAAGAATCGGATATACGGCAACCTATGTATTTGCAGAATCCAATACAAAGGAAGCTATTGCGGATGGCATCAAAAAAGGTCGCTGCTTCGTGTCCACCGGACCTCATGTAAGCTTCTATCTACAGCTTGATAAGGATCAATATAACAACCGCACAAAATTCTATAGAATGGGTGATACAGTACCGGTTGACAGCGATGGAGAAAGTGTAGCACTATATATTTCAACAACTCCCGGTTATAACTATGGCGGTGAGTTTAATGTATATGTATATCAGGGCGGGTACAACCAAACAGAGAGATTAATTAAAAGTTATACGACAACAAGCGGATTCAATGTTATTGGTAAGTACAACTCCACTGATCCTGAAATCAGAATGATGCCGTGCACATATTTCAGAGTAGAGGTTAGATCAGCTACAAATCCTAAGATAATAGCAATAAGCAATCCGATATACTGCAATTATGATACCTTTGAAGAGCCTGTTATTACTCAGAACGAGTAATATTGATAATATGCTAGTTAGAGGCTTCTTCCTGTGTAAGGTGGAGCTTATAAGTATCCTGCAGTGTTAAGTGCAGCTTAGACTCCTACAGAAGCGACAGTAGCTGCAGCTGATTTGATGCTAAGGGAGAAAACGCTTATCAAGACTCTAGGCTGCTGCAACAGCCTAAAACTGAATGAAGTATATTTTCAAGCCAGTTACTCAGTTGGCAGGTAGTTCTGTCTATAGAGTAACTGGCTTTTTTCTGCATTAGTCTAAAACAGAAAATCCTTGATTTTTTCATATGCATCGAAGATATGCTTCGATTTGCCCAAATTCATTATCAAATCAAAGAAATCAGGTGCTTTTTCGCGAAGTGTATTTAACTTATCCTGTATAGTATCACAATTTCTGGTTAAATCCTGGTACATTTCACACATTTCTCTGTTCTTTATTTGAGTGATCTTATCTGTGAATTTTGTTCTTGTATAAGGCTGCTTCGTGCGCGGCTTATCATATCTGAGTCCTACTATGTTTCCGTATATGAATATTTCATTATCTGTGTAGCCTGCTTCCTTGAGTCCTTGTATAAAAGCATCGCGCATACCACTGTCCTTCAGCTCTACGGTTAGATCCATAACCAGCTCCCATGGCTCAGCGAATTCACCAAGCTTAAAGCCTGTCAGCCACCAGTGCCTGTCGCTTCTTCTGAACATTTCCTTTCCGTTCTTGCTTAAGATGTAAGAAAACTGAAGCATATCCTCATCGCTGACACTTTTGTAGAAGGTTCCGTTAAAAACACCCGGAATGTTTAGTTCAGGCTCTTCAGTATAATATACACCTATTTCTCCTCCGGATGTAAGGTCGTACTGTCCCTTCCAGAATTCTATCAGCCAGTTTTTTCCTGCATATTCAAAATATATTGGCTCACAGTCAATTATCATTCCCCAGGTTGCCGCTGCTTCATCATAAAGACGGCAGAAACCGAATTTTCTCTGCCAAGCATCATAGGTTGAATAAAAGATATCCTGAATGGAGTCATAAGCATAACCTGCGATTTCTATTTCTTCTTCTAAGGCGTCATAGCCTTCTTTCTTATTTTCCTTTTTATTGCTTAAAGCTTTTAGTGCCTTACCAATTTTAAGGATGCCACCGCTCAGCCATTTTTTAACCTTTTTAAAATTGATTACTATGATGATTAAAGATATTGCTATAGCTAGGATTATAATTAACGGAAGCAGGAAAGAAGCAATACCTATGGCATAGAGCTTGAAGCTGCAATAAAAAATCATTGAGTTCACCTCCTCTTAACGTATGATTTTACTCCAATATTCTTTTGCTTCCTTTTCCATCCTGGCCAGTCTGGTATAATAATCCGGATACTCATTCAGATGTGCAAGGGCTATTTTACCTGTAAGTATAGGATCGTTGTTTGTAACATTAGTATTTGGATCAATTAGACCATGCTCCAGCTCAACATTCAGGCCCTTCCAGAATTGATCTATATTGAAGCACGGGTTATTGACGTTTACGCCCAGTGCAGCAGCTACTCTACATGCATCTTCCTTTGAAAAATGAACCTTGGACTTGCAGCATGGACTAATATCTTTGCAGTGCTTCAGAAACTTTTCTGCCAGTTCCTTGATATCATTCTGGCATATGCGGCGGCGTTTGCTCATTTAATACCCTCCTTTATATTTTTTCAATATATACTATGCAATAAATCCGGTGATGGGACAGGTACAGTAATCAATAATATGAATATTAACTGCGATTTTCCACAAAATACTTATATATTGAAAAAGACTGGAGGGATAATATGCCTACAGATAGCAAGCTTGAAAAGGCGCTAGCTGATGCCAAAGGTCTGGCTTCTGATATGAAGACATTTTCTTTGGATACTGATAATCCTGATGCAAAGCAGATGTTCAACCAGCTGTCAAATACAATGGAAAATGTAGCACAGACTTTGCAAACAAGACTTGATTTTGTAAAGCAGGAAGAGCCCCAGTACAACAAGTAAAAGCTTTTTCCGGACCTTAACGGCAAATGGACCAAGGTCCGGAAATGTTTTCAAACTTAGCTAAAGGAAGTGGAGCAATGAAAAGCAAAATTATTGATATGGTATTACTGATGCTTGTATTGGGTATACTGGGCTTATACTTTGGTATAAGATCTCAGATATATGAAAGAAATGCTTTAATGGAGTACTTGGATAAAACCGAGAAACTGATCAAGGAAGAAAAATGGAACGAGGCAGAAAAAGCAAAGGATGAACTAAAAAGTAAATGGGAAAGAGTAAGATTTTTAGTAATGCTCAACTATGCAGAGACTGACTTCTCGCTAATGGAAGAGAATATAAACCATCTTTCTGGGGGCATAGATACTGAAGATAAGACTTCTGCTCTGTCAAGCGTAAGATATATTAAGAACCTGTGGAGCAATATGGAGAAGCTGGTTCCACAGCCTTAGACTGGAGATGAAAACATGGCACTTATCGTTTACATAATCCGATGCGCATTCATGTTCCTGGTTACCTGGACTGGAGTACGCCTTATTGGGAAGAAATCCATAGCAAACATGACTACTTATGATCTGGCAGCTGTAATGCTTCTTACTACAGTTGCTGCTGAGCCGTTGGTTTTTAAGATTTCTTCAAAGGCAGCAGTTGGAGTTATGATAATAACTGTAATCACTATGTTTGTTGGAATGCTGTCACTGAAGGAGTATTTTTATCATATAGATGCGGCTCCGATAGTCATTATTGCTAATGGTAAAATATTTAAAGACGAGCTTAAGAAGGCTCGTATGAATGTACCTCTGATGCTGTCTGAACTCAGGATACAGGGCTACTCCAATATCTCTGACGTAGCTTTTGCAGTATTGGAGCCAAGTGGGAAAATATCAGTTATCCCGACATCTCAAAGTAGGCCTGTGCAGCCATCTGATATGGCAATGACTACAAATCCAGTAAGATTGAGCTTTCCGGTAATAATTGACGGCAAGCTGAAGGAGCAGAATCTTAAGTTTGCCAAAAAGGACAGGATTTGGCTTATGGAACAGCTGAAAATCTGTGGTGTGAGCAGGATAGAGGATGTATTGATTGCGCAGATGGATTCCAGCGGCAATCTTTATATAGACTTACAGGAAAAAGATATCAGTCTGCCGGAGATTTTATAAACTAACCAAATATCAGTATAGTCTATAAAAATGTAAAATTGCAGACAGCAGCTCTTATTAAAGACTGCTGTCTGCAATTTTATTCTGAAGACCACTCTTCGTATAATATTGCATATTCATAAGTATCATTCCATATGGGGCTTCCCTCTGAATCTGTTTTAAAATATACATTCTTAAGCAGATAGCCCTCCCGTCTCATATTGAGTCTCTCAAGAAGCTTCCAAGATGGCTTGTTCAGCGGATTGCACATTGCGACAACTCTATGTGCTCCTAGAGTTTCAAAAGCATGGGTCAGCATCCTTCTGCAGCTCTCTGTGGCATAACCGTTGCAATGATATTTCGCATTAAACACATAGCCTATCATCCAGGTTCGGAACTCAGAGGGCTTTCTTTGCATAAAGAAAATGTTTCCTATAAGCTTGTTATTTTCCTTCAGACATACAGCCCAAAATGCGTCATCCTGAGAGCGGTCTTTAGCTTCCTGCATGCTCTGCTCTTGGGTATATGCGTCGTAAGGCTCGTATTTTACAACCTCTTCATCAGATAGGTACTCATGCAAGTCCTTCCAATCATCCGGGACAAATTTTCTTAAAATCAATCTTTCGGTTTCTAAGATATACATTTTATCACTCCTATTTGGTTGAAGGTATAAACCTTATATGCTTCAATTATATCTCATAATTTACCAGCAGAGTAGGAGCAGTATAACTATATTAGATTTTTACAAAAGGACTTGTGCTTACAAGTATAAAACTATTCTACACCATATTTGCCATGGTTTTCAGTATTGCCTGTATTCTTTTTTGATACATACAGACTTCTTGTATTATCAATACCTGCATAGAAAACATCAGATATACCTTGTACACCAATATTTAGCAGCTGCTCCTGCAGCCATATCGGCGTTAATCCAAGTCTGACCAAATTTTCCTCTATTACATTACCGTCTATGATTATATCCTTCATCAGCCCTTTACTTGCAGCACTTATATTTAAATGTGAGGGGGTAAGGGGGACTTTGTCTGCCTTAGGAAGAACAGAAAGCTTACCATCGGTTTCCATAATCGCAAACTCCACATCTGCCATGTTGAATATGTTCTTTTCACGAAGCTTCATGTTGAGTTCGTTCACAGTAAGACGGATTTTCTTGAGATTGTCCTGAACTATATTGCCTGCATCTATAAGAGTTACCGGCTCAGAGGTCATAATCTTTCTTGCCTTGAAGCTCTTTATATGGATATAGCCCGAAATAATACACAATGCAGTAAACGTGGCAAGAGCTGTAGAAGCTGTATAGGCATTGTTCTTAGGTCCCATAGCCAGGTTTGCCGATAATGATCCTACGGATACACCGACTACAAAATCGAAAAATGTCATCTGTGAGATAAGCTTTCTTCCCATTAACCTTGATAAAAATAATACAAATATAAAGGTTGCAATTCCTCTTAGTAGTGTAGCTAGAATTTGATTTTCCATATTATGTGCTCCTTTTTCGTTTATACTTTAATATTTTTCCACAGCTTTTGAATAGTATGTCATAGATTTTTGCATATGAAAATTACATTTGCAGATAATTAAAGTAATAAGTGAAAAAGGAGATGAATCTATGTTCAAACATGATAAGAAGCTTTTACATGAAGTGCGCGTAGACGCGCCAAATCCCAACTATGCAGCAATGCTGCAGGAACAGTTGGGAGGACCTCAGGGAGAGCTTAAGGCTGCATTGCAGTATCTCTCACAAAGCTTCAGAATAAAGGATCCGGCCGTAAAAGACCTTTTTCTGGATATAGCAGCAGAAGAGCTGAGCCATATGGAAATGGTTGCTACAACTATAAACATGTTGAATGGCCATCACCTTGACGCACAGCGTGCAACAGTAGGCAACATTGAAGCGCATGTACTAAGTGGCCTTGCCCCTATGCTCACCAATGCTTCAGGAGAGTTTTGGACGGCAGCATATGTAAATGAGACTGGAGACCTTGCTGCAGATATTCTGTCAAATATAGCAGCAGAGCAAAGAGCAAAGGTAGTATATGAGTATCTACACAGGCAAATTAACGATAAGGGAGTAAGAGAAACTATTGACTTTCTCTTAAATAGGGAAGAAGCACACAATACACTTTTCAGAGAAGCCTTCAATAGAATTCAAGATACAGGGTCACTCAAGGATTGGGGTGTTACTAAAGATTCAAGACTGTATTTTGACTTGTCCACACCAGGTAAGCATTTTGATTTGAACCATCCACAGCCGGCAAGCTTCAGTAATCCTGACAGGCCAAATCATTAATACCGTCATTGCAAGTGAAAAGCTTGAGTATTTCTCAAGCTTTTTCCACTGATTAACACATGAATAAAAATATCTACACTGAGAGAATATATTTATTGCGAAAGCTATTTTAATAATTTGGAGGTAGGAAAATGCAGTTAGCATCACATGAAATGCATGATTTGAATGAACTTACTCTTAGCTGTGTAAACTCTATAACCAGCATGGCACTATTTATTAATCAGGCAAAGGACCCTGAGCTTAAATCACTTCTGGAAAAGCATTTCCCATATCATGTAAAGGATTACAATATGAAGGTGGAATACCTAAGCAGAAGAAGCGGAGCTAAAACCGGTCTTTCTGTTCCTGAGTTCACACATATTATTGATAATTACACACAGTCAAATACAAATGTTAAAACAGTGACTCCAAGAACCAACGTAACTGAACTGGAGGACAGAGAAATTGCAACATCTTATCTGCTTACATTAAAAAGAGCAGGCAGAGAGTATGCATGGGCTGCAATGGAAATGAGCAATCCGGAGATACGCACATTTTTAGAGGATGCTTTCAGGATGAGCTCACACCATGCATATGATGTATGGCAGTGGATGGTGAAGAAGGGGTATTACCCACTGGAAGCAGCACCGGCAGAAGCTCTCGGCACACTGGCAAGTATGTATAAAACAGTTGATCAGGTGACAGCTTTGCAGTAAGCAATCATACAGCTGAAGAGAAAACAGCGATGTCTATCTAATTGACATCGCTGTTTCATTTTTTACATATTAGCCATATTTCTGCATTCATCCGCACACATGCGGCATACATCTGCGCACTTCTGGCAGTGCTCATCCTTGAACATGTCGCATTCCTTGGCACATGCGTCACATATTGTGGCACACATTTTGCAGTGTTCCTTTGCAAAGCGTGCATTCATGGACATAAGTGCTGTAGACATTTCACACATTTTGGCACATTCTACAAGCATCTTAACACAGTTTCTTCTTGCATTGAGATCAGGCTCATTGATACATGCTTCAAAGCACTCATAGCAGGCTTGAGCGCACTTGTTGCATGAATCTATACATGCCTGGAAAGCATTTGTTACCATTGTTACTACACCCATTATTATTCCTCCTTGTAACATGATATTATTATTGTTTATATTTAAGCGTTTAAATATACGTATGCTTAGTTATATAAAGATATAATCATGCTCTTCTCAAAAAAGTATTTGTAAACCAGGTAAGTGAAGTGAAGGCTAGTATGTTTACCAAAATACTTCCAATTATGTGCCAATGAATATATTTTGCCGCACCAACAGAAATAATCGTATATTCTTCAGAAATATACAGCAGTGTAAATACAAATATGTTTAAGACTTGTAGATATCTTTTTTTTGGTACTGATTGAGCAAATAGAATTCCCATGGTAAAAATGGGACCAAATTTATAAAATATTGAACAGCCAAACCAAAGTATTATGGGATTATAGAATTCATACAATCCCAAACGTTGTCCACCCCAGTCGACGATTGTAGCCAGTGTCAGAGTTATTATTCCGCCATATATATTTAATTTAAGCTTAGATTTATCTACTAATAGCATAAAAACAAGCCAAGATACTATAAAAGATATAACCCATGGCATAGAATAACCTCCAAACAATGAATAATGCTATTATTACCATTGTGATAAGAAATATTAATAGTTAAGAAAAAACCAAAGTGGATAAAGGGGACAAGCACCTTGTCCCCTAATATGTTTGCATACAATTCCATCACTTTCAGATAATAATGATAAATATATTGATTGGAAGTGATTGTATATCAATGGAAAAAAAGCACAAGTACAGCAACAAACTAAACAAGAAAAATCTCAATATCTACTCCAGCATGCGCATAATCCTGTCGACTTATTCATTACTAAAGCATATAACTTTCTATGAATATAGGTTTATAGCTTAAGCTTAATCAAATACATATTATTATCAGGGTTGGGAATAACTAATTAGAATGAAACTATAGGAAGGAGCAAATTTATATGCAGGACAAACAAAAGCTGGACTTAGTGTCAACAGAAGTTTCAGGACTTTGGGATACTTATATGAATGATTCTTTAGCAATATGTACTTTAAAACACTTTTTGAATACACTTCATGACGAAGAAATACGTCATATACTTCAACGTGCTCTTGATATATCTAATAGTCATATACAGGTTATTACGGAGAAATTTAATCAGGAAGGGCTACCGATACCTAAAGGCTTTGGCGAAGATGATATTGATATGAAAGCCCCCAAATTATATACAGACCCGTTTTATCTATTTTACTTAATAAGTACTACACAGATGGGTATGAACAACTATACAGTGATATTAAACCATATTTCTCGTGCTGATATTCGTGATTTCTTTTCAAAATGCATACAAGAATATATTGAACTGCTTAATCTGACAGTAGATGCATTACAACAGCAAGGTCTTTATATAAAGTCACCAAGAGTTGAAATTTTAAAAGACATCGACTTTATTGATAAGCAGGACTTCTTCTCTGCTGGCTGGTTTGGAAAGGGAAGGAACATATTGGCGAGAGAGATAACTGGGGTTTTTGCAAATTTAAGACTGAATATTATCAGCGGAGCACTTGCTACTGGTTTTAGTCAAGTTGCACACTCAAAAAAACTCAGTAATTATTTGCTTAGGGGAAGAGACCTTGCGTGGAAGAGGGTTAAAGACTTAAGCCAGTTTTTGATAGATGAACATATACCCATTCCCTCTACTTCTGATTCATTTGTTACAGACTCAACTGTTGCACCGTTTTCTGATAAGCTCATGCTGTATCATACGTTACTGATATTACAAGCAGGCTTGATATATGAGGGTAATAGTTTCGCTAATTCAATGAGACATGATCTTCAGGCATATTTTTCTGGTTCTATGATGGAAACCGCTAAGTTTTCTGAAGATGCCCTGGATATCTTAATTGAAAACAAGTGGATGGAACAGCCTCCTCAAGTAATAGAGCATAGGGAACTAGTTAATGTGTAAACTCTATTATTAATATGAAATTTATGATGAAAGAAGGTGATACTATAACACAAAATTTGAGAGTAACAAATCGGTTAGGCCAAGAAAAATCTCCATATCTACTCCAGCATGCGCACAATCCAGTAGATTGGTACCCATGGGGTGGGGAAGCATTTTCAAGGGCTGTGGCAGAAGACAAACCAATATTTCTCTCAATAGGTTATTCCACTTGTCATTGGTGCCATGTTATGGAACGTGAATCCTTCGAGGATGAAGAGGTGGCAAGGATACTCAATAAAAGCTTCATCGCGATTAAGGTTGACAGAGAAGAAAGGCCTGATGTGGATCATATATACATGAGTGTATGCCAGGCGCTTACTGGGCATGGAGGCTGGCCACTGACAATCATAATGACTCCTGACAAGAAGCCTTTTTTTGCAGGAACATACTTTCCCAAGGATGCCAGAATGGGCTATCCGGGTATCATGGATATTCTGGGGAAGGTCGAAGATGCATGGAAGAATGAAAGAGATACTCTTCTTGAATCCTCTGAGCAAATAATAAAGCATATTAATGATGAGGGAGAAAGCTCTGAGGGCGAGCTTTCCATGAAGGATGCAGAAAGGTGCTATCAAAGCTTTTTGAACAGCTTTGATGAACGCTACGGTGGCTTTGGAAGTGCACCTAAGTTCCCTTCACCTCATAATCTGCTATTCCTATTAAGATACTGGAAAGCAAAAGGAAATAATGATGCGCTGAAAATGGTTGTGAAAACACTCGACTGTATGTATAAAGGGGGCATATACGACCATATAGGCTTTGGCTTTTCAAGGTATTCAACGGATAGAAAATGGCTGGTGCCTCACTTTGAAAAGATGCTTTATGATAATGCACTTTTAGCTATGGCTTATATGGAGACGTATCAGGCAGCAGGAAGTAAAAAGTATGCAGATGCAGCTGAGCAAATATTTGAGTACATTATAAGAGACATGACTTCTCCCGACGGAGGCTTCTACTCTGCAGAGGATGCTGATTCGGAAGGTGTAGAGGGGAAATTCTATGTGTGGACTGTTGAGGAAGTAATATCAGTTCTTGGACAGGAGGATGGACTCAGGTACTGTGAAATGTACGATATTACTGAAAAAGGCAATTTTGAGGGAAAAAGTATACCTAATTTAATAAGAATGTCATTGTCTGCTGAGGATATGGCTTTTGCGGAGAGATGCCGTAAAAAGCTGTTTTACTACAGAGAGAAGAGGATTCACCCCTTTAAGGATGACAAGATACTGACTTCCTGGAACGGACTGATGATAGCTGCTATGGCCTTTGGTGGAAGAGTGCTAAATAAAAAAGAGTATGTAAGTACAGCGGAAAAGGCAGCAAGCTTTTTATATTTCAATATGTTTGATCATACTGGAAGGCTGATGGCCAGATATCGTGATGGAGAGACAGCATATAAGGGTTATGCTGATGATTATGTATTTCTCATATGGGGCTTGATTGAATTATATGAAGCCACCTATAAGCCAGAATACTTGGAAAAGGCTTTGAAACTCAATAAAGAGCTTCTCAGCTTGTTCTGGGATGATAAGCAAGGAGGCTTATACATGTATGGGCATGACAGTGAAGAGTTGATTTCAAGACCGAAGGAAATCTATGACGGGGCAGTTCCATCAGGGAATTCTGCAGCGGCATTTAACCTGATAAGACTGGCGCGTCTGACAGGTGAGTTTGAGCTTGAACAAAAGGCCGGACAGATTTTTAGAGCCTTTGGAAAAGCTATAGCTGACTATCCCGCCGGATATTCATTCTGTATGCTTTCATTTCTGATAATGGTGTCAGGAACCAGGGAGATTATCCTTATAGATAAGGCAAAAACCAATGAGATAGATAAAATGATTCAGGCCATGAACGAAGAATACATACCCTTTGCAGTATCACTTTTCTACTCGGAAGAACATTCCGAATTAAAGCAGCTTGTTCCATATATAGAGAATTATAAGACTGTAGATGATAAGGCAACGGCATATGTATGCAGAAACTATGCTTGCCAGTCTCCGACAAATGACATAAGCAGATTTACCGAACTCCTTAGAAGCTGAAAGCAGGCAGAGATTACTGCCTGCTCTTTAAAAAGCTGTTTATTTCATTTTGGGGAAGAGGCTTACTGAAAAAGTAGCCTTGAATTATGTCACATTTCTGTTCTCTAAGCCAATTATACTGCTCCTCGGTTTCTACACCTTCAGCTGTTACAACTAAATTAAGATCGTGAGCAAGACTCAATATTGTCTTTGCTATTGCTTGAACTTTTTTGTCATGTGTAATATCGCGGACAAAGGACATATCCATTTTCAAGCCGTTAATAGGAAACATTTTGATATAGTTCAATGAAGAATATCCTGTTCCAAAATCGTCAATTGTGATTCTAAAGCCCATGTCACGGAGCTGCTGTATTGTCTTTATCGTATAATCTATATCATCTATGGCAGTACTTTCAGTTATTTCTATTTCCAGCTGCTGAGGCTTAATATTGTACTTCTTCGTCGCATTTACAATAGTATCCAGCAGATTTTTACTTCTAAACTGCTTTGCGGATATATTGATTGCAATGCCTATTTCCTGCGGAAAGGCTTTGTTGATAGTATCAGCGAAGCTGCAGACTGCATCCAATACCCAGCTTCCAATAGGGATAATCAGACCTGATTCTTCTGCAATAGAAATGAATTTTGCAGGGGGTATATAGCCCTTCTCGGGATTATACCACCTGATTAAGGCTTCCATACCTACAACTTTCCCTGTTCTGGCACATATCTGAGGCTGGTAGTGAAGACTGAATTCATTATTATAGATTGCCTGGCGCAAAATATTTTCTGTCTCAAGACGTTCTGCCAGCTTGATATTCATTTCCCTACTGTAGAATCTGTAGTCGTTTTTACCTTTGGCTTTTGCCTCATACATAGCTGTATCTGCATTTCTTACAAGCTCATATACATCGGACCCATCATTGGGATAGACTGCAATACCTATGCTGCCGGTCATATATAGCTCATAATCACCGATAAAAATAGGCTGCTTGAGTATATTTATTATTTTTTGAGCGAACTTTTCTATATCATCAAAGCTATTAAAATTCCTTAAAAGTATCATGAACTCATCACCGCTGAATCTTGACAGGAAGTCGTTTCTGTCAAGTACGGATATAAGTCTGCCGCCAACTGCTGCTATCAACATATCTCCTACTGTATGGCCATAGGTGTCATTTATAGATTTGAAATTATCCAAATCGAGATACATAATTGCAAGCTTGGAGAACTCATCATCGGTTAGTTCATTTTCTGCCAGCTCTATTTTATTTATTTCAACACACAGATATTCCATAAAATACTCCCGGTTTGGAAGCGCTGTGAGCCTGTCATAGTAGGCAAGATTCCTTATTCTTTCTTCAGCTTCCACTTGGCTGCTTATGTTAGTAAGGGAGCCGGCCATTCTTACAGGAGTATTGTCTTTATTTCTTATAACCTTTCCTCTGCCAAGTACCCATATGGTCTCACCACCGCCCGATATTATCCTGAATTTGTGAAAAAGTTGGTCGGATATACCTGTAATGCATTTTTTTAGTGCTTCCTTAAGCTGCCCGACATCCTCAGGGTGGACATAGCTAAACCAGCTTTTCAGGCTGCTTACTGATTTTGAATATGTAATACCCAGAGTATCCTTGAAGCGGTCAGAGAGAAATATTTCATCGTTAATTATATCCCAATCCCAAATCCCATCGTTTGAGCCTTCCAGTGCAAGTCGATACCTCTCTTCTGAAGCCTTCAGTAATTCTTCGCTTTCATTAAGTTTTTTTAGCTGATTATCAAGCTCAGCCTTTGTACTGGTAAGGCTGTTGTTTGCTTCCTCCAGCATTTTATTGCCCTGCTGCAGTTTAGAATTGGCATGATCCAGCTTCTTCACATCTCTATGGGTCATATAGAATATAAGGACAGAGGTTGCAAGAACATAAAACCACCCCTTATAGGTCTGAAGCCTTGTGATGGTTGTCATGTCGTCAATAAGTACATCTAAAAGTATGTCAGAAAAAAGAATCCATAGACAACCAGCTGCTGCATATATAAATGTTATCCTATATGGCATCATTCTGGAACGAATATCAGATTCATTTTTTAGGAAAAGGCTTTGTATGTATTTAACAAAACGTTTAAAATTGGCTTGCATGCGCTAACCCCCTAAAAAATAGTAAAATGAGCAGTCTATAGCAGTAATATACTCAGCTTTTCAATATCTCAACTAAGCTGTAAATTATGCGTGCCGTAATACCCCATATAATCCTGTTTTCATATTTATAGAAATAAACAGGATATATACCCTCAGCCCATGAATAGTTTACACCATTTTGTATGAGGTGGTAAGGAAAGTCAAATCCCGGCTTCATTATAACCTTTACATTGCTGCATAAGGGCTTGGTCTCTATGAAATGCTTTACAGGAACACTAAAAATTTCCTGAACTTCGCAGCTGTTGAATGTATACTCATATTCCTCAACTATCCCGACATAGGTCGAGATAATTGTATTAAAGGGAGTGACTATTGTATCAAGCTCACCTATGACATTAATACTTGTGGATTCCAGCATAAGCTCTTCTGAGGTTTCGCGGACTGCTGCCTCAATGCCGGTTTCATGATTTTCGATTTTTCCTCCCGGGAAGCATATTTCTCCCGGCTGCCTGTTCAGACTTTTTGATCTTACCTCAAAAAGCAGACTGCAATCGTATAAATCGGTTTTTTTAGTATTTGCTTGAATAATTGGAATCAAAATTGAAAAATAATTATATATGTTCTCTTTACAAATACCGGGCTTATGAAGCCTTATTTTTTTAGCAAACTCGTCCATCGGAAACTCCTTTATCTCTGAGAATAATACTACAGATAATATTATATCAGATAATATTATATCAGATAATAATAATTCTTCATACAAATTGTTGAAAGCTATATATGGAAGTATCATATATAGTCATTTTTTCTGAGTAATAAATAGGCAAAATTTTTTAATATAACTGTTGAGTGAAGTTTTTGTAAATGGTATTATATTTTTGTAAGGATTCAAATAAAATTTTAGAAAATAAATAAAGAAGGCAAATCCACCAGTAGGAAGGTGGACCTTCAAAAAACAAGGAGGAAAATGAATGCATAAGAAACTATTTATTCCAGGTCCTGTAGACGTTCGTGAAGATGTTCTTCAAAAGATGGCAACTCCACAGATAGGTCATCGTTCAAAGGAGGCATCCGCACTGCAAAAAAGCATCTCTGAAAAAATGAAGAAGGTTTTTCAAACTGAAAACACAATCATTCTTTCAACTTCTTCCGGGAGCGGTCTAATGGAGGCAGCTATCCGAAGCTGCACAAGAAAAAGAGCTGCAGTATTTTCTGTAGGTGCTTTCGGAGACAGATGGTTCAAGATGGCCAAGGCCAATGGAATTCCTGCAGACAAATTCTCTTCAGTACCTGGCCAGCCGACTACTGTAGCTATGGTAGACGAAGCTCTTGCTACAGGGAAATATGATGTTATCACTGTTACTCATAACGAAACATCAGCAGGTATCATGAATCCTTGTGATGAAATAGGCGAACTCCTCAAGAAAAAGTATCCAGAGGTGCTTTATCTTGTTGATACTGTAAGCTCAATGGGAGGTGCAGATATAAAAGTTGATGAGTGGGGCATAGATGTATGTATTACTTCAACTCAGAAGTGCATTGGCTTGCCTGCAGGTATGTCAATTTGCTCAGTAACAGAAAGAGCTATAGAAGCAGCGAGACAGGTAGAGTTCAGAGGCTTGTATTTCGACTTGGTTGAGCTTTATGAATATGTTAAAAAGAATGACCAATATCCTTCAACTCCATCCTTATCACATATGTTTGCACTGGATTATCAATTAGACAGGATATTGGAAGAAGGTATACAAAATCGTTTTGCACGTCATAAGGAAATGGCAGAATATGTACGCGGCTGGGCAAGGAAGCATTTTGCTTTATTGGTAGAAGATGAAAAGTACCTTTCAAATACTCTGACTACTATAAAGAATACCAAGGGAATCAGTGTTGCTGACCTCAACAAGGAGCTTGGAAACAGAGGTTATGAGATTTCAAACGGTTATGGAGATCTTAAGGATGTAACCTTCAGAATTTCACATATGGCTGACTACACACTTGATGAAGTTAAGGAACTTTTAAAGAATATTGATGAAATATTAGGACTGTAAGGGGTTGAATTGGATGATAAGAATTCTTGTAACGGACGGAATGGAAAAATCAGCTGTCGAAGCTTTAAAGGGTATGGGCTTCGAGCTGGTTGAGCAGTTTTATGAAGTAGAAGACCTTAAGGAGCAAATCAAAAACTTTGATGTAATAGTAGTTCGTTCAGCTACAAAGGTAAGACAGCCAATAATAGATGCAGCGTTGGAGACAGGCAGGCTGAAGCTTATTATAAGAGGCGGAGTAGGTGTAGACAACATAGATGTTGAATATGCAAGATCAAAGGGTATTACTGTAGCCAATACGCCAAATGCAAGCAGTGCTTCCGTTGCAGAGCTTGCTATCGGTCATATGTTCTGCATCGCCAGATATATGCATATAGCGAACCATACCATGAGACAGGGGAAATGGGAAAAGAAGCATTATGAAGGTATAGAGCTTGCAGGCAAGAAGCTTGGTTTGATCGGCTTTGGCAGAATAGCCAAAGAGACAGCCAAAAGAGCAAAAGCTCTTGGAATGAACGTTGTATATACTAACAGAAGCGGCGACTTAAACGATCCGGATTTCAAATATGCTACAATGGATGAACTTCTTGCTGACTCAGACTTTATTTCACTGCATATTCCTGGCTCCAAGGACAAGAAGGCAGTTATAGGAGAGGCTGAATTTGCTAAAATGAAAGACGGAGTATACATAGTAAACACAGCAAGAGGCGGAGTAGTATGTGAAGAGGCACTGCTGGCTGCTTTGGATTCAGGCAAGGTAGCAGCTGCTGCACTTGATGTATTTGAAGAAGAGCCTACCAAGAATGAGAGAATATATACTCATAGCAAAATATCACTGACTCCTCACATAGGTGCATCCTCGATTGAAGCACAGGAAAGAATCGGTGAAGAAATAGTTCAGATTATCACAAATCATTTTAAATAATATTTAAGGTCGTTGAAAAATTGATTTTCAACGACCTTTCTGCTTAATATACTATTTTTCTTCCTTCAATATAGTATCTCTTCTCATGAGCTTCCCCCATTGAGAAAGTCTTTCTTGGCATTACACCGTCCAATATAACAGATCTGAACAAATCGCTTTTTTCGATTGGAGGGAGTATAAAGCCCATATTTCCTTCTTTTGCTGACAGCTTATCTATTACATCTGTACCATGTATGTAGTCAATTTTGGTATTCTGATTGTTCTTTAAGAACTCATCCAAAAACACTTGTATTGTACCTACAGGAATATTGGCCTTTGGATTTTTTATTGTAATAGTACCTGACTTGTCTTTAGTTACAAATGAGAACATATGTGTATTATAATCACCGGCTAAGTCATTAATATCCATTATTGTTCTATTATCATGGAAATTTACTTCCAAATCACTTCCATTTTCTTTGCAATATGTACTTAATGCGTTAAGTATTGCTTCTGGATCTACATTGAACAACTCCCTATGTATTGGCTCCACTATAAGGCTTTTATCGTGAACATTAACTACTTCTACCAAAGCAAATCTGGCCGGATGGTTGGACACTTGATCTTCTGTAAGTGTCTTTTTAACATTTTCCCAATGAGCCTTTGCAGATGCTAATGAGTGATTGCCATCTCCAACAGCAAATAAAAGTACCGGCTTATTTTCAGTAAGGTTATATTTTCTACGGATTAATTCAGGATCTGCAAGCTGTTCAAATCCCTTAATCAGCTCTCCAAGCAATGCCTCATCCTCAATTTTGAAACCGCTTATATGTCCGCCATTCATCATCAACTCAAAATCATAAATCTTCTCCAGCTTATCCTTTATTTGAGATAAAGGCTCAATAATAGCTTCATTTGGGTCATCTATCAACAACATTATGTGGGGAAACTCTACTGATGCATTTTCTCTAATCTTTACTCTTGGAGGAATTCTTTCAATAACTGTTTTTTCTGTTGGACGCACTAAGGATTGTGAATTTGCTGCATAATCATAATTCTCCAGATCGATTGAAATAACCAGACCCCTTCTTGGCACCTCATGCTCTGTTTTTCTTTCAACATAGATAAACCCAGGCTTTTGTGGAACAAGTATGTTCTTTTCCAGGTATTCCTTCATGTTGCTGTGAATTCTCTTTATCATGCCTTCAGTATCATAGTTTCCATGCTCAAGATATACCTCTGGAAGGGTTAAGTTCAGAGTAGAATAGCTGCCGTCGACTATCTTGTTTACCTCTTCCCAATACTCAGGCTGAGAAGTGTACTGGTCGCACGCTATTACAGACCACCTTTTGTAATCAGTATCCTTATCAGGCAATAAAACTGTTGGAACATTGATACCTATTTGATTTTTCATCTGCTTACCTCCATAAACAATTTGATAGTTATTCAATTAAATCATAAACAAATGCATTTCCGGTGTTAACTATATATTTAAGAAGTAACACCAAAATGATTATATACTAAAATAATAGCACATATCAAGCAATTGTGTTAAAAACTATTGTATATAAGCTATACTATTAAATAAAAATCCACATATATGATAAAAATTCTGCCGGCTTTACCGGCAGAATTTTATTTCAAGACCATTGCTCTCATATTCACAACATCCCAATTTATATCCTTCATGAAGTTATTGATATATTCATCCTTCTTGTTAGCGTAGTCAATGTAATAAGCATGCTCATAAACATCCATTATCAGTATGGGATATGCATTTACAATAACACCTTCATCATGAGCGTCAAGCAGGAAATTGCATAGCTTCTTGCTTCTTTGGTCATATGCCAGCATAGCCCAGCCTCTGGCTGCCTTTCCACATGCAATAAAGTCTCTGACCCAGTTTTCAAGGGAGCCAAAATGCTTTTCCAAAAGCATAGCTGTATGTTCTCCGGGTGATTTATTATCTCCTCCGATGTTTGCAAAATACAACTCATGAAGTATAACTCCGTCAAGGGCATAGGTCTCACCCTTTTTCAAGCCTCTATAATAGCTGTATGTGGCATTTGCTTCATCTCTATTGGCGTCCTCAGAAAGTTTTTCCCAGATTTCATTTATCTTATTAACATATCCTTTGTACAGCTCCATGTGTACCATGAACTGCTTCTCACTTATTACTTTGATACTATCATATGTGAAGTTAATTGCGTTTAAGTTGTGCAAAATTGCTACCCCCTAGACATATAATTGGTTTCACTAAGTATTATATGCATAGGGTTTGTATTAATTTCTTATTTATCTTCTTCTCTGAGTATTTCGCCCTCAGGCAGCCAATCCCAATATCTTTTGGGAATTTTTGCAGCAGCAAGCCTTATGTTTTTGCGGGATTCTATGTACTGAGATTTGTAGTACTCCTTCCAGTATTCGTCAAAATTATCGTTTTTCAGTGTTGACTCAAACTCATGTCTGTCAACCTCATAAATGTATGTGCCTTCAATTGCCAAAGCCTTTGAGCCGCTAATCAAAACAAGCTTGTGTTTGGGATATCTGGCTTTAAGCTTCCATAGAATAGTATCCATGCTGTCATGATATAGCTTCAGTGTAGCAACAAGACAGCTCTCATCATGCTTCTTGAAGCGAATAAATCCGAGCATGTAGCCCACTTCATGGGCAACAGCCCTTGCCAGTGTACGCATTTTTTTACCATAAGGGGATATGTCCTGAAGGCAATACTCAATACCGTCCAGAAAAGCATCTTCTATAGCTGAGAATATAATATTGTACTTATCGGGACTATTGTTTCTTGCTGCATAATGAACAAGCTTTTTCAGTTCTGAAAACCTGGAGGTGTTTATCCATGATGTATCAACACAGTATTTGCTGCTAAAGTCACTGGCCAGTTCCTTCAGACAATAGTCATCCGCATTTAAAATCAGGCTATCCTGCAGTAAAGTCAAAGTCTGACGGGGGTGTGACAGTATATTACCCGTAAGCTTGGACAGCAGTAATGCCTTTATTATGGAATCAGGGCTGTTGGTATAGATTATCATAGACTTACCTCCTTAAACATATTTAGTTGTTCATATTCCTGCAGACAGGGATTAAGCACCCAGGATAAATTATCATAATGCTTTCCGTTTATGGTAATGAACTTGAGACACCTTTTCAGTGAGATTCCCATGTTCTTAAGGTCGGTAGGATATACGAAGCGGTACTGCCTTCTTGCTCTTACTATTTTCAGAGCTGATTTTGGTCCTATTCCAGGAACTCTCAGCAGCATATCATAGGAGGCTGAATTAATTTCCATAGGAAAAAGTTGAGAATTTCTTACTGCATACATCAGCTTTGGATCAAGTGCAGAATCAAGATTACCTTTGACATCGAATACCAAATCCTCATACTTGAAATCATACAGCCTCATTAAGAAATCAGATTGATATAACCTGTGTTCTCTTATCATGGGTGTAGAAGTCAGATACTGCAGAGGGGTGTCGGGTACAGGCTGAAAAGCGCTGAAATAGGCTCTCTTGAGGTTATATGAACTATATAAGGAGGTTACGCTCCTAAGTATTTCGCTGTCACTTTCTCCTGCAGCTCCGACAATATATTGGGTTGTATGCGTCACTGAACGATGATTTTTCAGAGTATCCGCCACTATGCTTATAGGCTTCAGAAGCTCTGTTTCGAAGTTCTTTGATTTACTGAGCACTGTCAGCCTGTTGCTGTTGGGAGCCTCCAGATTTATGGATATCCTGTTTGACAGCATAGCTGCCTGTTCAATATATTCCTGAGTGGTACCAGGCAGAATCTTAAGATGTATATATCCCCCGAATCTGTACTTGTATCTTAGTATTTCTACTGTTTTCAGCATGTCATCCATGGTTTTGCTCATGCCATGGCGCACTCCCGAACTCAGGAACAAGCCTTCTACGTAATTTCTTTCGTAAAACTCCATAAAAAGCTTTGACAGCTCTTGAGGGTTGAAGGAGACTCTCGGCACATCCCTTTGGACACGGTTGGGGCAATAGCTGCAGTCTTTTTCACATTCATTAGTCATTAAAACCTTAAACAAGGATACGCATCGGCCATCCGGAGTGAAGGAGTGACAAATGCCTGACGGCAAGGGATTTCCTATTTCAGAATTTGCTATTTTCTTGGTGGAGGCTGTAGAGGAGCATATATCATATTTGGCAGCTTCACCAAGAATTTTCAGCTTTGCTATATCCATGTTATCATCTCCGTATATATTTTCATTAATGTATATGTAAATTATACCATTTTTTTTGCAAAAAGCAAACATATGTTCGCATTTTTTTCATTATATTGTGGGTTATTTTATAGTCGTTTATTCGCTGGGTACATATTTATTATAGGTAAAAATGAATTACAATGTAATAATTTGGATTTTTAATTTAATAAATGCTGCAATAAAAAATAATTTAGAAATGTATTTACATTATGGAATTTTTTATTTATAATGTAGAATATTCGGAATATTTGATTGGTTTATGCTTATGCATATTTTATAACAACATATGTTAGGGGGGAAAATCATATCCTTTTTCAAATCTATCAAATTGAGGAGGTATTCTTAAACAATGAACAGACAAAAGAAGTTATTGGCACTCATAATGGCACTGGTATTTTTGCTAACACAGGCATTTGTTTATGCCGAATCTGAGACTTACAGCTCAAGAGATGAGATAGCAGCAGAGTATAAGTGGGACTTTACAGATATTTATCCATCCGTTGAAGCTTGGGAAGCTGATCTTGCGAAGTTTGAGAACGAAGTTATTCCTGCATATGATAATTACAGGGGTAAGCTCAACCTGTCGACAAGAATTAAGGATGTATTGGATCTGGATGTAGAGGCAACCTATTTGTTATACAAACTGTATATGTATGCAAGCTTGTCTTATGATCTGGATGCAACTGATGAAAATGCAGCTCTGCTTTATGAAAAAATCATGGGAGTATATGGCAAGTACGTAGAAGCTTATTCTTTCATAACTCCGGAATTAATGGCCAAACCTGACAAGGTTCTTGAACTGTACATAAACAGTCCAAATCTGGCTGTATACAAGCCTTACCTCCAATCACTATATACTCAGAAGCAGCATATACTCTCTGATGAAGAAGAAGCATTGCTTGCTAAGCTTGCTGATATAGGTGATTCTTATCAGGGAATTTATGACAAAGCTACAGTAGCTGACATGAAGTTCCCAATGGTTAAGGATGCTGAAGGTAATGAACATGAATTCTCAAGAGGACTTTATGGTCAGTGGTTGGAAGATCCAATAAGGGAAAACAGAAAAATTGCCTTTGAAACAATGTATGGCGAGTATGATAAGATTAAATACACACTTGCTCAGAATTATATATCTGAAGTAAAGAAAAATGTTGCATTTGCCAAGATAAGAAATTATGATTCGGCATTGAATGCAGCTCTTGACGGTTCTTCGATACCAGTAGAAGTATATAACAATCTTATCTCATCAGTAAATGCGAATCTTGAGCCATTGCATAAGTATATGACACTGAGGAAGAAGGCTATGGGCTTAGATAAGGTACATATCTATGACACTTATGTATCGCTGGCTTCTGATTATGAAAGCAACATACCATATGAGGATGCAAAGGCTTTATTGAAGAAAGGTCTTGCTCCATTGGGTGAAGAATATCTAGAAATGCTTGATACTGCATTCAATAATAACTGGGTGGACGTGTATGAGACTCCAAACAAGGCAACCGGTGCTTATGCAACAATGGTATACGGTGTACATCCATATGTTTTGATGAACTATAACAACTCAACTGATTCTATGCTGACTTTGGCTCATGAGATGGGACATGCTTTGCATTTTGAATACTCCGATAAGAATAACAATATATTGAGTGCTTGGCCTGCAACCTTTACAGCAGAAGTAGCATCAACTACAAATGAAATACTCATGATACAATATATGTTAAACAACTCAAAAGATAATAAGGAAAAACTATATCTTTTAAATAACCTGATAGAAAATATCAGAGGAAGTGTTTATACTCAAATTATGTACTCCGAGTTTGAAGACACAATACACAAGAAGGTAGAGAACGGTGAAGCCGTGACAATGAATGTACTCAGACAGGTATGGGGAGACCTCATGATCAAATATTTTGGTGAGGACTTCGAGCTTGATGAGCTTGCTACACTTTGGTGGTCAAGAATACCGCACTTCTACAATGCATTCTATGTGTACACTTATGCAACAAGCATGGTATCAGCTTATCCTATAGGCAATGCCATAAT
Organism: Bacillota bacterium; assembly: GCA_049322695.1. GTDB lineage: Bacteria > Bacillota > Clostridia > Lutisporales > Lutisporaceae > CALGKJ01. Next base: position 55,062 of record JBMORW010000027.1, on the reverse strand, counting down.
TAATGGTGAAGAGGGCGCAGTAGACAAGTATTTGGCATTCTTGAAGGCAGGTGCTTCTGATACTCCTATAGAAGTGCTTAAGCTTGCAGGAATAGATATGTCATCACCTGAGCCTGTTAATGAACTGCTGACAGAGTTCGGAAAACTGGTAGATCAAATGGAACAGATAATGATAGAAGAAGGAATAATAACCGAATAGTACCAAGTTAAGTAGCAGGGCTGCCAAATGGCAGTCCTGTTTTTTATGTGTTAGTACCTATGCAGATATTGATAGAAGAAGGCTTACTTACCAAGTAAATAAAGCAGTGCTGCTAACAACAAGTAACCTATTGACAAATTGTTTTATAAGCAGGTTATTTTTATTACAGATAAAATAAGCAATAAAAATTAACAATTATTTTTCTAATTGTATTCTAAAAATTTACATATGTGGTATAATATAATACGGAATAATTGTACACATAATTGTACACAGTTCATAATTCTATGTTTTAATGAATACTATACATACAGCTGCTATGGTAGGGGATGGCAGAAAATATTAGGAGGGGTAGAATGATTTCAAAAGAGCTTAGCCTTGCAGATTTTTACAATGTTCCGGATACTGATATAATGGGCAGAGCAAGAAAATTCAAGGAATTTGTTGATGATATATCATCAAAGGGTCATTTTCAATACAGAAGGGTTTCGCTGGATGGCTCAGCACCTGTTATGAGGGTCAAAGATAAATATACGGGCAAAATAAAGGAAATGGTATATCTGGCATCCAATGATTATCTAAACCTGACGAAGCATCCAAGGACTATAGAAGCAGGCGTAGAAGCTGCAAAAAAATATGGTTCGGGAGCAGGGAGTGTTCCGCTGCTGGGAGGGACATTGGATCTACATATAGAGCTTGAAGAAAAGATAGCAAAATTTAAGGGCTGCGAATCAGCAATAATATATACTTCAGGCTTTGGCTCCAACTGCGGCACGCTGCTTTCCATGCTGCAGGAGGAGGATGTGGCGATACTGGATATGCTGGTCCATGCGAGCATAATTGACGGCTGCAAGAATACCAATATAAAGCATTTCAGGCATAATGACATGGATTCACTGGAAAAGGTATTATCAAAAGCTAAGGACAAACACAGAACAAAGCTTGTTGTAGTGGATGGGGTATACTCCATGGATGGGGATATTGCACCGTTGAATAGGATAGTAGAGCTGGCTAAAGCCTATGGTGCTTATGTTATGGTTGATGAGGCACACGCTACCGGAGTTATAGGAGAAACAGGAAGGGGAACTCCACAGCATTATAATATCGAAGGAAAGGTAGACATAGTAGCAGGAACCTTCTCCAAGGGTCTTGGGGGAGTGGGGGGCTTTATTGCATCCAGTAATGAACTGGTAGAGCTGCTGCATTTTTACTCCAGACCGTATATGTTCTCTACGGCAATGACCCCACAGGTGACAGCTTCTCTTATATCGGCAATTGATATTGTTGAAGATGAGCCAATACATAGAGAAAGGCTATGGAGTAATATAAACTATTTCAGAGAAAATCTTATGAGTCTCGGCTTTAACCTTGGTAATTCACAGACAGCGATATTCCCAATTATTATTGGTGATGACTACAAGGTAAAGGAGATGTGCAAGAGGCTTCATGAAGCAGACATATATGTCAATCCGGTGTTTTATCCTGCAGTACCAAGAAAACTTGCAAGGATAAGAATGAGTCTCATGTCAGCACATACCAAGGAACACTTGGATAAGGCTCTAAATGCACTTGAGGCTGTTGGGAAAGAATTTGAAATAATTTAATTGGTGTTTTTATAAAAATTGGATTCACTAGTAAATGCTCCATGCGTCATACATGGAGCATTTTGTTATGTGAGTGATTCCAGATTGTCATCTCTGATAGAATCTTCGGCTACATGACCGGGATCCTCTCCGAAATGCATTGGATATTCGCCTATGGTTGACATAAAACGAGGTATTTGAATGATGTTACGCTCTTGCTGCTTTTTTTCTTCTCTGTCGTAATTCATTTATCTCACCTCATATTTATTTTGCCCCAAAATGCAAAACTAATATAGTTAATAAGTGAGATAACGGACATAATAAAAAAAACCAAGAAAATCATGGTTTTTTTTATTATTTTTAGAAATATTGTGAAATACTGAGTGGATCAGTACTCCAGCTTTCTATCTCAAAATTGTCTCTTTGTACACGTGTAAGAGTAAGCTTGTACTTATAGATATCAGTTTTTGTTTTAATGATTATTTTTACTCGTGCATTTGTTGATGCTTCTGAGCGCTCTACCCTATGAAACTCACTGTAATTCCAAAGCTCAATTTCCCCTATTTCAAAAGTATAGCTTGATTTGTTGGCTATTAGTTCATCAACAATTTTTATCTGGGTTTTTGTGATTTCGCTGTCTGAATCAGAATCCCAGTATTTCAATGCATCTATACGGTTACCTTCAATTATTGCTTTCAGATGACTTTGTACTACTTCTTTTACTTGCTGTACTTCGTTTGAATAAGGATGGGTAGAGAAGCCGGTGATATACCAGCAGCCCTGCTGTTTTACCATTTCCAGTGCATTAACGTAAGGCAGTCCTATATTAACTGAAGCCGTATCACCGTTGAAGTTTACATATTGAAGCTTTAGTGTATGAGGTAAAGTTTCTTTTTTTTGGTTGTTCGGAATAGGTGCATTAAACCTTTTAAAATCTATCAGCTTGTTTTCCAATGCTTCCTGAGGAACAGGTGCATCAGTGTTAGTGTATAACTCTTTGGCTCTCTTCAGGTATTCGTCATAGTTTCCTTTAAAGGTATAATCCAGATCAAGCATTTGCAGTATTACTGTCTTAATATTCCTGATATCTTCATTTTCCTTTTTTGCTATATTATTTTTGGTTGTGAAGCTAGCTATATCAACTTTTAAGCTGTTCTGACTATAATCAGAAACAAAGTAAAGCATATCCTCGGCAGGACTCAAATAAAATGTGGGAGAGGATACCGGGAGAAATCTTTTTCCTCCGGATACAGGGTTTGCTTTAACCAATAGATACCTGTTATCTTTTATTGCTCCATGATTTAGGGTGGTATATACTATTTCACCTGTTGATTTCAATATTTTAGCAGAGTATATGGGGCCTTCCTCGATGTTCTTGTTTTCGTAGGTATCAAGTCTGACAAGATTTAATGAGGTCATATCATTGTTTGCATATATTATATTTTTGTCGTCAGAGTCAAGATATATTCCGTTTGCCAAACTGGAATAGACCTTTTTATTAAAGTCATAAATGGCTATCATATCATCATAGCTAGCATTTTTCATTTGAACTATATATTCGGTATTGTTTATTTTTGCTTTGATATATGGAGTCTCAACTACATAAGATATTAGCTCCTTTAATGCTATATCTATATTAAGCCAGGTATCAAGCATAATACTTTTTGAGTTTTTTGACCAGCTTATCTGGCTGTATGTTGAGTATATGCTGCCTTCCCTTATCAAATCCAGCTTATCGGCAGCAATGTCATATATATAGATATTGCTGTTGCCGTCCAAGAATGCCAGCAGCTTTCCGGATTCATCAAATTCAAAATCCTTCAGAGAAAGGAACTTTCCTATTTGCTTCTTTTCCTTATTGCTTGCGGTTATTATATACAGTATAACCTCTTGTTTAAGATTCCCCAGTATTACCTTGCTGTTTTCTTCCTCTACTTTTTCATTGGGTATTACCTCATAAGCAAACAGGTAATTGTAATCCGGGGTAATTGCAATAGGAGTCAAATCTGTGTTTATTTCCTTCAGCAGAGAGGCGTTTTTTTCTATCAATATGCCCTGCGGTAGAGCAACAAACTGACTTTCAATTCCGCTCTGACTTATGGGGTCTGATTCGCCATCAGTGTTTTCTATGGTTACCAGAACTCCCTCCTTAATGTCGCTGCAGGAGGAGAGCATGAGAACGGCAATAATGCATATCAAAAGCTTTGTGAATATTTTCATATAAATCCTCCGGTTACAGAAAGTTATATTGTGATTTCCACTTTTGTACCTCTGCTTGGGTAGCTGTGAATTTCAATGGTACCCTCATGCTTGGATACAATCTCCTTAACAATGGACAATCCCAGCCCCCAGCCTTCAATTGAGCTGTTACGGGATTTTTCTATTTTGTAGTATGGTTCGAATATACTCTCTAAAACAAGCGGATCCATACCACAGCCATGGTCTGTAATTGTAAGGTGAATCTTTTTTGATTTTTTTAATGCTATGTCAATGTTTGGAGATTTGCTGTACTTTATACTGTTGTCAATGAGATTGATGACAACCTGCCTGAAAAGATCGGGATCTACCATATATTTGATGTTTTCCAGCTTTAGGTTGAACTTAATATTATACCTTTTTGCCTTATACTGCATAGAGTCGCAAACATCCTCTATGAGAGATTTGAGATCTGTTTCCGTCTTATTTAGCTCAAAGCTGAAATTCTTTAGCTTGGAAAGCTCCAGAAGCCTCTCTATCATTTTAAGCATCCGCTTTCCTTCAGAGGTAATATGAAACAAGCTTTTATCACGGACTTCTTCATCATCTGTTTTCCATAAAAGCTCAGAGTATCCTATTATGGTAGTCAAGGGAGTTCTTATTTCGTGGGTGAAGTTATCAAAAAAGTATTTTTGCTTTTCTTTCTCGTAGTTTAGCTTGTTTATCATTTCCTGAATGTTGTCTGCCATGGAGTTGAAGGTTTTGGAAAGCTCACCAACCTCATCATTGGAGGTGACCTCAGACCGCGTCTCAAAATCACCCTTTGAAAACTGCTTTGTAGCAGAGCTTAGTTCCTTGACCGGATATGTGATTCTATTGGATATAATGGTACTTATGATTACGATTATCAAGGTTGACAAAATTGTTATCAGCACCAGTATCTGTTTGATCCTGCTGCCCATTATATCTATTTGGCTCAAATCATACTCGAAGCTTACTGCATAAGTATACTTATCTTCAAGCACAATAGGGGACGCATAATAGAACATCCTCGGACCTTCATCTGATATGAAGTAAGCGCTTTGTCCGCTAAGAGCGCTGTTCACAACCTCAAGCATGGGAGAGTTTGTTTCAACTGAATCTTCGGAATCACCCAGTATTTTTGCACCAGAGTATATCTGTACGCGGCATTTTGCAGTTTTTTTCAAGGTTCCTGCAAGAAAAGCGGCACTTCTTTCCATGGTTTTGGGCGTATCGAATATATTGGTATTCCTACTGCCTATATACTGCTCGATAAATGTGGTGGCATAGTCGCCCTGACTCTTCATATAGTTCAGTACAGTCTGCAGATTATACTCGTCGGTTATTTCAAGAACTATTGCACCGAGTATTACAAGCATAATTATCAGTGTGCTGACATTCAGAGCAATTATCTTGTATTTGAGCTTCATAGCTGTACCTCAAACTTATAGCCTATTCCAAAGACAGTTTTAATGAAAAAGTTGTACTTGCCAAGCTTTTTACGAAGTCTCTGAACATGCATGTCAACAGTTCGGCTGTCACCTATGAACTCAAAATCCCACACCAGCTCCAGTATGTTTTCCCTGGAGAAAACCTTTCTCTGGTTTTCACAGAAAAGTATGAGAAGGTCAAATTCCTTCGGTGTGAGTATCACTTCTTCATTGTCTATATATACCAGGCGCTCCTGGGTATTGATAGTAATTGGACCTACAGTCAGCATGCAGTCATCCTTTGCGCTGTATTTATCAGAGCGCCTTAATACTGTTCTGGCTCTGGCTATTAGCTCCCGGCTGTCAAAGGGCTTTGTTATATAGTCATCCGCCCCAAGCTCAAGCCCAGTCAGCTTGTCCTTAATATCATTTTTCGCTGTAAGCATAATGATTGGAATATTGAGCTTCTGCAAGGACCTGCACACATCAAAGCCGCTGATGTCAGGCAGCATTATGTCAAGAAAGATTAAATCAGGAATGTGTATTTGCGCAGATTTTATAGCATCGTTTCCATTATAACAAGCTATGGTTTCAAAGCCTTCTAGCTCAAGATTGATTTTTATCAAATCAACTATTGCCGGCTCATCATCAACTATCATTATTCTCAAATCATTCACCTGCCAAACTAATTTTTATAAGTAGGGAGAAAACTCCTATATAGATTGTATCATTAAATATACTGGTGCAACAAGTTATGAAGCAAATAAAAAGCACCCTCTGGGGATGCTTCTGTATGATTATAGATTTTCTTCGAATTCCTTTTTGATTTTATCCAGCAGTACTTTATTTGCTATAACATCATAGCCTGTCAAAGCCAAAGCACATGCTCCTTTGACAAGAGCCTCATGGGCTATTTCAGTAAGAGTGGCATCTCTGAACTCAGGTGTATGAGCAACAAGTGATGTATCGGATATACCAATATACGGATGTATCGCAGGCACTACGTTGCTAACGTTTCCCATATCAATGGATCCGAAGCTTGATCTTTGGGGATGTATATCAGTTACTCCGATATATCTCAAATTTTCGTTGAAAGCATTGGAAAGTGTTTTATTGGTATTCATATCATCATAGGAAATTTCATAATTTGATATTTCCAGTGAAGCGCCTGTCATAATTGAAGCGCCTTCAGCGATTTTTTTCACCTTTTCAGCTACTTCCTTTAGGTATTTTTTCTTTCCTGCTCTTACGTAGAACTGAGCTATAGCTCGGTCAGGTACTATGTTGGCTGCTTTACCGCCTTCTTTAATAATGCCGTGTATCCTTACATCAGATCTAACATGCTGTCTTAATGCATTTATACCATTGAAGGTCATGATAACGGCATCAAGAGCGTTTATACCTTCATGAGGAGCAGAGGCAGCATGGCTTGCCCGTCCCTTGAATTCAAACTGTATGGCATCCATGGCAAGAGAAGCACCGCTTTCATAGGTGTGGTCCTCAGGGTGAAGTATCATTGCCACATCCACATCAGAAAACACTCCGCCTGCTGCCATATCAACCTTTGCGCCGTCTGTTTCTTCTGCAGGCGTACCAAGAACTACTATTCGACCCCCGATTTCCTTCAGCACTTTACTCAATGCTGCGGCTGCACCGCAGCTCATTGTACCTATCATGTTGTGGCCGCAGCCATGACCTATTTCCGGCAGAGCATCATATTCACATAGATAGGCTATGCATGGTCCCGGTATCAGGCTGTCAAATGTTGCTTTGAAGGCAGTGGGTTTGTTGACTATGTTTGTCTCTACTTTGAAATCATTCGCCTTTAGAAAGGAAATCAGCTTGTTCATGGCTTGAAACTCACTGTTTCCCAGCTCAGGATTGGAACATATAAAATCACTGATATCGACTAAGCTGCTTCTTAAGGCTTCTACTTGTTTGATGATTATATCCTTCATATTAACCTCCTGAGTAATAGAGAAGAGTAGCTTATGATTGTATTAAAAAGGCAGGTCCGAGCCTGCCTTTTTATTTTCATGAGACTAGAAGCCGATAATAACTGCCAATATAACAAATACTGAACCCAGCAAGAACAATAAGCCTTGAAGCTTTATCTGGAACTTAGCCCATTTAGCCCAGTCAAGCTTAGCAACACCAAGTACACCCATCAAGCAGCCTGAAGTTGGAACGATAAGGTTTGTTAATCCGTCGCCAAGCTGGAAAGCCAATACAGCAACTTGCTTGCTGACACCTATAAGCTGAGCTAAAGGAGCCATTAAAGGCATAGTTACTGCAGCCTGGCCTGAACCTGATACAACGAAGAAGTTGAAGCAGGACTGGAATATATACATAAACCAAGCAGATAGAGCAGTAGGAAGACCATTCAGTACATTGGCCATACCGCTGAGTATTGTATTGAGTACTGAGCTGCTGCCAGGTGAAGAATCACCAAGTACCAGAATGATACCTTGTGCAAGACCTACTACTAGAGCAGCACCCACAAGGTCTGTAGCACCGTTTCTGAAAGAGGATGCTATTCCGTTTACTGTCATATCATTGAGCTTGAATATTACAGCTGTTATACCTGAAAGAAGACCTATTGTAAAGAATATGGTAGCTATTTCAGGCAGGTAATATCCATGGACCTTGATTCCCCACATAATCCATACTATAGCCAGCAGGATATAAATAAGAATAAGACTATGACCAAGCTTGAACTCTATTTTTTGCATATTGACTTCTTTAAAGTCATTTCTGAAATATTCATCAGATTCATATGCAACTGATATTTGAGGGTTCTTTTTGATTCTTCTGCCATACCACATAGTGAAGCCAATGCCGAAAAGTGTGAACACAGCCCACATAATCCATCTGTAGCCTGAGCCGGAGCCAACTGCAAGGCCTGATATGCTCTGAGCAATTGCTACGCTGAATGGATTTATTGCTGATGTAGCAAAGCCTATTTGTGTTGCACCGTAAGTAATCATTATGCCTACTATAGCATCATAGCCCATTGCTACCATTATTGGAACAACAATCATAGCAAAAGGAATTGCTTCCTCGCCCATTCCAAATACTGCTCCACCTGCGGAGAATGCGAGGAATAATGCAGGTATCAGTAACAAGTCGGCATTTCTGAATTTTTTTATCAAGGAGAATACTCCTGCTTCAAAGGCACCTGTTTTAAGAATTATTCCAAAAGAGCCTCCAACTATAAGTATAAAAGCAATAACGCCTACAGAAGTTCCCCACTTGTCGCCCTTTACAAGACCTTCAAAAGCAAAGTTCAGGAAGCCCATATCTCCCCATTTTTCAAATACTTTGATTCCCTTTGTTTCTCCTGTGGAATTGTATTTTCCAAGCTCCTGTACAGCCGTAAATACCAGATTACCGTTATCATCTGCAGCTTCAATAGATTTTGCCTTGTTCTTATTCATGCTTCCGATTGGCTCTTCAGCACCTTCTTTGGAGACTACTGTTTTGTCGCCTGAAGCATCAATGGTATAATTCACACCGTTTGCCTGGAAGGTTACAACTTCACCGTCGATTACCGAAGCAATCTCATTTCCGTTGGCGTCCAATGCTCTGTAGAACACATCGAAATTACCTAAAGGAATAACATAAGTTAAGAGAGCAGCTAATAAAACTACAAAGAAAATAATTACGTAGGTATCCGGCATTCTCCATGCCTTTTGCTGTTTAGTTGTCATTAAGTGATTCCCCCTTTTTGTTTTGTGCTTTTTTATAGAGCAAGTATCATGCCAAACATTTTTTTGTATTAAAACCTCAATTTTGCCAAATAAATATACAGCTTAGCAAAATAGAGATTTACCTGAATCAATTATGGAGAAGATTAATATGTTAAAAATGGGTTTTAATGGTTGATATAAATAACCATTAAAACCCATAAAAGCTATCTGATATTCTTTATAAGGTTTATACCTTTTATTGTAATATGCATTCCCGATCTTCCTTTTGATTTAACTAACAGGCCCAATTCTGATAAAGTATTAGTCCTGGTCCTTATTTGTTCCTCCGATAAATATACAAACTCCTCTGAGGAAAGCTCTGAAATAGCTTTTCTTCCGATGCTTTTGCCCTGCATGTTGTGATTGTGTACTGTCCTCAGAATAAATATGAACTCGTCAACAATTCCTTTGCAGCTGAGCTTCTGAAGCAAGCAATCATCATAACTGTGTTCACGGTCTTTTCTATTTATGGTAAAATCTTGAGGCAGATGCTCGGAGGTGATAATTTCTTCATCACATACGGCAATCATATATTCTATAGTGCTTTCCAGTTCCCGGACATTTCCCGGCCAATCGTATGCTTTAAGAGTATCCATAGCCTCATTGGATATTTTCATGCTTTTTTTGTGATTTTTTGCAGCGAAATGATATACAAGATCCTCTATATCATCCTTTCTGTCTCTAAGAGGAGGGGTGTTCAGATATAGCCTTTTGAGTCTATAGTATAGGTCCGACCGGAACCTGCCTTCCTCACACATTTTCAACAGATTTTTGTTTGTCGCAGCTATTACTCTGACGTTTATGGGGATTATTTCTGTTCCGCCCACCCTCATGATCTCTTTTTCCTGAAGAACACGCAGCAGCCTGGCCTGAATTTTCATGGAGGTGTCTCCTATCTCATCCAGAAAAATAGTTCCGTTATTGGCCTGTTCAAACAGACCTGTTTTGCCGCCCTTTTTTGCTCCCGTAAAGGCACCTTCCTCGTATCCAAACAGCTCGCTTTCAACAAGATCTTCGGATAAAGCACTGAAGTTGACTGCCAGAAAAGGACCGGAGTTTCTTTCGGATTCATTATGTATTGCACTGGCGAAAAGTTCTTTGCCCGTACCGCTTTCTCCATGTATAAGTATGCTCAGGTCTGCTTTGGATATCTTTCTTGCGGTATTTATGGCAGCCAGCATGACCTTTGAGCTTCCAATAATATCAGTGAACCTGTATTTTCCGATATGCCCCTTTTTAATAAGATTTTTTCTCAAACGGTTTTCCATTTCTGCCATTTCCTTTGTATTTTTCAGGGTACATACTATAGAGTCAAGCTTGTCTACCGTAAACTTGTTTATAACTATATCTTCACTATTTATCTTAAAAAGCTGATCATCCTTAAGCTCCTTGTTATGCAAAAAGTGAAGCATATCCTTATCCTTGATTATATGTGAAATATTTTTACCGAGGGCATAGGTATGGCGCAGCTTGAAAATCTCTTCGCATTTCTGGTTGAACACCGATATTTTTCCATCATTGTTGAAGGCCATTATTCCGTCGTTTACCTGATTGAGAACTCTGACAAGATAGTCATTGATTTTGGTTGACTCTCCTATTGACTTATAAAGCTGTCTCCCAAGCTTTATTATGGTTTCCATATACTTTGCCGAGACAAAATGAGCTTTTTCATCAAGTATGCTGAGCTTTTCCAATATCTCTACAATAGTTGTGAGGTCTATTATTCTCGGTCCGATGTCAATAATTTCTTCGATAAAGTCAGGTACGTACATTGTCTCACCGGGTGTTATAGCCAGGGACGGTTTGGCGGTAATGCGGCATCCCGGATAGTATGGTATGAGATTAATATGGCTCATACCAAGCTCTTTAATCAGCCTTGTAACTTCCATAGAGGTTTCGGGAGTGTCATTGACAAGTAAGGCTGTTGTTGTCTCAGGTATGGAAAAAAGTCTGTCTATATTGGAAATATTTAAGGCTCTTCTTGCCAGAATAATTGGACACTTTGGGTCTATATGGGGCATTACTTCATCAATAATAAGCTTGGAGGATATCACTACAAGGTCATTGCTGATAGTTTGCTTTATTCCCATATCTGATGCATAGCTGACAATATCAACATAGTCAAAGAGTAAGGATTCCAACTGCTTTGACAGCTCAAGCCTGGTTGCCTCAGTGCCGGTTATTAGTGCAATGCTTTTATTTTTTATCATGATTATGCATCCTTCCTGGTTCTGTTATGAGAGACAGTATAGGACAGCTCAGTATTGCTGTTTAATGGATACTATAATTATACCAATATTGATTAAAGATTTACAATATTCCATAATTAGGCATGGTTCTTGCTTATTAGTTTTATGATTCAATTTTAAAAATAAAGGGGGATACAAAATGAAAAGAAAACTGCTTTCACTTTTATTGGTATTGGTGTTGATGCTGTCCCTGATAATTAATGCATATGCAGCATCTGATCAAACAAACGCGAAAGGTGCTTTGCTGATTGTCGGAGGAGCACTGGCAAGTACAAATGCGGAAATCTATAATAAGTTTATTGAGCTTTCCGGTGGAACAGAAAATGCTAGAATTGGGATAATACCTGCTGCAAGCTCGAATCTTAAGAGCTCCAATAATTTTAAAGCCGATTTGATTGGCTATGGAGTTGCTGAAGAAAACATAGTTATACTTCCTATAGCTGTGAGAGATGATTCAAAAACCAAGGATGTGGATGAATCTACATGGATCGAAAACTCTAAAAAACTTGAAGTGGCAGAGCAGGTTAAGGGCTTGACAGGAATATGGTTTGTCGGAGGAGATCAGACCAGAATTACAAAATCACTTCTTAACACAGACGGCACAAACACTGTGGTACTGGATGCAATCAGGGAGCTTTACCAAAATGGCGGAGTAATTGGAGGTACAAGTGCCGGAGCTGCAATTATGAGTAATCCCATGATAGCGGGCGGAACTAGCCTTGGAGCTCTCAATAAGGGTTTTACAGATACATATGAGGATGAAAATTCACAGTTAAGCGGTCCCGTATATGTTGAACCAGGACTTGGCTTCTTCGAATTTGGTATAATTGATCAGCATTTTGATACAAGAGCAAGATTGGGAAGATTGATAGTTGCGGCATATCAATATAAAGATAAGTATTCCTTAGGCTTTGGTGTTGATGAGGATACAGCAATGTTATATTCGGGAAGCACAAATATAGTAGAGGTTGTAGGAAAAGGCGGAGTAACTATTGTTGATATAAGCAAGGCAGTAAAGGATGAAAGATATGAGCAGACTGCAATGAAGGATGTTATTTTACATTTTATTGAGCCTGGAGACCAGCTTAATGTAACAACAAAGGAGTTCACTATCAGCTCTTCAAAGGATATTACCAACGGTTATGAATATTATGCCGTTGAAGGTCCGATAGCCAATACCGGGGTGTTCAGCGGCTATAATCAGGTAAAGCAATTTGTAATGTACAACCTGGTCGATAATGAATCTGTAACTGAAATAAGAAGCTATTGCTATGATGAAAAGGGAGAAGGGGCTGAGCTGCTGTTTAGAAAGACTGTTGATACCAAGGGCTACTGGGGCTATAGAAACGGAAACCAGGATGGGTATTCGGCTGTCAATGTAATGCTTGATATAAACCCTATAAAGGTAACAATAAAAGCTGCACCTATAGAGTACACGGTAAAAAACGGAGATGTGCTCTGGAGAATAGCAGAAGCACATAATGTTACTATTGATTCGATTCTGGAGCTTAACCATCTGAAGAATCCAAACTTAATAATACCCGGTCAGATAATATTGATTCCGCGGCAATAGGATTATGCATCATACAGCTGCCTCGTATGGGGCGGCTGTTTGCTTGTGCAAAGGGTACGGGCTGTGAGCTGAAGATTTTCCGATACAGAAATGTATTATAATTGCCATTATGTTTATATTTATAATGCATTTTTTGTATAAATATGAGATAATAAGGTATATGTTAACTAGGGGGTAGTGGGATGGAGTATATCTATTTAATCATTTTCTTAATAGTACTGACTTCATTGATTATCTTTTTTTTGAGGCGTGAGCGCAGTTTTTTGAAAAAGCTGAATGAAGGTCTTGCTAAAAGTGACATAAAGCTGAACTCAAAGAGGGATGTATTAGATTACATAAAGAAAATCAACAGCTGTGAAAATACATCCGATGAATATCTTAAGCAAATATCAAACGAAATAATTCAATTATCTGGAGAGCTTTCCTGCAGCATAGAAGAGTTTAATATTTCAATGAAGGAAATAACCTCAGGTGCAGAAAATATAGCTGACGAAGCCGATAAGCAGTCAAGGGATGTAGTGCATCTGGCTGACTATATAGGTGAAATATACTCCAAGTCGGAGCAAAATTTGTCAAACAGTATGAACACTCATAAAATTTCAAGTGAGTCCTATGATAAGATGCTGGAGAGAAAACAAAAAATAGAATCAGTAATAAACGGCTTTGACAACGTCATAAACAATATATATGTTCTGAAGAGCTCAATTAATAAGCTGAAGGAAAAAAACTCTAACATAGAGCAGATGATATCAGGTATAAAGCACATATCATCACAGACAAATCTGCTTGCTTTAAATGCTTCTATAGAAGCAGCCAGAGCAGGGGAGTACGGAAAGGGCTTCAGTGTGGTTGCATTGGAGGTAAAGAAGCTTGCTGATGAATCCGCCAAGGTAGTGGAGGATATTATAAAAGTAATTAGTGAAGCGGCTTCTGATACTGATTATTCAAACCAGATAATGGAGCTCAGCATGAAGGAATTAACTGGGCAGTACGGCAGGCTTAAAAGCTCAATCGATGATATGAATGAAATCAGGCAGGATATGTCAGAAATTATTAATGGTGTCGATGTCATTATAAACAATGATAAAAGCCTTGTTGCGGAGTATGAGAATATTAACAGCAAAATCATGAGTATGAGTCTAGCAGTAGAAAAAAATAAGCTTCAGGTATCAGCAGTAACATCCTCAATACATGACGAGGCTAATGCGGTGGATGATATACAGAATATTTCCAGCAAGCTTGAGGATATTTCGGGACAGCTTTTCAAGCAGTTTTCCAAAAACAAGAGTGCGGACAACAGTACAATAGTAGTAGCAGCATCTGAATACCCACCGTTCATCATAGTAGGAAACGACGGCCGCAGCTTTAGCGGTATAGACCTGGATATAATCGCTGAGGCTATGAAGAGAAGAGGTAAAAAAGTTGAGTTCAAATCCATGACCTTTGACAAGAGTCTCAGGATGCTGAAAAGCGGATTTGTGGATGTGGTGCCTACACTGTCCATCAATAAGGAGAGAGAGCAGTATATTGTTTTTTCAAGCTCGTACAGAGATACTACAGACTATGTGTTCATAGCACTGAGGGACAGTAAAGTAACTGCATCGGAGCTGAAGGATCTTGAAAAATATACAATAGGTATTGAGAAAGATTTCATGTATCCGGCTGATTTTTTAAATAATAAAAATATCAAGCGGGATGAAAGCCTGAATGCAGATATAATGATCACCAAGCTGCTTAAAGGGCAGGTAGATGCAGCTATAATCAATGAGTATACACTTGCTGATTATATAAAGAGCAATAACCTTGTCGATAAAATCAAAAGGCTTGAATTTACAATAACTGATAAAACCTCTGAATCAAGAATGGGATTCAGCAAAGCCAATAATGGAGCTGCCATAAAAGATGAGTTCGAAAAAGGATTGAAGGAAATAACGGAAGACGGGACTATTGATAAAATATATGCTAAATATGTACAGTAAATGCATTGCTGAGCCGGCATGTTCATGCCGGCCTTTGTTTTATATTCATAATATTTTATATGGACTAAAAATTATAAAAACTGTAGAATATTAGTGAATAGCCAACTTGCTTTGGCAAAAATAATTCTTGGAGGGGATCAGGGTTGACGAACAAAAGTGCACAATTACCTAAAAGAGAGGATATTCCCGCAAAACATAAATGGAGACTAGAGGATATCTATGCAAATGATCAGATTTGGGAAAAGGATTTTAGTAAGGTTAAGGAGATGGCAGAAGGACTTTTGAAATACAAAGACAAGCTTGGTATTTCTGCTGACAGTCTGCTTGAATGCCTGAATGCTGCTGCTGATACAAACAGACTGTCGGAAAAGGTATATGTGTATGCGCATATGAGAAGCCATGAAGACAGTACAAATTCATATTATCAGGGATTTGCCGACAGGGCAGATTCATTAATGGTAGAGATCCAAAGTGCAGCTTCTTTCATAATACCTGAGATATTGTCCATTCCGGATGAAAAGCTTATGGAGTTCCTGAACTCAAGTGAAGAAATGAAGTTCTACAGGAAGTATCTGGATGAAATACTGCGAACCAAGCCTCACAGGCTCAATGCCAGTGAAGAGAAGCTTATGGCTATGGCAGGAGAGCTTGCCAATGCACCTGGTAATATATACAGCATGCTGAACAATGCAGATATAAAGTTCCCGGTTATAAAGGATGAAAACGGCAGCGATATAGAGGTTACAAAGGGAAGATTCATTCAGTTGATGGAAAGCCCTGACAGAAGTGTCAGAAGGGATGCATTTGAAGCGTTGTATTCTACATATAAGAAACAGAAAAATACACTTGCTTCACTGCTTAATTCTCAAGTAAAATCCAATATTTTCAATGCAAAGGTGAGGAAATACGGTTCCTCCAGGGAATCCTATCTTTTCCCTGACAATGTACCTGAAGAGGTATATGATAATCTGATAAAAGCAATGCATGACAATATGCATCTTATGTATAGATATATGTCAATAAGAAAGAAGATGCTTGGTGTTGAAGAGCTGCATATGTATGATCTCTACACTCCCATAGTAAAGGAAGCAAAAATGGAAATACCCTATGAGAAGGCTGTAGAGACAGTTAAGAAGGGATTGGAGGTTCTGGGAGAACAGTATTCAAAGGATCTTGCTATGGGCTTTGAATCAGGCTGGATAGATGTATACGAGAATGAAGGTAAAAGAAGCGGGGCTTATTCATGGGGCTGTTATGACTCACATCCTTATGTATTAATGAACTATACTGATAATGTAAACAACATGTTCACTCTTGCTCATGAGATGGGGCATGCTTTACACAGCTACTATTCAGACAGGAATCAGCCTTATTTATACGCACAGTATAAGATATTTGTAGCAGAGGTTGCATCAACAGCCAATGAAGCTCTGTTAATGAACTATATGCTCAAGAACACTGAAGATAAGACAATAAAAATGTATTTGCTCAATTATTTTATGGAGCAGTTCAGGACTACTGTATACAGGCAGACAATGTTTGCGGAGTTTGAGAAGCTGCTGCATGAAAAGGCAGAAGCGGGAGAATCTTTGACGGCAGATCTTATTTGCTCTGTATATCATGACCTTAACGTGAAGTACTATGGACCTGACATGGTAGTTGATGAGCTTATAGATATGGAGTGGTCGAGAATACCGCACTTCTATACCAGCTTCTATGTGTATAAGTATGCGACAGGTTTTTCTGCTGCTATGTCAATAGCAAATCAGATAATTAACGAAGGCCAGCCTGCTATAGACAGATACCTTAAGTTCTTAAAGAGCGGAGGTTCGGATTATCCTATAGAGCTCTTAAAAATAGCAGGTGTGGATATGAGCTCTCCTGAGCCTGTAAGCAATGCTTTGAAAATATTTGAAAGCCTTCTGGATCAAATGGAAGAATTGATAAAATAATATATAAAGTCGAAAACTGCGGTTTTCGACTTTTGCTTTATCAAATACGTAGCCTGCAAAGGAAACAAGAAGGCTGAAGAAAGCTTTGTATATGGCAAGGGACAAAGTAAGAAACAGGGTGGTAAACATAATAAGCCCTAAAGGCGAGTCTTTAGAGAATGAAAAATAATAACAGAATAAATTGGTATGCAGATTATAATATGATATAATTATACTATATTTTGTAAGCTCTAAAAAACATAAGAAAGTTGGTAAGAAATGCATGAGGAGTAGAAAGAATAGACAGTACTACAGAGCGAAGTATTTCGCTGAAGTCAAAGCTTTAAACTATCCTGATGGAAGCCAGGACAAAAAGTCGGCAAAGCCAATGGAGCTGATAATTTTGAACTTATCCATCGATGGTGTTGGAGTACTTTCGAGAGAGGATATAAAGGAAGGCTCGATTTTTACATTTACCCTGTACTTAGGCGGCATAGGTCATGAGCTTATGGCCTACTCAACCTTCTGTATCAAACTGGGAGAAATGTATAGAGTAGGATTAAAGCTTATTACTCCGGATAATCTTTTTAGTGCCATGCTTATGGAATATATTAAAAGTGAAAAGAATTCAAATGAAGTTTTCTAATAAAGCGTCTTGTCAGACGCTTTTCTTGTGTAGCCCCCTTGTGTAAGCCTCCTTTTTAAGGCTTGCAGTATGATAAACATGTGATATAATGTTTATGAAATTAATAGATGATATTAAGGAGTGTTTAAATTGAATTTGGATGAAAGATTCTGGGATGCTACTATTGATGAGTTGTGCAGCGGATACATATTTGAAACGCAAAAAAAACTGTTCAAATGCCTTATATGCGGTAAGGAGTTTGAAAAAGGCATTATTTACAGGCATAATGATAGCTTTATGGAGGCAGAAAAAGCAGTTGCAATGCATATTGAAGCTGAACATGATTCAATGTTTCACTATTTTCTCCAGATGGACAAAAAATATACAGGACTTACAGATCATCAAAAGCTGCTTCTGAGGCTTTTTTACGAAGGGTACAGTGATAAAGAAATAATCGGGCATTTAGGCGGGGGAAGTACATCTACCATAAGAAATCACAGATTTACGCTTAAGGAAAAAGAAAAGCAGGCCAAAATATACCTTACTATAATGGAGCTGTTAAATAAAAGCACCCAGAATGCTGACAAGCTGGTTAACATACACAGGGGTGCAACTATGGTGGATGAAAGATACTCCGTAACTGAGCAGGAGAAGCAAAAAATAATAGATACATATTTCGATAAAAATGAAGAAGGTAAACTAAAGACCTTTCCAGGTAAGGAAAAGAAGAAAATAGTAATTCTTCAGCATATAATGCAAAGGTTTGATAAAGAGATGAAGTATACAGAGAAGGAAATAAACACAATACTCGAGAGCATTTACAGCGATTATGTGACAATAAGACGATATCTCATTGAATACGGATTCATGGAAAGAACAAAGGATTGCAGTCTGTACTGGGTTAAGTAAATAGCGTGTTATATAAATACAGATAATATGAATAAATATTATATATTTCGACAAATACTCAATGTACTGTATATCCTTTTGAACTATTAGTAATAATGCGGATTTATGGGTGATTATAGGTGGATTGAGGATTTGATTTTTTATCTCAATACATTTATAATTATAAATAAGAAAACGGACATAGAAATGAAGAACCTGGGGTGTGCGTTGGTTTAATAATCTTAACCCGCAAAGATTGAATGGGAGTTCGGTGTATATTAGCAGATATCGTAGCAGCAGCTTTGCTGATGGATAGAAGCTTGTATCAGAGCACCCACCTGCTGTACGGCAGGTTTAAGATTATAGCTGACGGCATTTCGGGGAACGCTGTACCGACAACCTATTGGTTGTCGGTTTTGCTTTGCTCAAATCAGTCATTATTTACGATTTGAGATAATATAATACTAAGATAGATTATGCATAGGCCTATAATTTTTTGGGGGGCGAACTGTAATGCAAGAAATAACAGAGTCGGATATTGAAAGAGTTATACATGACGAAGTATTTATAAAAAGCATAGACAGGAAAGAGAAGATTGTAAGGTTTCTGATGTCAACGTATAGTATACCGGAAGCAGCGCTGAGAGATGAAGCAACTGTGGTTGGCATATTGGAACAACTGCTCAGAGAGGATAAACAGCCTTTAAAGAGCTTATATGAAGACATAAGGCTTTATTTTGATGAATGGAGCGAAGAATCCGTTATAGGAAATTTTGATAATAGAGAGATAAAAAATGCAGCTTATGACAGAGTCAAAGCAAAGATATATATAGATACTTACTGGAAGAACTATAACTCAGCCTATCCTTCCTTTAGTGCCGGAGGCGGAGACTGTGCAAACTTTATATCGCAGGTGCTTCATGCAGGAGGCATGAGCTTTATTGATGACGGTATACCGGAGCATTACACCTGGTATACAAACTGGTATTGCAAGCCTGGAGCCACAAACAAGGATGGAGACAGAAGAATTAGCCTGTCATGGAAGGTAGCTGCATCTTTCAAAAATCACTGGATTAAAAGAGCTGCAAATAATATGAAGTATACATATGCAGAGGTAATAGAAAAAATAAATGATATAGCTGAAAGGGTATATATAGCCGATGTAGTACAATTCTGTTATTCAAGCGGGCTGCCCTTCCATACCCTGGCAATAACCGGCTTTACTATAGATAGTAAAACCGGTAAAAATGATATAGTGCTAGCTTCCCATTCAAGAGATTCAAATTCAAGGTCCTTACTTAAAACTTTGTATCAATATCCTTCTGACTATATATTGCGAATATACATAATCAAAGAAGGAGATTAATAGTGGCAGCTGAGCTGCCTTTTTTTATTGGCTGAACCTATTTCGCTGCCCTTGTATAAAAATCAGTAAATACGGCTCTTTAATGTAACAAAGCACAAGCTTTTTGAATAATATGGAATGAAAGCGTTCATAAGGAGGGTCGGAAATGAACAAAAAATATCAATATGATCATAACTACATGCCAGAAATGCTTGTTGGTCCTAAGTACAAGATTCCTGTAATGGGACCGGAATTTGAGCTTGCAGCCGCATATGTTCCATATCAGGCTATGTGCAAGGTTTATGAGCCTATGAAGGGCCTGATGAAGGGAACAATATTCCCTGAGCTTTATAAGCCATATTTACCACATAAGAAGGATAGAGAAGAATAATATTATATATTTTTGGGAAAGAGGGTAGCTGTATATGAAAATAGACAGAGAAAGGCTGGAACTTCTGAAGGAAATCATGGCCTATGATTTTTCTTCTATTGAACTGAACCTTTATTTGGATACACATCCTTATGATCAAAGAGCCATTGCACTTCATAACGAATATGCAATGAAGCTCAAAAAACTTAAGGAAATGTATGAAGAAAAGTATGATTTTCTTACACATGAACATGTAAGCGGATGTCCATGGGAATGGATACAAGACCCATGGCCATGGGAAATAGATTATGAGATGGGGGGCAAATAGTACATGTGGATTTATGAAAAGAAGCTTGAGTTTCCTGCATGGGTAGAAGGCTGCGATCTTAATATAGCTAAGCTGCTATTTGCACAATATGGAGGACCGGATAGTGAGCTTTCAGCAGGGTTGAGATATTTGACTCAGAGGTATACTATGCCTATACCAGAGGCAAAGGCTATACTTACCGATATAGGTACAGAAGAATCTGTTCCACAAGGTTATACATGATATTTTTACCTTGGCAGCCTTGGAAACAATTCAAGCTCAAAATCATCAGGTCTGTTGTGCCAGCGTCCTTTGACAGTCTTGATATAGACAGCCTTCTCAAGCACTTCTTTAAGCCACTTGTTCTTTAAAGCAGCATTATCGGTGGTATTATAAAGCTCCAGCAGCTTTTCTACCTTCGGTATGAATGCCTTCTGGCTTTCTGCTCTGAGAGATTCATTTTTCATATCTTCCAGGAGAGTATTCTTGTCCTTCTGAAGCATATTAATCCTTTCAGTAAGCACCTTTGAACGCTCAAGAAATTTCTCGGTAGTATATACACCCTGCTCCAGCAGATCATGCAGGCTGCTCATTTGCTTTTCTGAGCTCTTCAGTTCTTCCTCCAGCTTCTTTACAGCTTTTTTCTTCACGTCTATTAGCACACTATTGTTAGCAGCTTCTTTAGTACCCCAGTTCAGTATGTACTTTTCCAGCCAAGCCCTAAGTGACTGGAGAAGACGCTCCTCAACAAAGGTCAGCTGTGAGCTTATATTGGAACAGGATGTTACTGGGCACATGATTGAGTCCGGATACTTGCCTCCATATGGACGACGTACCATTCTCCGGCCGCATACACCACATACAATAATGCCACTGAGAGGATTTACAGTCTTGTATCTTGTCGGTACCGGGCTTGGTGCATTTTGAGTATAGTAATCTTGTGCCAGCTCCCAGGTCTCATTGTCAATTATACTCTCATGAAGCCCATCTACAAGGACCCAATCTTCTTTTTTTGCTCTGGGACGCTCTTTGGACATCTGACCATCAACCATTTTTTTAACTGCAGGGCGAGAGTTCCAGCGTATCTTACCGATGTAGACTGGATTCTGCAGAATGCCCTGTATTGTCGATGTAACCCATACATCGCCCTTCATAGGAGGTATCTTCATATCGTTAAGCTTACGGACAATCAAAGAGACACCAAGACGCTTGTATGAGCCGTCAGGCTGCAGCTCTCCCTTGGTGTATAGCTCAAATATAAGCTTAACAACATCAGCTTGCTCCGGATTAATCTCAAGAGTAAAACCTTTCTGCTTTTCGAGCTTCTTTCGTATGTACCCATAAGGTGGTTTGGTACCGCAGTATTTGCCCTCCTGGACAGAAGTAAGCCTTCCGCGCTGCAGTCTGCGGTTGATAGTCTTGTACTCACGGCGCGACATAAAAAGCCCAAATTCAAAGTACTCTTCATCATATTCATTGTTTGGATCATAGGTCTTCATAGGAGTGATAATCTTGGTGTTTGAATACTTGAAAGTCTGTGCTACAATCCCCTGGTCAATGGTATCACCACGAGCAAGACGCTCAACCTCCATAACAAGCACACCTGTCCATACACCTTGCTCAACCTCATTGAGGAGCTGCTGCATGACAGGGCGAGAGGAGATAGTCTCGCCAGATACAATCTCTCTATATATTTCAGTGATATTGAGCTTCTGACGCTTGGCAAGGTCCAGTAAGGCATGTTCATGCCTGACTAGGGTTTCACCCTCGCCACGTGCTTCAGCTTCAATGTCAGCTCTAGATTTACGTAGGTAGATACAGTATTGCATAACATCACCTCATGGATATATTTTAAAATAAACTTTCGTACTTGTAAAATAGTATTGGTCTTCATTATTTCATAAATAGCCAAATAAGACGATAAAAGAAGGAATATGTAATAATATGGAGAATCTTTACATGGAGAATATTTACAAACTATATGAGGTGGTTAATTATGTCGGAAATAGCGTATATAAAACTTGCAAATCTGTATTTATGGACGGATAACCCTAGAGTGGGTACGGTTGAAAATGAAATTGACGAGATTCTTAAACTCATAGAGGCTCAACAACAGAAAAATGGCAATAAGCTTATTGCATTAGCAAAAAGTATTGTAGCTTATGGAATAATTGAACCAATTGGAGTTTTAAAGCACTCGGATGGATTCTTGGTAGTAAAAGAGGGTAACAGACGTATAACTTGTCTTAAGTTAATGAAAAATCCGTTATTGATTCCTGAAGAGTATGCCAAACTTCGTAATGCATTTATGAAAATAAAGACAGAAGTAAAATCGGAGATTTATAATAAAATCCCGGCTCGCGTATTCGGTGAAGATGAAAATGATAAACTTGAAGAATGGATTGAACTTCGTCATAATGGGTTACAGGATGGTAAAGGACTAGACACATGGGGTGCCAGAGAAAAAGACAATTGGAGAAAGCATAGAGGAGAGAATACTCCACTTCTAAATTTCCAAAATTATTTAGTTAATCAAGGTATTCTCGATCAAGAGCAAATCTTTAGCGTAAATAAAACAAATTGGGAGAGAATTCTCGGGTCTATAGGAAGAGAGTATTTGGGAGTAGAATTAAAGAATGGGCAATACTTTATATCTATCGAAAAAGATGATTTTATAAGAAGGATAAGTAAGACTGTTGAAAGCCTAAAAGGGAAATCAGTAAGCGCTGTTTATGATAACGATAAGAAAAAGGAGTTCTTTGAATCTCTTAAATTAGACCAACCTGAGGTTGAGGAAGAAATCAAGGAAACAGTTGATGAAGTAGAAGGTTATGAAGTAGAGACAAAAGAGAAATTTAGGAAAACTGCAGCTTCAGAACAAACAAAAGACACAAGTAAAAATGAGGATAACAAAACATCTAGTGCAAGTATTGAAGTTGACAATCAGCAAAACAATAGAGATGAGGAAAAAGAGTCAAATAAAGATAACGATGCCGATAGTGATGACCCTGGAAGACGGCGCTCCAATCTTAAAACAGCACCTTTGCTTAGCAATTTAATTTGTGATTTAGAATCAAATAATGACACTGATGGTATAATCAGGCTTGTGGCTGAATTAAAGAAAGTATCCCGAAATAAGGATTATGTTCAATACCCTATTGCCACTGCAATGTTAATGCGGAGTTTGCTCGAACAAAGCTTGATATATTACTTGAAAAAGAGAAGCAAATGGACAAAATTCCATAGGTCAAAGAGTGACCCTACTCTAACGGACATTATAAACAAGTTCAATAATGATCCAGACATCTTTACTCAAGATAAAAAGCTCGAGAGATATTTTATTCCATTGTTGAGTACTCCTGGATTAAAAGAGTTTTTTAACATGATAACGCACCATATAAATATTTTTAGTGCCACTCCTGTAGCATTGGAGAGTATAGCTCAATCTGGCTATGCTGCATTAGTGCAGCATATAATTGATTTTGATTCCGAAAAAGCTGGCCAAGAATAAAGGTAAGTGATATAATAATAGCATATTACCTAGAATTGGATGTGATGCACTTGAATTATAAAAATCTTTCTCCACTACGGTATCCAGGCGGCAAAGCAAAATTAACAAATTTTATTATAGACTTAGTGAAGTTGAACAATCTTACTGAGTGTTCATATATTGAGCCGTTCGCGGGTGGGGCAGGTGCAGCTCTCGCTTTATTAGCAAATGGAATAGTCGGAAATATTATAATAAACGATTATGATACATGTATTTTTGCTTTTTGGCACTCTGTTTTATATGAAACAGAAAAATTCTGTGAGTTAATAAAATTGACACCTGTTACTATGAGGGAGTGGTATAAGCAGAGAGATATTTATAATAATGCTGTCGATTTACTCGAACTTGGATTTGCAACATTTTTTCTCAACAGAACTAATAGATCTGGTATTATTAAGGCAGGCCCTATAGGGGGATATGAACAGCAAGGAAGTTACAAAATTGACTGTAGGTTTAATAAAGATGATTTAGTAAATAGAATTAATACAATAGCATTATATAAAGAAAAAATCTCTTTATTTAATTTGGATGCAAGCGAGTTTATAAAAAGTGTATTATTGCATGCACCTGAAAACTCACTGGTATATTTAGATCCTCCATATTATAAAAAAGGACCTGGTTTATATACGAATTTTTATAATGATGAAGACCATAAAAATCTGGCAGAATCAATTAAAGAGTACATCAGGCAGCCATGGATATTGACGTATGACAGTGTAGAAGAGATCTCAGTGTTGTATGAAGGATATCATCAGACAGAGTATTTTTTAAACTATAGTGTTAGCAATAAATATAAGGGTAAAGAAATTTTAGTTTATAGCAACAATATAATTCCCATTGTTTCTAGCAACTTAGAACAATGTATCTAGCGAAGAAAGAACGAAATAAAGTATTAATAAACTCCATTACTGTATAGCAATGGAGTTTATTTTATTGATCATGTTCAAATAAGCAGGTTTCTTCAAGAGATTTTGTTGGGTTTATTTTTACAGACATTATTTTTGAATGAATAATATCTAGGAAGTTTCGACCTTCAAAGATTATCTTTTTCATGTCCGTACTATTAACATTAATGATTATAGTTTTATTACTCAAAAAAAATTCTCTTGCGAGAACTCCACATGTAGAAGTAGCATCACTATATGAAAATAGGATACCGAATTTACCGCCGATTTGCATTAAAATGCTGTTGAGCTTATGGTAGTATGTATTATTTGATTTTTTCTTTTCGTTTTTACATTCAGCAATGAAAAAACATCCTATTTCGTCAAATATACTAGGAGAAAGTGCAACTGTGTTCTTAATAGTACAGTCAATTTGATTTGTTGGAGTGCTTATCTCTTTCGTGGCAGTAAAGCATTTTACAGAATTAAGTAAATCAATAGCCAGCTTTTCCAATGAATCTCCCTTTTGTTTTGTGGTTTGATATTCAGATGTAAGGTCCTCGAATAATTTTTTAAGCTGATTTTTCTTATCTTCTGTCGGATTGAAAAAAAAGTCATTTACTTTTGATAAATCCTTTTCAATATGTTCACCAAGTGTTGATATACGAGACGGTGGTTGTTCTACACCGAGACTATCCATCATAAGTCTTTTTATCTTATCAGGAGAATTCGTTGGTTTTCTTACTAATTTATAAATTATTGATATATCATCTGGTGTTATATGTAGGTTTGTTTCATCACAATTATAGCATGATACAGTATTAGATAGATTGTCAATTAAGTCCTGTTCTGTAGAAATTTTTAATATATGCTCACAGGATGGACATTTAATTGCATACTGCTTTGTTAATATCTCTAGTGAGCAGCATTTTTCTAAGAGTATTTCTGCTATGTCATAGTCTATCTGATACTTGCTTGAAAACTTAGCAGCTGTAATTTTGTCCTGCTCAGAGATGGGAAGAGTTGCTAACCAAATATCAAGAGTATCAATTATCTCCGAAAAATACTTATAGTTATCTATTTTTGATAATTCGGGATAAAACATTTTGAATATCCTCCTCTTCCACATATGATTCAAATCTAATAACGCCATACCCCTTACTTATGTGTAGCTTAACAACATATGGGTCTGTGCCAAAATACTTGGTATTTATTCTATTATAGCATAGTACAAGGCCATCACAAGCCTGCTCGTGCTCCAAGGAGTTCTTATTATCAAAAAATGCTGGTTTACATTGCAAGGGCTCTTTGTTTGATGTTGTTGTCTCTACTTTAGTGAGTTCAGAATCTGTTGCTATAAGCTTCACTGGATATGCAGCCCTATCTTTCGTAAAAATCGTTTTATCTGCACAGTTAATTGATATATATTTTTCAATAAAAATACGCATATCATTTTTTGCTTTCATGATATTTGTATATAAATCAATGCCAAGTGAAGTAAAAACATTTGTAATGAACTCGTCGAGTTCTGGATTTTTACTATCTATCTGCTGCTTGACAATAGCAGGTGTGAAAGTAAACTCCTTAAGCAGTTTGTAATACGTCTGGCGAAGGTCACTTGAAGATTTCTCTTTAGCTTCTTGAGTAATTCCCAATTTTGAAACAATGTATTCAATTGCTTTAATTATGATAGTTTCACTATTGGTTCGATTTTTTTCTTCAACTGTATGAGCTTCATTGTCAAAAAATATTCCAGATTTTGATTTTGCCCTACCGGCTACTATACAGTTAACAAGGTCAAGATCAACAAATACAGGGAATATAACTTTATCTGGGCTCCCTTCGATATTATTCTCAAGAAGTAAAATTGAAAAGAAGAAGGAAATTTTTGTAACATTATCATTAGAATCTACTTCGTATATATAGCTTTGCAGACTAAGAGTATTTTCAGAGCTGCAAGCAGTTAAGTAATGAAGAGGGCAATCACTAAATGTTGACACCATTATTTGATCGCAAAGTTTAGTGTTTTTTAAAGAGTTCAGTTTAGAATCTGGAAAGTATACTTTTCTAAAATATATGTGCTTTATACCTTCTTTTAGTACCTGATCTGCCCATTCTCTTACTATATTAGCGTTTCCCTTGTTTTTAGCTCCAAACTGAATAATCGATTCCATTAGGTCACTTCTTGAATCTGTTGTAGATAGTCCGTATTTTTTACAAAACTTTCTCAGGACAGGAAGCGTAAAATAATTTTCATTCTCTCTTTTTAACGAATAAGGTATCATATTGTACCCCCTATTAAGTATTGGAATTTTTTTAGATATTTTTTATTATTGCCAGAGAGACCTGATATACCTCGATATAAATACTTTATGTAGAAGTTCTTTTGTTAGCAAAAACTACAATAGAAAACATTCGCTAATTATCAGAATATATACTAGGTGGTTAGCCTTTGAATCCTTTTCATTTCGAACTGCTCATATATCTCTTTACCCTTTTGTATTTCATCATAAGTTAGTGGTTTCATCTGCATATACTTATTTATTGCATAAACTTCCCTTTTTAGTTCATCAAGTGTAAAATGTGTTATTAATGATTGATTAGTAATTACATCAAACAATTTTTTTGAATTTGAGAAGGCTCCATAACCTTTATCTAGAATACGTTTAACAAGCCATAAAGATAAATCAGTGATTTGGAGCCCGATACTATTATCAGATGCTAAAATATTTATAGGACATTTAAAACTATCTACAATCTTAATATCTGATATTATAGTTTCTGGCGAAGTCTCAGAATAAGTATTTTTGAGTAAATCAAAAGTTTCCCTGATTTTGGGCGCAAACTGATTTTGCCTATCATGAACAAACTCAACGATTTCATAATCACTGCCATCTAACATACTATTAATATTATTTATTATAAGAGTTAATGCAACTACATTAGGTGAATCCATTCTACTTTTTCTATATTCTAAGAAAGGATCTGGATTTGAGATTGCCCAATTAATAGCATCTGTAAGTAATTGAACTATTCTATTATCGTGTACTTTATGATTAATATTCCATCTGACTCTCTTAAGCAATCTAACAAAATTTGACTTATCACCTTTTTCATATGATTCCCAGAATTCTTCTTCACTTTTAGGACTTACGTTAATAACAAAGTTGTAAGCTAATGGTAATCTTAGACCCCTTATTCCATAATGTATAGTGGTGGTTGCATGATTTATTCCATTATCAAATATAAGATCGAACAACTTTAGCTTAGCGAAATATCTTTTCTCAATCTTAGTGAAAAGAAAAGTACATTTATTAGTAATGATTTCACATAGTTGATCTGATATCGATTCTATGCCAGGTAAACCAATTATATTTGCGTGTAATCTATCTACTTGGAGTGCAGATAAGACTGGTGATAAATCAACTGTATTGAAATCCTCCTCTGTAATCATTGTGCAGGTCCAAAAATACGGTTGTTTATCATCAAAAAGGCTTAAACCAGTGTTTCCTGATTCATCAGTATAAAGATGTAGATTCTTCATTATTCCTCCTTATATAATTGTTCTGCTTCGACAAAATCCGACACATATATTGTAATATATGATAAATTTTGCCAGTATAGGGTTTTAAAAAATAGTCCCTGTTAAGGAACTAAAAATTAAGCAAATATCTGTCGAGTAAATCATCTATTTTCTTTTTTTCTTTTTCAAGTTGTCTTTTATACTGCAGCTCACGGATGATTATATCCCTTTTCATTATTACTTCAGGTGATACGAAGAAGTAATTGGATAGAAAATGTATGTCATATGGGTGAGCATAGAACTCATCTTCCGGTACCAAGAACTGCCCGGCAAATTCGTTGGCTTCTTCCTCGGCTATATCAAGATTCAGCTTGTCGGTGTTGGAATACATTTTATAATGCTCAAGGGCTATATGACCGAGCTCATGAGCTAGGGAGAAGTTGAGTCTTTTATGTAGCTGCGGGCTTGTCCGTTTTTTGTTTATAATAATAGCGGTTATGTCATGTATTGGATCATAGTTTGATATCATATCTGCATTGCCGTTAATATTAAGCTGCTTAATTATTATTCTGTCACTGAAATGTTTTCTGAGCAGCCTGGGCATTTTTATCGGGTACTGCGATATACCAAGCTCATTGTGCAGCTGTTTGACTTTAGAAGTAATAAGCTTCATCCTGTAGTCGCTAATCATCTTACTGCTCCTTCTCTGCTTTTTCCTTTTCTGCAAGCTCTCTCAGATGCTTTTCAATGAGCATGGCAGAGTATTCTTTTATCTTATCCCTCTCTTCCTTGGGGAGATTAACAGCTCTGCACATCTGGATGAGCATATCAGGGTCTACTTTGTAAATATCTTCAGCTTGCTGAGATGCTTTCATTTTTTCGTTAACATTTTTGATATTTGTTTTTCCCAGTATATAATCTATGCTAACTCCAAAAAAATCCGCAAGTCTTGATAAAGTTTCTGTATCAGGTATACGAGTGCCACGTTCATAATTACTTATAGCATTATCAGTAATCCCTATAATTTTCGCAATATCTTTTTGAAGTAGATTTCTTTCTTCGCGTAGATCTTTAAGTCTTATGCCAATTAACAATATGAACACCTCGCTTTGTTCAATTATAACATAGTGTTAGGTCGTACAAAATATACTTAACAAAAAGTAGAATGAGTCATTAAAAATATATTGACACTTAACGCGGTGTTAGGTATTATATGAAGTATAAGGTAACACTATGTTAAGTGAAGGGAGGGTAGTATATGAGGAAGAATAATAGATTAGGTGAATTAAGAGAAGCGATTAATCTGACTCAGAAAGAGCTCGCTGAATTAGTTGGAGTAACGGAAAACTATATCTATATGCTTGAAAGAGGTTTAAGAACACCAAGCATGAAGATTGCCAAAGTTATTTCCGAGCTTCTCAAGAAGCCGATAGAATATATTTTTTTTGCTCATGCAGTTAACGGTGCGTTAACTAAGGACAGTGCATAGAAAGGAATTTGCACAGAAGTATGAAGCTAGTTGAAAAAATAATGAAAGTTAGCGGTAGCTATATTGAATGAAGGGGAGGTGAGGGAAGTGGATAAGACATTGGAGCAGAGAGTGGGAGATATTGAAAAGAAGTTAGCTGCCTTAGAAGGAGAAGTCCTAAAGCAGCAGTCTATGACAACGATTGTAATTAACTCACCTGCAAATCTCCCAACGCAAAACCAATTATCTGATCTGAGAAAACAGTTATCTCTTGAAGCTTTACTGAAGAGTTAGGATTATTAGGTGTTATTATGCTTGCATCTGTAAGGACTACTCTTGCAGAACTATCAATATAATCTGCGTCCGGGTTTTCATTTTCAATAGCTGTTATTTGCTCATTATAAATTTTAATAATCCATTCACTTGATGTTTTTAGGTCTTCGATTGACTCTGTTTCACTTATTTCGAGCAGATTAACAGGTTTACCTGAAATTATACCAACACTTGTAAATAGGATTAGCTTATTATCAACATTTTGGTTTTCATTCATTTTTTCTAAGTAAACTTGAGCGATATCTAGCAATACACTCTTTCTGGAAATATTTTTAATCATAGTAATCACCTCCCTTCATAACCATATTATACCATAGGGAGGACAAGCAGAAATGTACAATTTCAGAGCTTAAGAAACGGCACAATAAGGACACTTGAACTTTATGGAAGATGAAGGGTAATAGTACAAATTCATATTCAAATACACATATAGGGGGTGGTATTGATGGCCAGAGCTGTACCAGAGGGACATGTAGTTGAGGAATTCATGATTGGTAATACAAAGATAAAGATATGTGATGATGCATATATTAATAAGACTCCGGAAGATATAGAGAAAATCCTAAAAAGGCTTACAGCTATTGGCTGGGAAATAGTGAGGGATGCAAGAGCTGCAGGCAAGGATGTTTAGAAAAGGGGTGAAGTACATGCCAGAGTATGAGGAGCTGCTTAATGAGCTCATTGAGTTCAAGGCAAAGGCTGAAGAGCTGAAATCAGCTAAGCGCTATTCTGATAGAGAGAAGTACCAGAAGCTTATGGTGGCATTGAACCATATAGACCTTGCTATAGAGAAGCTTGAATAGCCATGTAAAAAAGAATAAGCCCATCAGGGCTGAAAGGAATACAGGTTAAGTACTTAACCGGTGGGAGTATGAGAAATGCTTTTTAGAGGTGGGACCGATTCATCTGATTTCATTTTATCAGCATTGCTGCTTATAAATAAATATCTCACATATAAGCATTTTGAATATTTTATTACAGTTTTATAAGGAGGTATACATATGTGTTTAGCTGATGCAATCAAGGAGGGAAGGAGGACAAACGGTATTTCTCAGGCTGAGCTGGCTCGGAAGCTCAATGTTTCACAGCCGGTAATCAGCATGATTGAGAATGAACAGATGTCGGCACCTATGGACTTGCTCCATAAGATTCCGGAAGTTTTGGATGATGCCTGTCTGAAGGCTGAGATATCGTTCAGCGCTGGAGTAGAGTTTTTCAATGTTCCGACTCTAAAGCATGTAGATGATAACCCAAAGAATGTACTGGAAGTCCTTATAGAGGAAATGTCGGAAGCTCTGCAGAGCATACAGGCAATAAAGAGGCTTTTAAAGAATGCAAAGCCTGGGCAGGAGCTTGATGAGAATGCAAAGTCAAAGGTATATGAGCACGAGGAGCAAATTGCTGATTTGTACGCTGCATTGAAGATGCACTTTATAACAATGGACCGTGCATATGGAATAAAGCTGAAGGATATTGAAATAAGGATAAATCATAAGCTGAAGAGAAAGGGGTATGTGTGATGTCTATTCGTGAAGCTGTTGAACAGGAAGTGGCAGCCAAGACAGGAGAAAGACTGACAGATGAGGTATTCCGGGAAGCTGCTCAAGAAGCTGACAATGATATTAAGTTTCACCATATCAGAGTCAATAGGCGGACAAGCTTTCAATATGCTGTCTATGTAACCTCAGTGGCTGCAATGATACTTATAGATATAAATAAAAAATGCGCCTGTAAAAGCGCGTAAATCAAAATATTAACCTAAAACCAGTATAACAGAGCAAAGTTACAAAATCAATGTATAGTGAAAAATCTATACATTGAATGATACAGGAGGATTGAAATGATAAGGAAAATTGAGCAGTCCAAAAAAGAGAAAGTGAAGGAACCAAAACTGCCAGTAAGTAAATATGCTATAAAAATTCTTGATGATATCGACCATGACCAGTTGGCAAGAGAATGCAAGATATGCAAAAGGCTTAAGTTTAACAAAGGGAGTTGTGGTGGAAGGAAAGGGCAAAATATCTGTCTTGCCTTTGTAGAGAGCCCTGTGGCAAAGCTAAGGGAGAATGCATTGCGATATTGATAGGAGGATGCAAGTATGATTGATAAAGCGATAAGCAAGATAAGAGCTGAAATAGAAAAGAACAACGGAAACCAATACATACAGTACGTAGGCAGCTTCCTACTGAAGGAGCTGGAGGCTAACCCTACTGCAGCAGAAAAGATACTGACTGAGGGAAAGACCATAGCAAAAAGCTTAGATGCCATGGCTGAAGAGGCAAAGAAGAAGCCAAGGATAGGCAGCTGTGCAATGCTTACTCCAGAAGAGGGCTTCAAAGTTGTTCTGAAATACTTTGGCATAGAAACAAAATCCAAACTGGCGGATTTTAAGCCGGTAGCTCCTGCTTATGAAAGTATGAGAGAAAAGAAACCATCGGACATAGAGTTTGATGTCAGACTTGATGATTTTTTATCTTGATGGAGGTGCTTTATGAAGGAGAGATTAATTGCAGAATATCTGAAGCATGCTGATCTGACACTCACCAAGGGAATAAGTGAGTATGCAATAAATGTGGCATTGATGAAAAGCAGATATGTTTTTGTCAGGAAGGAAGGAAAGCAGCAGTTTGGCTACTGTACTCACTGTAATAGAGAATATCCTACTGAAAAGCTGAAGCATAATAGCACCTACTTTTGTCCTCACTGCGGGAGCTTCACCACTGTCAAAGCAAGCGGGATGCACCGCAAGAGTCTGATAGACTATGCATACTTTGTTTTCTTTGAAAAATCACTTATAAGCAAAGATGTAATTATTGCTAAAGGTATATCCGTAAACAGGAACTATAGCGGAAGCTACCGCAATGTAGAAACAAAATACAGTCTGGATTTTCTTTATATATTTGAGCCAGGTAATGCTGTCATGCTGAAGTGGCAGTGGTGGAGGAAGACTTGGGCGCTGGCTGGGAAAGTTTATTCATATTTCGGACATGATAGCCTTGCAAATCCTCAAATGATACAGCTATGCTCTCACAAGAGTGTTAAAGCTGCAATAGCAGGAACACCTTTTCAGTATAGTGCAGTAGAAATGTTCGTTAGGACAGATGATTCAATAGATGCTGTTGAGTATTTAGCTCTTTATGCCAAATATCCTTCAGTCGAGTACATAATGAAGCTTGGTTTCAAAAACCTTATAATTGCAAAGCTTTCAAGAGGTAATACATACAGCGCTATAAATTGGAAGGGAACGACCTTATTCAAAGTACTGAAGATAAATAAAAAAGATTTGAAAGAGATAAAGGATCAGGGAGTCAATATATCCTTCCTATTCCTTAAGCTCCTGCAGATAAGTAGGAAGGATAAATCCAACTTATCTATCAAGCAGTTGGATGAAATAGCGATTACATATGATACTCACTTTAAGGAGCTTCAGCATGTTTTGAAATTCAGCACTTTAGAGAGGGCTTACAATTATCTCAATAAGCAGTCAACGGTTGTGAAAAGCGCTTTAAGGTACCGATGGGATATTCTCATCGCATGGAAGGACTACATATCGGACTGCATTGACCTGGGGTGGGACTTGACCGATGATAACATAATTTATCCAAAGAACATTCATGAAACTCATCAGAACACCATCCGGCAGATGAAGATAAAAGCGGATGAGTCTCTGAACAAGAAGATAAAGAAAAGGCTGAAAGCACTCAATAAGCAATACTACTATGAAAGCATGGGCTTGATGATAAGACCAGCACAGAGCTCAATAGAGCTGCTTGATGAGGGTAAGGCTCTTAACCACTGTGTAGGCAGATACGCTGAGAGCTATGCAAAAGGAGCGACCAATATCCTGCTTATAAGGAAGCTCAGTGAGCCAGATAAGCCGTATTTTACCCTTGAACTAAGGAAGGATAAAATCATTCAGGTGAGAGGGTTGAGAAACTGCCCGCCTGATAAGCTGGTGGAAAGTTTCGTCAGTGAGTTTACCGACCAGAAGCTTCGCAAGGAAGAAGTAAAGCCAAGAGTTATGATACCGGCATAATCCGGAGAAAGGAATATATATGAGTGAACTGATGATTACAAGAACTCCTGAGCTTATAGCTGCAGAGATAAATAATATAAAGAATCAGACCAGAAAGATGGTTTTATATAACAGTATAGAAATAGGCAGGCGGCTTCATGAAGCCAAGGCTTTGGTGGAGCATGGAGAGTGGGGGGCATGGCTTGAGTCCTCTGTGAATTATTCTCAAAGGACAGCCAACAACCTAATGCGGATATTTGAGGAGTATGGAGCAGCCCAGCTTTCTCTGCTTGGTGACAATGCAAATTCGCAAGCGCTTGCGAATTTGAGTTACACTCAGGCAGTTGCATTACTGGGAGTTCCTGAGGAGGACAGGGAAAAGTTTGTTGAGGAGAATGATATAGACAGCCTTTCTACAAGAGAGCTGCAGAAGCTGATTAAGGAAAAGCAGGAGCTGGAGAATAAGCTTAAGTTTGCAGAGGAGGTCAAAGAAGCAGCTGAAAAGCAAGCTAAAGAATACAGCAAAAAGGTAGATGAAATATCAAAAGAGAGAGATAAGCAGCTAAATCAGATAGAGCATCTAAAAACAAAACTGGCAGATGCTTCATCTGGAGACCCAAAAAAAGTGAAGCAGCTTGAAATGGAGCTTCAAGGAGCTCTAAAGAGGGTTGAAGAGCTGACAGAAGAGCTGAAGACTGCTCCAACACTTGAGCCAGCAGTTATAGAAAAGGTGCCGGATGATATACAGAAGGAGCTGGATGAGCTGAGACGCAAGAATAAGGAACTTGAGCAAAAGGTAGGCAGAAGCGATGCATCTATAGTCAAGTACACAGCGCATTTTGAAACCCTTGTAAGCAATTTCAAGAACCTTCTGAGCTCACTTGGTGATATAAAAAAGACAAGTGAGAGTGAGTATGAGAAGTACAGGAATGCTGTGTCAGGATTGATCAGCAAAATAGAAAGGATGATTTAAGTGGATATAGATATAAAAACAATTATCGACCTTACTGAGACCGAGCCTGATAAAGTAGCTTTTGCTGTATATCAGAATCAGGAGAAGGATGACGAGCATGTGCTTGGGATATTTGAGAAGGATACTCCTGTAAATGTAGTGATAACCTCATTTGTACATCTAGAAGCACTATATATAACACTACATGAGTATTTCAATACGCTGGATATGCTGCCTGATGTGGAACTTGAAGAGCCATTAGATAAGAATACAGTAATGCAAAACCTGCAGAAGCTCTATACTGAGGATCAGCAGTGCTCAGGCAGCTGTGACATCTGCCAATATGAGATAGCATGTAATAAGCTTCAGCCAATGCTGGAGGATTTGTTCGGATACCAGGGATAAGACTCTCAACAAAAGACAGGAGAGGTATATATGAACTATTTGAAACAGCAAAAGTGTGAGAGATTGCTAATAGATTATGAGACTGAAGTCAATGCTTTCTATGATTGGCTCGAAACAAATACGCTTGCTGCGTCTGCTATAGTGCTTTGGCATGCATTAATGTCAATAGCATGTAAAACAGGGTGGCTGAGGCAATTTGCTGTAGCTGTATCTGTGTTAGAAGCAAAGACTGGACTGAAGAAGGATGCAATATATGATGCAAGGAATAAACTGCAACAGTTAGGTCGCATTAACTGGATTAGCAGAAAAGGAAATCAAAGTGCATTGTATGAAATGATTAGTTTTGCATCTGTTATACCGACACAAGAAGAGGCTTGCGAAGCAGATAAAGCAACTGCCTCTGATAAACCGATGCAAATACCCACGCAATACCCCACACAAACACCCACGCAATTACCCACTATTATAGATGATGATATTGATGATGATAAAGATGATGCAAGAAAAAATATACCTTACATACAAGTTTTAGATTATTATCTCCTGAAAGCCTGTAAGCTGACTGAATCACCAGATGATATACAGGTTGCTCAAAAGCTAATATCAGACGGTATATCTGTGGAAATAGCAAAGAAGGGCATAGACAAAGCTTTTCTCAAGTATAAACCCAAATTTATAGGAGATAAGATTAACAGTCTTAGCTTTTGCGATAAAGTAATAAGACAAATCTATGAGAACGAAAGAGTGAAGGTGGTGAATTTATCAGATGGAGAGTATTCAGAGCATAATCAACCTGCCGGGTATAAAGGAGATTCCAGATTTTCAAAATCGCATAGCAAAGCTTATAGAGGAAAGCAAGAGCAGGGAGCATTCAACACTAACGGCATCGGATACAAGCCCACAGGGGTTATCGATGAAACAGGAGTCGAGTAGCTGCGCTTGTGGTGGTATTGGTTATATATTTGACAGTACGAGAATGTATGCAAAAGAGTGCAGCTGCAATAAGGTAAAACAATACAAGCAGATATTTGAGAAATCAGGGATAAGTGAAAAAATTGGTTTCAAAGAATTCAATGCCAGTGATCCTCAGATTGCTACAGCAAAGGAGTCTGCAATAAACTACGTTAGAAGCTTTGAGAGCATATCAGCGACCAAGCGCAATAGTATTGCTTTACTCGGGCAGTCCGGAGCTGGCAAGACACATTTGACACTTGCAATAGGTAATAACCTGATGTCGAAGGGTATTCCGGTACTGTATATGTCGTACATAGAAATTATACCAAAACTGAAGCAGAGCATAATGGATGCTGAGAATTACCAAAGGGAAATGAGTAGATTTAAAGAAGCTCCGGTTCTTTTGATTGATGACTTGTTCAAAGAGTCCAAGATTGAATCAACAGACAATAGGTATATACTTGAAATCATTAATTACAGATATAATGCCAGAAAGCCTATGATTATCAGTTCTGAGTGCTTTATAAATGACTTGCTCATGTTTGATGAAGCCACTGGTGGGAGAATTATTGAGATGTGCAAAGACTATTTAGTTGAACTGAGAGGTAGACACTTGAATTATAGGCTGAAGATATAAGCAACAAAAGTATTTGATAAAAGGAAGCGAGGATTATAAATGATTAAAGAAGTATTTACAAAAATAGAAAATGAAGAACTTGCAAAAAGAATAGAAGATGGTGATAAGCTTACTGAAAAGGTAA
Organism: Bacillota bacterium; assembly: GCA_049322695.1. Classification (GTDB taxonomy): domain Bacteria; phylum Bacillota; class Clostridia; order Lutisporales; family Lutisporaceae; genus CALGKJ01. The sequence continues at coordinate 17,773 of JBMORW010000027.1, read as the reverse complement.
CCAGTGAGTACAATAAGCTAGTTAATGATTATAATAAAGCAACAAGCCCAAGAACTGCTTTAAAATTGACTTTAAGAAGCTTATTTGAGTGGATTGAAGAGGATAAGGGAGTCAGATATCCTAAAGAGCAGATTGATGAAGCTATTGAGGTTATGCATGATGATGAAAACTTCATCAACGACCTGCTAGACTTTTTTGAAGAACATCTTCAAACAATGGGAGAGAACTATGGATTATAATATGGCACAATTTGAAAAAAATATGCAACATTATTGTTGCTGAAAGCGAGTGATATTATGGGTAAAACACAGGAAAATGTAAAACAATTATTTGAGCTTATAAAAGAAAATCCAGAGCTTGAAATACTTCCAATGGTATCAACTGATTGTGTACCAAGTGATGATTTCGCATATTGGGGTGCAAGCTGGGGAAGTGCTGAAATTGATGAATATTTAGTGATAGGCGAAAGAATTTATTATAAGTCTATGGACTTTGATGTTGTTGTAGATTTGATGTTTGATGATTCTGATTGCAACGAAGATGCAGCAAAAGATAAAGCAGAAAAGATGGATTGGATAAAAGCAATAATAGTGCGTATTGAAACACCATAGTTATTGCACATGTCAAACAGCAAATGAAAAACCGCCTATATAGACGGTTTGCGGATTTCTTCAAGGTAGGCTCTGAGAAGAGCGTTTTCTTCATCGGTGATGTAGAATTGTTGCTTTTTTCTTCCCGTAGGCTTTCTGCCGGCACCTTCTCTATATCCTCCATGAAGAGGATTGTTTTGACAGTCACGGTTGTAATTTGATAGAGAGCAAGTAGAACAGTCACCATTATTTTGAGTACAGTAAGGTTTCATGCTTATCAACTCCTATCCAGTATCCGACTTCGATTGCCTTGTCGATAGCTATTTTGATTTCAGAGAGCTTGAAGCCTTTTCCAATGATTTTTTTATCACTATCTTCGCTGTAAGGACTGTTTGTGTTATATACATACTGTCTACCAAGGTTATCAGTGTCGATTACATAATTTCTATAAGTTGTTCTTTTCATATGGCTACCTCTCAATCAATTATTTATCTTGATTTTAGTATACCATAATCATACATGATTAGCAACACCCATATTCAAAATAATTTAAAATAATTATAAAGTGTGGTAAGACGCAATACAACCAGCTTGGAACAGAGCTGAAAAAAATGTGCAACAAGAAATTTTATATTTGGAGGGTTGATTATGACAAATAATAACCGTTACAAAATAGAAAAACAGGGAAACAAAGCTTGGGAAAAGGCGATGCAGATATTTGAAAAGCACTTAAAAGACTTAACTCTTGAGGAACAAAAAGAGCTTATTGAACTTATTGATTGGGATTTTCCTACTGCTGCAAAAGAAAAAAAGGATACTAGAGAACGTATTGAAAAGGCAGAGAAGAATGCAGAAACAAGTAGGCTACTAGTTGAATATTACAAAGGTAAAGTTAATGCTTCATAAATCACTGGAAACAATAAATGTAATAAGAGATTATATATAGTGAGGACGGATAGCTTAAGACGCAATACAACAACAACACGCCATTGCCTAATTTGTTATGGCAACTGACTCTTAATCAGTATATAGAAAGAGGTGTTAATATGTATGCCTACTATGAACTTAAGCAAACATGTGGGACATGCAGCTCTGGAACAGACACAGATGATCCTAAGAAGGTATATTGTGTTTACACAAAAGAGAATAAACCCAAGGTGAACATTTGTAGCCGTTGGGTTAAGAAGGGAGAGAACAAACATGGAAGAATTTCTTGAATATGCGGTAAAGCTATACTTTGGAGGTTATGAAGCAAAGGTAGCTATATCTATAGCAAAAGCTTTATGGGAGTTAGAAGATAATACAAAGGGAGGTAATAAAAGTGTTTGACAAAATGGATAAAAGTTTAATATATTACCTCAGTCATCCTTGCACAACTTATGGTGATGCAAAGCAAAATAGAATTAGCTCCATAATGATAGAGAACTATCTAAGAGAAATGTACAAGCTGCATATAATAAATCCAATCGGACTTATTCCAGAGGGCATTGATAATGATATTGCTATGGAAAAGTGTAAACACTTTTATAATGGCAGCGATTCAATTATTCTATGTGATAATTGGGAACAATCTAAAGGCTGTAACACCGAAAATAGATGGGCAGTAGAGGATAGAAAGCCTATATATAGGTTATATTGGGAAAACAAAGGATTAATGGATTATTCGATTGAATTAATTTCTATATAAAAAAAAGAAGGGCTCTCGCCCAAGTACACTCACCTTAATTATATACTAATTAATTGGTAAAAACAAGGGAAGGTGGGAGCCGGATGAACTTATTGATAAGTTCTTATAAAGACCTTGAAGAGCAAATAAAAATACATGAGAAATTTGTAGAAATAGCTCAGGTAAATTTAAGTTATTACATAGGATTGCTTGAGAAAGATGCTCCAAGAGAGCTTGTTGCCATAACATACGATAGCATTTCTGGCAGCAATGGAAATGCCATGACACTAGATAGAATCATAAAGTACATAAACAGATATGAAAGTATGCTTGAAGTAGAAAATAAAATTATTAATGTTCTTTGGGCAAAGCAGCAGCAAATAATAGAATGCGTGAACAGATGTACTGGACTTGAATTTAAAGTAGTATTTAAAAGGGATTTGCAAGGAATGAGTTTGCAGGAGATAGCAGATGAGCTAGGTTATGACATAGGCTATATAAAGAATGTTAGCAGCAAACATAAAAAATGTGACTTTAATGTGACTGACAATGTTGACAATCAGTGATAACTTATAAGATAGATAGATGCGAAAAGCTCGGGAAATCTCCCGGGCTTTATTTCATATGAAAGGCAGGTGAGATTATGAATACTGTAGATCCATTAAAGAACCAAAATGATGTCATTGATATTGCAGCCTATTTAAACAGTAAAAATAAACGCAACTATGTAATGTTCAGTTTTGGTATTTATACTGGGCTGAGAATTTCTGATATTTTACCCTTCAGAGTAGGTGATGTAAAAGGTAAAGACTTCATATATCTGAGAGAACAGAAAACGAGAAGAGAAAGAAAGATTGAAATTAATAAGGAGCTTAAGTCAATACTAAATGAGTACACAGAGGGGAAAGCAGCTCATGAGTATTTGTTTGCATCCAGGAAGGGCGGCAAGCCTATAAGAAGAGAAACAGCTTATGCTATCCTCAAAGATGCAGCCATACATTTTAAAATACCCTGCATAGGAACTCATACATTGAGAAAGACATATGGCTATCACTTTTACTTATTGTCTGGTAAAGATATAGGATTAACCCAGCAAGCTCTTGGGCACACTGATCCCAACTTTACATTAAGGTATATTGGTGCTACTCAAGAAGCTGTTACATCAATATCCAAGAAGCTTTCATTCAATATTAAGAAGAATGTATAACTTTTTTTAAAACCTATTAATCTAACACTTTTGATTGATGTAAGATTGGTAATAAAAAATATAGGTTATATATAGAAGAAAAATTCTTAGGCAAATAATACAGAATAATAAGATATGTTAGATTCGACTATCAAAATAAAGGCTGTATAAGCGATTATTTTTACTTCAAAGGTCTACTATATTATGAAGTTGAAAATATTCAATTATATGCCTTTTTAGAATGTGACTTTTATGTGACTGACAGTGTTGACAATCTGTGATAACTTATAGATAGAAAAATATATCAAGGCCACTCGGCGCACTGCTGAGTGGCCTTTGTATTGGAGCTGATTTGCTTGAGCAAAAAAAGAAAGTCAAAATGTGATAGCTGCCCATATAGAGTATACACTGGAGGTACTAAGTGGTACTGTCCTTTTATAAAGTGCATTAGGTAATTATGAGAGCCTGGCTATGCCTCCTTGCTGGGCTCCATTAATAAGTTGCTTGTCTCTCTTCCATATGTTACCATATAAGTGGAAGGGAGATGTGTGAATTTTGAAGAGAGAATCAATGATAGAAAAGAGAGATTTTCACAGAGGCGAAATATATATGGCGGATTTTACTCAATATGTTGCTCAAGGATATTCACATGAAGGAATGTGGGCTGGGAGAAAATTTCCCATAATAATTATTAGTAATGAAATGGCAAATAAGTATAGCCCAATAGTATCAGCTATAATGCTATACGATAATATAAATCTGTTTAATAATTGTTATCCTTATTGTAGTCTTTTTGGAGAGGAATGGACAGATAATAAATTACCAATTATGATTGAAATTAATGAAGAAAGTGGATTAACAGAAAAGCATTACTTGCAGCCTAGTACAACTGTAGCAAATAAGTGGAATCTAGTAGAAAAACTAGGAATGTGTACTAAAGAGACAATGCGCAAAATAGAGCTATCAACTTTTATAGATATGGGATATATAGATAGAGACACCTATAACAATTATTATTACGATATTCTAAGAAAAGGCATGCCTATTAATACAGCTCTTACTATTTTGGAAACAATGGCATGTAAAAGCGAGAAATTCAAACAACTATTTATGAAGGTTTGATAATCAAATATATTAATATAATAAGAGTCGAAAAGGCTCTTTTTATTTTGGATTTGGAGTTGATTATATGGCTAAAGACTTTGCAAAAGCTTTTTATAATAGCACAGCATGGCAGCAATGTAGAGATGGGTACATACAATTAGTGCATGGTTTATGTGAGAGCTGCTTAAGGAAAGGTGACTACAAGCCTGGTAAGATAGTACACCATAAGATAACTCTTACACCTGAGAACATAAACAATCCTGAGATATCTTTGAACTGGGAACATCTTGAGTATGATTGCCAAGACTGTCACAATCAAGAACACCATGGCAATAGTGAAGTGACAGGCGAAGGATTAATGTTTGATGCAAACGGAGATTTGATAAGGAGTGTATAGGGATGGAAAGTAAAATAGGTATTGAATGCAAAGACGGTGTGTATGTTGTATATCTCAATCACGTTTACAGGAAAGAAGAGTTGGAAGATATAAGCAAGCACTATCAAGAGTTAATAACAAGAGGCATAGAAAGCAAGTGCATTGTGGTTGATGCAAGAGTTAACCGAATAGAGTATATCCCCCCTATAAAATAGTCATATTTATATCCTTGGAGACCGAAGGGGGGACCTCCGAAAAATACGCAAGTCACACATAAAGGGGGTGTGGTATACATGACAAGAAAGCGTGATTCATTTGAAGAAATGGAAGCAAAAAAAGAAGCAGAATATGACAGTATTTCTGGATATTTAGAAAAAACTAAACGTGTTAACGCCGAGATAAAAAGACTTAGGAGATTATTCTCAAAGATAGACAAAAATAAAAAATCTTTGGTGTTTACAACAATTAGCGATATAGCTTTTATGACAATTACTATGCAAGACTTGAGAGAATCAATTATCAGGGAAGGTACTAAGGTTGAATATAAAAACGGTGAAAATCAATATGGTACTAAGCAAAGCCCAGATGCTCAACTGTATCTGCAATTATCACAAAAGCAGACACAAGCAATGAAGCTGTTAATAGACTGTCTGCCTAAAAATGAAAAGCCAGTCGAAAAAGATGATGGCTTTGACGATTTTGTCAATGGGCGTGATGATGTATGATAAAATATCCTGCCGATTATAATCCGATACTTGAATACTGGCAGAAAATCGAAAGTGGCGAAGAAGTTGTAAGTGATAAAATACGCCGCACATATAAAAAGATTGTATATGATCTCACTGATAAAAACAGTGAGTATTTTTATTCCCATGCAAGAGCAAATCACATATTAGAGTTTGCTGAAAACTATTGTAAGCACATTAAAGGTAAGTTCGGCGGCAAACCAGTTATATTGGAATTGTGGGAAAAAGCATTATTAGCAACTACATTTGGATTTGTTGATATTGAAGGAAATAGAAAATACAGAAAAGCAATTCTGATAATCGGTAAGAAAAATGGAAAATCATTGCTGGCTTCAATAGTCGGGTTATATATGCAAGTTGCTGATGGCGAGGCAGGCCCTGAGGTTTATGCAGTAGCAACAAAGCGTGACCAAGCAAAAATAATATGGCTTGAAGCAAAACGCATGGTCAGAAAATCTAAGTCTTTGCTAAAGCGCATTAAAACTTTAGTAGCTGAGCTGATAAGTGATTTTAACGATGGCATATTCAAGCCTCTTGCAAGTGATAGTGATACACTAGATGGTCTTAATGTTCATTGCGTGCTTATGGATGAATTTCATCAATGGAAAAATGGCAGACCCTTATATAACATAATGGCTGATGGTGTATCGGCTAGAGAGCAGCCTTTAATTTTTATGACATCCACTGCCGGAACTATCCGTGAAGATATATATGACGAAGAGTATGACGAAATTGAAAGGATAATAAACGGATATTTTGATGAGAACGGTTACAAAGATGAAAGGACAATAGCTTTTGTATATGAGTTGGATAGTAGAAAAGAATGGACAGACCCAGACTGTTGGAAAAAAGCTAATCCAGGTTTAGGAACTATAAAGAATTTGAAAACACTTGCAGAAAAAGTAAAAAAAGCACAGGCTAACCCTCTGCTAGTTAAGAATCTTGTATGTAAAGAGTTTAACATCAGAGAAACATCTTCAGAAGCGTGGCTGCCATTTGAGACAATATATAACCCGGCAACGTTTGATATTAAAGAGCTTCAGCCCAAGTATGGCATTGGTGGTGCTGACTTGTCAAGTACAACTGATTTGACGGCTGCCAAGGTATTATTTATGGTACCCAATGACCCTCACATATATGTACTTCAAATGTACTGGCTTCCGGAAGATTTGCTTGAGCAGCGGGTAAAGGAAGATAAGATTCCATATGATTTGTGGCTTGACCAAGGTTTATTAAGAACCTGCCCGGGTAATAGTGTTCACTACAAATATGTTACTGATTGGTTTAAGGAAGTTGCATATGAAAGTGATATAAAATTGTATCTTCCATGGACTGGATATGATTCATGGTCTGCTAAATATTGGGTTGAAGAGATGAAAGGCTATTTTGGTGAAGAGTCTATGGTACCTGTTATACAGGGTAAGAAAACATTATCAGGGCCAATGAAAAAGCTTGGGGCTGATTTGGCAAGTAAGCTGATTGTATATAATAATAACCCAATTGATAAATGGTGTTTATCAAATACAGCTATTGATATTGACAAAAACGATAACATACAGCCAATAAAGACAAGTAATTCAAGGCGTAGGATAGACGGTACAGCAGCTTTGTTGAATGCCTATACTGTGTTACAAGATAAAATGGCAGATTATTTAAATATGATTTAAGGCGGTGATGCTGTTGAAAGAGAAACGCAGCCTATTTACAAAAGTATTTGGCAATAAAGTAAGAGATAGCACAGGAATGACTATTATACAGATGTTAAATAGTTCAAATAACAGCTTTTCTCCTTGGAGTGGCAAAGTATTTGATAGCGATATAGTCAGATCAGCTATAAGACCAAAGGTAAATGCAATTGGTAAGCTTGGTGCAAAGCATATCAGGGGTTATGGAGCAGATATGAAAATAAACCCGGTACCAAGTATTATATCTGTGCTTGAAATGCCAAATAAGTATATGTCTTTGCAAGATTTACTATGCAAATTGGTATTTCAAAGGGAGCTTAATCACAATGCTTTTGCTTTTATCAAGCGTGATGATTACGGAATACCTTTAGAAGTATATCCAATTCCAGCAAATAGAGTTGAGCTGTATGAAAAGGGAGAAGATATATACTACAAGTTCCACTTCAAAGTAGGAATGTTCATTACACTTCCATATGATGATGTAATACATATGAGAAAAGATTTTAACGAGAATGATTTCTATGGGGATAGTGGATATAACGCATTAAAAAATCTCATGGAGGTCATTGATACTACGGATAAAGGCATAATAAACGCTATTAAAAATAGTGCAATAGTTAAATGGATTATGAAATTTAAGAATGTATTGCAGCCCAAGGATAAAGAGATACAGATACAAGAGTTTGTAAAAAACTATCTCGATATTGATAAATCTTCAGGAGTTGCAACTGCTGACCCGAGGTATGATTTAGATCAGGTTGAAGAAAAAAACTATGTGCCTAACGCAGCGCAAATGGACAAAGCTATTCAAAGAATATACTCATACTTTGGAGTGAATGATAAAATAGTTCAAAATAAGTATACAGAGGATGAGTGGAATGCTTTTTACGAAAGTGAAATAGAGCCTATAATAATTCAGCTATCAAACGCCTTTACAAGGGCGTTTTTTTCACGTCGTGAATTGGGCTTTGGAAACAGAATCGTATTTGCTTCAAGCAGTTTACAATATGCAAGTATGAGTACAAAGCTTGGCCTAGATAGAATGGTTGACAGAGGAGCTCTGACACCTAATGAATGGCGTGAAATACTAAATTTGGCACCGGTTGAAGGTGGAGATAAGCCTATAAGAAGGTTAGACACTGCACAAGTAGGCAAAGAAGGGAGTGTAAGTAACGATGGAAATAAATCTACTGGAGAAGATGGAAAAACTAAGTAAGAAAGGCCGTGACTTTAGGAGTTTTATCAACTTTGAGATAAGAGCTGTTCAGGACTCTGACAACAAGGAAGCTTTATATGTCGAAGGGGTTGCATGCTCTTTTAATCAACCGACTGTTTTGTTTGAATACGACGGCATTGAATACAAAGAGCAAGTTGATGACAGAGCTTTTGATGAAGCTGATATGTCAGATGTAATTTTTAACTATAATCACGGCGGCAAGGTTATGGCCAGAACAAGGAACAAAACGCTGCAGCTTATGGTTGAAAAAGATGGACTTCATATCAAGGCAAGGCTTGATGGCACAGAAGAAGGAAGAAAGCTTTATGAAGAAATTAAAGGCGGTTATATTGACCGCATGAGCTATGCCTACACTGTAAAAGAAGCAGCCTGGGACCAAGAAAACCACATGAGAACTATTAGGAAAATTAAAAAACTTTATGATGTGTCAGCCGTGGACATTCCGGTTTATGATACAACTTCTATCAGCGCACGTTCACTCTTGGAATTGGAGAAGGAAGAGAGGGAAAAGCTGGATAGCTTGAACGAGCGTAAGAAGAGATTAGCACTATTAACACAACTATAATTAGAAAAGAAAGTGAGGAATTTTTAATGAACAGATTACAAGAAATAAACGCCAGACTTTTAGAGATAAGAGGGATACTTGCTGGCGAAGGCCAATGTGATGTAGTAGCTCTTGAAGCAGAAGTAAGAGCTCTACAATCTGAAAAAACTGAACTTGAAGCAAAGGAAAAAAGAAAGGCAATAGCTGCTGGAATTAACGAGGGCACTATTGAAGGAAGGAAAATTGAAGATCTAGCAGCACAGACAACAAAAAATGCTGAAGCTGAACAAAGGGGGCAGGCTCTAAAGGAAAAAAGAGCAGTCACTATAGCTTCAACAGGCGTAATATTACCAAATCACCAAGCTACTGATATTAAGCCTACATTCAATCAGGTTTCAAGCCTTATTGATAGAGTTAATATTAAGACATTAATTGGTGGAGAAAGCTTCAAACAGCCATACTCTACAGGATATGGTGAAGGCGGTTATACTACTGAAGGCGGCAATCCTACTACAACAGAAGCGACTTTTAATTATGCCGAAATAACCAAAACAAAGATAACTGCATATGCAGAAGACTCGGAAGAACTTGTAAAACTTCCTGCAGCAGATTATGACGGAGAAGTTCAAAAGGGTATAAGCATTGCCTGCAGAAAGAAAATCACAAAAGAGATACTTGTTGGCGATGGTGCCAGCGGCCATTTTGTTGGCATATTTGATGATGGTGCAACAGCAATAGATTCCGCAACTGATAAGAGCTTTGCTGAAATTGATGAAACAACTCTCGACGAAATCATATACAGCTTTGGCGGTGATGAAAATGTTGAGGATGTTGCTGTACTGATCCTTAACAAACTTGACCTTAAAGCATTTGCTACTCTTAGAGATGCTGATGGCGAAAAAGTATATACTGTTGTAAACAACGGCAATACTGGCACAATTGACGGAGTACCTTATATAATCAATTCAGCTTGTAAAGCTGTTTCCAGCGCCTCCACTACTTCAGGCCAATACTGTATGGCATATGGACCACTATCCAACTATACAATGGCGATATTCTCAGATTTGGAAGTGCAAAGGTCTACTGACTACAAGTTTAAAGAAGGCATGATTGCACACAGAGGAGTTATATTTGCCGGTGGTAACGTAACTGCTAAGAATGGCTTCTTAAGAGTGAAAAAATCATAATGAGGGCGGTTTGAAGCCGCTCTAATCTTATTATAGGAGGATAAAGCAATGAGAGTAGGATACAATCCTAAACTTGGCAGGATAAAGACTGATGTCAAAAACGTTACTATAGACAGAGCTTTCTTAGCACATTTTCAAGTAACTGCCGCCAATGCAGTTGCACAAGACCTTGTAAGTGTACTTGCTGCAACTACACTTACAACCGCAGTGCAAAATATAACAACAGGCATTACTAATCCTGCGGTACCAAGAAACTTGAGGGTAAAAGGAAATCAAGCTGGTGTTGCCGGTGATGTTATTGTAACAGGCACAAATTATGCTGATGAAGTGATAACTGAAACATTTGCGCTTAATGGTGCAAACGCAGTAGAAGGTAATAAAGCTTTCAAAACAATAACATCTGTACAATTGCCAGTGGAAGTCAATGCAGGCACTGATACAGTAAGCATTGGCGCTGGTAATAAGCTTGGACTGCCGTATAAGCTTGCACACAATACTGTACTTCATGCATATAGAGACAATGCAAAAGAAGGTACTACACCGACAGTTGCTGTAAGCGCTACAGCACTTGAAAGCAATACAGTATTACTCAATAGTGCTCTAAATGGCACAGTTATAGATGTATACTTAATGGTGTAGAGGAGGGCTATATATGGCTATCCTTGATGATGCAAAATCCGCAATAAGAATATCCAATACAGCCTATAATACAGAAATATCAGATCTGATTGCAGCCGCCCGACTTGAACTCATTCAATCGGGCGTTATTGCTGCAAAAGCCAATGATGATACTGATTTACTTGTAAAAAGAGCTATATTGGTATATGTTAAGGCAAACTTTGGATGGAATAACCCGGATTCAGAAAAACTCAAAAGCTCATTTGAAATCCTTAAGAATCACTTATCAGTATCAGTTGACTACTCATATTACACTGTTACAGTCAATGCTGGTACGCAATGTGAGGTAACATTTGATGGTGAGACAAAGCAGACAAATGATAGTGGAACTGTAGTATTCTATAGCAAGCCACAAAATCATGTTGAATATACAATCGATGGTGTTACCGGGTATGTTGATATAGCCGGAAATACGGTAATCGAGGTGTAATTATGCTTTTTAGAGAAGTTATTAACCTTATAAGCATAAATTACGGCGAAAATGATATAGGAGATTATACAGAAACCGAAACATTAAAACAAGTATTTGCAGATAAGCAAAGTGTTCGCCAGTCAGAGTATTATCAGGCACAAGCCGCAGGATTAAGGCCAGAATTAATGTTTTTAGTCCGAAGCATTGACTATAATCAGGAAACAAAACTTGAGTATAATGACAAACAGTACAGTATAATAAGAACTTATGATAAAGACGGAGAAACAACTGAACTTATTTGTCAGGGTTTGATTACGGGGTGATCTAAATGTCATTACCAAAATCAGTCGTTAAAATAAAGAAAAATAGAGTAGAGTTAATATCTAATGTCGATAAAATAAAATACACCATAAGAGAACTGATAGCCAGGGCGAATTATGATGTTGCAAAGTATTTAATCAGAATGATGAAACAGGTTGCTAAAAAATCTCCAAGCATGAAACGATTGCCCATGAATAGATTCAGAAGCATATTTCAGTATTGGGTTAGAAAAAAGGAAAATGATTTACAAATAGGTATTAAAGCAAATACCTGGTACGGAGTGCTGCAAGAACTTGGAGCTAAAAATCAGCCTAAAAGAAGCATACTGAGGAATACTACATTGAGCAATATTGATAACATACGCAGGATACAAGGAGCTTATTTGTCAGCTATTGAAGATGAAAATAAAGCATTGAGGCTAATTGATGAAAATGGTAAATCATTGTACGAAGAGGAGGGACAAGATGGTTAAAATTATTGAGTTGAGAAAAGCTATACTCACTTACCTCAAGACTAAGCATAGCAAAGTGTATTTTCAATCTGCTCCTCAAAAAGCTGATACTCCTTATGTAGTATTTGACTTGCCAAACTCAATCGATGACGGAAGCCTTGAACGATTTGTGCTAGACATTGATGTATGGGATGATTCTGAGGATACCAATACAGTAGAAACATTGATTGATTCTATTGATGTAGACTTACACAGAAAAACAATAAATGCTAGTAATGAGTTTGCATTTACTTTTTACCGGGAAAATAGGCTTTCACTAGTAGATGATGATCCAAGGATAAAAAGAAGAAAGTATATATATCAGGTAAGAACTTACGGATAGGAGGGGAACACATGATTAAAATGAACTTACAGTTGTTTGCTGTACCAGGGAATATTATATTGGGCGATGGTGTTTTTTCTATAGGTGCTACTGCTATAGCTTTGACTCGAGGTGGCGGCACATTCGCTATTGAAAGAGAATACAGAGCTATAGAAGCAGATGGCGACTACGGTCCAGTAAAAGGGCGAATAAGAAAAACAAGAAGTGTTGCTAAGTTGACATTAAATGCACTAGAAATATTGCCTGCTAACATCGCAAAGTATTACCCCGCAATGGAAGAGGACACAACAACTACGCCAGGTACCAGCATCATAACAGCTACAACAGACATAGCAGATGCTGATTATCAGGCTACAGTATCATGGACCGGTAAGACTAAAGCAGGAAAGCAAGTCAAAATAACGCTTGAAAATGCTATTAATCTGGAAAACATCGAATGGAATATGCTTGATAAGGATGAGATTGTACCAGTAATAACTTATACAGCGACATACCTTGAAAATGCAAGAGAAACTGAGCCGTGGAAAATTGAATATGTAACATCATAGGGATGATATTTAATCATCCCATTATTCTTTTTAGGAGGTATAATATGAGAGACCTTAAGACAAATGATATATTCAAAATGTCAAAGATACTGAAAAAAATGCAGCTTAACATAGATGTAAATGGCAAATCTCAGGACCAAGTAGGCGCAGAATTTATTAAGTCGATATTTGAAAGTCTGCACCTGGCACAGAATGAAATAAATGAATTTTTAGGTGACATATTCGGCATGACGGGTGAAGAATTTGGGAACTTGCCTCTCGAAGAATCTTTAGAATATGTAAAGCAGTTTAAGTCGATACCTAATTTATCAAATTTTTTCAAGTTAGCAGGTCAATTGATGAAATAGAAGTCATTGACCTGCTTTTATGCCGCTATGGACAATATGAGTTTATACTATCATGGGACTGGGAAAAAGCTGATCAGCTAATTATAAAAGCTTTGAAAAAAACTGAAAAGCAAACTGCATGGGAAATGTGGTTAGCTAAATACCCATATATGAACAAAGATAACTTTGTGAGTTTCAATGATTGGTGGGATAGATTAAACACCGAAATTAGTAAGAGGCCTGCAGAGGATATTTTAAGGGAGTCATTGGAAATTGAAGCAAAATTAAAAATAAAAGGAAGTGTTACCACTTCCAAAAACCAAGCTTAGACAATAGTTTACCTTTAGCTTTATTTTTAGCTCTCCGAACTATTTTGCTTGGGTCAAATGATGATACAGCTTCAACATCCTTTGCTACACTTGCAACCTTGTTAATTTTCCTTAATATAGTTTTCCATGACATATAATTACCCCTTTTTTAATTATTTTAATACAGAAATTACCTTTTGTATAGAAAGAAGGTGAATATACTTGGAAATATTTAAGCTTTTTGGCTCGATATTTATAGATAGCAAAGAGGCTGATAAGTCCCTAGATTCAACAGACAAAAAAGCTGAAGGATTAGGAACTAAGCTTGGAGGCATGATAGGTACAGCTACCAAGTGGGGAGCTGCTATAGGTGGAGCTGCCATTGCCGGTGGAGCTGCCATGTTAGGACTTGCCAATAAAACTGCCGAAACTGCCGACTTTATAGATAAGCTATCAGAAAGAACAGGTATAAATAGAGAAGAATTACAAAGATGGAAATATGCTGCAGAGCAAAGCGGTGGAGATATAAGCAAGCTGGAAGTAGGAGTAAAAAAGCTTTCAGAGGCTATGGATGGTGCAACGAATGGAAGTGATGCAAATGCAAAGGCCTTTGCCAAACTTGGAATATCCATGGAAGACTTGCAGAATAAATCTCAGGAGCAGATATTTGAAGAAGTCATGTATGCACTGGCAGAAATGCCCCAGGGAGCTGAGAGAAACGCTCTCGGAAACGATTTACTTGGAAAGTCATATACTGAACTTATGCCACTTTTAAATGCCGGTGCCGAAGGTATGGATGCATTAAAGAGTAGAGCTGATGAGCTAGGTCTTGTAATGAGTGAAGACTCTGTAAAAGCTGGAGTAAAGTTTGGAGATACACTAGCAGACTTAAAAAGTTCTTTTGGTGCAGTATTTACGCATCTTGGAACAGAGTTTATACCGATTTTTCAAACTTTAGCCGATTGGATAATTGCGCATATGCCACAGATTCAAGCAACTGTAAAAACCGTATTCGATGTAATTAATACAGTTATAACAACAGCTTACAGTATTTTTAAAGATAATATACTTCCAGTACTTATGCAGTTGTTTGATTGGGTCATGGCTAATATGCCACAGATTAAGGAAACTGCAGGTACTATATTTGGAGCAATTATAGATGTTGTAACAAGATTATGGACAATCTTTAAAGAAAACTTACTGCCAATATTTATTGCCTTATATGAATTTGTTGAGCCGACATTTCCACTTATAGGATCAATAATAAAAGGTGCATTTGATATTGTGATTGGTATAGTAAACGGTGTTATAACAGTATTTGAAAGAGTTACTAGTGCAATAAAAACTGCAATAGACTGGATAAAAAGCTTTAACAGTACACCAGTAGAAGATAAGACTCCTAAAACAGGAGTAAACTTTATTGACAATAAAAAGGGAAAAATGGGTGGTGTTTTAGGCTTTGATGTAGGGACAAACTATGTTCCCAGGGATATGACAGCAAATATTCACAGAGGTGAAATGATAGTGCCTGCAGAGTTCAATCCTTATAACCCAAATGCTAAGCATCCATTGGGTGGAGGAATAACAGTACAAGTAATTAATCCAACTGTATTCAATGACCGTGATGCAGATAAGCTTGGCAATTTGATAGTGGGAAGGCTTAGAACGTTAGGGGTGGCACCACAATGAGGACTTTTAAAATTGGTGGCTACAATGTAGTAGTTGAGCCTACATGGAGTATAAGTGATAAGATAAATGCCAGGACTACAATGTCATTTACAGTTATAGATCTAGGATTGCTTACTGAAATAAACGAAGGTGACAGCATATTAGTAGAGCAAGATGGAACCAAGATATTCTCCGGAATAATACACAGTATAGAGGACTATGAAGAAAATCCCGGAGAGCTTTATTATAGTATAACAGCAGTAGATAACAGCGCAAAAGCTGACAAAAGGCTAATAGCTGACACTGCAGTGAATGAATATGCTGGGAACATTATAACAAATAAAATACTCCCCATACTGGCACAAGAAGGTGTAACAGCAGGAAACATTGCTCAAGGGCAGATTATTACTAAAGCTGTATTTAACTATATTAAGGCAAGTGAAGCATTAGACTATCTTCGAGATGTAACAGGATTTATATGGGAAATAGACTTTGATAACAAGCTGAACTTCTATAGCAGAAGTACAAACATATCCCCAATTACATTGAGCAATTCTGTACAGCATAGTAGCTTCAGGCGTAAAAGATCATTAGAGCAGTACCGCAATAGGCAGTATATAAGAGCTGGAAAGAGTAAGACAGCAGCACAAAATGCCGAACAGCCTACTCCTAAGCCTGATGGAGTTACAAGAAACTTTGTCACACGTTTTCCGTTAGCAGAAAGGCCCATAATAGAGATTAACCTAAATAGTGCTGGTTGGGTTGCAATAAGTTCAGCAGACATAGGTGTAAATGGTCTTGATACTAATAAGAAATGGTATTTTCGATTTGACAGCAATATTATTACTCAGGATGAAACAGAAACTATTCTGACAGATGCAGATGCTATCAGAGTAACATATAACGGATTGGTTAACATACTAACCTATGCTGATAACCCAGCAGAAATCTCAGACAGAAAAGCGAAAGAAACTGGTACCTCGGGAATATATGAAAGCTTAGTTGAAGAAAAAAGCATTGATGAATCTAACCAAGCTATAGAGTTTGCCAATGGCTTAATACAGAAATATGGTGAGGTAATGGATACAATAGACTTTGAAACAGAGGTGCATGGACTTAAAGCAGGTCAATTATTGCCGGTCCAAAAACCTTTGTATGGCATCAACAGTGATTTTTTGATTGAAAGCATATCAATATATCCTATAGACAGCAGTACCATTGAATATTCAGTACATGCTTTGGACAGTCCTGCTGTTGGTGGCTGGGAAGTGTTTTTCAAGAACATTATAAAAGGCGGCAGGCAGTTTGTAATAGCAGGCAATGAAGTGTTGATACTGCTTAATACTCAGACAGAAACAGAAGGATATCAAGGCAGTGTAAATGTCAAAGTTGTTCAAGCGCTGTATCCTGCAGACGATCTTTATCCTGCAGAGGACTTGTATCCTGGAACTCTTACAAGTGAGGTGACTTTGAATGATTAATAAAATAGGCTGGCAAGGTACTTTTACTATTGAAACTAATGGAGAAAAGGAAGAAATCAATAATAGGGTTATGGATGCAGCCCTAAATGAACTGATAGAAATATTAATTGGAAATGCTGCAGATATAGATGTAAAATATCTTGCACTTGGAACTTCCAATGCAGCTGTAACAGATTCACAGACACAACTTGGCAATGAAATATTTAGAACTCAGTATATCAACAGAGAACGCAGTGCAACCGGGGAGGTTACATCTAAATTTGTTGTACTTGATAATGAAGCGGTAGCACAGATTGAGGAAATAGGCATATTTGGAGGCAGCACAGCCACAGCCACAGCAAATACAGGAACACTAATAAGTAGAATATTATGGAGCAGAAACAAGTCTAACTCCGAAGAAATAAATTTCACTCGAGTTGATAAGGTGGTGAGAGCTTAATGGGCTTATTAGCATACATAAAAACAGTGTGGCAAAACGGGTTGGCTCCAGCAATAAATGCCACTAATTTGAACAAAATTGAGCAGGGTATCTATGATGTGACAAAAGAAGTTATTGCGCATACGGCAGAATATGCGAGTGATGGAGTGCATGGACTTGATGCTACTATAGCAAAGTTCAAAACTGGTACAGGTACTTTCACTGATGATGATACCGCTCAGACATTCGCGGATGCCTTTTGTACTGCAAATAGTCTTGTTGTAGTCTCTATCACTTCCGCAACTAATCCGCAAGGTACATGGAGTGTTGAGGCTGCTGATGGTTCTTTCACCATAACAAGTACGGCCGCCGAAAGTGCAGATATCACTTTCGATTATTATATTGTGAGGGTGGTGTGAGTATGAGGGGTATAGTTAAAGGTGGCTTAAATGATGGTGG
>JBMORW010000026.1:0-89137 GCA_049322695.1 Bacillota bacterium | reverse complement strand
CAGCAACATAAAAAGCGTACAAAGAGGTTCTTATACGTTTGGAGGAGCCGAAGATACGGCGTGGGTTACAATTTCTGCCGTCAATTTAAGCAATGCTATTATTAAAATATCAATTCAAAATGTTGCAGCAGGCAATACTGCTAACAACTCATTACAAGTCAAAGGAAAATTCACATCAACAACACAAATTGAATTGAAAAGACAATATGCAGGAGGAAGCACTTATACAAAGGTTTTTTGGGAAGTAATTGAATTCAATAACGTAAAATCATTGCAAAGCGGTGATGTTGCTATTAATACCAACCCTAAAACAATAACAATAAGCTCTGTGAACACATCGAAAAGTGTTATGTTTTCAAGTTACCTGACGACAGCAGGTAGTACAACTGCGCATATTGAAGTTGGTTATAATTTAGATTCGGCAACACAAATAAGCTTTAACTGTCAAGCAGGAGACAATACAGCACATTGGTTTGTGGTGGAATTTAATTAAGGAGGTATCCTATGAGGATTATTAAAGTTAATGAAAACAACAAAATAATTGAAGTTAAAAATGTATTAGATGCTTACGTCAGCAATCCAGGGTTGCAATATGGGGAGGAAATAAGTGATATTGGCGAGTTTGGACAATTGAAACAGTCTGATGGTACGTTTATAGATGATCCACAGGATGAGATTGACCGTCAAAACGCATTGAAGGAGCAGAGAAGGCGGGAACTCATTCAGTTTATGATTGAAGCAAATGCGCTTCGTGATGACGCAGCATGGGCAACTTACAAAGCTGAGTACGATGCATTGGTTTAGCGCACATTTGGATTTAATTGTGTAACACTAACACCAAAACAGGTATCTTTTTATTATACTCTAGGGAGGTGTAAAATGCACGAGTTCACCCACTTTTTTCATAAGCTCTGGTCTGATGTAAGTCCGGCTCTTGTAGTAATCTGGTCCTGTATTTGTTGGATTATGTTTCCCAATGATTCATACTTCCCTGCAGCTATAGCTGTAGCAATAGGAATAGTAGTTGATTTGATTACCAAGCTGTATGCCCTTGCAATACATAACGGGGGATACTGGACTGCTACTAAGAAGAGGATTATAACATCTACAGTGCTGTGGAAGAAGACTCAGGTCAAGCTGATATCTTATTTGGCAATTATGATTATGACGGGACTATCACTCAGAATAACCTCAATAGAGCTGCTGGGTAAGGGGATATCAACAGTCGTATATTCGATAATATTCATCAGGGAATTTCAGAGCGTTGTAGAAAACGCAATAGAGGCGGGAGCTGATTGGCTTCAGCCTCTATTATTTTGGCTGAAGAAAAAAGAAAGTAACATCACAGAACAGTTAAACGAAGGAGGAGATAATATTGAACAGAATTGAGCAGATACTTGGGTATGTGCCATGTATTATTTTTGATGATGGCCATGGAGAAAACACATCCGGAAAACAAACTCCGACATTTTCTGATGGGACAAGCATCAAGGAGAATTGTTTCAACAAGCCGGTAACAAACATGATGATGGAGATTGCAATAGAGATGGGCTTTGAAGTGTTCCACGATTCACCTGAGGATAATGATGTATCCCTCAAGGTAAGGACTGATAGAGCGAACATGAAGTTTGCACAGCTTAAGAAGAAATATCCCAATATTGCTCCGGAGAAGCTTGCCATACTTATTTCTACTCACTTCAATGCTCAGGATGATAGCTGGGGTGGAACTACCGGTGGTATTGAAACATATTTCTATCCTGGAAGCAAATCAGGGGAGAGGCTTGCATCGTGCATCCAGAAGTACCTGATTCAAGGTACTCCGCAGCGTAATAGGGGAGTTAAGAGTGCTAACTTTCATATGCTTAGAGAATCACACATGCCGGCCGCACTTATTGAGAATGGCTTCATGGACCACGAGATCGAAGCTAAGCTTATGGTCAGCAGAGATTATCAAGCGGAAGTAGCTAGCGAAACAATGAAAGGGATTTGTGATTACTTTGGGGTTCCATATGAACTGCCACAAAAACAAGCTGCAAAAGAAATAGACTATAGTAAGCTGCTGGGATTCATTGCAGAAATAGAAACAGCAGCTGCAAAAATTAAAAAAGAAATTGGAGGTATGCAATAATGAAAATACTATCTTATATAATAGGAGCTTTGTCTACATTTTGGCTGGATATAATTATCGTTGCTCTTTTTATTTGTCTGCTTGTTTGGCTTGTTAAGCGTGGAAAAATGGATCTTGTAAAGTCAATAATATTGAGTCTTGTTGTGAAGGCTGAGCAGCAGCTTGGCAGCAAGACAGGGAAATTGAAATTCAATGCTGTATATACGGCTTTACCTATAATAATAAGAGTTTTCTTCACTCAAAAGCAGCTCTATATGCTTATAGAAGATGCGGTGGCAGAGCTTAAGAGAAGCTTGTCTTCCGGGCAGTATAATTTGCTGGATTATCAGGAAGAGCAAAGGCTGGCTTCCATAAAGAAGGCGTGCACATATGTAGAGGATTGAGGTAGTCAACTGGCTATCTCTTTTTTTCAGCCGGATACTAAACTTTTTCCTGCAAAAAATAATACTTGTGTATAGAAAGCAAAAGCAGAAGATAGCAGACTTCTCCTTTGCTTTCTATACTAATTGATAACTCTATGGTACAGAAGAGCTGGCACATTGGGAAATTATCGGCACATTGATATACAAAATTATAGACAGGGCAACTCCTGAGGAGCTTGTAAAGGCAAGTCTTGGAGCTCATTATATTCAACACGGGCATGATCTATATCCCCATGATGCTGCAGGTGTACCATGGACGGCTGCATATATTCAAGCAATAGAAGATCCTATAACAAACCTGCATGAAGATATGGCTGCAGAGGAAAAAGCCAGAACTACCTATGAGCATCTTATTAACTCTACTAAGGATAGAGGTGTTATTGAAACATTAAGCTTCCTCAGGGAAAGGGAGGTTGTACATTTCCAACGCTTTGGTGAGGCATTAAGACTGGTACAGGAATGGAAGGACAGTAAGAAATATTATTAAGAGAAGCCGGCAGAGCCGGCTTTTTTCATAAGTAAGAAGGGGTCTCCTCAGTTGAGGCAACCCCCCTAAATTAGCAGTGACAGCGTGAGCTGTTATCAAGTATTTCGTCAAGAATTACATCGCAGTCAACTATTACTTCACAGATACAGCGTATATCTACAAATTTGAACTTGTCATGGCAGCGGAATACTGCTAAGTGTCCAATTACCGCTACGATTTCTACATTTTCTAATATACAGTCTTCACAGGTATCCAATACTATTGTTACTCTTACATCATCTTCCTTTGCAAGCATACACAATAAATCTTTAATATTGTCCGGGAAGTTTCTGATCTTAAAATCTCTCTCTCTTCTGCAGTCTTTACCCATTCTATTCACCTCCAAAGATAATATATTAAACGCGCTCATCCAGCATTTTTTAAATGATAAAGGGCGTTTAACTTACATAAATCACACCTATAGCTACTGCTACGTCAGTGCAATTTATCCTGATTTGTGTGCGCTGACTATTCGGCTATGCACAGATATAATTGTATAAAGGGCTTGAAATGCTGCTGTAAATACCCCTGATATCATAATATTAACAATGGATAATTGTGTGACAGTAAATTATTCAGACGAGTTCATTTAGTATGCTTATAAGTTGACTCAGCAGTAATGAGTCAATACTGCAGTGAGACAGCAATAATTAAGATAAAAATATGGATATTGACATAAAATTCTGTTAAAGTATATATAGAAGTCGTTTTTGTTTATTTATTATAAGGGGTGATTGTATGAACAGGATACTTATAATCAACGATAGTAAATTCGAAAGCATGATACTGAATGATATGTTAAGTCAAATGGGGTATAATGTGAAAATATCGGATGAATACAGCGTAATGAAGCACATACAAAGCTTCACCCCTGATATAATAATGGCAAACTATATAATGAAGGAAACACGTGGAGATAAACTTATAGACCAAATAAAGAGCAAACACCCCGACATAATATGTGTTCTGACTTCCAACAGTATGCTTGATAGTCAGGAGCTGGTCTATCATAAGGTTGATGCATATATTAGAACACCGGTCAACAAGCATAATCTAAGCTCAACGCTGAAGGAAGTTACAGAGCGGGATAAAACAGCTAGTACATATGTTGTGTCAGCTACAGAAGAGATTAGCAGCATCAGAGAAAAGCTGGCAAAATGGAAGCATAAGTCTGAGTTGTCGGACATATTGGACAATGCACCAGTTGATAAGCCAAAAGAAGGGCTTTGTGAGCCTATTGTTGAAAACAGCAAAGAACCGGAAGAAAAGTCTATACAACAGATGCTTGATGATAATAAGGAAAGTGCATTTGGTTTTTGTCCTTACTGCGGTAATAAACTGATGGAAAGTGAAAGCAAGTTCACTTTTTGCCCCTACTGCGGACATAAGCTCAGGTAATATATAAAACCCTGTTTTTACAGGGTTTTATCTTCTCTCTTGTACTGATTTATTGCGCTTAATATCTGTTTTTCACTGAGATTATTTTCAAACTCTACTGTTATTGTGTTTGAAACGTTATCAACTCTTACTGCATGCACTCCATCCAAGGCTTGCACAGCATTTCGAACTAACGTAATATCACCTGTATCCTTCAGGTGATCTACTGAGTATTTTTTTACATTCATACTATTCACCTGCCCTTCAAGCTTAGTATGTTTGTAAACCAAGTATATTATTCAATTGACGTCTTTGAATTATACCAATATAATTATAATTAGTTGAAAATTTTATAAAATGTCAAAAGGTGCCTAATTAAGGGTTAAAAGGGAAAACGGCGCAAATCCGTTACAGCCCCCGCTACTGTGAATGGGTATGAAATCCACGAAGCCATCGGTATAACGAGAAGGGTGGAAAGTAAGATGATCCATAAGTCAGGAGACCTGCCTTCGACTTTTTTCTACCTTCGGTGGGAGGGGATGGAGAGAATGAGCTTGTCCGTTGCGCTGCCTTATATTCTCCGGCAGCGTTTTTATTTTAAC
Organism: Bacillota bacterium; assembly: GCA_049322695.1. GTDB lineage: Bacteria > Bacillota > Clostridia > Lutisporales > Lutisporaceae > CALGKJ01. Next base: position 84,082 of record JBMORW010000026.1, on the reverse strand, counting down.
TTAGGAGGTTTATAATGACTGATCTTAATACTGTTTTAAAGGGTATACAGCCTGTAGACAAAGAAGCAATGGAAAAAGCACAGCAAAGGCTCGATAATCTTGTTAAGCCTATTGGAAGTCTTGGAAAGCTTGAAGAAATTGCAGTAAAGCTTTCAGGTATTACTGGTGAGCTCTACAATTGTCTGGAAAAGAAATGCACTGTTGTAATGGCAGCTGACAATGGCATACATGAAGAAGGTGTCAGTGCTTGCCCCCAAGCCATAACTGCCATTCAGACTATTAATTTTTTGAAGGGTATTACTGGTATCAACGTACTGTCAAAGCATGCCAATGCAGATATAAGGATAGTGGATATAGGTGTAAACAGTGATTTGGACTATCCGGGCTTGATCAGCAGAAAAATCAGAAAGGGAACCTTCAATATGGCAAAGGGCTCTGCTATGAGCAGAGAAGAAGCCGTAAAGGGGTTGGAGACAGGAATTGAAGTAGTAGAGCAGCTGGTAAAGGAGGGCTATAAGCTGCTAGGAACAGGTGAAATGGGCATATGTAACACCAGCACCAGCAGCGCGATAGTTATGAGTTTTACTGGCTGTTCAGCAGAAGAGGCAGTTGGCAAGGGAGCCGGTCTTACAGATGAGGATTACAAAAATAAGAAGCGGGTTATTTCAAAAGCTGTTGATATAAATAAGCCGGATAAGAATGATGCAATTGATGTACTTTCTAAGGTAGGAGGATTTGATATAGCAGGTTTGGCAGGCTGCTTCCTAGGTGCAGCGTTCCATAGAATACCTATTGTAATAGACGGTTTTATTTCCACTGCTGCGGCACTTATCGCATATAAGCTGAATCCGCTTGTCAGGGACTATATGTTTGCATCACACTGCTCTGAGGAGCCAGGATATATGGCTGCAATAAAGGAGTTAGGGCTTGAACCGGCGTTGAATCTTAACATGCGCTTGGGAGAAGGAACGGGCTGCCCCCTTATGTTCAATATTATTGAAGCATCACAGACAGTTATAAAGAATATGGCTACCTTTGAGGAAGCTTCAATAAAAGATGATTTTCTAGTTGATATAAGGGAGTAGAATATGGGTAAAGCAATATTAGTTACAGGCGGAGCCAGAAGCGGTAAAAGTACATTTGCAGAAAGGCTTGCAGGGGATATAGGCGGAAAAATAATGTATATAGCAACAGCAGTGCCCTTTGATGATGAAATGAGAGACAGAATAAAAAAGCACAAGGATAGCCGTCCTGATACATGGATTACTTATGAAGGTTATAGAGGCATTGGAAAGGCAATACTGGAAAACAGCTGTACAGTGGAAGGCATATTGCTTGATTGCATAACGGTAATGGTTACAAATCTGCTTTTGGACTATCTGGGGCTGGAAAATGAGAGTCCAAGCTCGGAAGAGCTTTACGAAGCTGAAAAGTCAATATTGAAAGAGTTCGAAGATCTCAGGGAAGCTGTGCTGAAGGTTGATTCTACGATTATTATGGTAACAAACGAACTGGGAAGCGGAATTGTGCCTGAGTATCCTCTAGCCAGAGGCTTCAGGGATATTGCAGGAAGGGTAAATCAATACATAGCCTCGTGGAGTAAAGAGGTATACTTGACCGTATGCGGAATACCCGTGAGAGTAAAATAGTTAAGTATTTATAAAGGATGATCATATGAAGGTTTTTATACTTGCGCTTCAGTTTTTAACCAGGATACCGCTGGATTTCAAATTAAAAACCGATGAGACCGATTTTGCCAAAGGGGTAGTGTATTTCCCTGTAGCAGGTCTTATTATAGGCGGTTTCAATCTGCTGGTGTATTATTTTACTGGATATTTGCTGGAAGGCATATTTCCTATTGTTTGCTATGTCTTTGCCAATATAGCAATTACTGGTGGACTTCATCTGGACGGGCTGGCAGATACCTGTGACGGGATTTTTTCCTCAAGATCCAGAGAAAGAATGCTGGAAATAATGAAGGACAGCAGGATAGGTACAAACGGTACAATAGCAGTTGTGATTGATCTGCTGCTGCGAGTTGCAATTCTGTACAATGTTACAAGGGAAGCGGCTTTTTATGCTATAATACTAGCTCCTGTCATATCTAGAACTATGCTGGTTATAGTGATGAAGCTTTCAAGGTATGCCAGAGCCAATGGTATGGGCGGGCTCTTCCTTGAAAGGCAGACATTTGCAAGGACAGCAGTTGGAAGTATTTTAGGACTTATTATTGCTCTCCTTATTGATATAAGAATAGGTTTGCTGTCATTTATTCTGGCTGTTATTACTGTGCTTGTGTTCAGAAGATACATTTACGGTAAGATTGACGGAATGACAGGAGATACTATAGGGGCTGCCAATGAGGTAGTAGAGCTTGTTGTAATGGCATTTACAATTATTGTCTGGAGGTACGGCTTATTATGCTGGAACTTTATTTAGTAAGGCATGGAGAAACTGAACACAATGTTAAGGGTGTGTATTATGGCTGGACTGACTGCGGTTTGACTGAAAAGGGGATTGAACAGTGTAAGGCACTGGCCAATACACTGAAATGCATATCCTTTGATGCTGTAATATCCAGCAGTCTTATTAGAGCAGCCGTAACAGCTGAAATTATATGCGGAAGTAATGAAAATATTATATTTGATGACAGACTTAGAGAACGCAACTTTGGAAGATGGGAAGGACTTCACTATTCAGAGCTGCAAAGCAATTATAAAGAACAATGGGATATCTGGTGTAATGATTGGAAAAATGCAATTATTCCCGAAGGCGAAAGCTTTAGTGAGCTTTATAGCAGAGTGGAAGAATGCATAGAGGAAATTCTGGCAAAATACAAAGAGGGTAAAGTGCTTGTAGTAACGCACCATGGCTGCCTCAGACTGATTATGGTGATTTTGCTCAGACTTGATGCCAATGCTTTTTGGAGCTTTGTGTTTGAGCATGGCAAATACAGCTTGCTGCAGGTAGACAATAGTAGATGCATTGTAAAGAAAATAAACTGTGGAGAAATAAAATGAAAAAACATATAAAGTCCAAAGGAATTATGATACAAGGAACTGCGTCCTCAGTGGGAAAAAGCATATTATGTACTGCATTATGTAGGATTTTCACACAGGATGGCTATAATGTAAATCCGTTTAAATCACAAAACATGTCCCTGAACTCATTTATTACTCCTGAAGGGCATGAAATGGGAAGGGCTCAGGTAATGCAGGCAGAGGCAGCAAAAAAGGTACCGAGCTCTAAAATGAATCCTATATTGCTTAAGCCTACCTCCGACAGAAAATCTCAGGTAATAATAAACGGCAAGGTGCACAAGGATATGGATGCCGTAGATTACTTTGCATTTAAAGCCGGCTTAAAAAGTAAAATTGCAGATATATATAATGAGCTCTCTAATAACAGTGATATAGTCGTTATAGAAGGTGCTGGGAGCCCTGCAGAAATAAATCTCAATAAAGAAGATTTTGTAAATATGGGTATGGCTGAGATAGCTGATGCGCCTGTACTTTTGGTGGGAGATATTGATAAAGGCGGAGTATTTGCTGCTTTGGCCGGAACAATGATGCTCCTGGATGAAAAGGATAAAAGACGTGTGAAGGGCGTCATTATCAACAAGTTCAGAGGAAGCTATGAAATACTTGAGCCGGGACTCAGGATGCTGGAAGACATAATAAACGTGCCGGTGTTGGGGGTAGTCCCTTATTTCAGATTAAATATTGAGGATGAGGACAGTGTATCTGAGTGGCTTTATAGTAAGGACGATGATAAGAGAGCTATTGATATAGCAGTCATAAAACTGCCTTATATGTCCAACCACACTGATTTCAACTGCCTAAAGCTTTATTCAGACGTATCGGTAAGGTTTGTGGAAAAGGTTGAAGCAATAGGCTATCCTGATTTATTAATTATTCCGGGAACTAAAAATACAATACATGATCTGAAATGGCTGTTTGAGAGTGGCTTGGCTTTGGCTATTAAGCAGCTTCATGTGAGAGGCTGCAAAATATTCGGAATCTGCGGCGGCTTTCAGATGCTGGGCATTGAAATACATGATCCTTGCAAGGTAGAATCAGAAGATGGCTTTTGCAAGGGACTTGGAATGCTGAACGTCGAAACTTTCTTTGCAAAGGAGAAAACAACAACCATTACAGAAGGAATAGATAGAATATTTAACTGCAGAGTCAAGGGCTATGAAATACATATGGGAGAAACCAGAGCATTGGAGAATGTAGAAGCATTTATATCTGTAAAAAGCAGAAATGATACTTATAAAGCAGGCATTGATGGTGCAGTAAGCACAGATAAAACAGTGTTTGGCACTTATCTGCATGGTATTTTTGACAGCTCGGAGTTCACCAACAGATTTCTTAACACCATAAGAGTTGAAAAGGGTTATCCTGAAATGGAAAACAACGTTCAGAATTACTGGGACTATAAGGAGGAACAGTATGATAAGCTGGCAGAGATAGTCAGAAACAGCCTGGATATGGAGAGAATATATGATATCCTGGAGGCAGGAGCATATGATTGATATTTTTGCGGCTTTCATATTAGATGCTGTAGCAGGCGATCCGCAGTGGCTTCCTCATCCTGTAAGGATAATGGGGAAATATATTATGTACTTTGAAAATATTGTGAGAAAGACAGTAAAATCAAGAATATCACTAAGGCTTTGGGGTATAATGCTGACTGCAACGACGGTTGTTTTTTCTTTTGTTATTCCTTATTTACTATTATCCCTATTAAAGCATGTCAATTTCTGGCTTTATTGGATAACCAATATAATACTCCTGTATACATGCCTGGCAGCCAGATGTCTGGCGGATGAAGGTATAAAGATATATAAGGTGTTGAGCTGCGGTTCCATTGAAGAAGCTAGAAATAAGCTTTCATATATAGTAGGGAGAGATACCGAGAAGCTGGATGAAGCCTCAATAGCCAAGGCAGCTGTTGAAACGGTTGCCGAGAATACCTCCGATGGTGTAATCGCACCTCTTTTTTATATGCTCATTGGGGGAGCACCACTAGCATTTGCTTATAAGGCTATTAATACTCTGGACTCAATGGTGGGCTATAAGAACGATAAATATAAATACTTCGGATGGGCATCTGCCAGGCTTGATGATATTGCAAATTTCATACCTGCACGTTTATCAGCACTTATTATGGTAATTGCAGCTTTTTTTCTCAGATATGACTGGAGAAACAGCTGGCGGATAATCCTGAGAGACCGAAAAAGCCACGCAAGTCCCAACAGTGGCTATCCTGAGGCTGCAGTAGCAGGAGCTCTTGGAATACAGCTTGGGGGAACTAACATGTATTTTGGAAAGCCTGTAGCGAAGCCAACAATAGGTGATAACACCAGAAGCATTAGTAGGGACGATATTGTCAGTTCAGTAAAAATAATGTATACGGCGTCAATAATAAGCACTTTTATTTTCTGTTTAATGCTGTTTATACAGGAGGCCATTATATGAATTTTCATGGAGGAAATATTTATAAGTACAGTGAAAATATAATCGATTTCAGCTCCAATATAAACCCCATGGGAGTTCCAAGAAGCTTCAAGAGAGCGTTAGAGAGCCGTATTCATGAGTTGGAAAGATATCCAGACATTGAATACTCCAGCACAAGAAAGAGTATTGGAAGATACCTCGGTATTAACGAATGTGAAGCCATAATGCTTGGAAATGGTGCAGTGGATATTATTTATAAGCTTATGGAATGTTTGGCAGAACTAGGCTGCAGAAAGGCAATCTCACCATCGCCAACCTTTTCTGAGTATTCAAGGGCAGCAAGCTGTAAAGGCATTAGAGCGGTTGAATTTCAAGGATATGAAGAGGATTACAGTCAGCTTAGAATAAAAGAAATGATGGAGCATGTTGAAGCATATTCGGTATTGCTCCTATGTAATCCTAATAATCCAACAGGTACCCTGATAGGTATCAGTGAACTGGAGAGCATAGCGTCGGAGCTTGAGAGACAGAACAGCTGGCTTATTATAGATGAAACCTTTATTGAATTTACTTATGGCTATCCGGCTACAAGTTTTATCTCCAAAATTAATGGTTATGATAATACAATAGTATTGAGAGCTATTACTAAGTTCTTTGGTATGCCCGGTATAAGGTTTGGGTATGGTGTCAGCTTCAACGGACAAATAGCAGAAAAATACAGAAGCAAGTCCGAGCCGTGGAATATCAATACTGCTGCCGCAATTGCTGCGGATGTGGTGTTTGATGATAGTGAATATATACTTGAAACTAACAAATGGATACATAGTGAAAGAGAGTATATGCTAGAGCAGCTGAATGCCTTTGCTAATCTGAAAGTCTATGACAGTAAAGCGAATTTTTTCCTTGCCAAATTACTTGATGACAGCATGGACGCCTATTTGCTACAGGAGCTGCTTTTACAGGAGGACATACTGATACGTATTCCTAAAGGCTTTAATTATCTATCCGGACAGCACTTCAGGCTGGCTGTCAAGGATAGGATATTGAATAAAAAACTACTTGAAGCATTGAGAAAATTTTTGTAAGTACTATATGTATTTGGATATTTGGATTATTATATAGAGGAGGAGGGGTTGAAATGAGCAGAGCTTTTAAGGAATACGTACTCATAACCATAGGTAATTTTCTGGTGGCAGCGGGTATCTATTATTTTCTTGTTCCTGCCAACTTGGCAGCAGGTGGTGTCAGCGGACTTGCAATGATAATCGGCAAATATTTTAACACTATTCCAATTGGCCTTTTGATGATGGCGATGAATATAATCCTGTTTGTAGTGGCTTTTATTTTTCTTGGCTCCAGCTTTGGAGCGAAGACCATTTACTCAAGCTTAAGCTTATCAGGAATCATTTGGGGCATGGAAAGACTATTACCCATATCAATGCCTCTTACGGGTGATGTTTTTATTGAGCTTGTATTCGGAATTCTGATATCTGCAGTGGGTATGGGTATAGTTTTCAATCAGAATGCATCAACGGGAGGAACAGATATAATCGCCAAAATAATAAACAAGTACTTACATCTGGAAATCGGAAAATCGCTTTTGCTGACTGATTTGCTTATTACTCTGGGTGCAGTGTTTACCTTCGATGTAAAAACAGGCATGTATGCAATGCTAGGAGTAATAATGAACGGATTTGTAATAGACGGCGTACTTGAGGGCCTCAATATGTGCAAGCATGTAACCATAATAAGCTCAAGAGCTGAGGATATCAAAGGCTTCATCCTTAACAACCTGAGCAGAGGCGCAACTATTTATGCAGCAAAGGGTGCATTTACAGATGAGACAAAAGAAATAGTCACTACAATAATCAGCCGGCGGGAAATAATAAAGCTTAAGAATTTTGTAAAATCAGTGGACAAGAGAGCATTCATGACTATTATGAATGCCCATGAAACCCTTGGAGAGGGGTTTAAGGAAATGGACTCCTGATAGCTTTTTTTGCTTATAATCTTTAAAAATACTATTAATAAGAGGATTTCAGAAAATTGAGATACTCTTATTATTTTTTTTGAAACAATACAAATAATAGACCAATATGTGAAAAATGTGTGATAAATAACCAAAATAACATAAAAAATGTAGCACATTTATATATTATGATATATAATATATTGTGTACAAAATACAATATGTACAATGAGACAGCAGACTTTGATTTTGCTACAATAAGCTGCTGTCAAACGGGTTTAATGTATTTATACATATCTTATGGTGTTTTTCACAAAATTTATGGGGGTGGCATTTTGGATTTACAAAACTTCGGCAGAAAGATGTACAGGAATCTTTCCGTCGGCAAACTGGTCGAGCATGCACTGAAAAATGAAGGAGCTTATCTTACTGATACTGGAGCTTTAAGTGTAAGTACAGGCAAGTATACCGGCAGATCGCCTTCAGACAGATTTATAGTCGACAGCCCGTCCGTAACAGAACATATAAACTGGGGCAAGATAAATGTACCTATAGATGTCAAAAAGTTTGATAATCTGTATAGTAAGATAACTCATTATCTAAAGGATAAGAATGTATATGTTTTTGACGGATTTGTTGGAGCAGACAAAGAATACAGAATGCCTATAAGAGTTATCAATGAATACGCATTCCAAAACCTGTTTGCCCAGCAGGTGTTCATCAAGCCGAAGGCAGGAGAGCTGGAAAACTTTGAGCCTGAGTTCACTGTAATAGCAGCTCCTGGATGTACGGCAGATCCTGAAAAAGACGGGACTAACTCTGAGGCATATATTATACTGGACTTTGAAAAAAGGATAGTGTTGATAGGTGGTACAAAATACTGCGGAGAAATAAAAAAATCCATTTTCACCGTTATGAATTATATACTTCCATTTAAGGGTGTAATGCCCATGCACTGCTCTGCAAACGTAGGAGAAGCAGGGGACGTGGCTTTGTTTTTCGGGCTTTCCGGCACAGGAAAGACTACTTTGTCAGCAGATAAAGGAAGAAGGCTTATAGGTGATGACGAGCATGGCTGGACTAAGAATGGTGTTTTCAATTTCGAGGGAGGCTGCTATGCAAAGTGTATAAAGCTTTCAAAGGAAAATGAACCTCAGATATGGAATGCTATAAGATTTGGTACTGTGCTTGAGAATGTCGTATGTGATGAAGAAACCGGTACTGCAGATTATGACAGTGAGCAGCTTACTGAGAACACACGTGCAGGCTACCCAGTAACATATATAGACAATGCAGTTGAAGAAGGTACCGGAGGCAATCCGTCTACCATAGTATTCCTGACAGCTGATGCTACGGGAGTATTACCTCCAGTAGCAAGACTTACCAAGGAGCAAGCCATGTATCACTTCATGGCAGGTTATACAAGTAAGCTTGCAGGAACAGAGAGGGGAATAGTAGAGCCGACAGCTACATTCTCAACCTGCTTCGGAGCTCCTTTCATGCCATTAAGACCACAGGTTTATGCTGAGCTTCTCGGTAAAAAGATTGATGAGCATAATGCAAAGGTTTATCTGGTAAACACAGGCTGGAGCGGAGGACAGTATGGAGTTGGAAAGAGGATGAAGCTTCCATACACAAGAGCGATGGTTAATGCAGCAATAAGCGGACAGCTTGATAATGCGGCGTTTGAAAACGATCCGATTTTTAAAGTGGCCATTCCTAAGGAATGTCCTGGAGTACCCGCTGAAGTACTAAATCCCAGAAATGTTTGGGAGAACAAGGAAGAGTTTGACAGAATGGCTAAAAAGCTGGCCAAGGATTTCATGGATAACTTTGAAAAGTTTAAGGGAGTATCCGAAGAAATAAGAAATGCAGGACCACAAGCATAAAAAACATAGAACGTTCGGCCTTATGGCAGGAACGTTCTTTTTTCTTGGATATATTCTTTATACTTTAGCAGCATACCTACAACAAATGCAGCTGCACAGACAGCTGTTATGGCTTTATAAAGTACAAACACATCAAAGCTCTGTAGTATGCTTCCACCCGCAATACTTCCTATAAAGCCGCCCAAACCAAAGCCTAAGGCTGACATCATTGTCATACCGGAAGCTTTTATCTTACTGGGAACCTCCTTATTCACATACTGCATAATGCTTAAAAGATATATGGGATATGTTATACTCTGCATCAGTTGTATTGAGATGACTGCATTATAATCGCTGCATATTGAGCTCAGATACATTCTGACTACATACATCAATACCGCAGCATTATAAATATTAAGTTCGCCGTATTTTTTAATCAGTCTGTTTCCTATGAAGAAAAGCGGCAGTTCGCTTATGGCCTGTGCAAACCATACAAAGCCTATGCTTGAGACATTGCCGCCGGTTTTTTCGATAAGTACGGTTATATAGCTGCCATGTGCTCCCAGCATGATATTGACAAGCATTACAGATATTAGAAAAATAGAAAACTTAAGGTTTTTTATTACATCAACCAGATCTTTCAGGTTAGGACGCTCCATACTTGAGCTTTCTTTATGCTTTATTCCGAAAAGAATAAAGAAAGTACCCAGCATAAAAATTGAATACATTATGAATGAAAAGTTTATGCCAATGTATTGTATTGCTTTACCTAATGCCAGAGCAACAATTGCAAAGCTTATGGAGCCTACAAGGCGTATCTTGCCGAATTGAAGCTTTGGATTTTGTTCTATTATGTCATAGCTCAAGGAGTCACTTATAGGCGTTATAGAGCACTGAAAAGCTATGAGTATCCCAACCGCTGCTGCTATTGCAACGAAGCTGCCTGCGGGAATAAACAGAAAAACAGTTATGGAGCAGCAAAGCAAATTGATCAGTACAGTCTTTTTCTTGCCCAGATACTTATCTGCAGCATATCCCCACAGCGGTTGGGCTATAATACTTACCAGGGCTTGAACCGCATATATTATTCCTATCTGTACATATGTAAGCTTCCTGTCAAGAAAAAAAACAGTCAGGAATGGGAAATAGCATGCAAGGCTGCTGTAAAATAAAAAATATACTATTTCGAGTCTGGTTTTAATATTTATAAAATCACCCCGATTCTTTAAAAGGTTCAGCTGGAGAACTTATATTATGATGTCTAGGGACGAATATTTAAGAGAGCACTTTGTTGCAATAAATTCAGTTTTTTGTACTTTCTATAGCCATAGCTATATTTTATCAGCTGCCGTTCCTTAAAAACAGCATTTTTTTATCCGATATTAGTACGATTTTCACTTATTAGGCTTGTCAATGAATAACATTTCAAACAGAAGATAAAATAAAAGAAAACATGAATGGAGCAGTTTATATGACAATAGTAACGGCAGCAGTCATTATTGATAATAATAAAGTACTGATTGCACAGAGGCAAACGGGCTGCAACTATGAACTCAAATGGGAGTTTCCCGGTGGAAAGCTTGAAAAAGGTGAGACACCCGAAGAATGTATAATAAGGGAGATTAAGGAAGAGCTGGCCATGGAGGTTAGGCCGCTGGAACTGTATAATGTCATAAACTTTGATTATAAGGGAAGAAAAATGAAAATGTTTGTGTTTATCAGCAGGCTGATAGGGGGTAGTGGAGCTGCCATAGAGTGCAATGATTTTAAATGGGTATCAAAGCAGGAGCTTGACATGTACGATTTCACACCTGCAGATCTTCCAATAGTAGATAAGCTGAAAAAAGGAAACTTGATAAACTAAAAGCAGCCCTAAATGGACTGCTTTTTTGCTTGGCAGGCTTACTAAAAGCCTGTGGCCTGAGGCTGGTAGCCAAAGCCTATAAGCTATAGACTATCAGCAATATATTATTTATTAAACTTCACCATCTCATACACATCGATGTATTTTCCATGAACAAGTACATCCTTGACATGTGTGATTTCGATTTCATAGCCTGCAGCCTTGAAGGCTTCCATGCTTGACAGATCATTTGAAGGAACTGATGTCTTGATTTTCCTTATATTTCCTTCCAAGAATGCAAACTCGGTAAAAAGCCTAATTGCCTCTTCACGATATCCGCCGCTAAGATATTCTGTATCTCCTATATACTGGTACATATATGCGAAACCGTTTTTCCAGAATACGAAATCTACACCAATAGCACCTATTACCTTTCCATCCGATGTTTCTATAATGAGATGAAAATCATTATCGTTGTGCCTTTCAAAGCGTTCCTTATATTTTTTCTCGAGCTGCTCTCTATATGTAAATCTTGGAGTTTCATAACCCCTTACTTCCATGATATGTTCCTTGTTCAAAAAATCAGCAATAATCGCCTGGTCAGCAAAGGACTGGTGCCTAAGCCTAACCAATTTGCCATTTAGCATTTGCACTCACCCCCGTTATAGTCCTCGCGGAAAATGCTCATTACATAAGTATCATGATATTCTCCATTGCGGTATAGTTCGCTTTTGTTGATTCCTTCCAGCCTGAAACCGACCTTCTCATAGCTTCTGATTGCTCTTTTGTTAAAGCCAAACACATTCAGCTTCACCTTTCTTAAGCCCAGTTCATTGAAAAGGAAATTTAGAAAAAGCTTCAAAGCCTCAGTACCATAACCCTTGCTCCTATAGTCAGGATGACCAATGTAAATAGCAAAGTAGGTAGTGCCGTTTTTCCAGTTCAGCCACATGGTAAAGCATCCGCCGATATAGAGACCTTCTTTGGTCTCAATTGCAAAGCTGAAGCCATCCTGATTGCTTGTACTTCTTTCATACCAGTGGTCGACAAAGTCCTTAATTGGAGGTATGCTCATGCTCATATAATAGTTGTCGAGAACATCAGGATCTGACTGATATTGAACTACCAGCTCGGAATCCTCTTTCTTCTGAGGTCTCAGGTTGATTCTCTCACCCGTAAACATTAATCCCACTTCCTTTAATTTATATCATTTGTTGTATTATAGCCGCAACCAGTTCTGCTGATTTGACTATACTGTTTATAGCTATGTTTTCGTTGGTTGTATGTACATTGTTCATACCTATTGCAAGAGTTACGGCGCTTATACCGTTGCCGTTGAACACATTTGTGTCACTGCCGCCGCCTGTAGATCTGTATTGGGGAGTCATGCCTATATTCTTTACGGCTGAATCAACAAGCTTAATGATGTCTGTATCAGCTTCTACCTTAAAGGCAGGATAGCTGTGTTCTATTTCAATATCAGCAGTTGTAGAAAAATCCCTGCAAGCATTTTCGATACATTCAACCATATGCTGTATCTGGGCTTCTGCCTTTTCCTTTTTAAGACTTCTTGCTTCAAATCGCATGTATACAGAATCACAAACAATATTAGTTGCTGTTCCTCCGGTTATCACTCCGACATTAGCGGTAGTTTCCTCGTCGATTCTGAGCAGCTTCATACTGTTTACTGCTCTGGCGGCTACTTGAATTGCACTGATGCCTGATTCGGGAGAAACACCGGCATGGGCTGCTCTGCCTTTTATTGTAGTATATATCTTCATCTGAGCTGGTCCCTGGATTATAACATCCCCTATTTCACCGCTGCTGTCCAATATGAAGGCTGTCTTAGAACTAATCTTTGAATAGTCCAGATACTTTGCTCCATATAGGCCGCCTTCCTCGGCAATTGTAAAAGCTAACTCGATATCACCGTGAGGTATGTTGTTTTCCTTTATGTGCCTTATGGCTTCAAGTATGGCTGCAATACCGGCCTTATCATCTGCTCCAAGTATTGTTGTACCGTCGCTGTAGATTACTCCGTCCTTTATCTGTGGCTTAATTTTCTCTCCGGGAGTAACAGTATCCATATGCGCGCCAAAAAGTACAGGCGGTACGTTTGCGGTGCCCTTTAGCTTTGCAATTACATTTCCGGTATTTCCCCCGCATTTTTCTCCGGCATTGTCTACATAAACCTCCATGCCAAGCTCTTTCAGCTTGTTAATCAGCACATTGGAAAACTCTTTTTCCTTAAGTGACAGACTTGGTATTTGCACCATTTCAATGAACTCATTAATAAGTCTTTCTATATTCAATATTTACCCTCCCAACGTATAGCTAATACCAATATTATATCACAATGCATAAATATAGAAATATTAAAAAAATGTTTCAAATTTTGCTTGCGTATATAGAAGTTTTAGGTATGAAATATGCTATAATTGAAACTATATAAAAATTATACCGGATTTGTATTTTAATATAGATTGTATAGGTGAATCAATATGATAGTTGGAACATGCACTGTCAGGATAATGCTCAGGACAGTGAACTCACTGAAGGAAAAGCGCAGTATAGTTAAGAGTATAATTGACAAGATAAAAAGGAAGTATAATGTCTCTATAGCCGAAACTGATCTGAATGATATATGGAAAAGCACTGAGCTTGGTATTGCGTATGTTTCCAATAACTCTGTTCATGCAAACAGTGTCATTCATTCCATTATTGAATATTTAGAGGATGAATGTATGCTGGAGGTAATAAATTTTAATATCGAAATATTGTGATACAAAGGAGGAATAAAGTGGAGAAAGCCTTAAAAGGAAAAGAGGTTGCTCTTTTTGTAAAGGAAAGAGTAAAAGCTGAATGCTCCAAGCTGAGGTCTATTGGAGTAGTTCCAACCATGGCTATTGTCAGAATAGGTGATAATGCTGATGACATTACCTATGAAAAATCTATCATTAAATCCTGTTCTGAGGTTGGTATTGAAGTAAAGTCATATATTTTACCGGACAGCATCAATATGAACAGCTTTGTAAAGTACATAAAGATACTAAATGAGGATGAGGATATCCATGGATATATGATATTCAGGCCCTTGCCTAAGCAGCTGGATGAAGTGAAAATCAAATATGTTATTGATCATAAGAAGGATATAGAAAGCATGAATCCGGTAAGCTTATCCAAGGTGTTTGAGGGGGAAACCGACGGTATAGTCCCATGTACTCCCGCTGCAGTAATAGAGATTATGAAGTACTATAATATAGAAATGGAAGGTAAAAATGCAGTTGTACTTGGACGCAGCATGGTGGTAGGCAGACCTTTGAGTATGATGCTTTTAAAGGAGGATGCTACTGTAACAATATGCCATTCAAAAACAAAGAACTTAAAGGAAATAACATCAAGGGCAGATATACTGGTGGCAGCTCTTGGTAAGGCAAATTTCATTACCAGAGAGTATGTTAAGCCTGGTGCAGTTATTATAGATGTAGGTATAAACACTGATGAAAACGGAAAGCTTTGCGGTGATGTGGACTATGATGATGTTTATGAAACAGCGGGAAGGATAACTCCTGTCCCCGGGGGTATTGGTTCTGTTACAACAGCATTGCTTTTCAGCAATATTGTAAGGGCTACAAGAAAGCAGCTTGGGATTTAATCCCGGCTGCCTTTATACTTTTTGCTGCCAATAACTTTCGATATAGCTGTCAATGAAAGCTCCGGACTTACAGTTGCTTTGCATGCCACAGTGATTGCGGCAGCAGCCAATCCGCAGCTGCATGCCTCATCGATGTTTCCATATTCCAGCATACCGTATATCAGGCCCGCAGTCAGTGAATCACCGGCACCGGTTACATCGGATACTTCGGTTTCAAAGCTTTTTAGCAATCTGCTTCCGTTTATATCAGTAATACATATACCATTTTCACCAAGAGTGGTTATAACATATTTTACTCCCTTTTCTATGATGCTTGATGCCGCCCTTTCAAGTGAAAAATCATCTGAGCCCAAATCAGCCAATTCCTTCAGTTCGTCAAGATTAGGGGTTATCATGGTTATCCCAATAAGATTATGCCTGATTTTTCTCGCTTTTGCAGCCGACACTGGCTCCAGGCATAAAGGTATGTTACAGCTTGTAGCCAGTCTTGCTGTATGCAGGATTACTTCTGCAGGTATATTGGTGTCGCATATTATAAAGGCTGCGTTTTTAAGAAGTTCAAGCTTAGAATCTATATACTCCTCTGTAAGCATTGAATAGATTTCCATACTGGATACTGCTGCCTCCATTTCTCCAGTGCTGTCCAAAAGTGCAATATAGGTGCCTGTTTTGAAGCCGTCAGCTATCATTATATTTGAACAATCGACTCCGGACGCTGTAGTCTCCTTCGTTACCCTCCTGCCTTCGTCGTCGTTTCCTACAATGCTCATAAGCTTTACATCTACTCCAAGAAGAGCCAAGTTGTGTGCAATATTCCTGCCCACGCCTCCTGCGGCATAGCTGACAGTGCCCGGGTTGGAATCCTTAAGCCGAAGCCTTTCAGTAGATTTGGCCTTGATATCCAGATTTATTCCTCCTAGAACAACAACATATTTATCTGCAGCAGCATTCATATTTCTACCTCTCAAAGAAAATAATACTTAAAGAACATATATATTTTAGCATACAAAATTGGTTTGCAATACTGATTTTCTGAAAAAACGTATGTGATATTGAGCTGATATGTTATTATAATATTTGTAATGCTTATGATATTGGGAGGTAACTATGGAAAATACATTCAACAGCATTCAGTCTGTAAAGATGGAGAATGGAGAACTTATCATACTGGATCAAACAAGGCTTCCGGGCGAGACTGTATTTATTAAGCTTGATAAGGTTGAGGATGTCTGGGATGCCATCTTTCATTTGAAGGTAAGAGGGGCGCCTGCAATAGGTATTGCAGCTGCCTATGGATTGTACATAGCCATCAGGGATATTGACACCAATGATTTTGATGTTTTTTGGAACGAGCTCAAGAGGTCTTCCGACTACCTTGCAAGCTCCAGACCCACTGCGGTCAACCTGTTCTGGGCTTTACGCAGAATGGAAAGAGTGGCATTGGAGAACAAGAATAAGGAAGTAACCGATATAAAGAGCATACTGCGGCAGGAAGCAGATGACATAAGGGATGAGGATGAGGAAATGTGCAGAGCCATAGGCAATAATGCACTAACACTTTTAAAGGATGGCATGACTGTTCTTACTCACTGTAATGCAGGAGGCCTGGCGACAGCTCAGTATGGTACAGCACTTGCACCTTTGTACGTAGCAAAGGAAAAGGGCTGGGACATAAAGGTTTTTGCAGATGAAACAAGACCGCTGCTCCAGGGTGCGAGACTTACCACTTGGGAGCTTTTAAAGGCGGGCATAGATGTAACACTTATATGCGACAATATGGCAGCCATGATAATGTCAAAAGGGATGATAGACGCAGTAATTGTAGGCTGTGACAGAGTGGCAGCCAATGGTGATGCTGCAAACAAAATAGGAACCTATGGTCTTGCGGTATTGGCAAAAGCTCATAATATACCTTTCTATATTGCAGGGCCTACATCCACTATAGACATGGATACAAAGACAGGTGTTGATATTCCGATAGAGGAGAGAAATGAAGCTGAAGTAACCTGTGGCTTTGGCAGAAGGACTGCTCCTGAAGGAGTAAAGGTATTTAACCCTGCTTTTGATGTGACACCGAATGAGCTCATAACAGCAATAATAACTGAGAAGGGAGTACTCAGGCAGCCCTATACAGAAAGCTTGAGAAAATTATTTGAATAAAATAAAGTGCCGGTTAAGCCGGCACTTTTGATTTTACTTTGTTAGATTTGAATATTCCACTGCAACTCTTGCTGCTACTTCAGCATTATTTTTTATTAATGCTATGTTTGTATCAAGGCTTTCCCCTATTGTAAGCTCCTTAACCTTTGAAAGCAGAAAAGGGGTGACATGCTTTCCTTTGACATTTACCTCATGAGCTTCATGAAGCGCCTTTTCTATTGCAGCATTGACAACCTCGCTGTTGGCTTCGAATTCCTTTGGTACAGGATTGGCAACAACTACGCCGCCATCAAGCCCAAGATCCCATTTTGCTTTTAAAATCCTGGCACAATCATATGGATTATTGACTGTACAGTCAACGCCAAAACCGCTTGAACGGGTATAGAAGGAAGGAAACTCCTCGGTATTATAGCCTAAAACAGGCACACCCAGTGTCTCAAGCTTTTCAAGGGTCAGACCTATATCGAGTATGGATTTAACCCCAGCACAAACTACTGCGACGCTTGTATGAGAGAGCTCAGTCAGGTCAGCGGATATATCAAAGGTTTTTTCTGCTCCTCTATGTACACCGCCTATGCCTCCTGTTGCAAAGAGCCTGATGCCTGCCATACGAGCGAAAATCATTGTAGATGCAACAGTTGTTGCACCGGACTGCTCAAGAGCGATGATATGAGGTATATCTCTTCGACTTACTTTGGATATATCCTTTGAGCTGGCGAGATATTCCAGTTCTTCCGGTGTTAATCCGACTTTGATTCTGCCTTTTATAATAGCTATGGTTGCCGGCACTGCTCCGTTCTGGATAACAGTATCCTCTACCTCCATTGCTGTCTTGATATTTTCAGGATAAGGCATGCCGTGAGATATTATTGTAGACTCAAGAGCTACTATTGGTTTATCATATCTTAAGGCATCCAATACCTCATCATTGATATCTATATAATCGGTAAAGTTATTCATTATGATACCTCCAAACTGTATTTATTAATAATATATCATAAAAGCTTCCAAATAAAAACTCATTTTCCTGTACATTTCATAATGCACTGCAATCGTAGTTAAAATTGCAAATAAAAACTTCTGCTTTAGATGTTATTGTTCTCCAATAATATTGTTTTTAATATAACAGACGGATAAAAAATATCAGTTGCTAATAAACATAAGTTAGACATTAGGGATATTATGTAATAGAATATATAATATATAGAATATTTTATATTTTTGGGGGGACTACCATGGAAAACGTATGTGTCAGATATGAAGGCTGTGCAAAAATATTAGAAATACAAAATGAAATAGACAGTTACCAAAAATGTGTTGAGAATAGTCTGCAGGAAATATCTAATCTTAATATCAAATATGAAAAAACAGTTAGCGAACTAAGCTCCATTATTAATATTTTTGAATATATCAACCTGGTTACAGATTATAAGAATCTCTTTTCGATTATCAACGATATGCTGATAGGTGTAATAGGAGCCAGCAGCAGCACCATATTCACGCTGGGAGATGAAGGCTTCTTTATAGAAGCAAGCAGTATTCCCAGACAGCAGATGAAGAATATGGATAAAATAGCTGAAACACTGTATGCAATTAAGGATGAAATTCAGGAAACATATATACTGACCAGTGAAAAGCTTACAGATGATTTTAGCATAAACAGAGGTATAAAATCAGCAGTTGTAGTGCCTTTAAACGGCAAGAACAAGCTGATTGGGCTTATATATTTAGAGCATGTTGTTGATAGGTATTTTGAGGCTGATGATATCAAATACCTTAATACTCTTGCAGTTGCAATAAGGCTTTCCCTTGAAAACGCACAGCTTTATGCGAGACTTGAGGAAATGGCGCTTAGAGACGGACTTACCGAACTATATAACAGAATATATTTCAATAAGGAAATACAGAATTGCATGGACAACTATCAGAAGTACAATCTTCCATTTGTTCTGTCCATATTGGATATAGACCACTTTAAAAAGGTAAATGATGAGTATGGACATCTGGGTGGAGATCTGGTTTTGAAAGAGGTAGGCAAGCTTCTTGTAAACAGTGTGCGTAAGGATGATATAGTATGCAGGTACGGAGGAGAAGAGTTCGCAATAATATTCAGGAACACGGGAGACCTGCAGAGTGTTGTTCAAAGAGTAGAAGAGCTTAGGAAAACCATAGAGAGCTATTCGGTAGCATATAACGAAACCTGCATCTCTGTTACCTGTTCATTCGGATTGGTGATAAGTACAGCTTGCAGCAAAGCAGCAAGTATAGAGGAAATAGTCAGATGTGCTGATGATTCTTTGTATACCGCAAAAAGGACAGGCAGGAACAAGGTATGCGTATATGATGATAAACAGTAGACCGGAACAGTCCGGTCTTTTTCTATTATGATAAGTTTCGGATATAAAGACTGCATGTCAAACGGCACAATGAAAGGGTACAATGTTTCATATGATTATTGACACCTTGTTTATATCTCAGGTAAAATCTATTATTGTAGGCAAATGCCTTCAGGTTTTATTATATTTGAAAAGAGGTAGTTCCATGTCACTTGGTATTGAAACCATAAATGAAATAAGGAGACGAAGAACCTTTGCTATAATATCGCATCCGGATGCCGGTAAAACCACTCTTACAGAAAAGCTGCTGCTTTATGGAGGTGCAATAAGACTTGCCGGGTCTGTAAAGGCACGTAAGGCGCAAAGGCACGCTGTATCTGACTGGATGGAAATAGAAAAGCAGAGAGGTATATCGGTTACTTCCAGCGTTTTGCAGTTCGATTACAATGATTATTGCATAAACATTCTTGATACACCCGGCCACCAGGATTTCAGTGAGGATACATACAGAACGCTAATGGCGGCTGATTGCGCCGTTATGGTTATTGACTCTGCTAAGGGTGTAGAGGCTCAGACTAAGAAGCTTTTCCATGTATGTAAAATGAGAGGTATACCGATATTCACATTTATTAACAAAATGGACAGAGCAGGCAAAGATCCTTTTGAACTTATTGAAGAAATAGAGCAGGTACTTAATATTCGCTCATATCCCATGAACTGGCCTATAAGGTTGGGTAACTCTTTTTTGGGAGTTTATGATAGAAAACAGGCACAGATAGTGCTTTTTGATGGAGGTGCTCACGGCCAGAGCATGGTAAGCTCATCAAAGGGAGATGTAAATGACGGTATATTTACTGATTTGCTTGGTACAGAAGCTCACGAAAAGCTTAAGGAGGACATAGAGCTGCTGGATATGGCCGGAGACAGCTTCAATCTAAAGCAAGTGCTGAAGGGAGAGCTGACACCTGTATTTTTTGGCAGTGCGATGACCAATTTTGGAGTTCAGAATTTCCTTGAAGAATTCTTGAACATTACAACTGCACCTTTACCCAGATTATCTGACAAGGGAGAGGTCAATCCGGAGGATTCAAGCTTCTCGGGCTTTGTTTTCAAAATTCAGGCGAATATGAATCCTACACACAGAGATCGACTAGCCTTCATAAGGATATGCTCAGGTAAATTCACTAAAGGTATGGGTGTGTTCCATATGAGAGAAGGCAAAGAGATAAGGCTGACTCAGCCACAGCAGTTCCTTGCCCAGGAAAGAGAAATAGTGGAAGAAGCCTATGCAGGTGATATTATAGGCGTGTTTGATCCTGGTATATTCAAAATTGGGGACACCTTGATAGAAGGAACAGAGCGCTTTAATTTTGAAGGGATACCTGTGTTTGCACCGGAGCACTTTGCAAGAGTATATACAAAAAACTCAATGAAGAGAAAACAGTTCATCAAAGGTATCATGCAGCTTTCAGAGGAAGGAGCGATTCAGGTATTTCAGCAGTGGGATTCAATTCTACAGGAATACATTATAGGTGTTGTGGGTGTGCTTCAGCTGGAGGTACTGGAATACAGACTGAATAATGAATATGGTGTTGATGTAAGCATAGAGCATCTGCCCTTTAAATATATAAGATGGGTGAAAACAGATGCCTTTAATCCTGACAGGTTCAAAATAACCAGTGATACAATGATAGCAAAGGATCAGGATGAAAATCCTGTTTTACTTTTCCAGAATGAGTGGTCTATAAGAACTGTCATGGAAAGAAATAACGGAATAGAATTGGCTGATATTCTCAGTAAGTAGAGATTAGTTAATAATATCAGGTATTTTAGAGACCTTTAGCGTGCAAATATGCGCTAAAGGTCTTTTTATATGCAGTAATAATATTTTTACATATTCATTTGTAATGAAATAATGATATAATGGAAAATATATGAAAGTACTTATATGTTTTTATTTATGAAATCGTCAGCAAGGGAGGAATACAATTGAATCAGAACTGGTACAACAAAAGCATAGACCAGATATCCGAAGAGTTATCAACTGATACCGCAGCAGGCTTAAGTAGTGAAGAAGCGGCTGCAAGGCTGGAGAAGTATGGCAGCAATGAGCTTAAGGAAAAGGAAAAGGAAGGTATTTTAGCTAAGATATTCAGGCAGCTGAATGATTTCCTGGTAATAATCCTTATTGCAGCAAGCATAATTTCGGGTATTGCAGGCGAGATATCGGATTCCATAGTTATTATAGCTATAGTAATTATTAATGCAGTACTTGGTGTGGTTCAGGAGGGTAAGGCAGAAAAAGCATTGGAAGCTCTCAAAAAAATGTCCTCGCCCAATGCAAGGGCGTTCAGAAACGGCAAGGTTGAAATGATTCCTGCCAAGGACCTTGTTCCCGGTGATGTGGTATTTATAGAAGCGGGAGACAACATACCTGCAGACTTAAGGCTGTTTGAAAGTGCCAATCTGCAGATAGAAGAAGCGTCACTGACAGGTGAATCCGTTCCGGTAGATAAGGATGCTTCAAAGGTATTTGACGTAGAAATGTCCGTTGGAGACAGAGTAAATCAAGCTTATATGAGCACTATCGTAACCTATGGAAGAGGAAAGGGTATAGTAGTAAGCACAGGCGTAAATACTGAAATAGGAAAAATAGCTGAAGCAATACAATCCTTCGAAACTGAAACAACTCCTTTGCAAAAGAAGCTGAATGAACTTGGAAAGTGGTTGGGAGCAGCATGTCTGGCAATATGTGTATTGGTATTCGGCATCGGATTTATAAGAGGAGGAGAAATACTGGAACTGCTGCTTGTTTCCATAAGCTTGGCAGTAGCTGCCATACCAGAAGGCTTGCCTGCAGTTGTTACAATAGTTCTGGCACTTGGAATGAAGAGAATGGTGGAAAGGAATGCCATTGTGAGAAAGCTGCTGGCAGTGGAAACCTTAGGGTGCGTAACGGTAATCTGCTCGGATAAAACAGGTACGTTGACACAAAATGAAATGACTGTAGTAAGAACATATGTTAACGGAAAGGTAATACGAGTAACTGGCCAAGGCTATACCCCTACAGGAAAATTTATATTGGATGAAAACGAGCTGGATGCTATAAAAGACGACAGTCTAAAGCATTTGCTTTCAATTGGTGTTCTATGTAATGACTCTACTCTTCATAAAAAGGATAAACAGGAAAATTTGTGGGGAATAGTCGGAGATCCTACTGAAGGAGCACTTATGACTGTTGGTGCCAAAGCAGGTCTTATAAAGACTGAGATTAATGAGAGCTATAAAAGAATAGAAGAGATACCCTTTGATTCAAACAGGAAAATGATGACCACCTTCCACGAAAACTACATAAAAGACAAAATCGTATCTTTTACTAAAGGTGCTCCTGATATAATCATAAACAGATGTACAAGAATATATCGGAACGGTACAGTTCAGGAACTGACCGAAGAACTCAGACAGCAGATATTTGCAACAAATAGCGAGTTTGCAAGCAATGCATTAAGAGTACTTGCATTTGCCTTCAGAGAATTTGACAGTCTTCCGGAAGAAATAACCTCTGAGAGTATAGAAAAAGAACTTGTTTTTGTAGGACTTATGGGTATGATAGATCCTGCAAGGGTAGAAGCTCTTGAAGCCATAAAGGTGTGCAGACAGGCAGGCATCAAGCCTGTGATGATTACGGGAGACTATAAGGATACAGCGGTAGCAATAGCGAAAGAACTGGGATTAATGACCGGTAATGACAGAGTGATGACAGGGGAGGAACTTGACAGGATTTCTGATGATGAGCTGAGAAAACAAGCTGAAGGTATAAGTGTATATGCCAGAGTTTCACCTGAGCATAAGGTGCGCATAGTGAATGCCCTTAAGAAAAATGGACATATAGCAGCCATGACCGGCGATGGCGTTAATGATGCAATGGCATTGAAAAAATCCGACATTGGAGTATCTATGGGTATAACCGGTACTGATGTCGCTAAAGGTACAGCAGATATAATACTGATGGATGACAATTTTGCTACTATAGTGTCTGCAGTAGAAGAAGGCAGAATAATATACAGCAACATAAGAAAATTTGTTTTCTTTTTACTTTCCTGTAATGTTGGTGAAATTTTGATTATTTTCTTGAGTATATTGCTTAATCTGCCGGTGCCTTTAGTTCCTATACAGCTATTGTGGGTAAACCTTGTAACTGACAGCTTTCCTGCACTTGCCCTTGGTACTGAAAAGGGTGATCCTGATATAATGAAGCAGAAGCCGAGGAATGCAGATGAGCCTATACTCAACAGAATAATGCTTACGGGTATTGCCATACAAAGCTTGGCATTACTGGCAGCTGTACTGGGCGCATTTGTATGGGGGTTGAATAAATATACCGGAGGCTTGACAGCTGTAAGCGGAAACGGACTTACTATGGCGAGAACTGTTGCGTTTGCGACACTTATACTGGCAGAGCTCTTTAGAGTATATTCCAGCAGGTCAGAGAGATTTTCCATTGTAAAGCTTGGCGTATTTACCAATAGAACATTAGTAGCAGCATCTGTATTTTCCTTTGCACTGCTGTTAATTGTTTTGTATGTACCATTCCTGCAGCCCATATTTAAGACTTCTGCTCTGGGATTAACTGACTGGGGTGTGGTAATACTGCTCAGTATGATACCGTTGCTTGCAGGTGAGATTAATAAGTTCTTTCTGAAGAAAAGGTTGGATAAGGAAAATTAAAAATAAAAAACCCTCTCATAAACTGGAGAGGGTTTTTTGATATGGATTTTGGGGGAGGGCTGTGAAGGACAGCCCTTTAGGGACAATGTTAGAATCCTTGAGCTATCAGCCATTCATTTGCTTCCTTTTCATCATCGAAAGCCTTTTGTGAGAACTTATTGTTTATAGCTCTATTCATTTGCAATTTAACAATCGCACTTTCAACGAGTATTGCAACAGATTTTACATTTTTGCTTATCATCCAGCTGACATGTTCATTAATCTCATTGTTAATGCTTGAAGTCTTATATTCTCTTAAATCACTATACTTTGCCCAAGGCTTACCATCAAGGTGCGGCCCAATTTTTACGACATAATCATTATGGAATCTCTTAACATCCTCTGGATGCCAGAAACCCGTATTTTTTTCAAATACTACGCATCTTGCCGGGTCGAAACTAATAGTATACATTCCTTTTGTGTCTTTTACAGTAATCATAGATTTACCTCCTTGGTTAGTTTATTTTATAACTCATATGCCATATGAATTAAAGGAAAACAAAAGCCTTGAAACACTAGGATTTCTTTAGAGCATTTATTCTATCTAATATAGGTGCAGGCTCACTTCCATCTATATTAACTTCAATGACAAACGGCTCATTCAATTCATGAACAAGTGGAGGAATTGAACTCATATCCTCTATTTCATTTACCGCAAAAGTCTTTATGCCTGCCACTTTCAGCATATTGGAGATCGAAATCTTCTCTTGCTTAAATTCCTTTAGGGTCCTTCCAAAAAGGTATTGATGTCCTCTGTTTACATATCCAAGCATAGAATTGTTGAAAATAATATAAATAATTGGAATACTATATTCTTTGGCAGTAAAAATCTCAGTGCCATGCATAAAGAAGGAGCCATCTCCTGCAAATATTGCCACAGGACGCTTTTTATCTTCTTGAGCCAAAGCAACTCCAATACCTCCGGCTATACCAGAACCCATTGCAGCGTAATTGAGGCTGGTTTCAAAGTCTCCGCCTTTAGGAATTCTAAGATATTTGAAGACAAAGTTCATATACTCTCCCATATCTGAGACATAATAGGTGTTGGATGGGAGTACATCAGTAATTTTTTCTAGAAATAAACGAGTAGATAATCCGGTGTGATTCTTCAAATATGGTTCATTGAGCTCGTGCTTATTGAACTTTTTAGTTGCTTTTTTAGTATTTTTTATAATTTCATTCAGTACTATTTTCAAATCTGCATGTATTTTTACATCTGCTTTAAAAACCCTGTTTAAAGTGCTTTCATCCCAGTCAACATGTATCAGCTTTCTGCCTTTAACAAGTGAAGCATTGAAGTTTCGGGTAGATGCTTCTCCAAGGCTTGTACCCAGTGCAAGTATGCAGGATGCAGTACTGTTATCCACATAGGATGTAGCAGCATCTGTACCTGCAAATCCATAATTTCCAAGATTCAGTGGAAAATCAGAGTACACAATACCTTTGCCGCCAGGTGTAGTTATTATAGGCCATTGCAGCTGTTCGCTTAGAGTCATAACTTGCTCTGAGAGACTTCTGCACCCCTTTCCAACCATAATAATGCCATCCTCGGTGTTGTTTATTATTTCAACTGCTCTATTTAGCACTTTCATATTTAAAAATGAGCTGCTTTTGGCTTGAACTGTGTCAGGAAGCTCATGTGAGTATTTTGCCAGCTGAACATCCACGGGTATAGATATATGTACAGGCCCTCTGGG
Organism: Bacillota bacterium; assembly: GCA_049322695.1. Classification (GTDB taxonomy): domain Bacteria; phylum Bacillota; class Clostridia; order Lutisporales; family Lutisporaceae; genus CALGKJ01. The sequence continues at coordinate 58,325 of JBMORW010000026.1, read as the reverse complement.
AGGGGTCATAGCAATTTCAATAGCATTTTGAAGCTGTAAGATTACTTCGTCTTCATTGAGGACAGTAATACTATGCTTTGTAACAGGTTTAAATATATTTTGAGTATCAAGCTCTTGAATTGCACCTTTACCGATCTGCCACCTGTTAACATAGCCTGTTATTGCCAGTACTGGTGCTTTTGAGCGTTTAGCATCTGCAATACCATTAATCATATTTGCGGCGCCGACTCCGCCAGCTCCGATGCAAACTCCAAGCTTACCTGATACACAGGCATATCTTGATGCCATATAAGCAGCCCCGCACTCATTTTTTGCTATAACAGGCTTTATATCCACCTCATTAAATGCATCAAATATAGGACTTATAGTGCCAGCAGGAATGCCAAATATAAAATCTACCGAGTGTCGCTTCAAGTATTGCACCATTGCCTTTGCGTTGTTTATTTCTCCAGCTTTATGATTGCCGGAAAAGAGCTGCCTGGTGTAACTGTTTACAATATTTTCACAGATGGAGATTTCAGTATCTGTAAACTGATGAAGCTTTCCTATGGAAGCAACTACTACAAGACCTTCCACCTTATCATTAACTACAACAGGCAAGTTGAGAATACTGTCGATGCCGAAATGAAAAAACTCATCAGCTGACCTGCTGTCATTGACTGTATTCGAAATGGCTATAGGTCTTTTGTCTTTCATAATACACTTTAGTATTGGTGTCTTATCAATATAGACAGGATTCTGGGCGTGAGTTTTTTTCCATAGTTCAACTCCCAGTACATCGGTATTAGTCTTATGTACTGGATTAAGTCTGCTATTCCTTACTTCATGGTAGGCAATGTCATCAATACTGGTTATACTTCTTAAATTCTCGAAAAGCTTATCTAATACTTGAATTTGCATAAAAACCTCCTCGAAACTTAATGCTATAATACATAAGGTTAACAGAAATAGAAAAATGTAAACATAAAGTAATGGAGTATTACAAACATATTATATGTCACATTTGAATAAATTACAAGATATTATCGCAAAAAACATAGAAATAACTGAAATTTCGTACGACATCATTCGACAAACTCCAAATTGCCAATAATAGCAGAGGTAATTAATAATATCAAACGTAATCGTTTTTATTAAATAATAGATACTTGATTTAGCATTGATAGTAATAATTTATGCTGATTTTGAGAGATTTGTATTAGTGACTGGCTTCATATAAGAAAATGGATAAGTAAGCTTAAACGCATTATAAAAGGAAGATTGATTTAGTCTTCCCTTTCATATAAGCTGGAGGTATGAAATAGAATAATAGAATACATCGTAAATGCTTATAAAAGTAAAAATGAAAAATAGGAAGGCTTAATGGCGGACAAAAAGTAGAAGCGGTTTTTATTACACTGACAGGTATTTTGTGTAAACTCAGGATTTTTCGGGCTGCTTCTCTTATATGATATGGGGGGGTGGGCTGTATAAAACAGCCCAAGGGGTAATGAAAGGATCTCAAAGATCCACTGACTGTAATGTCTTAATGACACTATCATATTTACACAGACAATTTAAGGAAATTTTGCTTGAAATAATTCAGCTTACATGCTAATCATGTAAATACCAGTTACATTTACATTATATGACAAGCAAAGATAAATTTCAATAGAAAATTACAAAACAGTACGAATTTTCTAATAAATTAAGTAATATATGTGTAGTTAAGCTTAATAGCTTATTAGTAAAATTGCTGGTAAAGAAAGTAATTACTTGCTTATATCAATAAGCACGTTTAAAATAATTTTATAAGATATTGTTAGGTGTGATTAAATGTTTCCTTTGACGCATGTGAGATTTTGCCAAATGCTTTTGGGCGATACCGATAGCAAAAGTATACTGGGTGCAGTATTTCCAGATATTGTGATAACAGGCTGCCTATCCTATAATGAAACTCATTTTCCAGGATGGGAACTATTTGACTATATTTTGCAGGAACATCCTGAAGAAGCCGGCCTGGCAAAATCAATAGTAACACATACTGTTTTTCCTGAAGGCCTGGACTACTATGGCGATGAAAACTATAATAACGGATATAAGGGGTATTGCTTCCAAAGGGGTGCTTTAATTGTTGATAAGGTTATAGCTGCTTGCAACATACCTGAAGAATACGGTCTTTGGAAGGCACATAATTTTATAGAAATGGGTATTGAGCTTCAATCTATTGAGTGCCAGCCTGTGTTGGTAAAAATGCTTAAGGATGCCTTTGAAGATCACAAAGCAATATGTGCAATATCAAATGTTTTAAGTGGTTATTATAGTGTAGACAGCAAGGTGCTTCAAAACAGCTTCAAGGGCTTCTTTAAGTTTATAGAGTTGAATGATATCAATAGTAATTCTTTAGCAGAAAAGTATAATCTTCAAATGCGAGCTAAGCATGGAATTTCGATAGATGTGATGAAGTGTACAGGAATAATAGAGGAGGCTAGAAACATTATAAACAATGATATCAATATGTTTTTGGATGATTGTATGGTTAGAGTTAAAATGATGCTTGAAAGGAGAGCTGCTTATGAGTGATTCTGTATATATAATAGGACATAAGAATCCGGACACCGATTCAATTTGCTCATCCATTGCGTATTCGTACTTGAAGAATGCTGCCAGCAGAACAAATTCATACATACCTAAAAAGATAGGTGACATAAACGGTGAAACAAGGTATGTACTGGATTATTTCAATGTGGAGGAGCCTTCTCTTATAGAGGATGTTAAGACTCAAATAAGAGACATTGCAATAAAAAGAGTATCTCCTGTTAATCCTGGCATTTCACTGAAGAAAGCCTGGGGAATAATGAAGAGCAATAATATAACCACTTTAATGGTTTCTGAGGACGGAAAAAGCCTGTCCGGAATCATTACTGTAGGAGATATTGCAGAATCTTATATGGACATATATGATAACAGCATATTATCAGCTGCAAGAACGCCTTACAAAAACATACTAGAAGTACTTGAGGGAAACTTGATTGTAGGGGATATTGATGACAGTATATACAATGGACAGGTACTGATAGGTGCCATGAATCCTGAGGTGATGGAAAGCTATATAAAGCCCAAGGATATAGTGATTCTGGGCAATAGGTACGAGACGCAGCTGTGTGCCATTGAGATGGGTGCCCAATGTCTTATTGTAACAGGAGGAATACCTGTGGCTGCATCTATAAAGAAGCTTGCTGAGAATCATAATTGTGCAATAATTATTTCACCTTATGATACATACAAGGTTGCAAGATTCATAAACCAAAGCCTGCCTATAGGATATTTTATGAAAACCAGCAATCTTACTACCTTCAGTATAGATGACTATATTGACGAGATCAAAGAAGTCATGGTCAAAAAAAGATACAGAAACTTTCCGGTGATAGATACGGATGGCTCCATAGCTGGACTCATTTCCAGAGCTTCACTGATTAATCTTCAAAGAAAGAAAGTCATTCTTGTGGATCATAATGAGAGAGCGCAAGCAGTTGAAGGTCTGGAGGAGGCTGATTTGCTTGAGATAATAGATCATCACAGAATAGGAGATATTGAAACTACAGGCCCGGTGTATTTCAGAAATCAGCCTCTTGGCTGTACTGCTACAATCATCGCTAATATGTTCAAAGAGAACTATGTTGAGCTTCCTTCCAAAATAGCAGGAATCCTGTGTGCTGCCATACTTTCTGATACATTGATGTTTAAATCACCAACCTGTACGGATATAGATGCAAAAACAGCAGAACATCTTGCAGCTACAGCGGGGATAAATATGCAGGAATTTGCCAGAGCTATGTTCAGAGCGGGCTCAGACCTTATCAATAAATCAGATGAAGAGCTATTATATCAGGATTTTAAGATTTTCAAGGCAGGAGAGCTAAAACTGGCAGTTGGTCAGATTAATTCAATGGATTCAAAGGAGCTTCAGGACATAAAGGATAGATTGCTTCAGTATATGAAGAGACTGTACTCAGACAAATATAAGGATGTTGACCTTTTGATGTGCATGCTGACTGACATAGCAAATGAATCAACTGAGCTGTTATTTGTAGGCAACAGAACTGATGTTATAATTGCTGCTTTTGGAACAGCCATCAACAGCAATTCAGTACTACTGCCGGGAGTAGTATCAAGAAAGAAACAGGTAATACCGCCTATTTTGAATTGTATTAATGAATAAATATTGAATTGTGGGGTTATTGTATGGGGATAGTCGAGATTATTGTATTGTGTATTGCAGGGTTTACCGCAGCGGCAGTGGATTCCATTGCAGGAGGCGGTGGGCTTATAAGCCTTCCTGCTCTTATGGCAGTTGGCGTACCTCCGCATTTTGCTCTTGGTACAAATAAATTTGCAAGTACATGTGCCTCATTTACGAGCACACTTACCTTTGCCAAATCAAAGAAAATATTCATACCTTTAGTAAAATATCAGATACCATGCACGCTTATAGGCTCTGCAATCGGAGTACAGACTGCTTTGAGCATAGACCAGAGATTTCTGGAGGTACTGATACTGGTGCTGATTTTTACAGTGGCAGTATATACAATTATAAAAAAGGACTTTGGCTCTGAAGATAAGTTTGTGGGACTTACCAGAAAGAATATCATTTATGGCTGTATTTTTGCATTGGCATTAGGCTTTTATGATGGCTTTTTTGGGCCTGGAACCGGCTCGTTTCTTATTTTTCTGTTTATAAGCATTTATGGTTTTGACTTTACATTCAGTGCCGGAAACGGAAAAATTCTTAATTTTGTAAGCAATATTACTTCACTGATATTATTTGCCATTAACGGCAAAATAATGGTTGCAGCAGGTATACCCATGGCTTTATCCATGATAATCGGTGCGAGAATCGGTACAAGAATAGCCATAAAAAATGGAGCAAAGGTAATTAAACCTATTTTTATCAGTATTGCGATGGCATTGTGTCTCAAGCTCTTATACCAGGCAGTCTTTTAGTTGTGTCATAAACACCCTATGTTGATTTCATAGGGTGTTTTGCTGTCAGTATATGTAGGTTAGCTGCCCTCTTTTTCTGCTGCCTTTTCCATTTCATCGGCGATTTTCAGCAATACCTCTGACTTGGCGTTTATTATCATGCTGTTTTGCTCCTCAAGTGCTGTCTTCAAATCAGTCATTGCGAATTCAAACTTGTTAATTATATCCAGATTATTCTTTTTCAGCTTGGGTTTGGTAATTGACCATGTGGAGTTTAGATATTCCATACCTTCCTTTGCTCTGTCATAAGACTTGACATCTGAGGAAAGCTTGATTTTTTTAACTCCATATCTCAATTTATCTATTTCCGGTGGAGCTTTTGCTTTATACAGCACATAAAAATCCGGTAAGCTCTTATAGAGTTCATTGGTATTCACCAAGCTTTCAAATACATCCTTGGCTTCAACAGAAGCTGTCAGATTATTGAGAGAGGCTTCAAAGTCAGTAACTGCAGTAGGAGAGGCCAAATCGGCTACTGCCTTTGGTTCATAAGCACTCCATGCCTCATGTAATCCCAGTACATCTTTTTTTATATCCTCCATACTTTTAAGAAGCTCTTGTTCCATTTTTTTCTTTATTTCCTCCGGAGCAGGTTTTTTTTGCTGTTCGCCTGTTTTGCTTCCTTCAGAGCCCTGCTTTTTCTGCTCTCCTCCTTCCTCGCCGCCTTTTTTCTTTTCTTCCTCCAGCTTTTTTGTTATTTCTTCTTCCAGCAGCTCTGGAGGCATTTTGGCTTTATCATATAACGGCTGAAGGCTTTTTTCTACTTTTTCAACACTTTTCTTCAGCTTCTCCAGCTCTTTAGGCGGTTCTTTTTCTTCCTGTTTGTCCTTTGTGTTGTTTAACATAGGTTTTTTTTGTGCTCCGCAGGAGCATAGGCTGATTGATACTATCAGTACAATGAATAGGATGAATGTTTTTGCTATAAGGCTTTCTTTATACATCAAATCACCTCTTATATATTGTTTCCATTAAGCTGAATATTAGACTATATGATTATTTCTGACTTAATTTTTTGGTTGACTATCTGATATTTTTTTCAGTAACAGTAACATATAATTTTGCTGTTTAAACCGAAATATTAAATACTAAGGGAGTATTTCTTTTTTTTAGCTGATTTTTCTGATAAAATAAGATAGATGATAAAGCGTATAAATAATTACTTGCAAGGAGAATTTTCTGATGATTGTAAAAAAAATCCTTATGTCTTTTGCAGCGGCAGTGTTTGTATTATCTTCACTTCTTTTTCTGCTTTTTACCGATGTACAGCTTGTTGCCTTTGACAGAAGCTATTATGTGAAGCAATATGAAAAATATGAAGTTCCCTCAAGGCTGTCAATGACAATGGAGGAGCTTATGAACTCTACCGAAAAGCTCTTGCTTTATATGGAGGGCAGAAGAGATAATCTGGATTTTAAGGCTTTTATGGGCGGTGAGGAAAGAGAGTTCTTCAGCCAACGTGATAAGCTTCATATGGTAGATGTAAAGGAACTTTTTTCAAAGGGAAGACTTTTAAGAAACTTGGCTGCTGCCTATATGGTGATTTTTGTTCTTCTTTTTTTTAGCTTCAAAAAAAGCAGCAAAGCCATTGGCAGATTTGGAATATGGCTGTCCTGCACCGGATTGCTTCCTGTTCTGGTCCTGATATTGTTGATGTACAGTGATTTTAACAGATACTTTACAATATTCCATGAAATATTTTTCACAAATGATTTATGGCTGCTGGATCCGAAAGCAGATACTCTGGTAAATATATTTCCCGAAAGCTTTTTCGCAGACACTGCATATAGAATAGGCTGCCTGTATATTTTAGAGCTTGTCGTTATTTTTAGCTGTTCAATAATATACATATTATATAAAAAAAGAAAATATAGGGGGAATGTCCAATGAAACGGTTACTGCCTATACTATTGTCTATTGCATTGCTTTTATCGGCATGTGCTCAAAAGCCTGAAGAAACTTTAAAAGTACAGGAAATAGATGTGTTCTATTCCTTAAAGGGAAATACAGGACTTGGCAAAGAAATCAGGGAAATAGAGTATAGAAATAATGTGGAGCTTATTGAAAAAACAGTTGAAGAATATTTTAAGGGGCCTAAGGAAAGAAATAAGTTTGAGTGGGAGTATGAGGATACACCCAAGCTTTTGCAAGTGGTTTTTGAGGGTACGGATGTGAGTCTCAACCTGTCTGAAGAGTTCAACAGGTTTTCGGGTGCAATGCATGAGGCAGGAGTTGTTGCGTCTATTGTTAATACTATGCTGCAGTTTGAGGAAGTAAAAAGAGTGAAGCTGCTTATAGAAGGCAAGGAGTTTGTTGCTCCCAGCGGAATGCCTTACGGATTTATGGAATACATTGATTTTTCACCAGGAGGAGAGCAGAGAGAGATTACTCTATATTTTGCTGACTCACAGGCAATGTTCGTTGTACCGGAGAAGAGGAACATAAATATAGATAAGGAAGCAGCTGTAGAGGAGCTTTGCAGAAAAATAATCGAAGGCCTGATAGAAGGTCCCAAAAGCCAGAATCTCCACAGAACTATACCTGCAGAAGCCAAGATACTGAGCATATCAGTTAATGGTGATGTGGTAAGCATTGATTTTTCCGCTGAGATGCTGACAAAGCATTCCAGAGGTGCTGCCGGTGAGGACATGACCTTGAGCTCAATAGTTAACTCGTTAACAGAACTGGAGGGTATCAGAGGAGTGCTTCTTACTGTTGAAGGAAAGCCTATGGCGATTGAACATGTAGTAGTTACAGAGCCTTTGGAAAGAAGAGAGGATAGAATATACAGACAATAGGAGGTCAAGATATTGGAGCTGCAGAACAAAGAAAATAAAATCACAATTTTTGGCGGAAACCTAGTTTTTTTAATATGTATTTTACTGCTAATGAGTGTCGGAAGTGTCGTACAAAGCATTGACCTGAACTCAGGAATACTTATTACGGAGTTTCTGCTTATAGCGGCACCTGCATTTATCTATACATTGATTAAAAGGGACAGCATCAGAAGAGTCTTCAGATTCAATAAGCTTAGTATTACTGATGTATTTCTTGTTGCTGCCATTTTTTTATCAGGTTATTTTGTTGCTATTTTTATTAATATTCTTGGAAACATAATAGTGAGCCTATTTGGTCAGCTGCTGCCAAATCCAGTGCCTTTTGCAGAAAACTCAAGTCAGTATATGCTTTATATATTACTTTTTGCCGGCTCTGCCGGAATCTGTGAGGAAATATTGTTCAGAGGGCTGGTAATGAGAAGCTATGAAAAGCTGGGTATGTGGAAGAGCATAGGGTTAAGCTCGGTATTGTTCGGAATAATGCATCTCAATGTGCAAAACCTTTTAGGGCCTATGTTTTTGGGCGTTTTGCTCGGGTATGTAGTATACAAGACAGATTCTATTTTTGCGGGGATGCTGGGACATTTTATCAATAATGCAGTATCTGTATCCCTTGGATATGTGATAATGAATCTGCCGTTTTATAAAAACATGGATATACATGCTGCGCAGTCAGGTGTCAACACACTTTCTCTCATAGTAACTGCCGTTTTGTTCGGTATTATTGCAGTATTCGCAGGAGCAATAATGATATTTGCCATGATGGCGTTAAATGAAAGAAGTAAAGGACGTCAGGTTGAGACTCAGTCGATAGGCCTGGGAAGCATGTTGAAAAACATAAGAGTCTCCTGGCCTATATATGCAGGAGTTTTGGTTTTTTTGTATTGGGCGGTAAATGCGCTGTTCTTTATTTCAACAGGAACTTCACTACTTAAATTATTCTTTGGAGGTATGTAACATATGATGGATGTTATAGTTATCGGCGGCGGACCTGCTGCATTATCAGCTTCCCTTAATCTTAAAATCAGAAACAAGAATTTTTTAGTGCTTGCAGGCAGTGAAAAGGTCACAGGTCTTATGAGAGCACCACAGATCGACAATTATCCCGGAATGCCGGGTATTAACGGAACAGAGCTTTTGGAAGCCTATAAGAGGCATGCGGCTGAAATGGGAGTTGAGCTTAAGACAAATAAGGTATATAACATTCTGAATATGGGTGACTATTTTGCACTTAATGCCGGCAATGAGTTCTACGATGCAAGGAGTATTATTATAGCTACAGGCCATGCAAAGTATAAGTATATCGAAGGAGAGAGGGAGTATCTCGGTAAAGGAGTAGGTTATTGCGCAACCTGCGACGGCCCCCTTTATAAAAACAAGTCCGTGGCAATCATATCTGAAAATGAGGAAGGGGAAGAGGAAGCACGCTATCTCTCTGAAATATGCTCAGAGGTATATTACATCCCAACATATAAAAAGGAGCCGCACCTTAATGATAAAATTAAGCTGGTTAATGAGAAGGTGTCAGGTATACTCGGGGATGGAAATAAGATAGCTGCTTTGAAAACCGATAAAAGAGAAATAAAGCTCGATGCAGTATTCATAATAAGAAATGTGCTGCCGGTGAATCAGCTTATAGAAGGCTTAGAGCTTGAGGAAGGCTCCATAAAGGTTGACAGGAACATGGCTACCAGTATTCCGGGTGTATTTGCCTGCGGCGACTGCACAGGTAAGCCCTACCAGATAGCTAAGGCTGTAGGAGAGGGTAATGTTGCTGCGCTAAGTGCAGTTAAATATTTGGATTCGAAAACTGAATAAACAATGATTGACAATCTTTTCTATAAATTCTATAATATAAACAGACAACACCTACCCCGTAAGGGTATGTATTTGATTGTTGCTATGCATATAATAAATAAGAGGTGATAGTATGATTAATAAGAATATGGTCATTGATGACATATTATACAAGCACCCCGAGCTCGAAAGAGTGTTCAAGGAGAACGGGATCAAGTGCTTTGGCTGAGGCGGAGCTCTGTATATGACGGTAGAGCAGGCTGCTCTCAGATATAGGTTGAATCCCGACCAACTTGTTAATAGATTAAATGAAGCTGAAGAACAATAAAAAGGTTATGCCGGTGCCGAAGCATTTATTGCTGAGCACCGGTTTTTCTATGCAAAAACCTTGATATGTTTGAAGATGCAGGAATAATCTGTGCAGAGAATCCTTTATACTTTAAATTTGACAGTGCTGACAAATTAATATAGAATAATGATTGAAATTTGCCTTGCGGGGGATAAAAAATTGATACATAAATATGAATTGAACGGGTTGAAGATTGTCATTGATGTTCACAGCGGCACTGTACATGCAGTTGATGACATATCTTATGATATTCTTGAGCTGTATGACAAGGATTTTGATGAAATATGCAGCAGTCTACTACATAAATATGATAAAACAGCAATAAAAGAGGCATATGAAGAGTTGAAGCAGCTTGAAAAACAGGGACAGCTGTTTTCAACTGATGGATATATGGATAAGGTGCTAAACGAAGAGAGAGATTATCATACAAAGGCATTATGTCTGAACATTGCACATGATTGCAATATCAGATGCGGATATTGCTTTGCTTCTGCAGGGGATTATCATGGCGGAAGGAAGCTGATGCCTGCGGAGATTGCTAAAAAGGCAATAGATTTTCTGCTGGAATCCTCCGGAAACAGAAAGCGTTTAGAAGTAGATTTTTTTGGCGGAGAGCCTCTTTTGAATTTTGATGTAGTAAAGGCTGCAGTTGAGTACGGCCGCGAAATACAAAAAGAATATGGAAAAAGAATAGGCTTTACAATTACTACAAATGCTACACTCTTAGATGATGCAGTAATTGGTTTTTTGAATGAAAACATGGACAATGTAGTGCTTAGTATAGACGGCAGAAAAGAAGTCAACGATAATATGAGAAGGTTTCAGGATGAATCCGGCACCTTTGATGAAATAATGCCAAAAATAAAAGATTTTGTGGCTAAAAGAGAAGATAAGAGTTATTATATAAGGGGAACATTTACGGCTTATAATCTTGATTTTTGTGAGGATGTGCTGTTTCTTGCAGAGCAGGGCTTCAAGGAGATATCAATAGAGCCTGTGGTTGCGGAAGCTGATGAAAATTATGCACTGAAGGAAGAGCATATCGGCAAAATCCATGAACAGTATGAAGAGCTTTCCAGAAGGTACATAGAATATTCCGAAGCAGGAAAAGGCTTCAGGTATTATCATTTCCTCATGGACTTGGATGGAGGCCCATGTGTATACAAAAGGGTGTCTTCGTGCGGTGCAGGCGTTGAATATTTCGCTGTCACTCCGGACGGAGAGCTGTATCCCTGTCATCAGTTTGTTGGCAAGCAGGGATATCTTATGGGAAATGTATTTGAAGGTATAAAGAATAAAGAGCTTCAAATGGCTTTTTCAAATAATACGGTTTATCATAAGGAAGGCTGCAAGGACTGCTGGGCTAAATTTTACTGCAGTGGCGGCTGTCAGGCCAACGCAGTAGCCTTCAACGAGGATCTGAAAAAGCCTTACGATATGGAATGCAAGCTTCAGAGAAAGAGAATAGAATGTGCAATTATGCTTAAGGTCTATGAGCACCTAAAGCATAGCATTTAATTTTTAAACTTATTAGGAGGAAAATAAAATGGAAAAAATGGTACCAGTAAGCTTATCAAACAGACACGCTCACATTTCGAAGGAGCATTTGGAAATATTATTCGGTGAAGGGCATGCGTTGACTGTAATGAAGGATTTATCCCAACCGGGACAATATGCCTGTGAGGAAAAGATTGATATGATAGGACCAAAGGGCACGATAAAGGGTGTTAGAATACTTGGTCCTGTAAGACCTGAAACTCAAATAGAGATTTCAGTATTTGATGCAAGAACACTAGGAGTTGATGCAGTTGTAAGGCCTTCAGGCAAGATGGATGGAACTCCGGGTTGTACTATAGTAGGACCCAGGGGGCAAGTTCAGCTGGACAAGGGCGTAATGGTTGCAGCAAGACATATACATATGCACACAGATGATGCGCCGAAGTTCGGAGTAAAGGACCGAGATATAGTAAAGGTCAAGGTCGGTGACGAGAGAGCACTTGTATTTGAAAATGTTGTTATCAGAGTACATCCTGAATATGCGCTTGATATGCATATTGATATTGAAGAAGGCAATGCAGCAGGCATCAAGAACGGAGCCTTAGGTGAAATAATAATATAGTTTTGATTGGAGGAATATGAATGGACAAGAAAACACTGGCCGTATATATTGACCATACGGTTCTGAAGCCTGAAGCAACAGCAAATGATGTAACAAAATTATGTAAGGAGGCACTTGAGTACAAGTTTGCTTCCGTATGTGTAAACCCGAGCTATGTTGAGCTAGCTTACTCATACCTAAAGGATTCTGAAGTAAAGGTATGTACTGTGGTAGGCTTCCCGCTGGGTGCAACAATACCTGAGGTAAAAGCCTTTGAAGCTGCAAAGGCTATAGAACAGGGTGCCACAGAGGTTGACATGGTTATCAACATCGGTGCATTGAAGTCCGGCAATCTTGAGCTTGTTGAAAGAGACATAAAGGCTGTTGTGGATGCGTGCAAGGATAAGGCACTTTTGAAGGTGATTATTGAAACATGTCTGCTGACTGACGAAGAAAAGATCAAGGCATGTGAGTTATCCAAGAAGGCTGGAGCCGATTATGTGAAGACATCAACAGGCTTCTCCACTGCAGGAGCAAAGGCTGAAGATATAGCTCTTATGAGAAAGACAGTAGGGGAAGAGCTTGGAGTTAAGGCTTCAGGTGGTGTAAGAGATCTGGCAACGGCAATGAAAATGATTGAAGCAGGAGCGACAAGAATAGGTGCAAGTGCTTCAATAAGCATTTTGAACGAAATGACGGAATAAAATACAACTGAAACGAGTGCATTTCCACTTTTATGGAAATGCACTTTTTTTGCTTGTTTAAGCAAATTAAAGCATCACTATAAAAGTTGCCCCTACATATTATATTTATTAGAAATTGCTGATATGGAAACCCGCTTATGGTTATGACATTCCATATACCAGTGGTTACTTTGTATGAGAGGGGTCCTATCATGATAAATGTATCAAATAAAAAGCGCATCAGCTTGATAAAAAACATAGAAAATGCCCTTGATACCAGGGTGATTTGCTACATGTCTTTTTTTCCCATGGATGATTATGTATTGGTACCGCTGTATAAGCAATTATGCAGTATCGGGAAGACTAAAAGAATAGATCTTTTTCTTAACAGCTATGGCGGCGCTGTTGATACTCCATACAAGATAGTTAATATGATTAGAGAGTTCTGCGACTATTTCGGCGTGATTATTCCATTTGTCGCTAAAAGTGCAGCTACTATGATAGCTATCGGAGCAGACGAAATAATAATGGGACCCACTTCGGAGCTAGGACCCATAGACCCTCTTGTAAAGCATCCTCTGTATAATGATTTATGGGTTCCCGTGCAAGCCATAAGACTTTGTGTGGATTACATGGAGGAAAGGATAACGGCAAGTGCTAATCCGGACATTACATCATCACTTTTCAATACTATTATCAACAAGCTGGATCCTTGGATAATCGGAGATTATGAAAAATCAATAAAGGCATCCTATCAGTATGCGGAAGCTCTGCTGGCAAAAAACATGTTTAAGAACAATAAAGAAAGAGCCAAGGCTGTCACAAAGATAATGACCGAGAGATATTTTTCTCATGGCTACTGCATAAACAGGAAGGAAGCACTGAATGACATCGGCTTGAACGTAGTCAGTGCTGATGGGGATTTGTGGAATATTATATGGGCGCTTTATCTTGCCTATGATGATTATATGCAGAAAAAGGATTTTTCATCTATAATGGAAATAACAGAAGCAAAGGTAGATATAAAAGGTATTGAGTGAAAGCTGCATTAATTGAGAACGGACTCAATCAAATAAGGTCTTTAAGGTTCGTTCTCGCCAACGCCTTCTGAATAAACTTGACAGTTGATGTTGAAAATAATTATAATCAAACAGGAAGACAATGTAAATATGGATAATACGTATTCGGGAGGTATTATATGGATCCAATAGCATTTGAGATATTCGGCATTTCCATAAGATGGTACGGAATACTGATTTCATTGGGTATGCTTTTAGGCATACTTATGGCATACAGAGAAGCAAAAAGACAGGGATATAATCCTGAAATCATAATAGATTTGGCACTTTGGTGCATACCGATGGCAGTTGTCGGTGCCAGATTATATTATGTAATATTTGAATGGAACTATTATAGTAACGATTTGCTCCAGATATTCAACATACGCGGAGGAGGTTTGGCGATTCATGGCGGCTTGATTGCCGCTGTTGTCACAGGGTACATATTTACAAGAGTGAAAAAAATATCCTTCAGGGAAGTTGCTGATATAACAGCACCAAGTATAATCATTGGCCAGGCAATAGGAAGATGGGGAAACTTCATAAACGGTGAAGCACACGGAGTTCCTACAGACCTTCCATGGGGGATTATGGTTGACGGCGTAAAGGTTCATCCTACTTTTCTATATGAATCGCTGTGGAATTTTTTAGTTTTCTTTTTCTTGATTTACTATCGCAGAAAAAAGAAAGCTGCCGGAGAAGTATTTCTTCTATACGGAATATTATACTCTGCAGCAAGATTCTTTATAGAAGGACTGAGAACTGACAGTCTGATGTTCCTGGGCATGAGAACTGCTCAGCTAGTAAGCCTCATTACAATAATTGTTTTTGTACTGATATTTATATACCTGAGAAGAATAAAAAGCAATAGATTGACTGATGATAAAATGCATAACAGCAAATAACAAAAAACAACAAATTTAGCAGTTATTTCCGTTAATAATCTAAAAACATGTGAAAAATAGTGAATAATTGTCAAAATTATAGATTTTTGGCAGTATTTCGCATTTTACAATAATATACAAATATTGACGGAAATTGTATGTATATATAATATATAATTACGCTTATTTTTAGCAGTATTTTTGGGTGGGTGATATAATTTGTTACAAAAGCAGATTGAGCTTCTGAGGAACCAGCTTCATGTTATGATATCTCAAAATGAAAGCTATGACAAGATATATAAGAAGAGTGTTGAGTTGGATATTCTTATAAATCAATATTACAGTACTTTCTCGGATATAATTTGATTTAAATTGTTAATGGTACAGGGACTAGGTCTTTTGTACCATTTTTTATTTGTACAGGGAAGTCTGATACTTCATAAGTCGGCTTCCCGCAATGCGTGGCAGGGATAGCTCCATTAAGTGTACTGGCCTTAATGGAAGCTTTCCTTATTTTTTTTGGTAAACCAATGAAAACCAAGAAGGATTTTTGAAAAATATATAGAATTAAGCATAAAGTGGTATAAAGTGGAGTGAAATGGTATCGAAGTGGTATAAAGGTGTAGGAAAAGTGGTGTAAATATGTTCATTGGTGAGTACCAGCATACGCTGGATCCTAAAAATAGAGTTATAATGCCTGCGAAGTTCAGAGATGTGCTGGGAGATAAATTTGTCATGACTAAAGGTCTGGACAATTGTCTCTTTATATACTCCCTAAAGGAGTGGGGCGTAGTGGAGGAAAAGCTGAAGAATCTCCCTATGACTAACAAGGATGCCAGAGCTTTCGTAAGAATTTTCTTTGCGGGCGCCAATGAATGCGAAATAGATAAGCAGGGAAGAACCTTGATACCAACAAGCTTAAAGCAATATGCAAACATAGATAGAGATGTTGTTATAATTGGTGTTTCTACAAGAATAGAAATGTGGAGCACTGAAGAATGGAATAAATTCAACAATGATGCAAATATTAGTTATGAGGATGTGGCAGAGAAGATGTCACAGCTGGGAATATGATATAGAAGGTGAAGGGTTTGGATTTTCAACATACGCCTGTCATGCTGAATGAAATAATTGAATACATGGATGTAAAGCCCGGTGGTATATACGTTGATGGGACCTTGGGAGGTGCGGGACATTCATATGAGATTGCTAAAAGGATGCTGCCGGGAGGAATTCTTGTCGGTATTGACCAGGATGAAGAGGCGATAAAGGCTTCCGCGGAAAGACTGAAGGAGTTTAAAAGCAGCGTAAAGATTGTTAAAAATAATTTTAAGAATCTAAAAAGCATAGTAGAAGATTTGGGAATTGATGTAGTTGATGGTATATTGCTGGATATAGGCGTCTCGTCTCATCAAATTGACCAGGATGAGCGGGGCTTCAGTTATATGCAGGATGGACCTCTTGATATGAGAATGGATAGAAGTAATCCTACAACTGCAGAAGAGCTGGTCAATACTCTTTCTCATAAAGAGCTGACCCATATAATCAAGGAATACGGTGAAGAAAGATGGGCTGACAGAATAGCTAAGTTCATCTGTGAGGAGAGAGGCAGAAACAGAATTAAGACTACATATCAGCTGGTAGAGCTCATAAAGAAGGCAATACCTGCAGCAGCCAGAAAGGAAGGGGGACACCCTGCAAAAAGAACCTTTCAGGCTCTGAGAATAGCCGTTAATGATGAACTGCATGTGCTGGAAAAAGCCATTATGGATTGTATAGATGTACTAAAGCCGGGAGGAAGAGTGCTTATAATAACTTTTCACTCACTGGAGGACAGGATTGTAAAAACACTTTTCAATGAACTTGAAAGACCGTGCATATGCCCAACCAGCATACCGGTATGCATGTGCGGAAAAGAGCCAAAGCTGAAGGTCATTACAAAAAAGCCTGTAGTAGCTGCTGATGAAGAGCTGGAGGCAAACACCAGATCCAAAAGTGCCAAGCTCAGAGTTGCAGAGAGAGTTAGTTCTAAAAGGGGATAGGAGGGAATAGAATTGTTAGTAGCGGATAATAGAGCATATGATTATAAAAAAAGACAATATCTAGAACAGCTTCCCCTGGAGCAGCCACAAAAACAGCCGCAGAAGCAGCCGGAAGTCAAACCAAGAAAAAAACCTAAAGCAAGACTGCAGGTTTTTAAAATAGCTTTCATATTTTCACTCAGCATTCTGATAATATCCAGATATGCATATGTTGCAGAGCTCAGCTATGAGAATAGAAATATGAAAGAAGCCTATAATCAGGCCTTAAGAGAGCAAACAGATTTAAATGTACAGATAATGAAGACTGTAAATCTTGAGACACTTGAGAAGACTGCCATAGAAAAGCTTGGTATGCAATATCCCGATGTGACTGCACAGATTGTTTATGTAAGCGTAGCAGCTGCTGCACCTGATACCGATGCCGCAGACAGCCGCTATCGCGATATAAAAGATGTAAGCGAAAACAAATACATAGCTTCAATAAAAGGGATGCTGTCAAATGTTTTAAAGATTTTGGAATAATGGATAGTCTGGACACAAGGTGGTGCTCACATTGTCAAATGTTAAAAGAACGGTAAAGAAAAGATTGCTTATCATGCTTGCGGGCTTTTTTGCAATTTATGTTGCATTAATAGGCCGCTTGGTTTTTATACAGATAGTAAACAGCAGTGAGCTTCGTCAGAAGGCCATTGAGCAATGGACGAATGATACAGTGGTAAAATCCAAAAGAGGCATTATTTATGACAGAAACGGTAAAGAGCTAGCTGTAAGTGCTACTGCATATGAAGTGTCAGTAAGTCCTGCAAATGTTGAGGATCCTGATGCTTTAGCCCAGGCACTAAGTGATGTACTGGGCATGAATAAGGAAGATTTGCTTAATAAAGTCACAGCTCAAAAGTCAAGTGTTACTATTAAGAAAAATGTTGATTCGGAAAAAATAAAGCAGCTTATGGAAATGAATTTTAAAGGTGTGAAGTATACTCCCGGCTCAATGAGGTTTTATCCCCAGGCGAATTTCGCATCCTACATACTAGGCTTCACCAATATTGATAATGAAGGTGCAGACGGAGTTGAACTTACTTACAACAAATACTTGAATGGTTATCCCGGCAGAATCATTAATATGTATGATGCACACGGAAGAGAGCTTCCGGGAAGCGATACCAAGTATTTTGAGCCTCAGGACGGCTTGAATCTTGTTCTTACTGTGGATGAAGTTATTCAGCATTTTGCTGAAAAGCATGCGGAAAATGCACTTGCTGAAAACAAAGCAAAAAGAGTGACTGCCATAGTAATGGATCCCCAAAATGGTGATATTCTGGCTATGGCTATAAAATCGGACTATGATAACAATGATCCCAGGAAGGTACCTGAGAATTTATCGGAGCAATGGAGTACAATGACTCCGGAGCAAAGAAAGACAGAGCTGGAAAAGATATGGAGAAATCCTGCAATATCAGATACATATGAGCCTGGCTCAACATTTAAAATAATAACTTCAGCAGTAGGAATAGAGGAAAAGACTGTAGCTCCTGATGACCACTTCCATTGTTCAGGCTTTGTGAAAGTGGGGGGGCGCACATTAAAATGCTGGAGGAATCACAACCCTCATGGAAGTCAGACCTTTGTAGAAGGTGTTATGAACTCCTGCAATCCTGTATTTATGGCTGTTGCCGATAAGCTGGGGGCAGAGAAATTCTATAAATACATAAGGGCTTTTGGTTTTGGCAGCAAGACTAACATCTCATTGCCTGGAGAAGGTGAAGGGATTGTCAGAGCAACAAGTCAGGTAGGTCCTGTAGAGCTGGCTACTACCTCTTTCGGACAGGGTATTTCCGTAACTCCGATGCAGCTTATTACTGCAGTATCAGCCATCGCTAACGGCGGAAAGCTGATGGAGCCGAGAATAGCCAAGAAGCTTGTAGACAATGAAGGAAAAACTGTTTATGAATTTGAGCCAAAGGTTGTCAGGCAGGTTATTTCCAAGGAAACCTCAGATACAATG
Source organism: Bacillota bacterium (assembly GCA_049322695.1). GTDB lineage: Bacteria > Bacillota > Clostridia > Lutisporales > Lutisporaceae > CALGKJ01. The sequence goes on along the minus strand of JBMORW010000026.1, from coordinate 39,553 downwards.
AGAAATATACTCGAGCAAGTAGTAGCAAACGGTACGGGGAAAAAGGCATATGTACCAGGATATAAGGTTGCGGGTAAAACGGGAACAGCACAAAAAGTAATAGAAGGAAGATATGCGGAAGGGAAATATATATCTTCGTTTGTAGGCTTTGCGCCGGCTGACGATCCCAGGATAATCATACTCGTAATAATAGATGAGCCGGGCGGAGCAATATATTACGGAGGACAGATAGCAGCACCCGTAGTACAGAGTATAGCTTCAGATACATTGAGGTATCTGGATGTAAAGCCTCAGTTCACTGCTGAAGAGCTTGAACAGATGCAAAAGCCTATTGTGGATGTTCCGGAAGTGAGGAACATGACTCTGCTGGAAGCTATTGAAGCTTTGAAAAAGAGCGGCCTTAAATACACAGTTGAGGGTGAAGTGGATTATACAATCAATTCGCTGGTGTTGGATCAAACACCTAAAGCAGGTGCAAAGGTTAATGAGGGTAATGAGATAATACTTGCGGTAAAACCCATAGCACAATAGTGCAGTTTCAACTATAGAGTCTGATGGCTATAGGCAACAGGATTAAAGTTTTTTTTAATTCCAGTTGCCTTTTTGCAAACAGTGGAGGATAATATTAGTGTTATAGGCTCGGTTGGCATATTAGTTGCCGACTTTGTCAATATTCATAATGTATAATTGTGCTTTAGGGAAGGGGAGAGCTTCATATGATACTTGGTCAACTTCTACAGGGTTTAGATATTATTGATATTAGGGGCAATTTAGATAAAGAGATATCCAGTATAGAATATGATTCCAGGAAAGTAAAAAAAGGCAGTCTTTTTATATGTATAAAAGGCTTTCAGGTTGATGGGCATGACTTTGCTCTAAAAGCTGTGCAAAATGGAGCTACTGCTCTGTTGGTAGAGGATGACATTGAATTTGAAGATGTTACTATAATAAGAGTTAAAAATACAAGATTGTCTATGCCCCTGGTTGCTGCTGCATTTTATGACTACCCGACAGAAAGTTTGAAGCTTATAGGAATTACAGGCACAAAGGGTAAATCTACCATAGCATTTCTTGTTCGATCAATACTTGAAGCTAATAAAAGTAAAGTCGGATTGATCGGGACCATTTGTTCCTGTATAGGTGACCGGATAATAAGCTCTGTAAGAACTACCCCTGAGTCAATAGATTTGCAATGTATATTCAAAGAAATGCTGGATGAAGGGATTGAATATGCTGTTATGGAAGTGTCATCACACTCTCTGGCTCTAAACAGGGTTGACGGGTGCGATTTTAAAATAGGTGTGTTCACCAATCTGAGTCAGGATCATCTGGATTTTCATAAGGATTTTGAAGATTACAGAAATGCCAAGAAAAAGCTCTTTTACAAAACGACAGAGGCTAATATCATCAATGCGGATGATTATCACGGAAGAATAATAATAGATGAGATAAAAAAATTGAATACAAGGCTTATTACATTTGCTATAGACAGTTATGCCGATATTACCGCTAAGGATGTAGATTTCGATGCAAAAGGGGTCAGATTCACTCTCGTTACTCCTGAATATGAGATACCCATTGAAAACACTATTCCGGGAAAGTTCAGTGTATATAATTGCTTGGCTGCTGCAGCTGCATGCTATACTATAGGTATTGATAAGGAGGTTATCAGAGAGGGACTGGGAAGAATCAGAAATGTTCCCGGAAGGTCCGAGGTTGTAGATATTGATAAGCCTTATACCGTAATCATAGATTATGCACATTCGCCCGACAGCCTTGAAAACATTCTTAAAGCCGTTAGGCAGTATACTAAGGCAAGAATAATAACTTTGTTCGGCTGCGGCGGGAACAGGGATAAGGAAAAGAGACCAATGATGGGAGAAACTGCAGGAAGGCTTTCTGACTACTGCATAATAACATCGGACAACCCAAGAAGCGAAGAGCCCATGGATATTATCAGACAAATTGAAGTGGGAATGAAAAAGACGGCCTGTGACTATATATGTATAGAGAATAGAAAAGATGCCATTAAATTCGCTCTGACTATAGCCAGAGAAGGAGATACAGTGCTCTTGGCAGGAAAGGGACATGAGACCTATCAAGAGCTGAAGGATGGTAAGATTGATTTTGATGAGAAGGAAATAGTACGGGAGCTTATAGCCTTTGAAGTATAGTGCTTCAGTCATGTTACTTCTTTAGCTTTATAAGCCGCATTACTAAAGGGAGGAATATAAATGGAGATCCTTAGCGCTGCAGAGGTTGTCCATGCTTGCAACGGCAGAGCCTGCAACACGGATTATACCATATCTGTAAATGGAATCAGTACAGACAGCCGAAACATAAAAAAAGGGGAATTATTCATACCCCTAAAGGGTGAACGTTTTGACGGGCATGATTATATTATGCAGGCATATGATAACGGAGCCGGGCTTGTGCTGACGGAAAAGGATATCAATGTGGGTGAAAAACCCTATATAATAGTAGACAACACTCTGGAGGCTTTGCAAAAAATTTCCGGATACTATAAAAGCAAATTCAATGTTAAAATTGTTGCTGTGACAGGCAGCTCAGGAAAGACAACCACAAAGGATATGATTGCGGCTGTTTTATCTAGAAAGTACAATGTGCTGAAGACCCAGGGCAATCTTAATAATGAAATAGGCTTACCGCTTACGCTTTTGAATCTGAGCAGCTCTCATGAGGCAGCAGTTTTAGAGATGGGAATGAGCGGATTAGGAGAGATAAAAAGACTTGCAGATATTGCCAGACCTGAAATTGGAGTAATAAGCAATGTGGGAACTGCACATATAGAAAAGCTGGGATCAAGAGAAAATATTCTTATAGCTAAAACGGAAATATTTACATATTTTAATAGCAGCAGCATCGGCATTATCAATGGAGACAATGATTTACTGAAAACAATAGCTGATGTTGACTTTAAGCTAATAAGATTCGGTTTGGAAGAGCATAACGATATCCGGGCTGCTAATTTATCGGACGATGGTGCTTCAGGCATATGCTTTGATGTTTTGACAGGCAATTCTGCTTGTGCTATGAAGGTGCCGATACCGGGGGTACATAATGTATATAATGCTCTCAGTGCCGTTTGCGTAGGGCTTGAGCTTGGTATGTCTATAGAGGATATCAGACAGGGGCTTTTGGATTTTAAGCCCTCCAAGTTAAGAATGGAGATATTTGATACTCCCAAAGGAATCAAAGTAATAAATGATGTGTATAATGCCAATCCTGACTCAATGAGAGCGGCAGTAAATACATTGACTTCATTCAGGCAGAAGGGAAGAATAATCTGCATACTTGGTGATATGCTGGAGCTGGGTGAAATGTCCGAGGAGCTGCATATTGAGCTTGGGGAATATATCAAGGATACTGGAATAGATTTTCTTATAACTGTTGGAAATCTAGGGGAGCGCATTTCTTACGGAGCGCGGAATGCAGGGCTGAAAGGGGACAAAATCCGCTGCTTCTCAACCAATGAAGAAGCAATAGAGAACTTAGGCTTGCTGCTGAAGTCTGGAGATACTGTGCTTATTAAGGGCTCCAGAGGTATGAAGATGGAATCAATTGTGGAATTTTTACGCGAGAGGGGATAAACCGATGAACAATATTTTGACGGGAGAGTATAATTTATATATTATTTGTATAATATCTGCATTTATAATGGCATTAGCTGCAGGACCGATTTTTATACCTTTCCTGACAAGGCTAAAGGCAGGTCAGACAGTAAGAAACGACGGCCCACAGAGCCATCTGAAAAAGACAGGAACCCCGGTAATGGGTGGAATAATAATACTTATACCTGCTGCCATTGTTGCATTGGTGTTTACCAGAGACAAAAATCTGCTTTTGCTGCTCATCACTACATTTTCTTTTGGACTTATAGGTTTTGCAGATGATTATATAAAGGTTGTGAAAAAAAGATCTCTTGGACTGAGAGCTTATCAGAAAATAGCTGCTCAGCTGCTGATTTCACTGTTTCTTGCATATATCTGTGCAGGAATAAACCAGGTAGGGACAAAGATATTGATTCCATTCACATCCTTTAACTTTGATCTTGGACTTTTATATATCCCTTTTACAATTTTTGCAACGGTTGCAATCACTAACAGCGTAAATCTTACAGATGGACTTGACGGTCTTGCGGGAGGGGTTACAGTTGTAGTATTGGGTTTCTTCTCTGTTATTGCGCTGGTTACAAAAGAAATAGGCATTTTGGTGTTCTGCGGTACCATGATCGGTGCACTGTTGGGATTTCTCAGGTTTAATTCTCATCCTGCACAGGTTTTCATGGGAGACACAGGTTCCCTTGCACTAGGCGGGGCTGTTGCAGCTTTATCGGTAATTACAAGACTGCCTCTGTTCTTCCTTATAGTCGGGGCTGTATATGTATGGGAGACTTTGTCTGTTACGATACAGGTGCTGTATTTTAAAAAGTCAGGTGGAAAGAGAGTGTTTAAGATGGCACCCTTTCACCATCATCTGGAGCTTTCCGGATGGGCTGAGACTAAGATTGTTGCAGTATTTACCATTACTACGATTATTTTATGCCTTGTAGGGATACTTGCTTTATAATTTATTTTGAGAGGACGAAGTGATATGGAGCTGAAGAATAAGAAGGTACTGATTGTTGGAGCCGCTGTAACAGGCATACCTGTTGTAAGGCTGCTGAGTGAAATGGGAGCAAAGGTTATATTGAATGACAGAAAGGATGCTTCAGAAATAAGTGAAATGCTTGAAAGTCTTAAAAATATAAACCTTAAATATGTAGGAGGCGGCCATCCCGCTGAGCTTGCAGATGAGGCTGATGTCATAGTCATGAGTCCCGGAGTACCCCTTGACATACCTGTTGTAAAGAAAGCAAATGAACTGAACAAGGAAGTTATAAGTGAGATTGAGCTGTCCTACAGGCTTATAGATACTCCTATAGTATGCATTACCGGTACAAATGGAAAGACTACCACAACAGCATTGTTGGGAGAAATTATGAAGGCATCCGGAAGAAAAACCTTCGTGACAGGCAACATAGGTCATACAATGATTTCGGAGGTAAAAAATGCGAGGCCGGAGGACATATTTGTACTGGAAGCCAGCAGCTTTCAGCTGGAATGCACCAAGCTGTTCAGACCAAAGGTGGCGGCTATACTTAACATAACTCCTGATCACTTGGATAGGCATAAGACTATGGATAACTATATTGCTGCCAAATGCAAGGTGTTTGAAAATCAAACCTCAGAGGATTACCTGATACTCAATAAGGATAATTCGGAGACAGCGATTTTAGGTAATTCAGCAAAAAGTAAAGTATTATTCTTCAGCAGGAGAGAGGTACTCGAAGAAGGTGCTTTTCTAGAAAATAATAATATAGTAATTAGCATTAATGGTGAAAAACATAATATTATTAATAAGGATGATATATTCATTCCTGGAGCACATAATATCGAGAATTCCCTTGCTGCAGCTCTGATGGCATTTTGCCTGGGGGTAGACGGTGAAATTATTGCCGGGATATTAAGAGAGTTCAAAGGTGTGGAGCATAGGGTTGAATATGTTGCAGAGATAAATGGAGTAAGATATTATAATGACTCAAAAGGAACAAATGTTGACTCTTCAATCAAAGGCATAGAATCTATGACGCGTCCGACGGTGCTGATTGCCGGAGGCTATGACAAGGGAAGCGAGTTTCATGATTTTATCGCTGTGTTTGGAGATGTAATTAAAGACATGGTACTTATAGGTAAAACTACCGATAAAATAGAAAAAACAGCACATGAAATGGGCTTTTTGAATACTCATAGAGCATCCAGTCTGGAGGAAGCAGTTAAGATGTGTGCTGAGCTTGCAAAGCCCGGTTACAATGTATTGCTTTCACCGGCATGCGCAAGCTGGGATATGTTTAAAAACTTCGAAGAAAGAGGTAATTTATTTAAGAGCCTGGTATTAGGACTAAGGGGGACTGAATAATGGCTGTTAAAAAAGGAAACAGCATCGATTTTACATTGATGATAACAGTATTGATATTGCTTGCAATCGGAGTGGCAATGGTATTCAGCGCAAGCTCAATATCTTCCTTTGTCAAGCTTAATGATAAATATTACTATCTCAAGACACAGGGTATTTTTGCCATACTTGGTATTGCCGCAATGTGGTTTTTCAGCAAATTCAACTACAAAAAGCTTGGCAAGCTTGCTTTTATATTTGTAATAATAAGCTTGTTACTGCTTGTGCTGGTATTTGTTCCAGGTATTGGTTACCGCTCCGGTGGTGCATACAGGTGGATCAAAATAGGGCCTCAAAGATTCCAGCCTTCCGAGTTTGCAAAATTTGCCCTAATACTTTATATGGCAAAGGGCTTAAGCATGAAGAAGGAGAAAATTAGAACTTTTACTCACGGAGTGCTGCCATACATAATGCTTATGGGCATATATTGTGTGCTGATAATACTTGAACCAAACAAGAGCATGGCAATGATATTTGTAGCTATCACTTTTACGACACTTTTTGCAGCCGGTGTAAAAATATCTCATCTGTTGGTATGGCTGACGCCTATCATACCGGCGGCAGTATATGTACTGATAAAAGACCAGTACAGCTTAATCAGAATTACCTCTTATATGGATCCATGGGCTGATCCCCTGGTTAGTGGTTATCAGGCTATACAATCCTTATTGGCACTTGGCTCAGGAGGGATATTCGGACTCGGGCTGGGTAACAGCAGACAGAAATTCTTCTATATACCTGAGCCACAGAACGACTTTATTTTCTCAATTATTGGAGAAGAGCTTGGTTTCATTGGAACAACAACTATAATTATATTATTTATGCTGCTTATTTGGAGAGGTCTGAGAATTGCCTTAAGCTGTCCTGATATGTTCGGAAGCCTGCTGGCTACCGGAATAGTATGCATGGTGGCGATCCAGGTAGCGCTCAATATAGGTGTTGCAACGGTATCAATACCCACAACAGGTATATCATTGCCCTTTATAAGCTCCGGAGGCTCATCACTTCTATTTATGATGGTAAATATGGGAGTGCTTCTGAATATCTCCAAAACCATTAATACAAACGGGTAAATGTATATTGTCAATCGGCTCAAGGAAGTAGCTGCTGAAGTATTAAAGTCTGACGTTATCTGTCAGACTTTTGTTTTTGTAACACCTAAGTATTTTATGCATAGTATAATAATATGATTACAAAATTGGCTTCCTGGGGGTGAGAAGATAAATGGACAGATATTTAGTAAACGGAGGGAAAAAGATTCAAGGTGAAATTAGGGTAGATGGTGCCAAAAACGCAGTACTCCCGATTTTGGCAGCCACAATAATAAACAGCAATGAATCCGTAATTCATAACGTTCCAGAGCTCAGAGACGTTGATACTCTAATTGGTGTATTAAAGACGATAGGCTGTAAATGCTTCTTTGAAAATAATACATTAATCGTTAAGTCCGATGGTCCTTTGGATACAAGTGTACCCGAAAGACCTGTCAGAGAAATGCGCTCTTCAATAATACTGCTTGGTGCTATGATATCCAGATGTGGTCAAGTAAAAATCAGCTATCCGGGAGGATATGCAAGTTGATTGTTACAGCAGCTGATTGTAATCAGCTGGTATAATAATCAGGCATATCTGTTTTTACATATGATTTCAACGAACCTTCTGATATCATCCGGATCTATATTATTATCCTGAAGCTCTTTTGCAAGCTCCAGATACTCTGTTGATATCGTGATGGTGTTTATAATCATGCTGCTCTCTTGCTGCTTTTCATGAGTACTTAGTATGTCGTTTTTAGGCTGCTCACCGGCAATTTCATCAGCTTCAAATAAATCATCATCTTCTTTTCCTGTCAGATAATTTATTGAAACATCGAAAAAATCCGCAATTTTATATATCATATTCATATCAGGCTTCAGTATTTCACCCTCATATTGAGCTATGGTGGTTTTATCGACACCTATTGCATCTCCCAACTCCTTCTGGGTGATGTTTCTTTCAAGTCTGAGTGTTATAAGTCGCATTCCCTTAAGACTGGTATCTTTGATAATGCGCTTCTGCCTTTCTTGCCTAATTTGCATATCATCACTGTATTCAAGTTCATTTATGATTTCACCGGCTTGCTTTTCAAGCTTTGCACCCATATCAGCATCCTTTGCAATATTGAGCTGTGAAGTACCGATATAATCTTCTGTAGAGGCTAACTGTGAATGAGAGAAGAAGTATTTTTCTTTTTGAGGATTGCTTATGAAATCTGCCCGCGTATCAGGCAGAGAGTCAGTGAAGAAATTCAACTCATCCACATTAAGCGATTTAGCCAGCAACTTGATAGTCTCAAGGTCAGGGCTTACAGTTTCACCCTTCTCAATTCTGCTTATTGTTGTATTGCTCAGGCCTGACAGCAGGGCAAATCTTCTTTGAGAATACCCTTTCTCAGTTCTTAGTCTTGCAACATATTCACCTATTGTTTCTTTTGGCATTCTGGTGTTCATACTAAGCACCCTTTCAAAATAATTTATCCTAAAGCAGAACTGTCATTGCTGAAAACTGTTTCGTTATAGTACAAGCAGTACCATACATAATATATTATAAGGCTACGCAATGATTAAGTCTACATTTTTGAAGCTACTGAGGTCACTTTATAAATTATGTGAGGAGATAGTATGAAGGTTTTAAAGACAGAATCAGGCTGCATAGTATTGCTTACACGTAATGAGGCAGCAGCTGCAAAAATTGAGGAAGCTGCCGATATACTGCAGGAGCTTGAGAAAACCGGAAGAATATATGTATTTCATTCCGGATTGGGTATTCTGGAAGAGTCATTATGCAGACTGCTGGATGAAAGCTGTGGTGATAAAGTATGAGAGTAGCCGGATATGTAAGAGTATCACGGGATGAAGACAATGAAAGCTGCAGCTCCATTACTGCACAGAAGAGCTTGATAGAAGAATATGCACAAAAAAACGGCTGGCAGGTGAGTCAATATTATGAAGATGATAACTGGTCGGGCTATAACTTTGATAGACCTGGCTTCAAGCAGCTGGTTAAGCAAATAGAGGAAAGAAATATTGATGTGCTGATTGCAAAGGACCTTTCACGTATAGGAAGGCACAATGCCTTGACTCTGCTTTTTGTTGAAAAACTGAGAGAACTGAACATCAGGCTTATACTTCCATATGAAGCAGGCGGATATGATACTGAAAAACAAGATAATGATATGCTTGGCATTTATACCTGGTTTAATGAAATGTATGTAAAGGACATATCAAGAAAAATAAGAAGCAGCATAAGAATAAAACAAAGCGAAGGTAAAATGATAATAAAGGAGCAATTTGGATACAGAAAAGGAGAGACTGATAAGCATACTCTCTTAATTGAGCCTGCTGAAGCATCGGTGGTGCGTCTTATATTCAGGCTGTATCTGCAGGGCTGCGGCTATAGAAGGATTGCTATGCATTTAAACTGCGAAGGCTATCCGACACCATCACAGTTCATAAAAAAGAAAATAGAGAATGAAGGTCAGTGCTATAAAGGTGCTGTCTCTGATGAATGGTCCTCAACGCAAATACAGCGTATTATTAAAAATGATGTATATATAGGTATACTGAGACTTGCAAAAACAAAGAAAAGCACTATAAAGGGCAAATCCGTCATGACAAATCCGGATGAGCAGTATGTGTTCAGGAATAATCATGAACCCATAATTGACGAAAACACCTTTTACGCTGCACAGGCTTTAGCGAGAAAAAGAAGGAGTATCAATTACAGAGGCAGGCGTACAGATACTAATCTCTTTTCTGGACTAGTTTTCTGCGAAGATTGCGGGTCATATATGATTGCATATACAAAAGACGGAAAAAAATCGTATATATGCGGAAGATATCATAAATACGGTGCGGATTATTGCAGCAGGCACGCCGTCAAGGAGAAGGAGCTTATTGATATTGTCTCTGAATATCTGTGCTTGATTAAAAACTCAAATGCTTTGGACTATAATAAAATTCATATGGAAAAAAATATAAAAAAGCAATATAATAGTTTATTGTTGGAAGGTTTTAACAGAGAAAGGGAAAAGGAAAAGGAGCAGCTTAAGTGTTTGCTGCTGCAGAAGTCTAAGGACAACAGGCTCGGTCTTGATGAGAAAAGCAGTATTCTGCTTGAGCAAAGCTATGGCAGGATCATAGAAGAAAAGCTGAAGCACATAGTTTTCTTGGATAAGCAGATTGAAAGTCTGAATATTGATGGAAGTACAGTATACACTGACAAAGAAACTGCTATAAACCGTATATTTACCAAAGGCATGCTTAATAAGCAGCAGTATGAGGCGCTGATTGAAAAAATAACCGTATGCTCTTCCGGACGTGTAAATCTGTATCTGACAGCAGACATAGACAGAATAATTGAGTTATATTAACAATGTTATTACTCATCCGGGAGGATGTGAACTTGGTCCCAGGCCTATAGACTTGCATCTCGCCGGATTAAAGCAATTGGGAGCAAAAATAACGGAATCTCATGGATATATTTTTTGCGAATGCAACAAGCTTTCAGGAGCTGAAATACATTTGGATTATCCCAGTGTAGGAGCTACAGAAAATATAATGCTTGCTGCGGTATCTGCAGAGGGATTGACAACTATTCACAATGCTGCAAGAGAGCCGGAAATTGAAGACTTGCAGTTGTTTTTGAATAAGATGGGCGCTAAAGTTGAAGGTGCAGGCTCCAGTACGGTTAAAATAGAAGGTGTCAAGAGATTCAATCCAGTTGAGCATACAATAATGCCTGATAGAATTGTTGCAGGCACATATCTTACGGCAGCGGCAATTACAGGTGGTGATTTATACCTCTCCGGTGTTGTTTCAGACCATATCCGACCTATAATTGCAAAGCTTACTGAAAGCGGCTGCAGTATTAAGGAATATGACAATAATATTCATATAATTGGCAGCAAAAGACTAAAGGCTATTGAGGTTGTAAAAACCCAGCCTTATCCCGGCTTTGCAACAGATATGCAGCCGCAAGTCATGTCTTTATGTACAATTTCAAAAGGCACTAGTGTTTTTATAGAGACAGTTTTCGAAAGCAGATATAAGCATGCCGAGGAACTTGTAAAAATGGGAGCAAATATTCAAATAGACGGAAGGACTGCTATAATAAGGGGTGTTAAGAAGCTTACAGGAGCGCATGTCTGCGCCAGAGATCTCAGAGGAGGAGCTGCACTAGTAATAGCAGGTCTGGCAGCTGAAGGCACTACGATAATTGATAATATTAATACTCATGTGGACAGAGGTTATGAGAAGCTTGAAATAAAGTTGAAGAGAATAGGTGCAGATATTCAAAGAATATCAGTGTAAGTATGATATATTTTATAATTTGTAAGGTAAAATTTTAATATTATGTTATTATTTTATTCAATAATAGAACTCCAGTCCGTTGCGTTAATGTATACAGTGAAGTATAATTACAATAGTAATTATACTTTCAAAAGCTTTGCCTTTAACTAAGGCAGATTATCCGGAGAACTTACGCATGTTTGAATGGAGTAAATTTTTCATCTGATGTTGTACAAGCGGGAGATAAAAATGATGAGAAAATTTAAATACATAGTACTTATTTTGATAATATGCATAATTGCGGCGTTTTTGCTTTCCTCAAGCATTTTCCAGATCAGCAGAATAAACGTTAACGGCAATAAAAATGTTGCAGCCGAAGAAATTGTCAGATTGTCCTCTATACATTACGGGCAGAATATTTTCAGAATAAATGTCAAGAAGTCAATGCGCGGCATTTTTCAGAATCCATACATAAAAATGATAAAAATACGAAGGACAATACCCAACACCATAACCATTGACGTTATAGAAAGAGAGGCTATAGCCATAGTACCTTTTGTAGGTTCCTTTCTGAATATCGATGAAGACGGTATGATTGTGAAGATAAGTACAGCGATAGACAAACCTGATTTGCCTGTTATAAACGGTTTGCAGTTTGAAACCTTTAAGATAGGTGAACCACTGAATATTGAAGATAAAACGCAGCTTGAAGTAACAGTGAATGTGGTTCGGGAAATGAAAAAAGCTTCTGTTATTGATAAGATTATTGAAGTTGATGTAGCCGACATTTATAATATCAAGCTGAAAACAGATTCCGATATTAAGGTTAACATGGGAGATGACAGGGAGCTTGGAGAAAAGATGTCTTTTGCCAAGTCAATAATAGAGGATCTGGAGAAGAACAACCTAAAAGGGACAATAGAAATGAGTCACAATGGCAATCCTATATTTAAACCTGAAGAACAGCAGGAGGTTCAATAATGAAAAACATAAAATTTCAAATAGCTATGGCACTGGTATGTGTAGTTCTGGGTTTAATGATTACGGTTCAGCTCAGAACCGTAAAAGGCGGCCTCGGTGCTGTCTCAGAGTTTAAGGCAAGAGAAATGACAGCACAGCTTAAGAGGCTGGAGGAAGAAAGAGATGCTCTCTTGGCATTGAAAAATGAATATGAGAAAAAAATCAGAGAATATGAAGAAACAGCCTCACAGGGAAGCATGTCTGCGAAAATACTGAAAAGCGAGCTGGATAATGCCAGGGTGATCGCAGGACTTGAAGATGTAGAAGGCCCCGGGGTTACTGTGGTTGTTGATGATTTAAATGCCAGTCAGCAGGTGGGGTATTTGATAATAGATCAGGGCGATTTACTGTATCTTGTTAACTCGCTGAATGCTGCAGGTGCAGAAGCAATATCCATAAACGGACAAAGAATTATAGCTACAAGTGAAATACACGAAGCCGGAAACTTTATAAACATAAATACAGTAAAGTTTGCACCGCCGTTTACAATAAAAGCCATAGGTGATCCCGCTACACTTGAGGGGGCATTGATGATAAGAGGCGGTATTGTTGAGATTATTGAAATGGATGGCGGATATGTAACCATCACAAAGGAGCAGAATATTAAAATTCCCAAATATAATGGTGTTATTGAAAGAATCTATGCGAGGGTAGTTAAAGAAGGTGACGATCAATAATGAAGGATCATAAGAGACTTTATTTTTTCATTATTGCATTGCTGGTAGGATTGTTTACTACACTTCAAATAAAATCCAATATTACTTTCCAGGGAATTGTCACAATTCCAAAGCTTATGCTGATGCAAAATGATATAGAAAACCTGCAAAAGGAAACTAAAAAGCTTGCAGAATCTACAAACATGCTTTCTAGTAAGCTGGAGGAGTATGAAGAGAGCTTATCAGATAATGGAAATATATACGGTAAGCTCTACGACGAACTGCTGAACACAAGAGATATAGCCGGCATGGTCAAGGTAGAAGGGCCGGGAGTCATAATAACACTAAGTGACGGCGTAGAAGAGGTTACTAACGATATGCTGTGGAACTGGATAGTTGTCCATGACGACGATGTGCTTGCAATAGTAAATGAGCTTAAAAATGCAGGTGCAGAAGCCATATCCATAAACGATGAAAGGCTGATAGCAACATCCAGTATTAGATGCGGAGGACCTACCATCCTTATTGACGGCAAGAGGCATGCAATACCATTTGTTATAAAAGCCATAGGCGACCCTCAGAAGCTGGAGGCTATTTCTACAGCTCCTGGAAGCTTTTTCGAGTTTCTTAAATACAGGGGGGTCAGTATAGAGCTTCATAAGGTTGATAATATAATAATAAATGGCTATACAGGCAATAAAAAACTAACGTTTCAGAAAAAGGTTGAGGGCGGTGATAAAAAATGATAATTCCTTTGCTTGGTTTGCTAATTGGTATAGTGTTAGGTGTTATGTCACCATATAAAATACCGCTGCAATACTCTACATATATGTCTGTTGCTATACTGGCAGCCTTGGATACTGTTTTTGGAGGCATACGCTCAAGTATGGAAAAAACCTTCAATACACAGATATTCATATCAGGCTTCTTTGGGAATGCAATACTTGCCGCTTTGCTGACATATACAGGTGACCAATTGGGAGTACCTATGTACTATGCAGCTATATTTGCATTCGGTATAAGATTATTCCAGAATTTTGCAATCATAAGACGATATATTTTCAGCAGTCCGAAAAAAAATTAAATTTTATATAAAAAAATAAAGGAAAATGAACACATTTGTTGAAATGTATTATGTACTATTGGTTTACAAAAAAATGATAATATTATAATTTATATATTTTAGGGAGGTCGTATCGTGCTAGAGTTTGATGTAGATGTTAATTCAGTGGCACAGATAAAGGTAGTTGGAGTAGGCGGTGCTGGTAATAATGCTGTAAATAGAATGATAAGTGCCGGTTTAAAGGGTATTGAATTTTTTTCCATCAATACTGATAAACAAGCTTTGTATCTGTCTCAGGCGCCAAACAAGATTCAGATAGGTGAAAAGCTTACTAAGGGTCTTGGCGCAGGAGCTAATCCTGAAATTGGCAAGAGAGCAGCAGAAGAAAGCTATGATGAAGTCAAGAAAATGCTTGAGGGAGCTGATATGGTTTTTGTAACTGCCGGAATGGGAGGCGGAACAGGAACCGGAGCGGCACCTGTAGTTGCACAGATTGCCAAAGAATTGGGGATACTGACCGTAGGCGTTGTTACAAAACCCTTCGGATTTGAAGGTAAGGTCAGAAAGATGCAGGCTGAAAGAGGTCTGGAGGATTTAAAGGATAAGGTAGATACACTAGTTACAATACCAAATGACAGACTGCTTCAGATAGTTGATAAAAAGACATCTATTATGGATGCCTTTAAGATAGCTGATGATGTGCTCAGGCAGGGTGTACAGGGCATCTCGGACCTTATAGCTGTACCGGGTCTTGTTAACCTTGACTTTGCAGATGTTAAAACAATCATGCTTAATAAGGGCTTTGCCCATATGGGTATAGGTAAAGCCAGTGGTGAGCATAGAAGTGCAGAAGCCGTTAAGCAGGCTATACACAGTCCTCTGCTGGAAACCTGCATTGAAGGAGCTAAAAGTGTACTTCTGAATATAACCGGAGGTATGGACCTTGGCATATTCGAAGTAAATGAAGCTGCTGATCTGGTATTCCAATCCGCTGATCCGGATGCCAATATAATATTCGGTGCCGTTATTGATGAGGCAATGAAGGATGAAATACGTATAACTGTTATTGCAACAGGCTTTGATGAATCAGGCTTGAGGTTTGAAAGAAAGCTGGACAAGTCCGATTTGGAAAAGGCTGTTAGAAGTGAGTCTCAAAAGTCGAATTATGGCAATGAAGATATTGATATACCAACCTTCCTAAGAAACAAGTTTAAATAAAAAAACTTTAAATATTAAAAAAATGCGTAAATAACGCATTTTTTTTATTTTTCAGCACCTTTAGTTATCAATACAATGTCCGGGGTTTTGTCGACTTTTTTGTTAATTTTATTGTATTCGACTTCTCATTTTGACATGAACTGCATACATTTTTATATATAATTATAACTATACAAAACCACAGGTTTTGATTGGTTAGAAGCTATACTGCCTTACAACCGGGCGGTGCGGTTTTGATGCTTTGTCCCTGCACTGCAAATATTAGAAAAGGGATGTTACATATGAGTTATGTATATGGCGATATAATACTGCTTGAGAACTTATGCATGAATTATATTATATTATGGAGCTGCAACAGGTTTCTGAAAACAGGCTGTTCAAAGCTGAAGCTCTTTGCAGCATCTTTGGCAGGAGCTGTATATGCACTGCTTTCATGCTTTCCGGATTTTCATTATTTGAACACTCTTTTTATGAAGCTGATGCTGTCTTTGCTTCTTGTGATAATTGCCTTTACTCCTGACAATCTTAAGGACTTTGCAAAATTCACAGGAGTATTCTATCTTATTTCATTCATTTTCGGAGGTGCCGCCTTTGGCTTGTACTATTTCATAAGCGGATTCAGTTCAACAGTCAACGGTATTTCGTACATATCGCAATTTCCCGTAAAACTGCTTTTACTGGCAATTGTCATAGCCTACCTGACAGTCAGATACTGCTGGGATTATATTCAGTATAGGGTCAAAAGAGAAAGAATAATTACAAAGCTGTTGGTGCTTCTGGACGGGAGAGCTGCGAGCCTGTCAGCCCTGGTGGATACTGGCAATTCGCTTGTTGACCCGATTACCAAATCACCTGTAGTTGTGGCTGAATATAATGCAATCAAAGAGCTGCTGCCAGTGGAAGTCAGGAGGCTGTTTGAAGAAAACAGTGAAAACAATCTGCATGTACTAAGCAGCATAATGGAAAGCTCTGATTTGGTTACTCGCTTCAGAGTGATTCCATTCAGGTCTTTAGGACGGGAAAATGGAATGTTGATCGGTTTTAAACCTGATGAAGTATACATTACAGACAGTGAAACAAGAGCCAGGCTCAAAAACATAATTGTAGGCATATATAATAAAAAGCTATCAGGCAGTAATGAATACTGTGCTCTAGTACATCCGGATATGCTTAGTAGTGAGACCAAGCCAAGTAAGATAACAAAGGTTTCATAGGAACTTATTACCTTGGCTGTCTATTCGGAAAGGTAAATAAATAATGGAGGATGGAGTATGCGCAAGTTATTTAGAAGAATCAGCTTAATTAAGAGATTAATCGTACTAAAGTTTTTACAGCAATTTAAGTTGCATGAAGATGATTGGATACATTATATTGGCGGCAGCGAGGCATTACCGCCTCCATTGGAAAGTGATGAAGAGAATTACCTCCTGGCAAGGCTGAAGGATGACGAAGAAGTTGTACGAAGCATTCTTATTGAGAGAAACCTGAGGTTGGTGGTATACATTGCCAGAAAGTTTGAAAACACCGGTGTTGGTGTTGAGGATCTTGTTTCGATAGGTACTATAGGGCTGATTAAAGCCGTAAACACATTTGACCCTGATAAAAAAATAAAGCTGGCTACATATGCTTCCAGGTGCATTGAAAATGAAATTTTGATGTATCTGCGCAGAAACAATAAAATAAAAACGGAGATTTCCTTTGATGAGCCTTTAAATATAGACTGGGACGGCAATGAGCTGCTGCTTTCAGATATATTGGGCACAGACAATGATATCATTTACAGATATCTGGAGGATGAGATAGACAAGCAGCTTTTGGAAATTGCTTTGAGAAAGCTCAATGAAAGAGAAAAAAGGATTATGGAATTGAGATTCGGGTTAAAGGACGGCATAGAAAAAACGCAAAAAGAAGTAGCGGATATGCTGGGAATATCTCAGTCATATATTTCAAGGCTAGAAAAAAGGATAATAAAAAGGCTGAAAAAGGAAATCAACAGGATGATATAAGAATTGCTGAAGAATGTGCCGACATGCCGGATGAAACCTGCATGACGGCACATTTCATTTGACATTCCTTTTTATTTTCATGAATAAAAATAACGGCGGTGGTAATACTTTTAATGACAACATTATAAAAAGGGTGTGCGAAAATGCTGAACAAAGTGGAGATATGTGGCGTCAATACATCTAAACTACCCGTCCTCTCAAATGAAAAGATGGTAGAACTTTTGAAAAAGATGCAGCAGGGAGATAATTCATCAAGGGAAGAGTTCATAAAGGGAAACCTGAGACTAGTATTGAGTGTGATACAGAGGTTTAATAACAGAGGGGAATATGTTGATGATTTGTTTCAAGTCGGTTGCATAGGACTGATTAAGGCAATAGATAATTTTGATTTGGGGCAGAATGTTAGATTTTCTACATACGCTGTTCCTATGATAATAGGTGAGATTAGAAGATATCTTAGAGATAATAACTCAATACGAGTAAGCAGGTCACTCAGAGATATTGCATATAAGGCATTACAGGTGAGAGATCAACTGATAAGCAGGCATTCAAAGGAACCTACTGTGTCTGAGATTGCAAAGGAACTGGAGCTTCCTGTTGAGGATGTTGTATTTGCCTTGGATGCAATACAAGACCCTGTATCTCTGTTTGAGCCTATTTATCACGACAGCGGAGATGCGATATATGTAATGGATCAGGTGTCGGATGACAAAAATATAGATGATAACTGGCTGGAGAGCATAGCATTAAAGGAAGCTATGAAGAAGCTGAATGACAGAGAAAAGCATATTCTTAATCTCAGGTTTTTTGAAGGGAGAACACAAATGGAGGTTGCAGAAGAAATCGGGATTTCGCAGGCACAGGTATCCAGGTTGGAGAAAACCGCATTAAGCCACATGAGAAAATATATATGAGACACAGAAATGTGTCTTTTTTTTGTGTGTTTGGTTATTTTATAAAGAAAACAGGTATGGATGTTATTTAGGTCGATGGAGGAGATTATTAAGAGTTTTGCAAAGTAACGATAATTAAAGATAAATGCCGTCTGAGTCACCATTATTGTGCTAATATGCTAAAATTGAACATTATAAGGGTGATTTGCAATATTGTGTATAATATAATAGGTAAAGATACTATATTGAACACGTTAGTCTATTACATTTAGAAAGAAATTGGTTATATACTTTATGAAAATAATTGAATAATACAGAGGGGAGAGATTTCAGTGAAATGTCCTTATTGTGGATACGGCCAAAGTAAGGTTGTGGATTCAAGGCCTACTGATGAAGAAACAGCTATCAGAAGAAGAAGAGAATGCGAGAAATGTACAAAACGTTTTACAACCTATGAGAAGGTTGAGGAAATGCCTCTTATTATTGTTAAGAAGGATGGCAGCAGAGAGGTTTATCAGAGAAATAAAATTTTTAATGGACTTTTGAAGGCGTTCGAAAAGAGACCGGTGTCTGCTCAAAAAATTGAAGAAATAGTGGACAGCATAGAAAAAGAGCTTTACAACTCAATGGAGAAGGAGATAGAAAGCAACAAAATAGGAGAAATGCTGATGCAAAGGTTAAAAGAGGTAGATGAGGTAGCATATGTAAGGTTTGCATCAGTTTATAGACAGTTCAAGGACTTGAACACCTTTATGGAGGAATTGAAAAAGCTCATAAACGAAAGATAGGGGTAAAGCCTTTCTAAATACTTTTATAAATAATACATTAAAAAAGGTAAATAAGTATTTATAATGGTTCACATGACAGATACTGTTGATGCTGTTATGTGAGCTTTTTATTATGTACATCAACCATATAAAATAAAAAATTTGGTAATTTATAATTAAATAGAGTATAATTATTCTATAATGACCGGCGGTCATTAAACAGTATTTTATGGAGGTGTATGTGTTGATTAGGAAGACTGTGAAATTTTTAAGTGTGATTCTGGTTTTTGCACTGACGGTCAGCAACTTTATGCTTTTTAGTGCAGAGGACAGTGGTATGGATTACAATAGTCTGTACAACATAGGATGTGGAATATACGACATAACCGGTCCTGTTGCTGAGGTGGTAACTATGGGCTATGGTGATTTGGGCCTTCAAACACAGGGCCTGCATACGCGTTTACGCTCCAGAGCATTTATTTTTGAGAATCCGAATAGCAGCAAAAGAATAGTTTTTGTAAGTGCTGATTTGGGTCAGTTATTTCAATCAATCAAGCAGGGAGTTATAAAAAAGCTTAAAGCAAAATACGGCTCATTATATGATGACAGTAATGTGATGCTTAGCGCCACTCATACTCACAGCGGCCCCGGAGGCTATTCGCATTATGCACTGTACAATCTGTCCTGTAAAGGCTTTATAGAGCAGAACTATAACTGTATAGTTGAAGGCATCTATCAGTCCATAGTAAATGCCCATGATAACATGGAGCCGGGGTATATTTATATGAAAACCGGCTTGGTTGAAGGAATATCCGTCAACCGTTCATAAGAAGCATTTAAAAATAATCATGAGGTAGCTTCAGACCCTCAGCAATACATAAATGAATATGGAGAAGTGGATAAGCTTATGACTGTTCTGAAGCTGGTAAACACTTCAGGAAATGCACTGGGGATGGTAAGCTGGTTTGCAGTTCACAATACCTCCATGGGTAATGATAATCACTTGGTTTCGGCAGATAATAAAGGCTATGCAGCTTATCTGTTTGAGAAGGATATGCATACGGATTATTCGGAGAAAAAGACTTTCGCTGCAGCCTTTGCTCAGAGTAATTGCGGAGATGTATCTCCAAATATTTACGGAGGAGAAAGCGGATGGGGCAGCAATGACTTTGAGAGTACATGGTATGCAGGTAAAAAGCAATACGAGGCTGCAAAGTCACTTTTTGACACCGCATATACCAAGCTTTCAAATAATCTGGAGTATCGTCATCAATTTGTAGATTTTTCCAGAGAACAGCTGCTGCCAGAATACGCTGATGGCCAGTCAGGTAAGGGTACATATACAGCTGCTATAGGGCTTTCCTTTGCAGGAGGAGCTGAAGATGGTCCAAGCTTTTTATATCCGACTATACATGAAGGTATGACCCAGGACAATAGTAACATGAGTGATATAATGAATGAGCTTTCATCGTGGTATGAAACGATTGCGTATGGTAATGGAGATACCGAGCTATGGAAGCAGCATTATCCGAAACCTATCCTGTCTGCCATCGGTATGCAAAATCCTCCGTGGACTCCTGAAATACTGCCTGTGCAAATATTCAAGCTGGGACAGCTGGCTATATTGGGAGCACCTGTCGAGATTACAACTGTGGCAGGAAGAAGGCTCAGGGCCAGGGTTTCAGATACACTGAAAGCTATAGAGCCTGAGAATCATATTGTTATTGCAGGTCTCAGCAATGCATATGCCGGCTATGTAGCTACCAAGGAAGAGTATGATATGCAGCACTATGAAGGAGCATCAACACATTTTGGACCTTGGACATTAAATGCCTTCATACAGAATTTTGATGAACTTGCAAAAGCAATGGTTGATGGTACATCAGCAGAAGCCGGTCCTACCCCGAGAGATTTAAGCAGCTCACAAATATCCGTTCAGACAGGAGTATGGCACGACGGTGTACCTATAGGAAAAAACTTCGGGGATGTAGAAACAAATGCAAATGATTATTATGGCAGCGGGCAGACTGTAAATGTGAAATTCTGGTCGGGACATCCCAAAAATGATTTAAAGCTTCAATCATCCTATCTGGCTGTTCAGAAATACGAAAATGGAAGCTGGAAGACAGTTTTGAATGACTGGGATTGGGATACAAAGCTTAGGTGGGAAAGAGTAGATCCTGTTTGGGGTACCTCCCTGACCACTGTGGAATGGACTATATCGGCTGATACTCCATCAGGCTTGTACAGAGTGCAGCACTATGGCAAATATAAAGAAGCAATTACCGGCAATATCAAAGCATATACAGGCACCTCAAGGGTGTTTAATGTAAAAGCATCAGGAGCACAAAGCTATATCGGAAATATGGATGTTACAGTCACCACCTCAAAAGATTGGTGGTCAGGAACCAATGACAACATATACTTAGGGATGAAGTATACTGATGGTACAAAATCAGAATTCCTCCTTGATACTGATTGGGTAGATGATTTTGAGCCGGGTGATAAGCGTACCTATAAGGTCTTCTCCATGAAGAAGCAGTCGGAGGTAACAGAGGTTTACTTAAGGAAATCAGGTATAGATCATTGGAAGGTACAGGCTCTGAAGCTCACAACAGGCGGTGAAGTAAAGCTGGATAAGACTATAAACCAGTGGATAAAGACTTCATCAGATTCATGGAAAACCAGTGTTAGCTGGTAAAATCGAAAACAAAATACAGATTATTACAAGTTCATTACAAATTTCCAAAAGCTGTTGTAATTATGAATTCAAACTAATATACTGTTATAGTAGTCAAAAATATTAAAAAGGAGGTCGTGTTGATGAACAGAATAAAGTTTAATGCAGCTGTAAGCGCTGGTAATATCAGTTTTGTTCAATTCAATAGAATAAGTTATACACGGCCTGTTTTGTACGTTGATTAGCTGCAGTCTTAAGAGTATGAACCATAGGTAGTGTATATTGCCTGTGGTTTTTATTTTGTCAATTGGTGTGTGCTTGATGTAGTAGAACCATAGGTAAATGTATTTATTATCTATGGTTCTTTTGTTTTCTGCAGCAAATTAGAAGAGAGTGAGGGATGACAGTGAAGAATTTCAAGCTACTATGGAGTTTTATGAGGGGTAACAGAATTCTGTACGCAGGTGCAATTATAAGTATCGGTTTGGCTACTATGTTTTCATTCATGTCACCGTTAATCCTGAGAGTCACTATTGACTCAATAATCGGTGACAAGCCTATGGAGGTTCCGGAGTGGATACATGCATTGGTTATCAGTATGGGTGGAAAATCCGTATTGATGCAGAATCTCTGGATATGCGGGGCCGCTATTATATTATTGGCTTTGGGTAATGGTTTGTTTACTTACTTTAAGGGTAAATGGTCGGCAGTAGCCTCTGAGTCCATAGCAAAAAACATAAGAGAAAGCTTATACAATCATTTACAGCATGTACCCTATGATTATCATGTGAAGGCGGAAACAGGCGACTTGATTCAGAGATGTACATCGGATGTAGATACAATAAGATCATTTCTGGCAGTACAGTTTGTTGAAATAGGAAGGGCTGTTTTCATGCTTACCATGGCACTCAGCATCATGCTTTCGCTTAATGCAAGAATGACTTTGGTATCCATGTTGGTAATACCTGTAATATTCAGTTTTGCAGTAGTATTCTTTATAAAGGTGAAAAAGGCGTTTAAGGATTCTGACGAATCTGAGGGCAGGATGTCTACAGTGCTTCAGGAAAATCTCTCGGGTGTCAGAGTTGTAAGAGCTTTTGCAAGACAACAGTATGAAATAGAAAAATTTGATGTAAGAAATGCCGAGTACAGGGACCTGACTTATAAGCTAATCAGGCTGCTTGCCTGGTACTGGTCACTTTCCGACATGCTGTGCTTTCTGCAGATATGCACTGTATTGGCAGCAGGAGCATACATGGCTTCAATAAATATGATTTCGTTGGGTACACTTGTAGTTTTCACAACCTATGAGGGAATGCTGCTCTGGCCCATAAGACAAATGGGCAGAATACTGACTGATATGGGAAAAACTACCGTATCACTTAAAAGAATAAAGGATATACTTGATACTGATATAGAAAAAGATGTATCCGGGGAAATCTGTCCTGAGATTAAAGGCCATATAGTGTTTGACAATGTAAGCTTCGGATATGATGAAGGCAAGAAGGTGCTTAAAAACATATCCTTTGAGGTATTGCCAGGCCAGACTGTTGCAATACTGGGGCCGACGGGATCGGGAAAAAGCACTATGATGCATCTTATGGCTAGGCTTTACGACTGTCAAGACGGCTCGATACTGATAGATGGAAATGAAATAAAGAGCATAAAGAAGAAGTGGCTGCGGCAAAATGTAGGAATAGTACTGCAGGAGCCGTTCCTGTTCTCAAAAACCATTATGGAAAATATAGCTCTGGCTAATCCTGAATCCATTGAAGAAGATGTATTTGCTGCTGCAAGGACAGCCTCAATACATGATGTAATAGAAAGCTTTGAAAAGAAATATGAGACACTGGTAGGAGAAAAAGGGGTTACACTATCAGGCGGACAAAAGCAGAGGGTTGCTATTGCAAGAACACTTATAAAGGATTGTCCTGTATTGATATTTGATGATTCCTTAAGCGCAGTGGATACGGAAACGGATACAGCAATAAGGAAGGCTCTTAGAAAGAGAAGCAGGAAAGCAACTACCTTCATTATATCCCATAGGGTAACCACATTATCTGAAGCGGATTTCATCATAGTACTTGATAAGGGTGAGCTGGTGCAGACAGGAACTCATGAGGAGCTTATAAGCCAGCCGGGCTTGTATCAGAGAATATGGGCAATACAGAACGAGCTTGAGGAAGAGTTCAGAAATGACATGGATCAGGATGCAATGAAGACAGTGTCGTAATTTAATCTTTTAGGTAGTTCATAATAAATGTAAGACGATTATAGAAGACTAAATATATTATAAAGAGGGTTGATATATATGAATATGCTGCAGGAGCAGGAATACAGCAAGAAGTTCGACTTTAGCATATGGCTTAAGCTGCTGCGATATGTTAAGCCATACAGAAGGCTTATGATTTTATTGGGGTTTGTAATGATTGGTGTTGCAGGTATAGATGTTGCATTTCCGCTTATGGCCAATTATGCCATAGACAACTTTGTAGTAACCAAATCCTTGGACGGAATAGGCATGTTTATCATAAAATATGTTGCATTGATTGCAGTTCAGACGGTAAACGTATGGCTGCTTATTGCAATAGCCGGCAAGATAGATATGGGTATATGCTATGATATACGAAAAGCAGGCTTTAAGAGGCTGCAGGAGCTTTCGTTTTCATACTACGACAAGACACCTGTTGGCTGGCTTATGGCCAGAATGACCTCTGACACCTCCAGATTGGCAGATACCATTGCCTGGGGATTGGTTGACTTTGTGTGGGGCTTTACAATGATGTTCGGTATTGCAGGTGTTATGCTGGTGAAGAACTGGAAGCTGGCACTTCTAACTCTTTCAGTGATGCCGATACTGGCAGTAATCAGCATATACTTCCAGCAAAAGATACTTAAGGCCTACAGAAAGGTAAGAAAGACAAACTCCAGGATTACAGGTGCCTTTAATGAAGGCATCTCAGGAGCAAAAACTACAAAAACACTTGTGCGTGAAGGTAAGAATCTTGAAGAGTTTCAGGAGCTGACCGGGGAAATGTATAAATCCTCAGTGCAGACCGCTGTGTTTTCATCAATATACCTGCCTATAGTGTTGGGTTTGGGAAGTGTCGGCACGGCAATGGCACTGACCTTTGGAGGCAATTCTGTAATACTCAATGTTATAAGCTATGGAACATTAATGCTTTTTGTACAGTATTCCATACAGTTTTTTGAGCCTGTAAGGGAGCTTGCCAGAATATTCGCAGAGTTCCAGTCAGCTCAGGCATCTGCTGAGAGAATACTGACAATGGTGGATACAGAGCCGGAGATATACGATAGTCCGGAGATAATAAAGAAGTACGGAGATTCCTTTAATCCATTGGTAACCAACTGGCCTGATATTAAAGGGCATATTACCTTCAAGAATGTATCCTTCTCCTATAAGGATGGAGAAAAGGTACTTGAAAACTTCAATCTTGACGTGAAAGCCGGTGAAACCATAGCCCTAGTAGGTGAAACAGGCTCAGGGAAAAGTACCATAGTCAACCTTATTTGCAGATTCTATGAGCCTACCAAGGGTGAAATACTTATCGACGGAATAGACTATAGAAGAAGATCAATACTATGGCTTCAGTCAAACCTGGGATATGTGCTCCAGTCACCGCACCTTTTCAGCGGTACCATAAAGGATAACATAAGGTATGGCAGACTGAATGCTACTGACGAGGAAATAATAGAAGCAGCCAGACTGGTAAATGCCCATGATTTTATTATGAAGCTGGAGAAGGGCTATGATACTGAAGTAGGTGAAGGCGGAAACAGACTTTCAACAGGTGAGAAGCAGCTGGTGTCCTTTGCAAGAGCGATACTTGCAGACCCAAAGATATTTGTACTGGATGAAGCTACTTCCTCTATTGATACCGAAACAGAGCAGACTATCCAGAATGCCATACAGAAGGTATTAGCAAACAGAACGAGCTTTATAATAGCTCACAGACTATCGACAATACGTTCTGCAGACAGGATATTGGTAATAAAGGACGGTAAGATTACAGAGCAGGGCAATCACTACCAGCTTATGAGAATGAAGGGCTACTACTATCGCTTATATACGAATCAGTTTATGGAAGAAAGAGAAATGAGCATACTGAAGGAAAATGCATAAGAATAAAAGGATAGGCTCGAAAAATATTTATTGACATAGTATGAAATAGTATATATAATATAATCAAATCATACTAAAATAGTAGGAATTGAATTAAAGGCTTTGAATGGAAAGTGTAGGCTATATGATGTTTCCTAAGAGAGGGGTTGCCGAGGGCTGAAAGCAATCCCGGAGATATCAGTCGAAAGTGCGTCCAGGAGCTGTTGGCTGAACTTCCTGAATAGGAATGTAGGTTGAGACGGTGGCACCCGTTACAGTGCAGGGATATGCTTGTATCCTAGAGTATTTTGAAGAGTGGAACCGCAGGGATTACTGCCTCTTTACATGTATTTACCGTGTAAAGAGGCTTTTTGTATTTATCGGTGGTGAAGTAACAGATGTTAATCGGCCTGATCCAATTTCCTATTTTAGCAGCAAACTGTCAATATTTTTGGAGGTAAGGAAATGGAAACAAATTTTGAACTAACCGGAAATGCAGTTAAGGGAAAAGCTGTAAAGCAATCATTTATTAAACAGGTTAGAGAAGACATTACTACTATAATGGAGAGAGACCCTGCAGCGAAAAGTATTTTTGAGGTAATACTATGCTACCCGGGCTTGCATGCAGTATTAAGCCACAGATTTGCACATTTTCTTTACAGGTATAAGCTTTATCTGCTGGCCAGACTGATATCTCAAATAAGCAGATTTTTTACGGGTATAGAAATACATCCCGGAGCAGTTATTGGAAGAAGATTTTTTATTGACCACGGCATGGGTGTAGTCATAGGCGAAACTGTAGAAATAGGTGACGATGTAACTATTTATCAGGGTGTAACCTTGGGGGGCACCGGAAAGCACAAAGGCAAGAGACATCCGACTGTACAAAACAATGTAACAATAGGTGCAGGTGCAAAGGTGCTGGGACCAATACTTATAGGTCATGATTCCAAGATAGGTGCAGGTGCGGTAGTTGTCAAGGAGGTACAGCCATATTGCACTGCAGTGGGTATACCTGCACATCAGATAAGCAAGGGTGTCTGTAATGAAAGGATAGATCTCAACCATACAGAGCTACCGGATCCTTTGGAGCTGGAAATAGAAGAATTGGGTAAAAGAATAAACAAGCTGGAGAAAAGTGTTAAGTAAATATTATCATAATGTAAATTTGTGGTTAAAGCTCTTATAGCAAAGACTTTAACCATTTTTTTTGTTGTAAAGAACTTAAAAAAATATTAACATAAAAATATGATATTGAATTGTATTGGTTATACATAATGATAATTATGACTTTGATATTTTGGAGGGAGAACAATAGAAGCAGGTTTTAAGTTAAATCAGAAAGGACAGCTTGTTTATCTTACTATACCATCCTTTGAAGGTACTGGACTGGTAAAACATGCGTTTACTACAAGGCTTGGAGGTGTAAGCACCGGCATGTATAGCTCTCTCAATACCTCCTTCTCCAAAAACGATGAGCCGGGCAGTGTCGAAAGGAATCTTGACATAATATGCAGTGAGTTAAAAATAGATTATAAAAGGCTGGTATTTTCCAATCAAGTTCATGGAGATACTGTTAGAGAAATAGGAATAAACGATATCGGCAAGGGTGTGACAAGAAAAAGTGATATTGTAGGAGTAGATGCTTTGATTACCAATGTTCCTGGAATTCCCTTGATTACTTTTTATGCTGATTGTGTGCCGGTATACATACTTGATAAGGGAAAAAAGGCTGTGGGACTTATACACGCAGGCTGGAAGGGAACTGTACTGAAAATTGCTGCAAAAGCCTTGGAAAGCATGCAGCGAGCGTACGGCACCGATCCCAAGGATTGTCTTGCTGCCATAGGACCTTCTATCGAAAAAAGCTGCTATGAAGTAGGCAATGAGGTATATGAGCAGTTCAGAACAAGCTACAGCAATCATGTCGAGCTTGCTGAAAAAACTGATAACGATAAATATCTTATTGATCTATGGAAAGCCAATAAGACAGCCTTGATGGAAAAAGGAGTACCTTCGGAAAATATAACAGTCAGCGGATTATGTACAAAGTGCAATCATGACATGTTTTTTTCACACAGATATCATGGGGAGAATAGAGGAAGTTTATCGGCAATAATAGAAATAATATAATATTTAAGGGATTTAAGGAGGAGTACTTTTGAACAGTCAGAGAATTCTTGTTATTGAGGACGAGTTACATATTCAGGAGCTAATAAAATATAATCTGGAAAAAAATGGTTACAAAGTAACTACATTTGAAAACGGGCTGGACGGTCTTAATGATGCTTATGCAAACACACCTGATCTGATACTGCTTGATCTCATGCTCCCCGGAATAGACGGACTGGAAGTATGTAAAAGGCTGAGGGGCGACAAAAGAACAAAAAAAGTTCCTGTAATAATGCTGACGGCTAAATCAGAAGAGTTTGACAAGGTACTTGGTCTGGAGCTTGGAGCGGACGATTACATTACCAAGCCGTTCAGTATAAAGGAGCTTGTAGCCAGAATAAGGGCAAGGCTCAGAAGAATGGAAGACAACGAGGCCCGCAAGCCTGAGGCGGAAGAGGCTGCAGCTGTTATTAGGGTTGGAAGCATTGAGATTGACAAAGAAAAGTATGAGGTAAGAAAGCAGGGTGAGAAGATTATTCTTACTCTGAAGGAGTTCGAGCTTCTGAGGATACTTGCAGAAAATCAGGGAAAGGTACTGACAAGGGATTTTCTGCTTGATAAGGTCTGGGGCTATGACTATATAGGTGAAACAAGAACAGTGGATGTACACATAAGACATTTGAGACAGAAAATTGAAAATGACGAGAACAGCTCGCAGTTTATAGAAACTATAAGAGGTGTGGGATATAGACTTAATGAGAACATAGAGCTCTAAACCATTAAAGGACAAATGTAGCTGAACATACTCAGCAGGTGGAGATATGCAGAAAAGATTATTTTTAAATTTTATATTAATACTTCTTATTGGTGTATTCGTATCAGGCTTTCTTTCAGTAAGAATCATACAGGACCATTATAATGATATTATTGAAAAAAAGCTGATTTCCAATGCATTTCTTATTAGAGACCTGGAAGGTCAGAATCTTCTCACCAAGGACAAGGGCTATGCTGACAGCAAGCTGCAGCTGATAAAGTCTTTGGTCAGCTCCAGGGTGACTATTATAGATATGAACGGTATTGTAATAAGTGACACCGATAAGGATTCCACTGTTATGGACAATCATGCCGACAGACCTGAGATAATAGATGCTTATAACGGCAAAACAGGGATATCAAGAAGATTCAGCAGCACCTTGGGTGTTAACCTGATGTATATTGCGCTGCCTGTATACATTAACGGCGAAGTAAAGGGTGTATTGAGGCTGTCCAACCCCTTGACTGAAATTGGATTGCTTATACGGAAGCTTTATCAAAGTGCATTGATATCTATATTTGCCGGTCTACTTATAGCATCACTGCTTGGCTACACAGTGGCAAAAAAAATAACCAAGCCTGTGGAAGAAATGACAGAGATTGCATCTGAAATTGCAAACGGTCAGTTTGAAAAGAGAATCAAACTAACCGGCAATGATGAGATGACTCAGCTTGCGAACTCCATAAACTACATGGCTTCAACTCTGCATGATACCATAAACAATATAAAGGATAAAAGCACCAAAATGGAAGCTATACTATCCAGCGTTGCTAACGGAATAATAGCAGTGGACAGTGCCAAGAAAATACTCTTCATAAATCCCGTTGCAGTCAAGCTGCTGGAAATTGAAGACGAGGAAATAATCGGCAGGCATTTTATGCTTGTTGTAAAGAATAATCAACTGGATAACTTTTTAAAGGCTATAATAAATGAGAATAACTTTGTTGATACCGAAATAACTCTGGGTTATGCAGAAGAAAGAATACTCAAAGTATATGCAAATCCCATACAGCATGTTGAAAATGAGCAGATAATCGGTGCAATAATTGTTCTTCAGGATATAACAGAGCTGAGAAAGCTGGAGAACATGCGTAGCGAGTTTGTTGCAAACGTATCCCATGAGCTCAAAACACCTCTGACCTCGATAAAAGGCTTTGTGGAGACACTTAAAGGTGGAGCAATAGAAGATGTGGAAGCATCCACCAGATTTCTGAACATTATTGAGGATGAAGCCGACAGGCTGAATCGTTTGATATCCGATATACTTACTCTATCCGAGCTTGAGAGCAAAAAGACAAGATATACCTTGCAGGACATAAATGTTAAAAATGTAATATCTGAGGTTGTATCAATGCTTTCAAATCAGGCAAAGAAAAAGAATATAGATATTTCAGGTAATATAGCTGATGATTTAAAAATGCTTCTGGGTGAAAGTGACAACCTTAAGCAAATGCTAATAAACCTTGTTGACAACGCTGTCAAGTATACACCGGACGGAGGAAAAGTAAAGGTCGAAGCCTACAATTATGATAAAGGTATTGTAATAAATGTAATAGACAATGGTATCGGGATTTCCAAAGAGCACCTGCCAAGGCTGTTTGAGCGTTTTTACAGGGTTGACAAAGCACGTTCGCGAAAGGTTGGCGGAACAGGACTTGGATTGGCGATTGTCAAGCATATAGTCAAGCAGTTTGACGGCGAGATAGATGTTGAAAGCACTTTGGGAAAAGGAACAAAATTCAAAATACAGTTACCGGCAAAGCAGGGCTAATCACCCTGCTTTTTAATTTCCGATAAAAAGCATCTATATGTTTTACCTTTTTATGTCCTATTAGCCAAAACGATACAATTTGTGACATGGTGTGATTTTACATTTGGGGTTAATATCTTAACACGGATTTTACAAATTGAATATATTCGATTAACAATGGGATGATAAATTATAATTGTACCAAGTACGAATAATAATATTAATAAAAATTAAGGGGAGATAATAAGAATGAGCAAAATCAAATTGGTGGCTATTATTCTAGCATTTGTTTTATCAGCGGGTGTACTTGCCGGTTGCGGCCAAGCCTCAGAGCCAAGCACAACTCCAGAGGCAACACCAACTCAAGCAGCAGCTGCAAAGCTTGAAGGCAAAGTTATTATAGATGGATCCGGTACAGTATATCCTTTAATGGCTAACATAGCTGAGGAATATATGAGCAACGTGCAGCCTGATGTAAGTGTACAGGTTGGCAGAGCCGGCTCAAGCGCAGGCTTTAAGAAGTTCATCCCGGGCGAACTGGACTTCTCAGATGCATCAAGAAAGATAAAAGATGAAGAAGCAAAAGCAGCTAAGGACAACGGAATAGAGTTCATGGAAATAAAAGTGGCTCTTGACGGTTTGACAATGGTTATTAACAAAGAAAATACTTGGGCAGCTGAAATGACTAAAGATGAAATAGTCAATATGTATCTGTCAGGAAAGTTCAAAGCAGACGACAAGGTGCTCTGGTCCGACATAAGAGCTGACTGGCCAAAGGAAGAAATCAAATTCTATGGTCCAAACGAAAACCACGGAACATATGAGTTCTTCTATGAATCAATACTTAAGAAGCAAGATATGGTCAAGACTGTTAACCTTCAACAAGAATATTCAACATTGGTTGACCTGGTTTCAAAAGACAAAAATGCTATTGCGTTCTTCGGATTCGGATACTATGTAAAGAACAAAGATAAGCTGACAGCGGTAAAGGTTGACTTTGGCAAGGGTCCGGTAGAACCTACACTAGAGACAATAGGCGAAGACCTTCCATATGCAGGCTTTACTCGTCCGGTGTTCACTTACCTGAATCTGAACTATGCTAAGGAAAAGCCGCAAGTCCTTGACTTTGCTAAGTATGTTGTTTCAGCTGAAGGCTGCAAGAGATTGGCAGGCGATAATGGATTTGCTCCACTGCCGGATTCAGTATATGCTGAGTATATGAAGCAATTAGAAGCGTTGAAATAATATATATTAATTTAAAACAACAATAAGACGAGGAGATTTATATCTTCTCGTCTTAATGCGGTTAATGCAATATGGATAATATAGCTTGATTTTGCTGAAATGGAGTGTTTTTATGACAAACTTTGTAAATAAGCAACAGAGTGTAAGCAAACGAGATGGTACCTGGTCCAAAAGAATAGAAAAAATCATACCGGGTGTACTGCTGCTGATAGCATCAATATCAATTTTAACTTCAATTGGAATCGTATTTACCTTAGTAGTTGATGCGTCACACTTTTTCAGAGCAGTGCCCTTAAAAGAGATTTTCAGTACTAACCTGGCACCTTTGAAGGAAAATCCTTCCTTCGGATTTTTACCTTTGATTGCAGGAACCTTTCTTACTTCTGCAATCGCCATGATAGTTGCAATCCCCATAGGGTTGACTGCAGCTATGTATTTAAGTGAGTTTACATCAGCAAGCAGAAGAAAGGTACTGAAGCCAATTATAGAGGTGCTTGCGGGAATACCTACAATAGTTTATGGATTCTTTGCCTACTCGTTTGTTACACCGTTTTTGATGAAGATTATTCCGGGATTGGAGGCAAAGAATGCACTTAGTCCGGGTATAGTAATGGGTATTATGATTATACCGCTTGTTACTTCACTGTCAGAGGATGCTATGAATGCCGTTCCAAATTCTATTAGAGAAGGTGCTTTGGCGTTGGGTGCAACCAGATTAGAAGTTACGGTAAGGGTTATTATTCCTGCAGCTATTTCCGGTATTATTGCCTCATTTGTACTGGCTATTTCAAGAGCCATAGGAGAGACTATGATTGTTGCAATAGCAAGCGGCAGTTCAAAGAACTTTACACTTAATTTTACACAGCCTATCCAAACAATGACAGCCTACATCGTTGAGTTTACAAGCGGGGATGCCGGCAGCGGAACCATTGGATATTACAGCTTGTATGCAGTAGGGCTTTTGCTGTTTGCTTTTACTCTCTTAATGAATCTGCTTGCAAGATACATTACTAATAAGTATAGGAAGGAATACTAATATGAAAGAAACTTCATATATTCTAAACAATAATAAAAACGCTGTAAGAACATATATGTATGACGAAGCTGCTCATAAAAGAATGAAGAAAAGAATTATGCTGGATAAGGCAGCCAGAGTCGTATTTTCTTTCACTATCATATTCGCTATGTTTGTATTGGGTTTGTTACTGTATAGAGTAGTAAGCCAGAGTATTGGGTGGCTGGATTTACAGCTTCTAACCAGCAAATTGTCAATTAATGCTGAAAAAGCCGGTATAAAAGGGGTTATAGCCGGATCGGTATTGTTAATGGCAATAGTCGCACCTGTTACGTTATTCTTAGGATTGGCTACTGCTATATATATGGAGGAGTACTCAAAAAAAGGTTTATTATTGAATTTGATAAATACTAATATCTCCAATTTATCCGGAGTGCCGTCAGTAATTTTCGGTTTGCTTGGACTGACAGTATTCGGAAGACTGCTTAACCTGGGCTCTACTGTACTTGCAGGAGGCTTGACTATGTCATTGTTGGTTCTGCCTATTGTTGTTGTATCCAGTCAGGAAGCATTAAGGGCAGTGCCAAAATCTCTTAGAGATGCTTCCTATGCTCTTGGCGCAACTAAATGGACAACAATCTGGAGAATTGTACTGCCTGCTGCATTGCCAGGTATAATGACAGGCTCTATATTGTCACTTTCAAGAGCAATAGGAGAAACTGCTCCTTTGGTTGTTCTGGGTATACCCACACTAATATTGACAACGCCCAACAGCTTTATGGATGACTTCACTGCTCTCCCCATACAGATATATTATTGGACACTTGATACAGTACTGACGCCGGAATATGCAAATCTGGCTGCAGCAACTATAGTTGTGCTGCTGTTGCTTTTGTTCCTTATGAACTCAATTGCGATATTGATTAGAAACAAATTTCAAAAACGTTATTGATAATTTGATTTTTCGTTTGCACTCTCTCAAAATAGACAAGCTTATTTCTGTATACTATATATAATTCGCTGCATTTGAAGCTGATAAATAGTATGGTACCTTGAATATAGTATTTAACCAGAGAGCTATAAATTCCATAGTCCAAAGCTGAATCGAAAAGCTTGGCAAAAGTGTGTAAGAGGGTATACGTAGCATGGTAAAGCTAAGTGAGCAATACTCTTCAAGTACACAGAACGTATCTGCAGCAGTGAAAGAGCGGAATGCTTCCATGGATGAAATATCAACAGCAGCTGTTAATTTGGATGCACTGGCAAAATCTAAAAGAGTTGTAAGTGAGTTCAAGCTGTAGCAATGCCTTACAGTGCAGCTATGTCAGAAAATGCGGGTAAGTGTATTTACATTAGCTTAACAATATTTTAACAGTATAATAATAATACATGATTGTATTTATAATAGAATTAATATGGCATTTAATATATTAAGATTTGAATTTTTTATTGATTTGCAATAATTTCAATATTATTAACGATCAAATTATAATACAGATATTGACATTTGAATAATTGACTTTTGAGAGTAAAATAAGGAGGTCAAAAATGGCTGAGAATAGATTGGAAAATAAAATGGAAATAGGGCATTTGAATCTGCATTATGGTGATTTTCACGCACTTAAAGACGTAAATATAAATATAGCTGAAAATGCAGTTACTGCTCTAATAGGACCGTCAGGCTGCGGAAAATCTACATTTCTGAGAACATTGAACCGCATGAACGATTTGATTGAAGGCGTAAAGATAATGGGAGATATCTCTTTAGATGGAGTGAGTATAGAAAAGTATGATGTAATAGAGCTTCGCAAAAGAGTCGGTATGGTATTTCAGAAGCCGAATCCGTTCCCTATGTCTGTATATGACAATATAGTATATGGTCCTAAAATACATGGTATCAAGGATAAACGCAGGCTGAACGAAATAGTTGAACGAAGCTTAAGGGGAGCAGCATTATGGGAAGAGGTGAAGGATAGGCTTCATAAGCCTGCACTTGGACTTTCAGGCGGTCAGCAGCAGCGTCTTTGTATAGCCAGAGTACTTGCCGTGGAGCCTGAAGTACTTTTAATGGATGAGCCGACATCTGCTCTTGACCCGGGATCAACCCTAAAAATAGAGGACCTTATGGAGCAGCTTAAGAAGGATTATACGGTAGTAATAGTTACGCATAACATGCAGCAGGCAGGAAGAATATCTGACTATACGGCGTTTTTCCTGAATGGTGAAATCATAGAAAGTGATTTGACAGAGAACATCTTCTATAAGCCGAGAGATAAGCGCACAGAGGACTATATAACCGGGCGATTCGGCTAAGACATAGCATATAAGCCAAAAAAATTATAGGAGGCAAAACATGACCAGAAATTATTTTGATAAAGAGTTACAGGACCTGCAGCTCGATCTGGTAAAGATGAGCAGTGTTGTTGAAGAAGCTCTGCTGAACTCCATAAAGGCGCTGAAGCATCAGGATGTGGAGCTGGCAAGGAAGGTAATAGAAGGCGATGATGTACCCGATAAAATGGAGTTTGATATAGAGGACAAATGCTTCAAGCTTATTGCTTTGCAGCAGCCTATGGCAAAGGACCTTAGACAGATAGCTACTGCACTGAAAATAATCACCGATCTGGAAAGAATAGCAGACCATGCAGTGGATATATCCAAAATAACCATAAAGCTTTCAAATGAAGTATATATAAAAGAGCTTATAGACATACCGAGGATGGGAGAGCTTGCAAGCAAGATGGTAAAGGACTGCATAGATGCCTTTGTACATCAGGATATAGAAAAGGCGAAAGAGATTAGCAGGATGGACGATGAAGTAGATGCACTCTACTCCCAGATATTCAGAGAGCTTCTGGTGATAATGATGGAGGACCCAAAGAAGATAACACAGGCCACACACTTCCTCTTCGTAAGCAAATACCTTGAAAGAGTGGCAGACCACGTAACCAACATTTGCGAAAGAATAATCTACGCAGTAACAAGCGAGCATCTGAACTTGAATGAATAGAGGTAAGGAAGCAGCAGGAAGGGGCAAAGCTCGTCAGCGTATATAGTAAATAATATAAAAGTAATGCAAACAGAGATTGTGAATTACACAATCTCTGTTTTTTTTACTCATTATTTTTATGGGGCAGTATTGATACTTGATATATATTAACATAGTAAAAAAAATATTTTTTTCGCCAGCGTAGTTCGACATAATTTGCGTTTGTTCATTGATAAAATAAAAAAAGCAACAATATTATATAAATTATTATTACATAAAGGGTGGCATAGGGGTACTGAAGGACAAAGAAAAGAAGGGCAGGTGAGCTAAATAAGCTATTTGAGAAAGGTAGTTTTACAGATAGTCAAAAGGAGGTATTTGTTTGAAACTGAAGAGGAAGAGTATTTCAATCGCACTATGTTTTGTGATGCTTTTCAGCATTATGCTGAACTGCAGTATGGATTTGGGAAGCGGTAAAATGAATTTTGGCAGCAAGGTAGAGGCAGCCGGTACACAGATAAAGCTGATTATGGGCAGCTTGCATACTGTGCTGCTGAAAAATGACGGCACAGTATGGGTATGGGGTAGTAACAACTATGGACAGCTTGGCAATGGTACCTTTGAACAGAGCAGCAAGCCTGTGCAGGTAACAGGCTTAAGTAATATTGTAGATATTGCATGTGGCTATTATCATAACATCGCTTTGAAAAGTGACGGAACAGTATGGACTTGGGGATATAACACCTATGGACAGTTGGGTGATGGTACAACTACAAATAGGAATACTCCCAGGCAGATTGTTGGACTTGATAATGTAAAAACCATATATGCTAATTACTATGTAAGTGCAGTAATAAAGAATGATGGAACATTGTGGATGTGGGGAAACAATGGTAATGGACAGTTAGGTAATGGTACTACTCAGAATAAGAATGTACCTACACAGGTTACGGGGATTACTGATGTTATCAAGATTGCGGAGAGTGAATGTCATACTGTTGCACTAAAGAGTAATGGTGAGGTATATACTTGGGGATATAATGGATATGGTGAACTAGGGAATGGAACTACAACAAATTCATATACACCTGTTAAAGTATCCAACTTGAGTAATATTTCAGATGTTGACTGCTATAACTATTATAGTATTGCACTAAAAAATGATGGAACAGTATGGTCATGGGGACATAACGGATATGGTCAATTAGGGAACAGTACAACAACTAATAGTTATATTCCAGTAAAAGTGATTAGCCTTATGGATATTATTTCCATATCTACTGGATGCAATTATACTATGGCTCTCAAAAGTGATGGAACAGTATGGAGTTGGGGAAATAATGAACATGGACAGTTAGGAAATGGAACTACATCGAATGTAAATTCGCCACAACAAATATCAAACTTATCTGGAATTACAAAAATTATAAGCAGTTATAGAGGCAGTAGCATAGCTATAAAAAATGATGGAACAATGTGGACGTGGGGAAATAACGGGTATGGACAACTAGGTGATGGAACTATGTCCAATAGAAGTATTCCAGCCAAAATTAACAAAATAGAAAGGGCGACACAAGCATCAGTTGGTAACTATATTATCTCTGTAATCACTGATGATGGATCTATATGGTCTATGGGTATAAATCCTTATGGCCAGCTTGGCGATGGATCGGTATTTAGTAGAAATACACCTAAAATTATTGAAGGGCTAAATAACGTAAAACATATTATTAGCAGGAATGGGACTACATTAGTTCTTAAGAATGATGGAACTGTTTGGTCATGTGGTTATAATTATTATGGGCAATTAGGTATTGGATCTAGTGAAATGTCAGTGACAAGTCTAACTCAAGTACCAAGTCTAACTAATGTAAAAGCAATTGATATGCGAGGTAGCTTTGCTTTAGCACTTAAAGAGGATGGAACAGTTTGGTCGTGGGGATACAATGGGAATGGAGAACTAGGGGATGGTACTACAGTACACAGGAACACACCAGTTCAGGTTTCAAGCTTAAGCAACATCAAGCAAATATCATGTGGAAATAATCATAGTATGGCACTTAAGACGGATGGTACAGTATGGACTTGGGGCTATAATAATAGCTGTGAACTTGGGAATGGGAGTACTACTAGCAGAAGTACAGCTATTCAAGTTTTTAGTAACGCAACTGCAATTTCCGCAGGATCTGGATTTAGCTTAGCATTACGCGCAGATGGATATGTTTATGGATGGGGTAACAATATATATGGACAAATTGGTAACGGTGGTACTACCAATGTTTCAAGTCCTACATATTCACAAATTAGCAATGTTAAAGAAATAGTGTGCTATAGCAATCATAGTATTGCTCTTAAGAATGACGGGACTGTATATGCTTGGGGATATAATAATAATGGTGAACTAGGATATGGGTCATACTCAAATATTACTTACCCAGTTCAAGTGTCTGGATTGTCAGATGTTGTACTTTTAAGCAATAATCAACATAATACTCTTTCACTTAAGAGTAATGGGACATTATGGGCATGGGGATATAATTATAATGGTCAATTAGGAGATGGAACAACATTGAATAGACCAGTACCTGTTCAAGTTATAGGCTTAACAGATGTAATCGGCTTACTAAATGGGCACTCGTACAGTGCAGCTGTCAAGAGTGATGGAACAGTATATACTTGGGGTCATAATGGAAGTGGTCAGCTTGGTAATGGAGCATATGATAATAAAATTACACCAACAAAGGTTGACGGATTAGATAATGTTAAAGCCATATATGGTGATAGCAGTACTTGTTTTGCATTGAAAAACGATGGAACTGTTTATTCATGGGGGCACAATTCACATGGTCAACTAGGGAATGAATATTCAAAATATTATGCTACAACCCCAGTGCGAGTCCTGACCAATGCCTTCGCCATAGCCTCAGCACAGCTTGGTACAGTATCCTACACAAGAATATCAGCCAACTGGGCAAACAACAGTACAGTGGATGATATCACCTACTCACTGGCTGCCTTTGATGAGAACGATAATCTCATAAAGCAGAATCCCTGGACAAGCGCTCTGGAGGATACAGTTACAGGGCTCAATAGCTCCACTACCTACAAGATAAAGGTAAAAGGGCGTAACACAGACGGCTACGAAACAGACTGGTTCGATGTAGGCACAGCTACCACACTATCATGGAATGTCAGCCTAACTACCTCCAACCCTTCTGCTGATACAGTGGATATAATGATTACGGATGACAATCCAAACACAGTAGAATATCAGATATCCAGCAACAACAGATATGTAGCGCAGACAGGGGAGCTTGTAGATGCACCTGTATGGGTTACACTGCCGGATAAGACCATAAAAGTAACAGGCTTGATGCCAAATACGCCATACTCCTTCCAAGTGCGTGGAAGAATGAGCAATGGTGAAGAAAGCATACACAGCACCAAGAGCTATGGAGAAACCATATCCTCAGTACCGGGAAGACCAACCTCGCTGGATGCTTCAGCTGCAAGCGACAGTGTGACACTTACCTGGGAAAGGGTAGAAGGAGCAGAAGGCTATGAAATATATGAAGGTGACAATCTGCTGGCAACAGTAAGCTCCAGCAAGCTTTCGTACATACATGAAGGACTGCTGCCTGCCACCTATCACACCTACAAGCTTAGAGCGGTAAATACGGCGGGAGCAGGAGAGTTCAGCAGTGAGGTAGGCATAAAGACGCAGGATGAGCTGCCTTACACACCAACAAACATTACTGCAACAGCTACCAACTCCTCAGTGACCATAGTATGGGAAGCGGTAGCCAATGCAGAGCATTATGAGATAGAAGCAGACGGAATAATAACCTATGTAGGGA
>JBMORW010000025.1:0-89236 GCA_049322695.1 Bacillota bacterium | reverse complement strand
TCATAGAAAAACTCCTTTCACTGCGGATAGGGAACTCAATCTCATCGTAAAGGAATTCTGGAATTTAAGAAAGACTAAATTCTACATTAAATCTTATAAACTGGAATTTAGTTTTTCATTCAACATTATGAATAAAGTACACGGTGTACCCGTGTCTTTTTTTACCTTTTATGATATAATCTTATGGTAAATAAAGAATATCAGTAAAACTGAACATCGAGGGGGAAAGAAATGTATCCGATATTGATAATAGCTTTGGTGATTTTTCTTGATCAGCTTTCAAAGTATCTGGTTTTAAGCAGAGTCATGCTGAACGGGGATATTACCATTATAAACAAGTTCTTCTATATCACATATGTACAAAACTACGGGATTGCATTTGGTATGTTTAAAAATAACGTACTGTTCTTTACAATAACTACCAGCATTATTTCTGTTGCAGTGGCGTACTTTCTTTTTCGTGCGTATAAGAAGAGATATTCGTTTATATCTATATGTCTCTCCATGATAATGGGAGGTGCAATAGGTAACCTCATAGATAGGATCAGGCTGGGTTATGTGGTGGATTTTCTTCATTTTTCTATATTTCCGCCTGTATTCAATATTGCAGATTCAGCTATTGTTATAGGTGCAATTGCATTGTGCGGATATATACTTATTAAGAAGGATGTAAGTCTATAGGAGTAAAGCTATGCAATATTTAGAGTTTACTGCAGGTGAAAATGAATTGGGGAAAAGGCTTGACCTGATACTTGCCGAAAAGGTTGACGGCTATTCAAGAACCTATATGCAAAAGCTTATAGATGACTGTCATGTAAAGGTTAATGATAAGCCTGTAAAGTCCAACTATAAGCTTAGGCTTAAGGATCATGTGATAATGCATATGCCTCAACCGGTTCCGTTGAAAATCGAAGCGGAGAGAATAGAACTTAATATTGTATACGAAGATACTGAACTGATAGTGATAAACAAGCCGCAGGGAATGGTGGTTCATCCGGCTCATGGCAATTATACCGGCACTGTGGTTAATGCATTAATGGAGCATTGTGATAATCTTTCGGGCATAAACGGAATAATGAGACCCGGCATAGTACACAGAATCGACAAGGACACCTCAGGCATTATAGTTATTGCAAAATCCAATGAAGCGCACATAAGT
The DNA here is from genome assembly GCA_049322695.1 of Bacillota bacterium. Taxonomy (GTDB): domain Bacteria; phylum Bacillota; class Clostridia; order Lutisporales; family Lutisporaceae; genus CALGKJ01. The sequence goes on along the minus strand of JBMORW010000025.1, from coordinate 88,077 downwards.
CTTGCCGAACAGCTGAAGGAGCACTCCATAACCAGGAAATATAGTGCACTTCTTGAGGGAAGGCTCAAAAATGATAGCGGTAGAATAGACACCCTTATCGGCAGAAACCCTTCAGACCGAAAGAAGATGGCAGTGGTTGACAGAAACGGAAAGCGTGCCATAACCCATTATAAGGTTTTGGAGCTTTTTGATAATAATACCTTTATAGAAGCACAGCTTGAGACCGGCAGAACTCACCAAATCAGAGTGCATATGGCGCACGTGGGGCATCCTATTGTAGGGGATACGGTATACGGCTATAAGAAGCAGAGATTTGATACCAGCGGGCAGCTGCTGCATGCGAGAGTTTTGGGCTTTGTTCATCCAAAGACACAGGAATATATGGAATTTGAAGCGCCGTTGCCGGAATACTTTGAAAAAATACTTAATACGCTTAGAGCTAAACTATAGTTAGTTGCTGTTCGCTGGTTTTTTGGCTACTAGCTCCTAGCCACTAGCTGCTAGGTTGAGCTAGCTTCGTAGTCAAAAGCGGACAACTGAAAGCTGTCTAAAGCATTTGCGTAGCAAATGAAAAGGCCAGTAGCTAGTAGCTAGAAGCCGATAATATCATATTGCATTTTCAAATGTATTATGATATTATCATATAAAAGTCCTTTAAACTCGTCCTGTGAGGCTGGTAAGGTGACATAGACAACTGCTGTTTATTAGCTGTGCAACCTGACTGCCTTTTGGCAGTTTTTTTGTTGTACTTTACCCGCAACCTGAGCGTTCCAAAGGGACGCAACTCGCAACAAGTACCCTATATCCAGCTAAATGCCGGCGGCTGGCGGCCGGTGGCCAATACCCGCAGCCGTCAACTACATACATGGTGGTGATATTATGAAGCTAAAGACAGAAATAATGGATGAAAAAGCATTGGATAGAGCGCTTACAAGAATAGCCCATGAAATAGTAGAAAAAAACAAAGGTACAGAGGATTTGGTTTTCCTCGGTATAAAGACCAGGGGCGTATCTCTTGCCTTTCGTTTAAAGGATAAAATCGAGAGCATTGAGGGGGTATCTTTAAAGGTAGCTGCTTTGGATATTACACCCTATAGAGACGACATTGACAAGAAGCAGCACAGTTCTATTGATAACTCTCAGGTAATTGATTTCAGTATTTCCGGCAAGAAGGTAATACTTGTGGATGACGTATTGTTTACCGGCAGAACAATAAGAGCTGCCATGGATGCGGTTATTGATTTGGGAAGGCCGGAAAGCATACAGCTTGCTGTGCTTGTAGACAGAGGACACAGAGAGCTGCCTATAAGAGCAGATTTTGTAGGTAAAAATGTTCCTACATCCAAAAACGAAATAGTTATTGTCATGGTAAAAGAAGTGGATTCCAAAGATGGTGTTGTTTTAGGTGAAAAAGAGTAGTATTCTACTCTTTTTTTGTTAATATTCAAGGAGGTAGAAAATGAGATTACTTATAAAAAACTGCCGCATAGCAGATGCAATTACTGACTATGGTAGTAAATCCGACATACTAATAAGAGACGGCATAGTGGAAAAAATAGCATCCGGCCTGGATTATGAGGCAGATCATATTATTGATGCCCGTGGTTTGTATGCACTGCCGGGTTTTGTGGATATGCATGTGCATTTTAGGGAGCCGGGTTTTGAATACAAGGAAACGGTAAGGACAGGTTCACGCTCAGCAGCTAAAGGGGGATATACAAGCGTATGCTGCATGCCCAACACAAGGCCTGTAATAGATAATGAGAAGGAGCTTATAAGGCTTCTGGAAATTATTGAAGCTGAAGCCTGCATCAATGTCTTCCCTATTGCAGCTATATCCAAAGAGCAAAATGGTACTGAACTAACTGACATGAGCAGGCTTAAGCAGCTTGGAGCAGTAGCATTTTCTGATGACGGCCGCCCCGTTCACAGTGATGAGCTGCTTAGAAGTGCTCTGAAGACTGCTAAGGATAACAGTCTGCTGTTGATCGATCACTGTGAGGACTTGAAGCTGGTGGCGGGAGGAGTCATAAACGAGGGCCAGGCCTCTAAGCGACTGGGACTGAAGGGTATATCGGCTTTGTCAGAGGAGCTTCCCATAGCCAGAGATATTCAGGAGGCAGAAATGCTGGATGCAAGAATCCATATAGCACACATCAGCACGGCAGGCTCCGCGGAACTGATAAGAAAGGCCAAGCAAAGGGGCGTGAAGGTTACCTGTGAAGTAACTCCTCATCATCTGGCATTATCAGAAGACATAATAGAGCAGGGATACACAGATTGTAAGGTTAATCCTCCCTTGCGCACCATTAATGACGTGCAACTGTTATGGAAGGCTGTAGCTGATGGTACAGTGGATGTAATTGCAACAGACCATGCACCTCACAGTAAGGAAGACAAAGGAGAGGATTTTTACATAGCAGCCTTTGGTATTTCAGGTATAGAGACAGCATTTTCTGTATGCTTCACGACGCTGGTAAGAGAAGGAATCATAGATATAAGGAGGCTCACACGCATTATGAGCTATAATCCTGCCAGGATTTTAGGTATTGACAAGGGGATTATAGCAGAAGGCAAGACAGCCGATATAGTTCTGGTTGATACTGAAAAAAAGGTCATAATAGATAAAAACAGCTTTGTTTCCAAAAGCAGCAATACTCCGTTTCACGGAAGAAGCTATTATGGAGAGGTTGTATACACAATTTGTAATGGCATGCTGGTTTACACAAATAACAATATTAAGGAGGATTAATATGATATTTGACGTGTTGATTGAAAGGGTAGTGAAGTGCAAAAACCATACGGTGGTGGGTTTGGACCCGAGACTGGAATATGTACCGGGCTTTATCAGAGAGGAAGCAAACACGGGAGAAGTTGCAAAGGATGCAGCAAGAGCCTTTCTTTGTTATAACAAGCAGCTTATTGACTATCTGTATGATATAGTACCTGCAGTTAAACCTCAGATTGCATTCTACGAGCAATACGGACCCCCAGGACTTGAATGTTTTATGGAGACCTGTAGCTATGCAAAATCAAAGGGTATGGTGGTTGTAGGGGATGTAAAGAGAGGAGATATAGGCTCTACTGCAGAGGGTTATGCTGACTTTTTTCTTGGAGACAATGCATATTCCGCAGATACGGATATTATAACTGTAAACCCATATTTAGGCACTGATTCTATAGCTCCCTTCGTGAAGAACTGTAAAAAGAATGGCAAGGGTGTATTCGTACTTGTTAAGACCTCCAATAAATCATCAGTTGATATACAGGATTTAGTCAGCAATGGCAGAAGGATATATGAGCATGTGGCAGAAATAGTGGTGGAACTGGGAGACGGCAGCAGAGGAAGACATGGTTACAGCAGTGTTGGTGCAGTTGTCGGTGCAACCTTCAAGGAGGATGCAGCCAGGCTGAGAAAGCTTATGAAGCATAACTATTTTCTTGTACCCGGTTATGGTGCACAGGGAGGTACGGCGGAGGATGCAGCAGAATGCTTCAATGAAAACGGTCTTGGTGCTTTGGTGAACTCCTCAAGGGGAATAATAGCAGCATATAAGGCTCCTGATTACAGCAGCAGATTTAGTGAAAACCAATTTGCTGAAGCAGCAAGGGAAGCGGCAATAAAGATGAGAGACGACATAAACAATGAGCTTGGAAGACAAAAGAAGCTGGCCTGGTAGAAGGGGGATAAAAATGTATTGTAATAAATCTGAGATACTGAAAAACATTAGGTTAAATGACGAGATTTATGAAATGATTATTCTGGACAAGGAAATATCAAATAAAGCAGAAGCAGGACAGTTTATTCATATAAAGCCCTATGGAACAGATTATCCGCTGCTCAGGAGGCCTATCAGCATAAACAGGATAAACAGACAAAATGGTGCAATAGCAATACTGTATCAGCTTAAGGGAAAAGGGACCATAGAGTTAAGCAGGCTTGAATCCGGAGATTTTCTGGATGTTATGGGTCCTCTAGGCAATGGTTTTCCTATAAAAAATAACAAGAGATGCGCAGTTGTAGGAGGAGGTATAGGGACAGCACCACTTCTAGAACTTGCAGCACAGCTTGAAAATTGCGATGCATATTTGGGCTTCAGGTCTGATATTTATAAAATAGATGCATTTGAGAAAGTGAGTAAAGAGGTGTATATTGCAACAGAAGACGGCAGTGCAGGCATAAAGGGCTTTGTGACAGATTTATTGGCTGGAAATTTGCATAAATATGATGTAATATATACATGCGGACCCAAAATCATGATGAAAAAAGTCAAGGAGCTTTGCAAGGAAAATAATACTGAATGCTATCTGTCCTTGGAGGAAAGAATGGGCTGTGGAATAGGAGCTTGTCTGGTATGTGTGTGTAAAACAAAGGCAGATAATGAAGCCGGCTGGCACCACAGCAAGGTATGCAGCGATGGACCTGTGTTCAACTCAGAGGAGGTGGTCTTTGATGTTTAGTACAAAAGTAAACCTCTCCGGAATACAGTTGAAAAATCCAGTGACTGTCGCTTCAGGCACATTTGGTTTTGGAAAGGAATATGGAGCTTACTACGACCTGAGTCTTCTGGGGGCAATAGCAGTAAAGGGTCTTACTTTGAAGCCTCGGGAGGGCAACAAAGCACCACGAATAGCAGAAACTCCTTCAGGAATATTGAACAGTGTAGGATTACAAAATCCGGGAATAGATGTATTTATTGAGGAGGAGCTGCCCTTTCTCAGAAAGTATACTGCTGCAGTAATAGCCAACATCGCAGGAAATACTGTGGAAGAATGCTGTGAGATGGCCGAGAAGCTTGGCAGTCGTGTAGATGGAATAGAACTGAACATTTCCTGCCCAAACGTAAAAGAAGGCGGTGTAGCTTTTGGAACAAAATGCGATTCTGTCTACAATATTACGAAACATGTAAAAATGCACAGCAGGGTACCTTTAATAGTAAAGCTGTCGCCCAATGTTACAGATATTGTAGAGATAGCTTCAGCCGCCCAGGAAGCAGGTGCAGATGCACTTTCACTGATAAACACACTGCTGGGTATGGCAATAGATATTAAATCTAGAAAGCCGATACTTGCAAACATTGTAGGAGGACTGTCGGGTCCGGCTGTGAAGCCCGTAGCATTGAGAATGGTATGGCAGGTATGCAAAGCAGTAAATATACCCGTAATAGGAATGGGTGGTATATCCACATGGGAGGATGCTGTTGAATTCATTCTGGCAGGTGCCTCTGCAATATCGGTTGGCACTGCAAACTTTACGGATCCATATGCTCCCTTAAAGATATTAAAGGGAATAGAACAATATTTGATTGAGAATAATTTTAACAGTATTGACGATATAAGGGGTAAACTGGATGTAATATAAAGGAGGAATTATATGCTGACCAAGGAAAGGGTACAGGAAATTTTAGAGAAGACCGGTGTACTTCAGCACGGTCATTTTGTATTAAGCTCAGGGAAACATAGTAACAAATATATGCAGTGCGCAAAGATATTTCAGCATCCGGAGTGCAGTGTGGAAATATCCAAAGGGCTGGCAGAGAAATTTGAAGGCTATGATATAGATATTGTAATTGGACCTGCTCTTGGTGGAATTATCCTTGCCTATGAGGTTGGCAGACATCTTGAGGTAAAAGCAATATATGCCGAAAGAGAAAACGGAGTAATGACACTCAGAAGAGGCTTTGAAATAGCAAGGCGTTCAAAGGTTCTTGTTGTAGAGGACGTAATAACTACCGGCGGATCTGTCAAGGAGGTAATAGATCTTGTCAGATCTAAGGGTGCTGAGGTTGTCGGAGTAGGCAGTGTAGTGGACAGAAGCGGCGGTAAGGTACTGTTCGATATACCATATAAAAGCCTTATCAGAGTTGACATAGATACATATGAACCCAATGGCTGCCCTATGTGCAAAGAAGGATCAATACCTTCAAAGCCCGGCAGCAGGGACTTGTAGAAGTACTAGCAGTATGATGTGCGGTCATACTGCTAATTAATTTTTTTACAATTACATTTATTTTGTAATATGTATTGAAATATTTGAATAATTTAAGTATTATAAATATATACAATAATGAATAAATATGAGATTTTTATATATGTTATATGATTTAGTGAGTTTAATAACTGGATAAAAGGTAATAATATAACGGGATGCAATTGGAAACGCACTTGAGGACTGAAGGTTTGTATAGAGTGCTTTTTATTTGTAAAAGTATATTTATTTATATCAAAACATTTTCAAATAGTAAAATGTGTTGTTGACGTGATGTTTTTTATATGGTAATATTTATTTTAATTTTTATTATTCTGAATTTTGGGAATAAACCAAATATTTTCTTTTAGTTTCCTGTTACTAATTATTATTTTCTGTTCTTAAATGTTAAGTGACGGTATAATCTACCTGTGCTTGGCATTAAGATAAATAAAAATGAAGAGGAGGTACTTTAATGGCAGAAAAAAGAGAAAACTGGGGAAGTAAGCTTGGTTTGATCCTTGCTATGGCAGGTAACGCCGTAGGTCTGGGAAATTTCTGGAGATATCCGTACCAAGCAGCTAAGAACGGCGGCGGCGCGTTCATGATTCCATACTTTGGTGCACTTATTCTTATGGGTATTCCGCTGATGTTCGTAGAATGGAACCTTGGAAGATATGGCGGAAAATACGGCCATGGAAGCTTGGGACCAATGGTTTATCTGCAGGCAAGAGAAGGCGTTAGCCCAAGAGCTGCAGCTATATTCGGAGGTTTGGCAGGAGCAATAGCATTAGGTGTTACAGTATTGGTCAACAGCTATTATAATCATATAATAGGTTGGACACTTGGCTATGCATATGCATCTGTCTCAGGTGCATACATGGACACAGCAAAGAGCACAGGTGAGTTCTTTGTAAATTACATACAGTCACCGGCTTATGTATTTGTTTTCTGGCTGGCTGCTTTGGTCATATTGGGCCTTGCAGTATCAGGCGGTATACAAAAGGGTATAGAAGTATTGGCAAAATTTATGATGCCTACTATCTATATATTTGGTATAATATTGATTATCAGAACACTAACGCTTGGTTCACCGGTTAACCCTGACTGGTCACCTATAGCGGGCTTAAACTACATATGGACCCCGAGATGGGATGCGTTAAGCTGGACAGCGGCACAGGCTGCAGCAGGCCAGATATTCTTCACGCTCTCGCTTGGAATGGGTATCATCTGTAACTATGCTTCTTACCTGAAGCCGGACGATGATATAGTACTTTCAGGTATTACTACAGTTGCACTTAATGAAGTAGCTGAAGTTATACTTGGCGGAACAATAGCTATTCCTATAGCTTATACCTTCCTTGGAGCTGAAGGACTTGGTGCTGGTGTAGGATTATCCTTCATTTCACTGCCGAACATATTCAGAACCATGGCAGGCGGTCAGTTTATGGGCGCACTGTGGTTCTTGTTGCTGGCATTTGCAGGTATTACCTCTGCAGTAGCTATGTACAACTACATAGTTGCACTGCTTGAAGAAAGCTTTGGAATGGCCAAGAAGAAAGCTTCCATGCTGGTATTCTTCCTTTATATAGCAGTTGGTCTTCCAGTTTGCTTGGAGCCGATTCTTACTAAGACTGCTGACCTTGCATACTTTACAGAGGTTGACAACTGGGTAGGCTCATACCTGCTTGTTGTGCTCGGATTCATTGAGGTTGTTGTAGCAGGCTGGCTGATGAGAGGTAAGGCTCTTGAGGAAATGAACAGAGGAAGCTACTGGAAGGTTCCCGACTGGTTCTTCAAGCTGTTCATACAGTTCCTGACACCTGTTTCCATTGCGGGACTCTTGATTATGTCTACAAGAGACTATATCAAGGCAGGCTACTTCAAGATAGTTCCTGATTTTATAGCAAATTCACCGGGACTTGTACCATGGGTGCAGGCCGGCAGAGTTGTAGTTATAGCAGTACTCATTATAGGCTTCTACCAGGCTTATAAGACTATAAAGGATAAATATGGTGTAGAACTGCAAAGCAATCAAATATCTATAAGAAAGTAAGGAGGGAATAATAATGACAACTAGCGCTTTAATATTTATGGTATTAGCTTGGGGCACTATATTAGTTTCGTCTATTATTTTCCTCAGCTCATTACTTAAGCACAGTAAACAATAAAACCAAAGCCCCCACTATAAGTGGGGGTTTTTTTGGAGGTATTAATATGGACAAGGACTTATTATTGGTTTTAGATGATGTGAAAAAGAAGGTAGAGAAATATTATACGGGTAAAAAGAAGGACTCATACAATAATCAAATTGAATCCCTCAAAGCAGATTATAAATCTATAGAAATACCCGAAAGACACCAGGAAACATACCAAAGCTTGGTCAATAAGGGCAAAGAGCTTTTAAAGGAATCAAATATCAAGGATGAGAAAAAGGTTGGATATTATTTGAGGTATTGCGGTGCAGCCACCTATGATTTTAGAGATAATATCAAACCCCTTAATCTGATAATGAAATCCTTTTTATTGACAAGTACATTGTTTTTCGTGTTAGCACCTCAGTACTTTTCGTTCTTGCTGCCACTTATGTTTGTAATTCCAATATTCATGGGTTTAAGAGGCATGAAAAAAAGAGTGCTGAACGGGTTGTTAATGGGTGTATCAGTAGTGCCTATGGCAGTACTGGTATCAATTATCTGGCTTAGAAACGCATATTTGGCCATGGGAAACTTTGATGCTTTTGTTAGCGGTATAGCGCAGCAATATAACTTCTCCATCGAGTTTACACGCAACCTGACCTTTGCATGTATATTCCTGAGTGTTGTTATGCTGAGCAGCTCAATTGTACTTTTGGCTTCGGCAATAAAATACAGGAAAATGTTTATTTAATATATAAGCCCATTGAGCTAAGAGCTCAATGGGCTTCAGTCTAATCTGATTTTTTTAATCGTTTTATGCTTTCCTCAATGGGATCTATATATACTGTCTTATAATTTTCATATATGACCATACCGGGTTTGGCACCGGCCGGCTTCTTTACATTCTTTTTTATGGTGTAATCAACAGGCACCTTGGAAGAACTCCTTGCTTTACTGTAGTAGGCTGCCAGATTGGCCGCCTCTGCCAGTGTTGCATCATCTATTTTTCTTCCTTCTGTCTTTACAATGACATGGGAGCCTGGAATCTCCTTTGTATGCAGCCAAATATCATTAGGGGCTGCAAGCTTAAGTGTAAGGTAATCATTTTGGATGTTGTTTTTTCCTACATATATCTCAACGCCTGTTGAAGATATGAAGTGCAAAGGCTTTGACGGTTTAATATGCTTATCCCTTTTATCAGTCTTACGTGAGCTGATATATCCCTGTTCCGCCAGTTCATTTCTTATTTCGTTGATCTCCAGCTCCTCTGTGCATTTTTCAAGGTTGTCGAGCTGCGATTCGAGATACAGTATCTCGTCCTTTGTTTCCTTAAGCTGCTGATCGATAAGCTTTAAAGCAGTTTTGGACTTGCTATACTGTTTATAATACTTCTGAGCATTTGCAGAAGGCGTAAGCTGACTGTCAAGTGGTATCTCTACATACTCTCCCTCGGGACTGTAATAATTCAAAACTCTGACTGACTCCTGTCCTTTGCTTATGTCGTGCATATTGGCTGTTATAAGCTCTCCGTAAATCTTGTACTTATCTGAACTCTGAGCTTGCGACAGCTCTTCATTAAGCTTTTCAAGCTTCTTGAAGCTTCTATCCAATCTGTTTGATATGATTCTCTGTATGTCGCCGTATTTCTGCTTTAGTCTGTCCTTTTTATCCTTTTCATGATAGAAGGTTTCAATGGCTTCGCTTATGCTTTTAAAGTATTTTTTTTGACAGCTGCTGTATAAAGTAAGGTCGAAGCAGGAAAAGTCCAGTGGCTTTTCGTTTTCAAATATAATATTGGGCACATACTGGTGTTTTTTTGCCTGATTAAAAAGCTTGCCGAAGGAGTAATAGAGGTTACTCAGGCTGCCGTAATCTATGCTTTTCATATCTGTATCCGCATCAACAGCCGCATTGTGACAGACTTCACGAGCTATTACCGGACTTATGCCATTATATCTGCCGAGAAAATACTTTTCAGCCTTGATACTTGTATGCAGTTCCGTAATATCCTTTACAAAGCAGTCTGAGCTCACGTCCAGAGGACTTATCTTGGGCGTTTCCTGTTTACCGCCTGCCGGAGGGTATATATAGGTCCTTCCAGGAAGTACTTCCCGGACACTGCTGACCTCAAAGCTAATTCTTTTGATGCTGTCTATAATTTTTTTTGTTTCATTGTCTATAAAGACTATGTTGCTGTGCCTTCCCATGATCTCTATTATCAAGGTTTTTGTATTACTGTAGCCCAGCTCGTCGATACACTCAAAAACAATTTCAACTATTCTTTCATAATCAGGCTGATTTATACCGATAATCCTGCTGCCCATAAGGTGCTTTCGAAGCAGCATGCAGAAGGACGGTGGCACCATGGGGTTGGAGCGGCTGATATCGGTCAGATGAATACGGGGATACATAGGGCTTGAGCTGAGCAGCAGCTTTAAGTTTTCTTTGAAGCCTCTGATACTTATAATAAGCTCATCCTTCTCAGGCTGATGTATTTTATCAACCTTGCCGTTTAATATTTTATTATTAAGCTCATTAACTACTGAATGAACAACTGATCCGTCAAAAGGCATATTGTCACCTCCAAGAAAGTTAAACCATTCGTTCATGAAAGGGGCTCTTAGCGTTGCTTATTGAGCGCTAGAGCCGTTACTTTCAAGTATATCATTATTATTGCTTAAATGCCATAAATTATATGAAGCAGCAGTTTATATACGAAATATTACATTGGGTAGGAATACCAAGATAATAAGAGATAATCAGCGAAATACCGAAAAAATAAAAATAATTGCATTGTAAAGCCAAATATGTTAAGTTATGTTATATGAAGTATAGTTGGCGTTTATTTTCCTTATTTGGTCATAATATTAAAGAATACAGCCGGGAGGAAGACAATCATGTTCAGCTTTTACAAATATCATGGATTGGGTAACGATTTCATAATAATCGACAATAGAAAGGGACAGATAAAGCTTGGCTTTAATACCATAGTCAAAATGTGCGACAGAAGTTTCGGTATAGGCGCTGACGGAATAGTTCTGGTTGAAGAAAGCCATAAGGCAGATATAAAAATGAAAATTTTCAATTCTGACGGAAGCAAGCCTGATATGTGCGGAAACGCAGTAAGATGCCTTGGAAAATTTGTGTATGACAGAGGAATAGTAAGATCCTCAACAGTTAATGTAGAGACAGCCGCAGGTATAATGAAGCTGGAGCTGCTGATAAGAGACAATCAGGTGCAGTCAATCCGTGTCAATATGGGAAGACCTGTTTTTGAGTATCATGCAATACCCTGTACCATAGAAAAAACACCGGTGATTGGTCATGAGATTGCGATTGAAGAGGATAAGCTACATATAACCAGCCTGCTTATGGGTGTTCCTCATACGGTTGTATTCTCAGAGGACATTTCTGATAAATATGTTATGACAAAGGGAAAGCTCATTGAAAACCTTTACTGTTTTCCTGAGAAAACCAATGTCAACTTTGTTCAGCTGACCTCCAGAGATGAGATATCCGTAAGAACCTGGGAAAGAGGTGCAGGCTATACCTTTGCCTGTGGTACGGGAGCATGTGCCAGTGTGGTTGCAGGCATAATAAACGGGAAGCTGGACGACAGAGTACTGGTTCACCTTAGAGGGGGAGACCTGGTAATAGAATGGAATAAGCGGGAAGAGGTATTTATGGAGGGTCCTGCAGAAGAAGTTTTCCTGGGTAACTATACCGCTATAGAAAGCCGTCAACAATAACTGTATATAGCAGCCTGTAATTATACAGGCTTATATATAAGCATAGGATAGAACAACTGTACTGACTGATTTTACGGAAGGATGATAGTATGATAAGAAGTATGACTGGTTTTGGCAGGGGGGAATATGTGCATGAAAACACTACCTTTTCAGTAGATGTCAGAACCGTCAATCATAGATATAGCGATATATCTGTCAGAATGCCCAGAGTAATTTCGACTCTGGAAGAAAAAGTGAGAGAATATGTAAATTCCAAAATCAGCAGAGGGAAAATAGATATTTATATCAATTATACTTCCTTCAATCAAAATGCAAGGGTCATAGTTGATACCAATCTTGCCTCTGCTTATGTCGAATCCCTGAATATGCTGAAGAGTCAGTTTGAACTCAGAGATGATATATCTCTTTCCGTACTTACTCGTTTTCAGGATATTCTCAAGCTTGAAACTGTAGAACTGGATATGGATTATATCTGGTCAATGCTGAAGGAAGCCTTAAATAAAGCCTTTAACTCCTTAATAGAGATGAGGGAAAGAGAAGGGGGAAGGCTGAAAGAGGACCTGATAAGCAAGCTCGATATTATAGCAGCTAAGGTTGAGCTCGTAAAAGAAAAATCAGGTACAATGGTAGATGAATACAAGAACAAGCTTTACGACAGAATAAAAGAACTGACTCGGGACATTCAACTGGATGAAAACAGGCTCATGACTGAGGTGGCTATTTTTGCAGACAAATCGAGTGTGGATGAGGAGCTGGTAAGACTATTAAGCCATTTGCAGGAGTTTAAAAAAGCACTTTCCATGAATGGATCAATAGGTAAAAAGCTTGATTTCATACTGCAGGAAATGAACAGAGAGGTTAATACAATAGGCTCAAAGGTATCTGATATTGCAATTACCGGTTATGTTATCGACATAAAGACAGAGGTTGAAAAGATAAGAGAACAGGTACAGAATATAGAATAGCTTGTATGATATAATGTGATGCGAAAAAGCATTGCGTTTCATAAATAAAAATACTATTACATATAAATTAGGAGGTATACGGATGAGCATAAAACTGATAAACATTGGATTTGGCAATATTGTGTCGGCAAATAGATTGGTAGCTATCGTAAGCCCTGAATCAGCACCTATTAAGAGGATAATTCAGGATGCCAGAGACAGAGGCATGCTTATAGATGCCACATATGGAAGAAGAACAAGAGCTGTCATCATTACCGACAGTGACCATATAATACTGTCAGCTGTTCAGCCTGAGACCGTAGCGCACAGATTGACTGATAAAGAAGCTGCAGATGAAGCTGTAGAAGATTAATTGGAGGGTCTATGAATACAAAAGGACTGCTTATTGTTATATCTGGTCCTTCAGGTGTAGGTAAGGGTACCATATGTAAAGAACTGATGTCATGGCAGCTATCGGGACTGGAGCTTTCTGTATCAGTTACCACCAGGAAGCCTAGAGCAGGGGAAGTGGATGGAAAAAGCTACTTTTTCAAGGATTCAGAGCAGTTTGAGAAGATGGTCAGCAACAATGAATTTATAGAATATGCAAGGGTGTATGACAACTGTTACGGCACACCAAAAAAGTATGTTGTCGATAAGCTCGAGGAAGGTACTGATGTGATTCTAGAAATTGACGTTCAAGGGGCAATGAAGGTTAAGGAGAACTCAGAAGAAGCAATATTCATATTTATCATGCCTCCTTCAATGGGAGAATTGAAAAAAAGAATCATTTCTAGAGGTACAGAATCTCAAAAGGATATTGACAAAAGAATGCAAAAGGCATTTGAGGAGGTTTGCTGCTCAAGTCATTATGATTACATAGTTGTAAATGATAATGTAAAGGCAGCAGCAGAAAAGGTCAAGTGTATAATTACTGCTGAAAAATGCAGACTTAAAAGAAACCATATAGATTTTAATAGCTTTAAGGAGGTATAGTATAGCATCATGATATATCCTACTTTGAAAACATTGCTGGAAAAAGTAGACAGCAAATATACACTTGTTGTGGCGGTGGCAAAGAGAGCAAGACAGCTTGTCGATGGAACCCCAAAGCTAGTTAAGGTTAATTCAAATAAGCCGGTTACTGTTGCAGTTCACGAAATTGCTGAAGGTAAAGTGGGCTACGAAAGAAATTATAATGTAAAGACAGCTGGTGAACAGGATGAATAAGATCGGTAATGCAGATGCAGCCAGTCTTAGAAATATAAATATTGTACTTGGAGTAAGCGGCGGTATAGCCGCTTATAAAGCATGCGATCTGACCAGCAAACTTAAGAAACTGGAAGCAAACATAGATGTTATAATGACAAAGTCAGCTGCTGAGTTTGTGACGCCGCTGACCTTCCAATCCCTTTCTCTCAACCAGGTAGCAGTAGATATGTTTGATGCACCTAAATATTGGGAGATAGAGCATATATCTCTGGCAAAAAAAGCAGACCTTATGGTTATCGCACCTGCAACAGCTAATATTATTGGAAAGCTTGCCGGGGGTATAGCTGATGACATGCTTACCACTACTGCAATGGCAACAAAGGCACCGATATTGATAGCGCCTGCCATGAATGTGAACATGTATGAAAACCCAATAGTACAGAGGAATATAGAAGCTCTGAAGGCTTTAGGCTATATTTTTGCTGAACCCGGTGCGGGAAGATTGGCATGTGGGGATATTGGTAAGGGTAAAATGGCAGAGCCTGCGGAAATAGTGGAAAAAATACTGCAGATAATGAGTCCGAAAAGGGATCTGGAGGGAAGAACTGTTATTGTAACTGCAGGACCAACAAGAGAGGCTATAGACCCTGTAAGATACATATCAAACCATTCTTCGGGGAAGATGGGATATGCCATAGCAGATAGAGCAGCAAGAAGGGGAGCAAGGGTAATACTGGTGTCAGGACCTGCTAATCTGTCTACACCTGAGTCAGTAACGAGAGTAGATGTTGAGTCTACCTCCGATATGCTTGAAGGTATTATGAGGTATTTTGAAGAAGCGGATATAATTATAAAAGGAGCTGCACCTGCCGATTATGCTCCTTTGGTATACTCGCAAAATAAAATAAAGAAGTCAGAGGAAGAACTGGTACTAAGACTCAAGAAAAACCCGGACATTGCTGCAGAGCTGGGCAGAATAAAAGGCAGCAGGATACTTGTAGGCTTTGCTGCAGAAACCAATGATTTGATAGAGAATGCTAAAGCAAAGATAGAAAAGAAAAACTTTGATTTTATAGTTGCTAATGATGTTACCATAGAGGGTGCCGGCTTCGGTACAGATACTAATCTGGTTAAGCTGATAGACAGGGAAGGTAATATAGATGAGCTGCCGATGATGAAAAAGTCAGAAATAGCAGACATAATTCTGGATAGAATAAGCGAACTTATTAGAAAGCGTGCTTGAAGGTACGCTTGTTTCTTTTGAAAAACCCATATTTGTGGTATAATCTGAGTACAAAAGTACAGAATGGGAGAATTACCATGATTGATCAAATATATGCAGAAATCATAGTTGACAGTAAATGCAGGGAAACAGACAGAATATATACATATATGGTACCGGAAAACCTCAATCACCAAATCAAGGTGGGCAGCAGAGTGCTTGTACCCTTTGGGATAAGCAATAAAAAAACTGAAGCCTATGTCATAGGACTCAAACAGAATCCTCAGACGACCAAACACAAGCTTAAACAGATAATAAAGCTGCTTGACGATGAACCTGTGCTTACCCATAGTATGATAGAGCTTGTCAAATGGATTAAGGAGAAGTATCTGTGCTTTTACATAGATGCGGTACAAACGGTCATTCCGGCTCCGGTAAGAGTGAAAAGCACATATGTTATTGAGCTGAATAACGGAGCAGATATTGAAGCCTTAATAGGGAAAAGCGGGACAGATAAGCTTTATGAAATTATTGAATACATTGAGCTTAACGGCGGCGCGGTTTTGTTAAGTGAGCTGAAGAAATACTTTAGTGAAGTAAAAATTGAATATTATACAAAAAAGCTGTTTGAGCTCGGGATAGCAGAAAAAAAGCAGTATGTAAAGAATAAGGTCAACTCAAAGGTAATTAAGCATCTTTATCCTGTTGAAGGTGCTGTATCAAATTTTCACCAAAATGCGCATAAACAGAAAAAGGTGTATGAATATATAAAAAAATCTCCGGGGGTTAGTCTTGATGAAGCCAGAGAAGCGTTGGGAGATATTGCTTCACTGGTGAATTTATTATGTAATAAGGGATATGTAAAAATTCTCGAGAAGGATGCTTACAGGTACAATCACAGCGGAGAAGCAGTATACAGAAAGCCTGTGCTGACCATACAGCAGCTTGAAGCAATACAACACATTGAGGATAACTTCCAAAGGGAAAGGAATGTTCTTCTGCATGGTGTAACAGGAAGCGGCAAGACAGAAGTGTATATGGAGATAATAGATAAAAATCTTAAAGAGGGCAAGGATGCAATCATACTTGTTCCGGAGATATCACTTACTCCTCAGATGATTGAAAGATTTAGAGGCAGGTTTGGTGATAATATTGCAGTGCTTCACAGCAATCTTTCCGAAGGCGAGAAGTATGATGAATGGAGAAAGATACGCTCCGGCTTGGTAAAGCTTGCAGTAGGAGCAAGATCGGCAGTATTTGCACCGTTTTCCAAGCTTGGGGTAATAATAATTGATGAGGAGCATGAAAATACATATAAATCCGAAATAAAACCAAAATATCTGACAAGAGAAGTAGCTGAGAAAAGATGTCAGATGGAGGGTGCAAAGCTAATATTGGGCTCAGCAACACCATCCGTTGAGACTTATTATAGGGCCGATATTGGTGAACTGGGTCTGGTAAGGCTGCCCGACAGGGTGAATAATAGACCTATGCCAAAAGTAGAAATAGTAGATATGAGAGAGGAACTGAAAAAGGGTAATAAAACCATTTTCAGTGAGAGATTGACAGAACAGATAATCCACACGCTGAACAGCGATAACCAGCTTATACTTTTTCTTAACCGGAGAGGCTATTCAACCTTTGTGTCCTGCAGACAGTGCGGACTAGTAATGAAGTGCCCTCGCTGTAGTATATCCATGACTTACCACATGTACAGCGATAAGCTTACATGTCACTACTGCGGCTATGAGCGAAGCAATCCCAAAACCTGTCCCAAGTGCAGCAGCACCAGCATAAGGTATTTCGGAGTAGGTACGCAGAAGCTGGAAAAGGAGTTTCAGGCACGTTTCGGAGTGCAGAACACCTTGAGGATGGATGCAGACACAACTAACAGGAAAAACTCCCATGAAAAGATATTGAGCAGCTTCCGTAGGAAGGAAGCAAAGGTACTATTGGGTACACAGATGATTTCCAAGGGTCTTGATTTTCATGATGTAACACTGGTTGGTGTTATAACTGCAGATACAAGCTTGAATCTCCCTGATTTCAGAGCATCAGAAAGAACCTTTCAGATGATAGCACAGGTAGCCGGAAGAGCTGGCAGAGGCGAAAAACAGGGCTGTGTAATAGTTCAGACCTACTCACCGGAGCATTACAGTCTTCAATATGCTCAGAAGCACGATTATGAAGGCTTCTATCAGCAGGAGATAAGGCTTAGGAAGGAGTTGTCCTACCCACCCTTTTCATTTATTGCCGGAATAATTATCAGCGGTCTTAATAAAGAAAAGGTAGAGAGGGCTTCTGCAGAGTTAGGCAGCTTTATTGCAAGTGAAAATATGGCCAATGAGATAGAGATTCTCGGACCGGCAGCTGCACCCCTTTCCAGGATTAAAAACAGGCACAGGTGGCAGCTTATTCTGAAGTCCCGTGATTATGAACTTATAAGAGGTGTACTGCATAAAATAATATATTCAAATGATTTGAGACTTGCTGATGTAAATGTCAGCATAGACATGAATCCATACAATATGCTGTAGCAATTAGATAGGAGGGGCATTATGGCTATTAGAATAATCAGAAAAGACAATGATGAAATACTGAGGAAGATTTCCAAGAAGGTTGATGTCATAGATGACAGAATTCTGACTCTGCTTGATGATATGAGGGACACTTTGTTTGACGCTGAAGGGGTAGGACTTGCTGCTCCACAGATAGGTGTGCTGAGAAGAGTTGTAGTAATAGATGTGGGTGAGGGTTTAATAGAGCTTATCAATCCTGTAATAGTTTATGAAAAGGGTGAGCAAATAGAAGTAGAAGGCTGTCTTAGCCTCCCAGGAAGAAGCGGTAAGGTAAAAAGACCTGAAAAGGTAATAGTAAGAGCGCAGGACAGAAAAGGCAATACTATTGAGATTACAGGTACGGAGCTTTTGGCAAGAGCGATATGCCATGAGGTTGATCATTTAAACGGAGTGCTTTATATAGATAAGGTAATTAAAGAAGAGAATGATGAAAGCAAGTAATTGCTTTAAGGCGTTTTATGATGTAACATACTAAAGAGGTGAAAAAATGAGAATAGTTTATATGGGAACACCTGATTTTGCAGTACCGTGTCTGGATATACTGATTAAAAATAAGTATGACGTTTGTGCAGTAATTACTCAGCCTGACAGAGAAAAGGGAAGGGGAAAAAAGCTTGCACCTCCGCCTGTTAAAGTATTGGCTGAGAGCTGTAATATTCCCGTATACCAGCCGGTTAAGGTCAAGACACCCGAATTTGTAGAGGTACTGAAGCAGCTTGCTCCAGATTTGATAGTAGTTGTAGCTTTTGGGCAGATACTCTCAAAGGATATACTTGATATACCTGCCCACGGCTGTATAAATGTACATGCTTCGCTGCTTCCTAAATACAGAGGTGCAGCTCCCATTAACTGGAGTATTATAAATGGTGAAAAACTCACAGGTGTTACTACCATGTATATGGATGTCGGACTGGATACCGGAGATATGATATTGAAGCGTGAGCTTGAAATTGGCGACAATCAGACCTTCATAGAGTTATATGAAGAGCTGTCTTATTTAGGCTCTCAGCTTCTTTTGGATACTATAAAGCTTATTGAAAGGGGAACAGCTCCAAGAGAAAAGCAAAATGACAGCGAAGCCTCCTATGCACCCATGATAACCAAGCAGCTTGGCAGAATAGACTGGTCCAAGGATGCGGTTTCTATAAAAAATCTTGTCAGAGGAACGCAGCCGTGGCCGGGCGCATATACCGCCTATGAAGGTAAGACCTTTAAGGTTTTCGAATGTGAGGTTATTGACAATACCAGGAAAAATGATGATTTCGGGCATATAACCGAAGCAGGAAAATACGGGTTGGTAATAAGCTGCGGAGTCGGCTCCGTCAGAATTAGAGAGCTTCAATTTGAAAATGAAAAAAGAATGAGTGTTGAAGCATATTTAAGAGGACATAATATTAACGTAGGCTCAAGATTAGTTTAATTGTATAGGAGGTTTTTTTATGGGTTACGGTTTTTATTATGATCCAAGCTTTATAATACTCATACCAGCTATGATTTTTGCATTCTATGCACAAAGCAGGATAAGCTCTGTATTTGGCAAATATCTGACTGTTGGAAGCAGATTTGGATATACAGGCTATGAGGTTGCCAGGAGACTATTGGATGCACATGGCTTGCATGATGTAAATATAGAGCAGATACAGGGAAGGCTTACAGATCATTATGATCCGAGACATAAAGTTCTGAGATTGTCCAATGAAGTATATGCAGGAAGATCAATAGCTTCAGTAGGAGTTGCTGCACATGAATGTGGTCATGCCATTCAGCATATGGATGCGTATGCACCGTTAAGCATCAGAAATGCAATAGCACCTATTGCGTCCATTGGTTCTCAGGCTGCCTTTGCTTTCATAATAGGAGGCTTGGTATTCAATGCTTTGAATCTGCTTGATATAGGCATACTTCTGTTTTCAGGTGCAGTGATATTTCAGATTATAACTCTTCCGGTTGAGTTTAATGCAAGCAGCAGGGCTGTGGCACTGCTTGAGAGCAATGATCTTGTACCAACTGAGGAGCTTGGTCCTGTCAGAAAGGTTCTGAATGCAGCTGCACTTACTTACGTTGCAGCTACGGTTATGGCGATACTGCAGCTTGCAAGGCTTTTACTGCTTAGAGGCAGAAGAAATTAGTACTTTCAAATGCAAATGCATATAATAGATGAACTTTTTACTTTAACTATAATCGTATAATATAAAATACTATTGTAAATATATGCATCAGGTATGTGATTTACATACAGTTTGGAGTGAAGCAAATGAAAAATAAAAACTGGGCAAGAGAAACAGCCGTCAAGGTACTGCATAAGGTACTGCGTGAGGATGCATATTCTAATATTGCTTTAAGACAGGAATTGCAGAATACGGATTTAAGCAGGCTTGATAAAGCCCTAGTTACGGAAATAGTCAATGGTACAGTCAAAAATCTCATTAGAATTGACTGGATTATGGAGCAATTTGTAAAAACAAATAAAAAGCGAATAAATCCCTGGATAGAGGATATTATCAGATGCGGTATATATCAGATAATGTTTTTGGAAAGAGTGCCTGATTCTGCTGTATGCAATGAAAGTGCCGAGTTGGCCAGGAGATTCGGACATGAAGGCACTGTCAAATTTGTAAACGGAGTATTAAGAAATATCAGTAGAAGTAAAGAAGCCGTAAGTTATCCTGACAGAGTTAAGAATCCTGTCAAGTTTCTGTCTGTATACTATTCACACCCCAGCTGGATAGTTGAAAGATTTATTAGAGATTACGGCTATGAGTTTACTGAAGGCATTCTAAAATCCAACAATGAAACGCCGCCCTTTACTATAAGGGTTAATACATTGAAGACTGATAAAGAAAAGCTGAAAAGCATGTTGACCAATGAAGGAATAGAGTTTGAAGACGGCAAGTACAATTATGAAGCACTGCGGATAAGAGGGACATCATCCCTGGAGGATAGAGAATCCTTTAAGGCAGGATTGTTCCAGGTTCAGGATGAAAGCTCAATGCTAACTGCCCGCATTCTTGCTCCCAGACCCGGAGAGCTTGTACTGGACGTTTGCAGTGCGCCGGGCGGTAAAACCACGCATATGGCCGAGCTTATGAAGAACAAAGGGAAAATCATTGCGAGAGATATTCATGACCATAAGCTTAAGCTTATTCAGGAAAGCTGCGTCAGATTAGGAATAGATATAGTCACGACTGAATTGTATGATGCAAAAAAACTGGATAAAAGTCTAGTCGGCAAGCTGGACAAAGTGCTTTTGGATGCACCCTGCAGCGGACTTGGAGTAATAAGAAGAAAGCCGGACCTGAGATACAAGAAGCAGCCGGATAATTTTGTCGAACTGGCAGAGCTGCAGCTGTTAATGCTGAAAAACGCAGCTGCCTATCTAAGAAACGGAGGAGAGCTGGTATACAGCACCTGCACAATAAACAAGGAAGAAAATATAAATGTGATACAGAGATTTCTCGATGACAACAAAGAGTATTATACAGTGAGCATAAGAGATAGCCTACCTGAAGGTCTCGTTAATGAAGCCAGTGAGAAGGGTTATATTGAACTGTATCCAAACATAAACGAAACTGACGGATTTTTTATTGCAAAGATTAAGAGAAGGTAGTGTTGTATTAATGAAACTGAAGAGGAATATAAAGGATTTGGATTTGTCAGAGCTGGAAAGCTTCATAGTCAGCAGCAAACTTCCAAAATTCAGGGCACAGCAAGTGTTTGAATGGGTTTATAAGGATGTTGCAGGCTTTTATGAGATGACAAATCTTCCAAAAGCCCTAATAGATATACTTGAAAGAGATTTTTTTATTCCAAGGTATGAAATATTGAATATCCAGTATTCAAAGACTGACAAAACCAGGAAATACCTGTTCAAGCTGACAGATGAGGCAGCAGTAGAATGTGTGCTGATGGAATACAGCCATGGAAAAACTGCATGCATTTCTACACAGGTTGGCTGCAAAATGGCATGTACCTTTTGTGCTTCAGCTATGGGAGGCTTTGTAAGAAATCTTAGCTGCGGTGAGATGCTGGAAGAAGTGATGGCAATATCCAGAGATGTTAAGGACAGGATTTCAAATATTGTACTGATGGGGATGGGAGAGCCCTTTGACAATTATGATGAAATAATAAAATTTCTGAAGCTTATAAACAACAGCAAGGGATTGAATGTAGGCATGAGACATATTACTGTATCTACTTCAGGTATTGTACCTAAGATATATGATTTTGCTGATGAACAGCTTCAGTGCACCCTGGCAATATCTTTACATGCAGCTGACGATAATACCAGAAATCTTCTTATGCCTATTAACAAAAAGTATAATATAGCTGCTCTTATGGAAGCATGTGATTATTATGTAAAGAAGACCAATAGAAGAATCACCTATGAGTATGCTCTCATAAAGAATGTAAACGACAGCGGGGAAGCAGCTGAGAAACTGGCGAAATTGTTAAGAGGGCAGCTGTGTCATGTTAATCTGATACCTATGAACAGTGTAGAAGGAAAGGCATTCGAAAAATCGCCTAAGGCTTCTGTTCAAAGCTTTAAGGAGCTACTGGAGAGAAGAGGCATTGAAGCTACCATAAGAAGGGAGCTGGGCAGTGAGATAGATGCTGCCTGCGGTCAGCTTAGAAGAAGGGTACAGGAACTGTAGGAAAAAATCATGTTTAATATATATTTTGCTTAATATGGAGGTTTTTTCTGCAGCATGTCGAAATAAATGCTGGATAGGGTATAAGGTGTTGGTTGTTTATATCTGAGAACAGTGACTAGCAGTTAAAACCTATATATTGATGTTTGTTTTTTATCAATTAACAATTAATATTTACAATCGAAGGTTTATTTTTATTACGTAGAGGTGATAGGATGAGGTCTGCGGGAAAAACGGATGTAGGTCTTGTGAGGAAAATCAATGAGGACAGCTTTCTATGCGTCAATCTTAGCAAACAATCTAAGATTTCAGTTGAAGATGTTTATCTTTTTATGGTTGCTGACGGTATGGGAGGGGCTAATGCAGGAGAAGTAGCAAGCTCTATGGCCATTGAAGAGATAGCTTCCTACATAAGCCGGAATATTGCTTCAGCTATGCAAAGCGCTGACCGGAAAAATTCCATACAGAGCATGATCAGGGATGCAATAGCTTATACCAACGATAAAATATATAAAAAGTCCGTTCTTGAAAGTAATTGCTTCGGAATGGGAACAACCTTGTCATTGGTTTTAGCAGTTGCCGAAAACATATACATAGGCCATATTGGCGACAGTAGAATATATTTGATAAGAGACAATTCAATAACAAGACTGACAGATGACCATTCTCTGGTTGCAGAGCTTGTAAAGAACGGTACGATAAAGCCTGAGGATGCACAGAATCATCCGCAGAAAAACATAATAACCAGAGCGTTAGGTACTGAGTATAACATAGAAGCAGACGAAAAAAACATATGCATCAAGGACGGAGATTATCTGGTGCTCTGTACAGATGGTCTTACCAATCTCTTAGAAGATGAAGAAATAATGAATATAGTTATTGAAGAAGATGAAACTGCAGCTGCCTGTGATAAGCTTATCAAAAGCGCAATTACGAAGGGTGGCAATGATAATATTACTGTTGTTATCATTCAAATAGGTAAAGGCGGTGACGCGGATGATAGGTAAAGTGCTTGGAGACAGATATGAAATAATCGAAAAAATAGGCGGCGGCGGAATGGCACTTGTTTATAAGGCCAAATGCAGACTTTTAAATAGATTTGTTGCTATAAAGATACTGAGAGCCGAGTTCACTGAGGATGAAGAGTTCGTAAAAAAGTTCAAGAGAGAAGCTCAAGCGGCAGCCAGTCTGTCACATCCCAATATAGTAGGTATTTATGATGTAGGAATTGAAAACGGGATACACTATATAGTCATGGAATATGTAAAGGGACAGACACTGAAGGATTTGATAAAGTCCAAAGGCTCTCTGGGCATAGATCAAGCTACTAATCTGGCTATACAAATATCATCTGCTATAGAACATGCGCATAAAAATCATATAGTTCACAGAGATATTAAATCACACAATATTTTGATCAGGGAAGACAATTCTGTGAAGGTTACTGATTTTGGTATAGCAAGGGCAGTTTCCTCCTGTACTATTACCAATACAGGTAACATTATAGGCTCTGTGCATTACTTTTCACCTGAGCAGGCCAGAGGGGGATATACTGATGAGAAATCAGACATATATTCTCTTGGAGTTGTTATGTATGAGATGGTTACAGGGATGCTGCCTTTTGAAGGAGAATCCCCTATTGCCATTGCTTTGAAGCATATACAGGAAATACCCGTAAAGCCGGCGCAGCTTAATACAAGAATACCGAGAAGCATAGAGGATATCATCCTTAAGTGCATGGAAAAGGAAGTATCAAGAAGATATGATAATGCCGTTGATATTATCAATGATTTGAAACAGTCTATGGTTATGCCAAACGGCAGCTTTGTTAAAAGACAGCCTGCTTATACCGATGAAAGCACCAAGGTGCTTGAACCAATTAAAAATATCGGGGTTACTTTGAAAAACGATACAATAAATGATATAAAGGATGAAGAACCTTATTATGATAAATCCGATGATTCTGCTGAGATTGCTCCTGTAAGTAAAAGGAAGAGCAAGACATTGGCTATTAGTATGGTTTTGGGCGGATTGATACTGGCTGTTGTAGTGTTTGGGGCTTTTATGCTGCTGCGAGGCATGTTCAGTGTCGATGAAGTTGTTGTACCTGATATCACAAATATGACAGAAACAGAGGCGCTTGAAAAGCTGAAAAGCATGGGACTATTCATGGAGGTTGTTCAGAGGGTTCATAATACAGAGTATGCCGATGGTACAATAATAAGCCAGGATCCCGAGGCAAAAGAAAAAAATAAGGTGACAAATCCTGTAAAAGTAGTAATAAGCAAGGGGCCAATGCCTGTGAAGGTGCCAGATCTGAGAGGTAAAAACTATGATGAAGTAAAGCTGATACTGGAAAAAATGAATCTGGTTGAGGGAGAGTTCACACAGGTATATCACGAATACCCGTATGGTGTTGTAGTAGATCAGAAAATTACACCCGGATTGGAAGTGGCTGAAGGTACGGTTATTGATTATGTCATAAGTATGGGACCCGAAAAATTCATTATGCCTGATTATGTGGGGCAAAATATAGATACCGTTAAGGATGATCTTGCGTTAAATGAAATCATTATTCAGAATCAATTCGAAGAGTACAGCAACGAATATGAAGCAGGAGTTGTAATAAATCAAAGCATAAAGCCCGGTACTGAAGTAAGCCGCAAGAGTCTTATTGATTTGACTGTAAGTCTTGGAAAAGAGCCGGAAAAGAGTACTGAATTTTCCCTGAAGGTACCTTTGCCAAGCGGGCTGGAAGGTGCGAAGATAACTGTATTCAAGGTTCAGGGAGATCAAAAGGACAAAATATATGAAAATTTTCATGATTCAAAGGACAGCCCTTTAATGATACCTGTAAGCGGCTCAGGAAAGGTAACCTTTGAGGTGTATATAAACGGTACGCTGCATGGAACTGAATCTCATGATTTTGGCCAGTAAAAAGGAGGCATTGTATGTTAAATGGTGTTATTACTAAAGGCATTGGAGGCTTCTATTACGTAGATACAGGTCATGAAGTATATGAATGCCGTGCCAGAGGTAAGTTCAGATTGGACAACATAACACCAATGGTTGGAGATAGAGTGGAGATAGAGGTAAATGATGCTACAAAGCAGGGCTATCTGATAAACATTAAAGAAAGAAAAAACAGTATGGTAAGACCTACTATTGCAAATGTTGATCAGGTAATCATCGTTGCAGCGGCAAAAAAGCCTGATATAAATATGCTGCTGCTTCAGAAGCTGCTTGTGTATACAGAATTTTTAGGCCTGAAGATAGTTGTCTGCATCAATAAAATTGACCTTGACGAGGAAAAAGAGTATCTGAAAATTGCAAACATGCTATGGAAGGTTCCCTATGAAGTGATACTAAGCAGTGCAAAGCAGAATAAGGGTATTGACGAGCTTCGAGAAGCATTGAAGAATAAGGTATCAGTGTTTGCGGGACCATCAGGTGCAGGCAAATCAACATTGCTTAACCTGGTTCAATCAGGACTGAGTCTGAAGACAGGTGATTTAAGCAAAAAAATAGATAGAGGTACTCATACCACTAGACATGCAGAGCTTATCAAGCTGGATTTCGGAGGTATGGTTGCTGATACTCCGGGTTTTACCTCTCTTGATCTTACAATAATTGACCAGGATAAGCTAAAAAGCTGTTTTCCTGAATTTGAAGCTTTTTCCGTATGCAGGTTTTCAAGCTGTATGCACCATAAGGAGCCTCAGTGTGGTGTCAAGGATGCTGCAGCAAAGGGCGAAATACATGAGGAGAGGTATAAATACTATATTGCTTTCCTAGAAGAATTGAAGAATTACAGGAGGTACTAAATTGATAAGAATTGCTCCTTCCATATTGTCAGCAGATTTTGCAAACCTCGAAAGGGATATTAAGAGGGTTGAGGAAGCCGGGGCAGATATGCTCCATATAGATGTAATGGACGGTCACTTTGTTCCCAATATTACCATCGGTCATCCAGTTGTAAAGAGCTTGAGAAAAAAGAGCGGACTTTTATTCGACTGTCATCTTATGATTTCAAATCCTGAGAATTACATTGACAGCTTTGCTGACAGCGGTGCTGATATAATAACCGTACATGCAGAAGCTTCGGTGCATCTGCATCGATTGCTGCAGATGATTAAGAGTAAGGGAATAAAGGCTGGGGTTGCATTGAATCCGGCTACGCCTTTAAGCATGATAGAACATGTTCTGTATGATTTGGACATGCTTCTTATAATGAGTGTAAATCCGGGCTTCGGAGGACAGAAGTTCATTCCTGAAACATTCAGAAAGCTGGCTTTGGCAAAGCAGATGTTAGATAATGCGGGTCTTTCAGTCGACATTCAGGTAGATGGAGGCGTCGGACTGGATAATATAGCTGCTGCAGCAAAAAGCGGCGCCAATATCATTGTTGCAGGCTCTGCTATTTTCAATTCTGCAGATATTGATTTTACTATAAATGAAATGAAAAGAATATGCGGAAGTATATAATATGAAAACTGTAATAATAAGCAGCGGTAATATAGAAAACTATTCCAGATTTTCTGAAACAGCAGCTTCGGCAGACTTTGTGATATGTGCAGATGGCGGCATAAGACATGCCAAAAGAATGTCGGTTATACCTGACGTTATTATTGGCGATTTGGATTCTGCAGCGGATGAACATATTGAATACTACAAAGGCAAGGGAGTCAGCTTTATCAGGTTTGATTCCGATAAGGATAAGACAGATACTCAGCTTTGTCTTGAATATGCATTGGATTTTTCCAAAGAGATTATTATGTTAGGTTCATTAGGCTCAAGAATAGACCATGCACTAGCGAATATTTCTCTTCTCAAGCTTGCACTGGATAGAGGCATAAAGGCTTGTATAATGAATGAGAAAAATGAAATTTATATGATAAGTGATGAAATAACAATAAAGGGCAGGCCGGGTGAGTATATATCCCTGCTTCCGGCTTCGACAAAAGCTGAAGGCATCAGTATAAGCGGAGCTTTATATGAGCTTAACGACGCAGTAATGGAGCTTGGAAATCCCTATGGAGTCAGTAATGAATTTGTGAAAGAAGAAATATACATAAAGGTGCTTAAAGGATATCTGTTGGTAATAAAGGCCTCTGACTGAAATAAGTCAGAGTTTTGTTTTTTTGAGAAAAACTGTGTCAATACATACTGTAGCTGAGTATTATAATAATGAGATAATGTTAGAATGACATGCGTGTCCCAAATTTATCTTTATGGGGGAATATTCATGAGATATACAAGCAGGAGATATGCCGGCTTGCTATGTGTTGCATTGTCAATTGCAATCATATCAAGATTTATTCCCGCTTGGCTTTGGATGGCTGCAGTACTTGGTGTGACAGCAGCTATAATGTATTTGTTATATAATTATATATTCAATTGAGCTGTGTGGATTTGGCTTATTGCTGCTGTTAAGGAGGAGATGGAATGAGACTGTTCAGACGTAGAAGAGTAATAGGAATACTTATTTTTTCCATAGGTGCAGGTATATTGCTGGCTATTATCGTTCCTACCGTAGGATGGATTATTTTTTCGGCCATATGCCTTGTATGTCTTGGAATATATCTCCTGAGATGTTAACCGATAGAATAGAAAAAGCGCGAAATCGTCGCGCCTTTTATTTGTTGACTATATTGCTCTTTGAACCTTTCCGGATCTCAAACATCTTGTGCAAACGTGTAATCTCTGTGGAGTTCCGTTTACAACTGCTCTAACTGTCCTAACGTTTGGAAGCCAAACTCTTCTTGTTTTTCTGTTTGAGTGGCTAACCTTGTTACCTGAAATCATACCTTTACCGCAAACCTCGCAATGTCTAGACATATATTAACACCTCCTTCAGCAGCGTCACTTTCCATTAAAAACAATAATATAATATCATAATGTTAATTAAATGGCAACATAATATTATATGAAATTATAATTGTCCACTTTATGCAAGAATATTATAATGAACATATGCCGTCCATGTGAAAGTTATATGTTATTATTCCTCAAACTGTTGAAGAATATATGCATATAATATACAATATAATTGAGAAATTGCATTTTTGTCCAAAATTTGAATATACAGTTTTCTCATTGACAGGTTTTATGATAGAATATAGACTGTATGTCGATATTTTGACACCATTATTGCTTAGCTGGAACGGTTGTCTCAATATTGACAAATGCTTGGCGGAATAACAGCCTAAGGCTTGTTAATAAATATTATTGGGAGGAGAAACAATGTCAGCAAAAATTAAGACACAATATGGTGAGATATATATATCTGATGATGTTATTGCAACCATTGCAGGATTAGCCACAACTGAGTGCTATGGTCTGGTAGGCATGTCCGTAAAAAGTGCTAAAGACGGAATAGTTGAGCTTCTTAAGAGAGATAGCATGAGCAAGGGCGTAAAAGTAACAGCAGAAGATGATCAGATAATTATTGACCTTTATATTATTGTGGAGTTTGGAACTAAAATATCAACAGTAGCTGATAATATAATCAGCAAGGTAAAATACACTATGGAAACAATGACCGGCTTGAAGGTGAAGAGTGTAAATATCAATGTACAGGGCGTTAGAGTGTAGCTCTATTAAGGAGGTTTACAATTTGTTGAGGCATAACATAAATGGTACACAACTAAAGAATATGATAATATCTGGTGCAAATAATCTTGAAAATCATAAGAATATGGTAAATTCTCTTAATGTATACCCTGTACCTGACGGTGATACAGGGACCAATATGTCTCTGACAATGACTTCTGCTGTCAAGGAATTGAAAGAGCTTAAAGCCGAAGATATACATTCGGTGTTTGAGGCTGCAGCCAATGGTACCTTAATGGGTGCCAGAGGTAATTCAGGTGTAATACTGTCACAGATTTTCAGAGGCTTCTCAAGGGGTATCAAGCCTGTAGAAGAATTAGATTCTGTTACTTTAGCAAAAGCATTCATTGAAGGCTCCAACACTGCTTATAAAGCAATTATGAAGCCTACAGAAGGAACGATGCTTACAGTAATAAGAGAGGCAGCTGAATATGCTGTTAAAATTGCCGAAAGCTGTACAAGCACCTTGGTGCTTTTGGAGCAAATAATAGAGAAGGCAAATGAAGTACTAGACAAAACTCCTGAAATGCTCCCGGTGCTGAAAAGTGCAGGAGTGGTTGACGCAGGAGGCAGGGGGCTGATATGTATACTTGAAGGCATGTATATATATCAAAAAACCGGTATTATGATTGAGGTTCATGCATCGGAAGAAGATGATGAACAACCCGTAAGTGCATTTGCTGGGTATGAGAACGAAATAGAATTTGGTTATTGTACTGAGTTCTTTATAAAATCCAAAAGAGCAGATATTGACAACCTTAAGATGAACTTTGAGTTAATGGGAGATTCATTGCTTATAGTTGGGGATGAAAAGCTGGTAAAGGTGCACATACATACGAATAATCCCGGCAGAGTACTTGAGATTGCCATGGAACAGGGTGAGCTTTCGAAGATAAAGATAGATAATATGAGAGAGCAGCATAGAGAGCTCCTTATAAGTGAAAAAGAAAAAGCAGAATTGGAAAAACCGGTTGAAGAGCCTGAGGAGTTTAAGAAATATGCAGTGATTACTGTAGCAATGGGCGACGGAATATCGAACATTTTCAGAGATATTGGGGCTGATGTTATTATCGAGGGCGGTCAAACAATGAACCCAAGCACTGAAGATATGGTAAAAAGTATTAACAAACTAAACGCTGAAAACATTATTATACTGCCAAATAACAGTAATATTATTTTAGCAGCAAACCAGGCAAAATCACTTACTGATAAAAATGTCCTCGTAGCTCCTACAAAGACTATCCCTCAGGGAATTGCAGCGCTGATGGCATTGGATACCGAAAAAAGTCCGGATGACAACATTAAAAAAATTGAAAAGGCTATAAAGGGAGTCAGTACTGGTCTTATTACCTATGCAGTAAGGAGTTCCAACTATGACGGAATAAACATCGAGGAAGGCAATATTCTTGGACTGGTAGAAGGAAAGATAAAGGATGTAGGACATAGCATAACAAATGTCAGCCGTAACGTTATCAATGAAATGATAAATGAAGATTCTTCCTTGATATCAATTTACTATGGAAACGAGCTTAATGAGGAAGAAGCGCAGGAGTTCTGTAATTACGTGCAGGATGCATATCCTGACTGCGAGATTGATATGCATTATGGTGGGCAGCCATTGTATTATTATATTCTGTCAGTTGAATAAAAATATAAAAAAGCGTAAGCCTATAGGTTTACGCTCTTTCAATATCTAAGCACTAATGATTCTTAAGAGGTGTCATAATGGAGATAATATATAAAGATGTACAGAGTCTTAAAGGTATTGGGGAAGCAAAAGCCAAGCTGCTGAGAAAGCTTGGAGTGAAAGTACTGGAGGACTTACTCTATTTATACCCGAGAGGATATAAGGACAAAAGCATAATAGCAAATATTGCTGATTTACAGGCTGAGAATTCGTATACCCTAAGGGTAATCATCGAGACCAAGCCGCAGGAGCAGAGAGTAAAGAACGGTATAATTCTTACCAAATGCAGAGCATCTGACAGTACAGGCAAGATCAATATCGTATGGTTCAATAACAGATATATTAAAAACTCCATAAACTGCGGTGAGGAGTACTTTCTTCACGGTAAAGTAAAGCAGGCAGGCCGTGATAAGGTTATGGAGTCTCCCGAATTTGAGAAGGTAACAGATAAGGAAAGTGTCAACATAAACAGAATAGTGCCATATTATCCTTTAACTGAAGGACTGACTCAAAAGGAGATGAGAAAGGCAGTAAAATCGGTTGTAGAAGCAGTACACAACAAAATGGCAGATGTTTTTCCCGAGGACTTCAGAAGACAGTACAATATGGCAGAAATAAATTTTTGTCTGAATAATATTCATTTTCCCGAAAGCATGTATAATCTTCAGCTTGCCATTAGACGTTTTAAGTTCGAAGAGCTTTTCATGCTCCAGTCAGGCTTGATTCATATTAAGAGAATGAATCACGAAAGTAAAAAGGGAATTGTTTTTGGTCATTCACAGAAGGTGATGAAGTTTGTAGATACACTTCCTTTCAAACTCACAAATGCACAGCTCCGTGTACTTGCTGAAATATTTGAAGACATGGATAAGGAAAATATAATGAACAGGCTTGTTCAGGGGGATGTAGGCTCAGGAAAGACTATTATTGCTTTTCTTGCGCTATACAAATGCTGTCTCAGCGGATATCAGGGAATATTGATGGCACCTACAGAAATACTTGCAGAGCAGCACTATTTATCCTTTTCACAACTAATGGGAAGTACGGGTATAAGAATCAGATTGCTGACAGGGAGCTTGACGCCAAAAGAGAAGAGGGCACTTCTGGAAAACATAAAAAACGGAGAGGTTGATGTAGTTGTAGGCACCCATGCACTGATACAGGAAAATGTCGAATTTGAAAGGCTTGGGCTGGTTATAACTGACGAACAGCACAGATTCGGAGTAAGGCAGCGCGCTGTACTTTCAGGAAAGGGAAATAATCCTGATATTATTGTAATGACGGCGACGCCCATACCCAGAACTTTATCACTGATATTGTATGGAGATCTTGATATATCAGTGATAGATGAAATGCCTCCGGGAAGAAAAAAGGTAGATACATATTTTATAGATTCAGGCAAAAAGGAGAGACTGTTTAATTTCATAAAAAAGGAATTGGATCAGGGTCGCCAGGCGTATGTTGTATGTCCATTGGTAGAGGAATCCGAAAAGCTTGATTTGAATTCTGCGGTAGAATACAGTGAGCTGCTGCAGAGTGAGTACTTCAAGGGATATAGAGTAGGGCTGCTGCATGGTAAAATGAAGAGTGAAGAAAAGAATAAAATCATGGAAAGCTTCAGGATAAATGAGATCAATATTCTTGTATCCACAACCGTTATTGAGGTTGGTGTAAACATACCAAATGCGACAATTATGGTTGTGGAGAATGCTGAAAGATTCGGTCTGGCACAGCTGCATCAGCTGCGAGGCCGTGTTGGAAGAGGGAGCAGTCAGTCTTATTGCATATTGATTTCGGATTCTGATAATGCAACTGCCATTGAAAGGCTGAAGTATATGACAAAAACGGAAAACGGCTTTGACATTGCTGAAAAGGATCTTGAGCTCAGAGGCGGCGGCGAGATTCTGGGGCAAAGGCAGCATGGCCTTCCAGAACTGAAGATAGCAGATATTATAAAGGATGTTGAGCTCCTAAAGCTGTCCAGAAAAGCAGTGGAATATCTTTACGACAGCAATAAGCTTGTAGAGCCGGAATACGCTCGCATGAAAAAAATCCTGGATCAACGCTTCAACAGGGTTATGGAGGAAATAACTTTAAATTGATAGCTTGTATCAATTGATGCAGGTTAATGATTAGCAAAAACAGTGCTGTGTTTCACTGTTTTTTTTGTCAGTTTTAACATAAATTACAATGTTTAAAATATTCTATTCAAGGTAAATTAATAATAGAAAAACAAACAGGAGGTGCTACATATGCAAAGAATTACACAATATAATACAAACCAAACAACTTCAGACACACTTGTTCCTGAAGCAAGAGCAGCTCTTAGAAGATTCAGAGATCAGATTGCTACAGAATTTGGACTTGATTTTACCGGATACAATGGAGATAAAACATCTTGGGAATGCGGTAAGGTCGGCGGAGAAATGGTAAGAAGAATGATCGAAACTGCTGAAAGAAACATGTCTGGAACTACAACTACTACTACAACTACAACAAGAAGATAATAAACAGTCTGAGCAGCTAATTGCATGACAATTAGCTGCTATTCATTTTCCGGGGGAAGCACAAAATAAATACTGGTGCTGCATTGTGATATACACAACACAGTCACCAGTAACGGGAGAGGAGAAATTGAAGGAAGAGCTCTATGGGGAAATATAGTTTTGAATAACTAATATCCCTAACATTATAATGCTCAATAAGTTTCTTTTTATACTTTACTTATTAATAAAAACAGTTATATATATGACAGTTCGGGTTATTATGTTGTTTGTCGTATAAGCTCAATATATTGGATTATCTATAAAAAAATGACAAATATATTTTTGTATAAATATTGCATTTATGCTAAAATGATATTGATGTAAAAAAGGAGGAGTATAGTTGCGGATAATAGCCGGAGAGTATAGAGGAAGAAAGCTGGAAAGCTTTGAAGGGATGGATATCAGACCTACCTCTGACAGAGTGAAGGAGTCCTTGTTCAATATAATTGGCAATAAGGTTGTTGGAAGCTGCTTTCTGGATCTCTTTGGAGGAACAGGCAGCGTTGGCATTGAAGCATACAGCAGAGGTGCGGAAAAAGTAGTTTTTGTTGACAGCAGCATAAAAAGCATTAAGTTATTGAAAACTAACCTCCAGCACTTGAAAATAATTGATGAGGTAGAGATTTATAATACCGATTACAATACTGCAGTTAAAAAGCTTGGCGATAATGGTAGGAGCTTTGATATAATATTTGTCGACCCTCCATATAATAAAGGTATTGCTCAGAACTCACTGCATCTGATTGATGCAGCAGATATACTGCATAAGGATGGCATTATAGTGGTGGAGCATGAAGCGAATGAGGTTATGCCTGAGGCAACAGGTAGAATCGTAAAAGTCAAGGAAAAGAAATATGGAAGCACTAAGCTGTCTGTTTATAACGTAAAGCTTGAAGCAGATAACAGTATAGAGAGCAGCATATAGGGAGGAATGAGTTTTGAGAATAGCAGTTTGTCCCGGAAGCTTTGATCCGGTAACAAACGGACACTTGGATATCATTGAAAGATCAGCTAAGATGTTTGATAAGGTCATTGTCGCCGTTTTGGGAAATGCAAGCAAGAATTCCTTGTTTATCAAAGAGGAAAGAATGGAGCTCTTAAGAAAGACTTGTGCCCATATAGAAAATGTAGAGATTGACACCTTTCCCGGCCTGCTGATAGAATATATGAAAATGAAGGACGCTAAAATCATTATCAAGGGGCTTCGAGCTGTTTCTGATTTTGAGTATGAAATGCAGATGGCACTTATGAACAGGAAGCTGGAGCCCGGTATTGAGACGTTTTTTTTAATGACAAGCAACAGGTATTCATTTCTTAGCTCAAGTCTCGTAAGAGAGGTTGCAAAGCTTGGGGGGAATATAAAGGGTCTGGTGCCTGAAATCATAGAAGAAGAGATTTATAACAAATTCAGATAGGGGGATTGTGAATGGATGTTTTGGTTCTATTGGACGCATTAGAAGATATATTGGAAAAGTCAGCCGGTATACCACTATCAAATAAAGTACTGGTACATAAGGAAGAGTTAGTAGATATAATCAAGGAAATAAGAGCGAAAATACCTGATGAAGTAAAACAGGCTCAATGGATAAAGGAAGAAAGACAGAAGATACTGATAGAAGCTAAAAAAGAAGCTGAAAGCCTCAGGAAGGAATGCGAGGAAAGGCTTCAGAAAATAAAGGAAGAGAGACAAAGGGTGTTGGCAGAGGCCGAAAAAGAAGCAGAGATTATGCGGAAGGAAGTTGACATAAAGCTTCAGAGCCTCATTGATGAAAGCGAAGTAACCAAAAAGGCCACTGAACAAGCAAAGGAGCTGATTACAGCTGCTCAGCAGGATGCCAAAAAAATCAGGCTAGGCTCAAAAATATACGCAGACGATATACTTGCCGAGTTGGAAGACAGAGTATACAATATCATGGAAGTAATCAGATCAAACAGAGAAGAACTGAAGAACAAGAAAAGTTAATTAACAAGCTGTTGTAAGAATATTACAACAGCTGTCTTGTTTTTTTGGCTGTTTTGGGCTTTATTGAAGCAGCTAAGCCAAACAAAGCTAAGAAAATCATCATGAACATCAGGTTTATAGAAGAATTGCAGAAGATTTGGAACCAGCTGAAATTGCCTTTAACTGAGTAGGCTGCATCAAAGACATTAATCTGCTTCATAACCTGAAGTGTATCAAAAGTGCCGAAAAGCAGCATTGTATAAGCAGCGGAAATAACTCCCTGAAAGGCTTTTATAATAAGGTAGAGACCGAATTTCAAATCGGTAGCTGCAATAAGGCTTAATACCTGTGCATTGACTGACAAGCCGCCAAAGCCAATCATAAAGCTAATAGCGACCAGTGATTTCAAAGGCTGTACATCAAGTGCAGCACATTCCTTTATGCCGTTGGTTACTTCAAGAATGCCAATTATAAGGCTTGAAACCAGCTTTTCATCAAGACTGAGAAACGGAAGCACTGAGCATATGAGCTTAGAAACAGCAGGAAGAATTCCCGTAAGCTTCAGGATGCTGGATATCACCGAGAAAAGAATGATGAAGCCTCCAATTAACATAATGAGGTTGACTCCGTTTTTTACCGAATCCCCTAAGAGTACACCCATGGTTCTGCCATCCTTTGCTTTATACTCCAGCATTTCCTTTAGGGGATTATTCTGAATACAGCTCCAATGAGACCTGATATCCTTTCTGTAAAATCTCATAAATAGCCCCACCGTAATTGCGGACATGTAGTGTGATACTGCCAGAAGGAAGCCGAGTCTCGGATTGCCGAGTATTCCTGTTGCTACTGCACCAATTATGAAAAGCGGTCCAGAGGTGCTGCACAGATTAAGCATCCTCTGCCCTTCAACCTGGCTGCAAATATTATTGCTTCTTAGATCTGATACTATTTTTGATCCAACGGGGTAGCCGGATGCAATGCTCATAAAGAACGCAAAGGATGCTTCTCCCGGCACATTGAAAACAGGGTGCATAAAGCCTTTAAACATTGCACCAAGCAGGCTTACTACACCAAGTCCAATTAATATTTCAATACATATGAAAAAGGGCAGCAAAGCAGGAAAGACCACATTTAACCAAAGCTTAAGACCTTCAAGGGCTGCTTTGTAAGCTTCGCTTGGAAAGGCTATAATGCTTAATACCAGAAGCAGAAAAATTG
Source organism: Bacillota bacterium (assembly GCA_049322695.1). GTDB lineage: Bacteria > Bacillota > Clostridia > Lutisporales > Lutisporaceae > CALGKJ01. Next base: position 51,611 of record JBMORW010000025.1, on the reverse strand, counting down.
CTGACCAAACATATGTTGCAGTGTTCTGAGACCTCATAATACACCTCAAAAAATCCTGGCGACGGCCAGGCCTTTATAATAGAACCAATACATATACAACCCTGGTTCTATATATGTATATTAATCAGCTTTCATTATATTCTATAAACCCTGAATATAAGCAGGTGATATGAGATAATCCATACCTCCTCTTTTGTATCTTCTGTCATCATAGCCGAGACTGTATATGTCAGTGGACATAAGGTCATATCTTAGCATTTCGGATAGGAGTGCATTATCAGGAGTGTAATTGGCTACCTTGGTTATTATTGGCAGCTCTTCATTTTCTTTCATTCTCTTAAGAAGCTGTGTTCCTCTGTTGTTAAAAGCAAGCACTCTAATATATACAGGGCAGTCTGCTGCTTTAAGCTTACTTATGGTACTTTCTTTCAGGTCCAGCAGCATATGGCACAGCAGTCTCTGTATGAAGGTTCTTGTATAACGCTTTGTCTTTATATTGGTTATCAGCTCATCTACATTTGCAGAGGAAAGAGCGTATTTTTTCAGCCTGTATTCTATGCCTTCAACAGTATTCAGGAACTCCTTCATATGGCTAATTTCAATATTTCTGATTTTATATAACAGCAGGTCAGAAAAGGCATCCATGGTAACAGGATACTTCCCTGCCTTATAGAGCTCCTGAATAATTTCCAGACTTTCCTTAGGTACACTCATTTTGACTTTATCAGAAACACCGTTTTGGTTGATTTCTGATCTTATGGAAGTGGCACTGGCAATTGCACTTTTTATTTCTTTGTCATTATAATCATTTGCTATACGTTGTACCGTTACAGGCTTTATGCTGCTTCCAAGCCTTTTTATGGCCTTGATATATTCAATTCCCAGTACATTGTTGGGTTTGTCCAAAACATGGCTGAGGTCACTATGGCCTTCGGCTGCAGAATACTGTGACAATGCAAGATTCATAGCCTTGGGATACGTATAGCCCAGACTCAGATTATTCCTTAGATGCTGTTTAAGCGCTGCAGGCTCATCAAGGAGGAGCTGAGCCAGCTTAGCCAATGGCTCAGTGCTGCCAAGCTCGCTTCCGAAGCATACATAATCCACAATACCTGTTGCATTTAACAGCTTGAGAGCTCCAAATGCGAATATATCGGCAGGCTGACAGGAATAAACGAATGGCAGTTCAATTACAAGGTCCGCGCCTGAAAGCACAGCCATTTTTGCTCTTGACCATTTATCAAACATTGCTGGTTCTCCACGCTGAACAAAGCTTCCGCTCATGACACATATGACTGCTTCCGCATTACAGGCATCTCTGGCTGCCTGTATCTGATACTTATGACCGTTATGAAACGGGTTGTACTCGGTTACTATTCCAATTACCTTCATTATTTGCCTCCTCTAAAGCTCAGCATTTCAATCTGCTGCGTCATCAGCTAATTCCACAATATAAACATTAATATTTAAGAATGAAATTGCTCAACATAATAGTAAGCTATAACATGAAACAGCCTATTATATATAATAGCACATTTACTCTAACATATATTATCTATAATAGCATAAATAATAGCATAAATATTATGGCTCAAATATACGAAGTATTGAAATTGGTAAAATAACGGGAAATAATTTGTAAATGTAAGAAGGAAAATAACCTTTTATATAGAAGATATATGTGAAAATACTGTATACAAAACACCAGGGAGGAATGTATAAATGAAAGTTCTCGTAATAAACTGCGGTAGTTCTTCATTGAAGTACCAGTTCATAAACATGGACAATGAAGAAGTACTGGCAAAGGGTCTTGCTGAAAGGATAGGCTTGGATGGCTCTGTTGTCAAGCATACACCTGGAAGCAAAGACAAGGTTGTAATAGAAAGGCCGATGCCGACTCATAAGGAAGCAATACAATGCGTTATAGAAGCATTGACAGATGCAAACTACGGTGTAATAGGCAATATGAAGGAAATCGATGCTGTTGGACATAGAGTTGTTCATGCAGGCGAAAAGTTTGCCAGATCAGTAGTTATAGACGATGAGGTAATGGCTGCACTTAATGAATGTATAGACCTTGCACCTCTGCATAACCCTCCGAACATTATGGGTATCAAAGCTTGTCAGCAGTTAATGCCCGGAGTGCCGATGGTTGGAGTTTTTGATACTGCCTTCCATCAAACAATGCCAAAGCATGCATTTATGTATCCGCTTCCATATGCTTTATATGAGAAATATAAAATCAGAAAGTATGGCTTCCACGGAACCTCACATAAGTATGTATCACAGAAGGCTGCAGAGTTCCTGGGAAGGCCTTTGGAGGAACTGAAGCTGGTAACCTGTCATCTGGGCAATGGAGCAAGTGTCGCAGCAGTTGACGGTGGAATATCGGTTGACACAAGCATGGGCTTTACACCACTTGAGGGACTTGCAATGGGAACCAGAAGCGGTGACCTTGATCCTGCCATAATCAAGTTTATAATGGAAAAGGAAGATATGGACATAGATGCAGTAAACGACATGCTCAACAAGAAGTCAGGCGTACTGGGAATTTCTCAGCTCAGCAGTGATTTCAGGGATGTAGAGGATGCAGCTATGAAGGGTGATGAGCATTCACAGCTTGCACTTGATATATTCTGTCAAAGAGTTAAAAAGTACATAGGCGCATATATTGCAGTAATGAACGGCATAGATGCACTGGTGTTTACTGCAGGTCTAGGAGAAAATTCCGACATAGTAAGAAAGGCTGTCTGTGAAAAAATGGATTGGCTCGGAATAAAAATTGATCTGGAAAAGAACAATGTAAGGGGTAAGCTTACAGATCTATCAACTCCGGATGCAAAGGTCAAAACGATAATCGTTCCTACCAATGAAGAATTGATGATAGCAAGAGATACTAAGGCATTAGTAGGTAAATAAGCAGTAGATTGAAGCTCACTTAATATCATATAGGTGAAAAAGCAGGTTAATGCCTGCTTTTTGACTATAGGGTAGAAAAATATAAAAAAGTATAAAAAGTCCAAAAAACCACACATGTAAAGTATTTTTCTTGACAAAATATATGTTGATTTGTATAATAAAATTTGTTAATTCACAGAGGTGGTTCGATGGAAATCAACGTTGCTAAGATATCAAAGGTTGAAAATGTAAGAGAATTCTTCAAAATTGTGGATGCTTCAGCTGACCGTGAGATAAGTTTTTACGGTGAAGCCCATAAAATAGTTCCTCCTATAATAGTTGAAGGCTTTGCCATAAACTATGAGGGAAAAATAGAAGTTGAGCTGAATATTTCTGCTAAAATAGAGATGATATGCTCAAGATGTATGGAAAGCTATGTTCATAATATAAGCACAACATCTTATTTTACTTTTGCTAGGACTGTAAATAACGATGACACCGAATGTCATCTATATAAAGGTGAAAGTATTGACATTACAGACTTGGTGTTAAATGAAATAGCAGCTGAAATACCGATGAAACCACTATGTAATACTCAATGCAAGGGACTTTGTCCCAAATGCGGTATTAATAAAAACATCACAGACTGCACTTGTAAGACGGATACAGTTGATTCAAGGCTGCAGATCTTAAGCAAGTTACTTGAAGAAGAGCAAGGAGGTGTTTAGAATGGGTTTGCCAAAGAGAAGACACTCACAATCAAGAAGAGATAAGAGAAGAGCTAACTGGAAGCTTGCTCTACCAGGTCTTGTTTCATGTCCACAGTGCCATGAACCAAAATTACCTCATAGAGTATGTAAATCATGTGGGTATTATAAGAATAAAACAGTTATAAATGTGGAAGAATAAGAAGAATAAGGATAACGTATTAAACTTTGTTTAATACGTTATTTTTTTCTAAAAAGGTATTGCATATTTCTGTAAAAATAATATATACTTTATATTAGTACCAGATACTAAAATAAAGTACTAAGTATTCATTCTTAATTGAAATATTTTATCAGATATACAAATGAATGAAATCAGCTAAGCAGCAAGCACCGAACTTATGATAATCTACTTTCTTACAGGAGGTTATTTTTATGGGTAAAAAAGGTTTAAGCAAAAAGAGCAGGCATGCCGATTTGCTGGAAAAAATTAAAAAAGATCCTTTTCTTACTGATGAAGAATTATCTGAGCTGTTTGAAGTAAGTATACAGACAATAAGACTGGACAGATTGGAGCTTGGCATACCGGAGCTAAGGGAACGCATAAAAAATGTTGCCGAGAATAATCATTTAAAGGTAAGATCTCTTCATGGGAAGGAAATAGTGGGAGAGCTTGTTGATCTGGAGCTGGGCAAAAGCGGCATATCCATACTGGAAACAGATGATTCACTGGCCTTCGAAAAAACCAATGTGGTAAAGGGCCATCATATTTTCGCTCAGGCTGAATCCCTGGCTATAGCAGTTATAGATGCAAGTGTAGCGCTTATAGGGGTAGCAAATATCAAGTATAAGAATCCTGTATTTGCAGGTGACAAGATAATAGCGAAGGCTGAGGTAATTAGGACAAGAGGTAATAAGTATTTTGTATGGGTCTTTATAAAGGTCAGGCAGTCTGAAGTGTTCAGAGGGAAATTCATCCTGGTTTCCTTTAACGAAAAACGTAGGGAGGAGAACAAATGAGGATAGCTATAGATGCAATGGGTGGAGATAATGCGCCAAGAGCTGCTGTTGAAGGCGCAGTTCAAGCAGTTAAGGAGTATGGAGTTGAAGTATTTCTTGTGGGCTTGAAAAGTGAAATAGAAAAGTACATACCTGAAGAAATGAAAAAAGACAAAAGAATAAAGATAGCTGAAGCAGATGAAATTATAAACAACGATGAATCACCTGTTACTGCCATAAGACAGAAAAAGAGTTCATCAATGGTAATAGGTCTCAAGCATGTAAAAGAAGGTGAATGTGATGCATTTCTATCTGCAGGCAGCACAGGAGCCTTTCTTGCAGGATCTCTTTTGAAGGTAGGAAGAATAAAAGGGATAGACAGACCTGCTCTTTCACCATTGATTCCAACCGAAACAGGCTTCTGCATGATAGTTGATGCAGGTGCAAACGTTGACTGCAAGCCTAAGCATTTGCAGCAATTTGCAATTATGGGCAAGGTATACATGGAGAAGGTAATGGGTATAAAGAATCCCAGAGTTGGTATATTAAACATTGGCACAGAGGATCACAAGGGAAACGAGCTGACTAAACAGAGCATAGAACTGCTTAAGCAAACTGATATAAATTTCATAGGAAGCATAGAAGCCAGAGATATAACAGCGGGAGTATGCGATGTCTGTGTAACTGACGGTTTTGCCGGTAATGTTCTTCTAAAGGGAGTTGAAGGAGTGGCTATGACCATTTTCAAGCTTCTTAAGGAAGAGTTCATGAAGAGTGCAGTTACCAGGCTTGCAGCACTAATGCTTAAAAAAGGGCTCAGATCCTTCAAGAAAAGGTTTGATTATACCGAATATGGCGGAGCGCCCTTCCTGGGCATAGAAGGCATAATGATTAAAGCTCATGGAAGCTCAGACTCTAAGGCAGTAAAAAATGCCATAAGGCAGGCAAAGCTTTTATATGATAATAAATGCCTTGAAATTATCAGAGACGAGATCACTAAATTGGGGGCTGTTGATGTTGAATAGTTGTACTAAAAGAGCCGGAATAATAGCTACAGGCAGCTATATGCCTGAAAAAACACTTACTAATGCTGATATAGAAAAGCTTGTTGATACAAATAATGAATGGATAATGTCAAGAACGGGCATAGAGGAGAGAAGGATCGCAGATGAAAATACTGCAACTTCGGACATAGCCACTAAGGCAGCATTGGATGCACTGAATAAGTCAGGTATTTCTGCAGAAGAAATAGATTTGATTATGGTTGCAACCGTGACTCCTGATATGGCATTCCCTTCTACTGCCTGCTTAGTGCAAAAAAATATTGGAGCAATAAATGCGGCAGCCTTTGATGTTGAAGCTGCATGCTCAGGATTTATATATTGCATGGCTATTGCAGAACAGTTCATAAAAACAGGCTTCTATAAAAAAATACTGATAATTGGTGCAGAGACATTGTCCAAGATAACTGATTTCACAGATAGAAATACCTGTGTACTTTTTGGTGACGGTGCAGGTGCAGCAATTATTTCAGAAGTAGAGGAACAAGCTGGTATACTTTCAACATATATTGGAGCAAACGGAAGTGCTGGGCATTTATTGACGCAGCCTGCGGGAGGCTCAAGAATGCCTGCGACTGAGGAAACCGTAAAAGGCAGACTTCACTATATAAAAATGGATGGAAGCGAAGTATTCAAGTTCGCAATAAAGATTATGGGAGAAGCAGCAGAAATTGCATTGGAAAAATGCGGACTTACTAAAGACGATATTGATTATCTGATACCTCATCAAGCAAATACAAGGATTATCGATTCAGCTACAAAGAGACTAAAGATTTCACCGGAAAAGGTATATGTCAATGTAAACAAGTATGGAAACATGTCAGCAGCATCAATAGCAGTGGCATTGGATGAAGCAAATGAAAAGCAGTTGTTAAAGGACGGGGACATAGTTGTACTCGTAGGCTTTGGCGGAGGACTGACCTGGGGATCGGCAGTATTGAAGTGGAAGAACTATAGGAGGTAGAAGATGTTTAAAACAGATATTTGCGAAATATTGCAGATAGAACACCCTATTTTGCAGGGTGGTATGGCTTGGGTTGCTACAGGCGAGCTGGCTTCTGCAGTATCAAATGCAGGAGGATTAGGCATAATAGGTGCAGGAAATGCTCCTGCAGATTTTGTAAAAAACGAGATAAGGAAAGCCAAGGAAATGACCGGCAGACCCTTTGGTGTCAACATTATGCTTCTGTCACCCTTTGTTAATGAGGTAATGGAGGTTGTCTATGAGGAAAGAGTTCCTGTTATTACTACAGGTGCGGGAAATCCGGCCAAATACATACCAAGGTTTAAGGAAATAGGTACAAAGGTAATACCTGTCATACCATCTGTTGCATTAGCCAAGAAGATGGAAAAAGAAGGTGTTGATGCTGTTATAGCTGAAGGTACGGAATCCGGAGGACATGTAGGTGAGCTTACTACAATGGCTCTAGTACCTCAGGTAGTTGATGCTGTCGGCATACCAGTTATTGCAGCAGGCGGTATAGCTGACGGAAGAGGCTTCATATCGGCTCTTGCACTGGGTGCAAAGGGAGTGCAGCTGGGAACAATATTTGTTTGTGCAGAAGAATGCACAGCTCACAGCAATTATAAAAATTCTATTATTAAGGCTGGAGACAGGGGTACTGTTGTTACAGGGAGGCCTACAGGTCATCCTGTAAGAATGATAAAGAACAAGCTTGCAAGAGAGTTTGAAAAACTGGAAGCAGCAAATGCCAGTGCAGAAGAGTTCGAGAAGCTCGGCTTGGGTAGACTGAGGGCTGCCGTAGTTGAAGGTGATTCGGACTATGGCTCAGTTATGGCAGGACAGATAAGCGGTATGATAAACTCTATAAAACCTGCAAAGGCAATAATTGACGATATTATTGCAGAAGCGGAAAGAACAATAAAAAGGTTTAAAGATATGTAAGGAGGATGTACACTTGACTAAGATAGCATGTATTTTCCCGGGTCAGGGAGCACAATATCCCGGGATGGGCAAGGAAATCGCCGAAAGCTTCAGAGAATCCATGGAGATATATGATAAAGCCAGCGAGGTTCTTGGTATGGATATGAAAAAGCTCTGCTTTGAAGGCGATGAAGAAGAACTGAAGAAAACAGAAAACACTCAGCCTTCAATACTTACAACAAGCATAGCTATTTTGGAAGCGTTGAAGCTTAATGGTATTACTCCACAGGTTACTGCAGGACTCAGTCTGGGCGAATACTCAGCTCTGGTTGCTTCAAATGCCATCGACTTTGAGGATGCTGTAGCCGTAGTAAAGAAAAGAGGACAATACATGCAGGAGGCAGTTCCTGCCGGCGAAGGTACTATGGCTGCGATTATGGGCCTTTCAAAAGAAGAGATCGTTGAGTGCCTTAAATTGGTTAATGATTATGGCATTGTTGAGGCAGCTAACTATAACTGCCCGGGTCAGGTTGTTATTGCAGGGCATACAAAGGCCGTAGAAAAGGCATGCGCACTGCTGAAGGAAAAAGGTGCCAAGAGAGCTATGATACTGCCTGTCAGCGCGCCTTTCCACTCAAGCCTTTTGAAGCCTGCAGGAGAAAAGCTTGCAAAGGAGCTAGAGAACATTAAGATAAAGAAGCCTGAATTACCCGTCATTTCAAATGTACATGCAAATGTTATTAAAGATGAGAATGAAACAAAAAGACTTCTTATAGAGCAGGTAAGTACATCAGTGCTATGGGAGGACAGTGTAAGAAACATGATTGATATGGGAGTAAACACATTCATTGAGGTAGGACCAGGCAAAACATTGTCTTCCTTTGTAAAGAAAATAGATAAAAACAGTTGTGTATATAATGTTGAGGACTTGGTATCATTGGAAAATACTATAGCAAGTATCAGGGAGAGATTACAATGCAGTTAAAAGGGCTTAATGCAATAGTTACAGGCGGATCAAGAGGAATTGGCAGAGCTATAGCAACAGCATTGGCTAAGGAAGGTGCCAATGTTGCAGTCAACTATACAAGCAATTCAAAGGCTGCAGAAGAGGTTGCCGCAGAAATAGAAAAGCTTGGCTGCTCAGCTATGGCTGTAAAGGCTGATGTGTCAAACTCAGAGGAGGTTGACGCACTTGTCAATGAAGTTCATAGCAAATTTGGAAGCATAGATATACTTGTAAATAATGCAGGTATAACCAGAGACAATCTGATTATAAGAATGACAGAAAAGGATTTTATGGATGTAATAGACACAAACCTTAAGGGTGCATTTAACTGTACCAAATCCGTAGCAAGAATAATGATGAAGCAGCGTTCGGGTAAAATTATCAATGTGTCATCTGTTGTAGGGATAATTGGAAATGCGGGACAATCCAATTATGCTGCGGCAAAGGCAGGCCTGATAGGTTTTACCAAGTCTATGGCTAAGGAACTGGCTAAAAGGGGAATCAATGTAAATGCAGTGGCTCCCGGCTATATAGATACGGATATGACAGCAGTCATACCTGAAAAGGCAAAGGAAGAATTTTTGAAGGGTATACCTTTGGGTAGAATCGGGCAGCCTGAAGATATTGCAAATACTGTGGTTTTCTTATCTTCGAAAAATTCTGACTATATTACTGGTCAAGTTATTAATATTGACGGTGGAATGGTTATATAATATTATCATAGTATATAACTTTATGCTCTGCTCATATAATAAACAAAGTATATATTGAAATGAGTATGGTGCATAATACACAGCATATGTATGCAGAATATAATACATTGTGTTGTGTTGAACTAATGTGAATATTATAGTTTATGCTATTATCTAGAGAAGGAGGTGAGCTGGATGATATTTGAAAAGGTACAAGAAAAGGTGGCTGAACAATTAGGCGTAGATATCGATGAAATCACAATGGAGTCTTCCTTTATAGATGATTTAGGTGCTGATTCATTGGACATAGTTGAATTGCTAATGGCGCTTGAAGAGGAGTTTGATATAGAAATTCCGGACGAAGAGGCTGAAAAGCTGTCAACAGTATCTGATGTAGTTGAGTACATAAAGAACAATCAATAATTTATGATATCCCAAAGTCCCGCTTACCGCGGGACTTTATTTTTTGTACAGGGAATCTCTTTACAAAAAATGGAATAATTGTTCTTTATTACTCAATATTCTGAAGCTAACATGCGCTTATGCTTTATATATATGATTGAAAAACAGCAGTATACAAATTAGATAGGAGATGAAGAAATTGAACAATAGAAGAGTTGTAATAACGGGAATAGGAGCTGTAACACCGATAGGTATAGGCAAGGAAAAATTTTTTGAAGGCTTAAAGGAAGGACGTAACGGTGTAGGGCTTGTAACCAGGTTTGATACTACTGATTTTGATACAAAGATAGGTGCTGAAGTCAAGGATTTCGAGCCTTCTGAATATATAGACAAAAAAGAAGTCAGAAGAATGGACCGGTATACGCAATATGCAGTAGCGGCTGCAAAGCAGGCTGTAGAGGATTCTAAGCTTAATATTGAGGAGATAGACAATAACAGATTTGGAGTATGTCTGGGTTCAGGTATTGGCGGAATGGAGACACTGGAAGCTCAACATGATGTACTGAAACAAAAAGGTCCAGGCAGAATAAGCCCTTTTTTCGTTCCTATGATGATATCCAATATTGCAGCAGGAAACATATCTATAGCCTTCAATGCAAAGGGGCCCAATACCACTATAGTTACTGCCTGCGCATCTTCAACAAATGCAATAGGTGAGGCCTTCAAGATGATTCAAAGAGGGGCAGCAGATATAATGATAAGCGGAGGTGCTGAGGCTTCCATTACTCCTTTGTCCTTTGCAGGTTTTTGTGCTATGAAAGCAATGTCCACCAGAAACGACGATCCTGCAACGGCCAGCAGACCTTTTGACAAGGAGAGAGATGGTTTTGTTATGGGTGAAGGTGCAGGTATACTTATACTTGAAGATCTGGAGCATGCATTAAAGAGAGGGGCGAGTATATACGGTGAAATAGTCGGCTATGGAGCAACAGGTGAGGCATATCACATAACCGCTACAGCTCCCGGAGGTGACGGTGCAGTAAGGTCAATGGCTGAAGCCATAAAGGATGCAGGAATATCACCTCACGAAATAGACTATATCAATGCACATGGTACTTCAACCGACATGAATGATAAGAACGAATCACTTGCAATTAAGACTCTGATGGGTGAACATGCATATAAGGTTGCAGTGAGCTCTACCAAGTCCATGACAGGACATATGCTGGGAGCAGCCGGAGCAGTAGAAGCAATTGCATGTCTAATGGCAATAAATGAGGGAGTTATTCCTCCAACTATAAACTACACAAATCCTGATGAGGAATGTGATTTATTCTATGTTCCCAACAAAGCGATAAACAGGGAAGTAAGATATGCTCTTTCAAATTCCTTGGGCTTTGGAGGTCACAATGCTTCCATAGTACTCAGAAAATATGATTAGTACTCCGGCCTTCGCCATAAAATGTTGAATAAATATAAAGAACTGATGTACAATATAGATTGAGAAGAAGGATAGAATTACCAATCTGTATTGAGATTATGGGATTGGATTTTTCCAGTCCCTTTTTAGTTGCAAGGAGGAAAAACATTTGAAGGGCATAAACTCAAAAAGAGCTTCTCAATTGAAGCAGGTACAGGAGAAAATAGGCTACAGCTTTAAAGATTTATCATTGCTGAATACTGCTCTTACCCACAGCTCATACTCAGGCAGCAAGACTGAAGAGCTGGAGCATAACGAAAGACTTGAGTTTCTTGGAGATTCAATCTTAAACATGACTATTAGCTTGTATTTATATAAAAAGTGTAAGGATATGCCCGAGGGCATGCTGACAAGGACCAGAGCGGCGATAGTCTGCGAGCAGTCTCTGCATGCAGCTTCAGAAAGCATAAATATAGGGGAATACCTTCTTATGAGCAGAGGAGAGGAAAACACCGGAGGCAGAAAAAGGGCATCCATATTGGCAGATGCTTTCGAAGCTTTAATTGCTGCAGTTTTTATTGACGGCGGCATCAATAAAGCCAGGGCATTTGTAATAGATGCTTTGAAGGACACCATAGAGGCTTCTATATCAAACAAAGTAATAACAGACTATAAGTCCTTCCTTCAGGAGCATGTGCAAAAGTATAGCTTAGGTAAGCTGATATATCAACTACTGGATGAAAAGGGTCCTGACCATGATAAGATTTTTGAAATGGCACTATATCTTGATGAAAAGCTATTAGGCAGCGGCTCAGGGAGAAGCAAAAAGGATGCTCAACAGGCAGCAGCTAAAGCAGCGATAGAGAATTTGGGTATTGTTCATGAGTAAGCTTAAATATATTATACCAATATTTGTTCCTCATAAAGGCTGCCCACATGATTGCATATTCTGCAACCAGAAGAAAATAACAGGACAACTTGGAGAGATTGATGATGTGGATGTTATTATAAAAATAAAGGAGTATCTGAAAACAATACCTGCCGAGAACACTATAACAGAAGTTGCCTTTTATGGAGGCAGCTTTACGGCCATACCATTGGAGCAGCAGGAGAGACTATTGTCAGCTGCATATAAATACGTCAGGACGGGTGAGGTAGAAGGCATAAGAATCTCTACACGCCCCGACTGTATAAACAGAGAAATATTAGATAATCTAAAAAAATACGGTGTAGATACCATAGAGCTTGGGGTACAGTCAATGGACATGGAAGTACTTGAGGCCAGCAGAAGAGGTCATACCAGGGAAGATGTGATAAAGGCGGCAGGGCTGATACATGAATACGGCTTTGTGCTGGGACTTCAGATGATGGTCGGACTTCCAGGAGACAATCGTGAAATAAGTATTAGGACTGCTAAGGAAATAATAGCCTTGAAGCCACAGCTTGTAAGGATATATCCCGCCCTGGTTATTAAAAATACTTATATGGAGGAGCTATATTTATCGGGCCGGTATGAGCCGTTAAAGCTAGATGCTGCAGTTGAGATATGTAAAACACTGTTGATTCTTTTTGAAAGAAATAATATAAATGTAATAAGAATAGGCTTGCAGCCTACAGAGAATATTATACCTGGAAAGGACGTAGCGGCAGGTCCTTTTCATCCCTCTATGAGACAGCTGGTTGAATCAATGATATATAGGGATATGCTTGGATATCTGATTGAGATCAACAGACTGCAGGAGAAGGATATTGAGATAATCGTCAATCCAAGGGATGTATCGGATATAATCGGACAGAAAAAAAGCAATATTAGATATATAAGGGATAAATTCAATATGAAGAAAATAAGGATAGTACAGTGGAATAATGTGGAAAGGCACAGTATTATGACGAAATTTGTCGATAATGAAAGAATACTGTCTAAAAAAGATTACTATGACTTGGTAAATATATGAAGGAATTATTAGGAATTTATAGAATATATAAACATATATACACAGTCCAAATACAGGGGGAATGAATAATGGAAGTACTAAAGGTATCAGCTAATTCACAGCCAAAGTCTGTAGCTGGCGCCCTTGCAGCAGTGCTCAGAGATAAGAATACGGCAGAGGTTCAGGCAGTTGGTGCCGGCGCTGTAAACCAAGCAGTTAAAGCAATAGCCATTACTAGAGGTTTCGTAGCGCCAAACGGAATAGACCTGGTAGTAGTACCTGCTTTCTCGGAAATCGATATAGATGGAGAGAATAGGACTGCAATTAAGTTCATTGTTGAACCAAGATAATAGCTATCCAAGGGGACATACAGTTTATGAATTAGAGCCTATTGTCAGCTTTATGCAGGACAATAGGTATTCATTTTTTTGAAAACACTTTATAATTTTCTGATGTTTTAATGTTTGTTCAATTGTGTTAAAATAGACTAGGTATTTATATTTGCTATTGTGGTTGTACTTAAAATATTTGCAATAACATCAGATAATCACTAATTTTGAAAAAATTACGGGAGTGGACGAGATTGTATCTTAAACAGTTGGAAATTCATGGTTTTAAATCCTTTGCGGAAAAGATAGAACTGAATTTTGCTGACGCAATTAATGCTGTCGTTGGACCTAACGGAAGCGGAAAGAGTAATATTTCTGATGCCATAAGGTGGGTTTTGGGTGAGCAAAGTGCCAAAACACTAAGAGGAAGCAAGATGGAGGATATTATTTTTGCCGGAAGCGAACAGAAAAAAGCTCTTGGCTTTGCAGAGGTATCACTTTGCATAGATAACAGCGATAAGAAGCTTCCCGTGGATTTTAGTGAAATAAACGTAATGAGAAGAATATATCGCTCAGGTGAAAGCGAGTACTATATTAATAAAACTCACTGCAGACTGAAGGATATTTATGAGCTGTTCATGGACACAGGTATAGGTAAGGATGGATACTCTATTATCGGACAAGGTCGTATTGATGAAATATTAAGCAATAAATCTGAGGACAGAAGACTGGTTTTTGAAGAAGCGGCAGGGATAGTGAAGTATAAGACGAGAAAGCAGGAAGCAGAGAAAAAGCTCGAGCAGACAAAGCAGAACATAATAAGAATAAAGGATATAATAGAGGAAATAGAAGGTCAGCTGGAGCCAATGAAAGAGCAGGCAGAAGTTGCCAAGAGATACAGGAGCATTGCTGAAGAACTGAAAAAAATCGAAGTCAATCTGTTTATAGGCAGTATAGATAAATTTAAAAGCAGGCTTGAAGCAATCAAAAAGGACGAAGAAAGCATACAGGAACTGATTAAGGAAAAGCAAGGACTGGGAGCTGTACTGGAGGAAAGACATGCCGGTATGAAAAAAGAGCTCACTGTCCTGGAGCATGCTTTCAGTGAGGTAAATGAAAAACTTCATGCAAAGCAGAATATGAATGAGAAACTTGAAGGCGAGTGTAACCTTCTGCAGGAAAGAATAAACAACCTGAATGAAAACAGCAGCAAGCTCAGCTTTAGAAAAAAAGAGCTGAGTTCTGAGCATAAAAGCGGAGTACAAAGTCTTTTAGCCAGCAGGAAAAACCATGAGGATCTTGTAAAGGTTTACAGTGATATAAATAAGCTGGTCAGTGAAAAGCTTGCTGACTATGAATCCAAATATAAGTCCATGAGTTCAATTGAAATTGAAATGGAAAACAAGCAGCAAAAGCTTTTTGATTATATTAACAGCAATTCTGATATAAAAAGCAAGATAAACAGCGCTCAATCCTTTATTGATAACATTAACAGACGAATAAAACAGATAGAGGCTGATATTGAACATATTGAAAAGCAGAAGAGCACTAAGCAGGAGGCGAGCCTGCATACAAAGGAAACTCTTGAGGACATCGATGACAGAATCAATGAATGCGAAAATGTCATTGAGGGACTAAAGCATAAGAAGGAGTATTGTGAAAAGGCCATCAAGGATTTGGAGGGAAAGATTTCCTCCGTCAAAAGCAGTAAAGACAGTGCAGGCTCAAGACTGAAGGTTTTGGAGGAGATGGAAAAGGAGCACGGTGGATACAGTAAGCCGGTAAAAACATTGATGCATGAAGCTTCAAACCTGGTCAGCGGCTTCTATGGAGCAGTGGGTGAAGTCATAAAGGTGCCGTCAGAGTATGTTACTGCAATTGAGATAGCCTTGGGTGCCTCTGTCCAGAGCATTATTACGGAAAATGAAAATGACGCAAAGGAATTGATAGAATACCTTAAAAAGAATAATCTTGGGAGAGCAACGTTCCTGCCTATAACATCAGTAAAGCCCAGACGCTTTAATGACAATGAGAAAGCAGGCTTTAAAGTGGATGGCTTTGTGGGCATTGCATCAGAGCTCATACAGTATGATAAGAAGCTGTCAAACATTATGCACAGCCTATTGGGAAGAACAGCCGTAGTAAAATATATGGATACTGCAATCAAGCTTGCAAGGGCATCGAACTATGAGTACAAGATCGTAACCTTATCGGGAGAAGTCATTAATGCAGGCGGTTCTATGACAGGCGGAAGTATGAACAATGTAATTACATCTGTTCTTTCGAGAAAGAATGAAATTGAGCAGCTCAGAAAGCAATATGATAAGCTGAAGCATGATTATGAAGAATTAAGTGCAAAGCTGGATGAAGCAAGGAATTTTCTGGCGGATTATGATTTGGGAATCAGTGAAAAAACCAGTAAAAGCCACAAGCTTCAGATAGATCATAATAACTGTAAAAACAAGTATGATAATCTGCTTGCTGAGATACAAGCCCTTGATGAAAGAATAAATAAAAGCAGAAAGGAAATTTCGGACCTTGGGGAAGAATGCAAGCAGAGCTATGAGGCCATAGGGGAATACAGCAAGCAGGCAGAGCAGCTGGACAATGAACGATCAGCTCTGGAGGATGAGATTTCCGGGCTGCAGTCTGAAATAAAACAGCTTAAGGATACTAAGGAAGCCTATAACAATGAAATAACCGATCTTAAGGTAAAGATGGCTGCCATAGAAGAAAATAAGAAATCTCTTGAGCAAACTGTTTTTGACCTGGAAGAAAAGCTGGCAAAGCTTGACCAAGAAATCAGGCAGAGTGATGAGGAGCTGGAAAAATCCTCGCAGCAAGCAGCTATGCTGTCAGAACAGCTGGAAAATAAAAAGCTGGAAGTTGTGAGTATTAAGAGTGAAATAGAGGGCTTAAAGGCTGAGCTTGATAAAAAGAATGCAGAGAAGGAAACCCTGCATGCTGACATGGAAGAGCTGGAGGAAAAGCAAAAAGCCAATAATAGAGATATTGCCGATTTGCAGAACAGCTTGCATAAAATAGAGATGCAGCATGCCAAAATAGAGGTAGAGCTGGAAAATATAGAAACTAAGCTGCTGGAAACCTATGATATGAATTATTACAAGGCATTAAGCTATAAGGATGATTCTATAAACATGGGATGGGCATCCAGAAGGTGTGAGGAGCTGAAAGGTGAAATCAGGGAAATGGGAGTGGTCAATGTAAATGCCATAGAGGAATATGAAAGAATAAGTCAGAGATATACCTTCCTGAATACTCAGGTAGAGGATCTGACCAAAGCAAGAGATTCTCTGATTGAGGTAATAGAAGAAATCTGTGAAACAATGAAGCAGCAGTTTTTAACAGAGTTTCATAAAATAAATGAGAACTTTACGGAAGTATTTGCAAAGCTTTTTGGCGGTGGTCATGCGCAGCTGATATTGGCTGATGAGGATAACATACTCGAGTCGGGAATAGAAATCATAGCAAAGCCGCCGGGGAAAAAGCTTCAGAATCTGATGCTTTTATCCGGGGGTGAAAGAGCCCTGACTGCCATAGCTCTACTCTTTGCAATACTAAAGATGAAGCCTGCTCCCTTCTGTGTACTGGATGAGATAGATGCAGCTCTGGATGATGCAAATGTTGACAGGTATGCAAAATTCCTTAAGGAGTTTTCTTTGACCACACAGTTCATTATTGTAACACACAGAAAAGGAACTATGGAGGTTGCGGACTGTCTGTACGGAGTAAGTATGGAAGAAAGCGGAGTATCAAAATTGATTTCTGTAAAATTAGAAGACAAAGTAAGCTAGAGCTTACTTTGTCTTCAGCTACTAGCCACTGGCCACTAGCCTTCGGAAGGGCTTCGAAGAAATGACTCAACCTAGTAGCTAGAAGCCAGTAGCTAGTAGCTGTAAATATAATGATTGGAGCGTGCATTATGGGAAATTTTTTTTCTAAGTTGTTTAAGAAGGATAAGGATAAAAACGAAAATGAAGAATTGATGATAGAGGGCGAAGAGCAGTACTCAGATGAGGAGATAGAAGCAATGCTCCTTAATGATACGGAAATAGAGGTGCAGGAAGAAGCCTTGGAGGCTGAACAGGAGGATGTTGTTGAATCTGATGCTACAACTGAATCAAGAAACCAAGCAGATGAGGAACTGCCTTTTGAGGAAGAAGATGAAGAAATGGAAGCAGGAGAACAGAAGGCGTCTTTCTTTCAGAAGCTGAAGGATGGTCTTTTTAAGACAAGAAAGAATATCACTGAAAAAATAAACGATGTACTTGCCGGCTTTAGAGCCATAGACGAGGATTTGTTTGACGAGCTTGAGGAAATACTGATTACTGCCGATGTTGGTGTGGAAACCACTATGAACATACTAGAAGACCTTAAGCTGAAAATTAAACAGCAGAACATAAAGGATCCCATGGAAATAAAGGGACTTTTAAAGCAGGAAATATCTGAGCTGCTGGGAGAACAGACAGAAATGGTAGGTCAGCATTCTCCTGAGGTTATACTTATTATAGGAGTCAACGGTGTTGGAAAAACGACCTCCATAGGGAAGATATCTGCCAGACTGAAAAGGTCAGGCAAAAAAGTTCTTATTGCCGCAGCAGATACCTTCAGAGCTGCTGCCATAGATCAGCTGGAGGTATGGGGAAAAAGATCAGGAGTGGATGTTATTAAGCATCAGGAAGGAGCAGATCCAGCAGCTGTCATTTTTGACGCAATAAATGCAGCAAAATCAAGAAAAACAGATGTGCTAATATGTGATACCGCAGGCAGACTACACAATAAGAAAAATCTTATGGAAGAGCTGAAGAAAATATTCAGAGTAATAGAAAGGGAATATCCTGAGGCTCATAAGGAAGTTTTACTGGTGCTGGATGCCACAACAGGTCAGAACGCAGTTTCTCAGGCAAAGCTCTTTAAGGAAGTTGCAAATATTACGGGTATAATACTGACAAAGCTTGACGGTACGGCAAAGGGCGGTATAGTGATTTCTATCAAATCAGAACTTGGTGTACCAGTTAAGCTTGTAGGTGTAGGAGAAAAAATAAACGATATGCAGGATTTTATACCAAAGGATTTTGTGGAAGCGTTATTCTCCGAATAACAGCTATGCTGTTATTCGTGGTCACTGGTTACTGTTCACTGGGTTAAGCAGGACTTCGAAGTATTACGTAATCTAGTGACTAGAGACTAGAGACTGAATTTTGCAGAGCAAAATTTTGTTGACAAATTTTTAATACTCATATAAAATACCAATGTAAAGGCTTTGACCTTTACATTGGTATTTTCAATAATACACAGAGGTAAAACTATGGAAAAGATGGTACAGATAGCACTGCTGTTTGATTTCTACGGCCAGCTTCTTACAGGAAAACAGATTGACATAGTTGAAATGTACTATAGCAATGATATGTCTTTAAGTGAGATTTCCGAACAGCTGGGAATCAGCAGGCAGGGAGTTTATGATACACTGAAGAGAGCAGAAAAAACGCTCTACGAGTACGAAGAAAAGCTGGGACTTGTGAATAGATTTTTACAGCAGAAGGACAATATTAAAGAAATTGACAGCATGCTGGACGAAGTATTATTGAGCAGAAATACAGATGTGGAAAGTTTGAAAAACAATATAATTAAAATAAAAGACTATATTGATAAACTGTTATAAGTCAAAAATGTATTTTTAAATAAAATCATCCCAATCAGGGGAGGTAATTAAATGGCTTTTGAAGGTTTAGCGGGAAAACTACAGGAAACTTTAAAGAAGCTCAGAGGTGCAGGCAAGCTGTCCGAAAAAGATGTCAAGGAAGCTATGAGAGAAGTGAGAATGGCACTTTTGGAAGCAGATGTAAACTTCAAGGTTGCAAAAGACTTTGTGACCAAGGTTACAGAAAGGGCAGTAGGCTCAGAAGTATTAGAGAGCCTTACTCCGGGGCAGCAGGTTATAAAGATTGTTAATGATCAGCTGACAGAGCTGATGGGAAGTACACACAGCAAAATTGTTTTTTCATCCAAGCCACCTACGATACTTCTAATGGTAGGGTTGCAGGGTGCAGGTAAGACTACCATGTGCGGCAAGCTTGGCGCATATCTTAAAAAGCAAGGCAAGAATCCTCTGCTGGTAGCCTGTGATATATACAGGCCCGCAGCAATCAAACAGCTTCATGTTGTAGGAGAAAAGGTTGGAGTAGATGTTTTTTCAATGGGTGACAAGCTTAACCCCGTTGATATATCCAAGGCAGCACTGGAGCATGCATTCAAGAATGGCAAGGATGTAGTTATAATAGATACAGCCGGCAGGCTGCATATCGATGAAGAGCTGATGGATGAGCTGGTAAATATCAAAAAGAATGTTAAGCCAACAGAAATACTGCTGGTGGTTGATTCTATGACAGGTCAGGAAGCCGTCAATGTATCCGAAACCTTCAATGAGAAGCTGGGCATAGACGGAGTAATACTGACAAAGCTGGACAGTGATACCAGAGGTGGTGCTGCATTATCAGTAAAAGCTGTTACAGGCAAGCCTATAAAGTTTGCAGGTATCGGCGAAAAGCCTGATGAGCTGGAGCCCTTCCATCCTGACAGAATGGCATCAAGAATACTTGGAATGGGTGATGTGCTGACACTTATAGAAAAGGCACAGGCAAATTTTGATGAAAAGAAGGCTCTTGAGCTTGAGAAGAAAATGCGCAGCCAGCAGTTTACCTTTGAGGATTATCTGGATCAGCTGCAGCAAATGAAGAAAATGGGACCCTTAAGCCAGCTGCTGGAAATGATTCCCGGAATGAACTCTGGCAAGCTGAAGGGTATTGAGGTAGATGATAAAGAACTGGTCAAGGTTGAGGCAATAATAAAGTCCATGACTAAAAAAGAAAGGATAAACCCTGACATACTGAATGCCAGCAGAAGAAAAAGAATAGCAGCAGGAAGCGGTACTACCATACAGGATGTCAACAAGGTATTAAAGGGCTTCGAGCAGACCAAGAAAATGATGAAGCAGTTTGTCGGCATGGAGAAGGATGTAAAGAAGGGTAAAAAGAAGTTTCCTTTCTTTAAATAAAAAGTTTATATAGATTTCATATATAAAATTATCATAAGCTTATAAGGAGGTGAATCAAATGGCAGTAAAAATCAGATTGAGAAGAATGGGCGCGAAGAAAGCACCTTTCTACAGAGTAGTAGTTGCAGATTCCAGATCACCAAGAGATGGAAAGTTCATTGAAGAAATAGGTTATTACAACCCTATAACAGAACCAGCTGAAATTAAAATAGATGCTGAGAAGGCTCAAAAGTGGTTGAAGGATGGTGCACAACCTTCTGATACAGTTAAATCACTTTTAAAGAAGAGCGGAATAATTGAAGGCTAATAAAGATTTATAAAAGTAGTTCCGTATCAAATAACTTCGATGGGAAGTGTTTTAGTTGAAAGAATTAGTAGAAGTAATTGCAAGACATCTTGTAGATAACCCTGATGAAGTAAAGGTTAAGCAGACTGAAGGAGATAAGTCAATAATTATTGAACTTACTGTAGCTCCTGAAGACATGGGTAAGGTAATAGGCAAACAGGGTAGAATTGCCAAGGCGATCAGAACTGTGGTAAAATCGGCTGCAGCCAAGATCGACAAAAAAGTTATAGTAGAAATATTATAATTGATAAGGGTTAGTAATAGCACGGTTGCTTTGTTGTGAATTCTAGCAAGGAGCTTCCAGGCTATCCGGGAGAACAAACAGTAATCAGTGTTATGAAGTTTGTTCTCCTTTCTTGCCCCTAAATAATGTGCAGGTGATAAAAATGGAAAATTATTTGAGTATTGGTCAAATAATAAATACACATGGGGTTAAGGGAGAGGTAAAGGTATTTCCCCTTACCAATGATGTCAACAGATTCAAAAAGCTTAAGGAAGTATATATAGAAAAAAATGATGCGCTGCAGAAGTACACTGTAATAAGCTCAAAGCTTTTGAAGAATACTGTTGTTTTAAAGCTTGAAAGCATTGATACTGTAGAGGCTGCAGAGAAGCTGAAAGAGCAGTACATAAAGGTAGACAGAAAGAATGCGGTAAAGCTTCCGAAGGACAGCTACTTCATTTGCGATCTTTTGGGCTTGTCTGTAATAGATATGGACGGTGTTCATTTGGGAAGCATCAAGGATATAATTCAGACAGGCAGCAATGACGTGTATATTGTAAAGCCTGAAAATGGTAAGGAAATACTTATTCCTGCATTGAAAAGTGTAGTAAAGGAAATTAATATAGAAGAGGGTAAAATAATAGTAGAGCTTCCAGAGGGATTGTTATAAATGAGAATTGATGTATTGACGCTTTTTCCTGAAATGTTTGAAGCAGTGCTGAGAACGAGTATTATAGGAAAAGCTGAAAAGAATGGTATTGTAAGCCTTAATTTTCATAATATAAGAAACTACACTGATAATAAGCATAATAGAGTGGATGACTATCCATACGGCGGCGGTTTGGGTATGGTAATGCAATGCCAGCCGATTTTTTCTGCTGTGGACAGTGTAGCTGCACAGCTCGGAAAAAAGCCTCACATTATACTCATGAGCCCTCAGGGGAAGACCTTTGACCAGAACAAGGCAAAAGAGCTTTTGACACATGAGAATATTTTGTTTATATGTGGTCATTATGAGGGTATAGACGAAAGAGTCTCAGAAGGACTTGTGGACGAGGAGCTCTCCCTTGGAGATTTTGTTCTTACAGGAGGGGAGATTGCTGCAATGGCTGTTATAGATGCTGCCTGCAGACTATTGCCGGGGGTTTTAAAGGAGGATGCCTCTCACTGCGTAGAATCCTTTGGAGACGGTTTGCTGGAATATCCTCAATATACCAGACCTCCTGATTTTTACGGTATGAAGGTGCCTGAGATACTTTTATCAGGACATCATGAGAATGTGGATAAGTGGAGACGATACCAGTCTCTCAAAAGGACTATGGAAAGAAGACCTGATCTGCTTGAAAAGGTACAGCTCAGTAAACAAGATATGAAAATGCTTGAGCAGATAAAAAAAGATCTAAACACCGGCAAATAATTGTTGCATACAAGCTGGTGTTGTGATATAATTTTAACGTTATCACGGGCGTTCCGCTGTCACAGAACATGAACGTCTACGCGGAAGGAGGGACTATGATGGACCTAATTAAAGTTGTTGAAAGCGAACAATTAAGAAATGATATACCGGAATTTAGCGTAGGAGACCAAGTAAAGGTACACGTTAAGGTAAAAGAAGGTAACAGAGAAAGAATTCAGGTATATGAAGGTAATGTTTTAAAGAGACAAGGCGGAGGCCTTACTGAAACATTTACCGTTAGAAGATTATCCTATGGTATAGGTGTTGAAAGAACTTTCCCTGTTCACTCACCAATGCTGGATAAGATTGAAGTTGTCAGAAAAGGTAAAGTTAGAAGAGCTAAGCTTAACTACTTGAGAGGAAGAACAGGTAAGGCTGCTAAGATAAAGGAGTTAAGAACAAGATAGTATATTCTTCGATTGATAAGGGCTGCAAAGCCCTTTTTAGTTTTCATTGAATTTATACTGTTATATTGTGATAAAATAAAAGCATGACTTACAAAATGTAGTCCGTAGTTGGAGTGTGATATATATGAATATCCAGTGGTATCCCGGGCATATGGTGAAAGCCAAAAGAAAAATACAGGAGGATCTCAAGCTTGTAGATATTGTTATTGAGCTTTTAGATGCAAGGATTCCTTTAAGCAGCAGGAATCCTGAGGTAGACCAGATAGTAGGTAATAAGAAAAGGATTATAGTACTCAATAAAAGCGATCTTGCTGATGAAGGCATCAATAAGAAATGGATGCAATATTTTTCAAGAGAAGATACAAGAGCCGTATTGGTAAACTCTATAAATGGCAAGGGACTTAAGGATGTTACTGCAGCTGCAAACCTTCTGATGAAGGAAAAGATAGACAGATTGAAAAGCAAAGGCTTGCTGGTCAAGACCATAAGAGCACTTATTATTGGTATACCGAATGTAGGAAAATCCACATTCATCAATAAGCTGGCCGGCAAGGGTGTGGCGCAGACTGGTGACAGGCCCGGAGTAACAAAATCCAAGCAGTGGATTAAGGTCAACAAGGAGCTTGAGCTTCTGGATACACCTGGTATATTATGGCCAAAATTTGAAGACCCTATGGTAGGACTGAAGTTGGCGTTTACCGGGGCAATAAGGGATGAAATACTTGATATACAGGAGCTTGCAGTGAGATTATCTGATGTACTTATGCGCAGGTTTCCTATGAACCTTATAGCGCGATACAAGCTTGAAGGTGTGGACTTTGACATTGCTCCCGAGGAAATGCTCAGAACCATAGGAAAAAAGAGAGGCTTTATAGTATCAGGAGGAGAGATAGATATACAGAGAACTGCAGTAATGCTTCTGGATGAGTTCAGAGGCGGGAAAATAGGAAATATATCCTTGGAATCTCCTGAGGAATTTGAAATATGATATAATAAAAGCATGTATTTAATGTGGATACATGCTTTTAATATTACTATTACTCGTATGTAATTGTTCCGATATATAAAATAAGGGCAAAGAGGTGGGCAAATGGCAATAAAAATAAAGCTTGATGAAAAGGAAAAGGACAGACTTCAAAAAATGACAGAATTTGAAAGAGACTGCTATGATAAGGGCTACTTGATGGTGGCAGGACTGGATGAAGCGGGAAGAGGCCCCCTGGCAGGACCTGTAGTGGCGGCAGCGGTCATACTCGGCAAGGATGTTCTTATACCGGGTGTAAATGACTCAAAGAAGCTGAATGAAGCCAAGCGTGAGTTCCTGTATAATGAAATAATGGAAAAAGCCTGCAGTGTAGGCATAGGCATAGTAGAAAGCGATGTAATAGACCAGGTCAATATACTCAATGCAACATACCTTGCCATGAAGACGGCACTTGCTAAGCTGAAATGCAAGCCGGATGTTTTACTGCTTGATGCAGTTGAGCTTAAGGATGTGGATATTCCGCAAAAACCAATAATAAAAGGAGATAGTCTGAGTTTATCTATTGCGGCTGCTTCAATTATAGCAAAGGTGGAAAGAGACAGGATAATATCAAGGTATGACGAAATTTATCCCGGCTATAGCTTCGGAAAGCATAAAGGCTACGGAACAAAGCTGCATATGGACTGCATAAAAAAGCTGGGCTTACTGCCTATACATAGAAGGACCTTTACTAAAAACATAGAGATGTAAAGTTGGTGCTGTTATGAAAATCAATTCAGTCAACCTGGCCAATATAAGGCCCGAGCTGCTGGAGGTATTGAAAAATCTTAATATTGGCGATACGGTTAAAGGCAGGCTTATAGAAGTCCTGGATAAGCTGGTTACCGTAAAAACACCGGGCGGACAAACCTTTACTGCTGCATTAATGAGCGATATTCCAGTAAGTAAGGGTGATTTTGTCGAGCTATTAATCAATAACATAAATGATACTGGCATATTTGCAGAAATAAAGCCTAAGAAAGAGGCGTCACTCGATAATAATGCAAAGCTGACTGAAATACTGAAGCAGCTGGATATGCCAGTTAATGATAAAAGTATGGAGGCAGCAAAGCTTCTGCTTAAGTATAATTTGCCTGTAAATAAAGAAAGCCTGGCTAATGTACTTAACCTTAGCAAAAGCATGAAAAACCTTGAACAAGGAAGTGTCGAGAATAAGCTGGGCTTACTGCTCAGCATCAATGACATAAAGAATACAGAGGTCAGCACATTGAGTAAAATATCTTTGCTTGCTGAGCCTGAAGTAAGGGAAGCTGTTAAGCAAATAGTAAGCACCAATGAGCCACAAACTGAAGCTATTGATATTAAAGCAGAAGCTGCAGTTATAGACGATGAATCAGGCGAGCCGGCTGTGAAGTCGGAAAAGACAGCTCTAAAGCCTCAGATGACCGTAGAGCATAAGGGTGCTGAAGAAATACAACAGAAGGGAGCCAATACAATAAATGCCAAAGCTCTGGTAAATGACAGTGCTGAAAATAGAATAAAAGAAGATATCAGACTGAGCAGTAAGCCAAATGCAGAGCAAATTGAGCAGCAGCTATTTAAAGCTCTGCAAAAGCTGGACATACCGGTAGGCAGCGAAGCAAAAACCTTAATAGCAAATGCGGCAAAGGCTCTGGCTGTTATAAGTGAAAGCAGTCTGGAGGAAGCAGTATATCTGCTTTCAAAGGATATTGCAGTAACACCGGAAAATCTGAGCCTGTTGAAGTCAAATATAAGGAATGAAAACAAGCTGGATGAGTTTTTAAGCAGGCTTGAAAAACAGGTACAGCTGCATGATAACGGTGAGATAAAAGAGCTTAAGGAAGAAATAAAGCGCATTTTTGTCAGTCCGAAGCAGATTGAAAACAGGGAAGAGGTTGCAGAAAAGCTGAAGGATATAGTTAAGCTGGGTGAAAGGATAGAGGCTGCACTTAAACAAGAAAGCATTATTGATCCTGAGATAAAAAACACACTGGCAAACTTGAAGGAGAATATTGACTTCATGAGAAACATAAATCAATATAACAGCTATCTGCAGTTGCCTGTATTGGTAAATGAAAGCAAGAGTACTGCTGAGCTCTATGTTTTTAAGGATAAAAAGAAGGGAAAAACAATAGATCCATATAATGCAACAATACTGGTTGCTCTCGATCTAAAGAACCTTGGACATTTAGAAAGCCTTATCAATGTAAATAAAAAAGCTGTCAATGTTACCTTCAGAGTGGAGGATAAGAGTATTGGAGATCTTATAAAAGCAAGTGCATCAATGCTTCAGGAGGCACTTGACGTAAAGGGCTATACACTAAGTCCCATAAAAGTGATAAAGCTTGAGCAATCTTTCAGTTTACTTACATTAGAAGAAATGATAAATGAAAGCAGTGCAGAAAGGCTGCATTTTGATGCGAGGATATGACAATGAAGAATAACATAAAGAAAGCAGCTGCTTTGACCTACAAACCGGGTGATAATGCCCCTAAGATATCTGCCATGGGTAAAGGGGAAATAGCAGAGAGAATAATAAAGGTTGCAAAAGAGAATGAGGTACCTGTTTTTGAAAACAGTGAGCTTATTGAGACATTGATGAGTTTTGACCTGGGAAGCGAGATTCCTCCTGAGCTCTATAATGTTGTGGCGGAAATACTTGTTTTTATATCCAATATGGACAGGAAAAAGGGTGGAAGCAATGATTAACAACAAACAGCTGGGAAGTGATGGTGAAGATATAGCCTGCAAATATCTTTTTTCTAAAGGCTATAGAGTACTACAAAGGAATTTCACTTGTAAGATAGGAGAGATAGATATAGTTGCAGCTGAGAGAGATACTCTTGTCTTTATAGAAGTTAAAACAAGAACCAGTGAAAAATACGGCAAGCCTTGTGAGGCTGTAAGCGCATCAAAGCAGAAAAAGATTGTCAAAACTGCCCTGTGGTATATGACACAGTTCAAAATGTTTGACTATATGTCACGGTTTGATGTTATTGAGCTTTTAATGGATGATGAAGGTAAGTCTTACATTGTCAATCACATTAAGGATGCATTTCAATACAGCGGGAAGTATGGGTATTGACTGCTGACTATTAACTTCTAACTGCAAACTGTTTATATTTAAATAGCTCTGGAGTTAGGGTACAGCTGTCATTGGATAATATTAAAAATGTGCCTGCAGAAGCAAGCTTAAATCGGTGGCGGGGGCTTGTGGCTGAAGGCATCAACGGTTAGGGGTGCTATATGTTACTTAAAAATTCTTTGAATATATCTCATGAATATGTTTCAAAGCTTGTAAATACAGGTGATATCGTTGTTGATGCTACAATGGGCAATGGAAATGACACTTTACTTTTGGCAAGGCTGGTTGGAGAGAATGGAAAGGTCTATTCCTTTGACATACAGCAGATGGCATTGGATGCAACCTATAGGAAGCTGGAGGCTGAAGGTATAAAAGACAGGGTACAGCTGATACTGGATGGGCATCAGAATATTGACAAATATGTTGAGCCGGGAGTAAAAGCAGTGATGTTCAATCTGGGGTATCTGCCAAAAGGAGATCACAGCATAGGTACCAAGGCTGAAACTACAATAGCGGCAATAGAAAAATGCCTGAAGCTGATTGCTGTCGGCGGGATAATAATTATTGTGGTATATTATGGCGGTGACAGTGGTTTTGATGAGAAGAATGCAGTTATGGAATATATAAGGACAATAGATTGGAGGAGGTATTCCGTGCTGGTCCATGATTTTGTCAATCAGATAAACTGCCCTCCTATAGCCATATGTATAGAGAGATATAAAGAGTAAAAGCATCCGTCGGGGGTGCTTTTTATAAAATATATACAGAAAGGCTTTATAAAGTAATTATTTATTAAACTGACTTTATGTGTTAATATTTATATGTGCTGCTAAGTATGGTATGAAATTCAAAAACATTTACAGAGGTGGAAAATGAAGCTGGTTATTATAGAGGGGTTGGACAAGACGGGTAAGACTACTTATACAAGGAACATGTTCAACGGATTTACAAAAATCAGAATGCCCGGAGGCTCGGACTACAGCCAGGAGCTCAGACGTCATTTTTTGGAGGGTAAAATACCGAAGCCGGAGATGATACATCTGATATATGGTGAACACATGGCGATATTGGAAAGACTTGAAAGAGAACCAAATAAAAACTATGTACTGGACAGGAGCTTTATATCTTTTTTGGCATACCAGAAGGACTGCCTTAAGGAATATGGCTTCTATGAAATATATAAGGATTTGTTGGAGAAGAAGTTTGCAAGGCTATTAATGCTTTATGATGTAAAGATACTTTATTTCCATAAGCGTTTAGTGGAAAGAAAGGATGATTGGCTTGAATGTATGGACACAGACTCAATAAAATGCAACTTTGATGAATTATTTGAAGAAGAGCTTTTTGAGGGCCTGGTAGAGCATGTAAACGTACTTAAGGCTTGAGAAAAATTCCTGATGAAAAGGGCAGCTCCGGCTGCCCTACTATATTTTATAAGGAGGCTATTATGAGTATTTTCAGTGAAAACAGCATTATGTTCATACTGTACGTAAGGAATCAGGGGATTTCAAGAGATTTATACAGTAAGGTATTTGATATGGAGCCTACCCTTGATGTTCCGGGGATGACAGAATTTCAGCTAATGCCCGGTGTTTCTCTGGGTTTAATGCCGGGTGACGGGATTACAAGTATACTGGAAAATAAAGTTGTAAACCCAGACACCAACAGAGAAGCTATAAGATGTGAACTATATGTTTTCGTTAGTGACCCTGACGCCTGCCTGAAAAAGCTGGTACAGGCAGGGGGAAGCAGTATCAGCAACGGTGCACTGCGAAACTGGGGTGACTATGTTGCATATGGCTGTGATTATGACGGAAACATAGTTGCATTTGCAAAGAAAATAAACAGGGAGTAAAAGGATACATGAGAATATATTTGACAAGGCATGGACAGACAGTAATGAACACACAGCACATAATGCAGGGCTGGAAGGATTCACCTCTCACAGAAAAAGGCATTTTCAATGCAAAGGCTTTGGCGCGCCATCTGAGAAATGTAAAATTTCACGAGGTGTATTCCAGCACATCAGGGAGAGCCTTGCATACGGCAGAGTTGATAAGTGGTTTTGACAGAGGCGGTATAAGGGCTGTAGATGAGCTTAAGGAGATTTTTCTCGGAGAATGGGAAGGCAGAGCCTGGGAGGAAGTTGAGAAGGAATATCCTGAGGAATACAGGCATTTCTGGAAAAGCCCTCACCTATACAAGAGAAATGACGCCGAGAGCTTCTACGATGTGCAGAAAAGAGCGATAAAGCTTATTAAAGGGCTTATCAGGCAAAACAGCTGCACTGATAATAATCTGTTACTTGTTTCTCATACTGTAACAGTAAAGACTATAATGGCTTATTTTGAGGAAAGGGAGTTTGAAAGGCTTTGGGAGCCGCCTTATATACATGACACTAGCTTAAGTGTGATAGAAATAGACAGCAGAGGTCATGAAATACTGCTGCATGGAGATATTTCACATCTGGAAGCAGAAAACAATGAACTCAAAATAAAATAGCTTAATGCTCTGCAGCCCGGGAGGTAATTTTGTTCAGCCAATATATGTTGATACTGATATATTATACAAAATGGCTGAATAAAATTTACTGATAGGAGGTGCAGCATGAAGGTTTTTATAATAAGCCGCGGCTCAATTACAAAAATGCTCCTGATACTTATACTAATATGCATATCCATGATTTATACAGTGGGTACTGATACAGGAGCATTGAGCGTTTTTATAAACAATGACAAGCAGCTTCCCATATACTGTGTCGAGACTGAAGAGAAGAAAATAGCAATCTCATTTGATGCTGCCTGGGGAGCTGACTATACCAACGACCTTCTGAGCATACTGAAGGAGCATAATGTAAAGACTACTTTTTTCTTGGTTGGCTTCTGGGTTGATACATATCCTGAAATGGTAAAGAAGATAGCTGCAGAGGGGCATGAGATAGGGAATCACTCTGCCAAACACCCAAAAATGTCCCAGCTTTCTGAGGAACAGATAATAAAAGAGCTGAAAACCACATCTGACAAGATAGAAGCGCTGATAGGAAAGCCTACGGTACTATTCAGACCGCCTTTCGGTGATTATAACAACAGGCTCATACTGACCGCAAGAGAGATGGGAATACAGACCATCCAATGGGATGTTGATTCTTTGGACTATAAGGACTATGGCGTTGATTCCATAGTGAGCAGAGTCTGTTCAAAGGTGCAAAACGGCTCTATAGTATTATTCCATAATAATGCTACATATACCAAGGATGCACTGCCGATAATTCTGAAGAAGCTGCAGGCAGAAGGATATCAGATAGTTCCCATCTCAGAGCTGATACTAAAGGAAAACTATTATATAGACCATACCGGAAGGCAAAGAAAGCTGAAAAGTTAGAGGTTATTTATAAAAAGGAACTCATTTTAAAGTGCACCCCAAATGTTAGACAAAAAACTATAACATTTGGAGGTGTACTTTTTATGGCTAAATACACTTATGAGCAACGCTTAAGAGCAGTATTAGATGTTACTGAAAAGCATATGTCATATAGGGCTGTTACTAAACTTTCAGGATGTGCAAAAACACATATTCAACGCTGGGTAAAACGATACGAACAGTTTGGAGTAGAGGGGCTAATTTTAAAGCATGGAACTTATACTGGAGAATTTAAGCAACATGTCGTAGAATATATGCATAAAAACCATTTATCAATTTGTGAAACAGCTGTAATATTTGGAATTCCTGGTGATGCAACAGTTGGTAAGTGGGAACGAATATACTATGAGGAGGGACCACAGGCTCTTTACAATGATAATCGTGGTCGAAAGAATATTATGTCATCTGATAAGCCAAAGAAAGAAAAACTGAATAAAGAAACAGAAGAAGATTTGATTGCAGAGGTCCAGAGGCTTCGCATGGAGAATGCATACCTAAAAAAATTAAATGCCTTAGTTCAGGAAAGAATTGCCCGAGAGAATGGGAAAAAGTTACCGCCATCAGAGAATTAAGGCATGAGTTTAAGCTGATGGATTTACTTAAGTTTGCAGGTATGCCAAGAAGTACGTTCTATTACTATTTGAAGCGGCTAAACAAGCCTGACAAGTACGAAGATGTCAAGACTGTAATTAAGGAAATATATCATGCTAACAAAGGTAGATATGGTTATAGAAGAATCACTTTGGAACTACACAATAGAGGATATATCATTAACCATAAGACTGTTTTAAAACTAATGAAAGAGTGTAACGTTAAGTGCCAGGTAAGATTGCGTAGATATCGCTCTTACAAGGGTGAAGTGGGCAAAATAGCACCTAACATTCTGCAGCGTGACTTTAAAGCAGATAAGCCTAATCAGAAGTGGGTTACTGATGTTACTGAGTTCTCATTATTTGGAACAAAGCTGTACCTTTCTCCAATACTTGATTTATTTAATGGAGAAATAATCAGTCATAGTATATCAGAGAGGCCAACATTTGACCAAACCATGGATATGCTGGATAAAGCATTTGCTAAGATACCTGATAATACAAAACTGATTTTGCATTCAGATCAGGGATGGCAGTATCAAATGAAGCGTTATCAAAACAGACTACAACAAAAGGGAATTGTTCAAAGCATGTCGCGTAAAGGTAACTGTTATGACAATTCTGTGATGGAAAACTTTTTTGGATTGATGAAATCAGAGTTACTCTATCTTCAAACGTTCAGCTCAGTTGAACATTTTCGTAAAGAGCTTGAAGATTACATAGAATACTACAATAACAAACGGATTAAGTGCAAACTTAAAGGACTGAGCCCGGTTCAATACCGGATCCAGTCCACTAGGGTTGCTTAATTAAGTCGTCCAACATTTGGGGTTCGGTTCATTTTGAGTTCCTTTTCTTTGTATCTTATTTTTCCTGAACAGTATTACATCACATATAGTTCCTTTTTATAAATGGGATGGGTGTCAGGCACCGGAGTTATCCAGTTATTGAGTGAATATAAGCCTTCTGTTAATATTAGGATGTTATGACATCTAGTTATATATGACAACAATGGCAATTAGATTACAGTAACAAGAACACCGTATTCAAGTGGATCAGCACAAGAACCGGTAGTTGTCACCAACCAGTATGACAAGCTGAACCAGTTGATAACTACAGCTGCAAACGGTACAATAGTAACAAATACATATAACGGTGAAGGCTACAGAGTAGCCAAGGCAGTGAACGGTAGCACAGTAAACTATCTATATGAATACGACAAGGTAGTATTGGAGCTGGATGGAGCAGGCAGTGAGACGGCAAGGAACATCTACGGTACAAGCCTACTGGTAAGGCAAGCAGAAGGGCAGACAGCCTACTATATGTATAATGCCCATGGTGATGTAACAGCACTGCTGGGAGCAGATGGAACCATACTGGCAAGCTACTACTATGATGCCTTTGGAAACATAACAGAATCAACAGAAAGCATCAGCAACCCATACAAATATGCAGGCTACCAGCATGATCCTGAGACAGGACTATATTACCTCAATGCTAGAATGTATGACCCAATGATAGCAAGATTCCTCCAGGAAGATACCTATAGAGGCAGCATAAACGACCCACTAAGCCTCAACCTCTATACATATTGCAGCAATGAGCCGATTATGTATGTGGATCCTAGTGGACATAGGGCAATCGACATAAATGAGGATGAAAACAGACTAAATAAACAGAAACTACGTGATCCATACAGTATTGTAAAAGAAAAAGGCTGGAATATCATAGGTAGGAACGTAAATGATGTTTACAAGGAATTTGATTCGAAACTCAAATACTCAAGAATCTTCGATGATGAACTATATGACATATACTTTAACAAAACAAAGCAAAACAATAGAATAGAACTATCATCATGGGAACTAGCTGCATTAAGCACTATTGACTTTGAGGGAGTAAGAGCTTATTTAGGTGGCTGGTCATGGCTAAGTGATGAAGAACTTAAAGTTAAGAAGAATAAGAGAGACAATGTATATAATATACTGACAGGCAAGAAACCAACTAATCATCAAAACCATGTATTGGGTTGGTTTGATACAACAGTAGAAGAAGATAGTATGAGTGCGAATGCATTCTTATTCGGAAGAGTGGAATCTGATTCTGAGATAATGTTAGATGCAGCTATAGAGATGAGATATGATTGCCATGACATAGTAAGGTTAGCAGCTACGGCGTATGCTGCGGGTTATGCAGCAGGTGAGTTTGCACTTATCTCTGAAGGAGTAGCTACATATGGAGCTGCAAATACAGTAAACATGTATACATCTGGACACTTAAAGGGAGCACTGAACTATGATAGGTATCTTGCTTCTCAGGGAATGAATAATACTAGTAAAAAAATAGACTTACAACTATTTGCAGAGAAGTTTAAAAAACCTGTTTCTGGAAAGAGCGGAAAGGAAATGGCGAAAGATGTACCGAGTTGGGCTAAAGGAAATAAACCATATACATCAGAAAGTGGAAATGATTTTGCAAAGAGACTAATGGATGAAAAGTATGGACCAGGCAATTATCCAACAGGCCCAGCAAGCGAATACAACAAAATTAAAAAATGGGGAGATAGAGGATTTGAATAAAAGTAAGAAAGGAGTTCTATGATGAGTAAGGTTTATTTATTACAGCATAGTTATGAACAAAATGATATTGAGGAAACAAAAATAATTGGCATATTTAGTAGTAAAGAAAAAGCTTTAGAAGTTATTGAGCGTTATAAAATATTGTCAGGATTTAAAGAGTACCCAAACGATTTTTATATTGATGAATATCAAATAGACAAAAATCATTGGGAAGAAGGGTTTTAAATCAATTAGCTAATTAGAATTTATTTAAAATGTAATCAGGTCACACAGTTACGGCTGATGTGACATTTTTTCTTAATGTGCGAGTAGACATAAAGCTAAAATAGAGCAACCTTGCAACAAAACTTTTAAATCGCATTATACTATGTTTTTATTTGCAACAGAAACTTTGCACTATGCAGCATAAAAAAATAGGATGGGTATCAGGCACCGGAGTTATCCAGTTATTGAGCGAATATAAGCCTTATGTTAATATTAGGATATTGATATTATCAGAGGTTTCTTTTATGGAAAGGCCATGAAGAGAAGAATACCAAGGGGGATATTCCCTTGATTATCAGAGGAAACAATAAGGAGTATATATTTAAAAAGAATATAGATAAAGGCTATTTCATAAAGCAGCTTATACAGTATAGTATCATAATGGGTTATATTGTTATGCATATAGCTTATGGATATTCACTATCATATATTGATACAGACTATGAATAAGAAGCTTCAAAAGCATATGTTAGATAGACATGATAAATAACCTCTAAGCATAATATAGATAACAAAAACTTTATTATCCTCGTTATATTTATCCTTGTTTTCTGATTGTGTTACTTGCTTTATGAGAAAGTACATTTTTACGAATTTGTTTCCTGAGTCCAAAGCCAACTGCAATAAGAACACATAAGCAGGCAGCTCCTATGATAGTTCCAGCATTACTCTTGAGCTCTTTTTGCTCTTCTGTAGAGGCTATATACTCAAGTGCTGCTGTCAATGTCAAATCATTATTGCTGATTTCTTCTTCCAACGTGTAAGAAATAATCTTATCAGGTATAACGCCTTTTCCATATTCAACATTGGAAGAAATATAGTTGGGTATGATCTTTACAAGAGGTACCTGAAGTAAAAGTCCTGACTCACCAAGTCTGACCTCCGAAAACTTCAATCCGCTCATATGGTGTACTCCTCCAGATCCTTCCCTCCCTAATATCAAGCCGACTTTATGATATTGTATCATACTGGAAAAAACGCACGCAGCTGATCCTGTCAACTCCGATGTCAATACATATATATTCTTACCTTCACAGAGGTTTTCTCCATGGGTCTCAGTAAATTCAGCCGGATTGGTCTGTCGGTCAATGTAGAAGCAATCTGCTTTATCATCATATACATAGTCCGTAAAGCATTCTATGTCATTTGATAAGTTCATTGAGTATTTATTGAACTCATATGGTTTGTTGCTTCTTACTTCATACCTTTTATTTATTACGAACGGACCTGTATAAAGCAGCCTAAACAGCCTTCCTATTGATTCGCTGCTTCCCCCCATATTTTTACGCAGGTCAATGATTATGTTCTTTGTATTAGGTTTTTTAAAAGCTTTTTCTATTATGTCAAAATGCTCATCTGTAAGAGACATGGTGTTTATTTCAAGTACTAAAGTGTCATTGATGGTAGTTGTTTCAATGTATTTGTAATCATCAGGCTTTTTTTCGGGTATTTCCAAGCTCCCCAAAGTATAAGCTGCTTTTCCATGGCTTGTTTTTATTACAAAGGGGTCACCCTGTTTGGGCATATACACAATGTCATAGAGATACTTAAAGCCGCTGCCTAAAAAGGGGGATTCTTTAAGCATGTATATATCGCTAAAGCCTTTGATATTTCCGTCAGCTGTACCTGCAGCCTTATAAAGCTTTTTATAAACAATATCTATTGACTCATCATTTATGGCAGTGATTTCATCTCCAATATTCAGCTGTTCTGAAGCAGAGTAAATATCCAGAACGTAACATTTTCCGTTGATAAATCCTAATTTGACAGGTAAAGCATAAGGTATTTCATAGGGCATATCTTCATTTACAAGATATGACTTTGTTATGTAAGTATGATTATCCTTTATCAAGTGTATAATCTCGTTTAAATAAAGAAATAGCTCATTTCTCCTTAAAGGCTTATTTAGCTTGCTTTTTAACTCTTTAAAAGCAGCATCCAGATGTTCTTTTCCGGTATATGCGTATAAGCTTGGATGCCCTTCGGTCAAAGATTGATAGAATATTGCATAGATATCGTTTAGTTCATCAATAGATAAACAGTCATTACGATAGTCGATTTCATAAACTTGACTTTCCTTAATAACACTTCCTTCAGTATTTTTTTCACCTGTATTCACGTTTTTCTTTGCATCAGCTGCTTCGTTCCGGCTGTCCTTGTTCACAGTATCATATTTTGTACTGGAAGCACCTGGCAGCTGAGTAATATCTGCAAGCTTATTATTAACCTCATAGGATATGGTCAGATTTTTCTCGCCTACATCTTTGATTCCATAACCTATTTTGCCCAGATAGCTTCCTTTCTCAATACTTTGACCTTTTGCTACATTTATTGTATCAGGCTCAATACCTATATAGTAAAGCTTTTCTGATTTGCTTATGGAGATACATAACGTCATATTTATATACTTTGTATCAACATTATTCTTTTCTAGGCTTTTTACCGCTTCCTCATAGCTCTCAAAAACATAGGTCATATAAAAATTAGGGTTGAAGCTGTATTGAATTGACTGTACTGTTCCCTCTGTAAGGGATACAGCGTCACTCACTTTTTCTCCTGAAAGGCAGTACCGCATAAAAGGCTCATCCTTCTTAAGATATCTGTTATATATATAATCCTCGGGCCCATAAATGACATCATTATTTATACCTTCAAAGGGAAGCTGGGCAGAAGCCTTTATACAGTTAAGATGAAAAACGGTAATCAAAATTAAAAATATTAATACTTTATTTTTTTTCATAATTGCATCCTTACTTTGAAGATTATTTTATATGGAAACGTTTTGGGAACTAATCCTATGGGTAGTTTATCTCCCTAACCATATTTTGTCAAGTTATTCAATATTACATATGTTATTGCACCAAATAGTTTAATGCAGTTTGTAGCATAAGCCAATAATCGGCACTGTGTCAGACTTTGTCGATAAAAGTCAAGCGATTTTTCTTGCTTTTTCCATTATTTTGTAAGAAAATGTTAGTAAGATAATTTTACATTACAAAAATTGCTAAAAATGGGGGATAGTCCATTGTCCAAGTTGACCTGTGATGATATACGCGTAATTCCCGCGGGGAAGATGATAAAGGAAGAAATACTGAAAAAGTACAATAGTCTAAGTGAGTTTGCCGATGAAATAAACCTTTATGAGAATTCAATAATTAAATATCTTGACAGTAAAAAGGGTGGCTCTGACCCCTTCAAGCTGAAGCTGGTCAGCAAGCTTGGCAAAGGTTACGATGAAATTGTGATACCGAAGGAAGTGCAGATACGAAGTTTTGTAAGAAACATATCCGAGAATATAGGGCTGTACACTGATGCTGAGGACCTGTATACATTGGAAAAGCTTAAAAAACTATGCCTGAAGAACAAGATGGAAGTAGAAGCAGCGCAGATGCTTAGAAATATGGGTATGAACTATTTTTATCAGAGCATCACATATACTGCAAGAGAGATGGTCAAGCTGGCTATAGATATGCTGGCCGACAAATGCAGGGACAACCTTATATTGGAATATTACTCGGATTTGGGACTTATATGTTTTTATGATAATGATTATACCGAATCCAGAAAAGCCTTTGAGAATGCCGAAACAATGTTAAAGTATACTGAGGTATCAGACAACATAAAGTTCCTTTTGAAGTATAGATACGGGATACTGTTGAATAATACGGGAAAGCAGGAGCAGGCAAGAACGAAGTTTAGTGAGGCTGTGGAGCTTGCTCCTAGTAATTACTATGTTGGTAAAGCAGTAATGAATATAGGTACAACCTTTGCGAATGGCAAAAAGTATGATTTTGATAAGGCTATAGAGTACTACAAAAAGTCATTAGAGTACTTTGAAGCAGATGATCAAGCAAGCATGAGTACTATTAATAATAATATCGCTGAAGTGTACAAGCTGATGGAAGAATATGAGCCTGCTCTTGAATACATAGAAAAAGCAATGGAATATGTCAAGAACAGCAACAAGCAGAAATATTTTATTTACCTATTGACCTTTACTCAGATAAAGCTAAAAGTAAGTGGAAGAAACGATGCTATTAATGTACTTTTTGATGAGATTGAATCATCTTTTGAGTTGTTTATATACAGAAAACATCTAATTGATGGTATTAAAGTTGTATGGCAGTTTACATTAGATAATAGTGATATAGTGAATATCATAAGGCTTAAGGATATGCTGATTAAAGCATTGTTAAACGAAAAAGATACAGAGTTCATAAAGGAAGTTAAAACGCTTCTTTGTGATATATTACTTTTTTTACATGAAGGAGGTACATTATGAAAAAGAGACTTATAAGTATTCTATTGATAACAGCAGTACTTATTTCGTTATCAAGTATTGTATTTGCAGGAGATGATGATAATCCATTTGCAGTTATGAACTTAGCGATTATAGATGATGATCCAATAGGAAGGACAACAGTTGCTGTCTTTGATGATGATCCATTTGATTTGAGGACAGTTGCTGTCTTTGACGATGATCCATTTGATTTGAGGACAGTTGCTGTCTTTGACGATGATCCATTTGATTTGAGGACAGTTGCTGTCTTTGACGATGATCCATTTGATTTGAGAACAGTTGCTGTCTTTGACGATGATCCATTTGATTTGAGGACAGTTGCCGTCTTTGATGATGATCCATTTGATTTGACAACAGTTGCCGTCTTTGACGATGATCCATTTAATTTGACAACAGTTGCTGTGTTTGATGATGATCCTCTCGGCGCGTAATAAACTTATTACACAATCTAAACTATAATTTGTAAAGGAGGGAGTTTTTATGGCTCTCTCCTTTGTAAATTTTCTTATATTTTCTAGTAAAGCAGGTCTACTGATATTTTACCAGTATCCGACAAAATAATACAAATACATACTGTGATAATGATCTGTTTAATAAGAATTAGGACATTGCTTCAAAAATACAACTATGCTTTATAATAGTAACCCACAAAATTGTAAATTAATGGATAACAAACTGATTGAAATATGAGTTTTTCTGTTTTACTATATTCACATATAGTATTCAAAGTATAAAACAGGAGAGATTTTTATGCTAAAGAAGGAAAAGGAAGAGTCAGCAAAGCTCAAACTTCAGGATGATGAAATTGATATCTGGATACTTGAACTGACTGAACAGCTTAAGCGAAAGGTTTTTAAGGAAAAGGATGGCAGAAACACTTAGGCTCTAGTCATCCTTCTTATTGTTTAACAGCTCCAGAGCTGCAGGTATACCCTCAAACATTATCTTTTCAATTATAACTTTTGGTACAGCTGCATCAAAATCTACAGTCAAATCATTTACGAAAAAAACCTCAGAGAGTCTGTTGAATATTTCATCATAGGTTTTATACTTTATATTAGTATCTGGCAGATTTCCTTCTGATTTCATCACAAGATGGGGAACATCTGTCCTGCATAGCAGATAATCAACTGAAACATCGAAAAAGGAAGCAATTGCATCAATTTCTTTGCTGCTTGCATCAAATATATTATTTTCATATCTTTCAATAGCTTCAGCTGCTATATCTACAGCAGAGCTAAGCTGATTCCTGGTAATACCCCTCTCGTTTAATAGACTGTTTAACCTGTTCCTATTTCTCATTAAAACACCCCAAACATAACATGACAAACTTTATGTTATTAGTAACAATATTTTATATTACATAATCCTTAGGATTATAGCCTTTTGCTTATATTTTCTCAACTGTCTGTTAAGTGACATTTACGTATTCTTATGCTTAATTATACCATAAAAATATCAGACAAGCATATATTAATAGCAAATATTTAGTTTATGTGTTGAATGAAAAATTATGCATTGACTATCGAAAAGATACTTGGTATATTTATGGTAGCAAACATAGAGGAGGAACTAAGATGTACAAATCAGGAATAACTATCTGGTATAATGTGAAGGACATCGAGAGAACTAAGGCGTTTTATACTGAAAAGCTGGGTTTTGAAGTATCCTTTCATGATGTAGAGGGAGGAAATGTAATAATGAAAACCAATACAAAGGACTGTTTTATCGGTTTTTCATGTGCTGATGAGATTCTACCTTCTACATCATCGACTGTTTTTGAGGTCGAAAATATTGAAACAGCTTATGATATATTAAAGAAAAGAGGAGTTGAGTTTTCGGGAGACATTGATGTTGTACCAGGCATGGTGAAGCTTGCAACATTTACTGATCCGGATGGGCACAGCTTGATGTTATCCGAGAGTATGGATGGAGAAGAATGCTGTTAAAATAGATTCCAGGTGGAAGCTTCTAATTGAGCTTTCAAAGGATATATCCGGTAGGTGGACTGTTCCGATACTTGTGTCAATAAATGTAAACGGTGACAGGTTCACCCCACTGCAGACCAAAACAGGGGCTGCTCCTGCAAGGCTTAGTGAGAATCTCAAAAAAATGTGTGATGCAGGTTTGCTGCATCACATATCCCCTTATGAAAGGCGCCACCCTTTGCTGCCGGAATATATTCTAACAGAAAAAGGCCTGCTTTATAGAGATATTGCTTTGGCCGTATATTATACCAGTGAGAAAACAAACCAGAAGGATTCACTGTACAAAGAATGGAATCTGCCTATAGTGTTTTCCATACTGAATAATAAAAACAGATTCCAAGAAATAAAAAATGAGCTTATAACCATAACCTCGAAAACTTTGTCCGCCAGACTGAACGAGCTGCAGGCTAAGGAGGTTATCAATAAGGAGGTGATTTCCTTATCGCCAGTAATAACTAACTATATCCTTACAGATGGTTATTACAAGCCGGTTAAGGGGCTTGCCGAAGATATACTTTCGATTATCTGATTTATTGTATTATTTTAATATGTTTTGTATAAAGGATAGAAGGTGAAGCCATGGAGAATAGCAAAAAACAATACATATACATTATAAAGCCTATTCCAAGACTACTAGATGAAAATAACTGGACGGATGAGGATAGAGCAGCAATTGGCAGACACGTTGAGGCACTTGAGAAATACAAGAGTGAAGGAAGGCTTATACTTGCGGGAAGAACACAAACTCTTAATGAAAAAACCTTTGGGATAGTTATTGTTGAAGCAGGGTCAGAGGATGAAGCCTACAGCATGATGATAAATGACCCAGCAGTTAAGGAAGGCTTGATGACAGCAGAGCTGTATCCTTATAAAGTTGCAATTATGGCTGATATGCGCTAGTGGGGAATTAGTATGAGCAATATAATACTAAAAAAGACAATTTTAAATTGTGATATAAAATATGCTTTTAGTCTTTTTACTAAGAATGAACTACTGACAAAGTGGTTGTGCGAAAAGGCAGATGTACAGGCTGAAATAGGCGGAAAATACGAATTGTCTTGGTCCAGTGAATGTGGTCCTGACAATGGAACCTTTGGCTGCAGGATTACATGCTTTGAGGAAAGTAAGGTACTTGCATTTGATTGGAAGGGTCCTGCCGAGTTTGAAAATGTAATGAACAATGCCGATCCGCTTACTCATGTAGTCGTAAGTTTTATAC
Organism: Bacillota bacterium; assembly: GCA_049322695.1. Taxonomy (GTDB): domain Bacteria; phylum Bacillota; class Clostridia; order Lutisporales; family Lutisporaceae; genus CALGKJ01. Next base: position 10,320 of record JBMORW010000025.1, on the reverse strand, counting down.
CAACTAATATATCTGAAAAGAAATATACGGAAGTCATATTAGTTCATTCGGGGTGGAAACTTACTGATGATTGGGAAAAAGCAAGGCAGTGGTTCGATAGAGCTTGGGATTTTGCTTTCAAGGCATTAGTTAAGGCAGCAGAAGATTAAAGCTTATCCTTGATTTTTCTATTTAAGTGTGATAACATGACTGAAACAGCAATGAAGGAAAAAATGTTCAAGATGCTTTTAGAGAATCAGCGGACGGTGAAAGCTGATAAGCTTATTGAGCTTTCCAATTCCTGAGCTGCCGATGATGAGTCGGAAGGGTATGCCCTTTACAGCAAAAAAGAGGTCTGCAGTTTCAAGGCATTTTGATCAAAGACTGCAGTACAATTAGAGTGGCAACGCGGGTAAACACCCGTCTCTTTTCGAGACGGGTGTTTTTATTTTACAATTTAAGGAGGAATAATTATGCTGGATATTAACCTGATTAGGGAAAAGACTGAAGAAGTCAGAAATGCTCTTCTGAAAAGAATGGATAAAGTAGATTTTAGTGAACTGCTGGAATGGGATAGGAGAAAAAGGGAGTTGATTTTCGAGACAGACAATCTTAAAGCTGAAAGAAACAAGGTATCTGCAAGCATACCTGCTATGAAAAAAGAAGGGAAAAGCACTGATGCAATAATGAACAACATGAAAAAGCTTGCAGATCAGATAAAGGAGAATGATACCAAAATCAATGACCTTGAGATTAATATAAGGTGCTTCCTTGAAAGACTTCCTAATATTCCTGCTGATGATGTAGCTGCTGGAGGGAAGGAGAATAATAAGGTCATAAGGGAGTGGGGAAGCAAGCCGGTGTTTGATTTTGAGCAGCAGAATCATGTGGATTTGGCTAAGAATCTTGGTCTGGTAGACTACGAAAGAGGAGTTAAGCTAGGAGGAAACGGGTTTTGGATGTATAAAGGAATAGGTGCTTTGATGGAATGGGCACTACTGAACTATTTCATAGAGTCACATTTGAAGGATAGCTATGAATTCATTCTGCCACCTCATTTGCTGCTGCATCAGTGCGGCTATACTGCCGGACAATTTCCAAAATTTGCTGATGAGGTTTTCTATATAAACAGCAGGGACGATGGAAGACAGGAGCATTTTTTACTTCCTACCTCTGAAACTGCATTGATAAACATGCATAGAGATGAGATACTCAGTGAAAAGGAGCTGCCGAAAAAGTATTTTTCATACACACCCTGCTACAGAAAGGAAGCAGGCAGCTATAGATCAGATGAGAGAGGAATGATAAGAGGACACCAGTTTAATAAGGTGGAAATGTTTCAATATACAGCTCCTGAAGGTTCAGAAAATGCGCTTGAGGAGATGATTATTAAGGCAGAAAAGCTAATGCAGGGACTGGGCTTACATTATAGAGTATCCAAGCTGGCAGCAGAGGACTGCAGTGCTTCTATGGCTAAAACCTATGATATAGAGGTATGGATACCCAGCATGGATTGTTATAAGGAAGTCAGCTCTGCTTCAAACGCACATGATTATCAGGCAAGAAGAGGAAGCATCAGATTCAGGAGAGAGGGAAGCAAGAAAACTGAGTATGTTCACACATTGAATGCGTCAGGCCTTGCTACCAGCAGGCTGCTTCCAGCAATAGCTGAACAGCTTCAGCAAAGTGATGGAAGTGTAATTGTGCCGGAAGCTCTCAGAAAGTGGGTAGGCGTTGAAAAAATAAAACCAATTAGGTAGCTTGATTATGAATAAGGTTGTTTTCAGCCTTATTTTTTGTTCCATTAATTATTTCCTTTAATATAATGTAGTAGGAGGTGTCCAAAATGGATAAGGATATAAAAAAGGGAATAAAAAGGCTGCTGCTGATTGATACATTGGCTGCTTCCTTTGGCAGCATCAGTAAAATATTCGATGAGGCAGATAAAGAGCTTGAGGAATTTTTCAAGGGCGTAGAGGAAGACAGGAAAAAAACTGAGAAGTTCATCAATAATAAGGATTAACTAAGGATAACACTCTAAATACATAAAAAAACTCTATTGGCTAAATATATACAATAAGGTAATACTACAAAAGATAGAGCAGGAGCTGATTAAGTGTTTATGAACTTTGGAGATGAGAGCATAGTTACAACTGATTTAAAGCATCTGAAGCAGGGCGGAATATTTGTTGATATCAGCGAAGGTAAAAACAAATCCGGCATTTATAAGGCATATGAAAAGGGTGCTGCGCTGATATTTACTACCAAATGCATTATTGACTCAAGCTTACCTGTAATCAGAGTGAAGGATTCTTCAGAAGCACTTCTGAGATTGCTCGATACATACAATAAGAAGCTGAGTGAGCAAGTACGACTGATAGCTGTCGGTGGGAACAGTCAAAAAGAGGTTATTGCTGATATGATAGACAGTATGCTTTTTTCGAAGGTAAAAGCACAATATAGTTTTCATCGTATTGTAGAAAAATCTACGGATGAAAGCAGAATTACAGAGCAGATATATCTGCTTATGAAACAAATGCTGAATTTGGGGTATGATAAAATCACATTGCCAATAGATTTGACATCAAGCTATAAGAATATAATATCAAGGTTCAGTATTGATTTTGGGATACTTGCAGGCTTTGAATGCATTGATATAATAGGAAAAAGTAAACATGATCTATCCTTTGTAACTGAAATGTTATTAAAAGTGCCGGAGAACAAGCCGGTGCTGATAAACACTGATGATCCTATAGCAGTGGACTTTGCCGGCAGAAACAAAAAAGCAATGTTTATTTCTTATGGACTTGGAAAGAAAACAGCAGTTACAGCCACTTCTATTAATATAGATGATTCCATGGAATTCAATTATTGTTTGCAAAGAACGATGGTCAGCAATAAAGGGGTTAAGCTTGAGCCTTTTGAAATGCCCATTAAACTGGGACTTTCCGGAGAAGAAAACCTGTATAATGCATTGGCTGCTATTACCTGTGCGCTTTATTATGATATTGATATAGATTTTATAAAAAAAGTTCTGGCTGGATATTCCGGAATGAGGAGGAGGTTTCAAACAATACATAAAGGGGATTATACAATCATAGATAATTTTTGCTCCCTGCCTTCTGATTTTGATTCTGTTTTCAGAAATACGCAAATGATGAATTATAACAGGCTGCACCCTATAATTTCCTTTGATAAGTGCATAGATATAAAAGCAGTGGAAAAAAGCATGGGAATAATAGTTGAATGGGGGAGGATAATGAATTTTAAGGAAATCATATATATCAATAATCAATCAAATAAAAGCTCCGGTATACTCAGAAAGGTTAAGAAATGTCTTGAGGATGGCGGTTTAAAATATTATATAAGCAGCTCCTTTCATGATGCCATGAACCTATTAAGCGGCAGGCTTTCTCTGAATGACCTAATCTTGGTACTTGGCGGCGATGAAATAGAACCCTCACTGGCTTATTTGAATCAGATCAGGACTGTGAATTAAAAAGTAATCATATAATTATGACTGCTTGAATATGTATAGTGTAGGATTCTATATAGTCAAGATACTCTGGTTAGTAAAAAACACAAGAACAATGAAGGGAGAGGGGTCATAGTTGGAAAAAGTAATAGAAAACAACCTTGTTACGGTTATCGGGATTATTAAGGATAAACCGCAGTTCAGTCATGAAATGTATGGAGAAGGTTTTTATAATGTTGAACTGGAAGTCCCCAGACTAAGTGATGTTGCAGATGCTTTGCCCGTGACTATTTCTGAAAGGCTGATGGCAGGCATAGACCTGGAAGTAGGGAAAAAGATAACTGTAGAGGGTCAACTTAGGTCTTATAACAAATTTGTTGATGGCAGTAATAAGCTTATTTTAACTATATTTGCAAGAGATATTAAGTGCTGTGAGGAAGAGCTGACAAATCCGAATCAGATTTATCTTGATGGATTTATATGCAAGAAACCTATATATAGAACTACTCCTTTTGGAAGGGAAATAACAGATATGCTTTTGGCTGTCAACAGGCCATATAATAAATCTGACTATATACCGTGCATAGCTTGGGGAAGGAATGCAAGATATTCAGAAAATCTGAAGGTTGGTGACAGAATAAAAATATGGGGCAGAATCCAAAGCAGAGAATATCAGAAGAAGCTGTCTGAGGATCAGGTAATAACCAGAATAGCCTATGAAGTATCTATTTCAAAGATGGAACTGAATGGAAAAGAAAATGAAATTGTGGAAGCTTTTAATGAAGAAGAATGATTTTGTAAGCTGTCGATATAATCGATGGCTTTTTTGCTATGGTTTTACTTTACGGCAAATGCAGAGGTCTATGTTGTTATTATGAATAAAACATAATATAATTAAGTATATTGTACCAAATAACGTTATTTTTTTATGAAATGAGGGGTAAGAATGAAGGTCATAGACAGAATATATGAAAGCAAATACAAGTATTTTGTTATGCTTGTGATGATAGCTATGGGCGGCGTTATAAGCGGAATATCCTTTAACATGTTTATCATGCCTCATAAGCTCCTCAGCGGCGGTATAAGCGGTATATCCTTGATATTGAACTATCTGTTCAACCTAAATGTCGGTATGCTGATATTCGTGTTTAATATACCTGTTTTTTTATTGGGCTATAAATTTATTGACAAGGAATTTGTTGTTTTGAGTCTTGTAGGTATGGTGACATTTTCTGCTTCCATTGAGTTGTTTTCTTTTCTTAAGGAAATGGTATATGTTGAAGATGTACTGCTTTCTTGTATTTATGGAGGTGCACTTAACGGAATAGGATTGGGTATAGTGCTCAGAAACCGTGCATCCCAGGGAGGTATTGACATAATTGCTGTCATTGTAAAAAAGAATCTATCAATAAATATAGGAACTACTTCAATGATAATAAATACGGCTATAGTAGCAGTTTCCTCATATTTTTATGGTATTAATATTGCAATGTATACACTTATTTCTATGTATGTAGGCTCAGTGGTAGTGGATAAAGTACTGCAGGGCTTCGATAAAAGGAAGTCAGTAATGATAATTTCAGGCAAAGAAAAAGAAGTAGCTGAAGCTATTTTTACCAAGCTGGACAGAGGTGTTACATATCTTGAAGGTGAAGGGGCATATACAGGAAGCAGAAAAAGGGTGATTTATTGCATTGTATCCCTCAATCAGCTGGCTAAGCTCAAGCAAATCGTAGGAGAAATCGACAAAGGCGCGTTTGTCACAGTAAGTGATACGGCTGAAGTAATGGGTCACGGATTTACCAACAGGGGTATATGAAACGGAAAGGGAAGTGAATACTTCACTTCCCTGATTTTATCCTCTCAAATCATCCAGCAGCTTATTTTTATCACCGTCCAGATCTTTAACGCTTTTTATAGGTTTTGCAGGTATACCTGCAACTACCATGCCCGGCTCAACATTTCTTGTAACAACTGATCCTGCAGCTACCACAGAGCCCTTACCTACTCTGACTCCTTCCAGCACAACTGCATTTGCGCCTACAAGTACATTATCTTCAATTACAACAGGATCAGCGCTGGGAGGCTCAAGTACTCCTGCTAGGACAGCACCTGCACCTATGTGGCAGTTGCTGCCTACAGTAGCCCTTGCACCAAGAACAGCATTCATATCTATCATAGTTCCTTCACCGACTTCTGCACCAATATTGATAACAGCACCCATCATTATGACAGCATTCTTTTTTATGCTTACTCTGTCACGTATAACAGCACCTGGCTCTATACGCGCTTCTATATGTCTGGTATCAAGTAGAGGTATTGCAGAATTTCTCCGGTCATATTCTATTTCATATTTATTAATTCGGTCCTTATGAAGTGACAGAAAGCTCTCTATATCAATGTTTTCTCCAAACAATACATAAAAGCTGCCGCTGCCGAATACTTTGATGCTGTCAGAGCTTATACCCGCCAAATCTCCTTCTACATATGCCTTTACGGGTGTTTTCTTAGCTGCCTGCTTTATAAAGGCTGCTATCTCATAGGGATTAGTCATATCAAAATCTGACATCAAATCATCTCCTTAAGCATTGTCTTCATGTCGTAAACTCCGTTTCTTTTTCTCGATATGTATCTTGCTGCCTTTAGTGCACCTGCCCCAAAGATATCTCTTGATAAAGCAGTATGCTGGATTTCAAGTATTTCATCTCTGCCGGCAAACAAGATGGTATGCTCTCCGGGTATAGTACCTCCTCTAACTGAGGATATGCCTATTTCTGCCCTGTCACGTTTGGCGCTAGAGGAGGTCCTGTCAAAAACATACCTCTTAGTGTTATCCAGGCTCTGGTTTATTTCCTTTGCAATCATCAGGGCTGTACCGCTGGGGGCATCTTTTTTTTCGTTATGATGCTTTTCGATTATTTCAATATCAAAGCTTTCTCCCAATAAAGCCGAAGCCTTGGCAGTCAGTTCAAGCAGTACATTTACTCCAAGTGACATATTTGCAGACCTGAATATAGGTATGACCTCAGAGGCTTGCCGTACTATTTCATTATCTGTATCCTTTAACCCTGTTGTGGCTAGTACCAATGCTGTTTTATTCAGGGTGCAGTATTTTATGAGAGAAGGGAGGACTTCTGGGCTGGAAAAATCTATTACAACATTTGCCTCCTCAGCAACCTCCGCAAAACTGCCATATACAGGATATGGGTTGATAATTTTATCAGGCTGCTTTGATACACCTGCTATTATCTTCAAATCACTTTCAGCAGCAGCAAGCCTGGTTATGACTTGCCCCATTTTACCGTTACAGCCGCTCATTAGTATTTTTAACAAGTGATTACCCCCTAACTGTTTTGAAAGCCATAGCTTTTCAGAGCTGTTTTCAGGTATTCAAGATTCTTGTCACTCATTTCAGTAAGTGGTAGTCTCAGTTCTCCTACATTATAGCCTAGAATATTCATTGCTGTTTTCACAGGTATCGGGTTAACTTCGCAGAAAAGCGCATCATTAAGCGGCTTTATCTTCAGCTGCAGCTCCATAGCCTTTTTTACATCACCGTTGAGGTAATGATTCACCATATCATGCATTTCTCTGGGAGCAATGTTGGCTACCACAGATATAACACCTATTCCCCCCACCGACAATAAAGGTACAACCTGGTCATCGTTACCTGAATACATATAGAAATCATCACTGCAGAAGGTTCCTATTTCAACTATTTGGCTTATGTTTCCGCTGGCTTCCTTTACGGCAACAATATTTTTGTGCTTTGATAGTGTTTTAAGAGTATCAGGATTAATATTCAGACCTGTTCTTCCAGGTACATTATACACTATGATCGGTATATTTACAGAATCGGCAATGGCTGTATAATGAGCAATCAAACCCTTTTGAGTTGTTTTATTATAATATGGAGTGACACACAAAAGTCCATTGCAGCCAACGCTCTCAGCATATTTTGAAAGCTCTATGGTATGATGTGTATCGTTGCTTCCTGTTCCTGCTATTACAGGTATTCTTCCTGCAATTTTCTCAACAGTAAACTTAAAAGCGGCCTTCTTTTCGTCATCTGACATGGTGGATGCTTCACCGGTTGTACCGCATATTATTATTGCATCTGTTCTCTGTTCAACATGCCAATCCAACAGCTCTCCCAGCTTTTGAAAATCTACTCCGCTTTTGTTAAAGGGTGTAATAATTGCAACACCGGAGCCTTTAAATATTGCCATTGAAATTCCTCCTTAATCAATTTACATTTTAATAAGCAACTCTGCGATCTGAACTGCATTGGATGCAGCTCCCTTTCTGATATTATCGGCCACAACCCACATGTTTAGCCCAAAATCAACAGAATCATCACGTCTGATTCTACCTACAAACACTTCATCCTTGCCTGATGCATTAACTGCAAGTGGATATAGATTGCTATTAGGGTCATCCTGTACGATAATTCCAGGGCTGTTTTTTAGCAACGCTTTGACTTCATCGATGTCAAAATTATTGTGGAATTCAACATTGATTGACTCTGAATGACCGCTTGATACAGGAACTCTTACTGTAGTTGCAGTTATTTTCAGGCTCTGGTCACCCATAATTTTTTTTGTTTCCTCAATCATTTTTACTTCTTCTTTAGTATAGCCGTTCTCCAGAAACACGTCTATATGCGGCAGGCAATTGTTAGCTATAGGATGAGGATAGAAGGTATTTGGATTTCCTTTTAAGCCTTCTTCCAGATCCTTTACGCCTTTTACTCCCGAGCCTGATACAGACTGATAGGTGGAGTATACGATTCTTTTTATTTTGTACCTGTCGTGTAAAGGCTTAAGTGCAACAACAGCTTGAATAGTTGAACAGTTAGGATTTGCTATTATTCCTTTATGCCACTTCACATCCTCAGGATTTACTTCAGGCACTACCAGCGGTACGTCCTTTTCCATTCTGAATGCACTGCTGTTGTCTATTACAGTGACTCCTTTGGAGGCGGCAATGGGAGAATACTTGAGACTTGTGCTTCCTCCGGCTGAGAAAAGAGCTATATCTATGTCTCTGTCAAAGGAGTTTTGATTTAACTCTTCTACAATATATTCCTTACCTCTGAACTCTACCTTGCTTCCTGCAGATTTTTCGGAAGCAAATAAATAAAATTTATCTATGGGAAAATCTCTTTCTTCAAGTACCTTAAGAAACATTCTGCCAACCATACCTGTGGCACCGACAACGGCAACATTAACCTTTTTCAAAATAATACCTCCCTATAAATAGTTATTCTAAGTTTATGCATTTTAAGCAAAAACATCATAATATGCTGAACTAAATAATAACAGTATGCTTTGCTATTGCATTTATCAGCCCTTTTAAACCATATTGATGCTTTATTGAAATTATAAGCGCTGCAGTGTTTGTATGTCAATAATTCAGAGCCTGTACAAAATGAATTAAGCACTTTTTGAAATAAGCTGCTGCACTTTTTGCAAGGTGTGGTTTGAATATAATGCTGCAATGTATTAAAATATAATTATATGATTAGGATTGGGGTGTTATATTGATTAAAATAGATACTTCCATAAAGGATTTGAAGGAGGTCTTAACAAAAGTAAGAAGAGATCTCCACAGGATTCCTGAACCGGGTCTTAAAGAATATGAAACAACCGAATACATTTCAAAGTATCTTGAAGATTTAGGTATTCAGATTGAGACAGGGGTTATGAATACAGGAGTAGTAGGCTTTATAAAAGGATTATCAGACGAGACTATAGCCTTCAGGGCAGATATAGATGCACTGTCGGTTGAGGAGCAAACCAATGTAGACTACTGTTCTACAAAAACCGGCTATATGCATGCATGCGGGCACGACGGACATATGGCTGTTTTGCTGGGCTTGGCCAGGTTACTGTCTCAGAAGAAGGCTGAGCTGAATAAGAACATACTGCTTATATTTCAGCCTGCAGAAGAAGGACCCGGCGGAGCTGAACCAATAGTGGAATCAGGCTTGCTGGAAAGCTATAATGTGAAATATATATTCGGGCTTCACATTTTCCCTGATATTGAAGAGGGCAAAATAGGGTGCAGACCCGGAGCAATGATGGCACAAACAGGAGAGTTTGATATCAGGATAAATGGAAAGGGAGCCCATGGAGCAATGCCGCATAAAGGTACAGATGCTTTGTTGGCGGCAGCCGGTTTAGTATCGGCTTTAAACACAGTTGTGAGCAGAAACACTGATCCAATAGAGCCTGCAGTACTTAACATAGGTCGTATGATATCCGGTGAAAGAAGGAATATTATAGCAGAAGAGGCTTTGCTGGAGGGAACAATGAGAGCCTTCAGCGAAGAGACCTATGGTATTGTGAGGAGAAGAATGATTGAAGCTGCAGAAAGCATATCAAAGGCATATAACTGCAGTGTAGATTATGAAATAAGAGATATGTACCCCGCCGTTACAAATGATGAAGGGTTGTATAATATGCTGCGTGATATGATCGATAATGAGGACTTCGTCATATTGAAGCCTCAAACGATATCGGAGGATTTTTCATATTATCAAAAGCGTGTGCCGGGGCTATTCTTTATGCTTGGCAGCAGAAACGAAAAAGAGGGATATGTGTACTCGCTGCACAATAACAGGTTTAATTTCAACGAAGCTATACTGCTTACAGGTGTTCAGATGATGTATAATATTTATCGTAAGCTTAATGAGTAAAAAAGTGAAGGTGCACTTCAAAGTGCACCTTCACTTTTTTTCAGGTTAATGACAAAGCACTAAATTGGAGATTTTCCATTTTAGTGCTTTAATTTTCCAGTATTTTAGACAATAAGGAAATTTTATACTTAGAAATTCAATATATTGGGAATATGTACCATATTTG
>JBMORW010000024.1:0-10068 GCA_049322695.1 Bacillota bacterium | reverse complement strand
TCAAAGCCCATTTGTTACAAGCGGCATCCGTATAGGTACTCCCGCTTCTACAACAAGAGGCTTTGGTAAGGAAGAAATGATTGAAATAGCTGACATAATCAACTGGACTATTGAGAATAGGGATAAGGATTTGACTCCTGCAAAGGAAAGAGTAGCAAAGCTCTGCAGCAGATTCAGATAATACATCCTTCAAATAGAAAGAAGCCTAAAGGGCTTCTTTCTATTTGGCTATATTAAATTTAAAGCTTATTATTACATTTATATTTTCTTTAAGAAGCTTGGTATCAGTATGACCATTCATACCCCTGCAAATCTCATTCAAAAGTATAAAAACAGGTTTTTGTAACAATTCTTCATTATTCAGTGTATTAATTCCGTCTATTATTTCATAAACCAAAATCAGATTAACAGCATCTTCTGCAGCCCTTGTTGCGATAGATACTTTTATCTGGTTCTTCTCATACAAGTTCCTTAAATACCTTATAACAAATTCAAAAATGAACAAAAGCAGCTTTGAGTTACAGTAAAAGCTTGAGGTATACTCTGACAATACATTAACAATCAGTCCGCTGTTCTCAAATTCCTCAATCAAGGCAAATACATCATACTTAAATCTTGCCATATCATAAGTAGAATTACTATATGCTATGGAATCAATATAACAGGTAATAATGGTATCAAAATAACTTATATTGCTATCGCAATCCTGTAATGCGCAATTTTTCTCAAATAGCTTAAGCATACACTTGTTTATGCTTTTTAACTTCTCATGCTCTTCCCTGTAATAATTAAGCTTTTCATCTGTTGTCTTCAGTATATTTTGATACATTATATTTCTTTTCTCCAGTGCGGCTTTAAGCTCTTGTTTTTCCTTTATTGAATCATAGTATTCCAGAGCTTCATTTATCATTACCTTCAAATCTTCTTCAAGTCTCCAAGGCTTTGCAATAAAACGGAAAATATCTCCTTGATTGATAGTTGCCAGCATCTGCGGTATCTGAGTATAGCCCGACAGAACAACACGTACAGTATCTGGGTATTTTTCTTTGACAATCTTCAGTAGCTTCAGCCCATCCATAACAGGCATCTTCATATCTGCCACAATAACACTGACTTCTTTTCCTGACATAATCTCTAGTGCCTCTTCTGCACTATTAGCAAAAAGGCAGTTGTATTCTACATCCACCAATCCCCTACGTAATGAACTCAAAATATTCAGTTCATCATCAACAAAAAGTACCGTTCTTTTAGCCATACTTTCCTCCATTTTGGGTATTAAATCTAGTTATCAATTTTTATATAGTCCTTTACAAGCATATCACATTCTTCCTGGCTTGTATGAAAACGTTCAAAAACCTCTGGGCAGAGCTTTTCTGACATATCTATCCCAATAACCTTCCACGAGTAGTAATTTGCAATGTGTACAAGACCAACTATGTCAAAGTTTATAATTGATTTATTCAAGGGATCATGATGATATAAGGCTGCCTCAATAATAGGCAAGGGAAGCCCCCATAAGTTCAGGAGATAACCTCCGGCTTCCTGGTGAGAAATATTCAGCAGCTCATTTTCCACATCATGCAAACTACTTTGCTTATTCATTTTCATGTATTCTGTCACCTTTAGATATTCATTTGGCAGATAATCAATCAGTACTACTTTACCAATATCATGAAGTAGTCCAGCAGTAATATAGCTCTCAGGTATCCTTTTCTTTAATATACGTTCATGCAACAATAATACTATTTGATTTGAAAGACCAGAATGCTTCCATAGCAGCTTTTTATCCATATATAAATTATTTCGACCTGCATTTAAATTACTGAAAACCGAAGTAGTTAATACAATGTTTCTCAAATTAATTAAGCCAAGATATTGTATGGCAACCTTTATTGAACCAATGGATTTGGAATAAAAGGTCGCATTGGCCATCTGAAGTACTTTAGCAGAAATCGATTGATCCTCCTCCAATAGATTTACAATAGCATCTAGGTTTGAATCCCTATCTATCAAAGTGCATAATCTGTTATAAAGCATTGGAATAGTCGGTAGCTTATGTATAGACCCGAAGATTTTGAGTAGGTTTTTATCTTCGAGAACCACAGATATTTGCAGCAAATTATCTATTAACATCTCCAGTTTTGTATTCTCCCATGGTTTCAGCAAATACATATTTGCCGAACCATCCTGTATAGCCTTATAAATGAGACTTTCATCAGCATAACCGCTTAGAATAATTCTTATAGTAGACGGCTTTTTCTCCTTTATCAGCCTAAGTAGTTGATAACCATCCATACCAGGCATTCTCATATCTGAAATTATAAGGTTTATGGGTGTTTCATTTAGTATGGTCAATGCTTCTTCTCCACTTTCAGCAGTATAAATGTCATAGTTCTTATCTATCAGCAATCTTCTGATAGATTTGAGAATTTGCTTTTCATCATCAACAAACAATACGCTTGGCATATCTATACCTCCAATAACGCTTTTACAACATTCTCATCAAAGTGTTCATGTATTTCTGACATAAGTATTTTTTGTGCCTCTTCAGATGACACACCTTTTCTATAAACTCTGTCTGCAGTAAGTGCATCGTATGCATCAGCAACTGCGAGTATACGAGATTCAAGGCTTATTGAATCACCTTCTATGCCATATGGGTAGCCACTGCCATTTAGCCTTTCATGATGTTGTATTATTATTTTAGCTATTGTTTGCATATAGCTAAATGTGTAAAGAACGTCGAAAGCTATTTTGGGGTGTGACTTAACATCATTAAATTCATTCTCATCCAGACAAGAAGGTTTATAGATTATCTTATCTCGTATTGCCAGCTTTCCTATATCATGTAGAAGTCCTGCTTGGGTCACACTAAAAGTCCTTGCTTCATCTAGATTGAGTCTTCTACATATCAATTCACAATAATTAGATACATTTATTGAATGATTATAAAGCTCTATATCTTTTGCTCTAATAATTTTTAGAATGGCTTTTGCAAGAATATCCACTTTCTCTCTTATTAATTCAATGGTTCCACCTTCTACATTATAAGAATCCGCCCTTGATTCCCATTGGTAACGGAGTTGATCTCTTGCCGTTTGCCGTTCCTGTATATATCGTTCAGCATTCTTAACAATATTAATAACATTTTCATTTACCCAAGGTTTTGTTATGTAGTAGTATATATTGCCTTCGTTTATTGCATTGATAATTACCTCTATGTCAGAATAGCCTGACATAAGTATTCGGATTACATCAGGAAAGCTCTCCTTTACCTTAATCAGCAAATCTACACCGTTCATTCCCCGCATTTTTTGATCAGAGATAATGATTTGTATTTTTTTACTGGATATAATATTCAAGGCATTATAAGGATTTGTATCAGAATATACAGCATATCCGAAACTGCTAAGCAGCCTGGACATAGCATTTACTATACTTTGCTCATCATCTATAATAAGTATTGAAACATCTTTATGCATTGTCATCCCTCATCAAAGGCAGCTTTATTGTAAAAATACTGCCTTTCCCTATTTCACTTTCTGCAATGAGTATACCATTATGCTTATTAACTATAATATCATATGAAACAGTAAGCCCTATTCCTACACCCATCCCTACGTCTCTAGTTGTATAGAAGGGGTCAAATATATTTTTGATAATAGCTTTATCTATCCCAATTCCATTATCTTCTATAGTGCATACTTCAAACTCATCCTCTAAGAAAGTTGCAATACCTATTTTACCTGCTTCTACACCCTTTTCCTGAATTGCATACACAGCATTGTGAATTATATTAAGGATTGCCTGAGCTATCTTAACTCTGTTACAAAATATCTGTGTAACATCTCCCTGAGTAAAAACCAGTTCTATATTTTTAAAGTCATTTTTAGCTAAAAGAATAACTTCTCTTAGTATTTGATTTAAATCTGTATATACAAAGGATTCTTCATCATCACTTTTAGCAAACTCCAGAAGTGTCCTTACTATTCCGCTTATTCTGTCCAGTCCTGCTCTAGAATCATCAATCAATAAAGGTAAGTCACTTATTATATAATCAAGTTTATATTTCTCTTCGTCTTCTAGAATCTCTTTGTTTATGCAATTAATCCTGTCTTCAGTGCAGGGGCCATTATTATTACTGTTCTTTGCTTCTATGCATTTATATAATCTTCTGTAATTGTTAAGAAGTTTATTGATAATACTAACATAATGCTGAAGAGTTTCAAAATTACTTGTTATATATCCAACAGGATTGTTCATTTCATGGGCTACACCCCCGATTAGTCTTCCCAATGAAGCCAGCTTTTCTTTTTGTATAAGGTGAAATTGCGCTTCCTTTATTTTAGCAGTCATAATTTTAAGTTCTTTATTTTGCTTTTCCAGCTTTGACATTGTCTCTTTCAACATCTTTTGATATTCTTTGACTCTGTATGCTGCTTTTATCCTTGAAGTAAGCTCCACGTCGTCAAATGGTTTGTTAATATAATCATTTGCTCCCAGTTCAAAGCTCTTTTTCAATACGTTACTTTCATTAATTGAAGTAAGCATGATTATCTGCATGCTGCTGTATTCTTTTTTGGAGCGGATAATCTCAAGCACCTTCAACCCATTTATTCCAGGCATAACTATGTCAAGCAAAATGATATCTATCTCTTCACTGCTAAGTATATCTAAAGCTTCTTCTCCCGACTCACACGTTATGATATTTTCAGTAATTCTGTTGCTTATTATTGTATCTTTTGCTATTTGCAGATTTAGCTTGCTGTCATCAACTATTAATATTCTCATATTGTAACCCCCAACGTTTACATACTATTTTAGAAGATCTGCTGCAAAAATTACTGGATTCATTGGCTATACTGAATAGGTAAGGATATTTTGAAGGTCGTTCCTTCACCTTCTACTGATTCTACATCTATCTTACCATGATGCTTATTTACTATAATATCATATGATATATAAAGACCCAGACCTGTTCCCTGCCCAATTGGCTTAGTAGTATAAAAAGGAGTAAATATATTACCGATACTATTTGGAGGAATCCCTATGCCATTGTCACTTATCTCTACAAACACATTTTTTCCCATTTCATAGGTACAGATTCTTATTTCTCCTAAGTCTGCCTGCCCTTTAGCTTTTATGGCGTGTACTGCGTTTATTACAATATTCAGCAAAACTTGATTAATCATATCTCCATTAGCAATAATAAGTGGTATTTTCCCTTCTGCAAAGTTTACTTCTGCATTATATTTAGTTTCATTTCTGGTAATAACCAGCACTGTTTTTATACCTTCATTAAGATCATATTCCTCAAACTTATCTTCATCATTTTGTCTTGAGAAAAGCTTCAGCTCCTTCACTATTCTGACTATCCGCTCAATACCTTCGTAGGTTTCATTAATTAAATCATTCAAATCCCCATGGATATAACTATAATTATTTTTATCAAGAATATCATTTAATGATCTAAGCTCATCATATGTTTCAAGACTGGAACTAGATATGTGTGAGGATTTCAGCTTCAGACATGCATCAATCAACAGATTTATCTTATCTTTGTAGTTCTTTAATGTTGAAAGGTTACTAGTAATAAACCCTAAGGGGTTGTTTATCTCATGTGCTATTCCTGCTACCAACTGACCTATTGCTGCCATCTTCTCATGTAGAATTAAATGTCCTTGTGCTAAGTTCAGCTCAATCAGAGCATTCTGAAGCTCATTATTGCTTAATCTAAGTTTATCATCAATATAGTGCTTACTAAACGCCATAGCAATTAAATCACTTGCTGCACTTGCCAAATAAACAGTACTGTTAGACCACGAAAAAATTCTGTCTTTACTTTCTATAGTAATGAAGCCAAGAAGCTTATTTCTTACAAGCATAGGAAAAATAGCAATTGATATAACTCCGTACTCATACATGAGCTGCTTCTCATCTGCCTCATTCTCCGGAATGTCTTCTATGGAATCATATACTATCAAATCTCCCTTAGAAAGCTTTTCCATCCAATGCTTAATCCTATATACAGGAAAACTCTTTCGCTTCTCTATTTTGATTTTAGAGGCATTTGAGCACCATACATGCGTATTGTCAACATATTCGTTGTTTTCTAGTAAGGTAAATATAAATATTTGTTCTATCTGTGTGAAGGTACCAAGTTCAGCTAGAACTGCATCTATAGTTTTATCAAAGCTTTCTGCTTGAAGTATAATCCTCGAAATATCAGACAACTTCTGTTCAAGCAGATAATTATACTGAATCTCGTTTATTAGTTTTTTTTGATTCTCTTCTGCCTGCTTTCTTTCTGTTATATCTCTTATGGTGCTTACTACAACAATATTATCCTTTATCATAAAGGGTTGTGAGCTTACTTCTACATATAAATTGCTTCCATCCTTCTTTTTATGAATAGCTTCAAAAAATACGGCACGCGTCAATGCTGTGTTGAACTGTGATTCTACTTTTTCTGGAGAATCAATTCTTAATGTTGTCACATGCAGCCCGATGAAATCTTCATAGCTGTAACCATAAACCTGTAATGCTGTTCTACTTACCTCTACGACATAACCATGCTCATCAAAAACAAGTACAATATCTCGTAATATATTTATTATCTTACTAAACTGTTCCTTTGTCATACCTAGTGACACAGGAACACAATCGCGTAGACTCATTATTATATCCTCCGCATTTTTGTTTCTTTACTTTATTTTACATAAGTAATACTTAGTAATCAATATTTTTTCTGATTATTCATAATTTTTAGCTACTCATATATTAACGCTCCGGAGTACTTGAAGTATTTATTATTATTTATAATGATGTTAGCGTTATTGTAATGTTCACTTCGCATACAATCTATCTGACTTCACCTTCTATTTACATTAGGTTACATTTATGTATCATGCATATCTTTCACTTCGTTCATCACTTATAGCACCATGCTAAAGTCAACACCCAACACTGTATCATAGAAGTCCATTGTGCCTTTTTTAACCTTAATGTGTACATCCATAAAGAATTCTTCTACATCAGGGGTAAATTCTATATAAGGAGTTCCATTTTCAGCATACACAGATACAGTAAAGACTACAGGCTCGAAGCTTCTTCCCAAAGAATCCTTCTTAAAGGTCACTTCTATGTTGCCGAAAGTATAGCTGCCACTATCTTCAGTAACAGTTATTGTATATACGTCAGGTCCTGAAGAGTCTGCTAATATTATGAGAGTACTTGAGCAAATGAGTGATGTGATTAACAGTAGTACGAATAGTTTTTTAAACATACCAAACACCTCCAAACATATATTTATCTATACTCATATATAAGCAATAAGCGTGCCAAAATATTAAAACTATCTGAAAATAAATAATAGGACCTATATACATACAGAAAACCTAGTACTAGCTGACTATATAAGTTTTCTTACTGTTGAAAAACAAAAAGCTATTAAGAAACCAGCTTTATATGGTAGTTTATATGTATGTTATATACTCGTATAAAAATTATACAGATGTATAAAGTTAAGGAGGTGATATTGTGATCCAAAATAGTTTATTTTCCAAGTATGAGATAGTTGGCAAAAATATAAATGATTATATGAAGAATCTCGGACATGTACTTGAGCTGGATTCGACAGTACTCTTAACTGGCGAAACAGGGACAGGTAAAGAACTTGTAGCCAGGTGGGTTCAACAGAGTATAGAACAACAGAAGCTCGCTTTATTGTAGCTGCGAACACTGAGTTATTAAAAATGGTTCAGGATGGTGGATTTAGAAATGACTTGTATTATCGTCTTGCTGTTCTGGAGCTGTTTCTACCTCCATTGAGAGATAGAGGTGAAGATATAGTGGAGCTGGCAAATTACTATATAGTAGTAAACAATTCAAAATTCGGCAAGAATATCAACCTCCTGGATAAAAGTTCTATTGAAATCCTTTCATCATACTCATGGCCAGGCAATGTTAGAGAGCTCAGAAATTTTATTGAAAAATCAATGGTACTCTGCCAAGAGAATAACCTTAATCTGAAACAGCTTCCATCCGCTAAGGATACTGCAAATAATATAGCTCCTAAGAAATATAAGGATTTTAACTCTCATTCAATATTATTTCTGACCATTTGCATTTATCTACTGAATTGATTTTTTCTACTGCGATATTTAAATCTGCTTTTGCTTCAACTGTTTTACCTTGTGCCATAAAGCACTTTGACCTGCTATAATAGTTCTGTGCAGCTTCAAAATTGGATTCCTCCTGTTCTGAGATTACAATACATTGATTTAAAACTGTTACTGCTTCATCCCATTTTTCTGATAGCTGAAGCAATACTAATTTCATTTATTTCCAAACGATAAAGTACTTTGAAGTAGTAGTAATCACAAAGTATGTCGTCGTTTTCAAGGCTGCTTAATATTCCATTGGCACTTTCAAGATGCAACAGTACCTCCTCCAAGCAATCAAGCTCTAAAAGAACTTTAGCTAAAGCTATATGATTTACGGCTTCACCTTCAATATCTTCAATAGTTTTTGAAAGGTTTAGTGCTTCTGTCAGTATTTTTACAGAATCGCTATAGCTTCCAATATAGTATGAAATATCACCAAGATTAGTCAGTGCTATTGATTCCATGTATGGAGCACCGTATATTCTTGCATTACTTAATGTCTCATTGAATAACTCTGAAGCCTTTTGAAAATAGCCCTTATCTTGGTACAGTATGCCTAGATTTATGCATATTGTCATATAACCTTGCATATGTGATATCTTTTTCGCAAGGTGCATTGCTATATTAAAGAATTCCACAGCCTTTGAGATGTTAGTCTGTGAATGATAAATAACAGCCATGTTTGTAGTGTTTTTCATCAAGGTTTGTAAATCCTTCGTTCTATCTGCATATTGATAAGACTTATTATAGTAAGCGAGCGCATTTTCCAGGTTACCCATAGAGTAATACAGCGCTCCTGCTGAATTTAATGTTTTGGACAGATTATCATAGTCCTTGTTTATCGTTAGAATCCTTTCCCTTTTTTTATTATCCTTAAAGCCTCCTCCTGATGTCCCAGAACTCTTAAGACGGTGTATTTCAAGTATAACAGGCTGCCGTAAAGACTGCTGTTTTGATTAAGCTTACTCTCAAGACTTTGCAATATCTCAAGTGTCTCGTTATGTTTTCCCATATCCGTAAAAATACGGGCTTTCATGAGAAGTAGTGTTGATTTTTCTTCCTTATCAATATTCAATGTCAAGGCTTTATTAAGACTATCCAGAACTTCCTGGTACTTCGACATTATGATCAGAATCTCACTGATTTCCTTGTTTGCAGATAAGAGTCTTTCACTGCTTGGATTTTTTAAGGATGTTTCCAATTCAAGCGCTTTGGTAAAATAATTGAATGAATCTGATATATTAAACAGTCTTTTATGCTTTAAAGCAGATGAATGATAGTATAAAGCTGCTTTATTCAACACCTCAGCTTTTTCATAGTGCATACCTAATTCTTCAAAAAAGCTGTCCAGATTTCTTTCATACAACCATTCAATATCATCTCCTATTCTTTTATGGAGATCCTTTTTCTGCTTTAACAGTACACTGTTATAAATAGCCTCTTGTTCTGTGTCCTGATTGAAGGTAAATACCTTTTCAAGTCTTCCATCAACAGTATAGGTAGCCTTGAGGGATAACATATTTATTTCCAGAGGTAAAAGTAAATATCCCTTTGCTTAATATCTTTATTAATATGTAGAAAGCATTCAATATGTAGGTACCAAAATCAAGCTAATGCTCCCTGTAGAATAAAATATCAAAAACAGTATTAACTAAGAATTTTTATGCATTTATTACCATACTGGTAAGGAGTCTACATTTGGCAGCTGTCTGATTTAGGGAGCCTGTGAAAAAAAGTCTGTAAAATCGGCTTTCTATGATAAAATCAAATTATCATAGGAGGCACAGACAATCATCTGATGCTGGTTGACCTTAGAAACAAGGGTGTTACAGGAAAGGAAGCCGAACATCTGCTTGATGAGATAGGAATAACAGTAAACAAGAATACAGTACCTTTTGAAACT
>JBMORW010000023.1:0-92487 GCA_049322695.1 Bacillota bacterium | reverse complement strand
TATATCATTCCCAGGAGACAGCAATAGATTGGCAGAAGCTTTGAGAAAAAAATAGAGTAAAATTGAAGGCAAGTGTCCTATGCAGAAATAGGAAGCTACATTATGCATTTTGTGCTTGCAAAACACAATTAGTCCCAAGTTAACACTGAAGTTCCTGTAATACTTAATTTCTATAATTGCTCTTTCATTATTCCTATTTTCAACAATTGCATCCACTTCAAATATGTAATTATTGATATTCGATCTTTTATTCTTTTCCAATAATTTCACATAATTATTTATAATCTTAAAGCTTACATCGTCAAATCTCTGGGCTATATTATAATCTTTAATCACAATATACTCTCCCTTAAACATAATGTTTGAGTCCTATCAGAATCTCAACAGATTTCTTATAAGAAATTATACCACACCTTTTCCATAATTTAGTACATACTACTTCAAATTTCATTCTTTTTTTCTTCGTAAATTTCGTTTATTCGACTTTGTTACCCTTTTTATTTTTCTCATACCGACAGAAAAACCGGGACTCGCTAGACCCGCATGCTCCCCACCCCCTGGGAAGGACCCATAATATACTGGCTCAGTAATAATTATTAAATTTAAAAATAGAATAAGTGCCGCACTTATTTTTAACAATTAATACGACACTTTTTGGTTAAGGATATACATTATTAAGATCATAAACTCAGCTAACCTAATTTCAATTAGTTATTTTTCTAAATGCTTTAGAATCCTTGTTACCTTATCTTCAATAGTATATAACTTTTTATAATGTGGAAAATTACTAATATAATTATCATAGTCCCATTTGTTTCTAAGTATCGACCTAAAATTCTCAACAAACTCCTGAGATATTTTATAATACTCCATAGACAATTCAGGAAAGTCAAACTTTGCTTTCATTTCACAATAAAAAGTAACATTTTCGAACAAATCAAACATTTTTTCTTGTCCAGCATAACCATAATTTTTTATATATAAGTCTCTGTATGGATTTGATCCATTGAACCCTTTACTCCAATTTGAAAACTGTAAGTTCAATTCCAGTTCCATTATATCATTATTTATTTTCATTAAAGACTCATTATGCCCATACTCAATTTCAGCTTTTGTACCTTCTGGTACATATATTTTTTTAAAACTTCCAGATTCTAAAGATTTAAAATCCCATTTAAGCGAACTAATAACTGAACTCTTAGGCGGTTCAGGAGTATAAATATGTGGAACATCATTTGGATAGAAATTCCCTTGTAATGAGTGTAGAATAGCATACGGCAGTAATTCATTAATTATTTGTATTTTTAGACCATTATCATTTTTTATTTTCTCGAAATCATGTTCTACAATATTTTGAATATACTGCTGCAGAAGCTCTGATCCTCTAGGCTGTAAAGTATCATCAGTAAAAGGAATACCCCCTAAATCCTTATAGTAAACAATGCTTATATAACAATTATATTTTGGAATAGGTGCATTTGTATTTTTAAACATCCAATCCAATTGTTCATCTGTTACTTGCTTTGAGCCATGGCTTGTTCTGATATAATATTTCCTGTTCTTAATAATATGCCCCCCACCTCTATCAACAATAGCTATGGGAAAACTGTATCTCCTTTTAACATCTATTTTTATAATATCGCCTTCATCTAGTTCAAATAGATCAGCATCAACAATTGGCGTTGGACTTAACTTATCCCTACAATAATTATCAAGACTAGCCTTTATCGCATCTAGACTAGACTGATTATTGGGACCAAAATCAGAAAAAATGCCTTTACCTTCAGGTTCTCCGCTATTATCTACGCCTATTAGTATAGTCCCTCCATCTCTATTAGCGAATGCAACTATTGATTCTCCTATGTTTTCAATTGTCAATCTACCACTTCTATTTTTAAGTATATCTTTACTTTTAAATTCAAAATACCTATTTTCATTAGATATTTTATACTGCCCAAGAAATTCATAATAACTCGCCATAATCAACCTCCAAGTATTATACTCTGTTAAGCCAAAGTTTGTATTCTATTAGATTTTCATCAATTATACAAATTATAACTTTTTTTGTTATGTTTTACAATTGTTGTTATGAATGAAACCTATTTACATAAGCCTAAACATAAAGTAGATAATATAATAAAGAATGGTAGTACTTATGAAATCTAAAACAGAAATTGTGTGATAAGAACAAACAATTTCCATTAACTTTTATCAACTTTCTAGTATTTTCAATGCTTCATGCAGATTCGAATGTTACCCCCCTAATAAAACAAGGGTAAATGCCCTCTACTTTTGACATTTACCCCTCGACTTTCGACAATTCGCCATATGTAGTAAAAGTGTCCAATTTGATTTAAAAGATTCCTTCTATATATAGCGCATTTTTTTTGCATATAACTGGACATTCACCAAAAAATGATTAATTATATTAACTGGTTTTATGTTCATTTCCCAAAATCATCAGCTGCTTGATCAGCTCTCTTTCATTCATTAACCGACTATTATATTTATTGAAAAGCCTAGCAATCTTAAAATACTTACTGTCATTATCCTTGTCATAGTAGACAATATCTGTAATATCCTTGGGCGTATACTTCCTCTGGCCGATATGAGTATTAGTCTGGACCCTCAAGCCTTCCTCATTGAGCTTCACATTTAGCTGTTTAAAGTCAATTGAAAATTATAGTCTGGTTCCTTTTGATTGAGTATATAATATATTGTAAGTTTTTGCCTTATATTGTAAAATTATATTTGCTGTTAATTACTAAGGAAGTGCGCTTAAAATTGAATTCAATTTGCACATATGATTGACACTATATTCTCAGATGCACTTCCTGATATAAAGTAAACTGCAGCACAAACTTAACTTTTAATTGAGAAAAAGTAATGTAGAGGTGTATTATGAAGCTGAATAAAAAAGAGAATGAGACAACCGAGATGAATAATAGCATAATCAACATTTCAGAAATAGTACAATTATTGAATAAAACCATCTTTAAGCCAAACACCGAAGAAAAAAAGGAAGTTGAATTGAGTGCTGTCAATATTTTTAATATATATTCAGTCCTAACTATAAAGCCTATTTGCTATATAATTGCCCTTTATTCAGTAATTTCATTTGTTCCTTTTATATATTCTGATAAAGATACGTATTATGTCTTTCAGTCAATTCTTTACATTTTTACTGAACTATTGAGTAAATCTATTGCGTTTATCATCACATTAATAGCACTTGAAGTAACAATTTATAGTAATTCCGAAAATGGGATGGTCAAAGAATATAAAGACAATAAAGAAAGATTCGAAGTCGACATAATAGTAAATAGTATAATACTATCCCTATTAATAGTTCTAGCATATGGTAATTCAGTAAGCGCAATCGCAAGAATTAAAATGCTGCCGACCGCATTTTACACGATTGTGGGTATGTTGACTTTTACCCTTATTATTAAACTCATTACTATGTTTTTTGCAAATGGCAAGCTCATACACTTTATTTATTTAGTCTTTTTCCCGTTAAGTTCATATAAAAAGTATAAAGCTAATTCGAAAAATATTAATTAAAGTATATAGTTGTAAATGTACATGCAATAGGTGCAATAGAGATGGCAGCTGTGTGATAATGCTAAGTTGTCTCATTTTCTATTATGGATGATTTACCTTATGTTTTATGTTTTCTAATAATTAATGTGACAGATTGCATATTAATAACCTAATAATCTTTTAGCCTGGCACCATACCTCCTATGCTTGCTCTATTTCAACTGTAGCATTATTATTAATTTCACTTCCCAATATCTTTCCAATTTGTAAAAACAATAAAGTCATCAGCACAATTTTTATTAAAGCTGAAATATTTCCTATAAAAATAAACGAAAAATGACATATGCCAATCGAAGGTAATATTACAAATAAGCTGCTTTGGGGTTGTGTACTGTAAAAAGCCGATTTCTTCAACTGTAGCCCAAGCAGTATAAAGATAACACCTTGCAATATAAAAACTACCAAATAGCTTATCATTGTAAAAAATGATGTATTCTTTGACAATAAGATTATAGTGTATATATAACTTATTATCGTACATATAACATTTAGAATTATAAGCTTATTTGTATTATAAATTTTTAAAGTCTTATTAAGATATATCATAAAGCTAATATTCACATACAATGTAAATAATGTAGTGATTAACGGAATGACGATACTTCTACTTTGTGTCCTTGCTGTGTAAATAGGTAACAGAATATTAGAAAGAACACCTAAATAAATAATAATTCTTGAAATAATATAATACCTTTTTAAGTTCAAATCGATCCTCTCCTTAATAGTATACTTCTGGGGATATAAATTATATGGAAATTATACCATATTTTCTCAATAACAACTCATCAATAATTCAGTAATGCTTTATTAATAACAACATATAACATCCAAGTCATTGTATGTATTCCACAAAGAAAATGGCAGCATGCACGGTTTATCTTCTATACAAGGTGTATGGAGAAGGACAAAGAATGAGTAAACAGGTATATTGAAGAGAATATTAGCAAGCATCTTATGGATAATGAGCCAAAGCTTAGTATTAACCTCACATACAGGCTCCTCAGACATACATATGCTACAGCTTTATATGATGCCGGAATAGATCTGAAATCTGCACAGGGAATTTTGGGACATGCTGACTTTAGAGTAACTATGAACATATATACTCATATTCAGAAGGAAAGAAAGCAAGCAAATCTAATAAAAATCCAAGACTTATATAAGAAAAAGGAAGAGAATTTGGCTGCAGAAAACAGCTAATCTTTTACTACATTTTGACTACAGGGTAGTGTAGTCAAGGCACTTTTGGAAAAGATTTTAATAGTTTTCAAAAAACATAAAAAGCACTGCAATTCGTTGCGGTGCTTTGTTTTCCAATGGTGCGCCCAGAGGGATTCGAACCCCCGACCAACTGATTCGAAGTCAGCTACTCTATCCGGCTGAGCTATAGGCGCATGCTTAAATTACACTAACATTATATGTAACTATGAGCCATTAGTCAAGCCAATATATTGACAGTAACATATTGACATTTTCGTTGAAGTAATTTGCATTATATATTCAGTTCTCCGATTTCTTTAGATGCCCTGCAAAAAGCTTCCATTTCCTCAACCATTTCTTATTCAGAGCAGATGAGTTAAGAACAATAAAGTCTATTCCACATAGGTACTAGGTCTAAAGTCCTATATCCTTTGCAATCCATTTTAGTTTTTTCACTATTCTGTAAATATTTATTATCAGTTACATGATTTTTGCAAAAAAACTATACTTTATAACTGATTAGATATAGTTCTCTGATACTAAAATAAACAGCCAGCACCATGTACCAGTGCTAAAAGTTTACTATAAAATATAAGCAACATCACGTTTTTCAGACCAGTTTGTTTATCTAGTTTCTTATACTTTCTTAATATTCCCATATTCAAACTTGTTTAATTCATCTATTCCATTTAAAAAGGAGGTGTAAGTGTAACATCGCAACCTTAACAAAACTATAAAATGAAAGGAGAAATTCAATGAAGAAGAAATGGAGAATAAGAATAGCATTAATGCTATGTATTGTATTAGCTGCAGCAAATATTGTCACTGTTAGTGCCTGGAAGCCAAAAACACATGTTTATATAGGTGATCTTCTAATAAGTGAAATCAATGAAAACAACGGCTACGTCGAAATACCGCCTTATGGAATGTTTAAGGTGAAAAAGGAGTATCTTGCTGCAATAAAAGGTTATCAAAGCTATTTCCTCGGCGGATGTGTAGGACCGGACAGTTTTCCAGATATCTATGTCGGACAAGCATTTATACATCCTAACGAGACTACTACTTCGGGTCAATGGTTAAGTGATCTATGGAACAGAGTAAACTCAATGCCTACAGGTGATGCATTTACTTCAGAGGCAAGTATGCACTATGTCCCATTCGTTGAAGGAAGAAGCAAGCAGATGCTTGAGGGTGTCATACCTGCTACTTCATCCCGCCTTACACAAACACAGCTCAAGAATGCTTCACTTGCATTTGTACTTGGCTGCATGGTTCACGGTGCCGGAGACTTTTTTGGACATGACTGGGTAAACAAGTGGGCGCAAGGCTCATTCCCCGCAGTGGCAGATGGTCTTACACCAAGTGAATCACAAATAATAGCCAGACATATGCTTGTTGAATCTCTTGTTGATAAAGCCATTATATACAAGCATTCCACTTACATAAATTCACCAAGGACATTTGTCATGAACAATATGATGGCTAATGGCTCTATAGCAAATGGGTTGAATCCTTTGTTCAGCCAGGATAAGCCACTGCACTTTGATCAGTTTTTCAAACTCCGTGCTGCTCTTGTTCACGAAGCATCAACAACCACAGTAAATTTATGGAGAGATTATGCTAATGCATGGATTCAGGATATTGATGCCGGACTAACCGCCTGGATATATGCAAACGCAGAAATCGCCAGAGTAGTAGTTGACCCC
Organism: Bacillota bacterium; assembly: GCA_049322695.1. GTDB lineage: Bacteria > Bacillota > Clostridia > Lutisporales > Lutisporaceae > CALGKJ01. The sequence goes on along the minus strand of JBMORW010000023.1, from coordinate 85,979 downwards.
AAAAGAAGTCTTGAAGCAATCAGCAGCGAGGAAGAAGAAAAAACCGTAGATGCACAAGATGTATTATCAGCATGGGCAGACCAATATTTAATGAGTATGCTTGGAGCACCTGACTTATTATTAGAAATAACCGATATACTGGGTGCCATACCTGCTGCAATAGATGAACAACTGAAAATATTTGAACCATTGAAAAAGTCTCTCAGGGATTATGCTATAGACTGGCTATGTCAGGAAGCAATGGGAATGGATAAAGAGACACTGGAAGCATATTCTAAGAATCCTGAGCTCTATATTAACTCTGATCTTTTCCCTGCAGGCTCACTTAATACTATTAAAACTGAAATGGCTAATATAGGAAGCAATGATTTGTATAATGTAAATCCTGCCGATGTTATACTTGAACATACATTTGAACCGTTTTACAATACCCTGACAATGGCCAAGCTTATTCTGATAGGCAATGAAGGTGTTGATGAATTAATATCAAGAGCTGTTGGCAGGCAGGTTACTTTCTATACAGCACCTGACAGAATCAACAAGCCAATTATTGATTTCATGCGAAGCTTTGATGAAAGCTTTGACTACAATGCTGTAAACTTCCCTTTGTTCACTGATGCAGAATTCAGGCAAAAGGTATTCTATATGATATTCCCAAGCTACTTGCAAAATCACACTCCAAGTTCATCTATATCATCAATAAATCTGGCAATGCAGAAAATAAACGATGTTACGGGCAGTGTACATACATCATGGTTTGATATGGGCTCAGGTACTTTCAGCAGCAGCCTGAAGCTGCCGACACAAATAAAAGTAACTACAAATGCATCCAAGGATATTGAACTATATGTATTTAACTCAAATCACAGACTGCTGTATAAAGGCACTGTTCCTAAAGGAAGCAATACAACCTACATCGTAACAGACCTCTATGGAAAGGGAAGCATTTATGCATATGCAACCGCCAAGGAAGACAATGATATCATGAAAGGATATCTTACTTCTAAGTTTAAATATGATTTTCCCGCTTACAGAGCATATGCATCACCTTCTGCAGCAAATGGATACTATGGACATTATGTAAATTTGTGGGCGCAGGATGGCTGGAAGTTCAATAATAGGCCATACGTCTCGACTCAGGCAAAAAATGATGCAGTGCTTGAGGGCTACGGCAGAATAAACAACTTTGACTATTTGTGGCATTATGCAGCAGGCGAAATCTGGAAGGTAGGAGATCCACAAGTCATGTTTGATTCTGTTAAAGATTTGAATATTGAACAAGTAAAGGATAATGCTAAAGAACACAACCTGGAATGGGCGTTTCTTGTGGGTAAATCCTTCAGCAGTGATACAGAGCTTACAAACTTCTATAATAACTGTTATCTGACATACAGTGATGATTCATTGAGATTTATACCAGCGGAAGAAGCTTCCGTAATAGGTGCAAAGGAAGAAATTGATTTTGGAAATGGTAGAATCTATTCTTTTGATAACGTGTTTCATATGACTGGCGTAAGCAGTACCAAACCTGTACCGGATAATTTAAGCGCTCAAGCTGCTGTGGATTTTATACGCAGCTTTAGTGCAATGGACTTAGTGATTGCTAATCATCCGGGACGCGGCGACAGCATGTATCCGTTATCAAATCTGGAAGAAATTTGGCCTATTAGTTATGATGCCTATGAAGCAAAGGTTACCGGCTCATATGGCAGTAATGGTGCAATGGTAGTTATTAATGGCAGATATGACAAGTACGATAAGGAAAGTATTAATAACTGGATCAAATACCATTTGCTAAAAGGCAAAAAGACAACTGCTGTAGCAGGTAGCGGTGAAATTGATAATATTGCAAGATCGCTGGAATCCGGAAGAACAGCTGAAAGAATCGGAACTGCAGTAACTGCTGTAAATTCTACATCAAACTCATATCAGGATATATGCCGAGACATTATAAAAGGAAAAGCATTTGTAAGTACAGGCCCCGGAGTCTCATTCTACATCCAGAAAGCAGCAGATGCAAGTACTAACCCCAGTAAGTTCTACGGTATAGGAGACAGTGTCTATACCAGTTCCACCGGTGAAGCTGTCAGAATTTATATTACTGCCGTTGACAACTCTTGCAGTAAAGATTTTAGTATAAGCAACAGTGTATATCTCTATAGAGGTACCATTGGCGGAACTGAAGAGCTGTTGGGTAAATATGGCATGACAGATTATTCTTTTGCAAAATATATTGGTGATCCATATACAGGCGGTACAGTTATAAAAGCTGTTCCTGGTACTTACTATAGAGTTGAAGTAAGATCAGATACAAACAATAAAAGAGTTGCCCTTTCAAACCCTATATGGATAGAGCAGGAAATCAACATACCAATATTCCCGATTAACTGGTAAAGATACTTTCAGCTTTCATAATGTATCCAGAAAAGTAAAGAGAGCTCCTGATAGGAGGCTCTCTTTACTTCTGATTTGCATGTATACTTGTTCTCTTATAATGCACATATTATATTAGAAATAACCTTAACAAAATCAAGGTCCTTTTCAGTAAACTCTTTAATATCATTTGAAACTGCAATATATAGTATATACACTATTTCTTCATTTTGGATAACTGGATTTAATATTAAAGAGTTCCAGTATGGGATTCCAGTAGTTTTTCCATAGCCTCCTATCATATCCCAGTCAATCAGGCAAACGCCTTGTTTGTTCATGATGACAGACTCCAAAACCTTTGTGTTATACTTTATATCATCGTTTATATATTTTGAATGCTTTTCAACAAACATCTCAATAGGCTTGCCTTTATCCACTTGAAAAACAGCTGCATACTCTGCATCGAGTTCTTCAATCAGAATATCAATTATCTGTATTAACTTATCACTATTGCTTAACTGCCGTCTAAGAATTTCAAGCACTCTAAGCAACGTCCCCAGTTTTTTCTGATCCACTTCATAACGATCATTAATCAATCCGTCCAGACCCTCATTAATGCCATAAGGCTTATTTTTATATTCCCTCTCGCTGTGGGTCATGCTTATAGAGGTGTCAGTGTCTTTTAGGAGTTTTTCCAGATTCAATGCCGCAAGCTTGCTTATCTTTTCTATATGATATATATTATCTTCACTTAATAAATTAATTGAATTATATGCTTCCATGTATATATATCCAAGTACCTTACCTGTGTCTTCACTTTTCTTGCCGCTGTTCAAAATAACAGGAATACATGCAGCTGCTTTGAAATGACTGTTATGGTACAGATGGCTAAACTTATCTTCACTATAATCCTCTTTGTTAAAGATTATCGGCTTATTCATTTTCTGTGCCAAGCTATACAGCTCATTATTATATCCTTTACTGCCATTATCCCTGCCAGGTGCTATTACAGCTTCACTGCCATGATCTTTCTGGAAGATAATCAATGCTCTACTGCAAAGTAATCTGTATTCCAGGTAGCAGCAAATGCTTTCGAGGTTTAAGAAAGCATCTGAGCCCAGATTAATTATCAGTTCATCTAAGCTTTCATATACCGGACAACTGATTTTTTTCAAAGCTCTTGCTGCTTCTAAGAGCTGCTGATCCTTTGAAATACTTCTTATACAATTAATGTCAGAAAGCATATTAAAGTCTTCAAAACATCTTGTTTTTTTGCTTAAGCTTCTGGACTTGCCAAATAATGAGTTCATCAGCTTTCTGAAGTTTTCTATATGCCCCATAAAGCCATGCAGTTTAGTAAAATCTATTCTGTATTCATATTCAACGGAAGATAGCAGCCTGTAAAAATCGCAGTAGCCTTCAATATAGCAATAAAAAGCTTTATAAGGCTCCGGCTGCCGGTAATAGAAAGATGCAATTTTAAAACCCACCTTTGATGCTATGTAGTAATAACCTTTGCCTTTTGCTCTTTCCCACAGATTGACAAGACCTTTTATGTCTTTGGATTTGCTTAATATAACATATCTTTTTATAAAAGTTACGATACTTTCTTCATCTACTTTTATCTTATCAGTATTTACAGCTGCCAGTATTGCCAATGCTTCATCCTCCCACCCTAAATCAAGAAGCAGCATCGAGATTCTGGCAGGTATGAATATTAGTTCTTCAGTATGAAAGCCGCTCTGCAAAAGAGTGATAATTTCTTCTACTTGCTTTTCATTTATTGTCTTATTCTTTACAGCATCAATCAAAATGGATATTATTTGCTTTACTTCAGATATGCTTATATCTGCATCATCTGCTTTATCAATTTTTCTTAAAAAATTGTTAGCCCTTTTGAATTGCCCCATTTCAAAATAATATGTCATTATACAATAGTAAAAGTCATTAGTTAAGGCTTCTCCGGGTGGATATGCTTCAAGTTCATTCAAGCCAATAGACATATACCGGGCAGCTTCAGCATAGTTAAATAATCTGATATTAACTATCATAGTGTTGACCACTGATATGAAATATTCATTGTTCATGCCTAGCTGTTTAGCCTTTTTGAATACTTTGTTAAATGAATCAATTCCAAGCTCATACATACCAGATTCACAATACCATGCGCCTATGTTCAGATATGATATAAACTTACCTTTGTACTCTCCACACTTTTCTATTACAGTTTTTGCTTTTAACATGTACTCGTTCTTCTTTTCAAGATCACCATAATTTCCATATGCAAGACTGGTATTCATTAATATAGATCCCATCAGGTTGATATCTACCGTATCGATTGATTCAAGACATTTCACAGCTGCTGCATAGCTGTCCAGTGATTCTTTGTACCTGCCTGTACGGCGATATGCAATTCCCATAATATTGTATGTCATTCCCTTTATACATAAATGCTCATCTGTACACATAGGTAAAATCTTTGTGGCCACTTCCAAAGCTTTATCATACTCGCCTTCATTTCTATATATACTGGCTTCAGCCCATAATATTTTCAGAAGCCCTGTCAGATAATCAAATTTTTCAAGGTACTTTTTAGCTATTCTGATATATGATTTGGCTCTCTTAAAATCAGCTAAAATAATCAGTACTTTGACAATCTCTTCAATCAGATCAATATAGAACTCTTTTTTTCCAAGCTTCCTTACACCATGATATATTTTTTCAAAACAATCTAAAGCTTTAATATATTCCCCTGTTATCCTATATTTTTTGCCAAGCTTGAAAATTAACTCTTCATTTGCTTTTTCCTTAGGCCCATGCTCGTATAATTCCAATGCCTTCTCCAAACAGTATATTACTTCTCTATGGTTGTTATACTTGTCCATCAGTTCAGCATTTTGCAGGTAATGATGTATTCCTCTCTGTTTTGCATCTGCTTTTTCAAGATGGTAGTGCAGCTCATGTATGTACAGGGATCTGTTATCATTTGCCAGTTTCTCCAGCACCTGAGATGCTATATTATGAATCAGCCTTTTACTTGTATCTTCTATTCTTTCATAGATTAATTTTTTTAATAATGAATTTGCATGCTTGTATGATATTGTGCCTTCATAACTTATTTCATATATAATCCCTTTTTTCACAAGCATACTCAGTACACTCTCTAACTCATTTATATCAAAAAGTGTTTTTAATAAGCTTATTGGCACAGGTATATTAAATACCGAAATAATACCGAGTAAATCCTTCTCTTCATCATCCAACCCATTAATAATACTTTGCATGACTTGTTCTATATTTACAGGTATGTTACTAGATTCCCACTCTTCCTCTAATACCCATTTGCCGTTTTTGCTGTCAATATGTATAACACTATTTAAGTAAAGACTCCTTATTACTTCTTGTATATATAGAGGATTACCCTTGGATTTTTCATATAGCCTATTACTTATCCTATTTGCATCTATCTCCTTTGATACCAGCTCTCTCACAAGCTTTTTCGTGTCTTCACCGCTTAAGCCCCTAAGCTCAATTTCATAAACCAGAGGGTTTTGCCTTTCACTTTCCAATAAGCTGTACAGCTTACTGCTCCTATACACAGCATCATCTGTATAGGATATTATACAAGCCTTGCTTTCACCTAATACTTCATTACGTAACAGTATTTCAAGAACCCCTATTGAAAGGTCATCAGCATAATCGATGTTATCAAAAACATACACTGCCGGTGCATTTTTAACTGTTTTAACAGCAAACTCAATAATTCTCTTCAGTAAATCTTCGTTACTTACATATTCATCAGATACTCTACTGACAAAATCGGGTCTGTTTATTCCAAGCTCAGGTAAAAATTTTACTATATCTTTCATGTATTCTTCAACAATGTGCTTATCGCTGACAGAAATAATGCTTTTAAGCATTTTTATAAATGCTTTTTTGTCTCCGGTATCTATCTCGTTTTCTAGGTCCATACTGTAGAATACATTTATTCCTTTAATCTTCATAAAATCTATTATGTTTTTCAGTAGCAGTGTTTTTCCTATCCCCTTTTCTCCATGCACAAAAAAGATTTTCCTGCCCTTAAAAACATTCGAGTCTTTTTCAAACAATCCCTCAAAAACTCTCATTTCCTGTTCTCTGCCTATAAGAGCAGCTGTTTGTTTCATGCTTTGCATGTATTTGCTCCGGCATTGGATTTCCGGTCGTGCTAGAATACTTCTGCTGATTGCTTTAACTACTTCATCTAAACTATCGTACTCATCTTCAACATAACAGCACATTTTTGCCGCAATCAGAGCTATTTTCTGCTCAAAAGAAATTTCCTCATCTGCATTATTCTGTGCTTGTCCACCAAAATTATCAAATTCGGATATATCCATTCCAAAAATGTTCAAAAGAAATATCCCCAGTGAATACATATCCTTCTTTTTATTATCTTCAAAATTCTCAACAGCATCATCCTCACAATGACCTGAAATTGCTATGCATAATAATTCTTTAAAGCCTAAACTTCTTAGTCTCGCCGTATATCCGGAATCAATGCTATTTAAAGCTATTGTACTTGGATTGATGTGCTTGTATGTATAGTCTGATAAATGCAATAAATGAAGCGAATTACATAAGTCTATAAACAATCTGACCTTTTCTGTTCTATTCAGAACTGCGCTTAATTGCTTCAGATTGATGTTGTTTTCAATATACTCGCAAACTATATAGAAAAGCTTTCTTTCTGCTTTCTTGCCATCTATGCTGGTAACAATATCCCATTCCACGTCCTTAAGAATTCCGGCGACATTCAAGCTTTTAAGCTTTTGGTACTTTCTTGCAAAATTTATAAGCTGCTTTTCAATTTTCTCATTGGCTTCAATAATAGTCAGCTCCAACAAACTATCCTGATGTGAGATGTCATAAACCAAATAGGATGTAAAATTATTACTCAATTCCAGAGATTTAACAATCTTATACTTTCTATTTATCAACTTCATGGTCTCCACCTCAATCCTTCAGTTGTTTAATTATATTATAGCATTATTTTCAACTAATAGAATTTATATATACTAGTCCTGCTATTACCCTTATTCCTCAGCTTTTTCCATTATATCCTCTAATAGTAAGAACGCATCTGGCATTTCGAACTAACGCTTAATGCCAAATGCGTTCTTAACTGGTTTCTATGGACTGGTTATTGAGGTTAAACCTTTATATCGTTCTAACAGTACAGCTTATATACTATAATCCATTAAGATATATATTGTGATAAACATCATAGCTTCCGGTATTATAGCTTTCAAGCCACTTGTTGACGCTTCTGCTAAACTTCTTACCCCCCATATTAAGCTCTACCCTTGCAGGATACCATGCATCATCATCATAAACTTCACTGTATTTGTGCAGCCATATTCTTGCTACCCTCTCCGGCTGGAATGAAGGATCGTCGATATAAAACCAGTATGTATTGCTTGTATTCCTTTCAAAATCATTATAGTCTGCGGTATCACAATAATGTTCATAATACTCACCATTTGCCATCTTTATACCAAAGTAAACATAGTCGTCTGTGCCAGAATAATCAATATCTGCAGTATCTATAGTCACACTGCACCAGCCTACAGGCTGCTGCGGCGGAACTAGTCCATCCACGTACATGCTATAGCTGTTATCCTTCATGTTCTTAAACCATCTGTTAGGGGAGCTGCTGAATACTTCACTACCATTTACATGAACATTAAGAGCTCCAAGCAGCCAATTATCGCCTGAAGAGCTTGTTGGTGAATATTTCCTTATCCATATCCTTTTTACTTTGGAATAATCCACACGCTTGTCCTTGAAATATATCCTGTATGCATTATAATCATTTCTTTCAAAGTCATTTACTGTGTTTATAGAATAAACGCCTGATGCTATATCGCCCATATCATCAAGGAGAAATTCTCTTTTGGTCCCATCCATAGTTTCAAAACCGAAAAATATATCATCATCTGTTCCAGCCCAAAGCTCATCTCCGGTATGGATAGTTACCCTTATTTCATCTACTGTTTTGACCTCCTGTAAAAACCTATATATCATTACAGCCGTTCCTTTTTGAGCATTTTCAACAGTTGCTTTGGCTGTTTTGTCCCAGTACGTTTGATAACCGGGTACGTCTTCGGTGTAATATTTTATGTATGTATTAAAATAACCTTTTGCATGCTTTGCATCTGCTTTACATTTTGCAGTTATAAACTCAGGAAAATTATTATTATTATTAACAGATGCAGCATAAACCTCAGATGCACTATCAGCAGCCGTTGCTGCCGATATTGCTAAGTATGAACTGTTTCTTTCTGCTATATATGCTTCAAAATCCTCATGATTATATGGACTATCAAGCAATGTATTGTTAGCTGCGTGATTTGGATTATTCAGATCTCCATAAAAATGCATAGCATAACCCAGAAGATAAGCAGCCTTTGAGTAATCTGCCTGCTTCCACGCCACGACTGCCATATTAAGAAATCTTCTTGTCTGAAATTCTGCATGAATTGTTTTTGCTGTCCCATAAGTCTGATTGAGATCAGGATCATAGAAATGGCTTGCCCACCAGTCATTTTCAAGTAATCCGCCTAACAGCACCTTGCTCAGATCATCAGGTGCTATTGAGCCTTCCCTTAGCTCCTCTATATAGGTTAGCAGCATCTGGAAGTCATAATCATAAATAATATCAGGCTTATCATTCTGTAGAATGTTTAGCGCTGTATCGACTATATAAGTATGTGTCCCTCCGCTGCTGCTCCAAGCGCTAAAAACTCCACCAAAGTAAAAAGCTGTAAGTATGAATGAAATCACTAGCAGGCCGGTTAGTTTTTTAAATGTTGTTTTTTTCATGAGCACTCTCCTTACCTAATAAGAATTATTTACTGCCAAATAACCTCCTTTCCGCAACCATTAGTTGCTTTATTATACTATTGTTCATAAGCAGATGAGATTATTGATTTGTTAATATTCTAAAATTTCTGATTTAAAATGAATATAGACTATTGATACTGTTTATTTTTTCTATATTTTTTCTATTTGCTTTATAAAGTGCAGAAAAAAACATGAAGGCTGGAATTCATAAAAAAAAGCAGCATTCATGCAAATATTAATGATTTTATTAGCTCTCAATAGGTCTAAGGTCCTATTTCCCATCATAGTACATATCGTCTTTCCTTTTATAGTTGCTCCAGCATAATAAAAAACCCAGGGATTGATATCATTCCCTGGGAAAATTATTCAAAAAATAAATGGTGCGCCTGAAGGGAGTCGAACCCCTGGCACACGGATTAGAAGTCCGTTGCTCTATCCAACTGAGCTACAGGCGCATTAGTTACTTGGAGCGGGTGAAGAGCCTTCACTGCTTTGCAGTACGACTTTGGAGCGGGTGAAGAGCCTTCACTGCTTTGCAGTACGACTTTGGAGCGGGTGAAGGGAATCGAACCCTCGCGGTCAGCTTGGAAGGCTGAAGTTCTACCATTGAACTACACCCGCACGTTATTGAAAAACTAAAAAGTATATACAAGCTAAAATGGAGCGGGTGACGAGATTCGAACTCGCGACTTTCACCTTGGCAAGGTGACACTCTACCACTGAGTTACACCCGCATGTCTTATTAATGCTCATATATACCTATCTGATTTATTGGTGCGGAGTAAGGGACTTGAACCCCCACGTCGTTGACACTAGATCCTAAGTCTAGCGCGTCTGCCAATTCCGCCAACTCCGCTTATTCCTGGTGACTCACCGGAGAATCGAACTCCGGACACCATGATTAAAAGTCATGTGCTCTACCGACTGAGCTAGTGAGTCATAATTAATGGCAGGGGTGGCAGGATTCGAACCTACGGAATGCCAGAGTCAAAGTCTGGTGCCTTACCACTTGGCGACACCCCTGTATTTATAACTCGCTATTCTGTTATGGGGTGGATAATCGGGGTCGAACCGACGGCCTCCAGAGCCACAATCTGGCGCTCTAACCAACTGAGCTATATCCACCATAAATGGTGCGCCTGAAGGGAGTCGAACCCCTGGCACACGGATTAGAAGTCCGTTGCTCTATCCAACTGAGCTACAGGCGCATGCTCTAGAGTCGAAGTAGTTTATGGAGCGGGTGAAGAGCCTTCACTGCTTTGCATTATGACTTTGGAGCGGGTGAAGGGAATCGAACCCTCGCGGTCAGCTTGGAAGGCTGAAGTTCTACCATTGAACTACACCCGCATTATCATTTACTGCCACCGACTTTTTAGATTATATCAGATATAATAGTCAGTGTCAATATACAATATGATATTGTTCGCCAGCAAATCTTGCCAGATTTGTTATTGAAATTTTCGCAATTCTAGGATGAATTTTTACATTCATTTAGGCGACAAATAAAAGTATAATAAAAAAATAACCATTAGTCAACAGTGTTTTTACCCATTATTCAAGGACATGTCTAAATATAGTCGTATTTCTTTATTAATCTCTGCATTTTACATAATATCTATTCAGTTCGCTTCTGGAATAAATACATTATTTTCCCATCATTTCTTTATATTTGGTGACAAATTCCTTTAATGCGTTGGCTCTGTGGCTTATTGAGTTTTTTATTTCGGCAGGAAGCTCAGCCATTGTTTTGCCATAGCTGTCTACAATAAACAATGAATCATACCCAAAGCCATTGGTGCCCTTCTCTTCAAAGCCTATTCTGCCATACACAAAACCTTCTGCCAGTATCTCCCTTCCATCAGGCAGAACAGCTGCTATCACTGTTCTGAATCTGGCGTTTCTTTTATCAAAAGGAATATTCTGCATTTCAAAAAGAAGCTTCTCTCTATTTTTGGCATCCTTTACTTCCCCTGTATAGCCAGAATATCTTGCAGAGCTAACGCCGGGTCTGTTTCCCAGAGCCTCCACCTCCAGACCCGAATCATCTGCAATGACAAACCCTTTGGTAATTTCAGCCACTGCTCTTGCTTTGAGCAGTGCATTCTCTTCAAAGGTATCTCCTGTTTCTTCAACATCTATGTCCAAATCTATATCCTTAAGAGATAATACTTCTATGTTGAGCTTACTCATTATTGCTGATATTTCTTCCAGCTTATGCCTGTTATTGGTAGCTGCTATTGCTTTCATTTCACTGCATCTCCAATCCTGTCAGCCAGTTCACCCAGTGATGACTTTTGTACTGATATAAGCTCCATTACTCCTTTTTCGCCCAATCTCAGCATTTCTAGCATCTGTTCCTTTGAAAAGGGACTTTCTTCGCCGGTACCCTGCACCTCTACCAAATGACCTTTGTCAGTCATTATGAGGTTCATATCTACCTGACAGGTTGAATCCTCTGCATAGTTCAAATCAAGTATTACTTCGCCGTCCTTTACACCAACACTAACGGCAGCAAGATATCCATGTACAGGTATTGTATTCAGCTTCTCTTCCTTTATGAGCTTGTTAAATGCATCTACCATAGCTACAAAGGCTCCTGTTATAGAAGCAGTTCTGGTACCACCGTCTGCCTGAATGACATCACAGTCAATGTATATAGACATCTCTCCCATTTCCTCCAGCTTAACAACTGAACGAAGTGCTCTTCCAATAAGGCGCTGTATCTCCATGGTTCTTCCATCAACCTTGCCTTTGGTTGACTCTCTAGGCTTCCTTGTCTCAGTAGAACGCGGCAGCATGCCATATTCACTTGTAATCCAGCCTTTTCCTGTACCTTTTACAAAGGGAGGAACTTTATCGTCAACTGTAGCAGTGCATATTACTTTGGTATCTCCCATCTCAATAAGCACAGAACCTTCCGCGTGCTTCAGATAGTTTCTTATGATTTTGACAGGTCTGATCTGGTCATTTCCTCTTCCATCTATTCTTTGCATTTTTTGCACCCTTTCTCTTCTTTTGTTGTTGACAGCTTGTCATATTTTTACAGTTAATTTTGCAGAAGACCTTAGTTAAACGCACTTGACAAATCATATTATATGCAAAGTGCGTTTAAAGTCTTCTGCAATTTATAATAATATATTTTCTTTCAGGTCACACTATAGAGACCTACTCATAGAAGTTCACAAACACAGGAACATCAACATACTCGTTAGCACCAATTCCATGTGTATCCTCAAGAATCTTTCCGTCAACAAAAAGCTTAGCCTTAGAAATGACGTTGAAGTCCTTAAGTGTAAGTGTTACAGCCTTCATCATGGCTCTCTCTGCTGTAGGGTCATCTTTATTTGCCAATATTTCCTGGGAGAAGTTTATGTATGCTATACCGTCTTTCACCTGAACTCCCAACAGCTTAGTGCCCTCAGGGAAAGGTGAAATAAGACCTGTTTCCATTTCAGGCTTTTCCAGCAATGCAGTCAACGCAGCCTCAACACTGTTTGTGAAGCCCGATACCAGCTTTGTTACAGGCAAAAAGTATGAGTACTCGCCTTTACCTTTCTTTTGATAGTATACCATAACTTTAGACAGTTTATCACCACTAATTTGTGCAGTCTGAAGATTAATTTCATCACGCCTCATTTCAGGTAAAAGCTTTGTTCCAAGAGGCATTTCATCAACTGCCTTTCCTTCAACTCTTATTTGCACTGTCTCTATGTTAGGGAACTCAGTCAATGTGTATACAACTGCTTTTATACCGGCTTCTTCAGCTTTTGCACTGGTAAATGTTAGAAACTCCTTTGAAAAATCGATAACAGCATGCTTATTGTCCTTGATTACTGCACCAAGTATCTTTGTTCCCATTGGAAGCGACGGTAATAATCCGGTTGGTGCCAGATCTGCTGCAGTTTCCTCGCTATAAATCAAAGCATTGATGGCCGCTTTTGCAATTCCAGGATCCTTGGGTATATATCTCATTACAGGTACAAGATAATTGTCAAAATCCTTATAATACATAACAGTAGCCCTGGTGTTTTCCGGCTGTACTGAATTTACTTCACTTAGGCTTGGCATTTCCTCCTTTGGCTCTTCCACCTCTTTCTGAGCTGTCTGAGTATCTCTGTTAAAAAATTCTCTCAAGGATGTTAAAGGATTGCTGCAGCCGCTGAATACCAATGTAAAGCACAATAGAACTGCGATAAGTACGGCATATCTTTTAGACATCTGATTCACCCCTTTAATATAATATATCAGTATATTATATTAAAGGTTAAGACAGGATATTCATAAAAGCCGATGCTTGCCGCCTATAGCAAAACAACACCGTACTCAGATTATTTGAATACGGTGCTGATATTATTATTTATTTCTTTTGCACTACCTTTTCGGAGGTTACTGTGTTAACAAGACTATCATCATATATTACCTGGGTATCAAAATTAAAATCCAGCTTCTGAATATCCTTGAAGTACTTTATTATTGATACTGCCAAAGCCTTAGCAGCCATTTCACGGTATTCCTCAGTTTTGATTTTTTCCAGTTCACCAGGGTTTGTCATGAATCCAAGCTCACTTAGTATGGCCGGCATCTTGGTTTTATTCAATACATAAAGGTTAGGCCTTGCGGTAATGCCTCTTGACGGCATGTTCAATGCAGTCGTAACCTCACTGTGGAATATATCTGCAATCTTTTTGTTTTCTACAGGATTCTCATCTGTTACCGTATTGGGGAAGTACAGTGTCTCAATACCCTTTGTCTTGCTGTTGAAGGCATTGAAATGAATGCTCATGAAAAAATCTGCATAGCTGTTGTTGGCTGTATCTGCCCTTGTAGCCAGATCAACATAGGTATCATCACTGCGTGTCATTATTGTTTTAAAACCTATAGCCTGAAGCTTGCTGTTCAACCTCTTTGCAACGTCCAGTGTCAAATCCTTTTCCATAGTACCGTCACTTGCTACAGCTCCAGGATCTCTTCCTCCGTGACCGGCATCTATTATGATTGTAAGGTCCTCGAATCTGGTAGCTGTGTATTTAAACTTCAGCTTCACCAGCTCGGTTATTGCTGGTGATAGAAGCTCGTAATTTACAAGCTGCTTCATTTTGAAAATGACTATTGTCTGAGGCTTCTTTCTGACAGTCTGCTCTTTAACTTCTATATACTCCATAACATTGTCATTGATTTCATATCTTCTGGATACAACCTCAAGGTTTTGGGGTATGACAATCTTTAATATGCTGTTCTCCTTGTCTATTGAAGCCTGGTACTCTACCTGCAGGCCCGGGTTTATATCTATATATGCACTGTTATAGTATTTCCTATAGACGAAAAAATCATATGGAATATCAGAAAGATATATCTTTGTTATATTTCCTAAGCTCTCAACATAATAAAACACATTTGGATTAACATCCAGCACAACTCTGGCAGTACCAGAATCAAACTGTCCCGTTCTCACAGATTTCAGAAGTGTTGATTCTGTATTTATTATTTGGTCTTCTCCATCATGAACTCCGCCTGCAATGTCAAATACAAGTCTATCAGGATTCTCAAGCTTTGTAGCAACTGTTTTGAATGCATCAGTCCCTGTTATAGTTATTACATCTTGATTTCCTTCCTTACCTATGGCAACCGGCTTTATCAGATTGGCATAGATAAGAGTAAGAGTCTTTTTATCTTCTGATTGCACAATCTTACAGGCTCTGCTGCTTTCCATATCTACCACAAGTCTGACTACCTTGGAAGGTGTAAGACTGAACTGGCCGATTCTCACCTGCGTTATGGCTCCGCATTTTACTTCTTTACTGTCAAAGCTTGTTTTAACAACGGCATTCTGTATATCTATTACAAATCTTTCAGGACCGCTTAGTGCAAATGAAGTATAATCGAAAGCATTATCTGCCATTATCTTTATTACAGGAAATCCCATGCTTATATCTACAGATATGTCTGTTACATTTGCTGTTGCGTAATTATTCTGTCCTTTGTTTTCACCTGTATTATTGCTTGGATTTGTCTTGACTATCTTTTTGTCGCTTATCCATACCGTGGCTTTTCCTGCATCTGAAGCTGTGAAATAGCTCATGACCTTTTCAAGAACAGAAACAGGCATGTACACTTTTTCATTATGCATTATGACAGCTTCTTCAAGCTTTATTTTCTTGATGCCCGATGTCACCGTTTTGTTGTCTACTGTCATTGATATTTTCTTTTTATCTTTGACAAAGTCCATCCTCTTTTTTGCAGAGTACCAATATACCTTATAGCCTAAAGCTTCACTTACCGTTCTGGCAGGAACATACACCTTGTCGTCTGAAAAAAACGGTACGCTGCCCTCAAGCTTTTTGTCCATTATATATATGGCATTGGCTTCTTCATCTGAAGAAAGCTTGCTGCTTTGGACTTTATCCGATATTGTTACTATATTGCTATTCTTATCAAATGCTATATTATAATCGAAGTGTTTCTCAATAAAATCATATGGCACATAGGCTCGTCCCTTGTTAAGTATGGGAGCACTGTCAAGTGTGATTTTCTTGCTATTTACATAGGCGTTCTTACTGCCTATGGTAATTTTTGCAGAATGATTCTCTTTAGTTACTTCCATTGTGTTGGTTTTAGAATACCAAGCTACTTTGTACCCAAGCTTCTGTGTTATAGTTCTGAAAGGGAGATATATAATATTATCATTAATTACAGGCAGATCTTTGGTAATCTCAGTCCCAAGCACCTGTAGTTTTGGAGGTTTGGTAGTACTGTTTATTTGTGCGTGTACAGTGCCTGAAAAGCTGGATAACAGCAAAATAAGCACAGTAATAAATGCAATAGCTTTCTTCATCATATTCCTCCTTAGCATTTTTTGATACCTGTTTATAATTTTCGACCAAAAATGTCAAATACCTGCCAGTAATTGTTATAATTAGTTTACAGTATGTTACAAACATGTTTCAAATATATACAAATTACAGTTTGAACAGCTCGTCTACATCAGGTGGCTCAAGCTCATAGCTGTTTCCATTTTGACAGATGTATCTTCCTTCTGCTGTCATTTTACCTATTATTCGTGCATATATGCCATTTTTCTCAAGCAGCTTCACCAGCTCATCTCCACGCTCTGTGGTTATGAGCATGCAGCCGCTTGATATCAGCCTGTATGGATTTATGTTATAATGCATGCAAATTTTTCTGGTTACAGGATGCACCTCTACTTCATCAAGATATAGCTCCAATCCCAGTCCTGCACATTCTGCCACCTCCCATGCTGCACCAAGTATACCCCCTTCAGTAACATCATGCATACTGTTAACACCAAACTCTCCCGCAAGTACACCCTCTTTTACAACGCTAATGCTTTTATAAAAACCTTTTGCCGTATTCAGCTCTTCATCGGATAAAACCTGTCTAAGCTCATACTCTCTGTCTGAAGCAATAATAGCCGTACCTTCAAGACCGGCAAGCTTTGTCATAATTAAATCATCACCTGCAGCTGCTGCAGCCGTTTTCACCATTTTACTTTTCAACACTTTTCCTATTGCTGTTGTAGAAATCACCGGTCTGTTTACTGCAGATGTCACTTCAGTATGACCTCCAATAATGTCTACCTCCAGCTCTGCAGCTGCCTCGCAAGCCTCCTTCATTATTCTGCTTACACCCTCTTCCGTGTAGGATACAGGTACCATGATTGTAATAAGCAGCGCTATAGGCTTAATGCCGTTTGAAGCCACATCATTACAGGATATATGCACTGCAAGAGCACCTGCTCCCTTTTCCGCCCCTGTTATCGGGTCGGTAGACATTATACACGCATAATCTCCAAAATCCAGCACGGCACAATCCTCACCTATATCAGATCCCACAAGTACTTCCTTATTAAAGCTCTTAATATTTGAGAAGACTATGCTTCTTAACTCCTCAACTGATAACTTACCTTCCTTCATATGTGACCCTCCCAACATGTTCATTACACATAATTATAACATATAGCAGCATTTCAGACATTTGTATTTATGCTGCAGAAAGTGATAGTTTGGTTTTATATGAACGACTACATGCATACATATTATTAAGCAGCTTTGCACTGATTATATTTCGCTTATGCTTATTATACAATCAAATATAAACAGGGGTGATTTGATGGTTTTGGATTTTAACTATCAGGATATTGTGGATCAATGCAATGCCATGGTTTATCTCAATACAGTCTCTTACTGCATGTTATCGGGGTGTGGCAATATAGAGCTTCCACAGGAAAACGAGCTTGAAAAAATGTATGCATTAATGGGGGATATTGATGAACATAAGAAGCCGGGTAATATCTTTTTTATGAGTTCACTGTATAAAAGATGTATGCCAGTATACTCACAATATCCTGAAACAGCCTTTGACTTTAACAGTTTTCAGTGGATTCATAAAAAAGCAAGAAAAATAGTAAAGCCTGATATTATGTCCTATTCAATTTATTGTCTTTCATTATTATCCAAAAAAATCAGAGATGGTGAGATTTCGATAGAACATAAGGATTTTATGGAGTACTGCTTGTTGAATACTGCCATGAAGCAGGCACAGTTTTGCAGGCAGTTCCTGAAAATTGGCGATCTTTACTACAGCGGAGAGGATATAAGCGACAATTCCTATGGTGAGTACCAAATAGAAATAAACCCTGATGATGCAAGTCTGCTGCCGCAGCTGTTCATGCTGGAAGCTTTTTCGATGCTGATTAAGTGTGCAAGAGACAGAGATTTCTTCAGCATAGCATCTATCCAGGGACTTGAAGGAGAGTTTAAGCTTATACCCGCTTTATGCAATAACATAACAGAAAACATTAATATGATAAAATCAAGAGATCTTTCATTGGCAGGCTTAAGCTTGATTAATCTTTACAAATCCTCAGAGGATTACAAGCACATACTTTATGATACATCTAATATGATTGGCTGCGAACTGAATGAAAGGCTGTATACAAACGGCGATATAGGAAGAAATATAATAGACAGGGAGTGCAGCTCCTTTATAACTTTGTGCAATTCACTTCGTTTCTTTGTTAAGCTGCATGAAATCAATCCAATGGACTTTTACAGCTCTGCAATAGCCAAAATATATGACAGGATAGACTCTTTCTGGAATGATAATATGGGTTTGTTTATCAATATAAATGAAAAGAAGGTTAAATATACGATAAAGGATATCGGATATGTATTTGCTGCCCTTAAGGCACTTCGCGATCATTTTAAAGAGTCTGAGCTATGTCTGTACGTCGAGAAGCAGCTTTCAGGCTTCTACAGGGCTGCGCTGGTCAACAGCAAAATATTCAATAATCAGGCATATCCGATACTCCAAAATGACAGACTCGAACTCCACACCCTGGGCACCCTGGATAAAAAAATGGCACCGGTATTTATGAAGGAATTTGAAATTAAAATAAACAAGAAGAAGTATTATTGCCAAAGCGGCATAATGCGGCCTGAATATGTAATGTGCGGCTGCAAACAGCTGTTAACCTAACAACTCAGCATTTATCATACTCCAGATTATCCGACAAAAAGGCTTGTTTCCATTCATGACAGCTCATGACTCTGTGATCCGAAATAATAAGTTCACAGTTTATATCCTCAGGAGGGATATGATGCATTACTAGCACCTCAGCATCATATCCCTTTATCATGTCATTTCTGTACATCAAATTGTCTATAAAGCTGCAGGACGTTTTCCAGTAATCTGCTGCAATCTTATTACCAAGTCTTTCTACAAACCACTTAGCCTCCTTGAAATCATCAAGGCCTTGCAGTATAAATGCCTCATAAATAGAGTTGGCTATGTTTTCATTACAAACCCAGCATCGGCTTTCGTCTATTCTGACACTAAGGACAGCAGTATGTGAATGCCATTTATGATTCTCTGGTAGATTCATGCTTGCAAAAATAGCATTGCTCCTCACGACCCAAGCAGGCAGCTCTGCAGGCTTTTTCATATCGAAAAAGCCGTGGAACTCATAATATTTGCTTTTATATGTTTTTTTATCATCAAATGTAATACCATGAGACAAACATTTTGCCAAATCAGTTAAGCTAACCACATGATACAGCCTCTTTGTTCGGGAATAATCCTCAAAAATCATTTTACCACTCACTTTACAGCAATTTTGCTTCTTCAACATAATCTTAACCCAAAATACAATATTTATAAAACTGCTTTACACATTAGTTTTTTCTTTTTTGAGCAAATTATAACTAAGACACTCTAAGCCAAATTCTTTAACTAAGAGTCTTACCTGAATAAAATGGAGGTCGATTCGACATTTTTTCAGTTTCGAAGAAAATGTTACATTACTATAGTTTTTCAGGAGGTATTATATGATTCTTATTTACTGTACTGAAAGCTGTATTTATCAGGATGATGGTCATTGCACTCTGGACACCATTACAAGCTTAAAAAATACCACCGAAAAAGGCTGTGAATATTATGAAGAAAACAAAAAGCATCATGATTACAGGCAAATAACATAAAAGCTCAAATACTGTAAATAGTACTTGAGCTTTTTACATATAAGACAAATAATATTATATTTCCCAGGCAATAATCGACAAAGTCGGAAAACTCATAAATACTATACTAGATATCCGGAGTATATAATTGATGATAAAATCAAATCAGATGCTGCAAAGATCAAAAACTCCACTATATAGTAAAGCTCAGAGTTCATTTTTTTACTGTGTCAGAAAACTTAATATCAAACTCTATAAACAATGCTCGTTCCTTTATATCGAAACTCACTAGTAAATATACCCAGTATATAGCATAGCATTAATTATTAAGTCTGATGCTGCAAAGATTACGAATTGTGTTATATGGCTCATGTCGGGTTTTGTACTCTTGAACAATCTCGATATCAAAATCGATACCGCTGCAATGGCTAATACATAAACATATGGAGCTCCCGAAAACTTAAGAACATCAGGCATTAAGGTCATCGACATATCAGTATAGTCAACCCCTATAGCAAACAGCCTCACTATAATGTGTATTACTATGGCCACTGTAAGTATTAGGTATGGCCTTTTCTTTAGCTTTCTTACTTCTAGTATCTCAATGGCAACAATCCAAAGTATGGATGGTATCAGCAGTATTGTTTTGAGAGCTATGAAAAATATGCTGTTGATGTATCCGGGCAGTACGCCGAAAAAGGCATAAATAACATCAATAGGCCTTGCTCTGCTTATAGCTTCGACATAAGCTTTCCCGTTATCCGTATAATGTACCTCAGAGTCAAACTTCCCTGCAGGAATAAGGTATACCAGGACATTTTCGCTTCCCGTAGTGCAGTAATCCATTCTTGATACCCATCTGACCTCTCTTATCATTGCCTCTCTATCTATTACCTTGCCGTTATCAATAGTAAGCTGGTATATGCCGTACCTTTTATTATACCTTTTATCCAGCACATCCTTTATTACAGCTAGCTGTACTTTATCTCCCTGAGTTTTTGAAGCTTCAGGCTGACATACAAATGTGAACTCCGGACGCTCACCCTCAAGCACCATAAGCTTTTCAAACTCCATTTCACAGGTGTCTGCCGCAAGGGGTACTTTGCTAAAGAACACCTCAGATTCTGATACACGACTCGACATAGTTCCGTACTGAAAGAAAATATATGCATCTGTATCATCCAAAGCTATCTCTACCTTATAGACAGAGCCAGCAACCCAACGGAAATTCTTGTCGCTGATCTGCTTCCACACACTGCCGTCATAGGTCAGATATTTGAAATTGTAATTTATATTATCCGGTGAGGCACAGGCGGCTACATATAGCAGCTTGTTGTTGCCCTGTATAATATCCACACCTCTTGGATCCTTAAGCTCATAGCTGCTTTTCAAGCTGACATTGCCGCCGGCAGCCTCAAACAGGAATAAACCCTCATTATCAGCAACTATGAGATATGTTTCATCGTCATCAAAAAAGTTATAATCCCTTACATTATCCGCCAGCAGAATTTTACTGCCATAGCTGCCGTCTGACTGCTTTACAGAATAGTATAAATCATAATTTTCTGTCCAGAATATATAATCTTTATTCCATAGCATTCTGGCAACTATATCAGTTCTTGCGTCCTTTATGACAATATCTTCACTTTTCAGTTCTGCTGTTTTTCTATTGATTGTAATGTTTTTGAAGCTGTCTCCATTACCTATCAGTACATTGGCGTTATCACCTTCCATATATACAGACGGTGTAACCCTGTGAGGAATTCTGCTTTTGATAAGCATATCTCTGCCCCAATTCTCCGATGGTTTGGCCAGTATTTCATTAAGGTAATAATACGAATGCATGGAGGTAATTAAAAGAAATACCATAACAAAAGCTACAACTATACCAAGTCTACTATTAGTACTTGTTTTGCTATTCATAAAACACTCTCCCTTTTTTCAGTCTGAACTCATTGTTTTTTTTATGTCAGGTGGAGAGATTTGCTGTAATAAATTATAAAAAATATGCTGTGTATAAAAGTGTCGTTATTATAATGTCAGAAGCTGCAAATACTAAATACTCTACCATATGATGCATATCCTTTCTGGAGTTTTTAACCAAAGCTGTTATCAGTAATGACATACCAAGTATGAGTACACCATAAAAGTACTGTGCATGTGAAAACTTCAAAATATCCGGCATAAGTTTTATTGCTGATTTGGTGTAATAGTTGCCCATTGTAAATAACTTTGTAACAGCATGTATGACGATCGCTACTCCAACAACTATATCTGGTCTTCTTCTCAAGCCTCTTATTTCAAAAACTTCTACAAATATAATCCAAAAAACAGCCGGCAAAAATACTAGTGCTCTTACAAGACCTATGAGCGTGCCTGTTATATAGCTTGGTATTGCATTTAGAATTGCATACAGGTAATCAATGGGTCTACCGCTGCTGGCTGCCTTTATAAAGCTTTTACTGCTTTCTGCATATAGTATTTCTGAGTTTCCCTTTCCTGCAGTATCCAAAAATGCAATTCCAATATCATCACCTATAGCATCAATAGCCATATTAGACGGCCAGCTTTTTTCCTTGACTGCTTTTACAGCTGTTTCAACATTACCATCCTCAAAGGTCATCAGAAAAACTGCAAGCCCGTCGTTTCCTTTATAATCTATACTGTCGCGAATAACTGCTGCTTTCAACTTTTCGCCTTGAACCTTAACACATACTGGTTCAAAAATTATCGCACTTCCTCTTCCTTTATCCTCAGGGAGTACATTAAGGTTATCAAATACCATCTCATTGCCTATACCTCCAATAGGTGTGCTGGTATATAGAAGCTTAACGCTCATTCCGTGTGTATCCCATTTGCCCAGTTGATAGAAAATATACACATCCTCATCATCAATGCCTATCTCTATATCAGAAATCTTCCAGGCACGGGACAGATACCTTTCAACCTTTTCTGTTATCAATGTCCAGTTTGTGGACTCATATGTAATGTATTTAATAGGATATAGGATATCATTGTCACTGGCCAGTGCTGCTATGTGCACTTTACCGTCTTTGCTGCATACTGCACTGGCACCCCTGAGATTTTGAACAGGATATGCTGCTCCTGCCTGCTTAACGGAATCCCCAAGTATTTCATACATAACTATTTCATTATTGCCAGCTACAAGCAGTAAATAAGCTTCTGAATTCTTAATGACCTGAAACTGTTTTACAGCCTCTTTTATAAGCTGTTTCTCAGAATAAGTCCCATCACTATTAAGGCGTGAGTAGAAAAGATCAAAATTCTCCATCCATACTACAAAATCCTTATTCCAGTTAAGCTGTGTCACATTTTCAGGTACTGCACCGGGAATATTAACAGGTGATGTTGTCATACCAGCTGTACTTCTGTCAATTATGACATTTTCCATTTTATTTCCATCAATAATCAGCATGTCAGCACTGTTGTCCGTTAAAAAGAAGGAAGGCGCCTTTTTGTTCACAACCATTTCCTTTATGGTGATATCTCTTCCCCAGTTTTCTGATGGTCCCTGCAGCTCATACTGGAGGTTAAAGTAACTGTGCATTAGCACTATGCCCAAAATTGTGCATAGAATAATAGCCGTACTTATGATTTTTGCAATCCTGAGTTTCTTTTTTTCCATTATGCCACCCCACAATATGTTATTTTCTGTTACTTATTTGTTTATAGAAAAAGCCTCCCAGGAGGCTTTTCCTATAAAGTATTTATACTATATGGCAAGCTACAAAATGATCCTTACTCACTTCTCTGAACTCAGGCATTTCTTGTCCGCATATGTCTTTTGCATATCTGCATCTTGCTTTAAATCTGCAGCCGGGTGCAGGATTTATCGGACTTGGTACATCTCCCTGAAGCAGTATTCTCTGTCTATTTCTCTCAAATTCAGGGTCTGGAACAGGTATAGCTGAAAGCAAAGCCTGTGTATATGGATGCAGCGGATTCTTATACAGTTCTGCGCTTGTTGTCATTTCAACCATTGTACCCAAATACATAACTCCAACTCTGTCTGAAATGTGCTTAACCATACTTAAATCATGAGCGATAAACAGATAAGTAAGCTTACGTTCTCTTTGAAGCTCTATCAAAAGGTTGACTACCTGTGCCTGTATAGATACGTCAAGAGCTGATATAGGCTCGTCACAAACTATGAACTGTGGCTCTATGGACAATGCTCTTGCAATACCTATTCTCTGTCTTTGCCCGCCGCTGAACTCATGAGGAAATCTGCTGGCATGCTCGTTGTTGAGTCCAACTATGTTCAAAAGCTCATATATTTTTTCTGTCCTTGCTTTTCCGGTATACAATTCATGAATATCTATACCTTCTCCAATAATGTCACCTACTGTCATTCTGGGATTAAGTGACGCGTATGGATCTTGGAATATCATCTGAGCCTTCTTAGTAAACTCTTTTTGCTCCAATCTATTAAGCTTATGGACATTCTTATCCTCGAATATTACCTCACCGGCTGTCGCTTCATACAGTCTGATCATAGTTCTTCCGGTAGTGGACTTACCGCAGCCTGATTCTCCAACAAGTCCAAGGGTTTCACCTTCTCTTATTGCAAAGTTCAAGCCGTCAACTGCCTTTAAAACCGCATTATGTCCTACATGGAAGTATTTTTTGAGATTTTTAACCTCTATAAGTGTTTTTGCTTCAGCCATTATCTTCTACCTCCTATTCCTTCAGGTCTTTGAACCTTCGGAGCTTCCGGATGCTGCAGCCAACATGCACATTCATGACCATTTCCAAGCTCTGACATATCTGGTTGAGCGTCATAGCAGATCTTCATTGCATATTCGCATCTTGCAGCAAATGCACAGCCTACCGGAGGTGCAAACAAGTCCGGAGGAGTACCGTCAATCGGGATAAGAGCTTCCTTGTTTTCTGCATCAAGTCTCGGAACTGATTTCAAGAGACCCCATGTATAAGGATGCTGTGGATTATAGAATATATCGTCCACTGTACCCTGCTCTACAACCTTGCCTGCATACATAACAACTATTCTTTCTGCCATGTCTGCAACAACACCAAGGTCATGAGTTATAAGGATAATTGATGTATCAATCTTCTCCTTCAGCTCTCTCATCAAATCCAATATCTGAGCCTGTATTGTAACGTCCAATGCTGTTGTCGGTTCGTCAGCTATAAGCAGTCTTGGCTTACATGCAAGAGCTATAGCTATCATAGCTCTTTGTCTCATCCCGCCGCTGAACTCATGAGGATATTGACTAACTCTCTTTTCAGGGTTAGGAATACCAACCATCTTCAGCATTTCAACAGCTCTCTGAAGAGCTACCTTCTTTGACAGCTTCTGGTGCTTTACAAGACCTTCTGCTATCTGATTACCGATTTTCATAGTAGGATTAAGGGAAGTCATCGGATCCTGGAATATCATACCCATTTCCGAGCCTCTTACCGCTTCCATTTGCTTTTCTGTAAGCTTCGTAACTTCTCTGCCATTAAATAATACGCTTCCGCTCTTTATGCGTCCTGGAGGCATAGGTATCAGCTTCATTATGGATTGTGCAGTAACGCTTTTTCCACAGCCTGATTCTCCAACTATCGCCAATGTCTCTGCAACTCCCAGGTCGAATGTAACGCCTCTGACGGCCTGAACTTCTCCTGCATAGGTATCAAAGGAAACATATAATTCCTTTACTTCTAATAACTTTTCCATAACTACTACACCTCCTTACTTTCTGAGCTTTGGATCTAGAGCGTCTCTAAGTCCATCACCTAATAACTGTAACGATAACATTGTCAAGCTTATTACTACTGATGGTAAAAACATTTGCAGCGGCTGTGTTTGATAAATCAGCGTTCCAGCTGCTGCCAGCTGTCCCCAGGATGTCATAGGAGGTTGAACTCCCAGACCTATAAAGCTAAGGAATGCTTCATAGAATATGTTTCCGGGAATACGGAACGTCAAGCTGACTATAATAACTCCAAGACAGTTAGGTATCAAATGCTTTAATATAAGTCTTGAGGAGCTTGCACCAAGAGTTTTTGCTGCCAATACAAATTCCTGTTCCTTAAGTGAGAATACCTGCCCTCTCACAAGTCTGGCCATTGCAAACCAGCCTGATATAACTATAGCAAAAATCATTGCATTTAATCCTGTACCCATAACCATTGATACAAGAATTATAATGATAAGAGCCGGTATACCCATAAGTACGTCAACCGTTCTCATTATAAACATATCAAGCTTTCCGCCGAAGTAACCTGAAGCACCGCCTACCAGCATTCCTATAGTTCCTTCCAGGAAAGTACATACAAATCCAATAAACAGGGAAATTCTACCGCCTGCCCATATTCTAGCCCACATATCCCTTCCTAGTGTATCGGTACCAAACCAGTGCTCTGCATTAGGCATTTGGTTAATATTGGAAAGATTATTATCATAATAGGTGTGTTTGGTCAAAAATGGGGCTACAATTGCCATTAGAATTAATAATATAATCAATCCCAGTGATACCATGGTAACCTTGCTCATTTTAAGTCTTCTCCAGGCATCCTGCCAGTATGTCATGCTGGGTCGGACAATGGCTTGGGCTTTTTGTGTATTGGTACCAACATGGGTAAATTGCTCTCTACTTATCTCCATTCTTCTTCTCCCCCCTTACTTCGATACTCTGATTCTTGGATCGACTAAACCATAAATTATGTCAGTTAAGAAAGTCATAAATATCAAAAATGTTCCATAGAAGGTTGTCAGACCAAGTATCATAGGATAATCTCTTACAGCTATGCTCAATACGTACTGCCTGCCCATACCAGGAATAGCAAACACAGTCTCTACAACGAAGGTTCCTGTTAAGAGAACTGCTATTGTAACACCAAGCAGCGTTACTATAGGTAATAAAGCATTTCTGATTTGATGCCTTACTGTAACCTGTAAGGGAGAAAGACCCTTTGCCTTTGCAGTCTTTACATACTCTGAGGTGGTTACCTCAAGCATGCTGGCACGCATGTATCTTGAGTAGGTAGCCAATGTACCGAAGCCCAAGCACAGCACGGGAAGAATTGTATGCTCTATACCCATGCCTCTTGATGGATCCATCCACTGGGCAACGGGGAGCCATTTCAACTTAACTCCAAATATATACTGTAAGAAGGATGCCATAACGAAGTTTGGTATGGATACCCCTACAATAGCTATAAAAATAGTAAGCTTATCAAGTATTTTATCCTTATTAAGTGCAGCAATAATTCCAAGTATAACACCGGTAGTTGCAGCAAATATAACTGCTCTCATACCTAAATTTGCTGAAACAGGGAATGCATCAGCAAGTATACCGTTTACCGATCTCCCCTTATATCTCATCGATATACCTAAATCTAACTTTGCAAGATTGCCAAGGTATTTCAAGTATTGTACAGGAAGCGGCTTATCAAAGCCATAGTACTTTTCAAGATTTGCTCTTATTTCTGGTGTCATTCTCTGTGTAGTAAACGGGTCGCCGGGAAGCAGTCTAACTAAGAAGAAGGTTAAAGTAATAAGAATCCAAATTGTGATAAGAGATATAAATAATCTCTTTCCAGTATATCTAAGCAAACTCAATGACCCCCTTTTTGTTTTATGAATTTTTTGTGAATTTTAAATGAAAATAAATCCAAACTTGCTTATAAGCTAGATGAAGGTATATGTTAAACATATACCTTCATCAGTTATTAATTTAATTGTGTCTTTCCCTGACTTGGGTCAGCTAATTATTAGTGAGGTAATATATCAGCGTATACTAAGTCTGGGTCAGCACCGATAGGATATCTTACTACACCTGTTACGTATGGTTGGTGAGTGTAGTTTCTGTATCTGAAGTATAATGGAATACATGGTACGCCTTCAAGTAATATCTTTTCAGCTTCAGCCATCATTTGGCCTCTCTTAACTGGGTCAGCTTCAACCTTCGCTCCGTAGATCAGTTCGTCGAACTTAGCATTGCTCCAGTTAGTGTTGTTATGTCCACCGTCTGTTACAAACAGATCAACAAATGTCATAGCGTCGTTGTAGTCTGGGCCCCAACCTGCATAGTTAAGATCATAATCCTTGTCAGTAGCTATTTGAAGCTTTTGAGCAAATTGGATTTGCTTCATTTCAACCTTTACACCAAGGTTCTTTAACCACATGTCTTGAAGTGCTTCGCCGAATAATCTAGCGTTGTCACCTTCGTAGTTAAGAAGCTCGAATGTAGGCATCTTGTCAGCAGTTGTTCCTATTGCAGCAAGAGCTTTGTCAAGGTGTTCCTTAGCCTTAGCAAGGTCAGCTGTTGCTGGCCAGAACTCATATGGATGCTCGTTAGCAAACTTGTCGTTAACACCTGCTAAGTCAGGATGTACGAATCTTGTAGCTGGCTTGGAGTCATTCTTAAGAATTGCAGTGATAAGCGCTTGTCTGTCAAGTGCATAACCAAGTGCTAATCTGAAATCGTTGTTGCCTAAGAATTTACCAGTTTCAGCTGTCTTACCCTTGTGGTTAACTTCGAGATAGAACTCTGCACCGTCACTGTATGACTTAACTTCTCTGCCCTTATCCTTGAATTGTTGGATATAGTCGCCAGTTAAACCGCACATGTCGATGTCGCCTGCTTCGTACATGTTGATGATTGTAGCAGCGTCAACAACTATTGTGTACTCTATTTTGTCAAGCTTTATAGCGTCCTTGTTCCAGTAATCTGGGTTCTTTTCGATTGAGAAGTGTGAATCGTGTACCCACTCTTTGAACAAGAATGGTCCATTTGTTACATACTTATCAACGTCTGTTCCATAAGCTTCTTTGAACTCTTCAACCTTGTCTTGTCTAGCAGGTTGGAAAGTAACGAAACCGCAGAGTGACAAGAAGTATGAGCATGGAGCCTTAAGTGTAGCAACCAATGTCTTCTCGTCAGTAGCCTTAACTCCGAGTTGAGTAAGGTCAGTGATCTTGCCAGTGTTGATCTCTTCACCGTTCTTGAGGTAGTAGCCTTGGAATGCATACTCTGATGCAACCTTAGGATCAACTATTCTTCTCCAGCTGTATTCGAAATCATAAGCTGTTACTGGCTTGCCATCACTCCACTTAGCATCTCTTAAATGGAATGTGTAAGTTAAACCATCTGCTGAAACATCCCACTTTTCAGCCATACCTGGAAGTACCTTACCGTCATGGTTTCTTACAAGACCTTCAAGTAAAAGGTTAGTAAGACGGATAGATACTGCGTCAGTAGCGATTTGTGGATCAAGTGCTGGTGGCTCGTCTTCAGCCAGTCTAAGAATCTTAGGTCCTTGTGGCTCTTCAGCTGGAGCTTCAGTTGGAGTTGGGTCTGTAACTGGTTTTTCCTCCGGCTTAGGCTGACAAGCTGTAAGACCGAGTGAGAGTACTAGCAATAGAGCAAGTACTAATGCCAATGTTTTCTTCATTGTTCATCCCCCTTATTTTTTTTTGGCGCATATATATAAATGTAACGCCTACAAAGTAATGAATATGAAATTAACCACAGATATTATTATATTACAATAAAAGGTACAACATTTCAATGTTTTTGTGTTCACAAAAACGCCCTTAACTTAATAAAATATCTATGGTTAGCTGTAAATGCAGCATTTATGCGTGATAAATATGGTATTTCCGGTATACTTATACATCGCTATAAAATACTGTCTAAGCCTTCATATACTCTCAAAATGCTTTTTTTGTTATTTTGAGAAAATTTTGACTTTTAATTAGTATAATTATATTTTAAATTTGTGAATTTTTTGTGAACTAACAATGTAGATTTTGTGAAGTTACGATGAAATATTACTCCATTTCTTGAAGGTTTCCTCATTAATTACTTCTACACCCAGTTCATTTGCTTTAATCAGCTTTGATCCTGCATCTTCACCGGCCAATACGTAATCGGTTTTTTTGCTTACACTTCCTGACACTTTTCCTCCGAAGCCTTCTATTATGTCCTTGGCTTGTTCTCTTGTATAACCTGACAGAGCACCGGTCAGTACAAAGGTCTTGCCTTTGAAATAATCATTGTCAATTACTTCTCTTTTTGTGCCTTTTGTATTTATCCCGCATTCTTTAAGCTTTTCTACCAGCTTTTTGTTCTGCTCCTGTGCGAAAAAGCTTATTATGCTTTCTGCCATCTTATCTCCTATTTCATCTATCTGTATAAGACGTTCAAAAGAGGCTGATTCCAGCTCAGAAATATCATCAAAGCTGTCTGCCAGAAGCTGTGAAGCTCTCTGACCTATCATTCTTATGCCAAGTGCAAATATCAATCTCCCCAAAGGATTTGCTTTTGAAGCTTCAATGGAATCAAGCAGATTGTTGACTGACTTCTCACCCATTCTTTCAAGCTTCAGAAGTTCTTCCTTCCTGTTCTTCAGTAAATATATGTCAGCTGCATCCTTTATGAAGCCATTATCCATCAGCAGATTTATTATCTGAGGCCCCATACCTTCAATATTCATGGCATCCCTTGAAACAAAGTGGAAAAGCAGTCGTCTCAGCTGAGCCTCGCAGGAAGCATTTATACATTTTGTAACTGCCTCTCCCTGCTCTCTTACTGTTTCCGAACCGCACACAGGGCATTTTGTGGGCATTATGAAGCTGCTTTGTGTCCCATCTCTTGCTTCCTTTACTACTTCGACTACCTCGGGTATCACGTCGCCTGCTTTTTGAATCACTACCGTATCACCAATCATTATGTCTTTATCTCTTATATAGTCTTCATTATGCAAGGTTGCTCTTCCTATTACAGAGCCAGCCAATCTCACTGGCTCCAATACTGCTGTAGGCGTCAATGCTCCTGTCCTGCCTACCTGCACTATTATTTCCTTTACCTTTGTTTTCTTTTTTTCAGGCGGAAACTTATAGGCTACTGACCACCTGGGCGCTTTGCTTGTTGTTCCAAGCATATCCCTTTGTCTTAAGCTGTTGACACTTATGACCAGTCCGTCGATTTCAAAGGGCAGTTCTCCTCGTTTTTCTGCCCATTGACTGCATTTTTCCACAACTTCAATATAGCTTTTGCATGTTTCGACCTGAGAGCCGACCTTAAAACCAAGCTTTCTCAGATATTCCAGTGCTTCTGTATGAGTGTTGAAGCTTTTGCCCTGTATGCTTTCCAGATTAAATACATATATATCTAAAGACCTTTCTGCGGCTATTCTGCTGTCCAGCTGTCTTACTGAGCCTGCCGCTGCATTTCTGGGGTTGGCAAAAAGCTGCTCTCCCTGCTCCTCGCGTCTTTCATTCAGGACTTCAAAGGCTTTTTTAGGCATATATACCTCGCCTCTTACCTCCAGATCCACCTTCTCAGTAAGAACAAGGGGAATTGACCTGATGGTTTTCAGGTTTTCAGTGATATCCTCTCCCCTCACGCCGTCGCCCCTAGTAGCACCTCTCACCAGCCTGCCGCTCTCATAATTCAGAACAGCTGTAAGTCCGTCTATTTTCAGGTCTAGCACATATTCAACATCTTCCTCCAGTGCTTTCCTTATCCTACTGTCAAAATCCGCTATATCCTTTTCATCAAAAACATTTCCCAGACTCAGCTTCGGAGTAGAATGAACAACCTCCTTAAAGCCTTCCTGCACCTTGCCGCCTACTCTCTGACTCGGTGAAGCCTCCTGCTTCAGCTCAGGAAATTCATTCTCCAGTGACAGCAGCTCCTTCATAAGCTTGTCATAGTCGTAGTCGCTTATTGTAGGATTATCAAGCACATAATAATTATGATTGTGCTTGTTTATCAACTCAGTAAGCTCAGCAATCCTATGCTTCGCACTATCTATGTTCATATAACCATGCTCCTTTACATTATAATCGACCAGGCCACCAGCTATGAGCCTCCAACCACCGGCACTTCTTCTCTTATATTCAAGTAGGTTATGAGTTTCGAGTTACGAGTACTAATAATTTCTTCGCAGCCTTCCTAAAACCAGCAACCTGTGTCCTAAACTCCATAGTCTTACTAAATGCTGGAGACTGGTAGCCGGTGGCATTAAATTTTTAGTAATAGTTCCTTCGGTATCTCCTTTATAAACTGTGATGCCACGTTGTAGGTAGTACTTCCAAACATTGTTCTTTCGAAGGCTGATGTGAGATAAAGCCTTTTCTTTGCTCTTGTTATGCCTACATACATCAGTCTTCTTTCCTCTTCCATCTGCTTTTCCTCGAAGTATGACCTCTGGCTGGGAAACACACCTTCCTCCATGCCAGCTATAAAAACCACCGGATATTCTAAGCCCTTGGCGCTGTGCAGGGTCATCATGGTTATGGAATCCCTGTCCTCATCAAGTGAATCGATATCAGACATCAGAGACAACGATGCCAGGAAGTCCTCCAAACCAGCTTCAGGATTTTTCTCCTCAAACTCCAATGTAGCAGATAAAAGCTCTTTGATATTTTCTGCTCTGGAAATGGAGTCTTCATCTCCCTCACTTTCCAGCTCCTGCAGATATCCCGTTCTGTCCAATATATCCTTCAGAAGACCCGATATGCCTTTGACCTCTGCTGAGGCCATAAGGCCTGTCATCAGCCTAACAAACTCCTTGATGCTTTTTTGAGCCTTGGCACCTATGCCGTCTATTAGATCGATATCCAGCAGTGCATCATAAAGTGAGCCTCCATTATCCCTGGCATAGGACTTTATCCTATCCAGAGTTGTATTGCCTATCCCTCTTTTGGGTATGTTAATTATTCTCTGCAGGCTGACATCTTCTGCAGGATTCTGCACAACCCTCAGATAGGCTATGATGTCCTTTACTTCCTTTCTGTCGTAGAATCTGAAGCCTCCTACTATTTTGTAGGGAATGCCCTGGGTCATGCAGGCTTCTTCAAGTACGCGTGATTGTGCGTTAGTCCTGTAAAGTATGGCAAAGCTTCTTAAGTCTCTGTTATCCTCCACAGACAAACGCTGTATTTCGGACAATATGAAATTCGCCTCTCCCCATTCATCCGTTGCATTGTAATGCAGTATGGAGCTTCCAGACTCATTCTCTGTCCAAAGCTTCTTGGACTTACGGGCAAAATTGTTTCTTATAACTGCATTGGCAGCATCAAGAATAGTCTGTGTCGAGCGGTAATTCTGCTCAAGCTTTATAACCTTTGCTCCTGGAAAATCCTTTTCAAAATTCAATATATTACCTATGTCGGCACCCCTCCAACTGTAAATGCTCTGGTCATCATCCCCTACTACACACAGATTCTTATGCTGCTTGGCCAGCAGACTTACAAGCCTGTACTGACAGTAATTGGTATCCTGATACTCATCCACCATTATGTATTTGAACTTATTTTGATAGTATTGCAATATATCCTCATTATAGGCAAGTAGCTCTACCGTTCTGAACAATATATCATCAAAGTCCAGCGCATTGTTCTTAATCAGCTTCTGCTGATAAAGCTTATAAATATCAGCCATTTTTCTCTGCTTGAAATCGTGCATGTATTTTTCATAATACTTATCGGCTGAGATCATCTGATCTTTTGCAGAGGATATGGAGGAAAGCACACTCTTTACGGGAAAATTCTTTTCGTTATAGTTAAGCTCCTTTAAGCATTCCTTGACAAGGGATTCCTGGTCCTTTGAATCGAAGATTACAAAGTTTTTCTTATATATATTCAGTCTTTCGATGTTTCTTCTCAGTATTTTGACACATGAGGAATGAAACGTTGATATCCACATATCAGCCACACTGCCAATGAGATGTTCCACTCTTTCACTCATTTCAGAAGCAGCCTTGTTGGTAAAGGTTATGGCAAGTATATTTGAAGGATATACTCCCTTTTCTTCTATAAGATATGCTATTCTGTGTGTAAGCACTCTTGTCTTGCCGGAGCCTGCTCCCGCAAGTATCAGTAAAGGTCCTTCAGTGTTAAGGACTGCCTCTCTCTGCTGTGGGTTCATATTTTCCAAATATTTCATCAGTACCTCCGATTTTGCTTGTTTTAAGTTTTCCTCAATACATATTTTATATGAATAAACAGCCGCTGTAAAATTTTTTATTGAATAAAAACCATTTATTGGACAACTGTATATAAATTAATATTCTGCAAAAAATATAATATCATATGACTATTTGAAAAGGGGTTATGCTATGAAAAAAGGGACATATGGATTACCCAATATCATGCCAAATGGTGTATTGGAGCCTATTGAGCAGATGGATATGGTAATGGCCAAAATAGAGCATGACGGCAAAAGAGCTTATGAAGGAGTGGATCAAAAGCTAAGTAAAAGAAGTAAAGTCGAGGAGTAATCACATGAAAATTATTGATGATACTTATAATGGTGAAAAATATCCGATTATAGAGAGAGAATATAATGCTTATTATTTTCCGGATAACTACAATCCGGATAATATGGAGGATCAGTCGGAGGGACTGGTAACTTCCTTTAAGAATCACCAGCGGATCGAACCTTACGGCCCCACTAAAACTAAATAAGACGGAGCTGACCGCTCCGTCTTATTTAGTTTTATATTATTAAAGTCTGAATCTGTCAACCAACTCGTCAAGCTTGGCAGCCATGTCGTTAAGCTCCACCAAAGCAGCCTTTACTTCTTCTATGGAGGCATTCTGCCCCT
The DNA here is from genome assembly GCA_049322695.1 of Bacillota bacterium. GTDB lineage: Bacteria > Bacillota > Clostridia > Lutisporales > Lutisporaceae > CALGKJ01. The sequence goes on along the minus strand of JBMORW010000023.1, from coordinate 51,657 downwards.
CAACAAGCATTGCAGCTTCATGAACTGCAAAGCCTGTGTTTTCAAGCAGTTTTGTCACCCTGCTGATATCTTTTACCACGGTTTCCTTTTCTGCGGTAATGCCTTCAATGGAATTCTGCACTGATCCTATATTGTCATCTAGCTCTTTGATCTTGGAGCTTATATCCTTGAACAGGTTCATAGTATTCATTATTTCTTCCGTTTGCAGAGATGTACTGTTCTTAACCTGCTCCATACCACCTACTGACTGTTCCACGCTGGCTTCTATTTCCTTGATTATTCTTGAAATATCTTTAGTTGCCGAAGTAGTCTGCTCAGCCAGATTCCTGACCTCGCTGGCAACTACAGCGAAGCCTTTACCGGCTTCACCGGCTCTAGCTGCTTCTATTGCTGCGTTCAATGCCAGCAAATTGGTTTGAGATGCAATCTCGACAATAATATCCAGTATCTTTCGGATTTCTTTGGATTTGTAGCTCAAATCCTTTATTACTGCCTGCGTTTCATCAGTCTTTGCGTTAACATTGTTATTTTCAGTAATAAGCTCATTTACCGTTTTAATACCTTCACCGGACTTTTCACTGTTGATGCTTGATATTTTAGCAAGCATCTTCATGCCGTCATTTACAGTTTCAAGCTTCTGTGCAAATGCTTCGATAGTCAGCAGACATGATTGAAGATCCTTTATCTGAAGTTCAGTATCCCTGGATACCTCTACCACAGAGCTGGAAATTTTCTCTGAAGCCTTTGCCGTTTCCTCGGCACTCAATACCAACGTCTCGCTATAGCCCTTAACAGTGTTTGAAGAATTCTGTATCTCTCCAATCAAGTGCTTGATACTGCTAACCATATTACTGAATACGGAAGCCAGCTCACCTATTTCATTTTTTGCTTTTATGTTAATCTCTCCGGTCAAATCCCCGCTCTCTATTCTACTTACGGATTCCTTCAACCTTACCAGAGGGTCAGAGAGCTTTTTGCCAGTAATATAGGAAAAGAACAAGCCTATTGCTGCAAATACTATGATTAGTCCTATTGTTTGAAGTCTTACGGAATTGGCTGTTTTGTTGAACTCACTCTTATCGACCTCAACAACAACCTTCCAATTTCTTGCATCCGTAAAGCATGCCAGTTTGTCTCCCTCAAAATTATATGAAACAGTCTCTTCTCCGCTTCTGCCATTTAGTATTTTGTCCCAGGCCTCTGTCATTTTCTTTCCTTCCAGCTCCTGGAATTTCTTATTCATTATGAAATCTGGATTTTTGTGATACAGTACAGTACCGTCTGAGTTTAAAACTACTATACCGCCTGTTTTGCCGAATTTTACCGATTTTGCTGCTACCAGCATGGTATCCAGCCTCATAGCTATATTCAAAACGCCCACCACATCTCCGCCGCTTGTCAGAATTGGAGATGCCAGTATGGCAGCCGTCATACCCTTGAACTTGACAGGGTTACTTATTACCTTGCTACCTGTCATGGCAGACTTAAAGTATTCCTCTTGAGCAATATTCATATCCTTATAGTCAGTATTATCTCCCACCAATACCCTGCCATTCTTATCTGCAATGAATATTCCCGCCCCAAAGCCCGCAATGCTTTTGAAGTAACCGCTTAAAGCCTCTGATACAAGTGTAGTGTCCTGATAGGTATAGGTATTTGTGTACATGAGCTGGTAGTAGCTTGTCATAAGCTTGTCCGACTTGATAAAGGACATTACCTGCTCAGCCGTAGCTATTCTGTTTTCGATATCAGTCCTCACTATTCTTGCATAGAGGTTCATCTTTTCAACTTCAGATTTTTCCACTATTCCTTTAGATGCTATGTAAGTTAATATTCCATTTACTGCCAGTGGTACTATTATTGCAATTAGCAGAATAACGGTAAGAGTTGCTGCCATTCCTTGCAATTTTATGCTTTTCAAATCCAGTTTTTTTAATGTTAGCTTTTTACCCTTCGACTTTTTTCCCATCAACTTTCCCCCCCAAGGAATAATTGTTTAACTAAATACTACCATATCAGAATAGTTTAGTAAATGACAATAATAGAACTGTTAATTTTTAACTTACTTTTTGTTAATAGTATACAAAAAAGGAATGCAAAACTAAGGTTATGCATTCCTTTTTATTAAGATATTTACCAGTTTTTAGCTTAACTTTGTAGCTTCTCCATTTATGCCTATTCTGACTCTATGCAGAGTTATGTTTTTACCTGAGTTCTCAATGGCTTCCTCAGCAGCCCGAACTATGCCTCCGCAGCATGGCACCTCCATGAAGGCTACTGTCACGCTTTTAATATTGTTTTGTGCTATGATATCTGTGAGCTTTTCTACATAGTACTGTATATCATCCAGCTTTGGGCAGCCTACTGCCAGCTTTTTACCCTTCAATAGCTCAAGATGGAAATTAGGATATGCGAAGGGTACGCAGTCGGCAGCAATAAGCAGGTCTGCATTTTCAAAATATGGAGCCCTGATTGGCAGCAGATTAAGCTGAACCGGCCATTGAGAAAGCTGAGGCTTTATTTTGATTTCTATATCATCACCTGATATTGATTGAGCTGTTTTAGAGCCAGTTCTGTTGATTTCCATAGCTCTGCTTCCCGGACAGCCTCCTCCATGATGATGTCCGTGATGATGAACTGTTGCTTCCGGTGCTTGATGTACCTGTGCCTTTCCGAGAAGCTTTTCAACTGCAGCTTCATCAAATTCATCAGCATCTCTTTCTATAATATTGATTGCACCCTGCGGGCAGTCTCCCAAACAAGCGCCCAAGCCGTCACACAGGTTGTCCGCTATTAACCTTGCTTTTCCGTCGATAATCTTTATTGCACCTTCAGCACAGGATGGAACACATAATCCGCAGCCGTTGCACTTGTCTTCATCTATGTTTACTATTTTTCTTAAAGCCATTTTCTTTTCCTCCTTGATTTATACATCAATTTAATATTTGCATTTCTTGATTTAATTATAAGTGATGCATAATATCGAGGCTGTGATATAAATCATATTGAAAAATGTTTTTTATCACACTATAGCATCTAATCACTAAATGCTGACTACTAACTACTATGGTGCAGCTGGCTGCTGCAAAAAAAATAAAAAGGCTTGGGAAGCCTTTTTATTTTGTCCGTCCAATATCCATCCTATAATATGCATTTTTGTAACTGATTTTTTTTACTTCGCTGTATGCTTTTGCTCTTGCTTCTTCAATACTTTCACCGAGGGCAGTCACTACAAGTACTCTGCCTCCCGAAGTAGTGAGCTTTCCATCAACAAGCTTTGTGCCCGCATGAAATACTATGATGTCATCTGATGTGCCTTCCAAGCCCATGATTTCATAGCCGGTTTCATAATGCTCGGGATATCCTCCCGATGCCATGACAACGCCTGCCGCACTTTGATTTTTCCATTTTATGTCAATTTCATCAAGTCTGCCTTCCATAACTGCCTCAATAATATCCAGCAAATCTGTTTCAAGCCTTGGGAGTACTGCCTGAGCCTCAGGGTCGCCAAAGCGGGTATTATACTCCAGCACCATCGGACCATCCTTAGTAAGCAGAAGCCCGAAAAACAGTATGCCCTTGAACTCAATATGCTCTGCTTTCATTGCAGCCATAGTTCTGTCAATTATCGTTTCTTGTACTAGCTGAGCAGTTTCTTTATCGTAATGAAAAGATGGAGATATTACCCCCATACCTCCGGTATTTAATCCCATATCTTCATCCATTGCTCTCTTGTAATCCTGTGCATCCGTCATAGGGATAACCGTATTGCCGTCCACAAATGCCAGAACAGACACCTCCGGTCCTACTAGAAACTGCTCAACAACTATTGTGTTGCCTGCTTCACCAAACTTTTTGTCTGACATCATCTCATTTATTGCTTCCACTGCTTCTCTTTTATCGGCAGCTATTATCACGCCTTTTCCTGCTGCAAGTCCGTCAACCTTTATAACCACAGGAAAACCAAACTCATCTATTTCGCTGACTGCACTTTCTTTATCATTATAGCTTTTATATTTGGCTGTAGGTATATTATGCTTTCGCATGAACTCCTTTGAAAAAGACTTGCTGTATTCCAGCATGGCAGCTTTCTGTTCGACTCCGAATATTCTCATACCATTACTCTTAAAAAGGTCCACTATTCCAAGACTTAATGGCACCTCAGGCCCGACTACCGTCAGGTCTACAGAATTGTCTTTAGCAAAATCCAAAAGCTTATGTATATCCTCGGCTCTTATAGGCACACACTCTGCAATATCAGCTATACCGCCGTTTCCGGGTGCGCAGTACAGCTTATGGATTCTATTGCTTTTTGACAGCTTCCACACTATTGCATGCTCTCTTCCGCCGCTTCCTATTACCAATACCTTCATTTTATCACCCCCCGTCTGCTTTTAATGCTTGAAATGTCTCATTCCTGTAAATATCATTGCTATCCCGTACTTATTACATTCATCTATGGAGTCTTGGTCTTTATTTGATCCTCCTGGCTGAATAATTGACGTTATGCCTGCCTTTGCAGCCGCCTGAACAACATCATTGAACGGAAAGAATGCATCCGAAGCCATAACAGCACCTCTGACTTCTTCTCCCGCCCTATCCAGACTCATCTCAGCCGCCCAAATCCTATTCACCTGCCCAGGTCCTGCGCCAAGAGTCATTCCATCCTTTGCGACAACTATGGCATTGGATTTTACATGCTTTACTACCTTCCATGCAAAAAGCAAATCTGCCATTTCCTTATCTGTCGGTTTTCTATCAGTAACATATTTCACTTCACTCATATCGAAGTCCTTCCAGTCAGACTCCTGAATAAGCAGTCCTCCGCTGACTTTTTTGATGTCTGTCTCTTTGGGGTTAATGTTCAGTATATCCTCCAGAGCCAGTATTCTGATATTCTTTTTGCCTTTAAGTATTTCAAGGGCTTTATCACTATAAGCAGGTGCTATTACTATTTCCACAAATATTTTATTAAGCTCCTCTGCAGTCTTTTCATCAACTTCCCTGTTAAGAGCGACTATTCCTCCAAAGATTGATACAGGGTCAGCCTTGTATGCCTTCATATAAGCTTCATATATGTTGTCCGCAATACCTACACCGCAAGGATTTGCATGCTTTACAGCCACAGCAGCAGGCTCACTGAACTCCTTCAATGTTTCCAGTGCCCCGTTTGCATCATTAATATTGTTGAAGGAAAGCTCCTTTCCATGCAGCTGTACCGCATTTACAAGGCTGCCTTTTGAAGGCTTCATTTCTTTATAGTATGAAGCTGTTTGGTGAGGGTTTTCGCCGTACCTCAGATCCTGTGCCTTTTCAAAGGTCATTGTTATTATATCCGGATACTTAGGCAGCTCCGCCTTTTCCCATAAATAATTGGCTATCAATGCATCATAGCTTGCAGTATGTGAGAATACCTTTGCCGAGAGCTTGAAGTTTGTATCCTCAGAAATCCTTCCTGTATTCTTCATCTCGGCTATGACAGTATTGTAATCAGCGGGATCAATGACAACTGTAACATATCTATAATTCTTTGCAGCTGCACGAAGCATAGACGGTCCGCCAATATCTATATTCTCAATGGCTTCCGCAAGCTCAACACCCGGCTTTTCTATAGTTTTTCTGAAGGGGTATAAATTGACAACAACCATATCAATTGTTTCTATGTCAAGCTCCTTTAGTGTAGCCATATGCTCCTTATTATCTCTAAGTGCCAGTAAGCCCCCATGTATTTTGGGATGAAGAGTCTTTACCCTTCCATCAAGGCATTCAGGGTATCCTGTAACCTCAGATATACCTATGATCCTTATACCAGCTTCCTGCAAAGCCTTTGCAGTACCTCCCGTAGATATTATCTCTATTCCCAAGCTGTCAAGCTCCCTGGCAAACTCAACTATCCCGGTTTTATCAGATACACTTATCAATGCTCTTTTAATCAATTTTATAACCTCCTATAAATCGGTTTCGAGTTTCGAGTTCATAGTAGCTCTTTGAAGCCCTTCTCATTGCCCCCAACTCGCAACTCGCAACAAACAATCCCCTGCCCCTGTTCATTATCGTATTCTTACCTTTCGCCCCTCTATTCTAAGCTTGCCGTCACAATACAGCTTTACTGCCTCGGGCAGAAGCTTATGCTCCAGCTTCAAGACTTTTGCAGCCAGAGATTCATATGTATCATCCTCAGCTACCGCAATCACTTCCTGAAGTATTATTGGTCCGCTGTCGGTGCCTTCATCTACAAAATGCACTGTAGCCCCTGATACTTTAACTCCATACTCTATAACTGCCTTATGTACTCTGTCACCATAAAAACCGTTACCGCAAAATGCAGGTATCAATGCCGGATGTACATTAATGATTCTGCCTTCATATTCCTTAACAAAGCTGCTTGTAAAAATAGATAGAAATCCACCCAGCACAATAAATTCTGCATTTACTTCCCTCAGTTCCTGCAGCATTGCGTTGTTGAAGGCTTCTCTGTCATTATAGCTCTTTCTGCATACTGTAACTGCCTTGATGCCATGCTTTTGTGCTCTTGTAAGAGCATAAGCACCTTCTCTGTCCGACATCACAAGCACTATTTCACCATTGATACCGCCCTTTTCTATTTCATCAATCAAAGCCTGAAGATTTGTTCCTCCTCCGGATACCAAAACAGCTATCCTTACTTTTTGCAAAGCTCGATACCTCCCTCACCCTTGACCACCTTACCGATTACATAGGCTTTTTCATTGAGTGCAGCAAGCTTTTGCATTACGCCATCCACAGCCTTCTCTGATACTGCAAGTACCATTCCGATGCCCATGTTAAAGGTGTTGAACATTTCTCTCTCCTCTATATTTCCAAGTCTTTTCATTATATTGAATATTGGATGGACCTCCCAGCTGCCAAGTATAATCTCGCATTTCAGACCTTCAGGTATTGTTCTGGGAATATTCTCAATAAAGCCTCCCCCCGTAATGTGTGCGATTCCCTTGATATCAAAGCTTTTTACAAGCTCCAGAACTGTTTTCACATATATCCTTGTGGGCTTTAAGAGTACTTCTCCCAAGGTTCCATCCAATTCGTCAAATCTGGACTCTATGTTGTAAGTATTGATTTGGAAAAACAGCTTTCTGACCAAAGAATAGCCATTTGAGTGAACTCCGCTGGAAGCCAACCCTATAAGTACGTCTCCCTCAGCAACCCTTGAGCCGTTGATGACCTTTTCCCTGTCAACCACACCTACTGCAAAGCCTGCAAGGTCATATTCCTCATCCTTATAAAAGCCGGGCATTTCTGCCGTTTCTCCCCCTATAAGGGCACAGCCTGCTTCTATACAGCCATCACAGATACCCTTTACTATTTCTGCTGCTACATTGGGCTGCAGCTTCCCTGTCCCGATGTAATCCAGGAAAAATAAAGGCTTAGCTCCATGACATGCTATATCATTCACACACATTGCTACGCAGTCTATTCCTATGGTATCATGGATGCCTGTCATAAAAGCCATCTGAAGCTTGGTTCCTACACCATCCGTTCCGGAAACCAGCACAGGATTTTTATAGTCCTTACCCAGTTCGAAAAAACCTCCAAAGCTGCCTAGCCCGCCTATTACTCCTGGTATTAATGTCCTCTTTGTATGCTCCTTCATGAGCTTGACTGCTTCATAGCCTGCTTCAACATCTACGCCTGCACTTTTGTATGTGAGCTTTTCGTTACTCATGCTTGATTCTCCTATCTTCTTTCAAATACGTGCTTGTCTGATTCTTCAGGGACCTCCATGGGATAGTCTCCGCAGAAGCATGCTGTGCAGTATCCTTCGCCCTTGCTGCCAACACTCTCTAAAAGCCCCTCGATACTGAGATAGCCCAAACTGTCTGCACCTATTCTTTCTCTTATTTTTTCTATATAGTAATTTGCACCCACCAATTCCTTTCTTGTGGGAGTATCTATGCCAAAATAGCAAGGATACGAAACTACAGGAGAGCTCACTCTCACATGCACCTCTTTGGCTCCCGCATCTCTAAGCGCTTGTACTATTTTCTTGCTGGTAGTACCTCTCACGATACTGTCATCAACCATAACCACCCTTTTACCCTGTATATTTGCTTTTAGAGGGTTAAGCTTCAATGTCACCCCTGTTTCCCGCACTGTTTGGGATGGTTGTATGAAGGTTCTGCCTATATATTTATTCTTTATCAAGCCTACGGCATAAGGTATTCCTGATGCCTGTGCATATCCGATGGCTGCAGGAGTTCCTGAATCAGGAACACAGATGACAACATCAGCATCAGCCGGCTGTTCCTTTGCAAGTATCCTTCCTGCATTTTCCCTTACCCTGTATATGCTTATACCGTCCATAATACTGTCGGGTCTTGCAAAGTAGATATATTCAAATATACAGGTACGTTTCTCTATGCTTTCTGCTGCTTTGATATTTTTCATTCCGCTGTCATCTATTATTATGATTTCTCCTGGCTCAACATCTCTGACAAATTCTGCACCCAGTGTATCCAATGCACAGGATTCTGACGCCAGCACATAGCCATCCTCCAGCTTTCCTATCACGAGGGGTCTTAAACCATGTTTGTCACGTACACCTATAAGCTTGTCATTTGTCATCATGACAAGTGCATAAGAGCCTTTTATTATGTCCATTGTATCAGCTATGGCATCCTCAATACTGGTTTTGTAGTTCTTTGCTATCAGGCTGGCAATTACCTCACTGTCTATGGAAGTGGCAAATATCATGCCCTGATCCTCAAGCATCGCCCTGACCTGCGGAGCATTCACCAGATTACCATTATGTGCAAGTGCTATTGTTCCGTTCTTATACTTCACAACAAGGGGCTGCGCATTATTTACAAAGCTTTCGCCGGTAGTGGAATATCTGACATGACCTATGGACATATCACCCTTAAGCAGGCTGAGAATCTTATCATCAAAAACCTCAGATACAAGCCCCATGTCCTTATAACAGCTTATTATTCCGTCATTATTAACCGCTATGCCTGCACTTTCCTGCCCTCTGTGCTGCAATGCAACCAGCCCGTAATAAGCCATATTGGCAGTACTTACATTTCCCCTCTGGTGTATACCTACTACGCCGCATTCTTCCTTCAGCTTATCTCCCTCAATGAATATTTCTTCATACATACAATCATATCTCCCATTTGCAAAAATTATTTACATAAGTCCAATTATAGGGTTCATACTTAGTTATTCATCCCTTTGCTTATGCTGGTAAATTTTATATTAGCACAATCTCCTTACTACTTCCATGTAGCCTTCTTCCACTTTACCCATATCTCTTCTGAATCTGTCCTTATCCAGCTTTTCATTGGTCTCTGCATCCCACAGCCTGCAAGTATCGGGAGATATTTCATCTGCCAATAATATCTCTCCGTCAGATGTTCTTCCAAACTCAAGCTTGAAGTCAACCAGCGTGATATTTTTTTCCTTCATGAACTCAACCAGTATGTCGTTAACCTTAAGTGCCATAGTGGATATTGTGTCCACTTCCTTTTGTTCAGCCAACTCCATAGCTTTTATATGGTATTCGTTTATGAAGGGATCTCCATATTGGTCATTTTTATAGCAAAACTCAAGTATTGTGCATTTCAGCCTGGTACCTTCCTCTATTCCGTATCTTTTTGTCAATGAGCCTGCAGCATAGTTTCTTACCAGTACTTCTAAAGGCACTATCTGAACTCTTTTCACTAGCATTTCTCTGTCACTCAGCTGCTTTACAAAATGTGTCCTGATGCCTTTGGCTTCCAATATTCCGAAAATTTTAGAGGAAATCCTGTTGTTCATTATTCCCTTGTTTTCTATTGTACCTTTTTTCAGGCCGTTAAATGCAGTTGCATCGTCCTTGTATTCGACTATGTACAGGTCTTTGTCTTCTGTTGCATATACTTTTTTAGCTTTGCCTTCATACAGCATTTCAAGCTTTTTCATTAACCATGACCTCCCTTTGCATTCTACTATCTTTTTCAAAAACCTCATTTCTCATGTCGGCTTTATACTGTACTATCTTATCCATTATGCTTCTGTCTGATATTCCAAGCATTTGAGCCGCAAGTATTCCGGCATTTTTTGCTCCGTTGATTGCTACGGCTGCCACAGGAACACCGCCCGGCATCTGCACTATAGAAAGAAGAGAATCCAGACCTTCCAAGCTCTTTGATTTGACTGGAACCCCTATTACCGGCAGGCTGGTAATGGCTGCTACCATACCGGGCAGATGTGCAGCTCCGCCTGCTCCGGCTACAATGACCCTAATGCCTCTTTCATAAGCTGTTTTTGCATATTCGTACATTCTTTCAGGGGTCCGATGTGCAGAGACAACATGTATTTCAAATGGAATTTCAAATTGTCTCAGCATTTTTTCGCATTCACTCATTACCGGATAATCTGAATCACTGCCCATAATGATTCCTACCTTTGCTTCACTCATCACTTTCCCTCCAATGCTATGAATTTTATACAGTCAAGAGCATCCTTTGCGCGTTTTGCTGCAGCTTCCGTATTATTGTCCAACACAGTGATATGTCCGATCTTTCTCAGGGGAGCAGTACTTTTCTTTCCATATAAATGCAAATATACTGCTTCTTCTTTCAGGGCATTCTCGATGCCATGGAAGGTATACTCTCCCTTCACATTCTCACTGCCGAGTATATTGACCATGGCGCATTGCGACAGCAGCCTGGTGCTTCCGAGAGGCAAGCCTGTTATTATTCTTATTAGCTGCTCATATTGGGAGGTTATGCATGCTTCAATGGTATAATGTCCTGAATTATGGGGTCTGGGTGCAATTTCATTTATATAAACATTGCCATTTTCCTGAAAAAGCTCTATACAGAATACCCCGATGTCATTAAAGGCTTGCATTACTCCGGCAGCAATTGCCCTTATTTTTTCATCCAGTTCAACGTCCATTTGTGCAGGAACCTTTGTCAGCCGGAGTATGTTTTCTCTATGCTCATTTTCCGCTATAGGATAATGTACAATTTCTCCCGCCTGGGATCTCGCCACCATTACTGACAGCTCTCTTGTAAAGCTTATATATTGCTCCAGCATAAGCTCTCTATCCAGAAAAGCTTCCGGTATATTTTCCACATCCTTTTCGGATTCAAGCACCATATTACCCTTGCCGTCATAGCCTCCTGTGCAGGTCTTAAGTATAAGGGGAAACCCAAGCACTTTAGACTTTTCCATAATTTCTTCCTTATTCCTCACACTGTAAAAGTCAGGTACCGGAAGTCCTGCTTCCTTAAGAAAGCTTTTCTGCATGTATTTATTCTGTATGATTCTTAGAGTCTTGCCTGAGGGAAATATCTTATATCCCTTTGATTCCAGCTTCATCAATATTTCAGCATTTATGTGTTCAAACTCATAGGTTACTACATCTGTCATGGATGCCAGCTTATGCAAAGCTTCATAATCATCAAAGGAAGCAACCAGCTGTTGGTCTGACACCTGTCCTGCAGGAGCTTCCGGAGTAGGGTCCAGTATTATGACTTGATATCCCATCCGCTTTGCATCAAAGGCCATCATCCTGCCGAGTTGTCCTCCGCCTACTATTCCTATACTTTTCAAACGATCACTCCCTTAGCCAAAATACTCTATTCCTGCTTCAAAAAGCTTCTGATTCTTTTCACCGGGTATGTTTTTAGCCACATAAGCTCCTATTCTTTCTGAATGTCCCATTTTACCAAGTATTCTTCCGTCAGGGCTGGTCAAAGCTTCTACTGCCAGCACCGAACCATTGGGATTATACGGCATGTCCATTGTAGGTATGCCATCTGCATCAACATATTGAGCAGCAATCTGTCCTTTTGAATAAAGCTCCTTTGCCTGTTCCTCGTCACATATAAACCTTCCTTCACCGTGGGACATGGCAATAATGTGGATATCTCCAGGATTTGTCTTTGAAAACCATGGTGATAAGGTTGATGACACTCTTGTTTTTACCATACAGGATACATGTCTGCCTAACGTGTTGTAAGTAAGCGTCGGGCTGCCGGCGTCTGTTTCTCTGATTTCACCATAGGGCAACAAGCCAAGCTTCACTAATGCCTGGAAGCCGTTGCATATACCAAGCATCAGTCCGTCACGCTGATTCAATAGCCTTGTTACTGCTTCCTTAACACCGGGGTTTCTAAAAATGGCAGTTATGAACTTTGCTGAACCTTCAGGCTCGTCACCGCCGCTGAACCCCCCCGGTATTGCTATTATTTGAGATTCATTTATCAGTTTTATCATTTCTTCAATAGAGTTTTCTATATCCTTAGGAGTAAGATTTTTGAAAACCAGCTCCAGCACTTCTCCGCCTGCCCTTTTAAAGGCTCTGGCGGTGTCGCCTTCGCAATTGGTACCGGGAAATACAGGTATGAAAACCCTTGGCTTTGCCAGCCTAACCAAAGGTTTTACAATGTTTCTGCCGACATATGGCTCACTATATTCCAAAGCACTTTTCTCCGCTGCTTCATCAGCCGGTTTAGTGGGAAACACATTTTCCAGCGGTGTTTTCCAAGCTTCCATTGCCTGCTTAAGCTCAATAGTAAATCCATTGATAAATATTACTGCTTTTTGCTGTGTATGTCCAAGCAGCCTGTATTCACAGCCATCAAAATCCACCTCAAGGTCAGTGTTTCCATCCACCTCTAATATGATACTTCCATACTCAGGTGTAAACAGTTCTTTCTGACTCATATATTCTTCAAAAGCAAAGCCTATCTGATTTCCAAAGCACATTTTGCTTAGTGCTGCAGCAACTCCTCCATATCTGACTGTATGTGCCGAAAACACTTTGTTTTGCTCATTCAGAGCCTTTATCCTATCAAAATTTGTCTTCAGCTTATTCATTTCAGGCAGCTCTGCAGCATTTCTCCTGGCTTGGAGCAGAACAACCTTACTGCCGGGCTTTTTAAACTCCTGTGATATGGCCTTGCTTGCTTCCAATGTGTTCACTGCAAATGCAACAAGTGTCGGAGGTACATTTATGTCCTTGAAGGTGCCTGACATACTGTCCTTACCGCCTATTGCAGGTATTCCAAAAAGCTTTTGAGCATAGTATGCTCCAAGCAGTGCACTGAAGGGTTTACCCCATTTTTCAGGATCCTTACCAAGCTTTTCAAAGTATTCCTGCAGCGTGAGCCTTATGCTTCCATAGTCTCCCCCCAATGCCGCAAGCTTAGTTACAGCTTCCAGAACTGCGTAAAATGCTCCATGAAAGGGACTCCATTTCCCAATCACAGGGTTATAGCCATATGTCATTGCTACAGCAGTGTCAGACTCTCCATCAGCTGCAGGCAGCTTCATTACCAGTCCTTCTGCAGGTGTTTCCTGGCAGCTTCCTCCAAAGGGCATAAGCACCGTGCCGGCTCCTATAGTACTGTCAAACCTTTCTGCCAGACCCTTTTGGCTGCATATGTTCAAATCCTGAAGATTAGACAGCCAGGCTGCCTTTAAATCATGATATTTATTTTTTATTATATCAGGTATTGTATTAAAATAGCTTTCTGTTTCAATAGGCGCCTTAACCTTTACCCACGTATTCTGTTTAACTCCGTTTGTATCCAGGAAGTCTCTGTCCAGATCCACTATCAGTCCTTCTCTCCAGATCATGCGAAGTCTTTTTTCTGCAGTTACTTCTGCAACGACTGTTGCCTCCAGATTTTCCTGATGTGAGTATTTAAGAAAATCTTCCAGATTTTGCGGTGAAATAACCACTGCCATTCTTTCCTGTGACTCGGATATGGCAAGCTCGGTACCATCAAGACCCTCATACTTTTTAGGAATCTTATCCAAATCAATCAAGAGCCCGGGAGCCAGCTCACCTATGGCTACAGAAACACCTCCTGCTCCAAAGTCATTGCAGCGCTTTATCATTCTGCTTACCTCAGGTATTCTGAATAATCTCTGAATCTTTCTCTCTGTCGGAGGGTTGCCTTTCTGGACTTCTGCACCACAGCTGAACAGTGATTCCTCTGTATGCTCCTTTGATGAGCCGGTTGCTCCTCCGCAGCCGTCCCTGCCTGTTCTGCCTCCAAGTAAAACTATTAAATCACCCGGTGAAGGCACTTCCCTGATAATATTCTTTCTTGGTGCAGCACCCAAAACAGCACCAATCTCCATTCTTTTTGCCACGAAATCACTGTCATATACTTCTGACACCTGCCCTGTGGCTAAACCTATCTGATTTCCGTACGAGCTGTAGCCTGCTGCTGCTCCGGTAGTAATCTTTCTCTGTGGCAGCTTTCCGGGTAATGTATCTTCTATGCTTGTTCTTGGATCTGCACTTCCTGTCACTCTCATGGCACCAAACACATAGGATCTGCCTGACAGCGGGTCTCTTATGGCACCACCCAGACAGGTTGCCGCACCTCCAAAGGGCTCTATTTCAGTAGGATGATTGTGTGTCTCGTTTTTAAACATTACCAGCCACTCCTGCAGCTTTCCGTCGATTCTGGCATTTACAACAATGCTGCAGGCATTTACTTCATCAGAGACCTCAAGATCATCAAGCTCGCCTCTTTTCCTCAGCTCCTTCATAGCTATTACGGCAATATCCATTAGACTGATGTCTCTGTCATCAGTATCATAAACATATTTCCTTGCTTCTTTATACATTTCATAGGATTTTTTAATAGGATCGGAAAATCTGCCAGGCTCTATTCTGACATCATTGATCCTTGTTAGAAAGGTTGTGTGTCTGCAATGGTCTGACCAATATGTATCAATAACCTTTATTTCAGTTAAGGAAGGCTCTCTTTTTTCTATTTCCTTGAAATATGACTGACAGAATTTCAAATCCTCAAAATTCATTGCCATTCCCATTTCATCGATAAATGCTTTCAATTCCTCTTCATTCAAGGAGTTGAAGCCATGTAAAATCTCCACCGAATGCGGAACAGTATACTCATTTTCTAGAGTAAAAGGCTTCTCAAGCTTAGCTTCTCTTGCTTCCAAAGGATTGATGAAGTAGCTTTTTATTCTCTCGAACTCGCTGTCTTTGAGCTTTCCATCCAGTAAAATAAGCTTGGCTGTTCTTACCAAAGGTCTTTCCTTCTGTGTCAGTATTTGGATACACTGTGCTGCAGAATCAGCCCTCTGATCATATTGCCCCGGCAGATACTCAACTGCAAAAAATCTGTCGCAGCTTTGAAGGTCAAATACTTCATCATAGGCAATATCAACAGGCGGCTCAGAAAAAACAGTATTTCTTGCCATCTCATACTCTTGCTCAGTGATGCCCGAAACATCGTATCTGTTTACTATTCTCACATTTTCCAGACTGCCTATGCCGAGATTGTCTCTTAACTCGCATAGCAATGCCTTAGCTTCGACTGCATATGCTTTTTTCTTCTCAACATATATTCTCATGACGTTTTTTTTCATAAGCTCTCACCTCAAAATTATTTACAATTTAATTTTAACATAGTACAATTATTAGAAATAATTAATATTATTAATATGATTAATAAGGAGAGCTTATAAATGGATATAAATTTTGAGCTGTATAAGGTATTCTATCATGTAGCCAGTACCATGAGCTTCTCTGCAGCATCAGAAAGACTTTATGTTTCTCAATCTGCGGTAAGTCAGTCCATCAAAACACTTGAGGAGAAGCTGCAATGCTCACTCTTTTTCAGAAATACAAAAAAGGTCAGGCTTACTAAGGAAGGAGAAGTATTGTTCAAGCATGTGGAGCAGGCCTATAATTTTATAAAATCAGGAGAAAGAACCATCGAGGAAATGCATTCCCTTAATCAGGGTGAAATCAGAATAGGTGCCAGCGATACCATATGCAAATACTATCTCATGCCTTATTTTAAACAATTTAACAGTGCCTATCCCAACATAAGGATAAGTGTCATAAACAGGACATCACCTAAATGCATTGAACTTTTAAAAAACGGCAGTGTTGATTTCAGCGTCATAAATGTGCCTGAAAAATTAAGCTATTCCAACATGACCATAAAAAAGACCAGAGAGCTTAGAGATATATTCATAGCAGGAGCTAACTATTTTGATCTAAGAGGAAAGAGCATGTCTCTGAAGGAGCTTGAAAAGTATCCTATGCTGGCTTTAGAAAAAAATACAATTACCAGAGAATACTACGACAGACTTATGGAGCTTCATGGTGTTGATATTACTCCTGAGGTTGACCTGGGCAGCGTTGACGTACTCATAGATATGGCAAGAATCGGGCTCGGAATAGCCTTTGTACCGGAGTTCTGCATAAAAAAGGAAGACAGCAATGAAATTTTCATACTTAATATAAAAGAAAAAATCCCCGAAAGATATATGGGGATTGTAACTTTGGATAATATTCCATTGTCAATTGCAGCTCAGAAGTTTATAGAGATGCTGCGCTAGTCTTCTGACTCTGCCTCATCATCTCCTCCGTCAACATACTCAAGTATATCTCCCGGCTGGCACTGGAGGATTTTGCATATTGCATTAAGAGTCGAAAACCTTATTGCCTTTGCTTTATTATTCTTGAGTATGGACAGGTTGGCATCAGTAATACCCACCTTTTCTGCAAGCTCATGGAGGGGTATCTTTCTTTTTGCCATCATGACATCAAGATTAACAATTATACTCATATTCCCTCCTATATTGTAAGGTCATTCTCGTTCTTTATTTCTACAGCAGCCCTAAATACCTCGGCAAGTACAAAAGCTATACAGCTCAGTATCATAATAAGCAAGGTATCCGGAGTAACTATAAACACACTGTTTATATCAATTATTCTGGTACCTGAAGACTTTCCATAATTCAAAATAATATCAATAAACGAAATGGCCAGCAGGGTTGCTCCGATTTTTCTGAAGCTCTTTACATTGTTCATGGTAAAGGGCTGCCTGTTCAATGCAGATTTTGTTATGCTCCTTAATAGGTACATCAGGTAAGCAAATATGATACCTAATGCGGAAAAAGCTGCATACATAAACCCACTATCCTGTTTACCGCTGATGTAATCAGTTATAGAGCCATATAAAGACATTGCCAGAAATACAACTCCACCTCCCAGAAGAATAGTTATGAATACCATTGCAGCTTTCAGCACCTTGTTATTCTTTAATTCAGACATTGTACACCTCCATTATATGGTTAAATCATTTTCCTTTTTAATATCAGCAGCCATCTTGAATATTACCCCCATTACCCATGCAATACACGCAAGCAGCAGCACAAAAAGCGTATCGGGAGTAAACTGTATATACTTATTCAGGTTCAGCAGCCTTAATCCGCTGTCAGCATCCAGCCTCTCAATATAATTAATGGCTGCACCGCAAAAAGTGAGCTTTGAAATAATGTTAAAATATCTCACATTATCCTCTGTAAAAGGTCTTTCTTCAATAATGCTTTTCATAATCTTTATAAGCAGGAACAACGCTGCTGCAATCAAACCTGAAAATGCAGCATATGCAGCAGCCTCAACAGTACGCTGGCTGCCTCCCAGCAATTCAAAAATAAATGCAATAAAGAAAAAAAATGATATAGCTGCACTACCTGCAAACATTACTTTGAAAAAAGTGCGGATTGTTATCAGCTTACCTATGTACGGTATGTTCTTCATAATATGCCTCCTTTAATTGAACTAGATATAGCATATCATGTTGTTTATCAAATTTCAATACTATTTTATTGTTTTTCAATATATTAATATCGAAAAACAAGCACGCTTCTGCGTGCCCTATCTTTTAAACTTACTTTCAAACAATTCTTTAACTTCGCCCTTTAATATATATTTAATATTTCTCAATTCCTCAATGCTTGCTGCGCCCAAAAGAAGCATAATTATCTTTACTTCGTTTTTCAGCTTCTCAAGATAAGCTAATGCTCTGTCAAAGCCTTCATTAACAAGCAGTCTCAATACAGCACCGCTCATGGCAGTGAGATCTGCGCCCATACAAAGCGACTTTACTATCTCTTCTGAATTGGTTATCCCTCCGCTGCAGATAATATAAATACTCCCGCTTGCCTGTCTACATTCCAAAAGGCTTAGTGCCGTGGGGATTCCCCAGTTTTTTAGAAAGCTGCAGTCAAAGCTCTGGTTCCTGCTGCTTTCTATAGCTATAAAATCAGTTCCGCCTTTTCCGCTTATATCTATATATTCTACTCCTATTTCTCCAAGTCTGCAGGCTGTCTCATAGGACATCCCAAAGCCGGTTTCCTTTACTATTAGAGGTATCTCAATGCTTTTGATGATATGCTCAATGTTTTTAAGTATACCTGCAAATGACCTGTCACCTTCAGCCATACACATTTCCTGCGGAGCATTAAGATGAAGCTGCACAGCATCTGCTTCAACCATCTCAATGGCTTTTTTTACCCTGTCCTCACTGCTTCCGGCACTTACATTGGCTATAACAATATTATCACTGCATATGTCTCTGACAACTCTGAAGCTTTCTGCACTTTCAGGATTGTCTGCTGCGACAGTTTGGGATCCTACAGCTATCGGCAGCTTCAGTTGCTTGGCAAGCTGTGCAAGCTCTCTGTTTATTTCTTTAGTATAATCTGTACCTCCTGTTGTGGCATTCAACATCAAGGGAAAGTCTATTTTTCGCTTCAGAAATACTGTGCTGGTATCTATAGCATCAAAGGACAGTTCAGGAAGGCTGTTATTCTGAAGCACCACATCCTCAAACCCGTTATGGAGACCAGGCTTATGCCGTAAGAACTGTACTATATGGTCATCCTTGCGCTTTGCGCGAATAATATATTGCTCATTCATATTATCATTCCTTGTAATATTTTTGGAGATACATACATTATAGCAAATTTATCTGTGTGGCATAAAATATATTGAACGAAAATAATAATCAAGCCTTACTGGAGTTGGAGGGGATATTTACGACTCCATATGATAATGAACTTCTAACCATACTTGCAACTGAAGCTTTTACAAAATTGTCCCGCTCCAATACTTGAAAATTGCAGAGCTGGATGCAATCACCTGCCTTCTGATGAAAGCAGGCATACCCTATGATACCAGCTTTTCCCCGGGTACCAGAAGGGTATCTGCAGCAGTACAGCTAACCATACATATAAGTCCTACAGTTAGACTGGTTTTTGTAATAAATCTTGAATCAGGAGGCAGTGTCTTTGGAGGTAAGGCAGGAAACTAAGTCTGGCTTTTCAATGCCTTGTGCTCTTTTATACTCTTCAGCCATAGCTTCTTAAAGACTTCATAGCTTTCAAGCCCCAAAACCTTCGGAAGCGCTTCATGCAAATACTCCCTGTAAAGCTTGTCATTTTCATGTCCTGTTCCTTCCTTGGGATTTGGCCTGCTGCCAAGCTCATCCAAAATACTGTATAAGCTTAGTATACCGTAATTTTCTATTATAAAGCTTACCAGCATTTGTGAGTTCATATAATAATCATGTATTTCATCTCTGTTTGTGAGTTTTTCAAGCTCCATTGCTTCCAATTCATCCACTGACAGATATTTGCCTTTGAAGCTTTCCCTTAGATTGTAAAGACTTTCCGGACCTCTGGTATTTTGGTAATTGGTTGCAAGCCCTTCTGCAAGCCAGTAGGGCAGATTCCCATTGGTTTTCAGCATGGTAAACAAATGCACCAGTTCATGTCTTAGTACATTGTTAATGGTTCTTACCTTATCATTGTCTGATATATACATTCTGATGGACTCGCCAAATTCATACCAGCCGGAACATGCCCACATACTGAGCTTAATTGAGTGTCTGAGGGCTTCTCTGTCATCAAACATCTTAACCACTATCTTTCTATCAGGCACTATATCCCAAGTAACAGCAAACTCATCAAAAATAATATCCAGGTTTTCTAGTATATCCTCAGCTAAAGCTTTATTCTGCTCAGTATATTTCACTATAAACCTTCCATTGGATATTTCATCAAAGTAATTGCCTGCATCATACAGTTTTCCTTCCTTCACCACCAGCCTTTTAAAAAAGCTTGAGCTGAATCTTCTTCCGTCTCTTTTATAGGACTGCTCTATATAAACCTTAAAGTCCTCATTTATTTTTTTTGAGTCAAGATATTTTATAGAGAATTCCTCCACAGGCTCCAGCTTCAGATCATTAAACCAATTTGTCTGTTCCTTTATAAGCTCATTATCGCCTGCAGGCAGCAGTGCAATATAGCTTTCAAGGTCCAAAGCCCTCGCATATTGCTCTTCTCTGCTTAACAAGTTCTTTATGGCTGTTATTTCTTCTTCAGTAGGCCTTGATATCCTTACTTCTTCAGTTACCTGCTTATCCATGCTGCTTTCCACATTCTTACAGCCCGCAGCAAATATCATTATAAAAATCAGCATAAAGGAAACAAATCTTTTCACCATAAACCCCTCCCAATTACGTCAAAGCTTCATATTATCTTATCGCTGCATCTTCACTATGTTTTACAATTTTTAAAATATAATTCTGTGCACAGCTTATAAAATATTACAGCAACTTCTTCTATTAATTCTAAATTATAGCTTCAAATTGTAAATAAAAAAAGCATTGAATTGTAAACACATAAGATACATTTTCAGGGAGGAGCTTTGAGGACAGGTTTCTTGTCCCGGTCAGAATGTTCTATCATTTAAATGAGTATTTTATGCTCTTATTAGAGCAAGCAGCCACACAAGCCAGGCACTTTGAGCAGCTGAACTGGCTGGAAGGACTTAACTTATCTTTTTTATAAAGGCTGCAGTCCTTGTTCAAAGCTGTAATATAGCAGGCTTTATCACATATTCCGCAGTTAGTGCAGGATGCTGCTTCTCTTTTTATCCTGAAAACACTGAACCTGTTTAATAAGCCGCTTATCCAGGCTATGGGGCAACCAAGCTTATGATAGTTGTATAGCTGTATATTTCTTTCATTAGAGCTTCCTTTCATCATTAGCTCCATAAGAAAGCCCATAGGACACATCCATCTGCAGAATATCTTTCCAAATATTATGCCCGTGGCAGACCCTACAGCAGCTATAATCCATATGCTTACATTAAAATACAGCATTAAAATAAGCACTAGAGCACTTATCAGCCCGTGAATCATTCTTCTTTTATCAATTAGCTTTGTCAACACAATCCTCCTCTCTCTACCCCTACCAGGTATATGTACTCAATTATAATATATACAATTAAAATGTACAATAGCATGAGTATATTTTCTGTCATGCAAATAATGCACAGCAATGGTAGATTTTTCTCTTTCAATAGCAAAAGTGGTTTTGATTACTAATAACAGGTAAATCAAAACCACTTATTTATTATTTGCTGTATTCACTTATCAGCAAAACTAGCCTTTAGGTAAATTTTACTATTCCCATTCTATAGTTGCAGGAGGTTTACTGGTTATATCGTAAACAACTCTGTTTACGTTTTGTACTTCGTTTACTATTCTCCTGGATATGATGTCCAATACCTCATATGGAATCCTTGCCCAGTCTGCTGTCATGGCATCTGAGCTGGTAACAGCACGTACAGCCACAGTATGGGAGTATGTCCTTTCATCACCCATAACTCCTACGGTAGTTATGTTGGGAAGTGCAGTGAAGTACTGCCATATGGACCTGTCCAGGCCTGCCTTTTTGATTTCCTCTCTCAGTATGGCATCTGTCTCCTGGACTATATGGAGCTTTTCCTCTGTGACCTCTCCAAGCACTCTGATGCCAAGCCCCGGTCCAGGGAAGGGCTGTCTCCATATAAGGTCCTCGGGTATACCAAGCTGCAGGCCTACTGCTCTTACTTCATCCTTAAACAATGTGTTAAGAGGCTCAATAAGCTTGAACTGCATATCCTCCGGAAGTCCTCCTACATTGTGATGAGATTTTATGGTGGCAGCTGTTTTTGTTCCACTTTCTATTATGTCAGGGTATATTGTACCTTGTACCAGATAGTCTATTTCCCCAAGCTTTTTGGCTTCCTCTTCAAAAACCCTGATAAATTCTTCACCTATTATTTTTCTCTTTTTCTCCGGATCAGATATGCCCTTCAACTTGCCTAGAAACCTTTCCTTGGCATTAACTCTTATGAGATTCATGTCAAAGCGCTTTCTGAAGATTTCTTCCACCTGGTCTCCTTCGTTTTTTCTCATTAGGCCGTGGTCTACGAATATGCAGGTAAGATTGCTTCCGATAGCTTTATGCACCAGTACTGCAGCTACAGAAGAATCCACTCCGCCGCTGAGGGCGCAGATTACCTTTTTATCTCCGGCTTTATCCTTTATTTCCTGTATCTTTTCATCTATGAAGCTTCCCATTGTCCAGCTGCCGCTTAGCCCGCAGATTCCGTACAGAAAATTCCGCAATACTGCATTGCCGTACTCGGTATGCTCCACCTCCGGGTGGAATTGTACTCCGTAGAGCTTCCTTTCCCTGTTTCCAATGGCTGCAACAGGACAGGTCTCAGTAGTGCCAAGTATATCAAAGTCCTTTGGAGGACACTTCACATAAATAGTATGACTCATCCAGCAAACACTGTTTTGCGGAATATCTTTAAAAAGAAGCTCATCCTTGAGGCTTACATCAGTCTTCCCGTATTCTCTTTTTTCGGCCCTGTCTACCTCTCCGCCAAGCATAAGAGACATAAGCTGAACACCGTAGCAGATACCCAAGACAGGCAGTCCTAACTCGAACACTTCGGGATGGCATTTTGGTGCATTCTCTTCAAATACACTTGCAGGTCCTCCGGTAAATATTATACCCTTGGGCTGCTTGCTTTTTATTTCTTCTATACTGATGTCATAGGGAACAACCTCACAATACACATTGGCTTCTCTTACTCTTCTGGCAATCAGCTGGTTATACTGACCACCAAAATCGAGTATCAAAACAAGCTCTTTATTATCCAATTTTATACCTCCTAAAAATCTGTTACGAGTGCTCATAATATGCGCTTGAGTTGCGGGTTACGAGAGCTGAGTATGGCTTGGAAGAACTTACATAATCTCGAAACTCGAAACTCGTATCCAGCAACCTGCAGCCTATGGCTACAGACTGTAATTTGGCGCTTCCTTCGTTATTTGTACATCATGGGGATGACTTTCTCTTAAGCCTGCTGCTGTCACTCTTACAAACTGAGAATTTTTTCTCAGCTCTTCTATGGTTTTTGCTCCGCAGTAGCCCATACCTGATCTTAACCCGCCTATAAGCTGATAGATTGTCTCTGCTAAAGGCCCCTTATATGGAACTCTTCCCTCTACGCCTTCTGGCACAAGTTTTTTTGCATCCTCCTGAAAGTACCTGTCCTTGCTTCCGCTGGCCATCGCTCCAAGAGAGCCCATACCTCTATAAACCTTAAAGCTTCTGCCCTGATAAATCTCCATATCCCCTGGGCTTTCCTCCACACCTGCAAAAAGACTTCCCAGCATAACTACACTGGCACCTGCACCAATGGCCTTTACAACATCTCCGCTGTATTTTACTCCTCCGTCAGCTATTACAGGAATACCATACTTATCTGCTTCCAGAGCACAGTCATAAACTGCAGTTATCTGCGGCACTCCCACTCCTGTTACAACTCTTGTGGTACATATTGAGCCGGGGCCTATTCCAACCTTTACAGCATCAGCCCCTGCTTCTATAAGCTCACGTGTAGCATCAGCCGTAGCTACATTTCCTGCTATTACCTGAAGCTCCGGATAATGGTTTTTAACCTTTTTGACCGCATCTATGACACCCTTGGAATGACCGTGTGCCGTATCTATAACTATAACATCCACCTTGGCAGCAACCAAAGCTTCTACTCTTTCAAGCATGTCGTTTGTGACTCCCACGGCTGCCCCTGCCAGCAGTCTGCTGCTTGAATCCTTTGCGGAATTAGGGTATTGTATAGCCTTTTCTATATCCTTTATAGTAATAAGTCCTTTTAAGTATCCCTTATCATCTACCAGTGGAAGCTTCTCTATCTTATGCTTTTTCAGTATTTCCTCTGCTTCGGTTATATCTGTACCTACCGGTGCAGTTATGAGTCTATCCTTAGTCATAACCTCACCTATTTTTCTTCTCATATCAGTTTCAAAACGAAGATCTCTGTTGGTAAGTATTCCTACCAGCTTCCCTTTCTCATCAGTAATAGGGACACCAGAAATCCTATATCTTTCCATAAGCTCCATTGCGTCAGATACAATATGTTCAGGAGAAAGATGGAACGGATCAACTATGACTCCGTGCTCAGAGCGCTTTACCTTGTCAACCTCCATTGCCTGCTTTTCAATGGACATGTTCTTATGGATTATTCCTACGCCTCCTTCTCTGGCTATAGCTATGGCTAGTCTGGCATCTGTCACTGTATCCATACCTGCCGACATAAGAGGAATATTCAGTTTTATTCTCTTTGTCAAATAGGTCGATACATCTGTGTTTTTTGGTAGAATTTCTGATTTTGCAGGTATTAGCAGTACGTCATCAAATGTCAGCCCTTCTTTTAAAAACTTCTCCATTTGCCTTTTTCACTCCTTAAAAAATATATAAAATTAATAGTAACTAATGTTAAATATGATGCCCAAAAAAATAAGAAACCGGCAAGTGAAACAGCCGGTTATCAATTAGCCAAAATTGTATTTCAACTATAGAGTAAATTGGCGTCAAGACAACTTATTCCACTCATAGTCGCATGATTTAAGGTCATACGGTAGAAACTTTCGAGCCATATCCCCGATATTATATGAGTACATCTATTTAGGTTGAGAGTATCGCTTTAAAAGCGACGGGTTGCGAGTTGCGAGAATTTGATCCCCGTTCCCTGTCCCCTGAAAATTATATATTTCTACCTAGTATATTGAAAGAAAAGCCATTTGTCAAATGGTTTTAAAATTCTCAGAATATACTGAAATGCAGCACTTCTTTCTTTTTCATAAGTTCATGGATTACTGCTTCATATATATGCTGAACAGGCTTGTCATACTTTATAGCTGCCGCCCTGCAATCCTCGTATTCAGGAGCAAATTTGACAACCTCTCCGTTCAGTAGCCCAAGCTTGACCCTCATGCATCCGTACTCTGTATCAATGCTTATGGTTTTTCTTGCCAGGACTTCTCTTTCCATATAGGAATACCTTACTCCAAAGGTGCTGCTGTATTTAAGCAAAAGAGAAGTGAAATACTCTTTCTTGTCACAGCTGCAAAGTACTGAAAGCATTACCGCAGGCCTGTTTTTCTTCATGCTGATACCCGTAAAATACGCATCCAATGCTCCCTCCTGCATAAGCTTCTCCATCAGAAAACCCAGCTGTTCCCCTGTCATATCATCAATATTGGTATTTATCTGTACTACTTTTTCACTGTTTTTTTTTACAGTATTGAATATTATTGCCCTTAATACATTGGGAACCTCATAGGTTTTTTTACCTAAGCCATAGCCTATGCTTTCAATTTCGACATCCTCAGGCATACCGAAATCTGTTCCCAAGGCCTTTACTATAGCTGCACCCGTAGGGGTTACCAGTTCGAAGCCTGCATTGTTGTAATAAACAGGTACACCCTTTAGTATTTCCATTGTTGCCGGAGCAGGCACGGGGAATATGCCGTGCTGACATTTTACAAAGCCTGTGGATAGGGGAATTTTAGAAAACATTATGTCCTCTACCTTTAATGCATCTATGCATATTGCGGCTCCTACAATATCTACTATAGAATCCACGGCTCCAACCTCATGGAAATGCACTTCTTCAACAGCCTTGCCGTGTATTTTGGCTTCTGCCTCAGCAATTACATTAAATATCTTTTTACTTAATGCTTTTATATTCATATTAAGCTCACTGTCTTCTATAAGCTTCAAAATATCCCTATAGCTTCTGTGCTCATGAGCATGGTGGTGGTGTATATGCTCATGGTGGTGTCCCTTATGAACTTCATGCTCATGGTGATGAACATGGTTATGACCGTGGTCGTGGTCATGCTCATGTTTATCATCCTTCAGAAGTACTGTAAGCTCCGTACCCATTATTCCATTCTTCAGCTTCTTCTCTGTTTTTATTTCATAGCCTTCCAGCTTAAGCAGCTTGAGTTTATCCTTCAGAAGAGCTTCTTCAATACCCAGATCCAAAAGTGCTCCGAGAGTCATATCCCCGCTTATTCCCGAAAAGCAATCAAAGTATAATACTTTCATAACTCCACTCCTCAGCTTCTTCTTCTGTTGATTAATGCAGCCATATATCCCGCTCCAAAGCCATTATCTATATTGACAACTGCTATACCGCTGGCACAGCTGTTTATCATTGTCAGCAGCGCCGAAAGCCCTCCAAAGTTGGCTCCATAGCCGACACTGGTAGGAACAGCAATAACAGGACAGCTCACAAGCCCTGCAACCACACTGGCCAGAGCACCCTCCATCCCTGCAACAGCTACTAT
Source organism: Bacillota bacterium (assembly GCA_049322695.1). Taxonomy (GTDB): domain Bacteria; phylum Bacillota; class Clostridia; order Lutisporales; family Lutisporaceae; genus CALGKJ01. The sequence continues at coordinate 25,342 of JBMORW010000023.1, read as the reverse complement.
TACATCTGCATCAACAAGCATGTCGGAATTCATCAAGAGCCTGTGTATGCCTGCCACACCTACATCGTATAGCCTGTGGACATTACTTCCCATAAAGGCTGCTGTCACTGCGGCTTCTTCCGCCACAGGTATATCAGAGGTTCCTCCTGTGGCAATCACCACCTTGCCCTTTCCGGGTACCTGCTCTCCTCTCATTACTGTAATGGTTCTTGCTGCTGCATTGTACACAGCATCTGCCGCTCTGCTTTTTACTGCCTCATATATGTCCACATTAGCTCTGGTTCCCAAAACATTGCTATTGCTTTCAAGCATTTTTTCAAATATCAATGAGCATTGTTCAGGAGTTTTACCTTCACAATATATTACTTCACCTGAGCCCTTTCTAAGCTTTCTATGATTATCCAGCTTGGCAAAACCCAAATCCTCATAGGGAAGCTTTCTTAGCATATCCACTGCTTCATCTATATCTACATTTCCGTTCTTGACACTGCTTAGCAGCTGTTTTACAAATTTCTCGTCCACCCCTAAACCTCCTTTTTGAGTATTGTCTCATTCAGGCTTCCTGTTCTGTAGCCTTTAAGATCCAAAGTAACATAATCAAATCCAATGCTCTTAAAGCCTTCGTTTATTATAGAAAGCTTATCCTCATCCAATATTCTCCCCATCTCCGAAGGCAGCAGCTCAATTCTGGCTATGGTACCGTGACAGCGAACCCTATGCTGAGAAAACCCCATGCTCCTCAACACAGCTTCAGCCTTCTCCACCATCCTCAGTTTGGCCTCTGTAATTTCTTCGTTGTAGGGTATTCTCGAAGCAAGGCAGGCCATACTCGGCCTGCTCCATGTAAAAAGCTCCAACTTACGGGATGCTTCTCTTATTTCTCTCTTACCAATACCACACAGCTTCAGAGGACTTTTGATACCAAGCTCCTCCAAAGCCTTCATGCCGGGTCTGTAATCCCCGGAATCATCAGCGTTGGTTCCATCAACTACCGTATTTATTCTATAGGCAGCAGCTATATTTGAAATAGCATTAAAAATCTGTTTTTTACATATATAGCATCTATCAACCGGATTTTCCTTAAAACCCGGAATGGAGAAAACATCAAACTCCAGCACCTCATGCTGAACAGCAATGCTTTTTGCCAGCTCCGCAGCATCCTGTCTTTCTTCTTCAGAAATGACGCTGGATAATACTGTGACTGCCAAAACATTCTCTCTGCCCAATGCTTCACAAGATGCCTTCAGCAAAAAGGAGCTGTCCACTCCTCCGGAGAAAGCAACAGCAACTTTTTTGCAGCTTTTTATATATTCATATAATCTATCAATTTTATTCACTTCATACCCCCGAAAGTCATTATAAGCTTCTATTTTGTAGTTTTTCTCTGCCAAATAAAAATATGTAAGTAGTTCAGACTTTGAACTTTTTAATATTTTCATTAAGCTTGTTCATTTGCTCTGACATATTATTTACAGCCTCTGACACCTGTTGAAGAGTTGCTGTCTGCTGCTGGGTAGAAGCGGCCATTTCCTCTGTTCCTGCTGCTGCTTCCTGAGATATGCTTGCCATGTTCATGATCTTAAGCTCAACATTCTTTGCGTTCTCAGCCAGACTACCAGATGCACTGGCAATGGATTTTATGTTTTCACTTATTGATTGAACTGCAGCTCTGATATTGTTAAAGGATACAATAGTTTTTGCCAGAGCATCATTCTGCTCGTCAACTATTGCATCAACCTTTGTCATTTCCTGCGAAGCAGAGGTGACACCCTGCTGCATGCTTACAATCAGGCTTTCGATTTGCTTTACGGATTGGGCCGACTGCTCTGCCAGTTTCCTTACCTCATTTGCTACAACGGCAAAGCCCTTTCCCATCTCACCTGCCCTGGCAGCTTCAATAGCTGCATTTAGTGACAGAAGATTGGTTTGTTCTGCTATCTGATTAATTACCACCAGTATTTCGCCAACAGCGTTTGATTTATCGAGCAGCTGATTAACTGCAGAGCTCACACTTTGAACAGCCTTTCTGCTTTCTGTCATTTTCACTTCCTGAAGCTCTACGGATTTTTCGCCTTCAAACACCCTGCTAACTGCATTATCCAACAATTTTTCCGAATCAGTAATATCATGATCTATTTTTTCCAGACTTTTTACTATACTGCTTACTTGATTGCTTACGGCATCTACAGAGCCGGCCTGCTCTGTAGCTCCTTTTGCCAGTTCTGATACCGTCAGGGCAATCTGCTCAGAGCCTGAGCTTAGATCATCCAAAGATTGCTTGACATGCGTGGATGAGGTATATACTCTTTCTTCTATCTCCAATACATTGGAAAAAAGCAAACGCATATTAGCTAATAAAGCATTTACCGACTTAGCTATTAAACCCATTTCATCCTTTTGATCCATATCAAGACTATCCGAAAAATCTCCGGATGCAATAGAATCAAGCCTGCACAATACCTTTTTCATTGATTTGTTGAGTGGAATTACAATACCCAGCATCAGTAAAACAGAAACCAGGATTATGATTATACAGAACAGTAATATGTTGTTTCTTATTCTAAACTTGACACCATCAAGATCATCAACATAGACACCTGTTCCAATAATCCACTGCCATTCTTCAAAACCCTTTACATAGGATATTTTAGGCTGAGGCTTGTCAAATCCGGGTTTAGGCCATTCATACCTGATCTCCCCTTCACCCTTTTCTTTAACAACAGCAGCCATTGCGCCAAATAATTTGAAGCCATTGGGGTCTTCAAAGTCAACCATGCTTTGACCATCCAGCTTAGGATTTGTAGGGTGCATTACCATAACCTGATCATAATCATTAATCCATACATAACCATCCTTACCGTATCTGAGATGCTTTATGGTCTGCATGGCAGCTTCTTTAGCCTTCTCTTCGCTTATTTTACCGCTTTTATACTGTTCATAATTGTGTTTGACTATTGAATATGCAGTCTCAGTAATATTTAGTGTTTTTTCAATTGTCCGTGCTTCAATTTCGTTATAAGCTGTAGGAACAACATATAGCAGTGTAAATACGAAGAAAGCTGCAATTATTAACACACCAAGCAGTATGATTTTGTTTTTCACGTTGATGTTTTTCATAATTTTCCCTCCCAAAAACTTAAATGTTTTATTCAAGCACCATGATTTCGTCTCCTGTTTTTACGCTTCCTTCCTTCAATACTTTGGTGAAAATTCCTTCAGTAGGCATCACACAATTACCAACAGTATGATAAATTGCACACTTTGTATGGCATTCCTTGCCTATCTGTGTTACCTCCTGTATTGTGTCTCCTATGCGCAGTTTAGTTCCCACAGGCAGCTTATACAGCTCAATGCCCTCTGTAGTTATATTTTCAGCAAATTTGCCCGTGCATAAGCCCTGTATTCCAAGCGCTTTCATTTTTTCTATACTTTCAATTCCAAGCAGGCTAACCTGTCTGTGCCAGTTGCCGGCATGAGCATCTCCTACCAAGCCATGATCTATTCTGAAGAAGCCTTCCTCAACAGCTGTCTTAGGTACTCCCTTTTTCTCGCTTATATTAATTGCCACAACCTTACCCTTCATATCTCAACCTCCTATTCTGAACATATCCCTGTTTATGGGTATGTATTCCTTATCCTCCAGATTATGCTGCAGGGGCTTTGAATATACTGCAGCTTCAATAGCAGAAAACAGATTTCCTCCATCCTCCCTAAGTATACTTTTTATATCTATCTCCTGGTTTGAATGCAAGCACGGCTTAAGCTTCCCATCTGCAGTAAGCCTTATTCTGTTGCACTCACTGCAGAATTTATGGCTTATGGGATTTATCAGCCCCACTTTTCCTAAAGCATCAGGCAGCTTATAATACCTGGCCGTACTGCCCGGGTCATAGCCCTCTACTTCTTCCAACTCCTTAACCCTGTCAAGCACGATTGAATTAGGTATAAACTTATCCTTTGTCCAGCTTGAAGCCTGTCCTATGGGCATCAGCTCAATAAATCTCACGTCAATATTTCCATACTTCGTAAGATTTACAAAATCCTCAATTTCATCATCATTAAAACCGCCTATAAGTACGGTATTTATTTTAATTGGTGTCAGATTGCATGCCTTTGCTGCTTCTATTCCATTCAGTACATCCTGTATTTTTCCGCATCTTGTTATACTTCTGTATTTATTTCCATCCAAGGTATCCAAGCTGATGTTTACCCTGCTTAGACCCGCTTTCTTCAAGTCGTCTGCATATTCCGCCAGCAGCACCCCGTTGGTGGTCAGAGCTATATCTTTTATTTGCTCAAGCTTGGACAGCTTTGATATCAGCTCAACAATGCCTTTGCGCACCAACGGCTCTCCGCCGGTCAGCCTTACCTTGTTGATGCCCAAGGGCATACATGCCTCTATTACCTTATATATCTCCTCAAGGGCTAGCATCTCAGAATGCTCTTTTTTTACTATCCCCTCTTCAGGCATGCAGTATCTGCAGCGAAGATTGCATCTGTCTGTTACTGATACCCTGATGTAGTTAATATTTCTACCTTGCTTGTCCTTCATACTAATCTCCATTTCATAGCTAAATATATATAAGCTCGCCTACGCCTTCGGTTGAATAGCCTCCCAGTGCATCCAGTTCCTTTTTCAGCTCTTTGGAGGTTAAAACTTCTATAAATAATTGTACCATATTTTCATTCAGATATTTCACCGGAATTACAAAATCATAATCCTCCTGTCCTATGGGCAGAAAATCCAGTTCTAAGGCTTTGGCTGCAGAATACACTCCCAAGCCTACATCCGCTGTGCCGGAAGCAACAGCTGCAGCTACAGCCATGTGAGTAGTCATTTCCCTGTCATATCCCTTTATGCTTTCCGGATTTATGCCCAGCTTTGACATAAGATAATCAGCAAGAATCCTGGTGCCTGCACCTCTTTGTCTGTTCACATACTGGATATCGTTTCTTAATAAGTCCTTAAAGCTCTTTATGCTTTTAGGGTTTCCCTTCGGTATTATCATACCCTGAACTCTCTTCAAGCCTTTTACCAAAGCCATATCCGTACCTGCGAGATATTTTCTTATATATGCAGTATTATATTCACCGGTAGTCTCATCAAGCAGATGAACAGGAGCTATATGTGCTTCATTTCTTTTTATGGCCATAATACCGCCCATGCTTCCTACATGAGCTGAGGACAAGCTGAAATGAGAGTTCCTTCTGTGTATATGATTGCCTATTATGTCCATTGCAAGGTCATGACTGCCTATGGACACCAAAGTATTATATATCTCTCTGATATCTTTAAGTAGCTTGATTTCAACCTTTTCACCCGCTTCAATCCCTTCGCTGTTTTGAGGAATTGTCAATATGCCGTCTGCTCTTACAAGAGACATAGTTGCACCTGCACCTCTGCTTAAAGGCGTGGCAATGAGGTTTTCACCTACTTTTCCCAGCTTCATACGTACAAACTCCTTATACTTCAGGGAAGAAACAATTCTTTTGGAAACAACAGCTTCCACATACTTTTCTTCACGTTCAGGCCTATTACCATATTTTAGTATAAGCGGTTTTACAAAGGTTTCAAATACAAAATAAGCTGACACCGGATAGCCAGGAATCCCTATTACTGGTTTATTGTCTACAATTCCGAGTATCGCAGGCTTCCCGGGCCTAGCAGCAATACCATGAACAAGTACCTCTCCCAGCTCAGAAATCACAGCAGCTGTATAATCTTCAGAGCCTGCAGATGAACCGGCATTGACTACAACAGCATCACTTTGCTGCAAAGCATCCTTTAGGGTTTTCTTCAAAAGCTCATAATTATCCGGAACAGGCTTGTATCTCAATGGTTTACCGCCATAGTCAAGTACCATACCCTCAAACATTCTGGAGTTTGACTCAATAATTTTCCCAAGCTCCATATGCTCTCCCGGCTCAATTATCTCACTTCCTGTAGGGATAATTGCAACCTTGGGCAGCTTAAGCACTTTTATTTTTAGCAGACCTCCAGCCAGCATTGCAGCTACATCCATAGGTCTGATAATATGGCTCTCAGGTATTATCATTTCATGTGCAACTATATCCTCACCTATTGGCCTTATATGCTGCCATGCAGAAGCTGCTTTTATTATTTCAACGGTGTCATCATCGATTCGTACTACATCCTCTATCATAATAACGGAATCATAAGGATCTGTAATAGGATCTCCTGTATCAACATAGATGAAATCAACGTGTTTTTTTAGCCTTAACGGCTTGGATTCACAAGCCCCGAAGGTGGTACGGGAACTTACCGCTATACCATCCATTGCAGAAGCATTGAAATTTGGTGAAGAAGCAACAGCAAAAACCGGCTCTGCTGATATTCTCCCCAAAGAATCTGTAACATCGATGCTTTCCATACCCAAGCCTGTAATGAGGTTGATTCTATCAAAATACAGCTTTATAGCATCATCAACATCCATGTTTGATAAATAAATATTCCTATCAAAAGTTTTCAATTTTCCCACTCCTTAAAGCAGCTCTACCCTGACCGCTTCACCTTTTTTTATTCCTTCTTTATTCATTGGTATGGTGATATAACCCTGTGCCTTTGATAACAACGATATTGCAGCTGATTTTGCATACACCGGATAAGCTTCATAGCCTTCAGGTCCCTCGGACAACTCTACCATCTGATAGGTTTCCTTGCCTGGAGAAGAGTGTATATTGGCTGTACATCTGGCTTGTATGTATAGTCTTTCAGCTTCCTTACCCAAAATAAGCTTCACAAGATATCCAACGAACACTCTGAAAATTACTGCTGCAGACACTGGATGTCCGGGCAAACCAATTATCGCCGTATTCCCTGACTTTCCTATTATGGTAGGCTTTCCAGGCTTTACTGCAATTCCATGTACAAACACTCCCGGGTTTCCCAGGTTATCGATGGCTTTTGCAGTTACATCCTTGTTGCCTGCTGAGCTTCCTCCCGACACAACCACTATATCGTTATGCTTCGCCAAATCTCCTATCGTAGCAGTAAGCAGCTCAAGATCATCCTTAAGCATATTTATTGACGTAACCTCTGCACCTAATTCCTCTGCCATAGCTGCCAGCACATATGCATTTATGTCCCTCACCTGTCCCGGTGCTACTTCACTGAATGGACTGACTATTTCATCACCGGTGGACAAAATTGCTATTTTAAGCTTCTTATAAACCTCGACATATTCAACTCCTGCCGCTGCAAGAACTCCTATCTGCTGTGGCTTTATCACGCAGCCCCTGTTTATAAGTATTTCATTTTTCCTTATATCATCGCCGATATTAATAATATTATCACCGGGCGCTATACTATCATGAACTGCAATTGTTTTTTCATCCAGCATTTCAATGTATTCTATCATGACTACACCGTCTGCACCTGCCGGAATTATCCCGCCGGTGGGAACATATGCAGCCTTGCCGCTATTCAGTATGATTTGGGTAGCTTTGCCCATTTCAACACTTCCAGCTATATCAAGAAAAAGAGGAAGACTTTCAGATGCACCTATGGTATCCTTGGACAGAACTGCGTACCCGTCAACTGTGGAACGGTTAAATTCAGGAATGTCAAACCCGCTGAATATATCTCTCGCTGCAATCCTTCCCAGGACCTTATCCAATCTGATGCTTTCCGTACCGGGCGAATGACAGGAGAAATGGCGCTTCAGCTTCTCCTTTACCTGTTCAACGGTGTCAACCTTTAATAGCTTCATACCCAACCTCCTATCTGCTTATATCGAGCGGCAGCTCTCCATTTATAAAATCTCTTGTCAGCTTTGACTGTGGATCATAAATCAACTGCTCACTGCTTCCGTATTCTATAATCCTTCCTTTATCCATAAATACCAGAGTATCACATAGTCTTCTTGCCTGTTGTAAATTGTGGGATACAAGCAGGATCAGAGCGTCATACTCCTGCCTTGCCTTTTTTATCATATTTTCCATAATTGCCATAGATGATGGATCAATATTGGCAGTAGGCTCATCCAGTACAAGCAGCTTGGGTTTTATTACAAGCGCCCTTGCCAGCGCTACCTTCTGTGCCTCACCGCCGGATAGTGTCCATGCTTTGTTGTTTTTGACAGCTCCAAGCTCAAACTGCTCAATCATATCTTCTACCATGGCTGCTGCTTTATTCTTTTCTATTTTTCTCAGCTTAAGGGGATAAAGTATATTATTGTATACTGAGGTACGAATCATATAGGGATTCTGAAACACCATTGTCACAGATTTACTTATATCCTTTTCCGATTCAACATCCTCATAAAGCACCCTACCGCTGTCCGGTACTTCCAAACCTGCAACCATGCGCACCAAAGTGCTTTTCCCTGCACCATTGGGTCCTATGATTCCCACAATGGCAGGCGATGAGCATGTCCACCGGTCAACTTCCAGTATTTTTATGTTTTTATATGATTTGCATATACTATCTACAATTATTCTCATATTATTCCACCCGTTGGTATTTATACAGCAGGCTGTTTATTATAAATGAAATCGTGAGCAGCACAAAGCCTAATGCTATGGCTGTGGTATATTCCCCCATGCCTTGCAGCATGGCTATAGTTGTTGTCATTACTCTGGTATGTCCTTTAATATTGCCGCCTACCAGCATAATTGCTCCTACCTCAGATGTTGCCCTTCCAAAGCCGGTTATTACACCGGTAAGAATACTCACTCTAAGCTCAGCAACAAGCAATAAAAGTATCTCAATCCGTCCTGCCCCCAGAGTCTTACCCACACTTCGTATCAGCTGCCCTTTTTCCTTTACGCTGTTGTACACAATACCTGTTATAATCGGAGTAATCAGCGATACTTGAGCAATAATCATTGCTGCAGGTGTAAAAAGTATACCCATGAAACCTAAAGGTCCCTTCCTTGACAGCAGAAGAAATATAACTAATCCTGCAATAACAGGAGGCAGGCTCATTAAAGTATATATCAGCCTTACTAAAAGCTTTTTACCCTTGAAGCTGTTCATCCCAATAAGCACTCCGGCAGGTATGCCTAATAAGGCAGATATTGCTGTTGAACTAAATGCAACTATTAAGGAAAGTCCTATAATCCGGTATATTTCTCTGTCAAAGGAAAAAAGTAAATCAAAAGCACCTATAAGTCCATCTAATATATTATTCATTTTAACCTCTAGACAATAAATATTCTTCAATAATTATACATCAAAATATACATAATGTTTATTGTTTTTATCAATTTATAAGCTGCACATCGTAATAAAATATAAAAAAAGGTAATCCAAAAAGGATTACCACAGCTTGCTTAAACTTTATTTCTTTTGTGCCGTACTTGAAACCGGTACTGTTTTTGCTGAATCTTTTATATATGCAACATAGTAGAACAGCGGAACAATAACAGCACCGCCTATAAGATTTCCTATTGTTACAGGAATAAGGTTGTTTATAAGGAACTGGCCTACTGTTATGTCAGCCCCCAAAAACATGCTTAATGGTATGAAATACATATTGGCAACACTGTGCTCATAACCAGAAACAACGAAAAGCATGATTGGAAACCAGCAAGCAAAAATCTTGCTTATCACGTCTCTTGCTCCTGTTGCCATCCATACTGCAAGTACTACTATAATATTGCATAGTATACCTCTTGTTATTGCTACTCCAAAGGTGAGATTAACCTTCTTTGCTGCAATTCCCATAGCAAATGCTGCAATCTCTGAATCAGAGGCCATTAAACCCGATTGATGTATCATCCATGCAACAAGCAGTGAACCGATAAAATTTGCAAAGTATACAAAAAACCAGTTCTTTAGAATATCCTTCCACGTAAATTGACAATTGAGACATCCAAGCGTCATAAGATTGTTGCCTGTAAAAAGCTCTGCGCCGCATAAAACTACTAACATAAGTCCTACCGGAAAAACTGCAGCAAAAGCAAACTTCTGCAATCCGGGATCAATATTGCCCAAGGTCTGTGCGATAGTGATTGCACCCTGTGCTCCAAAAGAGATGAAAGCACCGGCAAAAATACCCAACACAAGCATCTGCAGTATTGTAAGCTTTGCCTTTGCTGCACCTGTATCACATATGGACTGTGCTATTTCTTTCGGAGTAAGTATTCTTTTCTCCATTTTTGTCTCCCTCCACCAAATTATACATATCCGTCCAATGTACCAATAAGCTTTCAAATGTTTCATTTAAAAACATATCATGTTGCAACTATACTACCTGCACCGTCTATTAGTATCTCCAGCTCTCCTGAATTGGGATCCATCATAAGCCCATGCACAATTACATCCTTTGGAATATAAGGTGAAGACTTTATCCTTGCTACAACATTCCTGACATTTTCTTCTTCATTGGTAAGCAGCCCTGCCCATTCAGCAATATTTATAGCATTCACCGCTTCTTCGGAAATACCTCTTGCAAGCATTTTCTCCCTTATTTCCTCGGGAGTCTGCTTAGCCATTCCGCAATCCTTGTGGCCGACAATATATACTTCCTTCAGCCCCATTACAACTGTACCTATGAATATGCTTCTTATAACATCATCACAATCATTTCTAATGGTATTTCCTGCATTTTTCAGTATCTTGATATCACCTCTTCTAAAGCCCATTGCAGGCTCCAAAAGCTCCACCAGCCTTGTATCCATGCAGGTAAATACCATTACATCGGCATGAGCATGCGCGCTTATGGGCTTGTCCTTACCCTTTGCCCTTCTTTCTGCCACGTATCTCTTGTTATGCTCCATAATCCTATCTAGCATTTTATCCTCCTCTTAGCGAAGCTTAATCTCTGTATCTGTCAAGCTTTCAATATAGCTTTATATAAAATATAATGCAATTCAACGCAATGATAATACAAACCTCAAACAATGTCAACACAAATAGATGAATAATGTGTAAAAATGTATATTGGTGTCAAAATGGTACAATAGACCTATTCTGTAATATTTTACTTTAATATATAATATAAGTGTAAAAGTGTATCTTTTTGGAGGGGGTGTCAATATGATAAATGGAATCAACAGATATGCATATTATTCCAATATGTTTAAATCTCCATTTTCATCCGCTGAGTTGGACCCTTCTTCGAAAATGATATATGGAGCCGGAATAACGGCTTTGTACTCAATCAAGCTTAATAAGGCTCTTAGAAATGAAATGGCAGGCTATATATCTTCATTTAATGACAATTTCAGCAATCTGAGTTCATCTGCCAGTCAGTTGAAAATCAGCTCAAAGGACACAGTATACGACAGTAAGCAAATAGTGACCAATGATCCAAGTATAGTAACTGGAACTGCTGCCAAAAACGCTGCATCTAAAGAGCATTCGGTAAAGATTGACAAAGTTGCCCGCTCCCAGATCAATAATACTGTAAAACTCAATGGAAGCTCATTTAATGAACTGGAAACAGGAAACCAAAGCTTTAAGATTTCTTCCGGCAGTAAAAGCGTCATTATTGAGTTGGACATAAAATCCTATAATACTAACAGGGATGTTTTAAGCAATATAAATTCAAAAATCAATAACTCAAATATCGGTATCAAAAGCAATATAATCGAAGATAAGAACGGAAACGTGCAGCTTAGTCTGGCTTCTGAAAAAACCGGAAAATCAGCTGCTTTTACTGTGGAAGATGTTGATGGAACCCTATCATCGCAGCTTCAGCTTAACAATGCTGTACAAAATGCCGATAATGCAAGCTATCAGCTTAATGGTAACCAATACGAATCAGAGTCCAATGATATAAAGGTAGACAATGATATCAGTCTTACTCTCAGGGGAGTGGGTGAGACCAAGCTCAAGGTGTCTCAGGACAAGGAAAAAATCAAGGATGCCATTAATGAATTCGTCTCAGACTACAACAAAACCATTGATTTTCTCAATGAGAAAGATTATTCCAATACAAATGCAAACGGGCTCAAAAACGAATTGTTGAGCAGTGTAAATTCTAACAGATCAGGTCTTAGAAGCATAGGCATAGAAGTAAAATCATCAGGTAAACTGGAAATTGATTCCGAAAAATTATCGGAGGCTTTGACTTACAACTCTGACAGAGTTAAGAATTTACTGGGCAGCAGTTCCGGAATATCCACAAGAGTATCAAGAATAGTCGATGAAGCCATGGAAAAAACAGCTTTAAGCTATGCACCGGGCAATGACAGGCTTAATAATCTGTCTAGCTTCAGCAGTATATATAATTACAAGCAGAATGCGCAGCTGCAATATGCTTCAAAGCTTTTAAACCAAGGCATACTATTTGATGCAATGCTGTAAATAACAAAGGCGTCTCGTTACGGGACGCCATTTTTATTGTATAGGTAAGCTACTATAATCCAGAAAGAAATATAGACATCAAATACGGTGCAGCCGTATTTTTTCTAATCAAAATAAATAATTTCCCCCTTAACTTCTGTTTCAGTCAGATGCAGAACTCCTACAGAACATTGCGGTTGAAAGCGCCTGTTTGTTGGAGAGCCCGGATTGAAATAAAGTACATTGTCTATGATTTCATTATGCGGGGCATGACTATGCCCATATACGATACAATCAAGCTTATCATCAATAAACTCATAATATGCATTCATGAAGGATCTTCCCCTTCCATAGCCATGAGTCAGCCCTATTCTGAAGCCATTGACCTCTATTATTCTGCGCTTCCCGTACTTTGCAAAAAGCTCAAATCCATCATTATTACCGGCAACTACAGTTGTTGGTGCAATTGCCTCCAACTCGATAATCACCTCTTCTATCATTATATCCCCTGCATGAAGTATCAAATCCACTCCTTCAAAGGCTTCATGCACTGCCTCCGGCAAGGTTTTTCCTGCTCTGGTTATATGAGTATCCGAAATGACTCCTATTTTCATCCTATTCCCCCGGAAATATCTTTTTTATTCTATAGTGTCTATCATATCTTCTCTTGGCTCATTCAAAAGGCTGTTCTTGTAATACTTCACTGCCATTGCCATATAAACAAGTGCCACTCCCCAATATATCAAAGTAAATAATGGTACTATCCATACAGGGGGCAATGTATATCCTGATAAATCATAAGCAATCTGCAGCAGCATTGGCAGTGTCAGCGCATATACTCCGAAATTGAAGGTATGCTTAAATTTGAGTTCAACATTGTAAGCTGCTCCAAAAATCAAACCCACCAGTCCCAGTAATACAGCCTGAAGCAGCTTGATACCTATGGCAAATACAAAGCCTATTATCATAAATACCAGTACAAGACTGGACAGTCCAGGCAGCATATCTACAAGGTCCTTCTTTGTATAACTCGATAGACCCATATCCGTATATGAAACATCAGTATATTGGAACTGGTTTTTTATGTATATCCTGTCTTTCGTAAACAGCATACCTGAAAAAGCATCCTCAAGGGCGTTTTTATCTAACTGTCCGGTAGTATCAACAACAAAAACCTGTCCCTGCTCATTCAGTATATAGTATGGCATATCCCCTTCAAAATTCAGCTGACCTTCAATAACCTGAAATTCAGGCACTCTTTCATTCAACTCTACAGACATCATCTCCAGCAAATTTCTGGCAATAATATAATTCTGCACCGTATTTATACTATGTATTATTAGAAATAAAATCAACAGATACAAGAAAGTCTTTCCGAATCTGTTTTCCTTTATTCCTTTATAGAATCTGAAATCCGTAACGCTGTCCTTCATTTGTCTGAAAAAATTCATGTTTTCCATCTCCCTCAGCTATATAATTCATCAGCAAAGCCAAAGCCTGCCAATAGAATTATTATATTCCATAGCCTTTACATTATCAACAATCATTTAGATTTGTATAAACACTTATAATCAGACGGTATATGATTTCATATACTATGTAAGGTCCTTTGTTCCAATTATGTCTATCTCCTTTCCGCATTTTGTGCAGACTCCGTCTTCCAGGTGCTCGTATAGTATAACATTTCCTCTCCTTACAAGCAGGGCTTTACATTCCGGACAATAGGTATTACTGTCTTCACCGTAGATATTACCGGTGTATACATATTCAAGATACTCTTCCGCAACCCTTTTAAGCCTTTTAATGGTCTCAACTGGTGTCGAAGGCAAGGACATCTTATACTGGGGATAATATCTGGTAAGATGCAAGGGTATGGAAGGCTTCATTTCCGATATCCATTTTGCAAGCTCTGCTATTTCATCATCAGAATCATTAAGCCCCGGGACTATAAGAGTTGTCAGCTCCACATGAGCCTTATCTGCTGCCAGTTCAACTGTTCTTTTTACATTTTCAAGCTTTCCGCCGCATATTTCTTTATAGTATTTTTCAGAGAATGCCTTTACATCTATATTAAAGGCATCAATATAAGGCAGCAGCTCTTTAAAAGGTTCAGGAGACATATAGCCGTTTGTTACCATTATATTTTTGAACTCTTTTTCCTTAACATATTGAGAGGTGTCATATACATACTCATACCAAATGCTTGGCTCATTATAGGTGTATGCTATTCCAATGCAGTCCTCCTCATCACGGCAGAGCTTTACCAGATATCCAGTCTCAAGGGAATGAGCCGGAGTATGCAGTCCTGATTTTTTTTGTGCTATCTGGAAATTCTGGCAGAAGTCGCACCTGAAGTTGCAGCCTGTTGAACCAATTGACAGCAGATATTTGCCGGGATAAAAATGGTAAAGCGGCTTCTTTTCTATGGGGTCCATTGCTATTGCGGATATTTCTCCGTAATTGTTGCTGTACAGCACTCCTCCGATATTCTCTCTTGCCTTGCAAATACCTGTTTTTCCCTCCTGCAGAACACAGCCGTGAGGACATAAGCTGCAGCTTATGGTTCTTTCATTCACTTTTTCATAATACATAGCTTCCTTAGGCATAATATTACTCCTTTAATAGTGTCTAACAACTTCAAAGCGCTGGATTTCATAATCCTCATCCTTGCGTATGCCTGCTTTACTCAGAGCAATTTCCAGCTGGTATTCAACGGTGTCAACTCCTTCCAGGTTGGGCAGCAAAAGACCTGTTCTATATCCCTTACGCACAATGACTCCATACTTATTCACGTCCAGCATGTTCCTATCCACTACAGTTTCAGGCTCCATCAATACATCCACTGAATATGTCAGCTGCTCCAGCTCATCCTCACAGACAGGCAGAAATCTGGGATCTTTAGTTCCTGCGCTTATGGCGTTATTGATTATTTCCTCTGCAATATTTCTTCTGGTGGGTGCTATGGTTCCTATACAGCCCCTCAGCACACCGTCTTTTTTGATTGATACGAATACGCCCGCCTGAGCCTCCAGCATTTCTGCAGGTAAGCCGTCAGGTATCTTTATAAGCCTTCCGTTCCTTACATACTCCTCCAAGGTATGCCTTGCAAGTCTTACGTAATGATCCTCGTTATTCCTTTTTTGCTCAATGGATTTTTGCTTGCTGTTCATATATTTCCTTAACAACTCAGAATCTTCTCCCTTTACCGGCTCATCATTATATTGCAGCTGCGCTATGCAATAGCCTACTCCAAAAGGGCCTTCATAGGACAGTATTTCTCCTCTTACTATAGCTCCATCCAGTACTCCAAAGAGCATTATTGCAGACCTTAGTCCGCACTCACCTGCTTCCTCTAAAAAGCCGTGTTCGAGACTCATTAGCTTCATTATGTCTCCGTTTTTAATAGATTGAACAAACAGCTTATCGAACTCCTCACCCTTATCGCTGTAGCCTGCAGGTGCATCAGGAGTCAGCTTGTGTGAAAGGTCACCGCTCGCTATAACGACAACTTTTTTGCCGCTTTCTTTGACAGCATTTCTAATGGCCATTCCGAACCTGTAGTTATCCTCGAAAGGCAGCAAGCTGTATGTAATATGTACGAGCTTGAAAGCATTGTACCTTTTTCTTATGAAATACAATGGTACAGATGCTCCATGATCCAGATCGGTATTTACTTTAAAGCTCTTCTTTATGTCTTCATCTATCTGCACACAGGATACATCCAAACTTCCTGCAGCATCACTTATGGCACTTATCAGCTCACTGTCACTTTCATACTCAAAGCTAACATCCGGAGCCCCAAAGTTCTTCAGAGAACCTTTTATTTTTGGGTCTGTCACTATAGATACTGCATCTCTGAACAAAGGACCATGAGGTGTTATAATTATGACAGCATCAGGCTTAAGCTCTGCTATTCTTAAAGCAACTTCATTTGCAGCCTCTATACTCATACTCACCTTGTCTGATTCTTTCCCTCCTACCTCCCGAATCATAATAGGGGGATGAGGAAGTATAAATGCACCGGCTATTTTACCCATAACCATACCTCTCTTCATTTATTCTTAACATTATTTTATCATACTGTAAGATATTCTACCCAGTATGCCCCAAATTAAACAGTAAAACCGCCAGCTGCTGCTGTGTACAAAAGAAAAAGCCCCCTTAAGGAAGCTATAATATGGTATCCTCTGCTTTATCATACAGTATTCTATTTATTTCCTTTACCAAGAGCTTTTAGTATTTCCATCTCATAGGGATTATTGGCTTTAGCGAGCATTTCCAATCCCCTGTTGCAGTATTCATCCAAAGACTGGTGTAGATAGCTGCAGAATACATTATCCAATTGCTTGTTCTTATACATTTTCGATTTGATTTCAGCCTTTACTCTAAACATCAAACCCAGCTCATAAGGACTCTTAAGCTTCTCCGCATGCAGTTCCGCTTTTTTTAGATATTCCAGTGCATCCTTATAGAAGCCGTCCTTTATGAGAAGCAGAGAAAAATAGCCTTCTGTTGTAGACCTTCCCCAATAGGATTCTTGTTTATCATAGAGCTTAATTGCCCTGTTAAAATAAGATTTGGCCCTATGGTAATCGCCCATATCAAAAGCCGCCTGACCTGCATTTGTATAAAAAATGGAAGCGCCGGCCGTAATCCTCATATCCTCACATATTTTTATGGCTTTATCATAGTAATCCAATGCCCATGAAAATCTCATTCCGTACCTTCTGATTTCACCCAGATAGTTGTAGCAGGCTGCAATGTTCAAAGAGTACTTGCCATCCTTTGTATCGTAGGAGTTCAATAGACCCAATGCCTGCTTCAGAAGCTCTTCCGCTTCCTCATAACTTCCCTTCATTAATCTGCTTAATCCCTTAAGCCTGAATAGAATCCCCAACTCTTCCATAAAATGCTCGTTTGCACATTGTACGGCGAGATTGATATACTTATCCATAATATCAGTGCTATGTATCTGTATGCCATAGTATATCAGCTGTTTATAACCCTTAATGCAGTAATAGAAATCCCCCACGGCAAGAGCTTTGTCTATCATTGCCGATATGCAAATCAAACCTTTTTCATAGTCTCCCTCCCGTATAAGGTATCTCCCCTTAAGGTGAAGAAAGATAATTTCAAGCCTAAAAATTTCAACATTTTCATAGCCTTTCCGCTTTGTTGCCTCAATGGATTGTTCAAGAACATCAAGCTGCGGAATAATATCCAGACCGTTAATGCATATACCCTCATAGCTTTTATCGGACTCGGATGTAAAAACAGGGAACAATTCATGATTCAGGTCAAGATAATAATTAAGATTCTTAAGCTTATATTTTACTTCCAACAGCAAATCTCCACTATTTTCAAAATGATATATCAGATATGGATACAGATGTATATCTTTTCTATTATTGGAAAGCTTGCTTTCAAGTATTATACCGGCCTTATGGTGAATCAATCTTCTTTTTGCTTCGGATAATTGATTATAAATGTATTCTCTGAGCTTTAGATGAGTGAACTTAAATGCAGGCTCTCCATCCTCATCCACTTCCTTTAATATCATTTTCCCTTGAAGCATTTCAATATTGTCCATAAGCTCAAGTTCATCCTTGCTGCACAGATTTTTGAGCATACTCATTGATACCCTGTCAAAAAAAATCGAAGCAGCATGCAGAAGCTTAATGCAATCTTTCGGCAAATCAATAAACCTGCTCTTTATAATACCTTGTGCTCTGTCTGTAATATCAGTTATACATCCCTTTTCCTTTATTGTGTTAATAAGCTCTGTTAAGAAAAAAGCATTTCCTTCAGTTTCTTCATATACCTTGTTCTTGTTTTCCTCTGTCCACTCATAAAATGGCAGTGCTTTCTCTGAAAACTCAACAGTCTGAACTCTTGTAAACCTTTCCAGATCTATGATCTTAATGCTTTTATATCTTTCTAGGGATAGCAAAAAGCTGTCAAGCCTGGGATTGCTTTCATTGCGGCAGGTTATAAACAGCAATATGCTGCCTGTGCCATGGTGAAGCATAATACTCAGAAGCAAAGCCATACTTGGGCTGTCCATCCATTGAACATCCTCAAAAACAATTACAAGCTTATGCTTTATGGATATCCTCTCCAGCATACCAAGTATAGCATCCTCCAAAAGCTTGAACTGTACCGGATCTGAGCTGTCTTTTAAATCCTCGCTGTATCTGGGGCTGTCTGATGCAAACCTGGGAAAATAGTTTGATATTATAGCCCTCCAGCTTTCAGGAATGCCGAATGCATTTAAGTCGGCAGCATCAGAAAGCTTGTACAATATATCAGACCAAGGTCTAAGTCTATATCCTTCTTCAGCTTGATAACAGTTTGTTTCAAGAACAATGCTTTCGTTTTTGGGAATCAGACGTAAAAAACGTTCTTTCAACCTTGTCTTTCCAATGCCGGCCTCACCCCTTACAGCAATGGCAGCGCCGCCCTGCCTGCCCCTGGAAAAAACAGAATAGTAGTTTAGCAGCTCTGAAAGCTCGAACTCTCTTCCATAGAAGAAGCCTTCGTTTTCACTTATTAGTGCTGACTCTGCACTATTCTGTGATGTTAATATCTCCTGAAGAAGCTTCTTGGTTTCTTCCGCTGGAGTAATACCAAGCTCCTCCCTGAGACCTTTCTCAAGCTTGTTATATATTTCCACGGCTTTATGCTGCTGACCCTGCAGTGCATATACCTTCATCAGCAGACAATAGGCTCTTTCATCATATTCATCCTCTGCTGCAATGAGCTTAACATATCGCTCTACCTGTTCGTAAGCATTTGTATTAAAGGATTCTATAGCAGCGCTGTACAGTCTTTTAATATATATCTCTCTTAAAAGCTCCCGATTATGCACTACCCATTGTTCAAACTGCTCACTGTCCTTTATGGCAAAGCCCTGAAGAAAATCACCGCTGTATTGTTCTATTGATCTCATATCCTTCTCATTGAGAAAATTCTGCAAATCTGTCTCTATACCGATATTTTCATTAATTGCAACTATGGAGCGGTTAGGCGTAGTCAAAATATCTTCATCAAATACCTTTTTTATGGTATAGATAGCGTTTCTCAGATTTTTCCTGGCTGTCTCATCATCATTATCTCCCCAAAAAATATTCACCAGCTCATCTCTGGTTGCCTGCTTCTTTATCAGCATATAATAAAACAAAGCTTCTGCTTTTTTAAACGGAAAAACAATAAGCTTGTCACCTTTTTTCACATATGGTGTATTGAACAGTTTTACTGTAAGCATTTCCATGAGCATCCCCCGTAAAAACATCTTACTCCCATTATATCGTAAAAAAGCAGAAAAACAAAAGAGAGGAATTACCCTCTCTTCTTACTCCATTAAATGAGTCTCAAGTATCTGCTCCATAGAGAAATCTTCCACTCCGAGATAGTATACCGCAGTATCTATCATGGCTTCCATAGGAAGCAGACCTATTATTTCACTGCCTACAGCAGTTACACCATATCTTTGTGCTTCTATCTTCACAAGCTCATATGCTCTGTAAAGTGCAGTTTTTGTATAGTCAGTCATATTCATGGATACCTGTACAATTCCTCTGTCCTTAAGCTCTATACCGATAGCCTTGCAGAATCTCAAGCCGCCGTTTATGAATCTTACGTTTTTGGCAATCTTGTTTGCTATATCAAGATTGTTTGTGTTCAAGTTCACATTGAAGGCCACCAGGGGCATTCTTGCTCCCACAGCTGTTACTCCTGCAGTAGGATGTATCTCTGCTTTACCATAATCAGGAGCCCATTCTGGCTGCTTTATTTTTTCTATCATACCTTCGAACTCGCCTTTTCTTACGTTGGCAAGATTTTCTCTTTGAGGGTCTGAAGCTGATTTTTCATATAAGAATATAGGCAGATTGAACTTTTCAGAAGCTTCTTTTGCCAGCTCCTTTGAAAGCTCTATGGCTTCTGTCATGCTCATATTTCTTATCGGAATAAACGGTACTACATCTGTAGCACCCATTCTGGGATGCTGACCGCTATGCTTTGTCATGTCAATTTCCTTTATTGCGATTTCCATGGCTTCCAGTACTGCATTCTTGACGGCATTGGGCTCACCAACAACTGTAACAACAACTCTGTTGTGATCCTCATCTCTCTTATAATCAAGAAGCTTTACTCCATCCTTGCCTCTGAAAGGATTTACTATTCTTTCAATCCTTTGAAGGTCTCTGCCTTCACTGAAGTTAGGCACGCATTGAACTATTTTTTTTGTTTCTCCCATTTTCATCCGCCTTTCGTAAATATATGTTATTTTTCAAATGCTTTTGAAACCAGATCCTTAATAAGCTTTTCATCAGGTATGAAAGGTATTGTGATATGATCTGTACCTTGGTTATCCTTATTGTATTCCATGCTTGTGGTTATTGAGTTCTCATTTCTTGCCCAGGCGCGTCTTGCAACACCACCCATTACATCCCAGGGCATAGCGGTTTTCAGTATATTATCAGCTCTTTCACTTCCGTCCAGAACCATTCCAAAGCCTCCGTTTATGGACTTGCCTATACCTACTCCTCCGCCGTTATGCAGTGCAATAAGACTCATGCCTCTAGCTGCATTTCCTGCAAAGCATTGTGTAGCCATATCAGCCATAACATTGCTTCCGTCCTTTATATTGGAGGTTTCTCTGAAGGGAGAGTCTGTTCCGCTTACGTCATGATGGTCTCTGCCCAGCATTATAGGTCCTACCTCGCCGTTTCTGACCATTTCATTAAACTTAAGGGCAATCTTGGTCCTTCCCATTGCATCCTGGTAAAGAATTCTTGCTTGTGTTCCTACTACCAGCTTATTTTTCTCTGCATCCCTTATCCAAACATAGTTATCCCTGTCCTGACCTCTTCTGTTTGGATCTATGCAGTCCATTGCTGCCTTGTCTGTCTTAACAAGGTCTTCATGCCTCCCACTAAGGCATACCCATCTGAAGGGCCCATAGCCATAATCAAACAGCATTGGTCCCATTATATCCTCTACATATGACGGCCATATGAAACCGTCCTTCTCATCAATTCCATTTTTAGATATTTCCTTTACTCCTGCATCATATACAGCCTTCATGAAGGCGTTGCCGTAATCAAAGAAATATGTTCCTCTTTCAGTAAGTGTCTTTATAAGTTCAAAGTGCTTTCTCAATGATTTGTTTACAAGCTCTATAAACTTACATCTGTCTTTTTTCAAAAGCTCTGTTCTTTCTTCGAAGGTAATACCCTGCGGACAATAGCCTCCTTCATATACTGCGTGACAGGAGGTTTGATCGGAAAGCAATTCTATATGAACTTTATTATCAACAGCGTATTGGAGCAAATCTACTATGTTTCCATGATAAGCTATTGACATAGGCTCCTTCTTTTTCATATACTCAAAGGCTATATCAAAGGCTTCCTTTACATCCGAAGTGATTCTCTTAACCCAGCCCTGCGTGTATCTTGTTTGTATTCTGGAATAATCCACCTCTGCAACTATACCGACACCATTGGCTATTTCTATAGCCTTAGGCTGAGCTCCGCTCATACCGCCAAGACCCGAAGTCACAAAGAGGTGTCCTCTCAAATCCTCATTATCTGATATTCCCAGCTTAAGTCTGCCGGCATTTAGTATGGTATTGAAGGTACCATGCACTATGCCTTGGGGACCTATATACATCCAGCCTCCGGCAGTCATCTGACCATAATTTGCAACACCCATCTGCTCGGCAATATCCCAATCCTTTGGATTATCAAACATACCTACCATAAGAGCATTGGTAATAATGACCCTTGGCGCATCCGGCTTAGACTTGAACAAGCCCAACGGATGTCCTGACTCTATAACCAATGTTTGCTCACTGGTCATAACCTCAAGATATTTCTTTATAAGCCTGTATTGCATCCAGTTCTGACATACCTTTCCTGTCTCACCATATGTGACCAGCTCATAGGGATAAAGTGCAATATCAAAATCCAGATTATTGTCTATCATTACCTGAAAAGCTTTGCCTTCAATGCAGTTACCCTTATACTCATGTACAGGCTTTGCTTTGATGTTCCCTGCCGGCCTGAAGCGGTAGCCGTATATTCTGCCTCTAGTCAGCAGCTCTTCTAAAAACTCAGGTGCAAGCTTTTCATGCAACTCCTCGGGAATATACCTGAGTGCATTCTTCAAAGCTGTCTCAGTTTGAGTTTTTGTAAGCTTGAAACCTCTGTCTGGTGCTCTTCTGATGCCGTCTTCAAACCTGGGGAATTCCGGAAGTACATTATCCAGCTTGATTGTCATGGCTTGAGAGATATCATAATTCGTAACCATATTTTCCTCCTTGCATCATTATACTTTCAAACGCTTAAAAGGTACTTAACCCTTCGATTATGTACCCTTAAGCATCAATAACATTATTATTTTAGAACAAGCCTGTAATTACACCGTTTTCGTCTATATCTATCAACTCGGCTGAAGGTACCTTCGGCAGACCCGGCATTATCATTATGTCACCTGTGATACAAACTATGAAGCCCGCCCCCGCTGATACTCTTACCTCTTTGACTGTAATGTCGAAATCCTTTGGTGCTCCCAGAAGCTCAGGGTTATCTGACAATGAATACTGTGTCTTTGCCATGCATATCGGCAGCTTATCCAGTTCAAGCTCTTCCAAACGCTTAATTTCCTTCTGTGCCTTTGAAGTAAATACGGCTCCTCTGCCTCCATAGATTTCTCTTACTATTGTATTCACCTTGTTCTCAATCTTATCTTCAATATCATATAGCGGCTTGTAATTGGAGCTTTCTTTTTCAATAAGCTCAACCAGCATTTCAGCCATTTCTACTCCGCCTTCTCCGCCTTTCGACCATACCTCATTCAGTGCAACCTTGACACCCGCTTCTCTGCACTTGGTTATAAGATGAAGTATTTCTGCTCTTGTATCGTTGGCAAACTTATTTACAGCTACCATAACAGGCAGGCCGAACCTTCTCACATTTGCCACTTGCTTTTCAAGGTTTGCAAAGCCCTTATCCAAAGCCTCAACATTTTCAACACCCAGCTCAGCCTTTTTTACTCCGCCGTGCATCTTCAGAGCTCTTATTGTTGCGACAATTACAACTGCATCAGGCTTGAGACCGCCATATCTGCATTTTATATCCAGGAACTTTTCTGCTCCAAGGTCAGCGCCGAAGCCGGCTTCAGTAACCAGATAGTCTCCAAGCTTCAGGCCCAGTTTGGTAGCCATTATGCTGTTACAGCCGTGTGCTATATTGGCAAATGGTCCGCCGTGTATAAGGGCAGGAGTGTTTTCCAAAGTCTGCACCATATTTGGCTTTATTGCATCCTTCAAGAGCAATGCCATAGCCCCATGAACCTTAAGGTCAGAAGCAGTTACCGGTTTTCCTTCGTATGTATAACCAACCAGCATTCTTCCGAGTCTTTCCTTCAGGTCCATCAAACCGTTTGACAGGCAAAGCACTGCCATAACCTCTGATGCAACTGTTATCATAAAGCCATCCTGTCTTACGAAGCCGTTTGCCTTGCCGCCGAGCCCCACAACGACTTCCCTAAGTGCCCTGTCATTCATATCAAGTACTCTTTTCCATACTATCTGTCTGGGATCTATATTAAGTGTGTTTCCGTGATTTATATGATTATCTATTGCTGCTGACAGGAGGTTGTTGGCAGTTGTAATCGCATGCATATCTCCCGTAAAGTGAAGGTTTATGTCCTCCATAGGCACCACCTGGGCATATCCGCCTCCGGCTGCTCCTCCCTTTACTCCGAATACAGGTCCAAGAGAAGGCTCTCTTAATGCTATTACTGCCTTTTTGCCTATTTTATTTAATGCCTGACCAAGTCCTACTGTAGTAGTAGATTTTCCTTCTCCTGCAGGAGTGGGACTGATGGCTGTCACCAATACCAGTTTACCGTTCGGCTTATCCTTCAGTCTGTTGAAAATATCAGGTGAAATCTTTGTCTTATACTTACCATAGAGCTCTATTTCATCTTCAAGGATTCCCCATTCCTTTGCAAGCTCTGCAATAGGCTTCATTTTGGCTTTTTGTGCTATTTCTATATCGCTTGGCACTTTAATCTCCATTTGCTTTTCCCCTTTCCTTATGTTTATTAATCAACTTTTCCCTGATTCATATTATAATTCACTAGCGTCAAATTATCGTCTAATTTGTGAGCATTTTAAAAATTTTTCAGATTTTTTTAGAAAATTTGTATTTCCCTCTTGTCAACGGATAATTATTATTATATAATAACTATTGTAAGTAATTAATTGAATGAAATACCAAATTTCCTTATACATAATTTGGTATTATAATTTGACTAAATTTAAGGAGGAATATCTATATGAAAAAATTTGTTTGTACAGTATGCGGTTATGTTCACGAGGGAATGGAAGCACCTGATAAATGTCCTATGTGCCAGGCTCCAAAGGAAAAATTCATGGAGAAGCTTGAAGATCAGATGGCATGGGCAGATGAACATAGAATAGGAGTAGCAAGGGATGTGGATCCAAGAGTTATAGAAGGTCTAAAGATGAACTTCATGGGTGAATGCACAGAGGTAGGCATGTATCTGGCAATGAGCCGTCAGGCTGATAGAGAAGGCTTCCCGGAGGTTGCAGAAGCTTATAAGAGAATAGCCTTTGAAGAAGCAGAGCATGCTGCAAAGTTTGCTGAGCTCTTAGGTGAAGTAGTAGCAGCTGATACAAAGAAAAACCTTGAAATGAGAGTATCCGCAGAGCATGGTGCATGCATGGGCAAGAAGGAGCTGGCTACATTGGCTAAGCAGCTGAACTATGATGCAATACATGACACAGTGCATGAAATGTGCAAGGATGAAGCGAGACACGGTCAGGCTTTCAAGGGTCTTTTGGATAGATATTTCGGTAAGTAATATGAACAATGAAGAGCAGTGTATTTGATTAATAGCACTGCTCTTTTTGATTTAATCTTAAAAGCACGAGGGACGGTTAATGTGAAAACAAAGAATATACTCTACTAAAAATTTGCATCACAAAAACACTATTTGTTATACCTCAAAAAATAGTATAATAAGCTTAGCTATTATTGCTTTGCGATTGATTTGGCT
>JBMORW010000022.1:0-93235 GCA_049322695.1 Bacillota bacterium | reverse complement strand
GTTAAACTTATATCAGCCTTTCGGCCAAATAACTTATTTGTTCGTCCTAAACTCAAAAGTGAAAAACATGTTAATGTTTTTCCAAGCAACTTAGAAAGTCTTAGTGTTAACTTAGAGCTTCTTAGTTGCAGTTGACTTAAATTATTGTTAATTCTTACACTGTTTAGTTTTCAAGGACCATGTCGCAAACTTTAGTTTGCTTAATGCCGAACAAGTTCGGCGCTCCGTGGGTCAGGTTTACCATTAGCTTTTCAACAATGGTGCTGACCTTTATTAAGCTGTTCATATCGTCCCACAAACGTGGTGTCGACTTTATATACTATATCACAGATATTTTTTATGCTCAATGTTCATAATTGATTGTATTTTATCATATTCGCCTTATAATTGTGTTTATCATCTAATACCTCTTGATTGTTACTTATTAATCATGATTTATAACATTTACTCGTAAATCACATTCATTCAAATGCATTATACAATATATAGAGTATACCGAGTTGATAGCAACAATATTTAGACTGTATATAATAGATTTTTTTGCTTATTATATTAATGTAGAAAATTTTTTTACATTAATATTATTAAACACAGTTATAAAAAAATGCATTAATATAAAGAAAACATTTGTATTCACCGGCTGTTATTAGGACACTTGCTACCATTACTATAGAACATGCATCTCTTACATTCTTTACACGCATTAATACTTTGAGCATTTTGAGCATGTAATGTCCAATTAGGATCAGCCAAGATTCCCTTTCCAATAGCAACGAAATCAGCAAGATTCTTATTAATCAGATATTCAGCAGCGGTCGGAGTACGTATTCCATTCACAACTATAACAGGAATACTCACATGCTTTTTAACCTCTGTACCCATATATACTATCCAATTATTCGGAAAGCCTTCCGGAGCTGAAGGAAGTACATCTCCGGGCATTCCTGCAGATACATGCAGCAGATCGACACCATATGCCTCAAGCATTCCTGCTATTTGTATTCCTTCATCTAAGGTTGGTTCATTTCCTCCCATTCTATAGCCGATAATAAAGTTCTTGCTGACTCTTTCCTTTATTTTTAAAATAATTTCCTTTGCAAACCTGATTCTGTTTTCTAAACTGCCTCCATACTCATCTGTTCTTTTGTTGGTTATGGGTGAAGCGAACTGACTGATTAAATAACCATGCGCTCCATGAAGCTCTATGCCGTCAAAACCTGCTTTTTCAGCTCTTAAAGCTGCGTTTACATATTCAGCTTGTATTTCATTTATTTCATTTAAGGTCATGCTCCTTGAAATAATTCCATTATTGTCATATTGGGATGCTGATAGTGGACTTTCATTTACTGCGGCAGGTGTCTTAAAACCTGCATGATGTATCTGTATGAGGGCAAGTGAACCATACTGATGTATTACATCGGCTATTTTTGATAAGCCCCATATATGTTCATCTGACCATATTCCCAGCTGAGTATCTGATAAACGACCATCTTTAGCTATGCAAGTGGCTTCTACGATTATTACTGCTGTTCCGCCTTTTGCACGTTCTCTATAATGATCAATATTATTTTGTGTTACATATCCGTCTTGGCCCGAAAATCCAAAGCATACCATTGGCGGCATTACGACTCTGTTCTTAATTGTATGTCCCTTAAGCGTGTATTCAGTGAATAATAGCATAAAGCTCCCCCTCAATATTTTAATTTAACAAAAACATAAACTTCACTTAATAAACCTAATATACAATAAAGACAGGCGGTAAATCAATGAACAGTTGATTGCGCTCATAACAATATTACACCAAAAACCACTCGCTATCATAGTGAGTGGTTTTTGATTCTATTAATTTTTGAGCCTCCATGTTGTGCCTTCTTTAGTATCCAGAATTTCAATGTTCATTTTCAAAAGCTTATTCCTGATTTCGTCAGCTTTTTGGTAATTCTTATTTTTTCTCTCTTCATTTCTTTGAGCTATAAGTGAGCTAATCAATTCTTCAATCATATTATCAGGCGCAGCTTCTTCAAATAAAAGCAAATCCAGAGACAGCACCTTATCAAAATCAGCTATCAGATATTTTTTCTCTGCCGCAGATAAACCTGCATCTTTAAGAACGTCCCACAAAACTGTTACGGCATTGGGAATATTCAAATCATTGCTTATATGTCTGATGAACTCATTCTTATAAGAAATAATCTTTTCAGAATAAACATCAGTATTTGCTATTTCTTCAGCTTCATCTGCTATTGATTTGATTTTCTTTTTCAGACTTTTATAAGCATTACTTGCTTCCTTCAGACTTTCATAGCTGAATACAAGCTGCTTTCTATAACGTGATTGCAAACAGAAATATCTATAGTCTATAGGCTTGAAGCCGTTTTCCTCAAGTTTGGATAAAGTAAGGAAATCTCCACTGGATTTCGACATTTTGCCACTGTCCAAAACAAGGAACTCTCCATGCATCCAATAATTTACCCATTTATGTCCAAGTGCAGCTTCTGATTGTGCTATCTCATTTGTATGATGAACAGGTATATGGTCAACGCCGCCGCAATGTATATCCACTTTTTCTCCAAGATATTTCATTGCCATGGCAGAGCACTCCAGATGCCAGCCCGGAAAACCTGTTCCCCAGGGAGAATTCCACTGCATTATCTGGTTTTTGAATTTTGAATTCGTAAACCAAAGTACAAAATCCAAAGGATTTTTCTTGCCGGTATCAATATCCACCCTGCTCCCGGCCTGCAGCTCTTCTATCGTTAAATTGGCCAGCCTTGTATAATCCTTGAATTTGTCTATTTCAAAATACACATTTCCATTTGAAATATAAGTATATCCCTTCTCTTCCAGAACCTTTACCAAATCAATCATGTCCTGAATGTGCTCTGTCGCTCTGCTGATTACATCCGGCTTTCTTATATTAAGCTTTTCGCAATCAATAAAAAACTGTTCCTCATAGTATCTTGCAATTTCCCACACTGTCCTATTCTCTCTTTGAGCTCCCAAAAGCATTTTGTCCTCTCCTGTGTCTGCATCCGATTCCAGATGTCCTACATCAGTCACATTCATTACATGCTTTACTTCATACCCAACATATTCTAGAGACTTAACAAGCAAATCCTCAAAAACATAGGTTCTCAAATTACCAATATGTGCGAAATCATATACAGTTGGTCCGCATGTATATAGCTTGACTTTCCCATCCTCTTCTGTTACCAAATCCACTTTTTGCTTTTCCAAAGTATTATAGATGCTGAACTTCATACCATCACTCCTTTATACAAAAGGCTGCAGTAAACTGCAGCCACATACCAAAAAGTCAATAAAAAAGCTGCAATATGCATATTGTCGCATACCTGCAGCTTTGCTTCACCTAGTTTTACAAATATAATTAGATTACACAGCTATAGCACTGATTCAATAATGATTGCAGGTCACAACTTCATATGTATATATTAATATGTAACAACTGCAGCAACAGCATCTCATAAACATAATGTGACCTCCTATCAATTTCAGCTTCTGATATATTATTATTCATTCTATCACATAAGTTGCAAAAATCAACTATTATTTGATTTTTCTTTTTATGGACATTCTACTTTAACAACATTGCCGGTTAATTTTCTGTTTTCATATACAGAAGTAACTGTCACATAGTATTCAACTCCTGATATCAGATAACCTCCAAAATCTCCGCCGTTGTAGTGAGCTTCCTTATCTATTACTGTACTGTTTTCATTAATATTAGTTATACAGTACAGGTACCCGTCATCAGGATATTTGGGACTGCTATTGTACTTTGATATAACAACTTTATAATATGAAAAGCCTTGAGCTGCTGCCTTGCTCCAGCTTAAATAGATTTTACCGTTCTCTATTTTGGCACTAACCTCGGGAGCAGTTATATCTGTGTTTTGCTCTTCGTCATTATTGCTACTGCTGTCATATACAATGTCTCCGTCATTTCCATCCTTGAAAGGTATCGCTTCACTATAATCGTTTACCAAAATAACAGTATTTGTGCTGCTGTCATAATCAACATCTATGCCTATCAGTTCGGATACTGTTCTGACCGGAAGATATGTCATGTTGTTGTATACAATGGGAGTAATAGGTGTACCATTTGCTTCTTTAGGCTGAAACAGTTCTCCGTTATAGGTAATCTTTAAGTCACCGTTTATATATGCAGTAACTCTTTGGATATTTGAGCCTGCTGAAACAGCTGTAAGCGTCAATATAAATGTCAGGGCAATTAAAGCTATATCTCTAAGAATCCTTCTCTTCATAATACAGTACCTCCTTATACTTGTTTGTGCTTACTTATCTCTTATTATAATTATTCGACAAATAATCAGAAACTTAAATAGAGCGTAAGAATCATTATTAAGAGCTTGCAGGTCCTACTATAGTCATTATGTCCTATTGAAATGTGTTCTTGTCTTTATTTACTTTTATTGATAATAGTCTATAATAATATTATGGCTGTATATTTGCATATATAGCTAAGTGCCATAACTCAATCCAGAGGTGTAATTATGAAGGAAAAAATCACAAAAGCTGCAATGGATCAAATACTGAAAAACGGCTTTAAAGGTTTCATAGTTGATGATATTTGCAAGGCTATCGGCATGAGTAAAAAAACTGTTTACAAATATTTTAACAGCAAAAATGAAATTATAGCTTCAGTAATAGATTATCATATAGAAAATGACAGGATCAAAACCCATGAAGCAATAGAAAATGCGGGTGACATGATTTCCAAGCTAAAATCTGTAATGGTTAACTATTATGATTATGTTATCCCCATTAATCTCATTAATGAGCTTCAAAGCTTTTTCCCAAAGGAATGGAAAAAGGTAAAGGATATGATGGCCTATAAGCAGAAGCTTTTCAAAAGTGTACTGCAGGAAGGAATTAGCAAAGGTGAAATAAAATCAAGTATAGATATTGACGTTTTGATGCTGATATTTGAAAAAACCGTTCCAGCACTTATGGAAGCAAGCTTTCTGGAGAAGCATGATAAAACTTATCGAACTGCAAATAAAATGCTGGATGAGTTTGAAAAAATAATTTTCTACGGAATTTCATATACGAATTAAATGACAGCGGCTGTATAGCTGCTGTCATTTAATCATTTATAGGGTCTTTAGTAGGTACAAAGTTCAGATAATCATTATTGCCATTAGGGACACTTATATAGCTTTCAGGTACATCTCCAACAATTATTGTCTCAGAGACCGGCACATTTGTTGATACATCTATTTCATTTGTTCCCAGAGGAACAATAATCCTGACAGTGGTCCTTATGGTCAGATATATCATATGCCTGGTCTGATTGATTCCTGCTGCTTCAAAATCAGTAAAATAGCCTACGCTTACCGAACCAGCAGGCTGAATTTTTACGCTTATCTGTGGTCCTTTGTTTGCAAACACCTGACTTCCAAATACATTGGAAATTGGTATCTTAAGGGTGCTTGTTTCAAGATTCTCAAGAGCACTTTGTACAGCATTGGTGGTTTCCCCTGTTATTTTATTTATCTTTAGAGTATTGGCATGTACTCCTGCAATTTTTCCTGTATTATCCCTGATAATTAATGCAAGTTCATCATAATCACCGCTTGAAATAACTCTGTCAACCGCATCATTTATTGCCTGAGTTGCTATAAGTCTTGCTTTGATTTCCGACATCGCCAGCAAAGTAGGCTTAATGTTCCTTTCTGTAAGATAATATGTATATATTATAAAAAACATAACAAGTGCGATAATCAATAATACCGGGAACTTTTTCCTTCTTCTTGAGAACCTCCTTCTCATATTATCACCCCCTGCACCTTACATATTAGTATATGTATAAAAAATGGAATAGTGACCAAAATTAGTATAAAATGCTTATTATTATGTGGATGTATCCTACGGATAGTCCTGAGTATTTGCTATAAGGCACTTGATATGATATAATTTTGTATTATTGCTCTTCATCTTAAGGAGGTTAAAAATGAGTAACGATAAAGGGAGTCAGACTTCAAAGGAACCAAAAAAGAAAAGCAAAAGAAAGAAAAGTACTTTAAATAAAGTGCTGAAAATAACCATACTGCTGCTTTTGTTCGTAATATTTGTTGGTGCAAGTCTTGCGTTGGGTACTGCCTACGCATGGATAAAGGATGCTCCCCCTTTGGATTTTGACGCCATATTCGATTTAAATCAGACAACTTACATAGTTGACGAAAATGATAATATAATAGACAAGCTTCACAGTAATGAAAACAGGACCATGGTATCCTTGCAGCAGATTCCAAAACAGCTTCAGGATGCATTCATAGCTATTGAAGATAAAAGGTTTTACAAGCATAATGGAATAGACCCCTATAGAATACTGGGAGCAGTCAGAGCCAATTTTAAATCAGGAGAGCTGTCCCAAGGCGGCAGTACAATCACTCAGCAGTTGATCAAATTGGTATATTTGTCGAGAGACAAGATATTCAAGAGGAAAGTTACAGAATGGTATTATGCTATACAACTAGAAAGAAGATATACAAAGGAACAGATACTTGAAGCCTATTTAAACAGAATCGACTTCAGCAATAATGTTTCAGGTGTTAAAGAAGCAGCTCTGTTCTATTTCGGTAAAGAGCTGGAGCAGCTGACTCTTGCAGAAAGTGCTATGCTAGCAGGCATAACTAACAATCCTTCCCTGTATGCTCCGAATCTAAATTTCGAAAGATCGACCCAGCGTAAGGAGCTTATACTCAGTGAAATGCTTGACCAGGGTATGATTGACCAGGCGGAGTATGACTCAGCAATAAACGAGACTATATCATTAAACAGGATTGAAAGTGAGTTCGAAACATCATATTTTATAGATTTACTTATACGTGATGTTACAGCGGCATTGGTGGAAAGACTTGGTTATGAGGAAGCAGAGGCTAAAAGAAGGCTCTTCAGCGGAGGCTTGAGGGTAGTTACTACAATAGACCCTGCACTTCAGAATTTTGTTGAGGACTCAATGCAAAATGAAGAGCTGTTCCCACCGTCAATAACTGTAGATGATAAAACATTAACTCCTGAAGCCGCAGTAATAATTATTGAGAATGGCACAGGCAAGATTAAAGCAATAATGGGAGGACGAAGTGAAACAACCAAGAGAGGCTGGAATAGAGCGATACAAGCAGTCAGACAGCCCGGATCCTCTATAAAACCCTTATCGGTATATACACCTGCTTTGGATAATGGATATACTGTAGGTACAGTTATCGATGATGCTCCTGTCAGAATAGGTAACTATATACCTCATAACTATACCAGAAAATTGTATAAGGGACTTGTAACAGTCAGGGAGGCGATACAGGCATCTATCAATACTGTTGCATCTAAGGTAGTTGTTGATGTCGGCTTCTCAAGATCAGCTGACTACCTAAAGAAGTTTGGCTTGACTACTATAGTAGAAGAAGGCAAATCAAATGACAAAAGTGTTTCGCCATTAGCATTAGGTGCTCTTACTTACGGAGTAAAACCTATAGAAATGGCTGCAGCATATTCGGCATATCCTAATAAGGGCATACTTATAAAGCCAATAAGCTTTACAAAGGTTTTAGATAAGGACGGAAACGTCATACTTGAAAACAAGCCGGTAATGGAGAAGGTTATAGACCCGCAGGTGGCTTATCTAATGGTAGATATCATGAAGGGAGTTGTACGTGCAGGCGGAACAGGCGGCAGAGCTGCACTTAAAAACATGCCGGTTGCAGGCAAGACGGGGACAACAACCGACTTCAAGGATGCTTGGTTTGTAGGATACACACCTTATTACACAGCAGCTGTATGGATGGGCTATGACGATCCAAGAAAATTAGTAGATAAGAATAACAAGGGTGTTACCGGAGGAAGCTATCCTGCAATGCTTTGGAATGCATTAATGACAGAGGTTCATAAGGATCTTGAGTACAAGGATTTCGAGAATCCGGGCAACCTTGTTAAAGTAGACATATGTACAGAATCCGGAAAGAGACCATCTGAGCTTTGTGCTCTTGACCCAAGAGGCTCAACAGTGAAGTCTGAAATATTCATAAAAGGTACTGAGCCCGCTGTAGAAGATATATGTGCAGTGCACGTTGTAAAGGATATTGATACACAGACCAATATGCTTGCCACACCGTACTGCCCTACTGTACTGATTCAGTCAAAGGTATTTATTCAGAGAATTGAACCTTATGTACCCGTAGAAGGAGAACCGAATCCTCAAGATATGGAGTTTGAGGCACCTGTCGAAACCTGTACATTGCACACTGAAATGGTAGTAACTGACCCAACGGGTGACGGTACAGAGGTAACTCCTACACCTACCGACGGAACAATACCTACAATTACACCGGAAATAACTCCGACTCCAACACCGACTCCGACCCCTACCCCAACACAGGCAGCTGAATAATAGGAAGATTTATATAAAAGAAGCGGTTACATGAAACCGCTTCTTTTTAGTATTTCTTCCATTGCTTTGGTTATAATCGGTGCACCTATTTCACATTTATCCTTTCCATCCATTTTGCCCGGATCACCTATTCCAATAATTATATTAGTCTTAATGGAATCCAGTATATCTACAGTATCACCCTTTACCACATTGCCTGCCTGTATATTTCCACACTTATCCACAGTATTCTCAACTACGTTTCCATTCTTGCTTATTGAGTAGTCCACTTCAATCCCGTTTACACCTTCTGTGTTTGAGGCAACAGCTATAACACCTATTATGTCAATTTCATCGCTTCTTGCAATCTCCACGATTGCCTGCTCGCCTTTTCCCTGTCCGGTGTGTCCTCTATCATCAGCCATTACTACAACAGGGTCATATGGTGCCTGCTTAACCAAATTGACAATCTCAGCGCCTGTTAAAGGCGTAGGGTTTCCGGCTGAGCGGGATATACATCTGGCACCTATGTTTGATGATGCTGTTTCTACAGCTTTTCTGGCAACTCTATCACCATCCGTCACCAGTATTATTTTTCTCTTGCTTGAGTTTTCCATATATCACCTACTTCTTAGATTTTGGACTAAACAATACTGCCATCAGGTATCCAAAGAAAACTGCTCCTGCAATACCTCCTGCAGTAGCCTTTATTCCTCCGGTAAATGCACCAATTATTCCAAGCTTCTTTACGTCTTCTACAGCACCCTTTGCCAGTGCATAGCCAAATCCGGGCAAGGGTATGGATGCACCTGCACCTCCAAAATCTATAAGCTTTTGATATAGTCCTGCTCCCTGCAGAATTACTCCCGAGGTAACAAATATTACCAAAATCCTCGCAGGGGTAAGCCTGGTATGATCCATAAGAAGCTGTCCAATAACGCATATTATTCCACCAATTAAAAATGCTTTTAAATAATCCATTACTGTACCTCCATGTTCAAAATGCTTGCCGTCCCAGTGTTTTTTCAATTGAAACAGCATGTGCAATGGATGGTATGGATTCTCCTTGCCAGGAGCTTGTTGGTGAAAGCAAGGCTCCGGTAGCAACAAAAAGAATTTTATTCAAATTACCCTTCAGCATTTCCTTATAAAGATAGCTGCTAAGTACCACTGCTGAGCATCCGCAGCCACTGCCGCCCGCGTGTGTGTCCTGTTTTTGGCTGTCAAATATAATACACCCGCAGTCATCATAATTTTGCTCGATATAATATCCTTCCTTTTTCAGCAGCTCTATAGTCAATTCCTTGCCAACCGAAGCCAAGTCACCTGTTATGATAAGATCATAATAGCCCGGACTTCTGCCTGTTTCGGAAAAGTGAGTGGAAATAGTATCTGCAGCGGCAGGAGCCATTGCAGCTCCCATATTATTTGTGTCTTTTATACCGAAATCTACAACCTTACCCGTAGTAATATGAGTTATAAACGGTCCGTTGCCGTATTTTGACAGAACTGCCGAGCCTGACCCGGTAACAGTCCATTGCGCATATGGCGGTCTCTGAACTCCTTGTTCAAGGGGGAATCTGTACTGTCTTTCTGCACTGCTGAAATGACTTGAGGTAACACAAACAACGTTTTCTGCAAATCCTCCATCCAAAATCATTGAGCCTATGCTGATTGATTCAGCCATGGTAGAACATGCTCCATACAATCCCAGAAAAGGAATCTGTAAGGTTCTTGCAGCAAAGCTTGAAGATATTATTTGATTCAGCAAATCACCTGCAAACATATAGTCGATATTGCCTATATCCAGCTTTGATTTTGTAATGGCCCCTTTTGCTGCTTCCTTAATCAGCTTTGATTCTGCCTTTTCCCAGCTATCTTCACCGAAATAGTCATCAGTAAGAATTTCGTCAAAATAATCAGCTAGTGGTCCTTCTCCTTCCTTTGGTCCTACTATGGAGTATGTAGAAATGATCGAGGGAGGTCTTTCCAGCCTTACAGTCTGTTTTCCTAATTTTTTATTCATCCTGCACCTCAGAAAAAAAAGTGATATATTAATCCTATGATTATGGATGTCGATATTCCATAAACCAGAACTGGACCTGCAATGACAAACATCTTTGCACCAACACCGAAGACAAAGCCTTCTCTTTTAAATTCCATGGCAGGAGAAACTATTGAGTTTGCAAAGCCGGTTATAGGCACGATGCTTCCTGCACCTGCAAATTTGCCTATTCTGTCATAAAGCCCAAGACCTGTAAGAAAAGCTCCAAGAAAAACCATTATTATGGCTGTACCTGCAGATGTTGAGTCTTTATCCAGTCCGCTGCTTTTCAATATATTAGTGATGAGCTGTCCCACATCACATATCAGACCTCCAACTATAAATGCCACTATGCAGTTTCTCAAGGTATTTGGTTTTGGTACTTTTTCCTGTACAAGCTTTTCATACTCCTTATTGGTCATCGCATTCTTCACTAAACTTCACCTCAGTCAAGCTTCAAAGTATCTATGTTCTGTCTAATGCTTTCCATGTTCTTATTTATTTTGTTCTCGAGGTCTGTACGGATTTCATTCTCAGTCTGTGCTTCAAAATTTACTAAGCTTTTAGGCTGCTTAAAATACCCCTGATGCTTCATTTTGTTCTCTCACCATCTTTTCATCTATTATATTCATGACCATTGTCGCTCTTTTGGGCATGTTCTCTACCGGTCTTTTGCTAATATAAAACCATGATAAAAGACCTGCAGCAGATATTAAACCTATCAGAATAAGTATCCTTGCACGTTTCATTCTCTGCACTCTCCATATTGTTTACGTTTTATTATTTGTGTATTTAATGATGCCCATTTCATGAAAATATATACTTTTATATAGCAGACTTAATGCTCCGAAAAAAAATACGGCCTTCGCCGTATAAATTTCATTCTATGCTTTGCTTCAGTTTAGCAATAATCCTTTTCTCTATTCTCGAAATCTGAACCTGTGACATTCCAAGTTCCTCTGCAACCTGGCACTGTGTTTTGTCTTTAAAATACCTAAGCATGATTATCTGCCTTTCCTTTGCTTCCAGGTTTGACAGCATTTCCTTTAAAGCAATCCTGTCAATTATATCAACACCTTCATCCTCACCATTGTCTAATTTATCAATGAGCATGATGGGTGAGCCGTCGTCCTGATGTATGGTGTCGTACAGATACTGAGTTGCATGAACAGAATCCAATGCCATTACCAGTTCTTCCTTAGAAATCTCCAACTCTGAAGCAAGCTCTGATATGGTTGGCTCTCTGCCATAGTCTTTTTCCAGCATTTCTTTTGCTGCATTGGCTTTATGAGCAATCTCCTTAAGGTTTCTGCTAACCTTGATTATTCCATCATCCCTCAGAAATCTTTTTATCTCTCCTATTATCATAGGAATGGCATATGTAGAAAACCTTACATTATATGATAAATCAAACTTCTTTATAGCCTTTAAAAGTCCTATGCTGCCTATCTGCAACAGATCATCGTACTCACAGCCGCGATTAAGAAATCTTTTTACTACACTTCTCACGAGTCCTATATTATTTTCCACAAGAAAGTTCTCAGCTTCAGAATCGCCATTCTGTGCACGGGATATGGCTTGCTCAAACTCAAACTGCGATAATTCAACCCGCTCCATAATGCAACCCCTTTATAAGCTTTTGAAGGTTTTTCTCATTTTCACAGTTGTGCCCTGTGACTGAATGGAGATTACCTCAATTTCATCCATAAAGCTTTCCATAACCGTAAAGCCCATTCCCGAACGTTCCAGTTCCGGCTTGGAGGTATAAAGAGGCTGTCTTGCCAGCTCTATGTTCTCTATGCCTCTGCCATAATCTATAATTTCTATTTCTACTGTTCTTCCTGATATCTTTGATATTATTGTTACAGTCCCCTGCCCATTTTCGTAGCCATGTATTATTGCATTAGTCACAGCTTCAGAGACTGCTGTCTTGACATCGGCAAGCTCGTCTATTGTAGGATCCAGTTGGGCTATAAATGCAGCCACTACGGATCTAGCAAAGCTTTCATTCTGAGATCTGCTTAAAAACTCAAGTTTCATAATGTTATCTATATTCATCTATTACACTCCCTTTATATTATTCAAGCTCTGCAGAATAGTTACTGCATATCATTTACAGCTTTGTCCAGATTTTCGTAAACTCCAATTATTCTGTTCAAGCCGCAAATCTCATAAACCCTTTTTATCTGAGGTTTGACATTAATCATTGCTGCAGCTCCGCCCTTTGACGAAATCTGTTTGAACCTTCCGATTATAACTCCTACACCTGAGCTATCCATAAAACCTACATTGCTCATATCGAAAATAATGTTTTTAGGGTTCTTTTTCATAATTTCATTATCAATTTTCTGTCTTACAGTCTCACATGTATGGTGGTCTATATCACCATTTATTCTTATTATTAATTTGTTGCCTATGCTTTCGAATGTTACGTTCATCATCGTCCCTCCATGTAAAGTTAATCTTTGGCATAGTATAGAATATTCTTTAAATGTCTAATATTTCCTTCAAAGAATTCTGTAATGTTTTGTAATATTATGTAAATTATTTTGTAGCTTTTTGTAAAGCTCCAATAATTACTTGATTTTTCTCTATGCCTGTTTACAGATAACTAAATAAAAATTTAAACAAGTTAACCTAAATTCATTTTAAAAAATTGGAAATACTATTATAATTAAAATATGTACAGCTTTATGTCATATAAATACATGTATTAAATATTGTTTTTCTTTACTACTTCATTTTCAGGAGTGATAAAATTGAATATTTTGATTTTCTCTGTTTCCATAGGCAACGGTCATGATCAGGTAGCTCATACTCTCAGAAACGAAATTATACATGCCAACAACAAAGCAAGAGTTAAAATCATCAATACCATTAACTTCATCAGTCCCTTATTGGACAAGGTTATCCTGGACAGTTACATGAATATACTCAAGTTCTATCCCAAGGCTTGGGGAATGCTCTATGAAAAGACCAACAAGTTAGACCCGGTTATTGATGTAAATGAAATTGCCAACAGACTTATGACAAGCAGATTGCAGAAATCCATCATAAATTTCAACCCGGATGCTATAATATGCACTCACAGCTTTCCTTCTGCAATCATATCCAGGCTGAAGCAGAAAAAGCTGCCCAATTATCCTCTGTTAACAGTAATTACGGATTATAACATACATTCATCCTATATAAATGATGGTACAGACAAATATGTGATAGCGCACGAGAATCTAATACATGCAATGGAAAGCTATGGTGTAAACAGCAGCAGGGTGCTGCCATTCGGCATACCAATAAAGCATGAGTTCAGTATGCCCCTGGACCGAAAGGACATAATCAAAAAACAGCATCTTGAAGATAAAAGAACTATTTTGGTTATGGGCGGAGGGCTTGGCCTTGGTGATATAAACAATATTGTCAAGGAGCTGGACTCAAGATTGGACAACATTCAGATTATAGCAGTTGCCGGCCGTAATCACAGACTTGAGCTTAAGCTGAAAAGCATGGTTACAAGGAACAAGTTTGTGGTATATGGATTTGTTTCAAATATACATGAGCTTATGGAAATATCTGACTGCATGATTTCAAAGCCCGGCGGCGTCACTACTGCAGAAATTTTATGCAAGCAAAAGCCTTTGATAATATTCTCGCCCTTGCCTGGACAGGAATATGAAAACACAGAGTACCTCATGAATTCCGGAGTAGCTGTATCAACCTCCGAAACTAAGAAGATTCCTATGCTGATAAATCACATTCTGAATGATGAAATAAGAATCAAGTGCATGAAAGAGCTTATCGGCGGACTCAGAAAACCCTATGCTGCCTCTGATGTTGTGAGATATATTATAGATAACTATTCATCAAATAAAAATATGTCAACATATTGATTAATTTCTTGTTGTATACTAAAATTAATCTGCTGCCGTAAAGCAGAATCATTTTGACAATAATAAATTGCGAAAGGAGAATCATCTTATGGATTTGTGGTTAAAGGAAGGTCAAATAGAAAATGCAGCCATGACATATAAAATTAAGGAGACATTACATACTGAGAAAACCGAATATCAGGATCTGGCTATTGTTGATACCTATGAGTTCGGAAGAATGCTGATACTGGATGGTATAGTGCAGACAACCGTGAGGGATGAATATGTCTATCATGAAATGATGGCACACGTACCGCTGTACACTCACAGTAATCCAAAAAAGGTGCTGGTGATTGGCGGAGGTGACGGAGGTGTCATCAGAGAGATATTAAAGCATCCCAGCGTTGAAAAGGCAGTGTTATGTGAGATAGATAGGCGTGTAGTGGATCTATCTGTAGAGTACCTGCCCGAAATAAGCTGCGGTCTCAGTGATCCTCGAGCTGAAGTGTTTATTGGAGATGGAATTAAATATGTATTAGACAGAAAAAACGATTTTGATGTTATCATTGTTGATTCAACAGATCCATTTGGAGCAGCCGAAGGGCTTTTCAACATAAATTTCTATAAATCTCTATATGACTGTCTTAAAGAGGACGGTATATTTGTCGCTCAGACAGAAACGCCCTTTTATCTGCCTCAGGTTGTAAAAAAGGTTTACAATGACATAAAGGCCGTATTTCCGGTTACCAGAATGTACATGGCAGCAATACCAACATATCCCGGAGTGTATTGGAGCTTTACAATGGGCTCAAAAAAGTATGACCCGCTTGAAACAGATACCTCTCGCATTCCCGACTTGAATACAAAATATTATCACAGTGACTTGCACAAGGCATGTTTCGTACTTCCGAAGCATGTTAAAGAGCTTATTTCCAAGTAAAATACTGCTGCATAAATATATATGCAGTTAGTCATTTGAAAGGCTAATATTTATACAAAAATATAACTAAAAATATGTTGCATTTTACATATGTTTGTCCTATAATGTTTATTGTCATTTGAATACTTATTTTGAGTATCGCTCTGCAAAAGCCTGAACTTGTTGCATCGAAGTTTCAGGCTTTATTCTATTTAGAAATAAAATAACCAACTTGAAAGGAAGGTGTTAAACAAGTGTATAAGCTTGACCAAACAAAAACTCCCCTATTTGATGCTCTTTTAGAGTATTATAACAATAATACTATTCCATTTCATGTTCCGGGTCATAAAAAAGGCGACGGGATGCTTAACAAGTTTAAAGAGTTTGTTGGAACAAACGTACTTTCAATAGATGTAACCGTTTTTAAACAGGTGGACAGCCTTCATAAACCGACGGGAGCTATAAAGGCGGCACAGGAACTGGCTGCTGATGCATATAATGCAGATTACACTTTCTTTTCGATACATGGCACTTCAGGTGCAATACAGGCAATGATTATGAGTGTCGTTGGTCAGGGAGACAAGATAATCATTCCCAGAAACGTTCATAAGTCTGTAACTGCAGGCATCATACTAAGCGGTGCTGATCCTGTATATATGCAGCCGGAAATCCATGATGAAGTTGGAGTTGCACTGAATGTTACTCCCGATACAGTGCGAAGGACTCTAGAAATACATCCTGATGCAAAGGCAGTACTGATAGTTAATCCGACATATTACGGCGTTTCAACAGATATAAAGAAAATTGCTGAAATAGTGCACAAGTACAATATACCACTTATAGTTGACGAGGCACATGGTCCACATCTGCAGTTCCATGAAAAGCTACCTATATCGGGTATGGATGCAGGTGCCGATATATGTGCACAAAGTACACATAAAATAGTCGGTTCAATGACCCAAAGCTCAATGCTTCAAGTAAGAAAGGGCATTGTCGATGTCAACAGAGTAAAAACCGTAATGAGTCTGCTGCAGACCACCAGTCCATCTTATATTTTGCTGGCATCCTTGGATGCAGCCAGAATGCAGCTTGCTACCGAAGGAAAAGAGCTTTTGGATAAGGCTATTGACCTTGCTAAGTATGCAAGAGAAAGAATCAACTCTATAAAAGGCTTCTACTGCTTCGGCGAAGAGGTCCTTAAAAAGGATGGAGCATATGACTTCGATCCTACCAAGATTACCATAACCAGCAAGGGTCTCGGACTTAGCGGCTATGAGCTTGAAAGAATTCTTGCAGAAAAGTATTTTATACAGCCCGAAATGTCTGACCTATACAATATCCTTTGTGTATTCTCCTATGGTGATACCAAAGAGAAGGTAGATGCGTTACTTAGAGCCTTGGAAGAAATCAGTGAAGAGCAGTGCTGCAAAATCGGCGGCAAGCAGATCAATATTATAGATATGCCTCATATACCGCAAAGTGTATTGACACCTAGAGAGGCTTTCAACAGCAAGACTGTTTCCATTCCCCTTGTAGATAGTCTCGGACAGATCAGTGCAGAGTTTCTTATGGCCTATCCTCCGGGCATACCCATACTTTGCCCCGGTGAGATAATAACCAAGGAAACTGTTGATTATGTACAGGCTCTTAAGGATGCTAATCTGTATGTGCAGGGCACAGAGGACCCTGAGGTAGTGAATATAAAGGTAGTAAGTGATTTACAGCTTACTCATCTGGTATAAATATAGCATACAATACAGCTGTCACTTATGTGGCAGCTTTTCTTCTGCATATCCTTGTACCTGCTTATCAGGTATTATATAATATAATTGCTGCGGCCTCTAAAGCTGTAGCCTTAATTGAAATGATTTGGGGGAAGCAAACCAATGAAAAAAATAATCATTATATTTACTGGCGGTACTATAGCAATGAAAACCGACGAAAAATTGAAGGCAGCCGTACCTGCCATGTCTGGTGAGGATATTTTGAATATGACTCCCGGACTTGAGCAAATTGCAGAAATTCACTTTCTTAATTTCAGTATGATACCGGGACCCCATATGACACCGGAGAAAATGTTTGAGCTGTCTAAGATAGTTCAGGAAAAGCTTGTTCAGGAAAGCTATGATGGTGCCATAGTGACACACGGAACTGATTCCCTCGAAGAGACAGCATATCTTGTGGATCTGACCTCTAATATAGAAAAGCCTATTGTATTTGTCGGTGCTATGAAAAACTCATCAGAGCTGGGTTGGGATGGGCCGGTCAATCTTATTGCTGCAGTGCATACAGCTATCTCCAATGATGCTTGGAACAGAGGTGTACTGGTAGTAATGAACAATGAAATACATGCTGCCGCACAAGTAACCAAAACCAATACTCATACCTTGGATACCTTCAAAAGCACGGATTTCGGTCCTTTAGGCTTCATTGACAACGATAAGGCATACTTCTATCACAGCTTCACTAAGCGTCAATATATACCCGTTGAGTCAATAGATTCAAGGGTTGACCTTATAAAATGCGGCTGTGGAATGGATGATAAGCTTTTAAAGTTTTGTGTGGATTCCGGTGCTCATGGAATTGTTATAGAAGGCATGGGCAGAGGAAACATACCTCCCGGAATGGTAACAGGTGTTGAATATGCTCTGTCAAAGGGTTTACCTGTTGTACTGGTTTCAAGATGTCTGATGGGCAAGGTTTTAGACAGTTATGGCTATGCCGGCGCCGGTAAGGAGCTTACCAACAAAGGCGTCATATTGGGTGATAACCTGCCTGGTCAGAAAGCCCGCATTAAGCTTATGGTTTCTCTTGGATACACTAAAAATGTAGCAGAAATCAAAGATATATTTGAAAAGAATTATTATTAAAAAGCAAAGCTTTTTATGGTTGCGAGTAAC
This sequence comes from Bacillota bacterium, assembly GCA_049322695.1. Lineage (GTDB taxonomy): Bacteria > Bacillota > Clostridia > Lutisporales > Lutisporaceae > CALGKJ01. The sequence goes on along the minus strand of JBMORW010000022.1, from coordinate 75,099 downwards.
GCTTATACTAAGCGTTCGAGTTTCGAACTGTGAGCTATACGATTAGTTATGCAGCGTATCAATAACCCGTAACCAGCAACTCGTAACAAGAGATAAAATAAAGTTGGCAATACGCCAACTTTATTTTATTTCTATATTTTCTATCATTGTATAAAGCACTTTTCTAACCTTTTCATTGTTTTCGCTGAATACCCTGTACACTTCCTCCTCTGTTACCGGCTTTATGTCCGCATGACCCTCCAAGCCTGCATCATAGTCCGTAATAAGAGCAATATTGGCATAAGGAATATTAAGCTCTCTTGCAAGCATGACTTCAGGGTATTGAGTCATATTGATTACTTCCCAGCCCATTTTGCTGAACCATCTGCTTTCTGCTTTTGTGGAGAATCTTGGCCCTTGTATGACTACTACCGTGCCATGAGGATGTACTGTAATTCCTAAGTCTTTGCATGTATTTACTGCAAGCTCTCTTAGCTTCTCGTCGTATGGCTCTGCAGGGCTTATATGCTTGACTTCAGGCCCCTCAAAATATGTATCTGCCCTTCCCCAGGTTCTGTCTATAAATTGATCGCAAATAACAAAATCACCGGGTTTTATTTCTGCTTTCAGACTGCCTGAAGCTGTAGGAGCAATGATGCAGCTAACTCCTAACATTTTCATTGCATAGAGGTTAGCTCTGTAAGGTATCAGATGTGGAGGAAACGAGTGCTTCTTGCCGTGTCTGGGAAGAAAAGCTACCTTCTTGTCTCCCACTGTCGCCAGTGCTATTTTATCAGAAGGCTTACCAAAGGGGGTGTCTATTTCTATTTCTTCTACATCATCCAGAAAGGAATAAAAACCTGAACCTCCAAAAACACCGATATCTGCTCTGTAATCCATATTATACCTCCAATTGCCATTATTTTTACCATCAATACTATTATAATGTTCCGCTTAGCTGTAGTCAAACCGTTAAAACAAAGAAGCTGAGTAAACACTCAGCCTCTGTCAAAATCTATAGTATCATATTCCTGTCTGTAAAGATCTATAAAGAGCATCTTTCTTCTGAGCAAGTCTCCTCTGCCAATTAGCAGCTTTACTACCTCGCTTACTTGAATGGACGCTACAAGGGCAGGGGTGAAGGAAGGATTGCCATAAACCTTTTCAGCACCTACCAGGTCCTTTCCTGTATAATAATTTCTCAAAACCTTGTCACCCGGCAGTATGGTTGCTACCTGACCATACCAGCCGGCTATTGCACCATGTACCATAGGTATGTTCAGCTCCATGCACAGCTCCTCCAATAGCAGTCTTGTTTCAATACTGTCCAGTGCATCTACAACAACATCCATACCTTTAAGTATTTCCCTGCCGTTTACCTCAGTCAGTTTTTCAGTTATGGCTGTCACTTCTATATGTGGATTGACAACCTTCATCCTATTCTTTGCCTTTAATGCCTTGTTCATACCCAGGGACTCTGTATCAGATAAAAGCTGTCTGTTTAGATTGGTCTCCTCAAATACATCCCCATCTATTGCGGTTATATGACCAACTCCAAGTCTTCCGAGCATTTCGATTATATAGCCTCCAAGTCCGCCGCAGCCTATGACGCAAACCCTGTTTTGTACCAGGCTTTCACTTTCCTCAACTGACAGTGTAGAAACATTTCTGGAATATCTCTTAAGCATACTAGCCTCCTCCTACCGGTGGAAATAGAGCAACTACATCATTTTCGCACAAAACTGTTTCAGGCTTGGCGTCCTTCCCATTTACAATCAAAATAGCTATTTCCGATTCATGAATTCCCAACTTTTCAAGTATACTTGCTACAGGCACCGGCTCAGGCAGATCCATATCATACACTTTTTGTCTTCCATCTCTGAAGGTTGCAAAAAGCTTTACAGTTACCTTCAAACAAACACCTCCAGTACTGTGTAAAATGCCCCCGGCTTTTCCGGGGGCATCAATATTATAATCCCAGCTTTGACAGCCTTTCAGCTTCAGGTATTCCGTTCTCACCCCAGCCTCTGAGCAGATAATATTCAGGTAGGAGCTCAGACAGTCTGTGAACAAGACCTTTTGAAGGTCCTTCAGGTATAGGTTCCTCAAGAAGTCTCTTAGGAAGAGTGTCTTGTGACGGCTCTATTCCTGCTTCCAGATTGAACAGTCTTTCTATATTATATATTCTTTCTCCGGCTTCAAGGATTGATTCTACGGAATGATCGGTACCGCATACTGCATTATATGCATTTGCATAATCAGCAGCGTTCATCGCAAAGGAAGTGAACAAACATAAGCCCAATGAGTCTATAACGGCAGTGAGGTCCTGGAATATCTTAGCCCACTGCGCCTTGCCCTCCAATGTCAATCTGTCAAGCTTTTCAGGTACTCCCAATATTTCAGGTGAAATCAAGTATCCTCTTACGTGGCAGCCACCTCTATTGGAAGTTGCATATTGAAGCCCATGTCCCTGTATACCTCTCGGGTCATAAGCAGGAAGCTCAAGCTTCTTCACTGACATTGAAAGCTCTGGCACTCCATATTGCTCGCATAATCTGTAGGAACCTTCTGCCATCTTTGCTCCTAAGCCATCTCCCTTGCCCATTTTTTTAGTCCATTCCACCATAGCTTCGGCATTACCAAACTCCAAAGGAGTTCCGCCAAGCTCCTCTTCCTTTATATATCCTCTCTGATACAGCTCCATGGCTGCAGCAATAGTTGCCCCAGTAGATATTGTATCTAATCCGTACTCATTGCACCAGTAGTTTGCCTTAAATATCTCAACAATATCCGATACTCCGCAGTCAGATCCAAATGCCCATAGGGTTTCATATTCTGGACCGCCGACCTCGAGACCCATATCCTCAATTTTGACCCATCTTCCGCAGGCAATAGGACATCTGTAGCACGGATTTTTCTTTAGAAGATAATCCTTAGTCATGGTTTCTCCACTTATACTATCAGCAGCTTCAAAATATGCGGTTTGGAAATTGTTTGTCGGGAACACGCCATGCTCATTTATAATATTTACCAATACAGCTGTGCCATATGTTGGTAAACCTGCACCTGTAACACCGTTTTCCTTGATGCTCTTCATGAATGCGGAATTGAGCTCTTTAAGCTTATCTTCATTAAATACGGGAGTTTTTCCAGTGCCCTTAACAGCTATAGCCTTAAGATTCTTTGAGCCCATAACTGCACCTACTCCTGAACGGCCTGCAGCCCTGTCGTTGTCGTTCATTACAGCTGCAATCCTGGACAGCTTTTCACCTGCAGGGCCAATGGCAAGTATTTTTGCCTTTTCAGGCATCTTTGCCTTCAATTCGTCTGTTACCTCTGAAACTATTTTTCCCCAGAGCTCCTGTGCATCTCTGATTTCAACCTTGTCGTCCTCTATGGCAATGTATACAGGCTTATCTGCCTTGTCCTCTATTATTACAACATCATAGCCTGCAGCTTTAAGCTCTGCGCCCCAATGCCCACCAGAGTTTGAGCTGGCAATGGTTCCGGACAATGGAGATTTGGTCACGACCATGTACCTTCCGCCTGTAGGTACAGTTGTTGCTGTCAGCGGGCCTGTTACTATCATAAGCTTGTTTTCTGGACTCAAGGCATCAACTTTAGGGTCTACTTCATCCATAAACAGCCTTGTACCTAAGCCTCTTCCACCGATGAATTTTTTAGCCTTTTCCAGATCCAGCGGCTCAACAGTCACACTTTTTTTCTTAAGGTTTATCCTTAATATCTTTCCTACATATCCGTACATTAAAAAACCCCCTTTTAATTATTTACGGCTATACTTATTTTACTAAGCAATAACCATGCCAAACAATATAAGTAGGCTCAGAGGGGATTTTGATATTGGCTTTGCTTGAATCTTCTTAAAAGTATAAAAAATCTGAATCTATGCGCATTTATTGTGTTTCATTATGGAACAAACATTTGAATTAGTTATGTTCTATAATGGAACATTGTTCTATTTTGGTACAGTCGATATTATATTTTTCAATCTTTCTATAGAGTGTGTTTCTGCCAACTCTGAGTATTTTAGCAGCCATGGCAACATTTCCCGAGGATTCTCTGAGTACATTTGCTATATGTCTTTTTTCAACCTCTTCCAGACTCATAGCAGTTTTTATATCAGCCTTTACTGCCTTCCTGTCATTATATCCCTCAAACATATCAATGCTGATAGATTCTGTATTAACTATTAGCTCTATAACATTTTCCAGCTCCCGGATGTTGCCTTGCCATTCAAGATTTTTTAGGTATTCCATATACTCATCGGGAATATTGACACTTCTTTTATTAAGTCTTTTTGAGGTCTTCTCCATATAATACTCCAACAGCAATGGAATATCATCCTTTCTCTCCCTTAGCGGAGGTAAATAAACAGGAAGTACATTAAGCCTGTAGTATAAATCCTTTCTGAAGTTTCCCTTCTCAACTTCCTTTATCAAATCTTTGTTTGTTGCTGCAATTATTCTCACATTCACAGGCATCGTCCTGTGGCTTCCTATCCTTGTTATTACACCTTCTTCTATTACCCTAAGCAGCTTTATCTGCATGTCAATGGGCATCTCGCCTATCTCGTCCAGAAAAATGGTACCTTCATCTGCCAATTCAAATTTTCCTGCGTTTCCACCTTTTTTCGCACCTGTAAATGCCCCTTCCTCATATCCGAATAACTCTGATTCTATGAGTGTTCTCGGAATAGCTCCACAATTAACTGCAATAAAAGGCTCATCCTTTCTTATACTATAATTATGAATAGATTGAGCAAATACTTCCTTACCTGTTCCACTCTCCCCTGTAATCAGTATTGTGGAACTGCTGTCAGCAATTTTTTTCGCATACTCGATGGTTTTAATAAAGCCTTCGTTCTTCCCGATAATTTTATCAAATGTATAAATTGCCTGACCGCTCAGTATCTTGCCTGCCAGCTTTCTGCTTTTCTTGAGCTCATAGAAAATATGGATAATCTCGACAATTTGCTTTTCAGCGCTGTAAATAGGATAAGTGGTTAAAGTGAACTGTATTTTATTTGCCCTTACCTTTACATTAACATCTCTGTCTAAAAAGCTTTTTCTGGCATCAAGTATATCAACAATCTCATTCCAATCCTCAATAAGGCTCCAAATCTTCATGTTTTTTAGCTCAAATTCACTGTATCCAAACATCCTTAGAACCTGTTTGTTCATAGATGTTATATTACCTGACAAGTCAGTAGTCAGTATTCCTGAGTTTATTGAGTTGAAGATACTCTCTATATGCTGCTTGGATATAGTCAGTACAGAATTTATGTTATTGACTTCAAGCATTTTTTCAATAGCATTTGCAGCTGCAACTACCATGCCCAGCGTGTGTGGATGAACATTCTCAATATAGCCGGTCAGATCAATTATTCCAATAACTTTCCCGCTTGCATCCTTTATGGGTGCTGCAGAGCATGTCCATTTATGATATGCTTTTATGAAGTGCTCTTCACCGGATACCTGCACAGGCACACCTTCACTTAAAACCATACTCATAGCATTTGTTCCGATATTTTCTTCATCCATAAAAGCTCCCGGAATCATTTTCAGCTTGTAGGCTTCAGATAATATGTTCTCATCACCTATAACACTTAGTATACAGCCTTCTGAATCATTAAGAATTGCAAAAAAATCCGAGCCTCTTACAAAATCGTATAAGTGGTTCATAAATGGAGTAGCCGCCTTGATAAGCTCTTTATTTCTTCCAAGTCTTTCTACAAGGCTTTCACCCTCCAGTATTTTGGTACTATATACATTATCAGGTGTAATTCCTTTTATCATACATCTTTCATGGGATGCAGCTATTGTTGATTTCATTATTAGCACCCTTTCACATTAAACAGCTTTTTTATTTATATAAATCAATTTTAATAATTATTTTCTATTTACACAAGTGCAACTATAAATATTCATCCTCCCATAAAAAAAGGGAAAGGCATTTTATCGCCTTTCCAGAATCTTATTTTTCTTCCTTTGTTATCAGCTCCGGCTCTGTTCTGTCAAACTCAAGATCAAGGGGCTCTTCCTTGAAGGCTCTTATTGAAAGCACCACATTATCCTTTTCAGTCAATATCGAAAGCTCTTGTGCTACTTCCAGATCAGAAACCTTAAGAACATCACCTATTCTTAGCTTTGATACATCAAGCTTGATTGATTGAGGTATGTTTTCTACCTCACCCTCAACCTCCACAGCACCAATTTGCTTGTTAATAACCCAACCGTTCTTCTCTACTCTGCTGCCGTTTACTATTACGATGGGCACTTCGGCATGTATTACCTCGTGTAAGGTTACCGGTTGAAAATCTACGTGTATTATGTTCCTGTCAACAGGGCTTCTTTGTACCTCTTTTATGACTGCGGGCACGCTCTCGCTGCCAAAATGGAGCTCTACGACTACGTTTTCCCCGTTTTTGGCAACCAGATTACTGATATCCTTGAAATTTATCTTTAACAATGTATTGTCGCTGCCATTTTTACCATACAGTACTGCCGGTATTTTATCTTCCCTCCTGAGCTTCACTGTTTGTCTGTTTCCTGAGCTATTTCTTATATTCACATTCAAGTCAACCTTTCGCATAAAAAAACCTCCATAAATGTATTTCATTTATGGAGTATAACCAGAAATTACAAAAATAAACATATGGATATACCAAATGTTTATTTTTACTTATTCTGACAACTAGCAATAAGAAAAGCTTCAGAGCTATGCTCTGGTGTCAGCCTTTAGCAGTTAGCGGTTAGTAGCTTCGCTTTAGCGCGGCTTACACACTATCTCCTCTATCTTTGTTTCCAGTATGTTATTTGCATGAGCGGGCTTCATTATAAGGCAGGTGTCTGCTCCTCTGCTTGAGCCCCCTACGGCTATTATGCTCTCACCATAGGGAATCATAGCTGCGTCAAGAGCCATTGTAGCTATTTCAACACATACCTTAACTCCCTGGCCGAACATTCTTAAGGTCTGTGCCATTATTTCCACAGGATAAATCCCTGCAAACTTATTGCTGAACGCCCTTTCTGCACCTGACAACACATGAGTTGTTGTAAGAACCTTTATACCTGCAGCCTCAAGTCTATGTCTAGTTTCAATATCCATCTCACACTTTCCGGGAGTTTTAAAACCATTGACATGAGTTACGCATACTACATTCAATCCCTTACCTCCAAACATTTCTGCAGTGCTTCCCATATTTGATGCCACAACAATGTTTTTTATACCTCGTCGCTCTGCAACCTCTATAGCAAGCTTAACCGTTGCTTCAGTATTCTCTTCTCCAAATCTTTCCCAGTACATTCCAATTCCTCCTATTCATATATCCCTTTATGGTAGTTTATATATGTAAACAAAAACATCTGCTTCTCTCGGTTTATCAAGAAGATGTCCATACTCGCTCAGCTGCAGTAGATCCAACAGTCTGTCGTCCATAGTAGCCATAATTGATATGAAATTCTTATTATTCCTTCTTACATAGTAATCCGTATAATCCAGAAGCTTCTTAATACCCTCTATGTTTCCGTCTATATAGCTTATGCTTATTCCACCGGGATAGTTGGGTTCATCTCCCAAAATCATAACAGCAGTTATTCTTCCGTTTTTTATAGTTCCATATACTCTGTTTTCCTTAACAAGCCTATCAACAAGCTCATAGTCAAGCTTGATAAACTCCCAGCCGCAGCTCATATAGCCGTTTGCCATCATATAATAGCTGCTTTTGGTAATAAAATGCCAGACTGTTGATGTACTCATAAGATTTACGACACTTTCAGGCTGTTCTACAGACTTGTCGAAATCCGTACCCTTATAATGAAAGGAAAAGCAGCCGTCCTTTTTGAAGCCGTATTTGTGTATTATATTCAGGCTCTGATGATTTTCTATATGCGTGCTCAGCCTTAGATAATCTAAGTTCTCTGCTTTTGCCTTGTTTATATAATATTCAGTCATAGCTGATCCAAAACCATTTCCGGAGTATTTTTTATCTCCACGTATTCCTTCCAGCCATGCCTCCTTGCTGTTAAGCCTGGTATACTTTGCGCATCCTATAACCCTTCCATCCAGTTCTCCTACCGTAAATTCGCCTATATCATCATTTAGCCATGCATCCAGCACATTTGGCAAATAGTCATCGCCTTCCCATATCTCCGAAGATATCTCAAGTATTCTCTCTCTGTCAGCTTCCTCTGCCCTTCTCAGTTTAAGCATTTCAATCCCCCTTTTCTTTCGGTATATATTTACAGGAATTTTTCTCCCAGATACTTTCTTATCATTTCTACATCACTTTCATTAGTCAGCAGAATGGATTCTCTCTTTGAGTCCTCAAAAATTATCTCTACGCTCGTATCACCGTCTTTAAACTGCTGAGCAACTGTTTTCTCATCCACCTCCCTGTATTTTATGTTCTTCCTTACCTTTTCCTTCTTAACAAACTCTCTGGCAAAAAAGCTGCCTGACAGTCTGATAACCTTTACATAGTTCACCATATCTCTCCTTTTTGTTGACTGATTCATATATACAGCTCAGGAACTCTGTCTTTATACACATTTATTTTGGATCTGACCTCTTCTATTTTATTCAAATCAATCTCAATGTTATGTATCTGCTCCTTATAATCAGCCTTGAAAAGCACTTCCCCCCAAGGATCAATTACCATGGAGCAGCCAGCAAATACATCATCAGCCCTGCTTCCAGCCCTGTTGACTGCCACAACAAATATTTGATTCTCAATAGCCCTTGCAGTCAATAAGGTCATCCAATGCTGCTCTCTGGCTTTCGGCCACTGTGCAGGTACAAATAAAATATTTATGCCTTCCAAAGCAAGTCTCCTGCTAAGCTCAGGGAATCTCAGGTCATAGCATATTATCAAGCCGCACTTGATATCATTTATTTCAAATACACACAGCTGCTTTCCTGCTGTAATGTATTTATCCTCCTTCATAAGTCTGAACAGATGTATTTTGTTGTAGTGACCGATAGTGTCGCCATATCTGTTTAACACATAAGCAGAGTTATATACTTTGTCATCAATCAGATTTGCAAAGGAGCCTGCAAGTATATTTATACCATGTGACTTAGCCCTGCTGCTTATTATATCCAGGGAAGGCTTCCCCTCCACATCACAAATACTCTTTATTCCTTCCAGTTCATAAGCTGTAGTCCACATTTCCGGCAGCATGATTACATCAGGCTTATACTCGGCAGCCTCATTTATCATACAAATTGCTTTATCTCTGTTTATGTCCGGGTTTCCGGGCACAATATCCATCTGGCATAAAGAAAGCTTCAGCTTCATATCATCACCCTCATACAGTTATATTTATATTCTACTATATTATGCAATTTCTATCAAACAAACCAATACTTATAATATTAACATTTTGAGTAATACTATTACGGGTGGTGATAAGTTGGATTAACCAGTGCAGAATAGTGAATCATTGTTCGAAGTGCTGATAAACAATCTGGTTGCCAATATAGATGAAATCAACAGACTTTTTTCTGACTGCCCTGATGTAGTAAGAAGACCCATAAAGCTTAGAAACAATACTGAGGGATACATTATATATACCGAAGATATCATCGACACAGACCTCCTACAGCGAGATCTTATCAAGATACTGCTGGCTCAGGATATTGACACAGACTCTGTTGACTCAGTCTTAAGCGTGCTTCCATAAGGCTTTATAGAGCCAACTGCCTCCAATTTGGCTATACTCAGCAGAAAATAAGAAACATCAGGCTGCTCAAGATCATCAAGGTAGGCACTACAACAAACCAGACTATTATGGTGGCGTATTGTAGAAAACATTGCCATTGCAATCCGCCGATATCCAAAGGATAATATATTTTTACTCAAGTTATTGTATGTAATGGGTAAAACATGCGTTGGAGTTATAATTTTCTAGGCAGCCTTACTGAATATGTATGGGAAAAATAATTAACTAGGACTCACACAGTATGAGCCCTAGTTTATCAGCCTTATAATATCATTTTTTATGCAGGTAATTATATCCAGTTCCTTTACGACTCCTCCGAAGTCTATGGCTGCCCGCTTGCTTCCATTGACAATATTTATTTTATTTATAATACCGTCCTGAAAAATTTTATGGTAAACCTTTTGCCCGGCCTTTATATTTTGCACAGATGAAGCGATGTTCATATACATTTCGTTTATAAATCTGGATTTTTCTGCCTTTTTCTTGTATCTGTTCTTAGGGCACATGATGTACAGCTCTTTTTTGGCTCTGGTCATTGATACATAAAACAGCCTTCTTTCCTCCTCCAAAGCCTCATTCTCCTTATCCCTCAGGTATGGAGAAAGCCCGTCTACTGCACCGCATATGATTACCACAGGAAACTCTAAACCCTTTGATTTATGCATTGTAAGCAGCTGTATCCTGTCAGATTTCTCTACAGACTTAGGTTTTTCATTCAGCTTTGAAATCATTTCTTCCATATGTGCAAGAAAAAGATGAATAGACAAGAAATTATTAGAGGAACCTTCCGCTTCATCCAATATTTCCATCAGGCCTGCTGCATTTATACCCTTGTTGCCTGCGTATTCATATATGTATTCATCATAGCCTATAACTGCTCTTATATACTTTACAGCTTTGAGCGTATCCATGTTCTTAAGCCTGTTGATACTGACTCTTAGTTCATCCAAGGCTCTTACTTGAATAGGATTAAGAGAGCCATAAACAATAAGACTGTTTCTGAGGTCTCCTTTGCAGGTTGATGCTCTCTCAACTGCCGCTCTGCTGATGTAACGTTTTGGTTTATTAATGATACGCATTATGTCATTATTGCTGCCAACCCCCAGTGCAAGCCTTAAGTAACTGGCAATATCCTTGAATACCCAATGGCTGTATATAGAAGCAGCACCATCCAATGCTTCAAAAGGTATATTCTCGTCCCATAAAGCATCTATCAGCGCTCTGGCCTGAATATTAGTTCTGTATATGACTGCTATATCTGAGTATTTGTACTCCTCTGAAGTCTTTTTTCTTATTAGCTTTGCTGCTGCTTTGGCTTCTGCTTCAAAGTCCTCAGGCTGTATTACCACAGGTGCATCACCGCTGCCCGCCGTAGCCTTCAGGTCCTTGCTGTAGCGACTTCCGTTATTGGCTATGACAGATTGAGCACGGGATAAAATGTGTTCAGTAGACCTGTAATTGTTTATTAACAGTATCCTTTTACAGCCCACAAAGCTGTTTTCAAAGGCCTGAAGCATTGCAGGGTCAGCTCCTCTGAAGCCGTATATGCTTTGATCGTCATCTCCTACAACGAATATATTGTCATGGGCTTTTGCTATCAGTTCGATGGTATTGTACTGAACCTTGTTAATATCCTGAAACTCATCTATCAGTATATACCTAAATTTATTCTGAGTTTCTGACAAAGCATTTTTATTGTTTGTCAGAAGGAAGTAGCAATCTACCAGCATATCATCATAATCAAATTTTTTGTATCTGTTCTTATACCCTATATAAGCTTCAAGAATGGCCGAAAAAACATCCTTTTTACATGAGGATGGGCTATATTTATCTATCATAGACATGGTGTTCATAAAATAACCTATATCATTTATAAGATCTGATATTTGCTCTTCATCTTCAAAATAATCCAGCTCAAGCTTACGAATCAGCATCTTGATTATACTGAAGCGCTCAGCCTCATCTATAAGATTTTCAAGCTTGTAGCCCTCATACTGCACAAGCAGCTTGAAAAATACAGCATGAAAGGTTCCAAAGGTTACTTTTTCGCAGTTCTTCATTCTGCAGTCTTCAGACAGCCTTCTGAAGCGATGTTTCATTTCTTCAGCTGCTGACTTGGAAAATGTGACGACAAGAATGTTTTCTGGCATTGCAGTACTGCTTTGTATCAACTCACATATTCTTGAGGTTATTACTGTAGTCTTTCCTGTACCCGGTCCTGCCAGTACAAGACAGGGACCCTCAGTATGCTTTACAGCCTTAAGCTGTTCCTCATTAAGGTTTTTAAGATATTTTTTCATCAGTTACACCTGTTACACAATAATAAAATGCAGCTTATATTAGCCGTTTATTATATTATATCATTTTGAAGTTCCCGCAAAAAGCATGTAGGGTGTATCTGCACTTCATTTTCAGATACACCCTTTATCTTATGTTTTACAGCTCCATTCCCTTTTGGAATGCCTTTATGTTTATATCTACCATTTTTTCAGGCAGGTTTTCCTTCAGTATCTCTATCCAGTCTATTTCATCAAGCTTAAGCGCTTTGACAAGAGCACCAAGCAGTACTATGTTTTGAGTCCTTATGTTTCCTACCTCTACAGCTGCCTTTCCTGCATCTATTGAAGTCGTAGCAAACTGTTTTTCAAGAGCTTCTATAACACCCTTTGGATACTCTGCCTTGCCTATAGCTATTGGAAGTGAAGGTATCTCATAGTTGTTAACAACTACCTTGCCTTCCGGTTTAAGGTATTCTATCCATCTTGCTGCTTCCATTTTCTCAAAGGATACCAATATGTCTGCCTGCCCTCTTCCTATGATAGGTGAGTAAACCTTTTCACCAAATCTAACCTGAGTGGATACACTACCGCCTCTTTGAGCCATACCATGTACCTCTGACATCTTCACATCATAGCCGGCTTTCATAAGTCCCGCTGTAAGCATTTTGCTCACAAGTATTATGCCCTGGCCGCCTACACCTACTAAAAGTATGTTTTTGGTTCCCTTCATGTTATTCACCCACCTTCTCTATAGCATCAAATTTACATACCTGCATACATACTTCGCAGCCTACGCACATGGAAGACTCGATATATGAGGTTCCATCCTTGAAGAACACTGCAGGACATCCAACCTTCAAGCACATCTTACATTTCTTGCACTTGTCAGCTTTTACTCTGCATTTTACCTTGGATGGGGCGAGTCCTTTTATCAGCACACAAGGTTTCTTGGTTACTATAGCATATGGCTCAGTGCTGACCATAGCCTCGTCTATTACTTCATTCATAGCCTTAAGGTCACACGGATCCACAACTGCAACCTTCTGATAGCCTATGGACTTCAGTATTTCCACTATATCTATCTGTACAGCCTCTTCTCCCATAAGTGTCTTGCCTGTACCGGGATTCTCCTGGTGTCCTGTCATTCCTGTTATTCTGTTATCCAATACTACAGGCACCATTTTGCCCTTGTTGTATACTATGTCTATTGCGCCTGTGATGCCTGAGTGGAAGAAGGTTGAATCACCCACTACTCCAAACACCTTCATGTCTCTGCCGGATACCTCAAATGCCTTTGCCATACCCATAGCAGCACTTATGCCGGCGCCCATGCATATACAGGTGTCGATAGCTTCAAGCGGCGCTGCAGCTCCAAGTGTATAGCAGCCTATATCTCCTGCCACTACTGTGTTCTTCTTCTTGGAGATTGCATAGAAGAAGCCTCTGTGCGGACAGCCCGGACATAAAACCGGAGGACGTGCAGCTATCTCAACATCTACATTCTTGACTTCCGTAGTTTCATTCAGTAAAGCCTTTGCTACTATATCAGGATTCAATTCGTATATGTTTGGAATAAGCTCTTTTCCTATGCATTTGATACCTGCAGCCTTTATTTGCTCTTCCATAAACGGCTCCAGCTCTTCTATCACATATAGTGTGTCCACCTTTGAAGCAAATTCTCTGATAAGATCCATCGGAAGCGGATAAGTAAAGCCCAGCTTCAGATATGAAGCCTTGTCACCAAATACTTCCTTTGCATATTGGTAGGCAACACTTGCAGTTATAATACCTATCTTTGTATCATTATACTCCGCTTTATTTAAAGGAGATGTATTGGCATACTTCTCAAGTGCCTTAAGTCTATCCTCAACAACTACATGCAGCCTCTTTGCATTTGCAGGTGTAGCTACGTTCTTGCTTATATTCTTTGTATATGGCTTAAATCCAACTTCGACTCTTTCTCCAAGCTCAACAATGCTCTTACTGTGACATATTCTTGTTGTTACTCTGTATAATACGGGTATGTCATATTCTTCACTTATTTTATAAGCTTCAAGTAGGAAGTCCTTTGCTTCCTGGCTGTCACTTGGCTCAATCATAGCCATTTTTGCAAACTTTGCATAATATCTGTTGTCCTGCTCGTTTTGCGAGCTGTGCATGCTTGGATCATCAGCTGTTACTAATACAAAACCTCCGTTTACACCCAAATATGCATAAGTAAATATCGGGTCAGCAGCCACGTTCACTCCAACATGCTTCATAGCTGCCAGGCTTCTTGCTCCGGCTATGGAAGCACCTACAGCCACTTCTGCGGCAACCTTTTCATTTGGAGCCCATTCAGAATAAATGCATTCCTTATAGTCTACCATATGCTCCAGTATTTCTGTGCTTGGAGTTCCGGGATAAGCAGCAGCTATTGTAACGCCTGCTTCGTAAGCACCCCTGGCTATTGCCTCATTACCTGACATGAGTTTTTTCACTGTTTTGTCCCCCTTTAATAATTTGCATAAATATTAATTACAACCGCAGCAGCAGCCGCATTTTTTTGAGTTACCGCCTGATATAACACTTCCCATCGCTATGGATAGTAGCTTAGCTTCAGCGGTATCAGCTCTTGAAACCAACACAATGGGAGCTTTTGCACCCATTATGATACCTGCAGATTTTGCATTAGCAAAATATGTCAGAGACTTCCCAAGAGCATTGCCAACCTCATAGTATGGCACCAGCAGTATGTCGGCCTTTCCTGCACCTTCGCCGCTGTATTTTTTATGTTTGACCGCTTCATCACTTATAGCAAGATCCAGAGCTACAGGTCCAATTACAGATACATTCATCTGCTCCCATTTTTCTTTCATTCCTGCTATTTCTGCTGCATCAACTGTTGCGGGTACCTTCGGATTTACTGTTTCGGCACCTGCAAGACAGGAAGCATTTATCTTTTCCAATCCCATTGCCTTACATACCTGCACAGCATTTTCAAGTATCTGAATCTTTTGATTCAAATCCGGTGCAAGATTCATACCGCCGTCTGTAAGATATAACAGCTTATCATATGTAGGAACTTCATATACCATAACATGGCTTAAAAGATTTTCTGTTCTCAGCCCTATTTCTTTATCAAGGACAGCTCTCATTATATCTGCAGTTTGTAATATACCCTTCATCAAAAAGTCTGCCTTGCCTGTGCTTACAAGCTCTACTGCAATTCTTGCTGCTTTTATTAAGTCAGCTTCATCTATAATTTGATACTCTGAAGATTCCATACCTAGCTCAGACATGATTTCTAAAATTTTAGCTTCATCTCCCACTAAAATAGGCTCAACTATACCAAGCTTTTTTGCTTCCTTTACAGCCTGTAACACATCTGAATCCTGAGCAGCAGCTACAGAGAGCTTCATGATCTTTTGCTTTTTTGCTGTTTCCAACAAATCATTGAAGTTTTTAATCATAAAATAATCACCTCATATATATAATATCATTATTAAAAAATTTTTTGTACCTTTAAAATATTTTTGTAATATATTTATTCAACAAACTTGCAATAATTCCTTCTGCATATGTGATTTTTTGTTATTTCTATATCAAAAAAAACACCATCGTTTAGATACGATAGTGTTTCAGTCAGGTCAAAACAGCCTGTGTTCTATAAAATGTTAGAATCCCAAGTCTTCTCCTATTATAATAACTTCAACTTCTGTTTTTGAAGGCTTCTTTTCAATTATTGTAGTTACATTACACATTCTCTGCGGACTGTCGCAGTCATTGCATTTTTCAGTGACTGCGCAGGGTGTATTAAGCTTTAGCCTTCTTGCATTCTTATATGCATTGTCCTTTATTCTTTTCATTGCCTCATCCAAATTGGAAGCTATCTTGTTAACTCCGAATATCACCATTACCTTTTTGGGTCCGTATATCATAGATGTTACTCTATTTCCGACACCGTCAATATTCATAAGCTGGCCTTTTTCTGTAGCAGCGTTTGTACTTGTTAGAAAAACATCAGCACTCCTTGCATTATAACGGGCTTGATCCATTTTCTCAGGAGTATCCTCCAGCCAATGAAAATATACCGTATTCCCTCTGTCCTTAAGCAGCTGGTCAAGCTTTAGCTCCTTTACTGTCATTGAGCCACCTATTCCCACTGTTTGATCCGGCTTTATATCTGCTAATATGGCATTCACTGCTTCTGCAGAGCTTTCAAAATATCTGGCATTAATTTTATTTTTTTTAAATGATTCCAAAGCATTTTTTATTTTTTGCTCCATATATATCATCCTCCTTAAATTAATACTACTATAAATATTATTGCATTAAAACAGCCAATACTTATGATTTTTTAAAGTATTGGCTGCTTGACTGATTATAGGTCGTAGTAAAGCTCAAATTCAGCAGGATGCGGGATTATGCTGATTTTCTTGTATTCTTTTTCATATTTGGATTTTATCCAGGTATCTATAAGCTCCTTTGTAAATACGCCGCCTCTTATCAAAAACTCATAATCGTTTTGAAGAGCATTAAGAGCTTCATCCAGTGACTTTGGAAGACCTTTTATCTTTTTCTTATCCTCATCGCTCAAATCGTATATGTTTACATCATATGGTCCGAAGCCCTCTTTAACAGGATCAATTTTGTTAATTATACCGTCAAGCCCTGCCATCAGCATAGCAGAATAAGCGAGATACGGATTACAGGTAGCATCAGAGGATCTGAACTCAAATCTCTTGCTTTCAGGTCTGTTTGCATATCCTGGTATTCTTATTACCGAGCTTCTGTTTGAGGTAGCATAGCATATGCTTACAGGTGCTTCATAGCCTGGTACCAATCTCTTGTATGAGTTTGTGCTTGGGTTTGTAAAGGCTAAAAGTGCAGGTGCATGCTTTAAGAGCCCTCCAATATAATATAGCGCTATGTCACTAAGACCCGAATAACCGTTCTCGTCATAGAAAAGCGGCTTGCCGTCTTTAAACAGCTGCATATGTACGTGCATTCCGCTTCCGGCTTCGCCATATATAGGCTTAGGCATGAAGGTAGCTGTCTTTCCTTCTTCTATAGCAGCGTTTTTTACAACATACTTCATCAGATATGTCTTATCTGCCATTTCCTTCATACCGCCAAACTCTACTTCTATTTCTACCTGCCCGGGTCCTCCAACCTCATGATGGTGATATTTCACAGGCATACCCATCTCTTCAAGCATAAGACTAATTTTACTTCTGAGATTATGTGTCACATCATATGGCAGTGCCACATGGTAACCGCCCTTGTGTCCAACCTTATATCCAAGGTTATTGAATTTTTCGTTCCTGTTCCATTCAGCCTGCAGTGTATCTATTGTAACCTCTGTATGATTGGGTTTATTTTCAAAAGCTATTTGATCAAATATGTAAAATTCAAACTCCGGTCCCAATATATTCTCATCGGCTATATTACTTTGGCGCATGAATCTTTCAGCCTTCTCAGCTATGTACCTGGGATCTCCCTCATATCTATTGACCCCTCCGTCAAGGGTATAAATATTACCAATCATACTAAGCGTAGGAATGTCACAAAATGGATCCATAAAGCCTGTGCTGAGATCCGGAATAAACACCATATCACTCTTTTCGATAGTCATAAAACCATAGCTGGAGCCATCAAACCCTATACCGTCTATTAGCATTTTTTCGCTTAATCTGTTTGCAGGTATCGAAAGATGGTGCCATCTTCCGGCAAGATCAGTAATCTTAAAGTCAATAATCTTAACCTCGTTCTTATTGCAGAAATCCTTAACCTCTGCTAAACTGTTGAACTTTATCACTTTAACCCCTCCCAAATTGTTTTTCCAACAAAAAGTATATGTTAAATCATCGTCAAAGTCAAATAAAAAGGCAGTCTCAACTGCCTTTATTCATTCTCCTGTATATCCTTTAGAAGCTCGTTCATCTTCTTTTCATTTACAACATAAAATGATAATCCGTTTATATTTTTAGTGGTACCCGGTAAAGTCTGAATATCTATACCTTCTTTGTCTATCTTCTGGATTTTCATAGCATAGGAAACCATCTGTTTTGGAGTCATATTCGTTTTAACATATTTTCTTACAGGTGATGAAAGCTTGATGATGTTTCCAACAACATTCCAACCAAATACCTTCTTAATTCCAAGCTGTACTATATGCTGCTGCATTTTAATTCTTCCAAGATCGCCTTCCTTGTAGCCCCCGCCTTTGTTATTCTTTCTGTATCTCAGCAGTTTTATTATGTCTTCTCCCTTACTTACAACTTGTCCCTTCTTAAAATGAATATGTAAGTCATCATAAGGATCATCATAATCCATATCTTGAGGAATTTCCACCTCAAGTCCTCCTATTGAGTCCACTATAGCTTGTACAGCCTGATAGTCGACTTCAACATAAAAATGTATGGGAACTCCGGTCAGATCTTGAACGCTTTTCACTACATTGTCAACGCCGCCGCTTCCATATGAAGAGTTTATCTTATTATTGGCTCCTTCCCTGCCCTTCCTATGATAATATGTATCTCTCGGTACAGAATATATGGACATCTGGTTTGTTTCTGTATCAAGGCTGCATAGCATGATTGTATCTGATAGTCCTTTTGCTACACCAACAGCCAGCAGATTTATCCTTTTATCCGGTGCAGGATACCCCTCCGCCCCTCCGGCAACACTTATACTGCTGAGTAAAACATACGCACCGCCATATAATACAATTGCAGCAACCAAAACTACAATAAGTGCAATTTTCAATATCTTTTTATAATTACTCATTAACTTGTTTCATCTCCCTAATATGTACTCAATACACCCACTATAGTTTAATCCTAATTCTAGATACTGTAAAGTACAATTTTTGACAATAACCGAGTGTTAGTCACTCTTATGATACTCTTTTTTATTGTTTCTGTTAATTATATGATAATAGCTCTTTATAACCAGCTTATTTGCATTTTCAAGCTGCTTCACCTTTTCTTTATCCCCTTCGGAAAACACTACTGCCAAACCGCAGTTTGCTGTTATTTCTCTCGGAACAGGTATTATTTGAAGCTTTACCTCATTATCCTTTAAAACCTTCTCGAATTTCAATGCATGATGGGTTGAGTCAAAAACAGCCAGATAATGTTCCTGCATACTATCACTCCTCAAATGTGATTATATCAATGTCCTAATTTTTCTTCAATGATAATTGTAAATCATCTGTATCACTTTTTATTCACTTTTGCAGTTTTTACAGTTTAGCATTAAAATATAAGTATATATACTATTTAAATATTAACCTGTCTAGAGGTGCAAAATGGATTTCAGACAAATAGAAGCTTTCATACATGTAGCTAAGCTAAACAGCTTTTCAAAGGCTGCCGATGTATTATTTCTTACACAACCTACCATAAGCGCACATATAAGCTCACTTGAAAATGAGCTTGGTGTAAAGCTTTTGGATCGCTCCGGCAAGGAAATAGTTCCAACATATGCAGGTAAAATATTTCTTGATTATGCAATAAGCCTTACCAATATTCGAGACAGTGCCATACATAATCTAAGCGAATTTATAAACAAGCTTGAGGGACGTATTGAAATTGCTGCGTCGACAGTACCTGCTCAGTATATTATTCCTCAGTTGATTAAGAGCTTCCTTACCACAGGCAGTAAAATAAATTTTTCTGTTATGCAGATGGATTCTGAGCAAGTGATTGAAGCAGTACTTGACAAAAGTATAGAGATAGGAATAGCCGGAACAAAATCTGAGAATCCAAAGCTTGAGTTCATACCAATAAAAAACGACAGATTGGTATTGATAACGCCTAATAGCGGCAGGTATAGTTCAATATGCTCAAGTACCCTTACTTTTGATGATATAAAGAATGAGCATTTTATTATACGTGAATCCGGTTCTGGTACCAGAAAGGAGCTTGAAAGAATTTTCAAGAAAAATTCATTAATGTTGAAGAGCTTGAACATCATTGCACAGATGAACAGTACAGAGGCTATCAAGCAGGCTGTGAGCTCTGGACTCGGTATTTCCATTGTTTCACTGCTTAGCGTAGAGGATTACTTGAGTTTTAAGCTTATTAAGGCATTTGAAATAGAAGGCTTGGATATGCAAAGGCCCTTTTTTGCAGTCTATCAGAAAAACCGTCCAATGTCTCCACTGAGCATGGCTTTTCTTAATCATATATTAAAAAGCTTTGATAAACTATGAAGAGCTGCATTTTTACTGCAGCTCTTCATAGTTTTCATCTGTATAAACCTTAATGCCGTTATTTAATAATAACTGAGTACATACTCCGTTTCCGCTTTTCACATTCTTGCTGTGGCTTCCGTCATATATTTCACCACAGCCGCAGGATGGACTTCTTGCTTTCATGATTGCAGCTTCACATTTACATAATCTTGCTATTTTCAAAGTTTCATCGGCACCTGCCAGAAATTCTCTTGTCACATCCCTGCCTGATTTGTCTGCAACTCTTGCATTACCCTTAAGTACCGCTTCCCCGTCACAGCTTGTGATCTCAGCAGGCAGTCTCGGAGTAGTCAATCCTCCAAGCTGTTCAGGACATACCGGTATCACTTCATGATTCTCCAAAAAACTTATGAGCTTTTCATTACTATTGTTTTCACCATTGTATTTACAGTTTATGCCCAGCAGGCAGGCACTTACCAGTAATTTCACTTTATCACTTCCTAATGCTTTATTTCCACTATAGTAGCTCCTATGCCGCCTTCATTAAAGGCACCGCTTCTATAGGCTTTTACATGGGTATGGCTTTTCAGAAGCTGCATAATACCTGCTCTCAATACTCCTGTTCCTTTTCCGTGTATAATGGTTACTTGAGCCAAACCTCCAAGGTATGCATCATCTATATATTTATCAACATTCATCAGTGCCTCTTCCAGGTTTTGTCCCCTAACATCAACCTGTGAAGATACCGACCTTACTTTAGCTGACTGAATACCTCTGCTTCCAGCCTTTGCAGGCTGCTTTTCTTCCTCTCCGTCTCTTATCAGATTGTTTATATTGACATTGATTTTCATGATTCCTGCCTGTACCATTAGGTTACCTTCATCATCAGGCAGTGAAAGCACATAGCCTTTTTGATTTAAGGTTATTATCTTTACTGTATCTCCCAGCTTAAGATTCTTGGGTGGCTCATGGCTTACCTTCTTGAATACTGCATCACCTATTTTTTCTTCTATTTGATCCTGCTTGCGCTTGATATTCAATCTTGCCTTTTCTATGGCAGCTGATTTCTCCAAGGCTTCCTTTTCCATTGCGTCTTTCAGTTCCTTTATGAGAGCCTCTGCCTCTTCTTTTGCCTGTTTTATTATGTTCAGAGCTTCTCTTTGAGCATCTCTGAGCACCCTGTCCTTCTGAGAGTCTATCCTGTTCATTTGCTGATCCAGCTCTTTCTTATTGCGTTCCATCTCCAACCTGACACGGGCAGCTATGTCTCTTTCTTCTTCCGCCTTTTTTCTGCTGTCCTCCAAGCCCCTTATTACATCCTCAAACTCCACTTCCTCTTTGTTTATGAATTCCTTGGCCTTATTTATTATTTCATCCTTCAAGCCAAGCTTTCTGGAAATTTCAAATGCATTTGACTTACCTGGTATTCCTATTAAAAGCTTGTACGTAGGTCTGAGGGTAGCCACATCGAATTCAACACTTGCATTGCATATACCCTTGGTTGAAAGTGCATATACCTTTAGCTCGCTGTAATGTGTAGTTGCAATGGTTCTTATACCTCTTTGGTGAAGCAGCTCGAGTATTGACATTGCCAAAGCTGCTCCTTCAGTAGGGTCTGTACCTGCTCCCAGCTCGTCAAAAAGCACCAGTGAATTGTCATTTATGTTATCCAGTATTGAAACAATGTTTGTCATGTGAGAAGAAAAAGTGCTTAAGCTTTGCTCAATGCTTTGCTCGTCTCCGATATCCGCAAAAACCTCGTCAAAAACAGCTATTTCACTGTAGTCTGATGCAGGTATGTGCAGACCTGCCTGCGCCATCAGTGTCAGCAGTCCTACAGTTTTAAGGGTTACAGTTTTTCCTCCCGTATTGGGACCTGTTATGACCAACGTATTAAAGGTATCACCTAGATATATGTCTATAGGCACGACGGTTTCTGCCTTTAAAAGCGGATGCCTTGCTTTCTTGATATTTATCTTGCCCTCTCCATTTACCTTTGGCTCTGTACATCTAAGCTGAAGAGAAAGCTTTGCCTTGGCAAATATGAAATCAAGAGTTGCCAATATCTCTATATTGGTATTTATACTTTCGTATTTTTCCTCAATAAAGGCTGTAAGCTCTGCCAGTATTCTCTCTATCTCTTCTTCCTCTTGAAGCTTCAGCTGCTTCAGGTCATTATGCATCTCCACCACTGCCATGGGCTCTATAAAAAGTGTTGCCCCGCTTCCGGATTGGTCATGTATTATTCCCGGAATATTTGCTTTGAATTCCTGCTTAACAGGAATAACCTGTCTGTCTCCCCTTATGGTCACTATTGGCTCCTGCAAATACTTCTGATATGCTGGAGAGGTTATCATGTGGTTAAGCTTTTCTCTTATAGACTGGCTCTTATCTTTAATTTTTCTCCTTAAAGTATGCAGCAATGAACTGGCTCTGTCTGATATCTCATCTTCACTTTCAACAGCATTGTAAATTGCTTCCTCAATATGCTTGTGTGTTACTAAAGTATCTATATAGTATTCAATAACCGGAAAGCTTTCCTCCCTTTTATCCTCATTCATGAAAGCCTTAAGTCTTCTGCAGGTCCTTAACGTATCTGCAGCTTTTAAAAGCTCTCCAGGAGATAACACTCCTCCTATTTTCACTTTTTTTAGAATCCCTCTGATATCCTGAAGCCCGCTTAAAGGTATGTTGCCTTTTTTTAGTATAAGGTTTACAGCCTCAGTAGTTTCCTGCTGAAGCTCTTTTATTTCATTTATGTTTTTAGATGGCTTCAAATCTTCGGCAAGATCCCTTCCCATCGTTGAAACCGTATTTTCACAGAGCATATTGATTATCTTATTATATTCCAATACCCTCAATGCTTTCTCATTCATAATATCACCTCAAAATCTAGTAAATCATTGGTTGTGATGTGTTTTCAGCTTTCCTGATAACTTTGTAGCCAGAAGCAGAATTCTGTACCCTCGTCCTTAACACTGTTTACAGATATATCCGTGTTGTGGGCATTGATGATATTTCTGACAATAGCCAGCCCCAGGCCTGTACTTTCCTCTTCCCTGCTTTTACTTGAAGTATAGTACCTGTCCCAGATAAAGGGCAAGTCCTCATGTGAAATCCCTTCACCAAAATCCCTTATGCAAACATAAATCCTTTCACTCTGTTTATATAAGCTCACAAGAATATTCCCGTAATCAAAGGAATGCTTAATAGCATTATACAACAAATTTATAAGCACCTGCTTTATTCTGTTTTCATCTGCAAGGCACATTAGTACTTCATCAGATATATTATTATATTTTATAGATATATTTCTTCTGACAGCAATAGGACTTACTTTTTCTATGATCATTCTAATTGTGTTGTCTATACTGAAGGGAGTAATCATAAGCTTAATATGTCCCGCTTCTATTTGTGAGAGCTGAAGTATCTCATTTACCATGTTGCGAAGTCTTTTAGACTCATCCAGGATGATTGACAGATATTTCTCTCTTTCCTCATCAGTCTCAGCAAGTCCGTCAAGCATAATTTCAGTATAACCCTGGAGATAACTTAATGGTGTCCTTATTTCATGGGAAACGTTAGCGATGAATTCTCTACGAATCTGTTCAACTCTAGACAGCTGCTTTGCAAGATTATTGATGGTTACTCCAAGTGCTTTTATTTCATCGCTGGAGTTGAAATCAATAGTGGTGTTGTAGTTTCCTCTAGAAATCTCTTTAGCAGCATTGTTTATCATAATAAGCGGCTTGGAAAAGCTTTTTGAAAGGAAATATGAGATTGCTGTCGCAACAATAATAGCTCCGACAAAAATAAAGAGAAACATCTGTCTGATGGCATTTATTGTTGGCTGCAGATAACTGATTTCTGTAACAACATAGACTGCACCCACAATATTATATACTCTGTCAGAATCATCTATACTTTCGTCTACAAGGACGTCCTGTATTTGTCCGAAGCTTTTATAAATAGGCACTCCAACCATAAGTGACCGAAGATTATTAATCATTCTGTTTTCACGATAAATTACCTTACCCTCTTTAATTTCCGATAAAAAAGCTCTGCCGTAGGACATGCCCTTTGTATAGCCGGAGTTAGGAGATATATCTGTTATTCGATAATTATCATCTGTAATTATTATTATGTCAGTGGGCTTTCTAATTGCCTCTGCAGTTGGAGCCATAAAATAAAACGGATTGACGGCATAGCTTTTTGCTATTCTTTCAGCACTTGCCCTCAGCAAAGCTTTTTCCTGTTCATAATGGAAATAGCTTAAAAACTGAGTCTGAAAAATCATGATGAAAAAAAGCAGGCAGACAGTCATCAAAACAATATTAGCCCAAAGCTTGAAGGCAATTCTGTTAATTCTCATCTCGGCACCTCAAGCTTATATCCTACGCCCCATACCGTACTGATATACGCACTGTAATCTCCCATCTTCTCCCTCAACTTCTTTACGTGTGTATCAACAGTTCTGGGATCACCGAACTGTTCATATCCCCATACCTTAAGCAGCAGCTGTTCCCTGGTAAAAACAATCTTAGGATTGGTTGCCAAAAAAAGCAACAGCTCATATTCCTTATTGGTAAGGTTTATCGGCTCATCATTTACAGTAACCTCACGGGATAACCTGTTTATATTTATTTCTCCTATATGCAGACAGCAGGAAGCATCATTGTTTCTGGCATCAGCTCTTCTTAAAAGCGCCTTTGACCTTGCCACTAATTCCTTGGGGCTAAAAGGCTTGACAATGTAATCATCTGCTCCCAAATCAAAGCCGAAAAGCTTATCAAACTCTTCACCTCTGGCAGTCAGTAATATTACAGGAGTATTTGAGTTTCGCCTGATTTCTCTGCATACTGTCCATCCGTCTATTTCAGGAAGCATGACATCGAGTATAACCAAGTCAAACTGCATGCTTTTAAACATATCGAGACCCTGCTTTCCGTTTACTGCTTCATAAGTATCCAGGTTCTCCTTCTTAAAAGCAATTTTGATGAGCTCCCGCATTTTATCTTCATCTTCTACCAGCAAAATCTTTACATTATTATCCATTACATGTCCTCCTTGTTCATACTTATTCAACACCCCTGAAATAATGCCCCTTTGTATAACCTCTTTCCTTTATTCTCTTAATAACACCAGAAACAGTATATTCTTTTTTTGTTATAGCTTTCTTAAATGCATTTACAAGCTCAAATACTTCCAAATCAGACTCAAGCATAAAATCTGCGCGGAAGAAGCTTAACCCTGAAGCTTTCAGGCTCTCCGTATCCTCAAGCATATAAAGTACATCACTGTTAAGTATTTTGGTTCTGCAAAAGCCTTCCATCAGTATAGGAAATATTTTACCCTTTTCATCCTGAAGTCCCATATTTATTGATCCGTTCTTGCATCCTCTGCATTCATCTATAGAGGACATTGGACAATATTCTGTAGTCATCACAGGCAAATACCCGTATGTAAACGCTTCACACCTAACATCAGTGCTATATGCGATTTTCTTGATCTGCTTAATATTGAGCTCAGGTGAAAGACATATACTTTCTATATTATAGTCTTTATAAAAATCAACGGCCTTGGAATTAAATACATTAAATGTATAATTTAATCTTACTCTATTGCCGAAGTATTTACCCGCAAGCTTAAACTGTCCAATATTGGACACCACTGCACCGTAATCGCCGGTTTCCAGCTTGAACAAAATTTCCCTCTCTATATGTTCCAACTCCATATCCTTTGTTATAGCAGGTAAAACTATATAGCATGATATTTCTTTTGACCTGCAGTTATCTATTATGTTCTTAACTGCAGCACAACTCATGTTAAGGTCATAAAGTATGTAAATAATATCTGCTCCTGCCGAAATGGCATTTTCTGCTGAAGCAGCACTCCTGACTCCGGCGATGAGCTCTATTTCATTCTCAGTAATTTGACTCCTTCTGAGCTTTTTATCAGACTCATATATAATCGGCTCAACAATCTTTCTATGATGTCTCTTTGCCCTTTTTTCAGTCAGAATGCCAAGTGCCTCTCTGCGGAGATTATTCAGGACACGGGCTGGTACATTGCAATTATCATCTATATGAACTGAAAGCTCTGAAAAAACATAAGGTGTGTCCCCTGTCTTATCCAGCTGCTGTCTAACTTTATCCTGAGTGGTAGGCACATTAATGGCTCTCTCGATAACTTCATCTCCTGAGCAGCTTACATTGAATCCATCCTCATCTGAAAGTGAAACCAACGGTTTAGAGCCTATTCTTAATTCGACGCTACATCTCACATTTATTTTTTTCTTGTTTTCATAGTAATACTCTTCTCTGGCCTTTTTTAAAAGCTCACTATCAAGTGTCTTATTTACTACAGCCCCCAAATCTGTTCCTCTGTCCCTGATGAAGACATCAACAGTATCACCCTTTGCTGCTTTGGCAGCAGTTCTACCCTTTACCTTCAGGCCGCTAAGCACCGCCCCAATAGAACTTCCGTTGCCATTAATTATTTCAATGCCATCTCCATCATGAAGATAGTTGTTTTCAAGCTTTATCGAAACAACGTTTCCTTTCCTGCCTGTTACCCTGCCAATATATACTCCGCGGTTATCAGGTCTATCGATGCTGACTATTTCCTTATTTCTTTTATTAAAAAGATAACCTTCGGTAAATTCTCTATTGAATATACTTAAAAGCTCATTCTCTGCCTCTTTTGACCTTTCGACCCGGTTTTCTTCAAAGTACCGGCTTATGGCAGACTGATAATTCTGTACAACTATTGCTACATATTCAGGCTTTTTCATCCTTCCCTCAATCTTCAACGAAAACACTTCAGTATTTAAAAGCTCATCAAGACGGGGATATGTGCAGAGATCTCTTGTACTGATAATGTATTTGCTCCCAAGTGTTTTCAGAGGCTTATTCCTCTTTAAGTCATATAAACTGTATTTTCTCCGGCAGGGCTGCGCGCATCTGCCCCTGTTGCCGCTTCTGCCGCCTATCATGCTGCTCATTAAGCATTGGCCTGAATAGCAAATACACAAAGCACCGTGTACAAATACTTCAAGCTCTGCATCAGTGCTTTCTGATATGTGTCTTATCTCTTCCAAGGTCAGTTCCCTGGCCAGCACTATCCTTTTTACTCCCTTAG
Organism: Bacillota bacterium; assembly: GCA_049322695.1. Lineage (GTDB taxonomy): Bacteria > Bacillota > Clostridia > Lutisporales > Lutisporaceae > CALGKJ01. Next base: position 47,776 of record JBMORW010000022.1, on the reverse strand, counting down.
AGGCTAGTTCCGCTGCACCTGCTGCATTGTGTACAGTCATCTGTGTGCTGCAGTGAATATCAAAATCAGGAAAATACCTTTTAATCATATTTATCAAAGCTACATCCTGAATAATGATAGCATCTACATCTATATTATATAAGAAAGCAACATACTCCAGTACATCCTGCAGTTCTTCATCGTTCAGTAAAATGTTCAGAGTCACATATACCTTGGTCCCTCTGATATGTGCATATTCCACTGCTTTTTTCAAAGCCGCATCATCAAAATTCTCTGCAAAAGCCCTTGCATTGTATCTGCTTCCGCCCATATAAACAGCATCAGCTCCACTCTCAACAGCGGCAACCAATGCTTCAAAGCTGCCGGCAGGCGCCAGCAATTCAATATTTTTCATATAAACCTACTCCAAACAATAACATTTTTCTTATGTTCTGTATTTATCTGTTATGTATTCTTTTTGTTATTGTTATTTCTATTGTTATTGTTTATATGATTATTGCTTTTGTTCAACTTCATTTCATCAAGCTCTTTTTTGGATTTCAGAAGCTCGATTTGATTTTCGAAAAGCTTGTTCTGAAGATCGTTTATGGTTTCCTTTGATACATCCAGTTCGCATTTAAGATCCTTTAGCTCCTCCTGTGCCTTTGCCATTTCCCTGCTGATCTTGCCATATTCTATCTGTGTCTTGGTGTAGTCGCTTTGCATTCTCGTATATTGCTCCTTTATAGCCTCAAGCTCCTGAGTCAGAAAATTAAGCTCCTCAAATGGCTTCTGCATCTCTTCCTGAAGGCTTTCAAGCTTTTCTGTTGTTTCAACCAGCTGTTCCTGAGTTTTATATAATACATCTGCAAGATTCAGTGCCGTCAATACACCCACCATGGTAGGATTGTACTTGGTGTTGCTTTTGTATATCTCCTTCATTATACCGTCTACTTTTTCTGCCAAGTCCTTGACGTATTCCTCTGAATGGTTGCCGGACATAAAATATTCACTTCCGAATATTTTCACACATATTCTTTTTTTGCTATCCATTTATTTCAACTCCTTTGAGTAAAAACTCAGAGTATTTTTCTTCTTAGTATTATAACATAGTTGACTCATTAAGAAAAAATATTCAAAATAATATATATATTCCTATTATATATAATGAATGATTAAATATATAGTATCTCGTATGTATATTTGTCAATATTCATTTTAATAACAGTAAAATACTGTATCCGGACATATAAATATTAATATTCTTTAAACAAAGTCTTTTTCCTTCATTTTATATAAAAAAATAGACTTATTAACGCTGAAGATTAATAAATCTACCTTATTTTAATACATATCTAACTGTTTTGATGCAGCCAGCATCTGACTTTATGGCCTTCTTCAATTTCTACATATTCAGGCTCCTTATTCTTGCAAATATCCATTGCCTTTTCACATCTTTCATGGAACCTGCAGGCTTGTGAATATTCTGCTGCATTTGGGATATAACCGGGTATAGAGTATAAAACATCTACTGTATTGTCAATTCTGGGGATGCATTTCATTAACCCAAGCGTATAAGGGTGCAGCGGGTTTTGGAATAAATCCTTGACACTTGCTTCCTCCATGACTTTACCACAATACATAATTATTACTCTGTCTGCATTCTCTGCTACTATTCCGAGGTCGTGTGTAATAAGCATCATTGACATATTAAGTTCATTTTTAAGCTTTTTCAGAAGATCCATTATTTCAGATTGGATAGTAACATCCAGAGCAGTAGTCGGCTCGTCAGCTATAAGCAAATCAGGATTGCAGGCTATGGCCATGGCAGTCATTATTCTCTGCCGCATTCCTCCGCTGAACTTTGCAGGGATATCGTTATACCTAAGATGTGCTTCAGGTATATTAACCAGCTGCATAAGCTCAACTGCACGTTTTTTTGATTCCTTTTTGGGCACAGTGCGGTGAATTATCAATGATTCCCTTATTTGCTCACCTACTGAGATTGCAGGATTCAGTGTTGTCATAGGATCCTGATATATCATTGATATTCTGTTACCCCTCAGCATGGTCATCTGTTTGACCGATAATTTCAGCAGGTTCACATTATTAAAAAGCACTTCCCCTTCCAGTATCTTACCGGGAGCTTCAATAAGTCTCATTACCGACAATGCTGTCACACTCTTGCCGCTTCCTGACTCTCCTACTACTGCCAGTGTTTCATTGTGGTTAACATGGAAGGATACTCCGTCTACTGCCTTTATAGGCGCTTTGTCTAAAAAGAAATACGTTTTCAAGTCCTTAATCTCTAATAAACCCTTCATCTCACATTCCTCCAATTGCTATTTCTATTATAGAGTCCACTACCATTTGCCCTACATCTTCGAATCTTTTCTTATCCATATATTCAATACTGTCGCTAGGTGTCATTGCTTTTCCATTATGCTCGTAGCTGTCAATTATTACAACTGATTGATTGCCTGTATTAAAATCCTCGCTAATGGTTGAATATATTTTTCCAAATAATAAATCTATTTTATTTTTTCTTGCAGATCTTTTTATTGCTTTAATACTGTTTTGTGAAGCTGTATCCTTTGGAAGAATATTTGTTGTATCAACTATTACTTTCTTTGCATTAATTCCTATAAGATTTTTAAGATCAATACATAAGTACCTTCCATTCAAATCATTCAAATACTCGTCAGAAAAGCTCCTTGACCCTCTGCTGTCAGTATAAGTTCCATCCCATAATGCAAATACAATTGTTTTATTCGGTATGATTCCATTCTCAGATATTATCCTTGCTGTCTCTAAAACTATAGCCGGACCTCCTGAAGCTGTAGCACCCGGATAATCCTTTTTTTCATCATTTCCTAAATAATCATATGATCCGCTTATTATTACTACATCATTTTCTATAGCGTCATTTTTTCCTTTTATACATCCTAAAACATTAATGCCCTTGGCGTTCTCATATTTTTCAGCAGTTACATTCAAAGCTATCTTAGAGTTGGACATTTTCATCAGTTCATTGCCTTTATTCGATGATACAATAGCAACGAATGTATCCTTAAAGAATTTGTTGATTCTGGGTATCTTGAAAAAGTCGTCCCTGCTAAGCCAGTTTTCAATAAATATTATACCTTTAGGCTTTATGACATTACCTAATCTATTACGAATATGGATATACTCTGTTTCACTTAAACCTCTTACATCTACAAGGAGAACCTTTTCCCTGTAGTTGTATTCCATAGCTGTAGCTGTTGAGGATATAACACTTCTATCAACATAAATCATGTCATATTCTGCATTTATTGAAATTGGGCTTGTTACCACAATATCATTTCTATTAATGAGACTAATCTCACCATTTTCACATGCTACTGTTATTTCTGCATCTCTGATGTTCAACTGCTCTATAATATTAAATTCATGCAGGTAGCTTCCCTCAAAAGGTTCTACTCCATATTCAATAAATTTTCCCTTCAAATACTCAGCCAGTTTATGATTGCTGTCTGTTCCAGCCAATCTTCCATGATACTTAAAGCTGCTGAGCTCAACTACGTGCTTGAATGCATAATCGCAGTCGAATCTGTAAGGACTTGTAGGCGGCGGAAATAAAGCAATAACTGCAACCGTTAGATAAACTATTGTCTTAATATAAACTGTTTTCCTGTATAGAGTGAAATTCTTCAGCTCATATAAATACCTGGCAGGAGATAACCATGAAGGTATTCTCCGTATAAATGAAATTATTCTTGAATCTCTTTTGTCAAATTCTATTCTCAATCCTTCACCTAAAAGGTTAAAACCAATTATACTAATTGCAAATGCAGTAATCGGATACATTATAAGCCACATTCTGCTTGTTCCGAAGTAAATGTTAGCCAACGACAAGAGATTTGCCCAGTCAAACTGCATAGGAACCCTTAAATGACCCAGTGCTTTGTTTGCATAGTAGCCTCCTGCAAAGATGATATTGAATATTCCTATCTGAGCCATTATTAATAATGCCATCGCAATTTCAAGAAAGAACATAACAATAACCGTTGGAATTATATGCGGCAGTACATTCTGCACAGCGATCTCCAATTTACTCTTGCCTATTGAGATTTCGCCTTCAATAAAATCTTGACTGATAACCTCAGATACCTTTTGTTTCAGCAGCTTTGCAGTTTTGGTCCAACCAAGTATTATCAAAAAGAATGCAATGGCACTCCAAGAATTACCCCAGAGGTCAGCAAACAGCTTGATATTTGAAAGCATCAGCACCAAAATAATAATTGGAAATGCATTGAATATTATACTATACTGTTTGATTATCTTATTTATGAGCCTATTACCGTATGCTGCTGAAATAGCTGTCGGAACAGCTATGGCAAGTCTTCCCAAGGCTATTGTCACAGCAAGCATAATTGTCAGATTGCTTCCATATACGATCATGCTTTTTAAATCTCTTCCTAAATGATCGGTGCCCCAAGGGTATTCCTTGCATGGAGCTATTGGAGGTGTCAAAATGGTTGTATTGTCTTTATCCCTTATTATCTCTACCCTCTGCTTTCCATAAGGGTCTGCTTTAGAAAAACCTTCAGGAAATACACATACTAATATGACCAATGTAACTATAATCACTCCGATAAAAAGAGGGAGATTGATTCTTTTCATATGGAGCCCTCCTTTACAGGTGTGTAAAATAGCTTTTTTAGAAGTTCAAAAATGTTGTCCAGTATGAGGTATATTGTTCCCAGCATCAAAATTACTACAATTACCCCCTTGGTATCACGAGAGGCATAGAACTGCACTAAGGAAACGGCAAGCCCCATATAGGAAAACATATACTCAATAATCAAAAGGTTGCATATAATCAGCCCTGTGATATTTGAAAGTCCGTCATATACTATACCCACAGCATTTCTCATAACATGATTGAAAAGTATTCTGGATGATCTGCATCCTTTTCCCCTTGCAGCAATAACATAGTTCATTCTATAACAACTGTCAATGCTTACTGCAGTAACTCTGGCTATATAGCTGGATGGAAGTATAGATAAAGCAATAATCGGAAGAAAAGTGTGGTTTATGCTTCCCTGACCTGCAACTCTAAAAACCTTAAGCCCTTCCTGTGCCAGCCAGACTGCAAGGAACTGAAGTACTGCAATATTGAATAAATCAGGCATAGAAATTGGTATAATGGTAGACAACGACTTCAAATTTACCCGGCTCTCTTTTCCTCTGCCACTATCAAATATGCCTTTTGCAACCCCAAGTATAACTCCCAGAATTATACCTGATATAAGCAGTCCGGCTGTCCTAAAAAGCTTGCTGAACATTATGGCTATCTGGTTTTTGCCTTCAAACTTTTTGCTTAGGCTTCCTGACAAAATACCTTGAACATTTTCTACAGCCTTGCCATATATATCAGCTACAGAATGGCTTGCTATAACTTCACCATTGCTTACAGTAAGACTGAAATCCTTTGGAATAGAACATACCAGCAATACTACGCAGCAAAACAGTATCATTACAAAAACACTATAGATTGCTTTTCTAACAACCAATTTTGCTAACACTATTCATCAACCCCTCACAAAAAAATCATTTGTTAAACGCTATATCCATCACTGCATCTATAATCATTTGTCCTACCCTTGAATACCTTTTCTTGTCTATATATTCAATATCATCATAGGGAGTCATAACTTTACCTTTTTTCTCAAGGCTTTGTATGACTACAACCGCTTTGTCACCTGTCATGAAATCGTCTCTTACGGGTGAATATACCCATCCGAACTTAAGATTTATATCATTCCGTTTTGCACTTTTCTTAAGTGATTTTATATAGTTTTGTGCAGATACATCTTTCGGAATAATATTCGAAGTATCCAGTATAATGCTTTCAGCATCCTTCCCTATCAAGTCTCTGATATCCATAAAGAAGTACTTTTTACCGTCACTCTTCATGTTAAATACAAAGTTTCTGGAACCTCTGTCACTGGAATATGTCCCGTCCCAAAAGGCTATTATTATATCCTTTTTAGGTCTTCGTCCACTTTCTTTGATTACTCTGGCCAGTTCAAGCTCAATGGCCATTCCTCCTGATGCAGTTGCACCCGGGTACCTGTTATCAGCATCATCTCCAATATAATCCATAGAGCTTCCTATAACTATTCTCTCATTACTGGCTTCACTATCGGTGCCCTTGATTATTCCTATGACATTCGTACCAGCTGCATACTGGTAAATATTTGCCTTTGCCTTAACGTGAATTTTAGGGTTCTCCAGCTCTAAAAGCTCATTTCCCTTGTTTGAGGATACCAATATGACATGGCTGTCTCTGAATACCTTATTAACTCTAGGATATTTATAATCATCGTTTCTACTGAGCCAGTCCTCTATCAGAACTACTCCTTGAGGTCTTACATACCAGGTCAATCTGTTTCGTATGGCTATATATTCAGTCTGGTTAATACCTCTCATATCGATTAGAAGAAAGCATTCGCGCAGCCTGGATGCTTCTTCCGGATTTACGTGAGTTGTATACAATTGCTTATGTGTAACATATTCCAGATCGTATGTTCCTTCTACAGTCATTGGAGTAGTAACTATATAGTCATTTCTATAATCCAGCACTATGTCCTCAGAATTGTCACTGACTATAGAAAGCTCAGAGTCATAAAAATTAAAGGATTCTTCTATCTCGTACTCGTGAATATAGCTTCCTTCATAGGGCTCAACACCATATTCTTTAAGCTTTGATGCCAGAAACTCAGCCAGAATCCTGTTTTCTTCACTTCCTGCCACTCTTCCCTCATACTTTTCTCCAGTAATTTCATCAATATATTTGAATGCAAGCTCTTCTTCAAATCTATAAGGGTTTCTTGGCTCAGGGAAAAACATAACAAGAAGCAGAAGTGCTATGACAGCGATTTTTTTGATAACCAGCGGTTTGTATTCATTTATATTTTTTATTTCATAGATAAATCTTACCGGCGATATCAGTGCGGGTATCCTTCTTATGAAGGATATTACTTTTGAGTTTCTCTTGTCAAACTCTATTCTCAAGCCTTCACCAAAAAGGTTGAAGCCAATAATGCTTACAGCGAAAGCAAGCGCAGGATAGAATACAATCCAAAATTTGCCGGTACTTACATATATATATGCCAAAGAAAGCATGCTTGCCCAGTCAAAATCTGCCGGAACATTCAGATGGTCTGCATATAAGCCGACAAAATATCCCCCGCCAAGTACTATACTGAATACTCCTATTTGAGATAGTGTAAGCAATACTATTGCAACCTCAAGAAAAAACTGTACTATTATTGATGGTATTATGTGAGGGATAATGTTCTGAAGCGCAATCTCCAGCCTGTTTTTCCCTACGGCAACCTCACCCTCAATAAAGTCCTGATCTAATACCTCCTTTACCTTTTGCATAAGAAGGTATGCCATTTTACTCCAGCCAAGTATTATAAGAAGTACTGCAATGGCCCCCCAGGTGCTTTCGGATATCTCAGCAATGAATCTTATATTTGTCAATAACAGTACCAGAATCAAAAGCGGGAAAGCACTGAATAGTACATTGAATTGCTTTATCACCCAATGTGCAAGCTTATTTTTATATGCTGCAGCTATTGCCAGAGGAAGAGCTATAAGCAGTCTGAATACTGCAATTGTAAATGCCAGTCCGATGGTGGTTTTGCAGCCATGTGCTATGAGACTTCTTATATCTCTCCCCAGATGGTCAGTACCCCAGGGATACTCTTTACAAGGAGCCACAGGAGGTGTAAGTATCTTTGATTCACCATTTACATATTCAAACTCAAGCCGCTGCTTGCTATATGGATCAGCCCCCGAAAAATATTCGGGATACATGCTGACCAGCAGGACCAATAAAAGAATAACTACACCCAGAATGAGCGGGTAATTAAGCTTTCTCATATGCTTCCCTCCCTTGCAGCCCTATAAGTGATTTTCTTCAGCAATTGAAAAATGTTATCTAATATGAAATACACTGCACCAATCATAAGAATAATAGTTATCATACCTATAGAATCTCTATTTTGAAAAAACTGTACAAGCGATACTGCCAAGCCCATATAAGAGAACATAAATTCAACAATCAGCAAATTACAGATAATCATTGCAGTCATATTAGACATGCCTTCCGATATTATTCCCAGTGCATTCCTCATTACATGATTCCAGAGTATTCTTGTTTTTGAGCATCCTTTCCCGATGGCTGCCTTTACATAATCAGTGTTATAGCAGCTTTCAATACTCAGAGCTGTTACTCTTGCTATATATACAGTAGGTAAAATAGACAGAGCTATTACAGGCAGAATCATATGTGCTACAGTACCTTGCCCTGCAACCTTGAATACCTTTATTCCGTTTCTGATAAGCCATAATGCAAACATTTGCAAAAGAGCAATATTCAGCATATCAGGCATTGATATAGGAATAATGGTTAGTAAAACCTTCAGGTATGAATCCTTTCCTTTAGTTCTCCGGCTGTCAAAAATCCCTTTCAAGATACCAAAAATTATACCGAGTAATATACCGCATCCTAATAGTATTGAAGTCTTTTGCAGTTTAACGATTAGAATTTCCTTCTGGTTTTTACCCTTGAATGTATCACTTAGATTTCCCGAGTATATTTCCTTCAGATTCATGCTTGTGAAGTTCACGATATCCCTCAGGCTGTATGTTGAAACAAGCTTACCGTCCACATTGGTAATCCTGAGATTCCTTGGAATAGAACATATCAACGCAGTCAGATAAAAAAACAATGTAAAAATCAACAGCCATGAAATAGCTTTCATTATTAAACCTTTAACCACTCTCTGCATTTTAACCCCTCCGTGAACTAACTATTCTGTGTGCTAATCAGATGGCATGATACCTCATGTCCGTTACCAATATGAACCAATTCGGGTTCTTTATTTTTGCAAATATCGGAAGCAAACTCACATCTCGGATGGAACGTACAGCCCTTAGGAGGTGAAATAGGACTTGGTACTTCACCTCTAATATCCTGCCTTTGTCTTTCCACCATAGGATCCGGTATAGGAGCAGATGAAAGCAATACCTTTGTATAAGGATGCTTGGGATTATTGAATATATCATCGCCCTTTCCAATCTCCACAATCTTGCCGAGATACATAACTCCTACTTTATCTGACATGTGCCTGATAACATTCAGACCGTGTGCTATGAACAAATAAGATACTTTGAGTTCCTTCTGAAGATCATTTAACAGATTCAAAATCTGAGACTGCACAGAAACATCAAGTGCAGAAACAGGCTCATCACAGATGATGAACTTCGGTCTGGTAGCTATGGCTCTTGCGATTCCTATTCTCTGTCTTTGCCCTCCGCTGAATTCATGAGGAAATTTGCTTGCATCCTTTTCACTCAGGCCAACCAGATTGAGCAAACGCTTTACCTCTTTATCATAGTCATATTTGAATACAACCTTATGAATGCTTAAGGGCTCCGATATTATGTCAGAAATAGTCATTTTGGGATCAAGAGCTGCATATGGATTCTGAAAAACAACCTGAATATCCTTTCTGATCCTTCTCATTTCTTTATTGCTGATTTTGTTGATATCCTTGCCTTCAAGGTATATCTCACCTGAAGTTGGTTTAATGAGCTTCAATATAAGCTTTCCTGTTGTAGTTTTTCCACAGCCGCTTTCTCCAACCAGACCAAGGGTCTCCCCCTCCAGCACATCAAATGAAACTCCATTGACAGCCTTTACATAATGTGTCTGTAATCCCATTTTGCTTACCATTTCAAACTGTTTTGTCAGATTCTTCACTTCAATAATTTTGTTCACTACTAATCCACCACCTGTTTTAATAATAATAGAAACCATTAAACCCCTGCAGCAATTTATTTTACATAATCTGCTGCGTAAACTACAACATCAAGTATCATCTGTCCTACTTTGTCCAAAAGCTTCTTATCGATTCTTTCAATACTATCATAGGTTGTAAACCTTATATTGTCCTTGTCGGTACTATCAAAGCTTATGATTGATTTGTTCTCATAGTTCATATCCTCTGTTATTGGAGAACGTATTCTGCCAAAGCTTAGCTGCACACCTTTCTTTCTGGCTACAGTCTTTATCTCCTTAATTACATCTTGTCCCATTCTGTCAACGGGACTTATGTTGGTTGTATCGACAATTATGTTATCAGTTTCTATGCTGACAAAGTTTCTTAGATCAAAATTTATGTATTGCTTTTCAGAGTTCTTAAAATTATCCATTATAAATTTTGTTGAGCCTTTGTATTTAGCATAAGTTCCATCCCAGAAGACAAATATGATTGTCCTCTTGGGTCTATAATCATTCTCTGTTAAAGTGCGGGCTATCTCAAGTTCAATCGCTGTACCGCCTATAGCCATTGCTCCGGGATATTTCAAGGTTTTGTAATTACCTATATAATCAATGGCGCTTCCGACTACTATAACTTCATTTTTCAGACTTTCATCCGAGCCTTCAATATATCCGGCAACATTGTAGCCTTTTGTTATTTCTGTACTATTAGGTGTATAAGTAAGTTTCATTTTCGGATTTTTCATTTTCAGTACAGTATCACCTATATTTGTTGCTAATGAAATTGCAAGACCGTCTGTATATGTATTGTCAGCAAGAGAAGACCGTGCAACGTACTTACCGCTAATCCATTTTTCAACAAGAATTATTCCTTTTGGATTCAGCTTGGATTTTATGGATCTTACCAATCTGCTTAACCACGCTTCACCCAACTCTCTTGCATCCAGCAGGACAATCTTATTTTCACAGAGCTTTGATTCCTGATTTATGAGAGCTTCTACCTCTTCATTGTTAAGCATAATAATCTCATAGCTTTCATTCAGCTCCGCATCACTCAATACCATGTAATCTGTTCTGAATCTGAGTGTAATGTATTCATAATCTTCGCCTGTAATCATTAAGGTTGAGTCCTCACTATCAACTCTGTTTTCCATTTCAAAATCATGTAAATAACTTCCGTTATATGGCTTAATACCGTACTCCTCAAGAAGTCCTGCCACATACTCTGCAGTCATCTTACCATATTCCGTTCCGACTTTCCTTCCATTGTATTTTTCACCGCTAAGCTCGTCTATAGTGTTAAAAGCGGGAGCACTGTCAAAATTAAAAGCACTGCCCTTCTGAGGGAAGAAAATTATTGCTAATATCAAAACAACCGCTATGCTTTTTTTGTATACACTGCTCTTATATAACTTAAAGTTCCTTAGCTGGTATATATATTTAAAAGGCGATATAGCCGAAGGAATCCTTCTTATATAAGATATCACCATGGAATCTCTCTTTTCAAACTCCATTCTCAGGCCTTCACCAAAGAGGTTAAAGCCTATTATACTGCCTGCAAAGCATACTGCCGGATACAACAATACCCACATACCCTGTCCTGATGTAATAATATAACTTGAACCTGCCAGAAGGTCTGACCAGTCGAACTCAAAAGGAAAGCTTGCAGTTTCAAATCCTTCAAAATTAGCCTCATAGCCCCCTGCAAATATTATTCCAAAAGCTCCCAGCTGAGTCAGAACAAGCAGTACAGCTGCCATTTCCATAAAGAGCATAACTACAAGCGTAGGTATCAAGTGCGGCAGGATATTCTGAAAAGCAATTTCGTAGCTGGTTTTTCCTATTGCTATTTCTCCTTCAACAAAGTCCTGTTGAAGGATATCCTGCACTTTCGCCGCCAGTATTTTTGCGAACTTACTCCAGCCAAATAATATCAGCAGGAATATCAGTACATTTCTTTGAGAACCAAACATGTCATTAAACAGCCATATTCTTGACCATATCACTACCAGTAAAACAATAGGCAGAGCCCCGAATATAATATTAGACTGCTTTATGAGCCACCTGCACAGCTTATTTCCGTATGCAGCGTATATGGCAATGGGCAGTGCAACAGCAAGCCTTCCCAATGCTACAAACAGCACTACAAGCATTGTAAGCTTGCAGCCATATACTATCAAACTCTTCAAATCTCTACCTGCAAAGTCCGTGCCCCATGGAAATTCTTTAGAAGGCGGGGAAACAGGGTTACTTATTGTAGCTGTCTCACTGTTATACTCTATAGCCTGCCTGCCGTAAGGGTCCACATCACTGAAGCGTTCAGGGAAAAGGCTGACAAGAAGTATAAGTACTATAATAGCAGTTCCAATCAGCAAGGGATAGTTGATTTTTTTCATGCCGACTCCTCCCTTACTGCTTTATAGGTTAGCATTTTCATTATATTGAATATGATATCAAGTCCGAAATATATAAAGCCTATAATAATTGTTACAATGATCCAAACCATATAGTTGTTTTCCGCACCTCTCATATTCGCTTGAAAGTGTGCTCTCATTATCCACGTGGTAAGCCCCGGGTAGGCAAACAGATACTCAATCAATACAAGATTGCATATTATCAGGGCTGTTAAGTTTGAAAGGCTTTCAAACACTATTCCTGTAACATTTCTTAAAACATGATTCCATAATATACGGTGTTTAGAGCAGCCTTTACCCAAGGCAGCCTTGACATACTCCTGTTTATAGCAGTTATCAATACTCACTGCCAAAGTTCTTGCAATATAAAAGGCCGGAAGCAGCGAAAGTGCTATAATTGGCAGTATCATATGGTTTATGGTGCCCGAGCCTGCAACCTTAACTATTTTTAATCCATTCCTGCTCAAAAACACAGCAAACATCTGTAGAACTGCTACAGACAATACATCCGGAAAAGAAATAGGAATAACTGTTGCCAATACTTGAAGGCTATTGTTAGTCCTTTCTCCCTTTGTACTGTCTATTAATCCCTTAATAAATCCTATAACAATACTTAACAATAAACCGCCTACAAGTATGGAAATAGTATTTTTAAAGGGTCTGTGCAAATTCTCGGCCAATGGCCTAGCCATATAGATAATAGGCTCTTTATCAAAAAAAACAGTCCATAATGTTTCATTTGTATCTCTGATAATTGAACTTATAGGATATGTAGAGATAATGCTCCAATCAGATATTCTGATATTGAAGCTTGGTGGAACAAGTATCATAAAGACAGTTATATAAATAAAAGCTATCAATATCAATACTGATGCAATTATTCGCTTAGCGATTTTGATAAATGCAGGTTTCAATTCATCCACTCCCCCAAAACAATCTCTTTTCAGGACGAAACATGAAATATTATTCTATATTATATACTAACAGAATAAAATTTCATAATTTCATCATAAAAGTAACGAAAATGTAAACAAATATGCGTAAACTGATTATATACCACCTCCATTCTCATATAAACTATGTTATTAAGCAAAAACTTCTATTTACAATACTATCAGAAAACAACGGATTTTTGTTGGACTTATCAAGTGTTTTTATGGAATATCTGTGAACTCTGCGTGAACTTTTCTTAACAAAATAAAAAGCAGTAAAACATTGTGTTTTACTGCTTTTATGTTACTGTCTCAGGAATCCTCCTACCTGATTAGCCAGTGAGTTTAGTATTTTGTTGTGTACTTTTGAAATATCTTCTTCAGTCAGGGTTTTTTCGTCTGATCTGTATACAATCTTATATGCCATGCTCTTATAGCCTTCCTGAACCTGACTGCCTCTGTAGATATCAAAAAGTTTTACATCTTCTACTATCTTTCCGCCTTTATTTTTTATTATTTCTTCAATCTGGCCTGCTGTAATTTCTTCAGTAACAACAATAGCTATATCCCTTTCTACTGAAGGATACTTGGGCAGCTGTTTATATTTTTTAATGGGGCTGCTCTGATTGATCATTTCGTCAAAATTAAGCTCGGCAATGTATGCTCTTACAGGTATATCATAATTGTCCAGAACATCAGGATGAACTTCTCCAAGCCAGCCTATACGCTTATTATTGATAATCAGCTCGGCAGTTCGTCCCGGATGCAGGCTGTCGTGATTAGATGACAGTATTCGATATTTTCCAATATTCATAGCTTCAAGAAGATTCTCTACTACACCTTTCAGGTCAAAGAAATCCACGCTTCCATACATGCCTATAGTCAGAACCTCACGTTCTTCTGCAAGGTCCTCCAATGGCAGCTTTTCTGCAAGATATACTTTTGAAAGCTCAAAGAAGCTTCCCTCGCTTACCTTTCTGTTATAGTTTCTTGATATAACCTCAAGTACATTCGGTATTATAGTGGTTCTCATAATGCTTTGTTCTTCTCCAAGAGGGTTTATCAGCCTAATGCAGTTTCTCAACGGGTTTTCTGCCTTAAGGCTGATCCTGTTGAAAACTCCGGGGCTTACAAAGGAGTATGTGAATATTTCGTATAGATTCTGTGCTACCAGATTCTCCTTTGCAGTATTGATAAGCTTTTGTCTGAAGTTCATACCACCTTGAGTAAATGTTGTATCCATCAATGTTGAAGGAATCTTATCATAACCATATAATCTTGCTATTTCTTCAATAATATCCGCTTCACCCTCTATATCATCTCTGAAGGTAGGTACAGTCACTATGAAGGAATCATCATCTTCCACTTCAAACTCAAGTGAATTCAGGTACTTCACGATCTGAGCATTAGAAATATCTGCACCTATGAAGCTTCTGACTCTTTGAGGTCTTAAGCTCAGTCTTCTTGCCTGCTTTGGCTTCGGATAGATATCTATCTTACCCCCGACAATTTCACCTGCACCTATTTCCTGCACCAAGTGACATGCTCTGTCCAGTGCAAGATTGATAAGCTCAGTATCAATGCCTTTTTCAAATCTTGAGGAAGCCTCTGTCCTTAAACCCAGCTTCTTTGATGTCAGCCTTATGTTTACCGGCTCAAAATTAGCACATTCAAAAACCAAGGTGTCGGTATTAGCATCTATTTCACTGTTGCTGCTTCCCATGACTCCTGCAATTCCTATTGCTCTTTCTGCATCGGCAATAACCAGCATAGAATCATTCAATTCTCTCTCAACCTCATCTAAGGTTGTGATTTTTTCACCTGGAGAAGCATTCCTGACTATTATTTTCTTACCTTGAAGCTTATTCAGGTCAAAGGCATGCATTGGCTGCCCTAGCTCTAGCATAACATAGTTGGTGATATCTACTATGTTGTTTATTGGTCTTACTCCTGCCTTTAAAAGTCTGTCCTGCATCCATGAAGGTGAATCTTTTATATTTACATTCTTCACAACTCTAGCTGCATATCTTGGGCATAGCTCGCTATTTAAAACCTCAATGCTCACATAATCTTCAGCCTTTTCATTATTCTCATCAACCTCTGGCACTGGATAATTTAAATGAACTCCCAATGTGGCAGCAGTTTCTCTGGCTATACCCAAAACGCTCAAGCAGTCAGGTCTGTTGTTTGTTATTTCAAATTCTATAACACTGTCATCCAGGCCAAGTATTTCCTTTATATCTTTGCCAAGGGGTGTATCCGGCTCAAGTATGTATATACCGTCCAGTTGTTCATGTGTCAAATTTTCCAAAGGCATGGCAAGCTCTTGTGCAGAACACATCATACCATTGGAGTCTATACCGCGCAGTTTACCCTTCTTTATTCTGATACCGCCTGGAAGTGTAGAACCGTTTGTAGCTATGGGCACTACGTCGTTTTCTTTTATATTATTGGCACCTGTTACAATCTGAACTGTCTCAGTACCAATATCCACCTGTGTTACTAGCAACTTTTCCGCATCTGGATGTCTTTCAATTTTTAGTATTTTCCCTGTAACTACCTTGTCAATTTCTCTGCCTATTTCCTCAATAGTCTCAACCTTTGAGCCGGACATGGTAAGCATATCTCCCAATGTCTTAACATCTATGTTTATATCTACATATTCCTTTAACCATTTTATTGGAACTAACATGTTAAATCCCCTTTCTCGTTTTGTTATATTGGCTGGAACTAGAATTGAGATAAAAATCTCTTATCATTTTCAAACATCAATCTCAAATCATCGATATCATATTTTAGCATTGCAATTCTATCTAATCCCATTCCAAATGCAAAGCCGGAGTATATTTCGGGATCTATCCCGCAGTTTGCCAATACCTTTGGGTGTACCATACCTGCACCAAGGATTTCTATCCAACCGGTATGTTTACATATTCTACACCCTTCGCCTTTGCATGCCGCACATGTGCAATCCATTTCTGCACTTGGCTCCGTAAAAGGAAAATGATGTGGTCTGAACTTTGTTCTTGTATTTTCTCCATAAAGCTGCTTTGCAAAAACATCAAGGGTGCCCTTGAGATTTGCCATCGTAATACCTTTGTCAACAACTAATCCTTCTATCTGATGAAACATAGGAGAATGTGTAGCATCTATTTCATCAGCTCTATAAACTCTGCCTGGTGCAAGAACTCTTATAGGCGGCTTTTGCTTCTCCATAGTCCTTACTTGTACAGGAGAAGTCTGGGTCCTTAACAGTATGTCCTCAGTGATATAGAATGTATCTTGCATATCTCTCGCGGGGTGGTATTTACTATGATTGAGCGCATCAAAATTATAATATGATTTTTCTATTTCCGGACCTTCAACTATAGTAAAACCCATACCTATGAATATCTCTTTTATTTCATCAAGCACCTTAGTTAGTGGATGCTTATTTCCAATCTCATTACGCTTTGAAGGCATTGTAACATCAATAAACTCTGTTCTCAGTCTGTTTTCAAGGTCTCTTTTCTTAAGGCAGTATGCAGTCTGCTCTATTTTTTCTGTTATATAGTCTCTGATTTCATTTGCAAGCTGCCCGATAACTGGTCTCTCTTCGGGTGTTAAAGCTCCCATTCCCCTAAGAACCTGTGTTAACTCACCTTTTTTCCCAAGAAACTTTATTCTAATCTCCTCTAGCTGCTGTAGATTCTGTATGCCCTCTAGCTCCTTAACTGATTCACTTTTTATCTTCTCCAGTATTTCTTTCATCTTTTATGCTCCTTTCCCATTTGACTGTTATAAATAAGCGCAAAAAAAACTCCATCCAAAGGGACGGAGGAAATCCGCGGTACCACCCAGATTGCTTTTCCAATAAGAAAAAGCCACTTATAGAATAACGGAAAACCGTCAGAGTCTACTTATTTCAACCCTGAGTCTCAGGAGTGAACTTCAACTAAAGTTTTATCAGCATGCTCCCAGCCTCTGACATGCCTCTCTGATGATAAACCCTGGTCTACTCTCTCCTTCAATGACTTTAGCAATATGTACTTTATAAAGCCTTTGTAATAATTTGTCACTGTTTTTGGTCTTTTTAGATTATATCACACAGCCGCAAGCTTTACAACATATTATGCAAAATCCCACTCAGCTGCAGAGCTTTTATTCTCTCCAGCTGTCACCCTCTATCCAACCTTGCAAATAATTGACAATATGCTTTATCTCACATTTTTTTAATGTAATCTTGCTTTTTAAGTTCTTATCATCTATAATGAGATTCATATTGCCGTTGCCGTCAGGCATCAGCTTCATTCCCATACTGCCCTCCCTTGCCACAACAAGCGAGACAAGTGAATTTGTACTCTTCTTGTTGTCATTAATACTTATAAGTTCACAATCAGCATTTATTATCATAACCTTTTCCATACATTAGCCTCCTGCTTCCATATAAATCGCGCTATTACACTTACACTTAGTATTTATGCGATTTTTACAAATTAAATACTTATTATTTTTAATGTAATTTATTAAGTGTGCCTAATATATAATACCACAAATTATCAATTTTATAAGCTTTTATCATAAAGGCAGAAAGAAAAAAGCACTCCCTTTCGGGAATGCTTTTTAAATATCCTTTAATACTTTGGCCAACCTCTTAATGCCTTCAATTATCATTTCCTCTTTCATATTTGAGAAGTTCAGTCTCATTGTATTCTCTCTTCCGCCATTTGGGAAGAAAGACCCACCCGGTACAAATGCTACCTTCTGTTCAAGACATTTTTTAAGGAGTACCCGAGTATTTATATGTTCAGGCAGCTCTGCCCATAGGAACAAGCCCCCATTGGGTCTGGATATCCTTACGTAATCAG
This sequence comes from Bacillota bacterium, assembly GCA_049322695.1. Lineage (GTDB taxonomy): Bacteria > Bacillota > Clostridia > Lutisporales > Lutisporaceae > CALGKJ01. The sequence continues at coordinate 29,760 of JBMORW010000022.1, read as the reverse complement.
GAAGCTCTTTTTTTGCAGTTTCATACATAAGGCTGCATCTGCTGCTGTACATATCAATAATCTTTCGTATGTGTTTCTTAATATCATACTTCTCCATGTAAGCTGATGCAATAATCTGTGAAAAGGTACTTGTATGAAGATCTGTACTTTGCTTGAACAGTATATACTTGTTCAATATCTCCTGTGCCGCGCAGACAAAACCTATTCTCATGCCCGGACTCAATATTTTTGAAAAGGTTCCCATATATATAACTCTTCCGCACTCATCAAGAGATTTGACAGGAGCTATTCCTTCTCCTTCAAAAACAAGTTCTCCATATGGATTGTCCTCTATGATTAGCATATCATATTTTACCGCAAGCTCTATCAGCTTTTGCCGTCTTTCAAGGCTCATGGTCCTTCCTGACGGATTTTGAAAGTCAGGTATTGTATATATGAACTTGGCTGCAGGATTATCTGTAATTGCTCTTTCAAGCTCCTCCATAATCATACCGTCATCATCCATATTTATCTCGACAAAATCGGGCATATAAGCTCTGAAGGCATTTATTGCAGCCAAATATGTCGGGCTTTCGCATATAACAATATCTCCCTCATCAATGAAAACCTTTCCTGTCAGATCCAATCCCTGCTGCGAGCCTGAAGTTATGAGTATGTCTGCTGCTTGCACATTTATGCCCTTACTGCACAGCATCTCTGCTATTTGTCTTCTTAGAGGAGCGTAGCCTTCAGTAGTACCATACTGCAAAGCCTTTGCTCCCTGAGTACTTAGAACTTCGGTACATATTTCTCTTATTTCCTCTACCGGAAAGGATTCTGGCGCGGGTAATCCGCCGGCAAACGAAATAATATCCGGACTTTCTGTTATCTTAAGCATTTCTCTTATTTCTGACGCCTTAACTTTTGAAGATTTTTTAGAAAAATTAACACTCATTGATTAACCCCCTTATCTGTTAAACAATCGGTCTGCTTACATATTCGGTATTTCTGATGTATTGAGCACCTTCTTCCATTTCCAATTCTATAGCCTCCATCAAGCTCCTGATACCTGCATCAATCTGCTCAATTGTGGGAAATGTATAATTCAGTCTTATATGCTTCTCTTTATAGCCTTCATAAGTATGAAAGGCATCACCTGGCACAAACACAACTCCTTTAGCGGCTGCTTTAGAAACAAGCTTTTGCTGCGAAATACACTCAGGTATTTTACACCAGATATAATAACCGCCTTCTGGAATAACCCAACTCACATCACACTTCTTATATTTTTCCAATGCTTCGAGCATTGCATCTCTTTTACTTTTATACTCCTTACATATGGTTCTCAGCTGCTTGGCATATCCATCCATTCTCAGAAACTTGTCAAAATAACATTGAGCAAATGTGTTCACATGAAAATCGCTTATTTGCTTATTCAGTGCAAATCTCTCTATTACCTGCTGTGAAGCAGCTATCCATCCTACTCTGAAGCCCATGAACATTACCTTGGAAAATGTACTGAGGTACATTACGTATCCGTGCTTATCCAGAGCTTTTAGCGGAGGTACGTATGCCCCCTCATATCTTATATCTCCATAAGGGTCGTCCTCCAGTACTGGTATCTGATATTTATATGCCAGGTCTAAAAGCTTATAGCGTCTTTCAAGGCTCATTACGGCACCTGTGGGATTCTGGAAGGTAGGCAGTGTATAGATTAATTTTGGCTTATATCTGGACAGCAAGGACTCAAGCATATCAACCCTCATTCCCTGCTCATCCACAGGCATTCCCATTACTCTGGCGCCTGCAGATTTAAATAGCTTGACAGCCCCAAGATATGTAGGATCTTCCGTTACAACTATGTCTCCCTGATTCAGAAAAACTCTGGTTGCATAATCCAGGCCCTGCTGTGAGCCTGATAGTATCATAACCTCCTTAAGGTTTGCTGATATACCCCTGCCCTTTAGCAAATCAACTATACTTTCTCTCAAAGGTAAATAGCCTTCTACAGGACTGTTCTGCAGCATCTGAGCACTTATATCATCTGCCAGCTGATGAAAGATTTCCTTTGACAGCTCTATGGGATATAGCTTTGGAGAAGGCATTCCTCCGGCAAATGATATTATATCCTCATGACTGGTGAACTCAATAATATCACTGATAATTGATTTATTGGCATCTTCTATGTTTTTATTAAAATACTGATACCATGGAAGAGGATATACATTGCCTCTTAAAACATTAACTGGACTTTGATTTTGAGGTAATACAAAAGTGCCGCTTCCTATACGGGAGTCTATAAAGCCATCTGCCTTCAACTCTTGATAAGCCTTTAATACAGTACTTCTATTTACCCCCAGCGACTGTGAAAGCTTCCTTTCTGGAGGAAGCAGAAAACCTTGCGGCAGAATATTGCTTATTATCATATCCCTTATCTGATCTCTTATCTGAATATATATGGGCTTTCCTGAGGTCTTTTCGATATTAATGCGCATAATATCTCCTCCATATAGAATTGGTACCATCCAATTAGAGTATATCATATCTCATATAAACAAAAACTACCAATTTACATATTACTTAACCATCCAAAGCATATATTCTATAGGGTTTTATTAGCAGATTGGATGGCATACATTATTGCTAATTGGTATGCAAAAAGCTGCCTATAAAAGCAGCTTCAAGTTGTTGCGCATTTTCTGCAAACTTATACAGTTTACGTCATTATTATAATTGCTTCGACATATCGGTACTATTGTTCTGACTGATTATTCCCTGGGAAAAGCGGGAAATGAAGATCAGCCGCTAAAGCTCTCCCAACAGTTCATCTATACTGTATATAGTCCTGTCAGGTATGATTTCACTATTCTCCGGTAAATTCAACTTTTTATAATTATTCCATATGGAATATATACCAAGTCTTTGTGCACCATCTACATCCCATACAAGATTATCTCCTACCATCCATACATCCTCCGGACTAACCTTCATCAGCTCAAGAGCAAGCTTGTACACTCTTTCATCAGGTTTTCCGAATCCTACTTCTTCCTCTATCAAAATATACTCAAAATAGCTGGTTAAGTTAAACCTCTGCAATTTACCTCTCTGATTCAGAGAAGTTCCATTAGTGATCAGGGCCATCCTTACTCCCTTCTCTCTCAATTTTTCAAGTGTATGAACAGATTTTGGGAATAAGCATACCAGCTCACTTTGCAGCTTTATAAATCCATCGGTTATTTTTGCTGCATCTGCTTCATTAGTATGCTCAAGATTCTTAAGTGCTCTCGTTACAATATCTCTCCTGGCAGCATTCATATCCATTCTGCCTATTCTATGTCTTTCAGGATCATCCCAGTACCATTTTGCTTCTTTGCGAATATTCTCATAAAGCCTGGCAGAACTAAAGCTTAGATTGAGCTCTTCTACAAATCTGTCGCATGTCTCCTGCCAAGCTTTATCCGAGGCTCCCTGAAAGGAAATAATGGTATCATCCAAATCAAAAAAAATCACTTTTGGCAGCATATAACTCCCACCTTCCAATAAATATATAATTATTCTGCTAATAATAAAGCTGTTCCAATTATTTCAAAACCCATTCCAGTGCCTTTATAACACCTTTTATTTCTGACAGCTGCATTTCAAGTATTAGCATTTCCTCATTGTTGTTTGTCAGCTCTGCGAGCTGAAGCTTGGACTGCACATCCTGCTGTTTTCTCTTCATAGATGCCAGCTGGTTTTGAATATCACTTGTCTTTTTCATGATTTACCTCTATTTTCTCTTTACTTCTTCTTAAGAGTAATAAGTATACCCAGCAATGAAAACAATATTACGGTGACTAAAGTGTTATCCCAGTCCATAAAAAGTGCTGAAGTTTCAAACAGGCCTATTCCGAATATAGCAGATAATGTAAGCACAGGAAATACTATTGCAGATAGTATCTCGAAGGTTCTGGAAAATATAACCTGGTTATAATCATCTACGGTACTGATTTGCTCTGAAATTTCTTTGTTAAGTCTTTCATTGTCAAACAGATACTGCCATCTCTTATATATCTGCGTAGCAACCTCATCATTGCTAATTTGGCTGAACCAGCCCTGAGTGACAAATTCTATATAGCTCCCTCTTAATGCACTGATTTTATTTCGTCTGCTTTTTCTATCATATTCAGCCATTTTGTCGGTAAATCTTAAAAGACTGTTTCTCTGATGAAGTGCAATAAGGAATATATAAAACTCCTTGTCCCAAAATGAGCTTCTGATTTGCCTGATGGAATCACTTACTTTTGTGCTTCCTGAGTCATCATCATCAATCAAAAACAATACCTCACCATTTTTACTAAAGCCATAGAAAGCATGTTCATCTATCTCCAACAGCATCTCATCCTTGGCTTTTTCCATATAGAAAGATTGACTAAGCATATCATCTGCACCCAGATAATTGCATAACCTGAATATCAGATCCTCCTTGTCGTTTTTGCAGCTTGGCGCTGAAAAAAGCTCATAAACCTGATAGATATTTCCTTTTACACCCTCAATGGAAAAAATATATTCATTATTCGGCATATAGTGCTTTACTATTTTATCTGCAGAGGAGCATAAAAGACGATTCATATCCAATATAGCATCTATAAACATATCCCTGTACCTTAGGGGTGGAATTTCAATGTCAAATACAATAAAGCCCAAACCATATTTAAACAATATTATACTGGGCTCTTTAATGGAATATGTATCAAAGCCATCTTAAGCTGCAGCTATTATATCAAAGCTTTCATATCCTGAATTACAGCTGACTGCATCCTTTGACGGAAGCTTGAAAATAGAGCTGTAAAAGGTTTTTGAGTCTTGTGTACCGAACATATAGTGCTCCACGTATGGCAAAAAATAACCCCTGAGACATGCTTCCTGTTTATTAAAGCCTCTTTGTGGAAGCCCATATTTGTTAATAAAAAGCCTGTGGATCTTTTTATAGTCGCTGTATTCAAAATAGAAGGGAAAAGCAAATTTCAGCCTGCAGCTTTTTACTGCTACATCAGTATGAGTTTTGACAATATCCTTTATTTCTTCGATAGTAAGAAGAGAATCTATAGTAGGGCTGTCTACCAGCATATAATTATGAAATCTGCCGTCATACCAGGAGTACCTGCTTGTACACCATTTTGAATCTCTGAATCTATACAGCATAAGATTACTTCTGTCACGCCATTTATTAATATTTTCGGCTGACTCAAAAAGCTTTTCCTCTTTTCGTTGTTCTGCCAGCTCCAAGTATTTACCAAGATTTTTCAACCACAAACCATTTTGAGGATCAACCTGTATAACTACTCTGACTGTCTCTGCCTTCATTGGCTCCAGTATTTTTTCCTGTATGTATTTCCTGCTGCCTTCATGATTCACAGCATATTTATGTTCAGGAATCAATGTCAGCACATAACCCTTTCTCGAAGGTGAATTAACATCATATCTGGCCCAATAATGTGTCAATATGCTTTTGGGTATACAATTAAAAAGTATTGCATCTACTTGCTTTTTTCCGTCTCCATTAATAGAATTCAGAAAAAGCTTTGTTTTCTCACATATGCTGTTTTGACCATAAACCTCATCATAATACACCCGGTAGTCCTTTTTCAGCAAATCTGCTTCTTCATTGAATAAATCACAATCATTCAATACTGTAGAGTTAAATAAGTCCGTTGGAACAATCTTATTAAGCTCGGTCAGCTTTTTATTCACATGCTCCATAAGTGCAATACCTTTTTCAACCATAAGCTGCTTGCATGCTTCTTCTGTCAAGCTTCTTGCACTTTCGGTCTTGTCAAGTGCCTTTATAACGGCAAATGGAGTTACAATGGTAGAATACACCAAAGGCATATATCCCATTTCTGCCTTTTCCACATAATCAACAAAAAGCTCATAATACTTGGGAAGCTTACCGTATATAATCAGGTGCTTTATAAAGAAAAGAGCCACAAAATAATCAACTGAGGGCTTGCTGTTTAAAACAATTTCTATTTTCTGCACTTTTTTACTTATGTTATCCAATATAAGACTTGGAGAATAAGCAATAATACCTGAATAGCTTTTTGTCGAGCTTATATTACTGCTGCTTCCATAGTAAGATACCCAGTTCTTATCAAACTTACTGGCCATGTTTAGGTATATCACATTATCTTTTCTACTAAAGGAGTTAATATTCTCTACCTCTTCCTTAGTCATGAATCTGTATACTAAAGCAATATCTCTTTCCATTGAAGCAACCCCGGTATTCTTATTAGCATTGACCATTGATATTGGTCTTTGTACTACTTATGCCTTTGTTTAAATATCCGCTGTATTTTACATACTTTAACTCCAGCATTGCTTTCTGTACTTACGGGTTCATTACCTCGATTACAAGCCCCTTTTCCGCATCAAAGCTCAGCTTCCATCTAAACTCATCAACCACAAATCTCCATGTCAGAGGGAAGTAAGTAATATTATTATATACCAGTAGAGGATATTCTTCCTTGGTATTGTCAATCCTTTTGCCATTTACTGTAATTATACCTGAAGCTTTTTGTGCAGTATAGCTTCCACCCGGCTTGTTACTGCCATTAAGCTCTGGATTAATGCTTTTAGGAGCTTGACCTGCATTTATAACAAGTCCGATTTCTTCGCTCCATGCTGTAGAAAGTCCCATTAACTGGCCAAAATCCCAGGTAAGAGGTATATACGTAATATCATTGTAGGTCAGCAACGGATAGCTGGTATGCTCCTGATCAACCTCGTAACCATTAAGAGAAATCGGAAAAGCCGGTATTTTAACCGTCACTTCTTCATAAATGCTTTCTACCGGTTTATCAGCTTCATTAGTTGACTCACTTGGAGTCTCCTTTAGCCTATACTTTTTGCTGTAAGCAAGCTTATTCTTTGAATCATATAGCTCTATCTTCAGTATTTCAGTATCACTTAAATCCTTATTGATGTTGTATGGTATGACCTTGTCTTCGGCTATTTTTACATTATCTGCATAAAAAACTGCCTTAGATATTTTATAATCCACTATTTTCGCATTTACATATATTTCATCATAATTAACGAGCTCATCCTGCCCAATCTGCTTGTAATGATAGGACACACCCTTATCTATATCACTTAGATAGTATTCATCTTTAATTATTCTTTTATATACTGTTTCTACCGCCATGTTCTCAGATATTGCGTAGTTGTTCCATTTGTTACCCACTCTATTATTTTCATTATTCTGATTCACACTGAAATATGTTATTCCCTTAACTCTTGGATACTTCAGAGGTAAGTTTCCATAGAGCTTCTCAAGATTGGCAATACCCCAATCCGTCAAATCCTCATTGTTGGGCACAGAGTAATGTGATACTCCTGTTTCACATATCATCAAAGGCTTTTTGTTGCTGTATTTTTCATAAAAATACTTCAGATGATCCAGTGGGTTCTGGTAAAGATTATTACCTCCGTCTACATCACCGCTGTCATAGTAGTCCACATAGAAGTTCACTCCAACCCAATCCACATATTTATCACCCGGATAGTAATCATCAGCATGTATACCATTAAGCTCGAGGGGAACATCCCCCGGACACCAAACCATAACTACATTGGGAGCGTATTTTTCCATTATATCGTGTACCAAAATGAATTTTTCTTTGTATAGCTCTGGATTACCATTCCATGGCACCCAATTCCCATTCATCTCACATAAAAACCTTAAAAATATTGGTATATTATACTGACCGGCTGCCTTTGCCCATTCAACTATCCATTCATCCTCCTGTACCTGGTTGAGTCCTTCCATAGCATTCATGGCGACTTGAAGTGAGCCTCCTACCTTTTCCACTTTTTTTGCTATTATATGGTTAAAAGCACTCTCATAGCTTCCATCTTCTGCAGTCCATTGGCTGTTTATGTTACCCCAGTCCTCATAAAACAGAAAAATTTCATGTTCTCCATATACATCGGCAGTTTTTTCCAGCTCTTGACCAATCTTCTTATCATTTTCACTGTATATACCAAGATAAATACCGTTTTCCGGCTCATATTTTGCAAGCTTCTTATTTGTTGGTCCGTTTTCTTTTACATAAAACTCTACAATAGTTCTTATTTCATCTGCTCTTAACAGGTCTGACTTGCCCCAATCCTTTCCTATAGAAGACCATAGCCTGTCCTCTTCCTCATAGTACTCAACCGCTCTCTCATAATCCTTTATATAATCATGGTATTGTGCCAGTTTTTTAACAAATAGTGCTGCATTAGTAATATCCCCTTCACTGCTTCCCTTAGCGAAATATTCGTATATATCAAGCCACAGTTTTGAAGCTTCTTCAAGGTTTTCGTCTGCTTCAAATTCATTTGCCTGTTCTATTAATGCCCAGATATTCTCACCTGCAAATACTATGCTTACACTGACTAATGCCATAATAATTAAAAATATCAATAACCTTTTAGCTGTCATCTTTTTCCCCTCGAATCAAAATTAAACATTTATGCATTTATTGTATCACATTATGTATCCTTGTCCAAGCAAAGCTCACATGATTAAGGGGCTTCATCCTATGGATAAAGCCCCTTTTGAACTATATCTTAAACTTGTTGATCTTCTGAAGCAGTTCATTAGCTGCAGCAGCCAGCTTATCAGCCGATGTCATTATGTTGTTCATAGAAGCTCCCTGCTCTTCACTGGCAGATGCTATATTACTGACTGCATCAACCGCCAGTCTGGATATCTGAACTAAACGCTCAACATTATCGATTACATTGGTGTTCTTTAATACCACATCCTCTATAGCTTTAGTTATGCCATTCATCTTTTCTGTCATATCATTAACCTTAATGTTCATTACAGTGAAGTTATCTCTAACTTCCTTAACCTGACTTTCACCCTGGTCAACCTTTACATTACTGTCTACTATGGCAGATACTGCTGCCTTTATACTGCTTTGTGTCTTGCCAATAAGCCCTCTTATGTTTTCGGTTGCAGAACCGGTTTGCTCTGAAAGCTTTCTTATTTCATTGGCAACAACAGCAAAGCCTTTTCCTTGTTCACCTGCTCTTGCTGCTTCAATAGCTGCGTTCAATGCAAGCAGATTTGTTTGTTCAGCAATATTGGATATAATGGCAAGTATGTTTCCTATTTCACTGGCACTGCTATTTACGTCCATTATAAGAGTATTAATATTCTCTGTGGTCTTTTTCAACTCAGTCATATCCCCGATTACCTTCTTCATTGCTCCATTGCCTGAGTTGGATACGCTGGACAGTTCCTGAGCAAATCTATCCATGTTTTCTATATCTTTTGCAACCTTTTCCATATACATATACATATCCTTGGAAAGCTCAAGTATCTGCTGTGAATGTCTGTCTTGTTCCTCTGCAATCTGATTGCCCTTGTCATCTTTTTTACATTACCGCTTTCATCCTTTACCAGCACAGTCTTCTTCAAGGTTTTATAGTTATATATCTCTGTAACCTGTGTTTTGTCAGGGTGTGCAACTACCGCACCTTCACCGTCAAGAACATATGCGTATCTGCTTTCGGTACTGAACTTATCAACCATTTCCTGTATGGCATCAAGCTTTATATCCGAACCCATGATGCCCAGCAACTGTCCATAAGCATTGTAAACAGGGAAATAGATGCTATTGACCGCAATATTGCCTGACAGAGAGTAATAAGACTTACTCACAAAAGGCTTCTTGGTCTCCATCATCTGAATAAACCACCAGCGGCTTACTCTATTGCCCAAACTGCCTTTTGACCTTGCAGTCTGGTCGCCTTTGGTATCCATCATATAAAGCAAATCAAAGAAATCTTTTTTTGCTGCAGCTTGCTCCAGTAGAGCTTTCTGTTTTGCACCATCCATACTAATAATATCACTGTTGGTTGACATTATTTCTGTAATACTATAAGCCTTTTGCATAAAGGCCTGTATATTAGCAGCCAATGTCTTTGAAAATGTTTCATCATTATCTGAAACATAATCACTGAAATCCATAGACATAAAAAGCAACATAAATAAACAGAATTTTCCCAATTTTACCGCAATATAAATTATATACATAATATAATATTTTATTATTATTTATTATTGCGTCTTAAAGCAGTCTGTCTGATTAGTACAGCTTTTCTTTACATGTAAAATGAGCCAGATACATTCCGATCGTATCTGGCTCAAGCCTATAAATTACTACTCATATATTTGATTCTATAATGTTTTTCAGTTCCTTTACAAACAGTCCCAAATTCTCTTTGTTCGCTAAATCTATTTCATACTTTTGCTCACCTTTATACAGGATTCTCAGCTGACTTGGTTCAAGCTTCATATTATCAGCCAATCTCATCAAAGGAAACTCCTTCTTGTACTTATCTTCAAGCTCTTTCCTGAGCTGCTTTATAATTTTTATCATATCATCAGCCATGGGAATTATATCCTTACCTATTTCAATTTTTATTAAGTCTCTGTTATATGTACTCACTTCTACCATTATCCTAGACCTTCACTTTACATGAATGTCAACAGTGAATTATATATATCCCACACCAATAGCAGTACCAATGGTTACTACAACCGTATTCTCCATATTTCTGAATGGATCTGCGGCAGCTGTGCCGTCATGATAAAGCTTTACGGGAATACCCAGCTCAGCAGACAGTAAAGCTGCAACATCAATTACGCTTCCCTCTTTATTACTGTACATGCTTGTATTGTTTATTGGTATTCCGTCTTTTAAGTACACAGCAAGACTTATATGTGCATCTGATATCTTTTCTGCTGCCTCATAAATGAGTCCTCTGGCAGCAGCAATCAGAAAATCCGTCACCATCTGATTCTGCTGCAACGCAACCGGTCTGGTAGTATCCATTATATATATAGCTTTCCCTGCTTTCTTCCCGCATATCCTGACTTTATAATTAGTATGTCCAAAGTCCATGAGCAAATGATTGCCATCTTCCTTTGCATTATACTCAAGCCCTAAAAGTACAGCCTTGGATGGGTCATTATGCTTTTCTATCACCAGCTCATCTCTTTTAATAACTTTGTCAACATAATTGTTTGCATGGGCTATTATCCAGTCACCTGACACACCGCTTAACTGTCCGCCTCCCAGTATGACTCGATTTATTCTTGACCAATAGTTCCAATGCTCTTCATTCCAGTCATCTCTTTTCAGGTTAAACTTTGCTCCGGTCTTCAGTATGCAAAACAGCATGCCGATACGATTCCCTATTTCTTTTATCAGTGGGTGATTCTTATCCAGAGTGTTAAGAGTTTTGCATATATCTCTATTCAAAGCTTCAGATGGCATCATCTCAACGATAAGCTTCTCAAAAGCCCGTCTGCCAATCAGCTCTCCTGACAAGCGACCATGATAAAACTCAGGTATAAATGGCAGCTTGGATTCAAACAACACTCTATTTAATGAGCTTGTAGAATTTTGCTCTCCATTTGTCAAAAAAGGATTCATTAAGTACCTCCCTACTCTATAATACAAGCTTTTTTATCAGGCTTCCTGTAAATCTCGCCAGTATTACTTTTATTCTGGATGCTCTATGGTTGATATAGTATTCGGTCTTGGGGTCAAGCCAGCCCTTTTCCTTCCAATACCTGTAATCAGCTTCATCAGCTTCAGTCAATGTCTCTATCATATAGTGCTGCTGAATACAGAATATCATCAAAGCCATAAAGGAAGGAGATTCTGCCCTTATGCTCACTACAGCAGCTTTTATTCTGTCTGAAATATCTTTTATTCTTTTTTCATACAGCTTTTTTATATCGTCATAAGAGGTAAGCGCACCTGTCTTAAACCAGCTGTCTCCTATGACCAAGAACCCCCAGGAAGACAAAGCATAGCTCATAGTTCTGATTGAATGCTTTGAAGCTGTCATTCCAGTTGTGACTACACAGAAAGCAGTTTTCCCTGCAAATTCAGGTCTGTGACATATGAATGCAAGTCTGTCTATGAAATTCTTCATTGTGCCGCTAACATCCTCTACATATACAGGACTGGCAAATATAACAGCATCAGCCTCTGTCATTTTTGCTCTTATGGATAATAAATCATCCTTAAGAGGACAGCTCTCTTCTCCCTTGTCAAAGCAAAGCCTGCAGCCCTTGCATTGTTGAATGTTTTGCTCTGCAAGATAAATCATATCTATCTTCATGTCTGTATCAGTCTCAGATGAAGCATCATACAGCTGCTCCTTGAAAAGCCTCATCACACGTGAAGTATTTCCATTCTTACGGGCGCTGCCAATTATTATTAATATTTTCAATCAGATACCTCCTGATAATAATGTTAATAAAAATATTCATATACTCTATTAGACATAAAAACAATTTATCCTTTATAACAGGAAGACTATATAATTATTTACATAATTTTACATAGACATTATAATATAACATGTAACTAAATATAAGAGGTGACAAAATGAAAAGAACATTAACTTTTATCATTTTCTTAAGCATGCTTTTATTTTACGGATGTACAGCAGCCAAAGAAACCTTAACATTGGATATAACCAAAGAAAACGATACTTCCAAAACGACTCAACCAAGGTATCCGGTTGTAGTCAAATGGGAAGAGGATATTGAGTATTTAAGAGAAGAATTACCTAAAAGACATAAGAATCTTTTCTTTAAGCTTACCAAGGAAGAGTTTAACACTATGCTGGATGAGCTTATAAATGATTTGCCTTCGCTTCAGGAAAATCATTTCAGAATAAGGATAGCTGAGATAATAGCTTCTGTTGGTGATACTCATACATATTATGGTGGTTTGGAAAAGATTAATACCAATAATCTCTACCCCCTGTTAACGTATTGGTTTAAGGATGGACTTTATGTTATTAGTGCAGATAGAGCTTATGGGCAATATTTGGGCTGTAAGCTGCTAAAAATCAACGGTAAATCTATTGAAGATATTATAACTGACATAAACACTTTGATATCGCATGAAAATGAAGCTCAGCTAAAACTAAAAAATCCATATTTGATAATAAATCCTACGGTACTGGAATACTTCAATGTAATAGAAAAAGGTAAAAAACCTGTCTTTTCTCTAGAAAAGCCTGATAAGACAGTTGTAACTGTGGAGATTGGAGAAAAGTATTTTCAGAGCATGAACATGGTCTCATTAATGGACGGTCTTAAAGAAAAGCCATTATATCTGCAAAAGGATGACTGGTTCTGGTTTACTTATGTGCCTGAAGATAAGCTCTTATATGTTCAGTACAATAGATGTTGGGATAAGAACCTTGAGAAGCGTATGAGAAATAATTATAATAGGTCTGTTGATGCGTTACCTGATTTTGAGGTGTTTTCAGAGGACTTATTGGATGCTGTTGAGAAAAATGAAATAGACAAATTGGTATTTGATATGCGAAACAATCCGGGAGGCAATTCGCAATTGGGACATGATCTGATAAGGAAGCTGTCCAAAATAGACAAGGTCAATAAAAAAGGTAAGCTCTTTGTTATAGTAGGAAGAACCACCTTTTCATCTGCAACGCTGAACACACTTGATTTTGCTAATTATACAAATGCCGTATTCTATGGCGAGCCCACCAGCGGCAAGCCTAACCACTATGGAGAGGTAAAAGAGTTAACACTTCCAAACAGCAATATATATATAGGCTACTCTACTAAGTACTTCGAATATTACCATAAGGATATTGACTCCTTTATTCCTGATTTTATTATTGAACCGACTTATGAAGAGTGGAGTAGAGGCATTGACCCGGTACTGGAAGCTATAAAATCATATGAAAATTAATTTTTAGGCAGATAGCTGAAGCTATCTGCCTTTTGCCGACAAAATCCCGTATATACTTCCGCAAATGCCCAATATACAGCTCATTACTATGACTATTAATACCATATTCGGTAAAAAGATGCTTAAGGAAGGCAGTGGTATAAACGGAAGCGGTCCCGACATAAGTGCATAGACCCTCGTCACAACTACCATAGACATACCTGCAGCAAGCAGTCCTCCACCGACTGTCAGAACTAATCCCTCCAGAATGAAGGGAAAGGCTATGAAAGCCTCGGGAGCTCCCAGCAGCCTTAGAGTATTTATCTGCTCTCTGTTGTTATATATACCCTGCCTGATAATATGAGAAATGACAATTATCGTTGACACTCCTACAGCAGTAATGAGCAAATACCCTAAATATCTCATAATGCCGACTATACTGTACAGGCGGTCCAATACTGCCCTGTTGTCTCTGACATGTTCAACATCCGGTATGCGTCTTACTGCTTCCAATATATTATCTATATCATCCAGATTTATTTTCACTTCTACAAAGGGACTAAAGGGATTATCATCAAAATATTCCATTATTCTGGTTTCTTTCCCTAGTATTTCGACCATTCGTTCATAAGCTTCCTTTTCGTTTACAAAACGTGCTCCCTGGACTCCTTCAATTTCATTTATTCTGCCTGCCAATTCTTCACCCGTCAGGCTTTCAGAATTATAATAGACATCTATTTCTGCCTCTCCCTGCACAGTATCAATCACTTCACTGCCAATCCACCAGCTTGAAGCTATCAAGGCAAGTATAAAAAACACAAGTCCGATACTTAATACAGAAAATATATTTGATATCAGGTTCAATCTTATTATTGTCATTGTTTCCTTAATGAAATAACCAGTGTTATACAGAAAATTTTTCATTTGCATTCACCCCTGTCTTTCGCTCTGAATACAGCCGTTCCTAAGGATTATATGCCTGCCCTGCTTTTCATTTTCAATGAGATGAGTGGCATGAGTGGTAATAATGACTGCTGTGCTTTCATCCGCAAAGCTTTTCATAAGCTCAAGTATATTTACAGCGTTATCTCTATCAAGATTGCCTGTAGGCTCATCGGCCAATATCAAAAGCGGTCTTCTGGCTACTGCACGGGCAATTGCTATTCTCTGGCTTTCTCCCCAGGAAAGATTTTCTACCATTGTGTTATTTTTATGTTCCAGCCCTACTCTTTTGATTGCAGATAAAGCTCTTTCCTTCATCTGCTCAGAGCTAATACCAAGAAACCTCATGCCCAGCATTACATTTTCCAGTGCTGTACGCCCTTTAATGAGCTTAAACTCTTGAAAAACCGGCCCGAGATGTTTTCTCAGCTTTCTTATTTTTCCTGACTGATTCTTCACAATAGGCTGTCCCAGCACGCTCAACGTCCCCCCAGTAGGATATTCAACACCCATCAGAAGCTTAAGCAAGCTTGTTTTACCAGATCCGCTGGGACCTGTTATGTATATTATTTCCCCTGCTCTTACCTGCAAATCTATATTATACAGTGCGGTAGTGCCTTCCGGATATTTTAATGATAATCCTTTTGCCAGAATCATATCAGTACCTCCTAATATAAATGTACTCTACCTTATAAACAGCTCCAAATACCCTTCTTTCATATTGACAGTCTTAATGGTAAGGTTACCCAGTATTGGTCCGAGATCAATGGATAAATCTTGATCTTTAAACAGTTCATTTATAAACCATGGTTCAAGAGGCATATCATAAAAGCTTCCATGCTGTGCTTCAAACTTAATCACATTACCTTCTTCTATTATAAAGCTTCCTGATAAAACAAGACTTTTTTCGGGGAAGGATACTTCTATCTTTTCATCAAGAAAAGCAAAGTGCATCTCAGGCAAATCAGCTTGTGTCGACATGATTTCGTTAAAACTCTCCTGATCTATAGTACCCTTGAGACTGAAAAATGAAATAGTAACCTGTATTGCATCCTCCGGAAAGCCTCCTTCATCAACTATTCTGGAAAATCCCTTGACCATGTCGGAGAAAAATGGCTTCAGCTCGCTTAACTGCTGCTGTATATCATTGAGATACTGCTGATAAAAGTCTCTTTCCTCTGCCAGCGAGATTAAATACTTCTCCAGCTCAGCTTTTAGTCTTAGCCCATTTCTTAGGGCTTCATCTGCTTTTTCTTTATTTTCTTCAAGCAGCTTGAGCTTTTCTGTCTGAGTGCTTTTCTCCGCCAAAAGCATATTTTTACTTTCCTCCAGATCTGAGAGCAGTCTTTCGGTATTATGTGTAACATCCCTAAGTAAGTTTATCCTATTTAATAAAGTTCCAAGACTGTCAGAGCTTAATATTATTTCCAGATATGATCCGGGTCCCATTCTCTGATAGCTTTGCAAAAGCCTTTTAAGGCTGTCTCTGTTCTTGTCATAGCTTTTCTCATCCTTAGCTATCTCAGCCTCAAGATAGCTGATTTCAATACCTAAAGTATTGATTTCTTCCTTCAGCCTTTTTTCTGTTTTCTCCATTTCCTCTATTTCCTGCGACAGTACAAACAGATCCTGCAGTACCTTTTTTTCTTCTTCAGACAGCTTTAAAAGCTTTTCATGTATCTCTGAAGGAGGTTCTGCCAAACCAATGATGAGGCTTGTACATGTCAAAGCTGTCAGCACAAGCAATGCACATAAAGCAGTCAGTTTTGATGTTCTTTTTAGTTTCAACATGCCATCACCTCTTTATCACCACTTTACCGGATATTTTCATCCGCTATTTATTATTCTATCAAAATCCATTGAAATATTGAATATAGAAAGCTTATATGTTCCATTATTTTTACTTGCAGCTTAAATTGCAAAAAGATAAAATTGTATGAAAGACGGCTTATAGAAAAAAATAAGGATAAGGAATTATATGATAGATTTAATAAGAAATCTGATAAATAATCTGAGTTATGTTGTGATACTGGCTTTCATCCTTTCAAATCTTACAGTGTTTAAAAGGATGATACAAAAGGATGAGTTCAAAAAATCCGATTTGATGGCGTTGTCTCTCATTTTTGCAGCCTTTGGAATCATCGGCACCTATACGGGCACCAATGTATATGGAGCCATAGCAAATACAAGGATAATCGGAATAATGACCGGAGGAATACTGTGCGGTCCTTTTGTCGGCATAGTTTCAGGTATAATAGCCGGTGTCCACAGATTTGTATACGACATAGGCGGCATAACCTCTGTTCCCTGTGCAATCACAACTATTTTGGCAGGCTTTGCTTCTGCTCTTATTTTTAAAAAATTCACGCGTTATGAAAAATGGCTGTGTGGTTTAATTGGCGGTATTGTAATGGAAAGCATCGAAATGCTGTTGATATTGCTGATTTCAAAGCCTTTTGACAGTGCACTGTCTATTGTTAAAAGCATTTATTTTCCTATGAGCTTGACCAATGCCATAGGAATAAGCATACTTGTAGTTTTGATTCAGAAAATATTTAAAGAAAAAGAGCAAATTGCTGCCGTACAAGCCCAGTTAGCACTTGAAATTGCTAATAAGACCCTGCCTTATTTCAGAGAAATTAACAGCGATTCATTAGTAAAAATATGTTCGATTATAAAGGATTCTACTAATGCTGCAGCAGTTGCTATAACAGACAGAGAAACCATATTAGCTCATGTCGGACTTGGCTCGGATCACCATATAAGCGGAAAGGCCATACAGACAAGCTCAACAAAGCAAGTAATCAAAGACGGTCAGATCCGTATATTGAATTCACCGGAAGAAATCGAGTGCCCTTTTAAAAACTGCAGGCTTAAATCTTCAATCATCATGCCGCTGAAGGAAGGAGAAGAAGTAATAGGAACCCTTAAGCTGTATTATGCAAAGGAAAAAGGCATTTCATATATAAATGAAAAGCTTGCAATCGGTTTATCCCAGCTTATTTCTACCCAGCTCGAAATAAGTAAGGTAGGTATGCTCAAGGAGCTGGCAACAAAAGCTGAAATAAAAGCCTTACAGGCTCAGATCAATCCCCATTTTCTGTTTAATGCTCTTAATACCATTGTATCTTTACTCAGGTTTAATCCCAACGGTGCAAGAGAGCTGATCGTCAACCTGTCCACATATTTGCGCTATAATATCGAAGAAGCAAGTACTTTTGTAGACTTCAGCAAAGAGCTTCAGCAGGTTATGGCTTATGTGGAAGTAGAAAAGGCGCGCTTTGGAGACAAGCTCAATGTGACCTATGAAATAGATGAAAACATAGTTATGAAGATCCCTTCGCTTATTATTCAACCAATAGTTGAAAATTCAATAAAGCATGGTATTTTACTAGGTTCAGGCTCAGGTAACGTAAAAATAACAGCAAAAAAGATAAATGAAAATGATGTCGAAGTATCCATTGAGGATGATGGCATCGGCATTCCACAAAATATAGTAGACAGTATTTATAAAGGGACTTTGAAAGAAAATAAAATAGGCATATCAAATGTTCATAACAGGCTGAAATATCTGTTTGGAAAAGGTCTTGTAATAGACAGGTTGGAAAAAGGAACAAAAATAAGCTTTTTACTTCAGGAAAACCAATTATAATTTTTGGACTAGGTTAGATTGGAGGTAATATATGTGAACTGTATAATTGTCGATGACGAATACCCGTCAATACAAGAGCTTAGCTATTTTATCACTAATTTCAGCTCAATTAACATATTGGAGCATTTTGACGACAGCGTTAAAGCACTAGAGTATATCCAGACCAATACCGTTGATGTAGTATTCCTTGATATAAACATGCCAAAGCTGGACGGATTAACCTTAAGCAAGGTATTGAACACTATAAAAAACAAGCCTCTGCTGATATTTATTACTGCATACAGCGAGTACGCTGTTGAAGCGTTTGAGGTTTCAGCCTTTGATTATATACTTAAGCCCTATTCCGAAAAAAGGATAGAAGGAACTCTGAAAAGGTTGGAAAAATGTGCCATGGCAAGCTGCTGCAGCAGTAAAATAACCTTAAGAAAAAATGAAAAGCTGTATGTTATTAATATTAATGACATTCTGTACTGCGAGGCCCATGAGCACGAAGTTAATATTTATACAGCCGATAACCACTTTATAGCAAGTACAAGTATTTCTGATTTTCACAAAAAACTGCCCCAGAATATCTTTTTTAAATGTCATCGTTCATATATAGTGAATATTGATAAAATAAAGGAAATAATACCATGGTTCAATAACACTTATGTATTGAAGCTGGAAGGTGTAAGTGACGAAATCCCTGTCAGCAGGCAAAATATTTCAAGCTTTAAAAAAATAATGGGCATATAGATGCATTCTATGTGCCTTTTTTGTTATTTACCGTTTTTTTGAATATATATTCATAACTCTCCCTATATAATAGTATTATCCAACAATATTTTATAGGAGGTATTATAATGTTATCATTCTTCTTATCTATTGCTGCCCTGCTATTAGGCTATTTTGTTTACAGCAGGGTAGTAGACAGAGCCTTCGGCTCAAATGAGAACATCAAAACTCCGGCTGTAAGACTCAATGATGGGGTTGATTTCGTCCCTATGCCTACCTGGAAAATCTTCCTTATTCAATTTCTAAACATAGCAGGACTTGGACCAATCTTCGGTGCAATAGCAGGCGCTTTATGGGGTCCCGTAGCATTTCTGTGGATTGTTCTAGGCTCTATATTTGCAGGTGGTGTCCATGATTACTTTTCTGGAATGCTTTCAGTAAGGCATGATGGTTCCAGTATACCTGAAGTTGTAGGAAAATACCTGGGCTCAGGCTTCAAAAACTTCATGAGAGGTTTCTCAGTTGTAGTTCTTGTGCTGGTCGGCGTAGTATTCATCACCGGACCTGCGAAGCTGCTGGCAGGATTGACTCCCGAACATTTGGACGTAACTTTTTGGGTGTATGTAATATTTGCATACTATGTACTGGCAACACTGCTTCCAATTGATAAGCTAATCGGAAGAATATATCCTGTATTCGGAGTCTGCCTGCTGATAATGGCCATAGGTGTTTCAGGAGGCATTATATTCGGAGGCTATCAAATTCCTGAGATAACACTTGCCAACCTGCATCCAAAGCAGCTCCCAATATGGCCGCTGATGTTTGTAACTATAGCATGTGGAGCTATTTCAGGCTTCCACTCCACTCAGTCTCCTATGATGGCCAGATGCATAACCTCTGAAAAGCAAGGAAGATCCATATTCTATGGAGCCATGATAGCCGAAGGTATAGTTGCCCTGATATGGGCGGCAGCAGCCATGGCTTTCTTCGGGAACACAGGAGAATTGGCAGCGCAGATGGGTGCCAACGGCGGTCAGGGCTGGGTTGTCAGTACAATATCCAATACGCTGCTTGGCAAAATCGGCGGTGCACTCGCAATACTGGGTGTTATAGCCTGCCCTGTAACCTCAGGAGATACAGCATTCAGAAGTGCAAGACTTACTATAGCAGATTTCTTGAATTTCAAGCAAGGTAGTATAAAAAACAGGCTCATACTGACAATTCCACTTTTTATAATCGGATTTGCACTTACAAAAATAGACTTTAATGTTGTTTGGAGATATTTTGCATGGTCAAACCAAACGTTGGCAATGATCGTGCTTTGGGCAGCAGCCATGTATCTGGCTATCAAGAAGCAGTTCCACTGGATTGCTACAATACCTGCCACATTTATGACCGCAGTATCTATAACATACATTTTAGTTGCACCTGAAGGCTTTAAGCTATCAACTTCAATAGCGTATCCGGTAGGTCTGGCAGCTGCACTTGGAGCTCTTGTAGTATTCATGCTGACAGCCAACAAAAAGGCAGCCTCAAATGATGCCAATAAGAATTTAGGATTATAATAGATTTTTCTTGTATTAGTTAATAAATAATAATAAAGCCATGTATTCGTCAAGCCTGGAAAGGGATGTCGAATGCAAGGCTTTTCTTATTATATACACTTGTCATATTTTTTAAGCCTTGATCAATATCTTTCTTATATTCTGTTCAAAAAATGGTATAATTTTTGCAGAATGCCGCTGGAGGGATAGAATTGATGAAACTGTTCCTTAACAAGGATATAACCCTTTTTTCACTTTATTCTATTTGGGAAGCTTTGTTTTTGAGTCTCCAATTTTTATTATATTTCTTACCTACAAGGGCTTAAGCTACTCAGAAATCACCCTGCTTTTTTCCTTGTATGCTTTTGCCGTAGTAAGCTTCGAATATATAACCGGTGTAATTGCCGACAAATACTCAAGAAAAGGAATTCTCATTTTCAGTACTTCAGCCTTGGTATTGGGCGAGCTGTTTTTTATATTTGGGACAAGCTTTATGCTTCATGCTGTCGGTATAATTATGATAGCTCTCAGCACTGCTTCCCGCAGCGGAGCTGATATCGCTTATCTTTATGATAAGCTTAAGGATATGAACTTTGAGGATGAGTTCAATGACATAATAAGCAGCCTCAGGAGTATAACTCTTTTCATATCCGCAGGTGCCTGCATACTTGGATCTTTTATTACTGTTTTCAGTATGAACATTCCATTATGGGGCACGGTATTTTTCTCTGCTTTCTCAATTTTAATGCTTACTCAGTTTAGAGAGCCTTCAATCAGGCAAAGAGAGCTGTCTACAAGCAGAATACTGATAGACAGCTATAAAAACATCTCCGAAAACAAAACGGTATTTAAATATGTGCTTCTTTCAATCTTGATTTTTCCCAGCTTCCATATACTTGACCAGCTGCTTCAGCCCTATCTAGGTATCAACAGTATAAGAATAGAGTATTTTGGAATTTTCTATACTGCTCTGTCAGTTTTTCAGGCACTTGGAACAAAACTCAGCGGAAAGCTTTTGAAAAAGCACTCTTCAGAAAAGCTGCTTAACCTTTCAGTTCATCTGATAATAATCGGTTTTTTGCTAATGTATTTTGATAGCAATTTTATTGTCTTTATTATACCTGTAATAATGGGAACCGCCTTTGGTATATATTACAACGTTAATAACATTTCTGTTAATAAGCATATTGAGTCTAGAGTCAGAGCTTCTGTTCTTTCGCTTCAGCATGCTTTGACAAAGGTGATGCAAATGAGCATGTTCGGTGTTATAAGCTTGTTCATTGACAATAACCAATTAAGGCATATTTTCCTTGCCTTTGCGGTATTTTTGCTTATAATGAACAGCAGCCTTTTATTCTTTATAAGAGCAAAGCAATCATCCATATCATATGAAAAAACTGAAAGCTGAAGAAAATAAAAATTCATAAAGAAGTTCATTTAAAGATTCTGCCAATAATCAGCTTAACTGGCTTATACATGGCAAGCATAGCTATGAACAAAGCTATGTATAATATATTTATAAGCATTAATCCACTGGCTTTTCCTGCAATAAAAACAGTTGTAGGACCGTCTGCACCGCCTATTATCCCTATACTAGCAGCTTCTCTCAGGGTGAAAAAGCCTGATATAAGCTTTATCAGCGCAACTACAGCAATCGTAAGTACTATATGCTTTCCAAAACTCCATGACTTGGTGACACTCATTTGATTACCCCCTCATACTGCATTGTTTATCAGCTATTTTAGTAAGCTGACAGCCTGCTGCATATCCTCATGAAAAATGATTTTCCCTGCCTTATTGCTTTCATATATAAAATCTCTCAAGGCTTTGCTGCTTATATTATGAAAGTCGCCTATAATGACTAATCTTCTTCTGTAATTAATAACCTTTTGAAGCATTTCACCTGCAATGCCAGTTCTAAGCTCAAAGAAATCATCTGTAAGAAACACTTTTTTCAGAACGAAAGTTTCTGCATCGATAGACATCATTATGTCCAGAAAATCACTGCTGCTTTCTATTTGCTTTTCCAATTCATTTACTATTGCAATACTGCCTTTTTCTGTATCTAATACTTCATACTTCATAGTTATCCTCCTCGTTTTCAGTCTGTTTCCATACCTCTTAGCTGTAGAATCACAGACAGAAGTTTTCTGTGCGCTATAACTATTATATACCAGAAAAATCAGTTCTGCATCTGATAAAAAAGTACCTAATACAGTTTAGCAGTCATACAAATAGTATAGTTGTTCCAAAAAAGGATAATCTATTTACTATAGGTTGATTGGCAGGAGAGATATAATTGGGTTGGTTTTTATTCATGCTGTGTGTATTTATTACATGTGCTCTTGCAGTTCCCTATAAAAACTGGATAAAATTTTGGTATTCAGGAACTATTGGGATGGTTTTGTTATACTTCATAGACAGTACACTTATCAAACTAGGTGCATTTGAGTTTCACCATAACGGGCTTCTTGTGTCAGGGCTGCCTTTATTCTATTTATTGAGCTGTTATCCCGGTGGTATAGTCTTTGCACATTATCGCCCAAACAAAGAAAAATATAAGCTTTTATATATTATCATCATGGCACTATTGCTTTTAGCTTTAGAGCTAATAATGAGTTTTTTGGGATATTTCACTCATATTAACTGGCATACTCTAAAATCTGTGCTGTTGAACATCTTTGGCTTTATAGTGCTGTTAAGATTAATTGAGTTCTATGAAAACAGCAGAAGGACTTACACATCGTAAGTCCTTCTTTTACTTTTTGTCTCCCTCATCCCATTCAACAAGCAAATCAAACAGCAGGTCTCCTCCGTTATCGCTATTTGTCAACACCAGAATCCCATCATTTGTCTTTACATTTTCTGCAAAAATAGCTTTCCAGCCAAAATTAGAACCGCTGTGCATTATTAACCCATCCCTGGACTTAACAAGCGAAGTGTATTTTTGATATCCAAGTCCCCACATTCCGTCAGTCTCACCATCAACCATAAACATCAGTTCCAATGTATCCGGCGAAAGAACTCCCCTTCCCGGAACCTCATTTTGAGGTCCTTTTAGCGCTGCAGCAACAAACTTGGCAAGATCTGGCGCTGAAGTATAGAGCCCAGCTGCTGCTTTCTCGGGAAACAGCAGATTCGGCATAAGCTTTCCGTTAGGATCATAAGCCTTTGCCAGCTTTTCTTTATTCACTTTATCGTATTCAAAGGTGCTGCTGCTCATTCCAATTGGATTAAGGACCACTTTCTGCATATAATTCTCAAAGGTTTCACCTGAAACCTCCTCAATCAACAGCTGCAATACTGTATATCCACCACCGCAGTAATCCCACTTTAGACCTGGTTTGCTGCTTATTGTAAGTGGGTTCACATGTGGCGATTCATATCCTGCCAGCGATTCTTCCAGAGAAGGCAGGTTTTGCTCAGGCAGCAGTCCTTGATAACTTGATACAGAAAGTCCTGAGGTGTGAGCCAACAGTCTTCTTATGGTAACCTCCTTGCTGTCAAACTCAG
This sequence comes from Bacillota bacterium, assembly GCA_049322695.1. Taxonomy (GTDB): domain Bacteria; phylum Bacillota; class Clostridia; order Lutisporales; family Lutisporaceae; genus CALGKJ01. The sequence goes on along the minus strand of JBMORW010000022.1, from coordinate 5,650 downwards.
ACTGGGGAAAATGCCAGCGTGTAAGGTACTTTTCCACAGGATCATCAAGCTTTATTTTCTTGTCTTCTACCAGCTTCATAACTCCCCATGCAGTAACCGGCTTTGAAATGGAAGCAACCTGAAAAACAGTATCTATATCCATAGATATATTATTTTCTACGTCAGACAAACCATATGCCTTTGTAAAAGTCACTTTTCCATTATTGATTATTGCCATGACAGCGCCTGGAACATCATACATCCTCATAAGCCGTATCATAGCTTTATCCAGGTCCTTATCATGCGCCGCTATCCTTGCTTCCACTGAAATCAAATCTTCATCATGGTTTGCAGCAGTGCTGCCCTGCATACATGCAGTCAATGAAAGCAAAAGTAAAATACACAATAATGCTGATATTGCTTTTCTCAATAAATCTCCCCCAATCCTATTGCCGTAAAAACATACTAATATTCTAAATGATTATTGTTTCTATACTTGTTATAAATTGTAACAATTTTGTAAACACATACCATTGTTATATTAGGTTGTTTATTTCTATGTGCTATAGAATGGAGGTTATGTATTTTCATAGTAATGCTTCTATAAAGAAAGCTTTATATAAGAAGAACTAATAGCCCTCTTCCTTAAGTACCCTCATAAGCAGCTCAGGACGATCTGTCATGATTCCGTCTACACCAAGTTTTATAAGCTTCCTCATTTGTTCCTCATCATTGATGGTCCAATAGTATACCGCCATATTGCGATCACGGGCATCCTTCAGAAGTGCTTTTGTCAGCAGATCAATATTTATACCCTTTACATTATAGCTTACAGGTATATGTAGCATTTCAAAGGATGTGAAATTGTTGAAAACAGGAAGCCCCAAGCGATGGAAGACATAGAAGGGATACATTTCTCCTTCACTGGCTGAAGAAACAAGCTGGTCTCCGGACAATCTTCTCAGCTCTTTTAGAGTATCCTTATCAAAGGAAGCAACAACAACCTTATTCTGCATATTATGCTGCTTTACAAGCTTCCAGAATACCTCGGCACTTTTTCTGCCATCTTCGCCTGAATCCTTAAGCTCTATAATCATCTTCATATTCCCGTATCTCGTAAATATCTCCTCAAGAGTCGGAATATATGCACCTGCTCCGATATATGGATTTTTTGCCTTGTCTCTGATTGGTTTTCCATTCTCATCCTCAAGTCCATAGCCTGCATCCAGCTTTTTGATTTCTTCATATGTTTTATCCCTTACCTTGCCGCTTCCATCTGTATTGCGGTCTACAGTAAGATCGTGTATGGTTACAAGCTTATTATCCTTTGTTATTACAACATCAAATTCAAGTATGTCGACGCCGACTTTCACGGCTTGTTCAAATGCAAGATTTGATGAGGAAGGTCTTTCCTGATTACCTGCCTGATGTGCTATAACAAGAGGTCTTCCTTTCTCACCCGGAAACCATGAAGCATCAAGCTCAGTACTTGCTTTTGGCAGTAACAGGTTAATAGCATATAATACTATAATGACTGCAATAACTTTGATGAACTTGCTTCTTCTTAAAAATTTCATGGCAACATCCCCCTCTGAATAGTGTTCATACTGCAATATTATTATATATAAATTTTTTTGCAACACCTTATTTGTTTTAGTTATATTAATTTTTCCTGATACATCTTCAACAGCCATAATTTGCATGAGTATTAATATAAATTTGCTTCAAAATATAAATAGACTTAATTTTTATCATCATTGTACATAAATAAATGGAGGTGTAAAACATGCCAAGACAAACAATTCAAACTACTTCATCAGGCAACACCAATAGGACATTGGTGCCTGAAGCAAAGGGCGCGCTGAATCAGTTCAAAAACCAAATAGCCTCTGAGTTCGGTTTGGATTTCACAGGCTATAACGGTGACAAAACAGCAAAGCAATGCGGCCAGGTTGGCGGTGAAATGGTTAGAAGACTTATAGAAACAGCAGAACGAAACTTGTCAGGAAGATTCTAGTTATTTCAAAGGGGCTCGTGGGAGCCCCTTATTGCATGTATATCTACTTCTTGTACCAAGCTGCTTCATATAAATGTGCTGAAGTATGAGCATCAGATATTGATTTAAACATTTATGTCCTTTACAAACTCATACAGTTCCAGCTCATCAACCGCTCCAAGGGTTCCGTACAAGGATATTGCCTCTTTGCTGAAGCCTGTAATATATGCTTTTTTTATACCCATTGTCTTCAGTCTGTATAAGCATTCCTGGATTACGACCTGAGCAAAGCCTCTTCTCCTGTATTCACTGTGTGTACATACCCTCTCTACATCGGCAGTACAGTTCCAGGCATCTATAAGTGCCTCACAGCAGGCTACATGTATTCCGTCAGTCTTAGACTTGATGCAGAGATCTGTATCCGGATGATAAATAGGTGAATTATGAGTATTATTATAAAACTCCAGTTGATAGTTAAGCTCTTCCTCTGATACATCCAGTATGCCGCCAAAGCCGTTTGCACGTAATATTCTTTGCTCTCTATACTCAGGAGTTGACCCCATATCTATTATTTCAAAGCCTTCCTCCAAAGGATAGCGCTCCTTCAGCTCTGCAGTCAGGTCAAAATATCTGATATAGAATGTTGAGTCGTTATTAAACCCAAATTGCTCAAGAACGGTAATTTCATGCTCCTGCTTTTGTGAAACCTCAATGCCGAACTGAGCTCCACGGTTACCCCAGTTTTGCATAGTCCATTCAAGTATTTCCTTGAAAAGGAAACGATAGCCCGGTGACGTTATTATGCAGAAGCCTGTGTTGCCGTTTTCTGATATTACAAAGCCTGCCAGCTTGTCAAATGCATCAAACCAAAGCTGTGCACTCTTTCCCCAGAAATTGGCTACAGATGTTCTCGGTCTGTACAATCCATGTCTCCAGTCGCAGAATCTTGGCAAGCTCCAGGATGAGTAGCTTCTTAAATACTCATTCTGTTTAATCAGGAAATCACAAATAAGATTAAAATCACCCTTCACATCAGAATAACCCCTATTAGTCGTTTTCATATTTCTACCTCCACACAAAATAAAAACTAAAGCCCATGAAAAGTGGGCAGGTAAAGCGTCCCGATTTCCCCTGAAACTTCCCACAGAATTATTCTACATTTTTCCATAAAACCCTTCTTTAACTACTCCTTTCCAATACCGGTATGCATCTCCGCCTGTTTTGCTGATATAGTGTGAGTACTCAAAGCCTTCTTCCAATAACCGTTCATTGGGCTTGGTATTTTCACGTTCATCATCACCCATGAAGATGATAATATAGCCTCCATGCTTTGTGACATGCTCCATATTAGATATTTCCTGCTTTATATCCACTCCCAATACATAGCCGCACATTGCAATGTCAAAGGTGTTGTCCTTAATCGGTGAATCCTTAAGCCGTATTAATCGCTGCAGAATCCACCTATCCAGAAGCAGCATGCTGTTTATGGATAATTTCTTTGTATCATACCAGTTATAAGCCATATTCATCCTCCATTTATTACAGGAGGGCTATAATATAGGCACCCCCCCCGATTTTGAGCAGTTTTATATATGTTATTCATTAGAAATCACCCTTTCCAGAAAACTTCACCATACCACTATGTAATATGGTGAATACTGTTTTATCATATTTTTATGTGCTTGTTATTTCAAGAGAAAGCATTATTATAACAGTTCTTTCACATTGCTCTATTATTTATATAATTTAGCAATAGTTTACAGCTGTCCAGTATATCTGATATATCATCCGGCTTGATATAGTCTTCAAAGGACCAGCAGGTAGATAGCGTCATATCTATCAATGTACAGACAGCCATTGTCTTCTTTGATTCTCCAAGAGCACTTCCAATTACAGCTGTCATTTTTTCTATGCAGGAAGCTTTATCCCCTTTATCGATCATGCTTAGCTGGTTTATCATAAAGCGCCCTCCCTCCAAACAGGGTACACCGATAACCCCTTTAGGATCAATTGCCTTCCAGCAGTCTGACTGGTCCAGAAGTATGTTTTCGTGATGCAGATCGCCATGCAGCAGCACCCTTGACCTGCTTGAGCTTTCAAGCTCCTTATAGTGCTTTTCTGCAGTATCAATATATGAAAGCAGCTTTTCTCCCACAATATTCTCTGATCTGGCTCTTTTAAAGGCTCTTTCAATCCAATCAGTGAATGTTGGAAAGCCATCAACGTCATCAGCTGAAACAGGAAGCTTCGATATTATATTTGCTGCTATCTCATATCTTTTAGCATAGTCACTTATGGCAGTAAGCTGCTTTCCGGGCCTTACTCTCTCCAAAAGCATGGCTCCAAGCTTGGCATCATGGTCATAGCATTTGCATATATTTCTCCCGTCATATATATCTAGTGCCTTGACTTCTGTATAAAACTCGCGATGAGGTACTCCTGCCTTCAATACAACATCACCATACAGCTTCGATTGTGCAAAGCATACATAGTTTATGGACATATGCTCAGATGGAACTATATATGCAAGCTTCCATTTCTCTGCACATTCCTCAAATATAGCTGGAAAATCCACCAGCCACTTGCTTCCTTTCTCACCGAATATACTTAGTACTGTTTTCTTAAGCACCTCAGGTATTATCATAATTTCTACCTCCAACTATATTTTATTTAAGTCACTTACGCTTTTGCGGGGGAGGTCTTATAGTGTAACAAACACAAATAGCCATAGAAATGTTTTTTCTACGGCTAATATGAGTTCTCATTAACTTATGGTGAAGAGCTGCTTAATGTCAAAGAAATCTGTTCATAACTGCCTCCGTAATAAGTATATAACTATAATATGATAATACTGAATGTCTGTAAAGCTACATACAACCATCATCACTTGCTACAAACATTAACTATAGAGATTTGAGCCCTTCATAATCAACTTTTACATATAGCAGATAACTGTCATCAGGCGAGAAATATATTTCAGAATGAAAATCAGATACTTTTACAGACTTTTCATTTTCAATATCATAGATATACGTATCAAGCATATCACTGGATAAGTTCACACAAGTGTTAACTTCTCTATAATTTGCTTCATCAAAATCTTTTGGTAAACAATACTTAATGAACTTACCAGTAGATGACCATTCAAGCAGGAATCCACTTGCTATATATTTAGTATTATTTATATTAGTATCTAGCAGGTATATCTTATAACCTTCAGTGTTAAACAATACCTTTTGTTTGTCTTCTGATATGATGCCTTCAAACACAGTGCTGTCAACCTGCTGACCATATTGCTGCTTTTGCTGTTCAGATAGTATATGTTTATTTTCTGTATTACTCTTTTCTTCCAATGATTTCACGATGCTTAAGCCCTGTTCTTTTGTAACGTCTTTGTTTACTGCTTTAATGCTAACATCATGAATATAAAATGCATCAGTTTGTCCTGAGACTTCATTTACCAGTATACTTTTATCGTCTATCCAGTAAAATTTATATATATCAATAGCTTCATTAATTGCATATACATTTTTACCATTCATAGTGTCGTAAACTTGAATTTTGTACATAGAGTTTCCAGATAGGTTTTTCTCATTTGTGGGCAGCATAATTGCAATATAACTGCCTTTAAGTGACCATAATACCTCAGACGGCTTGTACTCATTCTTAATATAA